>NZ_JARWAC010000006.1 GCF_029846175.1 Sphaerisporangium sp. TRM90804 | reverse complement strand
AAGTTAAGCTTTCCAGCGCCGATGGTACTGCACCGGGGACGGTGTGGGAGAGTAGGACACCGCCGGACAAAATTTTGAATGACAGGTGACGCGAGGGAGCCGTCCACGGATTGTGGGTGGCTCCCTCGCGTTGTTCCTGTTCGTTGTCGTGTGTTGAGGGCCGTCCACGGTGTGGGCGGCCCTTTCGCGTTCACCGGCCCTTTCCCGCCGGAGCCTACGTCGCCGACTCGGGCGACGGCCGGTTTCCGGTGACGGGCTCGATCAGACTGGCTCGATCAGGGGACCGTGCACCACGGAGGGCTCGCGCTTATCGGGTCAGGCGGGCGGCCTGGCTTTCCAGGTAGCGCTGCTCGGGCAGGCTCGTGGTGCGGCGGGCGGCCTGGCGGTAGTGGGCTCCGGCGGCCTCCGGGTCGCCGGAGAGTTCCAGCAGATGGGCGCGCACCGCGTCGAGCCGGTGGTGGGCGGTCACCCGGTCGTCGTCGTCCAGCGTCTTCAGCAGAGCCAGGCCGGCTCGCGGGCCGTCGACCATGGCCAGGGCCACGGCGTGGTTGAGCGTCACCATCGGGTTCGGGGCGACGTGTCCGAGCAGGACGTAGAGGGCGAGGATCTGCGGCCAGTCGGTGTCGTCCGCGTGTCCGGCCTCCGCGTGGACGGCGGCGATGGCGGCCTGGAGCTGGTATGGGCCGACGGGGCTGTTCGCCAGGGCGTCGCTGATGAGCGCCACGCCCTCCTTGATGTACGCGGCGTTCCAGAGGGTGCGGTCCTGCTCGGCCAGCGGCACCAGGGTCCCGTCGGCACCGGTGCGCGCCGGGCGGCGCGAGTCGGTGAGCAGCATGAGCGCCAGGAGGCCGGTCACCTCGCCGTCGCCGGGCAGCGACCGGTGCACCAGGCGGGTGAGGCGGATGGCCTCGGCGGTGAGGTCCTCGCGGTGCAGGTCGGGGCCCGACGTCGCCGTGTACCCCTCGTTGAAGATCAGGTAGAGCACGTGCAGCACCGCGCCCAGGCGCTCGGCGCGCTCGTCGCCGGTCGGCATGTGGAACGTGGTGCCGGCGCCCTTGATGCGCTGCTTGGCCCGGCTGATGCGCTGCGCCATGGTCGCCTCGGGCACCAGGAAGGCGCGGGCGATCTGCGCCGTCGTCAGGCCGCCGACCGCCCGGAGCGTGAGCGCGATCTGCGAGGCCCCGGTGAGGGCGGGGTGACAGCACAGGAACAGCAGGGTCAGCGTGTCGTCCCGCTCGGCCGGCCGGTCCTCGTCCGGGCCGGGCTCCGACGGCGCCGAGGCCAGGTCCATCGCGGTGATCGTCGCCTCCCGCCGGCGGCGAGCGTGGTCGCTGCGCCACTGGTCGGTGAGCCGGCGGGTCGCCACGGTGATCAGCCATGCGCGGGGGTTGTCCGGAACGCCTTCGCCGGGCCACTGCACGGTGGCGGCGAGCAGGGCCTCCTGCACGGCGTCCTCGCACGCGTCGAACCAGCCGTGCCGGCGGATGAGGATGCCGAGGACCTGCGGTGCCAGCTCCCGCAGCACGCCCTCGATGTGGGTCTCGCCGGTCACATCTCCGTCCCGTTCTGGTTCATCAGCGGCCGAACCTCTGTCGCCGTGTATCCGGCGGGAACGAGCGCGGCAAGCTCGACCGCGCGTTCCCGGCTCTCGCAGTCAACCAGGTAGTAGCCGCTGAGGTGCTCCCCGGCCTCCCCGCAGGAGCCGGCCGTCACCGTCGGGATTCCCTCGCGTATCCGGACGGTGACGGCCGTGGACGGGTCGGCGAGCGTCTCGGCGCCGAGAAGCTCACCCGACCCGTCTGTCAGGCCGCGGAACCGGTCGTGGTCCCGGAGCACCTCGTCGCGCTGGCCGGCGGACAAGGCGTCCCGGGTCGCCGGGCTCGCGTAGAGCATGATCATGTACTTCACGCTGGGCTCCTCCCACGGGACGGTTACGGGGGAGGAGGCTCAGTCCTCCCCGGCGCCTGTCACCGGTGAGTCGGAGCCCGCCTCCGGACTTCGACGTCCGGAGGGAGCCAGCGCGTCAGCGGGCCGAGACGTAGGTGGTGAAGCTCGGCTGGTTGACGCGGGTGACGGCGTTGTAGCAGACGACGTCACGTACCCGAACGTCCACGCCGAAGGTGTTCCACAGGGTGAGGAGGTTGCAGAACTCCGGGCCGGTGCCGAAGGCGGTCACCTGCACGTTGTCCGGGAGCGCCCCGACCTGGTAGAAGGACACCAGCCGGAAGCCGAGCCCGGCCGACATGATGTCGTTGAACGACCCCTGGGAGTTGAAGGTGATCGCCGGCGGCACCGGGGTGTACGGCCCGGGGTTGGCCGGGGAGTTGTCGAAGACGTAGGCGAAGTTCCTCGGCGGGTTCACCCCGCCGGTGATCGCCCGCTCGCGCTGGTAGGTGAGGTTCCACCCGGTGTTGAGCGGCACGTTGGTGGCGTTGTGGCACCGGACCTGGATCTGCTGGGCGGCCGCGATCGGCGCCCACGCGCTTACCTTGCAGCGGGCGGGCACGCTGGGGTTCACCGCGGTGACCTGGATGTTTCCGGCGATCGTCGAGGATCCGAGGCCGGGCAGGGTGACGGTCCACACCCCGACGCCCGTCGGCCCGACGTTGTTCGCGACGCCCGAGGAGTTGTAGGTCGAGCCGATCGCGCTTCCGGTCCAGTGGATGTAGCCGAACGCGCCGGGCGGCGCCATCCGGCCGGAGCTCTCGGAGAACACGATGCTGTACGGCGTGAACACCGCCGCGCCGCCGTAGCGGTAACACTGCACCACGACGATCTCGTCGGCACCGGACTGGCCCCACTTCTGCACCTGGCACCACACGGCCTCCTGCGAGATCGCCGTCACGTGCACGATCCCGCCCCTCGGGATGCCGATCTGCGGGAACCGCACGTAGGTCTGGCCGATGCCGCCGGGGGTGACCGTGACCGTCGGCCCGGCCGGCCAGCTCCCGGCCTGGCGGGCGATGTCGGGGACGCCGTTGTTGACGTTCACGTGCGCGAACCCCCACCGGTTCGGCACGGCGGCCCCGGCGGCGGTCGCGACCGCCGTCAGGCCCGCCGCCAGCAGGGCGGTGATGCACAGCATTCTGATGATCACTCTGCGTAACTGATGCATTGCGTCCTCGTGCGCTCGGGGGGCTGGACACGGGCAGGCGACCGCGACGCCGGGGCGGCGAGCGAGGTCTGGTCAGGGATGCGGAGCGTGTTCTCACACATCCCTTACGGCTTTTGATAACCCGGCGGGGCAGCGGTGAGAAGACCCAACCGTTCCGGTGGCCCCGGCCCCGCCTGACATCGCCGGTCAAACGGCCCGTCGTTGGCCGAGTAGGCAGGCCGCCCGAAAACCGGCAGGTCACGGCATCCGCACGGACGCCCGCGGTGCGGCCGACGTGACAAGGTGCACGTCAGCGGGGCGAACCCGGCGTGCCGCCGGATGGCACACGCGCGAGGCGGCGGAATCGCCCTCGATCGACCGGCGGAGGTTGAGTGTCCGCTTTAGGACACTAGGGAACGACGAGCAGGGCGTCGCCCACGGGGCGCTCGGCGCCGTCGGAGGGACGGTTGGCCAGCTTGCCCTTGACGACCATGGCGCTGGAGCCGCCGCCGTCCAGGTTGATGGCCTGCCGGGCGCCCAGCCAGAGCATCAGGTGGGCGGCCTCGATCATCGAGGCGCCGACCGTGACGCCGGGCTTGCGGCCGTCGACGGTGGCCAGAAGCAGCTTGCCGGACTTGGTGACGCCGGCGATCGTGCGGGGATGCCTGCGCATGATCATGTTGATGCTGGCGTGGCCGTCGGCCTTGGCGGTGATGCGCTCGCGGCCGTTGCGGACGAGGCCGACGCCGCCCCCGATGACGCTGGTCTCCGGGGTGAGCGGGATGGCCTTGCCGGTGCGCAGGTCGACGACCTTGGAGGTGATGTCGACCTTCCAGGTCTCCCACGCGTGCGACCAGATCCAGTCGCCCATGATGCCGGTGCCGTGCAGCACCCGGGTGCCGGGCTTGACGCGGCCCCCGGCCGGGCGCAGCTCGATCACCGAGCCCTCGGAGTCCAGGACGGCCTCGGCTCCGTCGTCGGAGGGGGTCTTGGCGCCGTACTCCTCGGTGTAGAGCACGAGCTCGTCGGCCCGCGCGACGCGGTTGACGCCGGTGACGGCGGTGCGCTCGCCGTCGACCGACTTGGCGGTGATCGTGGTCTTGACCTCGGTGACGCGCGCGGTGCGGCCCTTGAGCACGAGCGCGCTGCGCCCGGCCACGGCCTCGCTGAGCAGGCGGCCGTCGACCACGGACACGCCGACGGGCTCGCCGCGCAGGTGGCTCTCGGTGTGGATGTTGAAGAAGCCGCCGTTGACCGCCGCCACCGCGCCGGCGCGCTTGGCCATCGAGGACGGGGTCTCGCGCTTGGCCACGCTCGTGCCGATGCTGGCGTGGTAGGAGCCCCTGAAGGCGCGGGGGTCGACGGTGAGGACGCGGACGTCCCACGGGCCGGTGGTCTTGGTGCCGTCGTCGCCGAGGTAGTCGACCTTGGAGCTGATGCCGGCGTCCTTGAGCTTCCCGACGGTCTTGGCCGCCTTGGCCCGATCGTCGAGGTCCCACAGGCCGACGCGGACCATGTGGCCGACGGCCTCGGGGTAGTCGGCGACGCCAGGACGGGTGAACCGCTGGACGCCGGCGGTGAGGCCCGCCGCCTCCACGGCCTGCGCCAGGGCGCCGGCCTCCTCCTCGGAGAAGACGTCCTTGCCGCCCTTCAGCACCGACACGGTGTACCCCTCGGTGGCGGTGCCGTGGTCGAGCGTGAACAGGTCGATGCCGGCCGCGACGGCCCTGTGCTTCTGGGCCGCGGCGCCGGGCCGTCCCAGCGGGAAGTTCGTCGTCGGCAGCGCCGCGCGCGCCGACGCGGCCTCGGGGTCGGCCATCGCCGGCGCCGGTGCCATGACGGTTGCGAGCGTGACGGCGGCGAGACCGGCGGCGAGACGACGTGGCATCAAGGCTCCTGGGGGTGATCTACTCCTTGATGCACCATGGTCTTGGAGCGGACACGCCCGGCGGGGGGGAACACGCCAACGTCTACGAGAATGTAACCGCTTTGTCGGTCATCTGCCGTTCTGTGCCCGGGTGGGCGACGGCCGGCCCTCGTCTCCCGGCCGGTGGGTGTCAGCGGATCTCCCGCCGGAACGACTCCAGGGCGAGCAGGGCGACGTGCAGCGAGAGGCAGGCCTCGACGTCGTCCAGGTCGGTGTCCAGGACGCGTTCCAGGCGGCGGAGCCTGTCGTAGAAGGCGGGCCGGGACAGGTGGGCGCGCTGGGCGGCGACCGCCTTGTTGCGGCCGGCCTCCAGGTACGTCCGCAGGATGGCGGTGAGGTCGCCGCCCCGGTGGGCGTCGTGGGCGAGCAGGGGGCCGAGCTCGCGTTCGGCGAAGGTCTGCAGCCGCGCGTCGTCGCGCAGCAGGTGGAGCAGTCCGCGCAGCCGCAGGTCGGGCAGCCGGTAGAACGGCCGCCTGTCGGGCTGCCGCGCGGCGGCGTCGGCGACCTGCTCGGCTTCGAGGAAGCTGCGCCGCACGTCCCTGACGGACTCGACGACCGACCCGGCGGCCAGGACGAACGGGGTGGGGAACACGGCGCGCAGCCGCTCGGCGAGCGTGGTCAGCGCCACCTCGGCGAGCGTCCGGGGCGGCAGGGGGAGCAGGACGCCGACGCGGTTCTGGTCCAGGGCGCCGACGAGGGCGGGCAGCCGGGCGTCGCGGCAGGCCGCGGCGGCCGCCTCGGCCAGCTCGTCGAGCCGCGCCTGGGCCTGCAGGTTGAGCGTGGTCTCGGTCTCGGTCAGCCGCAGGACGACGCTGATGAGGTTGCGGCCGGTGAGCGGCACGCCGACGGCGCGGGCGCGCGCGGCGGCCTCGTCGGGGTCGGCGTAGGCGTGGGTGAGGATGCCGGTGAGGATCGTGCCGTGCGCCTGGCGTTCCAGGCTCTCCTGGTGGCGTTCCAGGAGCCGGCCGAGGGCGAGCGTGGTGGCGGCGCGCTCGGCCAGGACGATGTCGCGCGGGCCCGGCGGAGCGTCCAGGAACAGGATCAGCCGGCCCCAGTCGTGGCCGCGCGCGCCGACCATCGTCACCAGCCAGCCGGAGGCGGCGTCGTAGGCGGTGCGCTGGGTGGGCGCGACGGCCCGCGACCGCGCCTCCCAGTTGGCCAGCATGGTGCCGGTGTCGCGGTCGGCGGACTCGCAGGCCAGCACCTGGTGGGCGAGGTTCTCCAGCAGCGCCGGGCGTCCCGACAGGCGTGCGACCTGGATCAGCACCTCCGCCGGGGACGCCCCCTCGACGGACAGGTCGGTGAACACCTCGTGCAGCTGGTCGGAGGCGCGCAGCTCCTCGAGCTGGATGTCGATGATCCGCGCGTGCACCGACTCGGTGATCTGCACGAACGGGGTCTCGCGCGCGAGGGTGACCAGCGGCAGGCCGTGCGTCTCGGCCGACTCGACGACGGCGCGCGGCATCTCGTCGATGAACCTGCGGCCGAGTTCGACGATCAGGCCGGAGGCGCCGACGGCCGCGAGCTCGGCGATGTACTGGGCGAGTTTGTCGGGTTCTTCCGGGAGGGCCACTCCGGTGGTGAGGATCAGCTCGCCGCCGCGGAGCAGGTGGGCGATGTCGCTGATCTCCCCGACGTGGACCCAGCGCACCCGCGAGTCCAGCCGGTCGGACCCGGCCACCACGCGGGGGTTTCCCCGGCGGACGGCGTCCAAAGCGAGGACATCTGCGAGGGTCGGTAGCATATGTCCGAGCCTAGTAAATCACCGTGTAAACTCGACTGCCCCCTACGTGACACAGTGTCGGGTTCCGGCCCTCATGCCTGCCTGAGCCGGGCTTCGAGGCCGTCGAGCAGGGCCACGAGGCCGAAGTCGAAGCTGAGATGGCGCATGGCCATGACGTCGCCGTCCTGTAGGTCGGTCAGGCGGCACACCAGGTCGGGGTAGTCGGCGGCGGCGATCTCGATCTGAGGCCTCATGGCCTTCAGCCACTCCTCGGTGGCGACCTCCGACCGGCCGATGGTGTTCAGCCAGGCGACCTCGGGCGTGGTGGCGCCCAGGACGTAGGCGAGGACGGCCGCGGCGGCGTAGTCGCCGGTGGTGTGCGGGAAGCCGGCCAGTTCCAACGCCTTGAGCAGGGCGTGGTTGGCGGCCAGCGACTTCGGGCCGAGGGCGGGCCGCGAGGAGACCAGCGTGATGGCCCACGGGTGCTTGACCAGCGCGCCGCGCAGGCCGTAGGCGAGCACCGCGACGGCGTCCCGCCAGCCGACGGCGGCGGGGTCGGGGACCGCGACCTCGCCGTACACCTCGTCGAGCACGAGCTCCAGCAGCTCGTCCTTGCTGGCGACGTGCCAGTAGATGCTCGTGGCGCCCGAGCCGAGCCTGGCGGCGAGCTTGCGCATGCTGAGGGAGTCGAGCCCCTCGGCGTCGAGCAGCTCGACGGCGGCTCGGACGATCTGGTCACGGCTCAGCGCGGGCTGGTCTCGGCCGCTCGGGCGCTCCGCCTCGCGCGCCCAGACCGTGGTGAACCATGACTTGTCTGGCACCGTTCGCTCCCTTGTTCGCTCAAGGATAAAACGGCTCGCACATCGTGCGGCTTCCCTCGTACAGTGTGCGAGTGAACTCGAACGCTGTACGAGAAGAGCGGGACGGGCAGGACGGGAAGGACCCCCGGCGCTGGTGGATCCTCGCCGTGCTGTGCCTGAGCCTGCTCGTCCTGGTCGTGGACAACACGGTGCTGAACCTCGCCATCCCGTCGCTGATCCGCGACCTGGGGGCGACCTCGGCCGACATCCAGTGGATCATCGACGCCTACATCCTGGTCTTCGCCGGGCTGCTGCTCACCGCGGGAAGCCTCTCCGACCGGTACGGCAGGCGCCGCTTCCTGATCATCGGGCTGGTGCTGTTCGGCGGCGCGTCCGCGGTGGCGATGGCCGCCCAGGAGCCCTGGCAGCTCATCGGCGCTCGCGCGCTGATGGGCGTCGGCGGCTCGTTCCTGATGCCGAGCACCCTGTCGATCCTGATCACCGTCTTCGACGAGTCGGAGCGGCGCAAGGCCATCGCCGCCTGGAGCGCGGTGGCGATGGTCGGCGTGATCGCGGGGCCGACGGTGGGCGGCTTCCTGCTGGAGCACTACTGGTGGGGCTCGGTGTTCCTGCTGAACATCCCCATCGCGGCCGTCGCGGTCGTGGCCGCCGTGCTGCTGATGCCCGAGTCGCGCGCGCCCGCCCGCCCCGTCGACCCCGTCGGCGCGCTGCTGGCCACCGTCGGCATGGGCGCCCTGGTGTACGTGGTCATCGCGGCCCCGCGCGCCGGGTGGACGTCGGTCACGGGCCTGGCCGGAACGGCCGTCGCGATCGTGGCGCTGGTGGGCTTCGTGCTGTGGGAACGGCGCTGCGAGCATCCCATGCTGCCGCTGTCGCTGTTCGGCGACCGCGACTTCCGGGGGTCGTCGTTCTCCATCCTCCTGATGTCGTTCGGCACCGGCGCGCTGCTGCTCATGCTGACGCAGTACCTGCAGTTCGTCCTGGGCTACAAACCCCTGCAGGCGGGCCTCGCGCTCCTGCCGTACGCCGTCGCGGCCGCGGTGTTCAACGGGGTCGGGGCGGCGCTCGGTCAGCGGGTCAGCAATCGGCTGCTGATCGCCACCGGCCTGCTGGTGATCGCCGGCGGCTTCGCGGTGCTCGGGCTCATCGGCATCGACGACGGGTACGGCATGCTCATCACCGGGCTGATGCTCATGGGGGTCGGGGGAGGCCTCGCGGGGCCCGCCGCGTACGCGACCCTGATGGGGGCGGTGCCGCCCGAGCACGCCGGCGTCGGCTCGGCGCTGAACGACACCATGCAGCAGGCAGGCATGGCGCTGAGCGTGGCCGTGCTCGGCAGCGTGCTCGCCGGGGTCTACACCGCCCGCATGCCGGACGGCGCGCCCGCCGCCGCCCGCGACTCGATCGGCGAGGCGCTGAGGCTGGACGACGCCGGTCTGGCGGTCACCGCGAAGGAGGCGTTCGTGTCGGCGATGTCGTTCGGGGCGTGGGTGGGCGCCGCGTTCACCGTCGCGGCGGGCGTGCTCGCGTTCGTGCTGTTGCGCCCGCGCGCCGTTCCGGTGGCCGAGCTCCGGCGCGAGCCCGTGGCCTGACCGGTGCTTGAATTATGTCCTGACATTATGTCGACCTACTTACCGGACATTAGAAGGTGAAGGGTAGCAACCTGTAAGGTGATTCCCCGGTGCGCCGACACAGTGAAGGTAGGAGCGATGACTGCCAATCGCGATAATCTGACTATGTCCGACCTTCTGCCGCGCCACCGTGCGGTCATGCCGAGCTGGATGTCCCTCTACTACGACGAGCCGATCGAGATCGTGCGGGGGAAGGGCAACCGCGTCGTCGACGCCGAAGGCCGCGCCTACCTCGACTTCTTCGCCGGCATCCTCACCAACATGATCGGCTATGACGTGCCCGAGGTGCGCGAGGCGGTGGACCGCCAGCTCGCCTCGGGCATCGTCCACACCAGCACGCTCTACCTGATGCGCGGCCAGGTCGAGCTCGCCGAGAAGATCGCCAGGCTGTCGGGCATCGAGAACGCGAAGGTCTTCTTCACCAACTCCGGCACCGAGGCCAACGAGGCCGCGCTGCTGCTCGCGACCTACGCCCGCGGCACCGACCAGGTGCTGGCCATGCGGCAGAGCTACCACGGCCGCAGCTTCGGCGCGATCGCGATCACCAGCAACCGCACCTGGAAGAACAACTCGCTGTCGCCGCTCAACGTGCACTTCCTGCACGGCGCCGACCGCCACCTCGCGCAGTTCCGCGGGCTCTCCGACGCCGACTACATCGCGGTGTGCGTCGACGACCTGCGCCATCTGCTCGCCACCGCCGTCTCCAGGGACGTCGCCGCGCTGATCGCCGAGCCGATCCAGGGCGTCGGCGGCTTCACCATGGCGCCCGACGGGCTGTTCCGGGCCTACAAGGAGGTCCTGGACGAGGAGGGCATCCTCTTCATCTCCGACGAGGTGCAGACCGGCTGGGGCCGCACCGGGTCGGCGTTCTTCGGCATCCAGAACCACGACATGACGCCCGACATGATGACCTTCGCCAAGGGCCTGGGCAACGGCTTCGCCGTCGGCGGCGTGGTGGCGCGCGGCGACCTCATGGACGCCCCGCACGCCATCGGCCTGTCCACCTTCGGCGGCAACCCGATCGCCATGGCCGCCGCCAACGCCACCCTCGACTACGTGCTCGAACACGACCTCCAGTCGCGCGCGGCCGTCACCGGCGCGATCCTGCTCGACGGGCTGCGGGAGGCCAAGACCCGGCTGCCCATCGTGGGCGAGGTCCGCGGCAAGGGCCTGATGTTCGCGCTCGAACTGGTCGACCCCGCCACCGGCGCCCCCGCGCCCGCGCTGGCCGGCCGGTTCATGGAGGAGACCAAGAAGCGCGGCCTGCTGGCCGGCAAGGGCGGGCTCTACGGCAGCACGCTGCGCATGGCGCCGCCGCTGACGCTCACCGACGACGAGGCCAGGGAGGGGCTCGGCATCATCCGGGCCGCGCTGGAGACCGTCAACGAGGAGGTCGGCAAGTGACGCGGGAGGAGCGGCCGGTGAAGCGCATCACGCACTGGATCGACGGCGCCGAGACGGCGGCCGCGCGGCCCGAGCGCAGGGGCGAGGTCTTCGACCCCGCCACGGGCGCCGTCAGCGGCCACGTCGACCTCGCCGCCGCCGCCGACGTGGACGCCGCGGTCGCGGCGGCCAAGGCGGCGTTCCCGGCGTGGCGGGACGCCTCGCTGGTCAGGCGGGCCCAGGTGCTGTTCCGGTTCCGCGAGCTGATGTACGCCCGCCGCGGCGAGCTGGCCGCGCTGATCAGCGCCGAGCACGGCAAGGTGCACTCCGACGCGCTCGGCGAGGTGGCACGCGGCCTGGAGGTCGTGGAGTTCGCCTGCGGCATCCCGCACCTGCTCAAGGGCGGCTTCTCCGAGAACGTCTCGACCAGCGTCGACTCCTTCTCGCTGCGCCAGCCGCTGGGTGTGGTCGCCGGCGTCACGCCGTTCAACTTCCCGGCGATGGTGCCGATGTGGATGTTCCCCGTCGCGATCGCGTGCGGCAACACCTTCGTGCTCAAGCCGTCCGAGCGCGACCCGTCGGCCTCGATGCTCATGGCGGCGCTGTGGAAGGAGGCCGGCCTGCCGGACGGCGTTTTCAACGTCGTGCACGGCGACAAGGCCGCCGTCGACCGGCTGCTGGAGCACCCCGACGTGCGCGCCGTCTCCTTCGTCGGCTCCACGCCGATCGCGCGGTACGTCTACGAGACCGGCACCCGGCACGGCAAGCGGGTGCAGGCGCTCGGCGGCGCCAAGAACCACATGCTCGTCCTGCCGGACGCCGACCTCGACCTGGTCGCCGACGCCGCCGTGAACGCGGGCTTCGGCTCGGCGGGGGAGCGCTGCATGGCGATCTCGGTCGTGCTCGCGGTCGACCCGGTGGGCGACGAACTGGTCGGCAAGATCGTCGAGCGGGTGGGCCGGCTGACCGTCGGGCCCGGCGACGACCCCGCCTCCGACATGGGCCCGCTGGTCACCGGCCCGCACCGCGACAAGGTCGCCTCCTACCTGGACACCGCGGTGGCCGAGGGCGCCAAGATCGTCGTCGACGGCCGCGAGACGCCGGTCAAGGGCGGCACGACCGCCGCGGGCACCCCGGGCTTCTGGCTCGGCCCCACGGTCGTCGACCAGGTGGCGCCGGGGTCGGCGGTCCACCGGGACGAGATCTTCGGCCCGGTGCTGTCGATCGTCCGCATCTCCTCGTACGAGGAGGGGATGAAGATCATCAACGATGTCGAGTACGGCAACGGCACCGCGATCTTCACCAACGACGGCGGCGCCGCGCGGCGCTTCCAGAACGAGGTCGAGGTCGGCATGGTCGGCATCAACGTGCCGATCCCGGTGCCGATGGCGTTCTACAGCTTCGGCGGCTGGAAGGCCTCGCTGTTCGGCGACACGCATGTCCACGGCACCGAGGGCGTCCACTTCTACACGCGTGGCAAGGTCGTCACGTCCCGCTGGCTCGACCCGAGCCACGGCGGCGTGAACCTGGGGTTCCCCACCAACGGGTGACCATGGGGAGGCCGCCGCTCCCGGGCCAATGCGACGCATTTATATTGCTTAGTCCGGGCGTTTTACGTTAAATACTTCGATGTATTGTTCTCGTGGCGAGTATTGGCCGCAGGCAAAGAGATACATCGCGCCGCGCAGGTTTTCCAACCGGTTCGGGAAAACGTGGTCGCCGACTTTATCAGCTGGCAAAACATTGTGGTCGCCAGGGGCTTTCAAAGACCGCTGGTGGGACAATCAAAGGGTGACTAATTATACGAAGCGCGCTTTGGTGAGCGGCGTGCTCACCGGTGTCGCGCTCATCCATTCGCCTGCTCCTGCGGGCGCCGAAGCCGTGGCGGGTCCGCCACCCCGTCCCGTGGCGACCGGTTACGCCGGGGCCGGGGTCGTCTACGGAAATCCGGGTGGTGCCTTTCTATTCGGATCTGGTACATACGGCGCTATCAACTGTTATGTGGCATGCCCAGTTCCCCCGGGCGTCACCGTCTCCACGGTCGGCCGTCCCACGGCCATCCCGGTAGAGCCGGGTACCATCCCGCTTTGCGCGGCGCTTTTCCTGCCGCAGAGGCTCTGCAAGGTTCCGCCCGGTATGGCTGGGCCGCCCGGGCCGCAGGGCCCGCCTGGAGCGCCCGGTCCCGACGGTGCGCCGGGTCTGCCTGGACCGGATGGTGCGCCGGGCATGCCTGGAGCGCCCGGTCCCGACGGTGCGCCTGGCCTGCCCGGAGCGCCCGGTCCGGATGGTGCGCCCGGCATGCCTGGAGCACCCGGCCCGGATGGTGCGCCTGGTCCGGTGGGTCCGCAGGGGCCGGTCGGTCCGGTCGGTCTGCCCGGTCCCGACGGTGCGCCGGGTCTGCCCGGTCCCGACGGCGCCCCGGGCCCTGACGGTGCTCCCGGCGCGCCTGGCCCCGTAGGCCCGCAGGGGCCCCAGGGTGCTCCCGGGCCGGATGGAGCGCCCGGCCCCGACGGTGCGCCCGGCCCCGACGGTGCGCCCGGCCCCGACGGTGCGCCCGGTCCCGACGGCGCGCCCGGCGCGCCCGGCCCCGACGGCGCCCCTGGCCCTGATGGTGAGCCCGGCCTCCCCGGAGCACCGGGCCCTGATGGTGCTCCCGGTGCGCCTGGCCCCGTGGGCCCGCAGGGGCCCGAGGGCTTCCCCGGACCGGATGGAGCGCCCGGCCTGCCCGGTGCGCCCGGTCCCGACGGCGCCCCTGGTCCTGACGGAGCGCCCGGCCCCGCGGGGCCGCAGGGTCCCGAGGGTCCGCCCGGACCGGAGGGCCCGGCCGGCCCTGAAGGTCTCGGCGGCCCGCCCGGGCCCGCCGGACCGCAGGGACCCGAGGGACCGCAGGGACCCGAAGGACCTCCCGGACCCGAGGGCCCTGCCGGTCCTCCCGGGGAGTTCGGTGTCACGGGTGCCCCGGTGACGCTCGTCCCCACTCCGGTGGTGCGGCCCGTGCCGCTGGTGCGGCCCGTCCCGGTCGTCCGGCCCGTGGCGCTGGTGCGGCCCGTGCCGGTCGTCCGGCCGGTGCCCGTGTACCCGTGGGCGCCCTGTGCCACGACCATCGCCGTGGTCCAGCGCGTCTGCCTGCCCTGACCCGGCCAGGCGGATGAGGTGGCGGTGGGCGCGCGGCCGTCGAGGCCCGCGCCCGCCGTCCATCGGAACCCGCCCCCGCCGCCCGCCGGGGGCGACTCCGGGCTCCCGTTTTCCGCGGGCCGGTAGGCTCCCGGGCAGGACGGCGGGTGCGAGGGGGCTGAAGTGATCGCGACGGGGCGGCTCCGGGCCGGTCTAGCGGTGTCGCTCGCCGCGGCGACCGTGCTGGTCACCGCGTGCGGAGGGCCTGCGGTCCCGCCTCGGTCCGCCGGAGCCGGCGTGCCGCTGACCACCACGCCGGCGCCCGCCTCCTCCGGCGCCCCCACTCCCTCACGGACGCCCGCTCTCACGGCCACCCCGCGGCCGACGCCGACCCCCACCCCGGCCGCGACGTCGTCGCCCTCGGCGCTCGGGCCGGCGGAGGGCGCCGTCACCGTCCTCACCTTCCGCGGCTACGCCGAATACGGCGGCAGCGACCCGAGGGCCAACTGGGTGGTGCCCTTCGAGCGTGAGACCGGCTGCCGGGTCAACCTGCGCTTCCCGCAGACCCCCGGCGACATGGACAAGGCGGTCGACCAGATCCGGCACGACGTCGTGTCCGCGCCCCCGGAGGTCGCGGGGCGGCTGATCGCCGAGGGCAAGGTCGTCCCGATCAACACCGCGCTGGTTCCGCACTACGACGACCTCGCCGAACGGCTGAGGACCCGCCGCTCGGTCGCCGCCGGGGGCCGCGTGTACGGCGTGCCGTACCTGTGGGGCTCGTATGTGACGTTGTACGACGCCACCGGGAAGCGCGCCATGAAGGGGCGAGATCTCTTCACCGACGCCGGCCCGGCGATGTTCAGGGACAGCCCGCTGACGATCGCCGACGCCGCCCTCGCGCTCGCGCGGCAGCGGCCCGCCCTGGGCATCGACGACCCGTTCCAGCTCACGCGGGCTCAGCTCGACGCCGTGATGAGCTTCCTGGCGGGGCCGGACGACGGCGAGCGGCTGTACTGGAAGGAGCCGATCGAGGCGCTCCAGGCGCTGGCCGGGGGGACGGCGCGCATCGGCCGGGCCCTGCCCTACCACCTCGACATGCTGCGCAGGGCCGATCGCGCCGTGAAGGCGGTGCCCGATGAGGCCACCACCGGCTTCGTGGACGCGTGGATGGTGTCCGCCCGCGCGACCGCGCCCAACTGCGCCTACCGCTGGCTCGACTACATGAGCTCGAAGTCGGCGCAGCGGGAGGCAGCGGCGTGGACGGGCCTCGCCCCCGCCAACCCCGACGCCTGCGAGCGCAGGACGGCGCGGGTGTGCTCGGCCTACCGCCTCGACGACGACGCCTGGCTGAAGAAGATCGAGTTCGCGGTCCGCCCGGGCGTCGACTGCCCCCGGGGCGAGCGGTGCACCGACTACGCCGAGTGGACGGCCCGGTGGCGCGCGCTCGTCGACTGAGCCGGCGCGAGGGAGCGGCCCGGCAGGCCGCTCGCATGGTGATCCGTCCGACCGGGTGAGCCGCGAGCGGGCCGGCGGCCCGCCGCGGCGCCCCTTGTACCCGCATGCCCCGGTCTGCTCTCGCGGACCCCCATTGAATGGTCGACCAGTCAGTTGGTACCGTCGTGCGCATGCGAATTCTCCTGGTGGGTGCCGGTGGCGTGGGTTCCGCGGTGGTCCCGATCGCCGCCCGCCGTGACTTCTTCGAGCACATGGTCGTCGCCGATCAAGACCTCTCGAAGGCCGAGAAGGCGGTCGCCGCGCAGGCGTCCCCCGCAGGCACGCCTGAGGACGGCGGGCGGCGGCGACATCCGCGCTTCAGCGCGATCGCGCTGGACGCCTCCGACCCCGGGGCCGTGGAGGCCGCGCTGCGCGAGCACCGCTGCGACGTGCTGCTCAACGCGGTCGATCCCCGCTTCGACATGCCGTTGTTCCACGCCGCGCTGAACGCCGGCGCCGACTACCTCGACATGGCGATGTCCCTGTCGCGCCCGCACCCGCGCCGGCCGTACGAGGTGCCCGGCGTCAAGCTGGGCGACGAGCAGTTCGCCCTGGCGGAGCAGTGGGAGGACCGGGGCGGCCTGGCCCTGCTGGGCATGGGCGTGGAGCCCGGCCTCGCCGACGTCTTCGCCCGCTACGCGGCCGACCACCTGTTCGCCTCCATCGACGAGATCGGCATCCGCGACGGCTCCAACCTGGTCGTGCGCGGCCCCGACGGCGAGCAGGGCTTCGCGCCGACGTTCTCGATCTGGACCACCATCGAGGAGTGCCTCAACCCGCCGGTGATCTGGGAGAACGGCGCCTGGCACACCACCGAGCCGTTCAGCGAGCCGGAGGTGTTCGACTTCCCCGAGGGCATCGGCCCGGTGGAGTGCGTGAACGTGGAGCACGAGGAGGTGCTGCTGATCCCCCGATGGGTGCCGGCCGGGCGCGTCACGTTCAAGTACGGCCTCGGCGCGGAGTTCATCGACGTGCTCAGGACCCTGCACAAGCTCGGCCTGGACTCCACCGCCGCGGTGCGGGTGCGTGGTGTGGAGGTGTCGCCGCGCGACGTCGTGGCCGCCTGCCTGCCCGACCCGGCGACCCTCGGCGACCGGATGAGCGGCAAGACCTGCGCGGGCACGTGGATCAAGGGCGCCGGCAAGGACGGCCGGCGCCGGGAGGTCTACCTGTACCACGTGGTCGACAACGAGTGGACGATGCGCGAGTACGGCACGCAGGCCGTGGTCTGGCAGACCGCGGTCAACCCCGTCGTCGCGCTGGAGCTGCTCGCCGGGGGCGCCTGGAAGGGCCGCGGCGTCCTGGGCCCCGAGGCGTTCGACCCCGTCCCGTTCCTCGACCTGCTGCGGGAGTACGGCGCCCCCTGGGGGATGCGCGAGCAGTGACCGCGCTCAGGGCAGCGCGGCGCTCCTTGAGGAGGACGGGTCGCGGCGCGGCGCGGGCGTGGCGGGCAGCAGCGCCTTGGCGCACTCCTCGCAGGCCATGACCGGCGCGTCGTCCGGCAGCCGTCCCACGCGGATGCGGGGCCGCGGCCACTTCTTGTGGCAGACGACGCAGGCGTCCCCGTCGCGCTGCGGGCCGGTGAGGTCTTCTGGGTCGAACGTCAGGTTGAGCCGTGTCGCTCCGGACGGATCCCAGCTCATCACGCTCCCGTGGTTTGAGTGCCTCGTACCCGACCGTTATAACCCCACTGCGCGCTGTGATCGACTAGGCCGATGCCAAGGACGGGTTAAATCGATGGCATGGCGTGCCCCCTTTTACGACAAAAGGGACACGCCGCAGCAAGCCGGGTGCCCCTTTTGTGCCGTTACTAAACGGACGCGATGGCCTTCTCCAGGATGGAGAGCCCTTCCTCCAGAAGATGGTCGGGAATGGAAAGCGGAGGCAGGAAGCGCAGGACGTTGCCGTAGGTGCCCGCGGTCAGCACCACCAGCCCCTCCGCGTGGCAGCGCCGGGCGATCTCGCCGGTCACGGCCGCGTCCGGGTCCGTGGTGCCCGGCGCGACCAGCTCGATCGCGGTCATCGCGCCGCGTCCCCGGACGTCGCCGACGATGGGGAAGCGGCCGGCCAGCGCCCTGAGCCGGGGCAGCGTGATCTCCCCGATCCGCCGGGCACGCTCGACCAGGCCGTCGGCCTCGATGGTGTCGAGCACCGCCAGCGCCGCCTCGCAGGCGAGCGGGTTGCCGCCGTAGGTGCCGCCCAGGCCGCTGACGTGGACGGCGTCCAGCAGCTCGGCCCTGCCGGTCACGGCGGCCAGCGGGAGGCCGCCCGCGATGCCCTTGGCCGTGCAGATGACGTCGGGCACGACGCCCTCGTCCTCGCAGGCGAACAGGTGCCCGGTGCGGGCGAATCCGGTCTGCACCTCGTCGGCGACGAAGACGATGCCGTTGGCCCGCGCGTACTCGGCCATGGCGGGCAGGAAGCCGCGGGCCGGCTCGATGAAGCCGCCCTCGCCCTGGATCGGCTCGACCACGATCGCGGCGACGTTACCCGCGCCGATCTGCTTGTCGATCGCGTCGATCGCCTGCGCCGCCGCCTCGGCCGCGCAGTTCTCGGGCCCGGTCGGCCAGCGGAACGGGTACGCCATCGGCATGCGGTACACCTCGGGAGCGTACGGGCCGAAGCGGTGCTTGTACGGCATGTTCTTGGCCGTGAGCGTCATCGTCAGCAGGGTGCGGCCGTGGTAGCCGTGGTCGAACACGACGACGGCCTGCCGCCCGGTCGCGTGCCGGGCCACCTTCACCGCGTTCTCCACGGCCTCGGCGCCGGAGTTGAGCAGGAACGAGCGCTTCTCGTGGTCGCCCGGGGTGAGCTCGTTGAGCCGCTCGCACACCCGCACGTACGACTCGTACGGCGTGACCATGAAGCAGGTGTGCGTGAAGTCGGCGACCTGCTTGCGGACCCGCTCGACCACACGCGGCGCCGCGTTGCCCACGGTGGTCACCGCGATGCCGGAGCCGAAGTCGATCAGCGAGTTGCCGTCGGCGTCCACGAGCACCCCGCCGCCGGCGTGGGTCACGAAGACCGGCAGCGTCGTGCCGATGCCCTGCGGCACGGCCGCGCGCTTGCGCGCGAACAGCTCCCGCGACCTCGGGCCGGGGATCTCGGTGACCAGGCGGCGTTCCTGCGCGAGCGTGGGGCCGCCGTGCGCGGGCGGCGCGACCGGGGGCTGGTGCGTGTCAGGCTCGGTGCTCATGTCTGCGACGCTACGTGCCCGGCACCCCGCTGCCGACCTGGCGACATGGCACAATAAGGACGTCTTTCTTGTCCGTGTTGTATAAGTCCGTCCTGGGGGCTGGGATGGCTCCGACCCTGCGGCGCGTGGTGGGGATGGCGCCGCTGCGCCTGCGGGTCCTCGCCGGTGAGGCCGCGCTGGATCGCCCGGTGCGCTGGGTGGCGGTCAGCGAGCTGGCCGACCCCACCCCCTTCCTCGAAGGCGGCGAGCTGGTGCTGACCACCGGGATGCGGCTCGGCCCGGACGACGCCCCCGCCTACGTCGCCAGCCTGGTCGCGCGCGGGGTGACGGGCATGGGGTTCGGCGTGGGGCTGGGCCACGACGAGGTCCCGCCCGCCTTCCTCGACGAGGCCGCGCGGGCCGGGCTGCCCCTGGTGGAGGTTCCCAGGCAGACGCCGTTCATCGCGATCGGCAAGGCCGTCAGCGAACTGCTCGCCGCCGAGCGGCACGAGGAGCTGGGCGACGCCGTCGCGGCCCAGGGGCGGCTCACCCGCGCCGCGCTCAGGCCCGGCGGGCTCGGCGCGGTCGTCGAGCGCCTGGCCAGGGAGATCCACGGATGGGCCGCGCTGCTGGACGAGGCCGGGACCGCGCTGCACCTGGCCGGCGAGGGGGCCGCCGAAGGCGCCGGCCTGGTGCTGCCGGAGCTGGGCAGGCTGCGCGCACCCGGGCCGCCCGCGGGCCTGGCGCTCTCGGGGCCGCACGAGCACGTCGTCGTGCAGCCGCTCGCCGACCGTCGCCGCGTCCGCGGCTTCCTCGCGGTCGGGTCCCGGCGGCCGTTCTCGCCGGTGGGGAACACCGTCGTCACCACCGCCGGCTCGCTGCTGACGCTCTCCCTGGAGCAGGGGGCCGACCAGGTCGCCGCCACCCGGCGGGTCCGCGCCGCCGTCCTGCGGCTGCTGCTGGCCGGGGAGCGGCGGGCGGCCGAGGAGACCCTGGAGGCGGTCGGCGGCACGATCCCCGGCGGCCCGGTCGTCGTCCTGGCCTGCGAGCCGCGGGACGCCGAGGAGCTGATGGACACGCTGCCCGGCTTCACGGCCCCCTGGGAGTCGCTGGTGATCGCCGTCGTGCCCGAGGACCTGGCCGATCAGGCCGAGCGGGCCGCCGGGGCGGCCGGCCGGGCCGGGGTCGGCACGCCGGTCGGCCTCGATGAGGTGGCGACCGGGTTCGACCAGGCACGGCGCGCCCTGGCCTCGGCGAGCCCGGTGGCCCGCTTCGCCGAACTGGCCGGACAGGGGCTGCTGTCGCTGGTCGACCCCGCACTGCTGGCGGGCTTCGCCACCGCGCTGCTGGCCCCGCTGCGCGAGTACGGCTCCCGGGCCGACCTGGTGGAGTCTCTGCGCGCGTACCTCGCCTGCAACGGGCACTGGGACGCCGCCGCCCAGCGCCTCGGCGTCCACCGGCACACGCTGAGGTACCGCATGAGGCGGGTGGGCGAGCTGCTCGGGCGCGACCTGGACGACCCGGCGGCGCGCGCCGAGCTGTGGGTGGCGCTGAGCGTTCAGAGCGGGACGGGCAGCACGTCCTTGCGGACCAGGTAGCGGCTGATGGCCGCGAGCGTCACCGACAGGTAGACGCGGTCGTCCCTGAGGTGGCCCGCGCGTTCGAGGCTCACCGCGCCCTGGGCCGCCGCCCACAGGCAGTCGGCGATCTTGCGCGGCTGGGTGGGGACGATGTACCCGGCCGAGATGCAGTCGGCGATGGCCCGGTCGAGGATGTTGACCGCGGCCCTGGCCAGGGTGCGCGCCCGCTCGCTCGGCTCGAAGCCGGGGATGGCCTTCTCGAACATCACGCTGTAGTAGCCGGGCTCGGCCAGGCACGCCTCGCGGTAGGCCGGGCCCAGGGAGGTGAGGTACTCCAGTGGGTCGGACCGGCGCGGCACGGCCGCGAGCCGCAGGCGGAACCGCTCGAAGCCCTCAAGATAGAGCGCCTCCGCCAGGCCCTCCTTGTTGCCGAACATGGTGTAGACGACCGTGGTGGAGCACCCGGCCTCGGTGGCGATGCGCCGCACCGTGAGGCTGTCGGGACCGTGGGTGAGCAACAGCTCACCCGCGACGGAGATGAGGCGACCTCGCAGCTCATCGTGGGAGGACCGGCTACCCGCCGAGTACGCTCCTTGGAGGCCGAGCGGCGGCGCCGGCGAACCCATGAGAGACCTAGCCCCTTCTCTCCAGGGGTCCCCGCACGGACCCGCAGTGTGACTTAACCATGTGCCGAGAGCTTCAAACGCCACGCGAGAGAAACATCCTGAAATCGCGGCATGTCTGTTACAGAAGTGGGAAAGAACCACCTCTTATGCGGAATGTCCTTCTTGGCTGACCCGGTTGTCCGCGGTGGAGTAGGTCCGGGGCCCGCCCCTTGGCATACGGTCGAAGACATGGACGCACGCCCCTTCTGGCTCGCCGGTTCGCCCGCCACGGGCGACGCCGAGCTCACGGTGACCAACCCCCACGACGGCCGGGTCGTCGGCACCGCCTCGGTGCCCACCCCCGAGCAGGTGGAGCGGGCCGTCGCCGCCGCGCACGCGGTGCGCAAGGAGGCCGCGGCCCTGCCGATCCACGTGCGCGCCGAGGCGCTCGCCTACGTGTCGCGCCGCCTTTCTGAGCGCGCCGACGAGGTCGCCCGGCTGATCAGCGCAGAGAACGGCAAGCCGATCTTCTGGGCCCGCGGTGAGGTCGCCCGCGCGGTGGCGACCTTCCGGTTCGCCGCCGAGGAGACCCGGCGCTTCAGCGGCGAGGTGCAGCGCCTGGACACCGAGCCCGCCGCCGCCGGCCGGCTGGCCTACGTGTCGAGGCAGCCGTACGGGCCGGTGCTGGCCGTCACGCCCTTCAACTTCCCGCTCAACCTCGTGGCGCACAAGGTGGCCCCGGCCATGGCCGTCGGCGCGCCGGTGATCGTCAAGCCGGCTCCGGCGACGCCGCTCACCGCGCTCGTGCTCGGCGAGATCATCGCCGAGACCGGCCTGCCCGCGGGCATGGTGTCGGTCCTGCCGGTGCCCAACGACCGCGCGGGAGCGCTCGTGGACGACCCCCGGCTGCCGGTGGTGTCGTTCACCGGATCGGGGCCGGTCGGCTACGCGATCAAGGACCGGGTGCCGCGAAAGCACGTCACGCTGGAGCTGGGCGGCAACGCCGCCGCGGTGGTGCTCGACGGCGCCGACCTCGACTGGGCGGCCGGCCGGGTCGCGCTGTTCTCCAACTACCAGGCCGGGCAGAGCTGCATCGCCGTCCAGCGGGTGATCGTCGAGCGCACCGTGCTGGACGCCTTCACCGCCAAGCTCGTGGCCGCCGTGGACAGCCTCGTGGTGGGCGACCCGGCCGACGAGAAGACGCAGGTCGGCCCGATGGTCTCGGTGGAGGCCGCCGAGCGGGTGGAGCGGTGGGTCGCCGAGGCCGTCGCGGGCGGCGCGCGGGTGCTGACCGGCGGCGACAGGGACGGGGCGACCTTCGCGCCGACCGTGCTCGCCGACGTGCCCGGCGACGCGAAGGTGGTGCGCGAGGAGGTGTTCGGCCCGGTGCTGGTGCTGCGGCCGGTGGCCTCGGTGGACGAGGCCTTCGCCGCCGTCAACGACTCCAGGTACGGCCTGCAGGCAGGCGTCTTCACCAGCGACCTGTCGGTGGCCTTCCGCGCCCACAAGGAGCTTGAGGTGGGCGGGGTCGTCATCGGCGACGTGCCGAGCTACCGGGCCGACCAGATGCCCTACGGCGGCGTCAAGGAGTCGGGCGTCGGCCGCGAGGGCCTGCGCGCGGCGATGGAGGACTACACCTACGAGAAGGTGATGGTGCTGACCGGCCTCAGCCTGTAGCCGCCCCGGCCGCCCGGGCCCGGCCGGTGCGCGCGAAGCCGGATCAGGCACGCTCGGCCACCTCGAACAGCCGCCTGGTGTGCTCGCCGAAGTAGGGCCCGTACATCGTGCCCGGGTCGTCGCTGTACTTGAAGCTGCTGACCGAGGTGATCACCCCCCGGCCGGATGCGGGGTCGAAGGAGCTGAGCCACGGGCCGCCGCTCGACCCCGCCGTGAGGTCGCAGCGCAGGCCCTGGTCGAGGGTCTGGCCGTGGGGATCCCCGCGGGCGACGCCCGCGCAGTAGACCAGGTGCTCGCCATCGTAGGGCGGGTCGGCGGGGAAGCCGAAACCGTGGGCGGCCATGCCGCGCGGCTGGTTGAACGCGATGCGCTGGCCGCCGACCACGTCGTTGAGGCGGCGCCCTCCGGAGGGCGCGACGGCGACCATGGCCACGTCGTGGTCGTCGTCGCCGCCGCGCGCCCAGGGCTCGGGTACGAACATGCGGCGGGCCGCGAAGACGCCGTACGGCCGCCGCCCGGAGGCGTAGCCGGGGACGAACGTCCAGTTCTGGGCCCACGCCCCCGCGCCGTCCTTGACGCAGTGGCCGGCCGTGACCACGACGTCGAGGTTGCGGCTGCGGACCGCGCCCGCCGAGCAGACGAAGTCGACCCCGTTCAGGGTCAGGAACACGCGCCCGGTGGTGCGCGTGACCGCGCCGCCGGCCGCCCACCGAGCCCCGCTCGTGCTCGCCGGGGGAGCGGCCGTCAGCCGGGCCGCGCCTGCCCCGGGGGCGGGTGGGGCGACGGCACGCGCGGCGGGCCGTCGTTCGGGCGCCTGTGGCCGCGCCGCCCGCCCGGCCGTGCCGCCCAGCGGGAGGGCGTCAGAGGTCAGGCCGCCGACGCCGGGAAGGGCGCGGAAGCGGGTGAGGCCGGCCAGCAGGCCGGCGGGCACCGCCTCGGCCATGCGCCGGGGGGTCCAGTAGCGCAGCGCGCGCAGCTCGGCCGCCGCGGCCGGCGCCGCGTGCTCCACCACCCCCAGCGCGCCGGGCGGCGGGGAGGCATCCCCGGCCAGGCCCCGGCCGGGGGCCGCCGGCCCCTCGCTCCTGGTGACGGCTGGGTCGTCGGCCGCCGGGCCGGCGGGCGGCGAGCCCACCAGACCGGCGGCGAGCGGCACGGCTGCGATCAGGCGGAGGATCGGGGTCATGGCTCTCGAGTCTGGACCACGGTCCGTGACCACGCCGTCGCTTTCGGCAAATCAGGTGAGGCCCTCGTTCTGGGCCGTCGTGTAGACCGCCTGGGCCTCCGCGCCGAAGTACGGGCCGAACATCCAGTACGGGGCGAAGTTGTACTTGAAGCTGTTCACGGAGTTCAACGTGCCGGTGCCCGTGCTCTCGCTGAAGTTGAGGAACCACCCGCCGCCGCTGGAGCCGCCGGTCATGTTGCAGGTGAGCCCCTGGCTGGTGGAGATGAGGTAGTCCTCGAACGCCCGCCCGCTGCAGTAGATCAGCTTCGACCCGTTGTACGGGCTCGCCGCCGGGTAGCCGAAGGCGTACATGCGAAGCGCGCGCGCCTGGTTGAACGCCACGCCCTGCCCGCCGACCACGTCGACGAGCTTCTGGCCGTTGAGCGGGGCGATCACGGCCGCGGCCATGTCGTGGTTCATGTCCTCCGCGCTGTCCCACTGCGGGGTGGTGAGCAGGCTGGTGGCCACCCACGTGCCGTACGGGCGCTGGCCCGCGTCGTAGCCGGGCACGAAGACCCAGTTGGTGTGGAACGCGCCGCCCAGCTTCACGCAGTGCCCGGCGGTGATCACGACGCTCTTGTTGGCGCTGTTGACGGCCGTGCCCGAACAGGAGGCGCTGCGGCCCTGGTAGGTGAAGAAGATCCGGCCCTCGGTGCGGACGATGGCGCCGCCCGCCGCCCACGGGGCGCCCGAGGAGCGGCCCGCCGTGACCCGGGCGTCGCCGTCGGGCGCCGGGGGCGCGGCCTCCGGGGCCGCCGAGGCGCTGGGGGAGGCGGCCGGGGGCGCCGGGGAGGCGGGCGCGCCGGGCTCGGCGGGGGCGGCCGCGCGCCGGACGGCGCGGGCGTCCGGAGCCGCGGGCTTGACCGTCTTGGCGGTCCCGCGCACGCTCGGCGCGGCGGTCGTGCGACCGCCGCGCGCCCTGACCAGCACGAGCGGCTTGGCGGCGGCCATCTTGGACGCCGTCCAGAACTCCTTGACGGCGCGCTGCTCCTTGGAGGTGTCGGCCGCGTCGTGGACGACGGGGCGGGGGGGCTTGGCGGCGTCGGCGGCCGGGGCGGACAGCAGGATGCCCGCCGCGGCCGTGGGCGCTATCGCCAGGATCGGGAGCAGACGTCGTGCCGTGGGGTGCATGCGGGTCCTCCATGGTGCTGGTCGCGCCGGTCCGGGCCTTGGGGGGTCTTCGGTGATCGCTCGCCCGGCGCCCGCGGCGATCGGGGTGCTATCTCGTGCCGGGGTGAACGTAGTGCGGCTGAATGCCGCTTTTCTCGTCATTTGCCGAGACGGATATGGGGAGATTCGGGCATAGAACTCCTGATTTCCCACCCGTCGCTCTGGTGACGCCCGGCCGCCGCCCGGCGCCCGGTCTCCGGGGGCGCCGGCCCCCCGCCGGGGCGCCCGGGCCCGCGCGGCACGGACGGCGCGGGGCGCCGATCCCGGCCGCCGGAACGGCCACGCGCGGCCGGCGGTCGTCCACAGGTGGGACACCAAGCCCGGCGGGGGAGGGCGGGGCCGAGATAATGGGGCCATGCAGACGCCTCTCGCGCCCACGGCCGTCCCGGCGAGCCCGGAAGGCGGCCGGGCCGCCGACCACGCGCATCCCGCCCACGCGGGCCCGCCCGCCCTTCCCGGCCCCGGTGAGCGGCGGTCGATCGTCGTCCTCGGCTCCACCGGCTCGGTGGGCACCCAGGCGCTGGAGGTCATCGAGCGCGACCCCGCGCGCTTCCGCGTGGCCGGGCTGGTGGCGGGCGGGGGCCAGGTCGAGACGCTGGCCCGTCAGGTGGAGCGCTTCCGGCCCGAGGTCGTCGCGGTGGCCGACGAGCGCGCCGTTCCCGCGCTTCGCGAGCTGGTCGGGCGGGTCCGGGTGCTGGCGGGCCCCGAGGGCGTGGCCGAGGTGGCGGGGTGGCCCTGCGACATCGTGCTCAACGGCATCACCGGGGCCGTCGGGCTCACCTCCACCCTGGCCGCGCTTGAGGCCGGCCGGGTGCTGGCGCTCGCCAACAAGGAGTCGCTGATCATCGGCGGGCCGCTGGTGAAGCGGCTGGCCGGCCCCGGGCGCATCCTGCCGGTCGACTCCGAGCACTCCGCGCTGGCCCAGTGCCTGTGGGCGGCCGGCCCCTCCGGTCACGACCCCGCGGCCGTGCGGCGGCTGGTCGTCACGGCGAGCGGCGGCCCGTTCCGCGGCCGAGGCCGGGGCGAGCTGGCCGGCGTCACGCCCGAGCAGGCGCTCAAGCACCCCACGTGGGACATGGGCCCGGTCATCACGCTGAACTCCGCCACGCTGGTCAACAAAGGGCTGGAGGTCATCGAGGCCAACCTGCTGTTCGACATCCCGTTCGACCGCATCACCGTGGTCGTGCACCCGCAGTCGGTCATCCACTCCATGGTCGAGTTCGTCGACGGCTCCACCATCGCCCAGGCCAGCCCGCCCGACATGCGGCTGCCGATCTCGCTCACCCTCGGCTGGCCTGCCCGGGTGCCGGGCGCGGCGTCCCCGGTCGACTGGTCCCGCGCGCACTCCTGGACGTTCGAGCCGCTCGACGACGAGGCGTTCCCCTCCGTGGCGCTGGCCCGGCACGTCGGCTCCCAGGGCGGCACGGCCCCCGCCGTCTACAACGCGGCCAACGAGGTGTGCCTCGACGCCTTCCTCGCCGGGCGGCTGCCCTTCCTCGGCATCGTCGACACGGTGGCCGCCGTCGTGGGCGAGCACACGACCACTCCGGCGGGCTCGGTGGCCGAGGTGCTGGCGGCCGACGCCTGGGCGCGGGCCCGCGCCGCGGAGCTGACGGCCGGTTGAGGACGCCGCGATACCTGCGGTCCGTAACCCCGCGGTCCGCGGGGTTACCTAGACTGGGCCTCGTCTGAGCGTGCAGCCGACTATCAAGGTGCTGGAAAAAGATGACATCTGTTGAGCTGGGAATCCCCTCGGTACGCACCAGGCCGCTGGCCGAGCGGCGGGTGTCCCGGCAGATCATGGTCGGCTCCGTGCCGGTGGGCGGAGACGCCCCGGTATCGGTCCAGTCGATGACCACCACGGTGACCGCCGACATCAACGCCACCCTGCAGCAGATCGCCGAGCTCACCGCCTCGGGGTGCCAGATCGTCAGGGTCGCGGTGCCCTCTCAGGACGACGCCGACGCGCTGCCGATCATCGCGCGCAAGTCGCAGATCCCGGTGATCGCCGACATCCACTTCCAGCCCAAATACGTGTTCGCCGCCATCGAGGCCGGCTGCGCGGCGGTCCGGGTCAACCCGGGCAACATCAAGAAGTTCGACGACAAGGTGGGCGAGATCGCCCGCGCCGCCGCCGACCACGGCGTGCCGATCCGCATCGGGGTGAACGCCGGGTCGCTCGACCCCCGGCTGCTCGCCAAGTACGGCAAGGCCACGCCCGAGGCGCTGGTGGAGTCGGCGCTGTGGGAGTGCTCGCTGTTCGAGGAGCACGGCTTCCGCGACATCAAGATCTCGGTCAAGCACCACGACCCGGTGGTGATGATCCAGGCGTACCGGCTGCTGGCCCGGCGGTGCGAGTACCCGCTGCACCTCGGCGTCACCGAGGCCGGCCCCGCCTTCCAGGGCACGGTCAAGTCGGCGGTGGCGTTCGGCGCCCTGCTGGCCGAGGGCATCGGCGACACCATCCGGGTCTCGCTCTCCGCCCCTCCGGTCGAGGAGGTCAAGGTCGGCATCGGCATCCTGGAGTCGCTCAACCTGCGCGAGCGCGGGCTGGAGATCGTCTCGTGCCCGTCCTGCGGGCGGGCCCAGGTCGACGTCTACACGCTGGCCGAGCAGGTCCACGCCGGGCTCGACGGGCTGAAGGTGCCGCTGCGGGTGGCCGTCATGGGCTGCGTGGTGAACGGCCCCGGCGAGGCGCGCGAGGCCGATCTCGGCGTGGCGTCGGGCAACGGCAAGGGGCAGATCTTCGTCAAGGGCGAGGTGGTCAAGACCGTGCCCGAGTCGCAGATCGTCGAGACCCTGATCGAGGAGGCGCTGCGGCTCGCCGAGGAGATGGGCGTGGACGTCGATCTCGACGACGACGGCGCCACCGGTCCCGAGGTCGTCGTCGGCTGACGCGCGGGAGCTTTGTAGTCGCCTGAGGTGAATGTCTTCCTGTGGGGGGATAGGCGGGTGTAAGCAGGAAGGGTGCAACTTCGGGACCGTTTGTGCGGTTTGCGCCATTCATGGAGGTCGGGCGGCGCGCTGGTGCTGATCCCGCTGGCGCTGGTGGCGGTCATCAGCGTCGCCGACATCCTGGCCCCGCGGGACATCCGCCTGACCGCGCTGCTCGTGGCGGCGCCCGCGATCACGGCGTCGTTCGCCGGGCCCTGGATGACCGGGCTGATCGGCGTCGTCGCCATCGCCGCGCAGGTGCTGCTCGACCTGCACGGCGACTTCCTGGGAACGCGCACCATGCAGACCCAGCTCGTCGCCCTGGTGGTGGTGTCGGCGTTCCTCGTGGTGTTCTCCTTCCTGCGAGACCGCCACAAGGAGCAGCTCACCCGCCTGAGGTCGGTGTCGGAGGCGGCCCAGCGCGCGCTGCTGCGTCCCATCCCGCCCAGGGTGGGGCCGCTCACGATCGCCAGCATCTACCTGGCCGCCGACGAGGAGGCCCAGATCGGCGGCGACCTGTACGCCGTCGCCCGCGGCACCGCGGCCACCCGGCTGGTCATCGGCGACGTCCGGGGCAAGGGCCTGCCGTCGGTCTCCGACGCCGCCCTGTTCCTCGGCTCGTTCCGCGAGGCCGCCCGCCGCCGCGCCAGTCTGCCCGACGTCGTGGTGTACCTGGAGGAGAGCGTCGGCGCCGACCTGGAGCAGCACGCCGCGATGTGGCAGGAGGCGATGGAGAACTTCATCACCGCGGCCGTGCTGGAGATCCCCGACGACGAGCCGGTGATCGAGATGATCGACTGCGGGCACCCGCCGCCGCTGCTGGTGCGCGACCACCACGTCACGTTCCTGGAGGCCGCCGAGCCGTCGCCGCCGCTCGGGCTGGGCGAGCTGGCCGAGCCGGCGTACCGGCCGGAGTCCTTTCCCTTCGACGTCGGCGACACGCTCCTGCTCTACACCGACGGGGTCATCGAGGCCCGCCGCTCCGACGGGACGTTCTACCCGCTGGCCGAGCGGGTCGCGGCCTGGCCGGGGGGCGACCCCGAGGCGCTGGTGGAGCACGTGCGCGACGACCTTCTGGCCTACGTCGGCGGCCGGCTGGGGGACGACGCGGCCATGGTCGCGATCCAGCGCGTCGCCGGGTGAGGATGCCGGACCGGTGGCCGTGGGTGCACGGTACGCGGCCGTCCGAATTCACCACGCAGAGCAATCGCATGGCTACGAATAGGTAAACAATGGCCCGGGCGGGCGGTGGCCGTACGGTCGCGTCCGGGAGCATCACCTCTGCCACACCAGCAGAGGGAGTGACGGGTGAAGCGGTTCTTCGGGGTCACATTGGGCGTGACGGCGCTGGTCGCCGGGCTGACCGGAGGGGCACGGGCGACCGGCGCCGCTCCCGGAGAGGGGGTGGTGTGGGGGGCGTGCCCGGGCGTGAGGGCGGGGGCGGCCGTCGAGTGCGCGACCGTCAAGGTGCCGCTCGACCACAGCCGGCCCGGCGGGCCGACCATCAGCCTGGCGCTCAACCGCATCAAGGGCTCCGCCTCGCACGACCACGCCGGCGGCCTGGGCGTGCTGCTCGTCAACCCGGGCGGCCCGGGTGCCTCCGGGGTGCAGCTCGCCCGCTACGTCGCCGCCGCGCTGCCCAAGGACGTCGCCTCGCGCTACGACGTGGTCGGGTTCGACCCGCGCGGCGTCGGCGCGAGCGAGCCCGCGCTGAGCTGCGCCGATCCAAAGAAGCACTTCGCCGCCCCGCGCCTTGACCAGGTGCCGAGGAACGAGGCGGCCCAGGCGTCGCTCATGGCCCGGGCCAGGAGGTACGCGGACGCGTGCGGCGTCCGCTACCCCTCGGTGCTGCCGCACATGACCACGGAGAACTCCGCCCGTGACATGGACGCCATCCGGCACGCCCTCGGCGAGCAGAAGGTCAGCTACCTGGGGTACTCCTACGGCACCTACCTGGGAGCCGTCTACGCCACGCTCTTCCCGCACCGGGTGCGGCGGCTGGTGCTCGACAGCGTGGTCGACCCGCACGACGTCTGGTACGACGCCAACGTCGCGCAGGACTACGCGTTCGACCGGCGGCACCGGGCCTTCCTCGCCTGGGTGGCGCGCTACCACGACGCCTACCGCCTCGGCCGCACGGAGCGCGAGGTGACGACCGCCTGGTACGCCATGCGCGCCCGGCTGGGCGACCGGCCCGCCGGTCTGGTAGGCGCCAGCGAGCTGGACGACATCTACACCGTCGGCGGGTACTCCAACGCGATCTGGCCGCAGCTCGCCAACGCCTTCTCCTCGTACATGCGCAAGAACCGGGCCAACGAGCTGGAGGCCGCCTACCGGCAGCACGTCGAGCACGACGCCGCCGCCGAGAACAGCTACGCGGTGTATCTGGCGGTGCAGTGCCGCGACGCCGAGTGGCCCCGCGACTGGGCGCGCTGGCACGCGGACACCGTCCAGATCAACGCCAGGGCGCCGTTCATGGCCTGGCCCAACGCCTGGTACAACGCCCCGTGCGCGTTCTGGCCCGAGAAGGGCGGCACGCCGGTCCGGGTGGGCGGCGTGGCGCACCTGCCGCCGATCCTGCTGGTGCAGTCCAGGCACGACGCGGCCACGCCGTACCCGGGGGCGCTGCGGGTGCGCAACCGGTTCCCCAGCTCGCGTCTGCTGGTCGAGGGGGGCGGGAACCACGGGGTCTCCCTGGGCGGCAACGCGTGCGTCGACCGCCACCTGGCCGCCTACCTGCGCGACGGGAGCCTTCCCGGCGGCGGGGCGGCCCAGAACCCCGGACGCCGGCCCGACGCCGCCTGTGACACCGGGCCCGACCCGCGTCCCCTGCCTCCGATCGTCTCGGGCGGCGGGCACATGCGACTGTCGCAGGCGATTCTCGGGGACTAGGGTCGGTTCGTTCCAAAATCGGGGCGGTCGCGTAGGCTAAGCGCGTGATGCTGCGAACATCGGCGTCGCGTGTGCTCGACGACCAGGACCGCGAAGAGGTGCTCGCGCTACTCGACGCGGATCCCATCGCCAACGTCTTCGTCGCCTCGCGGGTGCGGTCCGTAGGGCTCAGCCCGGCCCGTCTCGGCGGGCAGATGTGGGGGTTCGGCCCGCGCGGCGGGCTGACCTCCCTCTGCTACGCCGGAGCCAACCTGGTTCCGGTCAACGCCGGCCTTGAGGCCATCCAGGCGTTCGTCGACCGCGCCCGAAAGCAGGGCCGCCGGTGCTCCTCGATCGTCGGCCCGGCCGACGCGGTCGAGAAGCTGTGGGAGCGGCTCGAACCCTACTGGGGCCCGGCGCGGGCGATCCGCTGGGCCCAGCCCGTGATGGCGATCTCCTCCCCCTCGCCGGTGCCCGCCGACGCCCTGGTGCGCCGCGTCCGGCCCGAGGAGTTCGCCACCCTGCTCCCCGCGTGCGTGGCGATGTTCACCGAGGAGGTCGGCATCTCTCCCGACCTCGGGGACGGCGGCGCCCTGTACCGTTCCCGGGTGGCGGAGCTGATCCGCGTCGGCCGCTCCTACGCCCGCATCGAGGACGGCCGGGTGGTCTTCAAGGCCGAGGTCGGGGCGGTGACGCCGCAGGCCTGCCAGATCCAGGGCGTGTGGGTGCACCCCGACCTTCGCGGCCGCGGCCACGCCGTGGCGGGCATGGCGGCCGTGGTGGAGCAGACTCTGCGGCACTTCGCCCCGACGGTGACGCTGTATGTGAACGACTTCAACCTCCCGGCCCGCGCGGCCTACCGCAAGGTGGGGTTCAAAGAGGTCGACACCTTCATGTCCGTCCTGTTCTGACCGGCCTTCCGCGCCGGCGTCGCCGGGTCGTCCACAGGCGGCGGCACCCGGGTCCGGGGAGCGTGGTGGCGTCGATACCCTGGGCGCGTGATCGAACAGGTGACGGCGACCCGTTACGTCGTGCCGCTGAGAGAGGGCGGGTCGCTGCCGGGCATCGTCGAGGCCGACGACCTCGGAACGTACGTCGTGAAGTTCCGGGGCGCGGGGCAGGGGCGGCGGGTGCTCGTCGCCGAGATCATCGCGGCCGAGCTGGCGCGCCGCCTGGGCCTTCGCACGCCCGATCTGCGGATCGTCGACCTCGACCCGCAGATCGGCGCCCGCGAGCCCGACCAGGAGATCCAAGATCTGCTCCAGGCGAGCGACGGCCTGAACCTCGGCGTCGACTACCTGCCGGGCTCGCTCGGCTTCGACCCGCTCGCCTGGACACCCGATCCCGGTTTCGCCTCCCGGGTGCTGTGGTTCGACGCGCTGATCCACAACGTCGACCGAAGCTGGCGCAACCCCAACCTGCTGGTCTGGCACGGCGACACCTGGCTGATCGACCACGGCGCGGCGCTGTGGTTCCATCACAACTGGCGCACGGCCGACCCCCAGCGGGGGTTCGACGCCCGCGACCACGTGCTCGCGCCCTTCGCCACCCGCGTCGAGGAGGCCGACGCCGAGCTGCCGGGCCTCATCACCGAAGACCTGCTCCGCACGGTCGTCGGCCTGGTCCCCGACGCCTGGCTCGACGGCGAGCCCGGCTTCGGGGACGCCGAGGCCGTGCGCCGCGCGTACGTCGACCACCTGCTCGCCCGGGCCCACGGCCCGCGCGCCTGGCTGCCGGAGGCCGCGCGATGAGAACGGTGTACGAGTACGCGGTGATCAGGGTCATGCCCTGCGTGGTGCGCGGTGAGCTGATCAACGCCGGGGTGATCCTCTACTCCCAGCCGTCCGGGTACCTGTGCGCCCGCACCGAGCTCGACGAGCCGCGCCTGCGCGCCCTCGACGAGCGGGTGGACGTCCAGGGCGTGCGCAGGGCGTTGTCCGCCTTCGAGCGCGCCTGCTCCGACGACTCCGGCCCCCTGCGCGACCAGTCCCTCGGCAGCCGCTTCCGCTGGCTGACCGCCCCGCGCAGCACGATCGTCCAGACCGGCCCGGTACACGCAGGCCTGACCGCCGACCCGGCCGGGGAACTGGAGGACCTCCTGCGCCGCCTGGTCCGCCCCACGATCACCCCCACCGCCTGACCTGCCCCGGTGCGGGCAGGAGTGGGATCCTCTCGGCGGAGCCGGGGTCGCTGGGTTACGGTGAGGGCGGATTCGACGGGCCACGAAGGGACGGCGTCATGCGGCTGGGCGTCACGATGATCACCTCGGACCAGGCCATGCCGGTCCCCCAGTTGGCGCGCGCGGCCGAGGAGCGCGGGTTCTCCTCGTTCTACGCGCCCGAGCACACCCACATCCCGGTCTCCCGCGAGACCCCGTGGCCAGGCGGAGACCAGCCGCTGCCCGAGGAGTACAAGCGCATCCTCGACCCGCTCGTCTGCCTGGCCTACGCCGCGGCGGTCACCGAGCGCATCACCGTCGGCACCGGCATCCTGCTCGCGGCCCAGCGCGACCCGATCGTCACGGCGAAGGCCGTGGCCACGCTCGACCACCTGTCCGGGGGGCGCATGGTCCTCGGCGTCGGCTTCGGCTGGAACGTCGAGGAGATGCGCGACCACGGGGTCGAGTACGCCACGCGCCGCGACGTCGTCCGCGAGCACGTTCTGGCCATGAAGGGCCTGTGGAACGCCGAGGTCGCCGGCTTCGAGGGGGTGCACGTGAACTTCGAGCCCTCGTGGTCGTGGCCCAAGCCCGTGGGCGGGCCGCCGGTCTACATCGGCGGCGCCGCGGGCCCCAAGATGTTCGCCCACGTGGCCGAGTACGCCGACGCCTGGATGCCGATCGGCGGCAGGGGAATCAAGGACGCCCTGCCCCTGCTCCGCGAGGCCTACGAGAAGGCCGGCCGCGACCCCGCGACCGTCAGGGTGGTCCCGTTCGGCACCGTCCCGAGCCGCGGCAAGCTCGACCACTACGCCGCCCTCGGCGTCCAGGAGGTCATCCTGCAGCTCCCGTGCGCCCCCGCCGACACCATCCTGCCCGTCCTGGACGACTACGCCACCTACCTGTGAGCGCCGCCCCGCCACCCGCCCCGCGTGGTCGGGGAGGGTGGGTCAGGCGTCCTGGGCGGAGGGCGGGGGGACCCACCACATGCGGCCGCCGGCGATCTCCTGGTAGACGTCGAGGAGGTCCTTGCCGGCGGTGATGCTGCGGGACTCGGCGGCGGCCCAGGTGTACAGGCCGCGCGACATGGTGGACGCCTCCTGCTGCACCCTGAGCGTGTAGACGCGGGCGCGGATCTCGTGCACCTTGTGGTCGAGCGGGTCGGCCTGCATGGCCAGCTCGGCGAGCTGGCAGGCCAGGCGCAGGTCGCCGTCGGCGGCGGCGGTGGCGGCGCGGGCGGCGAGCACGGGGGCGCCTCCTGCCAGGTCGGCCAGGGCCGTGGCGAGTACGCCGTCGGGGGCGGGCTTGAGGTGGGCGGGGTTGCCGTCGTGCCAGCCGCCGTAGAGCCGCCAGATGTTGTGCACCACGAACTCCGGCTCGTCGTAGTGCGGCTGCAGGTACGGCCGGGCGGCCAGCGCCTCCGGCGGGCGCACGGTGTGCAGGATCTCGTCCAGGCGGGCGCCCGCGTTCATCAGCTCCAGCGTCTGCTCGACCAGGCTGTCCAGGTAGTCGGCGGTGTCGATCAGCGCCCGCCGCACGCGGTCGGCCCCGGTGATCGGCAGGCCGTGCCCCGGGAGCAGCACCTCCGCCTCCAGCGCCGCCATGGCGCGAAGCGCGACGGCCCACTCGTCGGGGTAGCGCTGGGTCTTCTGCGGGTTGCCGGCGTTCGGGGTGACCCACACGAACAGGTCGCCGGTCAGCAGCACCCCCCGCTCGGGCAGGAAGGCCCAGGTGGCGTCGTCGGTCTCCCCGCGCGAGTGCCGCAGCTCGAAGGTGACGTCGCCGAGCGAGACGCTCATCCGGTCGCGGTAGACCAGGTCGGGCTGGCGGTAGGCGGTCGGCCAGGTCAGGCGGGAGAAGCCGAACTGCCGCTGGTTGATCACGGTGTTGTACCCGGCCGTCCGGGCGTACCGGGTGAACCGGGCGGCGACGTTCTCGTGGGCGATGACGGCCGGGCGCGGCCCCTCGTCGGCGTCGAACAGCTCCATCCCGGCCACGTGGTCGAAGTGGCCGTGGGAGAAGACGGCGTAGCGGACCGGCTCGTCCGACCAGGCCCGCACCGCCGCGTGCAGGTTCGGCGCGTCGACGACGTTGCCGGTGTCGAACAGAGCCAGGCCGCCATCGCCCCTGATGCCGTACACATTGCCGAAGGCCGGCCACATGACCACGCCTTCCGCCACCTCCTGCACCCCCCTCGAGCGCAGGTCCCGCAGGGGCACCTCCCGCGGGGTCGCCGCCCCGCGCCAGACGGCGTCCGCGTGGTCGAGGATGGGCGATCTCATGGCAGCAAGCCTGACCCGCCGCCCCGCGCGGCAGCAGTAGGGAACTCCCTACACCTGGGACCTCGGGGTCTTCGGCGGCCCGCCCGGTCACACCTCGCCGCGTTCGTAGGCGACGGCCAGCTCGACGCGCGAGCGCAGACCGGTCTTGGCGTAGACGCGGGTCAGGTAGACCTCCACGGTCTTGCGGCTGTAGTGCAGCTCCTCGGCGATCTGGGGGTTGGACATGCCGCCCGCGACCAGCTCGATGACGCGGCGTTCGGCGGGGGTGAGGGCGGAGGCCGACGCGGGGGCCAGGCCGGCCTCCCTGAGGCGGTGGGCCGTGCGGTCGCGCCACGGCTCGGCGCCCAGCTCCTCGAAGATGGCGTGCGCGCGGACGAGCTGGGTGGCGTCGCCCAGCCTGCCGAGGATGAGGCGGGCCATGCCCTCCTCGAACCGCAGACCGTCCACGCGCGCGGTCTCCAGGGCGCCCTCGGCCCTGGCCTTGTCGGTGAAGGCGGACGCGCTCGCCAGCTCCGACACGATGCGGGCCCGCGGCGTGCCGGTGCCGGCGACCTCGGCCAGGGCGGTGGCCGCCTCCCGCGCGGCCTCCCGCTCCCCGGCCACGCCGTGCATGTGGACACGCAGGGCGTACGCGCGGTGCAGGACGTCGGGCGGCCCGTCGGCGACGGCCTCGTCGAGCAGCCGGGCGGCGGCGGCCCGGTCGCCCCGGCCCAGCGCGTGCTTGGCGCGGAACACCGCGCGCAGCGACATCTGGAGCACGCATTTCGGCGGCGGCTCGCCGAGCAGCACCTCGGCCTCGGCGTACCGGCCCTGGTCGAGCAGGATCTCCAGCTCGACGTTGCGCAGCAGCGCGTGGTTCTCCCACAGCCCGGCGTCGGCGAGCGCGGTGGCGTCGGAGCGGATGTCGCGCAGCGCGTGCTCCCACTCGCCGCCCAGCCGGCGCACCACCGCCATGGTGCGCACGTGCTGCCCGGCGATGTTGTGCCAGCCGAGCCCGCGGTAGATCTGCTCGGCCTGGTCGAGCAGGCCGAGGGTGCGGGTGCGCAGGCCGCCGCTGGCCAGCAGGTGCGCCGCCGACTCCAGCGCGGCCAGCCGACCGGCGGGCGGCAGCGCGGCCGAGGCCGACAGCAGCGTGTCGAGGGCACGCTCGGCCTCCGGCCACCTGCCGTTGATGACGGCGTTGCCGGCCAGGGCGCTCAGGGCGATCACCCGGTCTTCCGGCGGGCACTCGGGCAGGGCCAGCCACGCGCGCCGCGCCAGCTCGGCGCCGTCCTGGCCGAGCTGGGTGCGCAGGACGGCCTCCTGGGCGAGCAGGGCCGCCGGGTTGTCGGCGTGCGGCAGCTGCTCGGTCGCGATGGCGACCGCGACCTCGTACCGGCCCATGGCGTGCGCGGCGTTGACCATGGTGTGGGCCGTGCGGGTGTGCCTGCGTCCGGGGGGCAGCACGGCGAGCGCCTCCTGCCCGGCGCGCAGCGCGTCGGCCGGGCGCGAGCCCTTCCAGTACGAGAGCGCCTGCCGGGCGAGCAGCACGCCCCGCTCGCCGGCCGGGGCCAGCTCGGCGGCGCGCCCGTACCAGTGGCCGGCCGACAGCGGGGCCGTCCAGCGGGTGAGCTCGGCCGCGCGCAGCACGGCCGGCAGCGCCTCGGCGCTCGCGCCGCCCTCGGCGACGTGCGCGGCCCATTCGAGGACGCGGCGCGTGCCGCTGAGGCCGCGCCGCTTCAGCAGCTCGGCGATGCGGGCGTGGACGCGGCGCCGCTCGGCCGGGCCGAGGTCGGCGTAGAGGGCCTCGGCCACCAGCGGGTGGGCGAACTCGTAGGCGCCGTCGTCGGCCGGGACCAGCAGACCGTCCCTGACGAGGCCGTCGAAGGCGCGCTCGGCGTCGTGCGGGTGCAGCCCGGCGATCTCGGCCAGTGCTTCGAGGTCGGACATGCCGGCCGGACGGGTGCGGCGCAGCGCGGCGAGCACCCGGGCGAGGCCCCGCGCCCCGCGGTCGCGCTGGAACAGTCGCCCCAGGATGGCGCCGCGGCGCGGGCCGGGGTAGGCGGACTGGACGGCGCCGCCCTGCACCAGGGTCAGCACCGCCTCCTGCACGAACCACGGGTTGCCCCGGCTCTCGTCGTGGACGCGGCGGACGATCGTCTCGCTCGGGGCCCGGCCGAGCAGGGTGGTGACCAGCTCGGCGACCTCGCCGAAGGACAGCGGGCTGAGCTGGACGACCAGGTCGGCGTCCATGGGCGGCAGGCGTCTGGCCGTGCCGGCCACGGCGAGGCCGCGCACCCGGCGCGGCAGGTACGACAGCACGCCGAGGGTGTCGGCGTCGGCCAGGTGCACGTCGTCGATGGCGAGCAGGGTGCGCCCGGGAAGCCGTTCCAGCAGGTTGGCGGTGCGGACCGCCGGGCCGACGCCGGGGACGCCCAGCGCGGCCTCGTCGATGGCGTCCAACAGCTCCTTGAGCGGCTCGCGCGCGGAGGGGATGGTCTCCAGCGAGCCGAGCGCGTCGGCGAGCGAGGCGTAGGCCAGGCCGCTGCCGAAGTCGCGGGCCTGGCCGCGCAGCACGCGGTAGCCCATCGCGCGGGCCATCGCCTCCATCTCGGAGAGCATGTGGGTCTTGCCGATGCCCGCCTCGCCGTGGACCAGGATGGTCGCCGGCGGCCTGAGCAGCACGGACTCCGCCCGGCGTAGGACGGCGGGCCGGTCGGCGCCGCTCAGGTGCCTGTCGTACGCCACGCCTCACCGCCTCCGGAGGCGGGCGCGCGGCTCGCGCGCGAGGGGACGGGGGTGGTCGCCACGGGGGGGTGGTCATCCTCTCACTTCTCAGCGCGGTCCAGCGTTCAAGCATATTCGCGCCCGCGCCTTCGGCGGCGGGATCCGGACGGCCGGCGGCACGGGGCTTTCCCCGGTCGTCCGCCAGGTCTCCCCATCTTGTCGGGGCCCGGCCCGGATGGCCAGATCGCCGGCGCCCGCGGTGACGGGGGGCGGTGACAGCCGTCCCCCGCTACGCCTAGGTTGAGGAGATCACCCGACCCTCCAGGGAGCATCATGCGGAACCAGGGACTGGGATCGTGGCCGCGGCGGCGGGCGCGCATGACGCCGGGCCGCGTCGCGCTGGCCCACGAAGGCCGTGAGTGGACCTACGCCGAGCTGAGCGAGCGGGTCGACCGGCTGGCCGCGGCGCTGCGCGACCTCGGGACGCGGCACGGCGACCGCGTCGCCTACCTCGGCGCCAACCATCCGGCGCTGGTGGAGACGTTCTTCGCCGCGGGCGCGTTGGGGGCGGTGTTCGTCCCGCTCAACACCCGGCTCACCGAGCCGGAGCTGGCGTACATCCTGCACGACGCGGCGCCGGCCGTGCTGGTCTGCGGCCCCGGGCACGAGGTGGCGGGGGCGGCGCTGCCGGTGGCGCGCCACCTGTCGGTGACGGGGGACTACGAGCGGCTGCTGGCCGGCGCCGACCCGGGCCCGGCCGACGAGGCGGTGGGCCTCGACGAGCCGTGCCTGATCATGTACACCTCCGGCACCACGGGGCGTCCCAAGGGCGCGGTGCTCAGCCACGCCAATCTGACGTGGAACACCTTCAACCTGCTGGTCGACGTGCCGCTGGCCGACGACGAGGTGGCCCTGGTGAGCGCCCCGCTGTTCCACATCGCCGCGCTCGGGCAGACGCTGGTGCCCACCGTCCTGAAGGGCGGGCGGGTCATCCTGCTGTCGTCCTTCGACGTCGACACGGTGTTCGACCTGGTGGAGTCCGAGCGGGTGACGATGATGTTCGGCGTGCCGGCGATGTTCGGCTTCCTCGCCCGCTCGCCCCGGTGGCAGAACGCCGACCTGTCGAGCCTGCGCCACCTGGTCTGCGGCGGCGCGCCGGTGCCCGAGCCGCTGATCCGCACCTACCAGGACCGCGGCCTGACCTTCCTGCAGGGCTACGGCATGACCGAGACCTCACCCGGCGCACTGTTCCTTGCCGCCGGGGAGTCGGTGCGCAAGGCGGGCACGGCCGGAGTCCCGTGCTTCTTCTCCGACGTGCGGCTGGTGACCGCCGACGGGCGGGACGCCGCGCCGGGCGAGACGGGGGAGGTCCTGGTGCAGGGGCCGAACGTGATGACGGGCTACTGGGGCCTTCGGGAGGAGACCGCCCAGGCGGTCTCGGAGGACGGCTGGTTCCGGTCGGGCGACCTCGCGGTCGCCGACGAGGAGGGCTACGTCCGCATCGTGGACCGGGTCAAGGACATGATCATTTCCGGGGGTGAGAACATCTACCCGGCCGAGGTGGAGGACGTCCTGTACTCCCACCCGGCGGTGGCCGAGTGCGCGGTCATCGGGGTGCCGGACGAGAAGTGGGGCGAGGTGGGCAAGGCTCTGGTGGTGCTGGCAGCCGGGTCCACGGCCGAGCCTGGCGAGCTCCTCGCGCATCTCGACGGGCGGCTGGCGCGGTACAAGATTCCGAAACTGGTGGAGTTCGTCCCGGCCCTGCCGCGCAACGCGGCCGGCAAGGTGCTCAAGGCCCGGCTCCGGGCCGTGCACGGCGAGCCGTGAGCCGACGGCGAACCCGGTCGAACGCCCGGCTGCGGGCGCGTTGGAGGTGGTCCGGATGAACGTCGAGTCCCTGGTGGCGATCGACGTCCACACCCATGCCGAGGTGTCCGCGGACGGCGCGGAGTCGCTGTCGGGCACGCTGAAGGAGGGCGCCGACCGGTACTTCAAGCTGGCCGGGAAGGGCAGGCCGACCGTGCCCGAGATGGCCGCCTTCTACCGGGAGCGAAGCATGGCGGCGGTCGTGTTCACCGTCGACGCCGAGACCGCCACCGGGCACCCGCCCGTGCCGAACGAGGAGATCGCCCAGGCGTGCGCGGACAACGCCGACGTGCTGATCCCGTTCGCCGGCATCGACCCCTGGAAGGGCCGGGCGGCGGTGCGGCAGGCGCGGCGCCTGGTGGAGGAGCACGGTGTGCGGGGGATCAAGTTCCACCCCAACGTCCAGGCGTTCCACCCCAACGACCGCATGGCGTACGAGCTGTACGAGGCGCTGGAGGAGCTGGGTGTGCCGGCGCTGTTCCACACCGGGCAGACCGGGCTCGGCGCCGGGGTGCGCGGCGGCGGCGGGGTGCGGCTGAAGTTCTCCAACCCGATGGACGTGGACGACGTCGCCGTCGACTTCCCCGATCTGACGATCATCCTGGCCCACCCGTCGTTCCCCTGGCAGGACGAGGCGCTGGCGGTGGCCACCCACAAGCCGAACGTCTACATCGACCTGTCCGGCTGGTCCCCGAAGTACTTCCCGCCGCAGCTCGTCCAGTACGCGAACACGCTGCTCCAGGACAAGGTGCTGTTCGGGTCCGACTATCCGCTCATCTCGCCGGACCGCTGGCTGGCCGACTTCGAGAAGCTGCCGATCAAGGAGGAGGTCCGCCCGAAGATCCTCAAGCACAACGCCGCCCGGGTGCTGGGCCTGGTGTAGCCGGCGCCGCAGGCCGGGACGCCGGGGCGGTCCGGCGGGTCACCGCCGCCGCGAGCCGCAGGGAGGCCTGCCGGGTCTTCACGGAGACCACGACGAGCAGCGCGGCGGCGAGCACGGGGACGAGCAGGGTGCCCGCGCCCAGGCCGGCCGGCGGTTCCAGGGGGGACGAGGCGGCGACGTGGGTGCTGGAGGCGAGCACGTTCGTGCCGGGCGGCGCGGTGAACTCGACCTCGGGCGCCATGGCGGCCTGGATCTCGGCGGGGTAGCCGTAGCCGACGATGGTGCTGTCGTCGCGTACCTTCTCGCGCACGTACTGGCCGTCGACGTTGCCCTCGATCGTGTGGACGTCGTCGCCGTCGACCGAGACCACCATGCCGACGTGGTCGATGCCGTCCACGGCGTGGCCGCCTCCCCAGTCGAAGAACACCACCGCGCCCGGCTCGGGGTCGGTGCCCCAGGCGTCGCGGGAGATGAACCACTTGGCGTGGTCGACGGTGTAGGCGAACTGGCCGAACCAGGACTCGTAGCCGAGCTTGTGCGCCGCCCACGACAGGAACATGTCGCACCAGGGTTGTGCCGAGTAGTCCGAGTCGAACTCGACGGTCTGGCCGTACCAGGCTCCGAACTTGGTGTAACCGCCCCCTTGCTCGGAGTATCCGACCTGGGACTTGAGCAGCTTGATCATTTTTTGGAGTTCAGGCGACATGGGAAGTCGAGGGGTCCTTCCGCTGAGCGCCGCTGACGCCGGGGGGCGTCAGGGCTGTTTCCGTGGCGAGGAGGTTAGCCAGGAAAAGCCCAGGTCAACAGAGTGCCAAGTCGGCGTCAGGGGGGCTGTCAGCGGCGGTGGCGCGTGCGGAAACCCCGTGGGGACAGCGGGTCGGCGAGGGTTACCCCGTCTGCGGGCATCACACCGCTAAACGGATTTCTTTACCCAAACATGACGAAAACACCCGCAAACCGAGCGCGGTTCGGTGATCCTCGTTCTACACTCGCCCCATGACGCTCCACCTCGCGCCGCTCGAAGGCGCGGACGACGAAGCCCGGTTCGGCTCGCTGGCCGTCCTCACCCAGCGGGTCCGCGACCTGGTGGACGCCGTCGTGCTCACGGACGTCGCCGAGGAGGAGCTGGCTGAGGCCGGCGCCGAGCTGGCGGCGCTCACCGAGCGGCTGAGCGCCCGGCGGCGCGCGACGCCGCTGCCGCACGAGTTCCTGCCCGACGGCCGGCACCGCCACCTCGGAAACGCCGTCACCGGCGGCTGCAACCCCCACGCGCTGCCCCTGGTCATCGACAGGCCCGCCGACGGCGGGTCGCGGGCCGAGATCACCTTCCGCCCCACCCACGAGGGCCCGCCCGGCTCCGTGCACGGCGGCGTGACCGCGATGATCATGGATCATCTGCTCGGCGACGCGGCCGCGGCCGCCGGGAACGGAGGCGTCACCGGCACGCTGACCCTCAGGTACCTGCGGCCGGTGCCCTACGGGACCCCGGTGGTGGCCGCGGCGAAGGTGGCCAGGACCGAAGGCCGCAAGGCCTGGGTGGAGGGCACGATCAGCGCGCCCGCCGACGGCCGGGTGCTCGTGGAGGCCACGGGCCTGTTCATCACCCCGACCCGGTGGACCGTCGGCGACGCCGGGTGAGACCGGGAGGCGTCTAGAACGCCGGTGCCCCGGAGGTCTCCGGGCGGGCGCGCGGCGCGTCGGCGGGCTCCCCGGACGGGGCCCGGCCGGGGTCTCCCGACGGCGTCGGGCGGGGGTCGCCGGACGGCGTGGGGCGGGGGTCGCCGGACGGCGTCGCGAGCGGGCCGGTGGGGGAGCCGGGCTCGGGCACCGTCCCCGGCGGTCTCAGGCGCTGGGCCAGCCACGGCAGGGCCTGCGGCAGCTCGCGGCTCCACGTCGTGAAGTTGTGCCCGCCGCTGCGCAGGATGAGCGAGGAGGCACGCATGGGCGGGCGCACGGCGTCCAGGAACTCCAGGGTGGGCTCGTAGTTCGACTCGCCCTTCTCACTGGTGGCCACCAGCACCGACACCGGCGGCGGCGGCAGGTGGGCCAGGCGCCACATCAGGTCGTTCTCGTTCCGCAGGCTGCGGCTGCCGCCGAACAGGTCGCCAGTGGTGGGGTCGACCGGCGGCTTGAAGTAGCCCGACAGGGACACCGCGGCCGAGTAGGCCTCCGGATGGCGCATGCTGAGCTTGAGCGCGCAGTACCCGCCGGTCGAGCCGCCCAGGATGCCCCAGCTCGGGGCGTCCGCCCCCACACGGTAGGCCGTGGCCATCGACTCCTTGAGGTCCTTGGTGAAGTACGTCTCGACCTGGGGCCCGCGCGGCACGTCCATGCACTCGGTGTCGCGGGGCGGGGCGACCGTGGGACGCATCAGCACCAGGATCGTCGGCGGCATCTCACCGCGGTCGATCGCCGCGGCGGCGACGGCGGGCATGTTCATGCGCGTGATCAGGTTGCGGGCGTCGCCCGGGTAGCCGGTGAGGGCGACGATCACCGGAAAGCGCGTCTCGGCGTGCTGCTTCTGGAAGTAGTGCGGCGGCAGGTAGACGTAGGCCAGCGAGCTCAGGCCCGAGGACGCGCCGGCCACCACCACCTGCTGGATCTGCCCGGCGGGCAGCCCTTTGTCCTTGGAGGCGGGCCCGACGGGCGCGGTGGCCAGCACCCGGACCCCCGCCCTGGCGCGCTCGCCCGGCGCCGCCGGCGCCGGGCCGGCGTCGGTGAGCAGGGGGATCGTCTCACGCGACCCGGTGCCGAACAGGTCGCTCCAGCTCCCGTAGAAGCCGAAGTAGTTGTTCATGACCAGGCCCAGCACCATCAGGGTGAGCACCTGGTTGCCGGCGAGCACGCCGACCCGCCCCAGCATCGCCGGCAGCGTGCGGGCGGTCAGCCGCGGCCACGCCCAGCAGACCGACGCCACCAGCGCCCCGGCCGCGAGCAGGCCCACGGCGAGCACCAGCGACGTCGCTGTGAGTCCCACCCCTCGCTCCCCCCGTGGTACGGCCGCTCCGGCGTCTTCTAATCTGGTGACAGGGAGTCACCCTACCGACATAAGGCCAGGTTAACGATGGTTCACGCTGTAGAGGCCGAAAGCACGGACCCGCGTTCCGGTGTGTCCTGACGACGGTGCGCGCCCGGCGCGCGTGCGTGTCACACGGCCCTGGGTGCCGGCGGCCGCCGGGTACGCCGCGCTCCTGGTGGGCTTGCTCGACATCCTGCGTGGCGTGATCCCCGGTTTCCGCGGCGGCCTGGTCGGCGTGGTCGCGGGCGTCCTGCCCGGTACGGTGACGACACTGGCCAGGGCCGGCTCGCTGCTGGTCGGGGTGCTGTTGATCATGCTCGCGCACGCGCTGCGACGCGGCAAGGTGCGGGCCTGGCGGGCCGTCATGCTGCTGCTGCCGCTCGGCGCGCTCGCCGAGCTCCTGCACTGGCGGCACCCCCTCGCCGGCGCCGTCAGCGTGCTGCTGTTCGTGGTGCTGCTGGTCAACCGGCACCGGTTCCAGGCGCTGTCCGACCCGCGTTCGCGCTGGCGAGCCCTGTGGGCGTTCTTCGCGCTGGCCGTGCTCGACCTGGCCGTGGGCTGGGTGATCGTCGGCCTGCACGGCTACGCCGAGAGCGTCCCGGCGGGGGACCGCCTCCGGCAGGTCCTGCTCGGCCTGTTCGGCGTCGAGGGCCAGGTGCGGTACTCCTCCGCGCTCGCGGCCGACTTCGTGTACACGGCGCTCGCCGGCCTGGGGGCGCTCACCGCGATCACGACGGCCTACCTCGTGCTGCGCCCCGAACGGCCGGTCGCCGCGCTGTGCCCGCGGGACGAGCGCCGGGTCCGCGACCTGCTCGACCGGTACGGCGGGCAGGACTCGCTCGGCTACTTCGCGCTGCGCCGCGACAAGAGCGTGCTGTTCTCGCCGTCGGGCAAGGCCGCGGTCGCCTACCGCGTCGTCGGCGGGGTCATGCTGGCCAGCGGCGACCCCATCGGGGACGTCGAGGCGTGGCCCGCGGCGATCAGGTGTTTCATGGACGAGGCCCGGCGGCACGCCTGGGTGCCCGCGGTCGTCGGCTGCGGGGAGACCGGCGGTGTGGTGTGGACGCGCGAGGCCGGCCTGTCGGCGCTGGAGATCGGCGACGAGGCCGTCGTCGACGTGGCGGAGTTCACCCTGGAGGGCCGCGCCATGCGCAACGTCCGCCAGATGGTCAAGCGCATCGAGCGGTCGGGATACGAGTGCCGCGTGCGGCGCGTCGGCGACCTCGGCGAGGAGGAGCGACGGCGCGTGCGCGCCGCCGCCGAGGCCTGGCGCGGCACCGAGACCGAGCGCGGCTTCTCCATGGCCCTCGGGCGCGTCGGCGACCTGGCCGACGACCGCTGCCTGGTCGTCACCGCGCACCGGATGCCCGGGGGCGGCCTGCGGGCCGTCCTGCACTTCGTGCCCTGGGGCGCGGACGGCGTGTCGCTCGACCTGATGCGCCGTGACCGCTCCGCCGACCCCGGGCTGAACGAGCTGCTGATCGTCAGGACCCTGCAGGCCGCGCCGTCCCTGGGCATCGCCCGGGTGTCGCTCAACTTCGCGATGTTCCGCTCGGCGCTCGCCCGGGGGGAGCGGCTCGGCGCGGGGCCGGTGCTGCGCGCCTGGCGCCGCGTCCTGGTGTTCCTCTCGCGGTGGTTCCAGATCGAGTCGCTGTACCGGTTCAACGCCAAGTTCCGGCCGTACTGGGAGCCGAGGTTCCTGGTGTACCCGGCGGCCCGCGACCTGCCGCGCATCGGGTTGTCGGCGCTGCGGGCGGAGGCGTTCCTGCCCTCCGGCGTCCCGCGCCTCCCGCCGCGCGGCAGGCACCGGCCCGGCCCCGCGCCCTCCGGCGACGCCCTGCCGGCCTGGCCCTGACCCCGCCGGCCCTCCCGGGTGCGGGCCGGTCGGCCCCGGCCGGCCGCGCCGGGCGGTCAGGCGGTCAGGCGGGCGGCGTGCAGGCGCTCGTCGAGGTCGGTGACGCTCCGGGTGCGCTGCCACGGGCTGAGCTTCTCGCGCGTCTCGACGACCGAGCGGACCAGCCGGGGCGAGGTGTTGCGGCCCGCCAGGCGCGCGGCGTCGCCGAGCTGCTCGCACGCCTCGTCGATGTGGCGCAGCCGCAGGTGGGCCTGGGCGGTCTTCAGCCGGATGTAGGCCACGTTGCGGACGAACGCCGGGTCGATGCCCGCCGCCGCGACGGCGGCGACCTCCAGGGCCTGCGCCGCGTCGCCGGTGTCGAGCAGGCAGCCCGTGCGGGTGGACAGATACTGGCCCTCGCCGTAGAAGTGCACCAGCCGGGCGCCGGGGTCGTCCTGCCCCGCCCCGTGCAGCTCGCGCCGCGCCTGCTCCATGGACCGGTGGCAGCGCGCGTGGTCCTCGCGCCGCTCGCCCTTGGCCGAGCGCCTGACCACGGCCGCGTAGGCGCGGGCGCCGACGTCGCAGGCGTACGCGGTGAGCATCTTGCTGCCGGCCCGCCGGCTCCAGGCGAGCGCGCCGAGCGCGTGCTCCACGCCGAGGCGGGGGTCGCCCCGCCAGGTGGCGAGCTGGCTCCAGTTGGCCAGGACCATGCTGCACATGGCGTCGTCGGCGGCCTGGTGGGCGGCCTTTCGGGCCTGGGAGTAGTAGTAGTCGGCGCCCTTGAAGTCGTTGAGGTTGAACAGCATCCAGGCGGTGCACCGGCGGATGTCGGCCAGCAGTGAGAGCAGCTTGGACCGCGCGCCCTCGGGCACTCCCGACGACAGCAGGGAGGTGACCAGGCTCTGCTGGGCCAGCACGGTGGCCACCAGCGCCTGCGGGCCGAGCGCGTCCTCCTGGCGCATGCAGTGGCGCAGCGCGGCCTCGATGTGGCCGATCGTCGCGTCGTCCACCCTGCTGGGATCGGCCGCCGCCAGCGCCACGCGCCGGGGCTCGTCGCCGTCGAAGCGGTCGAGCAGCGGTGAGGCGTAGGCGGACGTGGCGGCGGCGCCGATCAGGGCGAGGGCGTCACGCCGGTTCATCTGTGCCGCCCAAGCGGTGAAGGCGTGGACGAGCTGCTCGAACTCCCGTTCACGCTGTTCCCCCGGGGGCATCGGCTGGTGGAGCGGTTCATTGGCAAGAAGGCCCTTAATGTCACTGAACTTGAGATTTGCGGTGAGATGTAATGTCGGGACGTTCCGGGCGCGGACCGCGGGCGTGTTCTGGTCGCCGCCCGTGTGGTCCTCCCCGTCGATGAGATCGCCCGCCCGGCAGCGGTAGATGCGGGCGAGCCGGTTGAGGCCGGCGAGCGGCGGCTCGTTGCCGGTGAGCGCCGGCCACGCCTCCCACGAGCCCAGCTTGCGCACGCTGAACGGCTCGGACGGCCACAGCCGTTTCCACTCCTCGACGACCCGCTCCTGGGTGTGGCGGTGCGCCTCGCGGAACGCCTGCCGGGAGTTGAGCCGGTAACGCCGCCGGTACTCGGCGGCGATCTCCGGCCAGGTGGCCCCGCGTTCGCGCAATTCCGCGGTCAGGCGGTCCATCTCCTCTTTCAGGCTGCGTGGCTTACGTGGCATCGCGTACCCTCCGACCCCCGTGGATGCGTATCGCCGACACCGACAGTAGCCAAGGCCGGGGTTTGGCTACGCACGGTTGCCGTTAATCGGCGGCGCGACCACCGGTTTCTGCCGGCCCGGAAGCGGGGAGCGCGCATCCGGCGCCGGGGCCGACAGATGTACCCGTCGCAGCCGCCTGTTGGCACGCCCGCCGCCCGGCGGAAAGTGGAGGTCCGCCCCGTCACCATGTCGTCGCGACCGGTACGGGGGCCGTCGCGAGGCCGGTGCGCCTGACGCGTGAAAGGCCCGAGATCTGGATGAACAGCATGCCGTCCCGCCGCCGCGAGGCCCGCTGGGAACTACCCGCAGACCCGAGCGTCACGGCCGCGTGCCGCGCGGTGGTCCGGGACACGCTCGCCGAATGGGGGCTGCGCGAGCTGACCGACGACATGCTCCTGGTCGTCACCGAACTGCTCGCCAACGCCCTGCTGCACGGCGGCCCGCCCATCCACCTGGTGCTCGGCGTGGACGGCGACACGCTGACCGGGTCGGTCACCGACCGCGGCCCCGGCTGGCCGCGGCTGCGCGCGGCGGGCACCGAACTGGAGCACGGGCGCGGCCTGCGGATCGTCGAAGCCCTCACCGACCGGTGGGGCGTCGCGCCCGTGCCGCCCGGCGAGGGCAAGAGGATCTGGTTCGCGTACGCGCTGAACCGGGAGCCGGCGCAGTGCCCGGCTCCGGTGAGCGGGCCGCGGCCGGCCGTGAACTCACGACCGGCACAGTAACGGCCGGCGCGGGTTTACAGGGGGGCGTAGAGGACCAGGACGTTGCCCGAGGGGTCGCGCAAAACGGTGCGGACCTCGTGCGGGCCGTCCTCGGGGCCGCTCACCACCTCGGCGCCCGCGGCCGTGAGGTCGGCCAGGGCGCTCGTCATGTCGCCGACCTTGTAGGAGGGGGCGGTCACCGCGCCGGCGACCTGCTCGGCCTCGGCGACCAGGGCCACCGTGGTGCCGCCGCCGTCCAGCGCGGCGTAGCGGTCGCCGTCCCTGAACTTCACGGCCAGGCCGAGCGTCTCGGCGTAGAACGCGATGGCCTCGTCCATGTCGCCGACCGGGATCAGGACGTTGCCGAGCTTCTGGACGTGCGCGCTCACGCTGGCCTCCATCGAGGGTGTCGTCGTCGCTCGCGACGGTGTCCACCCGGGGGGCGGATCAACCGGCCGCCCGTCCAGCTAACGCGAGGGCCCGGCCGCCGCACAAGGTCACGGCGGCCGGGTAGGGGCCGCCCCGCCCGGGCGGCGCGGGGGGCCCGAGGCGGGTCAGAAGAGCAGCGAGCCGCCGCCGCGCGGGGTCTGGGTGCGTGTCGGCTCCTTGGTGGGCTCCCGGGTGGGCGGTTCTGAGGGCTCCGGGGTCGGCTCGGGCGTGGGCTCGGCGCAGGGCTCTCCCTCTCGGACGACCCTGGCGGTGTCGGTGGCGGTGCCGGCGTCTGCGGAGGCCGTCACCGAGACCGTCCTGGTGTCCACGTATCCGCACTTGGGGGTGGCGAACTGGACGGAGAACTCGCGGGTGTAGGCCGACTCGCCCGACAGGGTGGCCTGCCGCTCGGCCGAGTCGCTGATCGTCCGCTCGCCCACGGTGACGGTCTGCCGGAACAGCGCCGTCAGCGACACCGGGTCGGGCGTGGAGCTGGTGACCCGCACGGTCAGCGCGTTGCCGTTCCAGGAGGCGATCGAGACCCGCGGCGGCGCGCACCTGGGCCCGGCCACCCTGGTCTCCTTGAACTGCGTGCCGTTGGCGGCGGGGCGGTCGGTGGTCACGCGGACGCCGAAGAAGGCCACGGCGCCGCAGCCGACCTCGCCGAGGTCTCCCCGCAGGGAGACGTCGTAGGACGTCCGGCCCTTGAGGGTGCGGCTCGCCCGGTCGACGACCCTGGCGGCGCCCTCGCCCTGCCTGCGGGTGAACTCGGCGGCGAGCTTGACCTCGCCGGTGCCGCCGGCGCGCACGGCGATCTGGGCGGCGCGGCCGTTCCACCCGACCGAGACGTTCTCCACCGGCGGCGGCGGGCACGGCGCGCCGGTCACGGTGGTGGTGCGGCTGACCGCGCCGTCCGCGGCCGCCGGAGTGGTGGACACCGTCGCCCGCCGGGTGACCGTCACCCCGCACGCCGGCGCGGCGAAGCCGCCGTCGACCACGCGGGTGTAGGAGGAGGCGCCCGACAGGACGAGCGTCCTGGTGGAGCCGGGGGTGAGCTGGGAGGCCGACGGGCCCTGGGCGAACCGCACGGTCAGCGTGACGGTCTGCGGGGTCGACGCGCGCAGCCGCACGGTGGCGGCGCGCCCGTCGAACCCGGCCACGGCCAGGCCGCTGACGCCGTGCTGCGTCGGGGTGGGGGTGGGGGTCGCGCTGGGCGTAGGAGTCGGGGTGGGGGTGGGGGTGGGCGTGGGGGTCGGCCGCGGCGCCCCGGGCGTGGTCGAGGGGGTGGTCTGCGGGCCCGGCTCGGGGGACTCCGACGGGTCGGCGCCCGACGACGACGTCGGCCCCGGCGTCACCGAGACGCCCGGATCGGTGCCGGACGGCTCGGGCTCGGGGGAGTCGACGCCGCCGAGCGGGTCGGTGGCGGAGTCGGTCGGTGGGTCGACCACGGCCTGCGCCGGCGGCTTGGAGGAGTCGAGCGCGACGTCGCGCACCGGGGTGTCGTCGCGGTTGGCGGCGAGCACCGCCACGATGACGGCCAGGGCGACCACCCCGGTGCCGGCGGCGACGCGCCGCGCGTGCCGCAGCGGGCGCCGCAGCGCGGTCTGCGCCAGGCTGGTGCTCGCCTGCGGCGCGGCGGGGTCGGCCGTGGGGAAGGCGAACGCGAGCAGCGCGGCCAGCGCCGCCAGGTGGCGGCGGCCCCGCTGCTCCCAGTCGGGGCCGTAGGCCGCGAGGGCGGCGGTCTCCAGCTCGTCGATGAACGAGGAGGCGCTGGCGGGCCGCGCGGCCGGGTTCTTGGCGAGGCCGCGCGCGACCAGCGTGCGCACCGAGGCGGGCACGGCCTCGGCCGGGATCTCGCCGTTCTGGTGCTGGTGGCGCAGCGCGGCGATGTGGTCGCCGCGGTAGGGCCTGCGCCCGGTGAGGCACTCGAAGAAGACGCAGGTGGCGGCGTAGACGTCGGTCGCCGGGGTGGCGGGGGCGCCGTTCCACTGTTCGGGCGCCATGTAGGACGGGGTGCCGGAGGGCAGCCCGGGGCCGCCGGACGGGCTGGCGATGCCGAAGTCGGCGAGCTTGCTCACTCCGTCGGCCTGGACCAGGACGTTCTCGGGCTTGTAGTCGCGGTGGACGATGCCCGCGCCGTGCGCGGCCGACAGGCCGAGCAGGGAGCCCTTCAGCACGACCAGCGCGGCCTCGGGGCTGGTGGTCCCGTTCTCGTGCAGGATCTTGCGCAGCGAGACGCCGTCGACCAGCTCCATCACGATCGCCGCGCCCAGCGGGCTCTCGACGTACTCGTACAGCCGCACGATCTCCGAGCTGCCGAGCTCCACCATCGTGCGCGCCTCTTCGCGGAACGCGGCGAGGAAGGCGGGGTCGGCTCTGAGCTCGTCGTTGAGGTACTTGATCGCGACGTGGGCGCCGGTCGCGACATAGGTGGCCAGCATCACCCGGCCGCTCCCGCCGGAGCCGAGCAGCCGTTCTTCCCGGTAACCAGGTACGGACCAGGCGTTCATCATTGCCCCCTTGGAGTGATGATGTCCCCGTCTCCCCAGAAAAGGTCTCATCGGATACGCCGATTGTCACGACAATGGTAGATCGTTAGGGTGACGATTTGATTACGTTGAGTATGCCGGTTCAGCATAAGGCAAGGTTGTGGGCGGTTTTGGGCGAATAATCGGCCGTCGGACGGGCTAGCCGAGGGAGTCGTAGACGGCCTCGGCCAGCAGGTAGGAACGCATGCTGCCCGAGAGCGAGTTGGCCAGCTTGTTCATCGTGTAGCCCATGGCCAGGCCGTGCGCGGGGTCCCCGAGGCCGAGGAAGCCGCCCAGACCGGTGTGGCCGAACGCCGTCTCGGCGCCCTTCGCGGGGGTGAGGAAGGTCAGGGCCGGTCGCATGTAGCCCAGCCCGAAGGAGCTGTCCAGGATGAGCACCCTGTCGGGCCCCCGCACCCGGCGGCGGGTGGCGTCCTGGAGCGTCTCGGGCTTGAGGATCCGCCCCGCGATCAGGGCGCTGTAGAAACCGGCCAGCCCGCGCGCCGTCGTGACGACGCCCATGGCCGGCCAGCCGGCCCTCATGATCACCGGATGGTTGGCCCCGCCCTTCAGCCGGTTGGGGTTGGGGTTGCCCAGGGCCCTGTTCATCAGGCTGTTCTTGTCCTGCGAGGCCATGAACGCCTCGTACACCGGGTCGCCGGCCATCTCCTCGGCGGGCGCGGGCATCGGCCCTTGGCCGGTGGTGCCGCCTCCCGGCGGGGCGTCCTTCGCCGGGACGGCACGCTCTCCGGCGGACAGGCGTGCGGCGCGGGCGGCGACGTCGCCAGGGGCCCCGAGCCACAGCTCCAGCCCGAGCGGCCCGGCGATCTCCCGCGCGACGACCTCGCCGGCGGTCTTGCCGGTGACCCGGCGGATCACCTCGCCCACCAGGAACCCGTAGGTGAGCGCGTGGTAGCCGTGCGCGGTGCCGGGCTCCCAGAGCGGCTCCTGCCGGGCGAGCCGGTCGGCCATGGCGGGCTGGTCCTCGAACTCCTCCAGCGGGATCTCCTGCTCCATGACCGGCAGCCCGGCCTGGTGGGTGAGCAGGTGCTCGACGGTGACCCGCTCCTTGCCGCGCGCGGCGAACTCCGGCCACACCTCGGCGACCGGCGCGCCGACGTCGACCAGTCCCCGCTCGGCCTGCAGGAGCAGCGCGGTCGCGGTCACGGCCTTGGTGCAGGAGTAGGCGAGGGCGGGGGTGTCGCGCTCCCAGGGGCGCCCGGTGTGCCGGTCGGCCACGCCGTCCCACAGGTCCACGACCGGCTCGCCGTCGAGGTGGACGGTGAACGCCGCGCCGAGCTCCAGGCCCTGGGCGAAATGGCCCTCGAACACCTCGCGGACCCGGGTGAACCGGGGGTCGCACACACCCTGAGCCGTCATGGAGACCTCCGTGGGAAGGAGCGGCGCTGGTCGGCCTCGGAGAGCCTAACAATCGCCGACGATGCACCACAGAGGGCCCATCCGCCATGCGACCGGTCATGGAGCACGTCCGGTGGCGGAAACGGGCGCGCTTGTGATGAGGTGTCCCCGTGGCGACGAACCTGATCCTTTCCGGGGGAGTCGCGCACGACTTCCCCGCGACGTCCGCGGCGCTCGCCGGCGTGCTGTCCGAGGTGGGCGTGGAGTCCACCGTCACCGAGGACATCGCCGGAGCCCTCACCGCCGGCGCCGAGTTCGACCTGATCACCGTGAACGCGCTGCGGTGCTGGAACGACGGCGGCTGGTCGGCGGGCGAGGGAGGCGCGCCGTTCCGGCTGCCGCCGGAGGGCCGTGACACCCTGCGGCGCCACCTCGCCCGGGGCGGCGGGATGCTGGCCGTGCACGCCGCGTCCATCTGCTTCGACGACTGGGACGGCTGGGCGCGGACGCTCGGCGCCTCCTGGAGGTGGGGCGTCTCCGGCCACCCGCCGCTCGGCCCGGCCGAGGTCAAGGTCCACGGCGGGCATCCGATCGTGGACGGCCTGGCGGACTTCGAGCTGGTGGACGAGGTGTACAGCGACCTCGACGTGCTCACGGGCGTCCAGCCGCTGGCGTCCTCGCTCGGGCAGCCGCTGGTGTGGGCGCGGCCGGCGGGGCAGGGCAGGCTCGTCTACGACGCGCTCGGCCACGACACGCGCTCCTACGACAGCCCCGCCCACCGCACGCTGCTGCGCCGCGCCGCCCTGTGGCTGCTGCGCCGCCCGCTGGACGGCTGAACCCGCGAGCGCGGGCCGGGGGAACGGTCGCCGCGGGTCGCCGCCACGGCCGGGCGGTCACGTGGGACTCGGCCCGATGCCGCGTAAGGGGTTCAGGCGCCGAGGATGCGGGCCGACTCCGACTCCTGGGCCAGCCTCCGCAGCGTGTCGAAGGCCTTGCCGTACAGCACCGTGCCCACCACGACCGACTCGACGGCGGCCTCCCGGGGGCCGTCGAACGCGATCTTGTGCATCTCGTGCTCGGAGACGAGCCGCATCATGATCGAGGCGTAGACGCGCAGGCTCTCCTCGCTCGCCGGCATGCCGAGCTGGTCGAGCCGCACCAGGATGCCGGCCAGCTCGTCCCGGGTGGGCGCCTCGGGGTGGACGCTCCAGCCCAGCTCGGCGACCAGGGCGTCGACGCGCTCGCGGGCCCGCCGGTGGTCGTCGTCCGGGCCGGCTTCGACCGGCGGGGCGAGCGCGTAGTGGGCGGTGCCCAGCATCTGGTGCACGGGAAGGCTCTCGTCCTCCACCGCCGCGATGATCTGGCCGATCGCCGCGACGGGCAGGCGGCCGACCTCCAGCAGGGCGCGGATCAGCCTCAGCCTGCGCAGGTGCGCCTCGGTGTACTCGGCGCGCGTCGCGGCCGTCACCTCGCCCTGGGGGAGCAGGCCCTCGCGCAGGTAGTACTTGATCGTGGGGATCGGCACCCCGGACGCGGCGCTGAGCTGGGAGATCCGCATGGATGGATGGTACCGCCCGTTTGGATAATCGCACTATCCAAGACGGGGGTCAGGGCCGGCGGGGAACCAGCCCGACGCCGCCGAGCCCGCCGGACGCCCCCGGATCGACCGTCACCGGGTATTCCGGGCGCCACGCCTGCACGTGCACCAGGCCCGGCTCCACCAGGTCGAGCCCCGAGAAGTACTCGCCGATCTTCGTGCGGTCGCGCAGCTTCAGCGTGCCCTTCGTGCGCGCGTACACCTCGCGCGCCTCCGCCATCGTGCTGTCGCCGAGATCGCCGTGGAACCCGTGCGAGAGCACCAGCGCACCGCCCGGCGGGATGTCGTCGCGCAGGTAGGAGACGATGCCCGTCGCCTCGTCGTCGTCCTCGACGAAGTGCACGATGGCGCACAGGATGACGGCGTAGGGCTCGTCGACGTCGATGTGCGCCCGCACCTCGGGGTGCTCCATGATCGCCTTCGGGTCGCGCAGGTCGCCGTCGATGACGATCGTCCGCGGGTTGTCGGCGAGCAGGGCGCGGGCGTGCACCAGCACGATGGGATCGTTGTCGACGTACACGACGCGCGAGCCGGGAGCCGTCTCCAGAGCCACCTGGTGGACGTTCTCGCGGGTGGGCAGGCCGGTGCCGATGTCGATGAACTGGCGGATCCCGAGCTCGGCCAGCAGCCGCACCGCCCGGCCGAGGAACGCGCGGTTCTCGCGCGCGACCTCCTTGGCCTGCGGGAAGATCTTGATGATCCTCTCGGCGGACTCGCGGTCGGAGGCGAAGTTGTCCTTGCCGCCCAAGTAGTAGTCGTACATGCGGGCCACGCTGGGCGTCCGTGGATCGATCCCCGGGGGAGCCTTCTCCTGCTCGCTCATAGGTGCCTGCCTCGCCGTCTGGACGTCTCCGCTCTACGACCCCTCTGGATGCGAATATAGCCGACAGGTCCTGCCCTGTTGATCATGTGGCGATATCTCGTCAGATCTTCTGTCTTCGCGGCGCCGCAGCCGCGCCACTTGGAGTCGCGAAGGCGCAGCTCAGCTCGCCGGGCCCCGTCGCCGTACGGCGAACACCCCCGCAGACGTCGGAGGTATGCGCCGCCACGCGGCTCTAGACGGACGGCAGGTTCTTCAGGGCCTCGCGGCGGCTGAGGCCGGTCAGGCCCTTGTGCCGCACGTAGCGGACGACCTCGTGGGGGTCGGTCTTGGCGTACTCGCGCAGCGCCCAGCCGATCGCCTTGCGGGCGAAGAAGGCGTTGTCGGACAGGCTCGGCTCGATGCAGGCGTACAGCAGGCCGGCGTCGGTGCGCCGCTTGAAGGAGTTCTGGCACAGGATCGCCGTGCGGCGGCGCCACAGGTCGTCGTCGCGCGCCCACTCGAGCATCAGGGGGCGCATGGTGTCGGGGTAGGCCGCCAGCAGCGCCCCGACGCGCCGGATCGCCAGCTCGTCCACGTAGTCCCACCAGGCGCCGGTGACGATCATCTCCTCGTACATCGGCACGGTGTACAGCGTCTGGAAGCTCTTGTAGTGGCGCGAGGCGGTCAGCTCGACGGCCGCGTAACGCTCCTCGCGGTACTCGGCGTCGCGCCACAGGGCCAGGACGGCCCTGCGCCACTCGGGCGCGCTCTCGAGGCGCTGCTCGGCGAAGACCCGGCGCAGCGCCGCCCGGCGCGGCACGGTCTGGACCCCCAGGAAGGGCATCTCGGACTTCATGTACGCCTGCATCAGCGGAGCCTTGGCGGGGTCGGCGACCTCGGTGAGGGCCAGCCGCACGGCCTTGTGGAGCGGGGTCATGCCCGCTGGCTGGTGCGGTCGCCCGTGGCCAGACCGTCGAACAGCACGGTGATGTAGTGCTCGGCCAGGCCGACGGTGTTCAGGCGGCCGCCGGGGCGGAACCACCGCACGGCGACCCAGATGGTGTCGCGGATCATGCGGTAGGTGAGCTTGGGGTCGACGTCGGCGCGGAAGGACCCCTCGGCCTGGCCGCGCTTGATCTGCTCCACCCACATGCGCTCGACCTCGTCCTCGGCCTTGATGAGGTAGTCGAAGCGGTCGCCGGGCAGCGACCTGAGGTAGTTCCAGTCGTTCTGCATGACGGTGATCGCGGCGCGGTGCGGGTCGAGGGTGCCGAAGCCGATGCGCACCATCTCGGACAGGACGGCGCGGGCGTCGCCGCCGTGGTCGAGTGCCGCGCGGTAGCGCCCGATGAGGTCGGCGAGGAAGGTCGACAGGACCTCGTCGACGATCGTCTCCTTGGAGTCGAAGTGGTGGTAGAGGCTTCCCGACAGGATGCCCGCCTCGTCGGCGATCTCGCGCACGGTGGTGGCCTGGAACCCCTTGCGGGCGAAGAGCTCGGCGGCGAGTTTGACGAGATGGTCGCGGCGCTCGGAGGCGGTGCTCCCCCCGGCGCGTCGCGTGCCGCCCTGGCGCCTGCCCGGCGCCCCTCCCCGGGCCGCGCCCCCGCCGGTCGCTCCCGCGACCGCCTGCGCTCCGGAGTTCTTCGGCGTGTTCACGTCCTCCATTATGGGCCTACGCGCAATCGCTTGTTCGCCCGATGCGGGAGGCGAGTCGCCTGCTCACCCGGCCTGCCGTGATCGACCAAGCGCTTGCTACCCTGACCTGGACCGATTCGGCGCCGCCCCCGCGCCGCGGCCGGGACCGGAGGACCGCTCGCACATGAACGAGGCGTACATCGTCGGCGCCGTGCGGACCCCCGTGGGGCTCCCGGGCGGCGGCCTGGCCGGGGCCCACCCCGTCGACCTGGCTGCGCATACCATCCGCGCGCTCCTGGATCGTACCGGTGCCGACCCGGGCGCGGTCGACGAGGTCGTGCTCGGTCAGGTGGACGCGATCGGCCCGGGGGCGGCCAACCCCGCCCGCGCCTGCTGGCTCGCCGCAGGCCTGCCCGAGGCCGTGCCCGGCACCACCGTCGGCCGGGGGGCCGGGTCCTCGCAGCACGCCGTGCACCTCGCCGCCCTGGCCGTCCGCGCCGGGAGCGCCGACCTGGTCGTCGCCGCCGGCGTGCACCGCGCCGGCGGACCCGGGCCGGCCGGCGGGACGGCCGCGCCGGAGGGGTCCAGGGGCTGGCGCGCCCGGTTCGGCGGCCGGGAGGTGACCCCGCTGCGCGGCGCCGAGACGATGGCCGCCAGGTGGGACCTCACGCGGGAGGTGATGGAGGAGTTCGCCTCGCAGTCCCGCCGGCGGGCCCTGGCCGCCGTCGAGGAGGGCCGCTTCGAGCGCGAGATCGCCCCCTACGCGGGGCTGCTCGTGGACGAGGGCCCGGGCCGCGCCGTCACGCCCGGCGCGATGGCGGCCCTGGAGCCGCCGGCCGGCGGCAGGCTGACCGCGGCCCTGTGCTCGCCGCTCGCGGACGGCGCCGCCGCGCTGCTGGTCGCCTCGCAGGAGGCCGTGCGGGCGCACGGGCTGACGCCGCGCGCCCGGATCCGCCACACGTCGTCCCGGGGCGCCGATCCCGCGTCGATGCTCTCCGCGCCGATCCCCGCCACCGCGCACGCCCTGCGCCGGGCCGGAATGAAGATCACCGACTTCGACGTCGTGGAGGCCGACGAGCCCTACGCGAGCGTCGTGCCGGCGTGGCTGCGCGAGACCGGCGCCGACCCCGCCCGCGTCAACCCCAACGGCGGGGCGCTCGCCCTCGGCCACCCGTCCGGCGCCGCGGGCGCGCGGCTGATGACGACGCTGCTGCACGAGCTTGAGCGCACCGGCGGCCGCTACGGTCTCCAGACGATGGCCGAGGAAGGCGGGCAGGCGGGCGTCATCGTCGTCGAGCGAGTCTGATCGCCGCGAAACCCATGGTGAAGTGGTATGGATAATAGGAAAGTTTCCTATTAGATTAACGGGTTGTCCGAGGGTGCCCGGGTCCGCGGTGTGCCCCCATCCGCTCCGTCCCGCGGCCCCGGCGCGACCCGCCGGCACGCACGCGGGCGCGGGCCGCCAGGCGAGGAGAGTGATGAAGCGCAGTCCCGAGCTCCTGCGTCTAGCCGATTCGGTGCTGCTTCCCGGATTCGAGGGGAGGACGCCGCCCGACTGGCTGCGCCGCAGGCTGGGTGAAGGGCTTCCGGGCGTCGTCCTGTTCTCCCGCAACGTCGTGGACCTCGCGCAGCTCGCCGAGCTGACGGCCGCGCTGCGCGCCGAACGGCCCGACGCGGTCATCGGCATCGACGAGGAGACCGGCGACGTCACCCGGCTGGAGGTGCGCGACGGCAGCTCGCGCCCCGGCAACTACGCCCTGGGCGTGGTGGACGACGTCGCACTGACCGAGGAGATCGCCCGCGGGCTGGGGGACGACCTGGCCGCCGCGGGCGTGAACGTCGACTTCGCCCCGTCGGCGGACGTCAACTCCAACTTCGCCAACCCGGTGATCGGCCTTCGCTCGTTCGGCGCCGACCCCGCGCTGGTGGCCCGGCATACCGCCGCCTGGATACGGGGGCTCCAGGCGGCGGGCGTCGCGGCCTGCGCCAAGCACTTCCCCGGGCACGGGGACACCGCGGTCGACTCCCACCACGGCCTGCCGGCGATCACCGCGACCGGAGAGCGGCTGCACGAGGTCGAGCTGCTCCCCTTCAAGGCGGCGATCGCCGAGGGCGTCCGCATGATCATGACCGGTCACCTGCTCACCCTGGCCTGCGACCCCGAGCTGCCCGCGACGCTGAGTCACCGCGTCCTCACCGGCCTGCTCAGGAACGAGCTGGGCTTCCAGGGGGTGATCATCACCGACGCCATCGAGATGGCGGCCGTCGCGGGGCGTTACGGCATCGGCGGCGCGAGCGCCATGGCCGTCGCCGCCGGCGCCGACCTGGTCTGCGTGGGGGGCGAGAACGCCGACGACGCCGTGGTGGTGACGATCCGCGAGGCCGTCGCCGACGCCGTCGCCGAGGGCCGCCTGCCGGAGGACCGCCTCGCCGAGGCGGCCGAGCGTGTCTCGGCCCTGACGGCGTGGTCCGGCGCCCTCCGCCCCGCCGGGGCCGTCGACGGCGCGCCCGCAGGAGCGCCGGCCGGGCTCGCCGCCGCGCGCCGCGCCATCCGGATCAACGGTCCGGAAGGGGGCGCGCCGCTGCCGCTCACCAGCGCTCCCCACGTGGTCGAGCTGTCCCCGCCGATGAACCTGGCGATCGACAAGAACACTCCCTGGGGCATCTCCCGCCCGCTCGTCGAGCTGCTCCCGGGGACCACCGTCGCCCGCTTCGACGAGCAGAGCTGGACGGCCACCGCCCACCACAACGGCGCGGTCCTGCATCCCGCCGCCGGCCGCCCCCTGGTGGTGGTCGTCCGCGACGCCCACCGTCACCCGTGGCAGGCGGCCGCGCTCGCCCGCCTGCTTGAGGCCCGCCCGGACGCCATCGTGGTCGAGATGGGACTGCCCGGCCGCACCGACCTCGGCGCCGTCCACATCGCCACCCACGGCGCCGCTCGCGTCAGCGGCCAGGCGGCCGCCGAAGCCCTCACCGGCAGACTCGACGCGGTCGAGGGGGTCCACCGGGACGCGTGACCCGACGCATCGGCGGGCGACTTCGCCGCTCGGCCGGGAGGCCTTCGTTTCGGGGGTCACCGGCCTCCGGGGTGGGTCCGCCGGGATGCTGCGGTCACAGCCGCTGGGGCGCGGGCGGCGGGGCCGTACAGGGGTCGCGGCCGCCGGTGGACGGGGCCGTCGTCCGCGGGGGTGTGCTCACAGCCGCTGGGATGTGCGCGGGCGGCGGGGCCGCACAGTCGTGTGGGCGGGCGCGCTGAGCGCCCCGCCCGGGGTGTCCGCCACACCCGTGCGCCCGGCTCGACAGGAGGCGTGGCCGGGCGCTCAGGCGAAGGCGTAACATTCCACCTCGGCGCGGCGCGGGGAGAGCCCGCTCTCGACCGACTGCGTGACGCAGCGCTGCTCGCCCGCGCTCAGCGTGAGCCGGCCGCAGACCGTCACGCTGGAGTACGTGCGGCAGTCAAGCTTGGCCGGGGCGTTGCCGACCTCATACCTCTTCGACACGTCGATCCGGCATTCCCGGCGGGCCTGGACCGTGTTGGCGTACCGGCACTGCTGCGTCAGTATCCGGTACTGCTCGGGACTGACCGGTTGCTTCCCGGTGCCGTCCGTGGGCAATCCGGCCGCGATAGTCCCGAAGACCGCGACTGTGGCGAGCGCGACGACCATGACGATGTTCTTCATGACTTCCCCCCGTCACCAGGTGTCTACCCGCCACGGGCGCCTCCGAAGAACCCTCCCCGACAGGGGGCGGCGTCGCATTAGGTGCGGCCGTCCAGGCCTTGACCTGCGCCAGGAACGCCCGTCACCCCGCCCGGGCCGTGAGCGGCCGGGCCGGCGACACGCCCGCGTCTCCCGGGACGACCGCCCGGCCGGGGGGCCGGACATGTCCGTACGATGCTGACGGTACTGGTCGCTTGATCCCCGGGGGAGTGTCGTGAAGATCGCTTATGTCACGTATGACGGTCCAGATGACGACAGGGACGTGCTGCTGGCGGTGTGGGAGCGCGCGGGGATCGAGGGGCGGGCGGTGCACTGGGACCGGCCGGACGTGCGGTGGGCGGACTTCGACGCCGCGGTGGTGCGGTCCACCTGGGACTACATCACGCGGCGGGACGCCTTCGTGGAGTGGGCCCACCGGGCCGCGGGGGAGACGCGGCTGCTGAACCCCGCCGGGGTGATCGAGCGCAACACCGACAAGGTCTACCTGCGCGACCTCGGCGTGCCGGTCGTGCCGACGCACTGGGTCGCGCCCGGCGAGCCGGTGACGCTGCCCGACTGGGACGGCGAGTGGAAGGAGTACGTCGTCAAGCCGAGCGTCTCGTCGGGGGCGCGGTCGACGATCCGCACCACCGACCAGGCCGTCGCGCGGGAGCACGCCGCGCGGATCACCGCCGGGGGGCTCACCGCGATGATCCAGCCCTACCTGACCATGGTCGAGGACGAGGGCGAGACCTCGCTCATCTACCTCGGCGGCCGTTTCAGCCACGCCCGCCGCCGCAACGCCATGCTGGCCACCGGCCCGAACCGCCCCGCCGGCAACCACGTCGCCACGCTCGCGCGCGACCCGGCCCCCGACCAGCTCGCCCTGGCCGAACGCGTGCTGGCCGAAGTCCCCGAGACCCTCCTCTACGCCCGCGTCGACCTGGTCAGGCTCCCCGACGCCACCCCCGCCCTCATAGAGCTGGAACTCGTGGAGCCCTACCTCTACCTCAGCGAGGCCCCCGGCACCCCCGAACGCCTGACGACCGCCCTGCTGAACCTCCTCTGACCCCGCGAAACCCAAGGGCGGGCGCGGGCACGAGGAGAGGACCTCAGGAGCCGCGTATGACGCGCACGTCGACGCCCAGCTTCACGGCCGTCTCCATCTCGGCGTCCGCGGTGACGAGCGGAGCGCCGAGTGAGGCGTGGGTCGGCGGGGGCGCCGACGAGAGCGTCGACCACCGCCGACGACATCCTCTCGTGCGGCGGCCCGTCCCCTCTCTCGCGGGAGGGAACGGGCCGGGGGATGGGGGTCAGGGGAGGACGACGGCCAGGGGGGTCACTCGGGCGGTCTTGAGAGTGGCGGGGAGCCGGGCGGCCCAGGGGTGTTCGTGGAGGGAGAGGCCCTCGGGGTTGGCCACGACGAACCTGACGGCGCCGCCGGGGGCGGGCTGTTCGGTCCACCTGGCGCCGAAGGACGTCAGGGCGGCGGCGACCGCGGGCTTGTCGGCCTGCTTGACGGTGACGCGGATGGGGGTCTCCTGGTCGGAGACGAGGGCGGGCGCGGCCCGGGGGGTGACGGCGCGGGCGCGGGCGCCGGCGTCGGCGGGCAGGGGGGCGGTGATGGCGTTGGCGAGCAGGCGGGCGGTGCCGTCGGTGAAGGCGCGGAAGTTGGGCTCGGCGGCGAACAGCACCGTGTGGCCCCGGCCGACCGGCTCCGACAGCGCCGCCGCCGTGCCGCCCAGCTCCTCTGCGCCGATCTGGAAGCCGGAGACGAACCAGTCGGCGGAGCCCGCGGCCGGGTACGAGGCGACCACGTGGGACGGGTTCGAGGCGCGCATCAGCGGGTCGTAGGAGTAGAACTGCCAGGCGGTGGAGCCGACGCCGGCCGCCAGGGGGCCGCCCGCGACGTTCACGCGGAAGAGCGAGCCGGGCACGTCGGAGGTCGGGTCGGTGAAGGTGGCCGTGCTGATCCCGGCCAGCGACGCGAGCTGCGCGCCGCCGCTCCAGCCGACGTACCGGCCGCCGCCGCCGACCCAGGCGCGCAGCGCCTCGCGACCGGCGTCGCCGAGCGCGGCGTCGGCGGTGGACGCGGGCCCGGCCGGGGCCAGGACGACGTCGAGGCCGGCGAGCTTCCCGGCGGCCACGTCGGCCGGGCTGAGCAGGGTGAAGGGCAGCTTCCAGTCGCGGTCGAGGCGGTGGCGCAGCCAGCCGGTCGACTCCACCGCGGCGGTGGAGGTCGCCGAGAGCTGCAGCACGCCGATCTTCGGCTTCCCGGCGGGAGCGGGCGGCGACACCACCGCGGGGACGGCCTTGGCGGGCGTGGCCCGCGGCAGCAGCACGCTGCCGGAGGAGCCGCCCCGCACGTTGGCCAGCAGCGGCAGGCTCCACGCCGTGACGTCGTAGAAGTAGGGGAACGGTGTGTAGGCGTCCTCGTTCAGCATGGCCTGGATCCAGTGCTTCTGACCCTGGGCCATCGGGATCCAGTACGTGCCCTCGGGCAGCGTCGTGCGGGAGGGGGCCCTGCCGTACTCCTTGAAGTCCGAGACGGTGAGCGACTTGGCCAGCGTGAACACCTGGACGTCCATGCGCTGCAGGCGGCGCACGATCGACTGCACGGCCGCCTTCTTCGCCGGGTCGTCGGCGCGCAGGAAGTAGTGCCGGACGGGCCGGTCGGGAACCTGGGTGAGGACCTCGTTGCCCGGGTTGTACACCTGGTTCGGCTCCAGCTCGCCCGCCAGGCCCTGCTTGAGCGCCTCGGTGAACATGCCGTGCCACGTGGTCAGGATCGCGTCCTTGTTCGCCGCGGCGGTGGACAGCGTGACCCACTGGGTGAGGAACTGCTCGGCGGTCCGGGTGGGGATCGGGGAGCTGCCGCCCTTCTCGAACGTCATCCCCGCCGCGTTGAAGCCGGTGGTCGGCACCGTGTCGCCGTACCCCATGTAGAACAGGTCGTAGACGTCCCTGTTGGTGAAGGGGATGCCGCGCCGGGTGAACTCGTCGATCATCGCCTGGCCGTAGAGCTCGCTGATCCACCGGTAGGCCGGCTCGGCGATGTCGTGGTAGATCGGGTCGGCGTTCGGCGGGAAGAAGTATGCCGTGCCGCCCTGCTCGTGCGCGTCGATGTAGACCTGCGGCGGGTACTTGCGGAGCATCTCCAGTTTGCCGTCGGTCTCCGGTTGCGTCCGGGCGAACCAGTCGCGGTTCATGTCGAACCCGTACGCGTTGCGCCGGTTGTCGGCCTCGCGGCCGTCCGGGTTCTGCACGGGGAGCACGACCACGGTCGCCTTGTCCAGGATGCGCCTGGCCGCGCAGTCGTCCCGGTCGGCCAGGTCGTACAGCGTCTTCAGGGCGGCGTCCGCGCCGCTCTCCTCGTTGCCGTGCACGTTGCCGGTGACCCACAGGATGGCCGGCGTCCGCTTGGCGAGCTCCCGGACGAGCACCGAGGGGGTGAGGGGGCTGCGCAGCGCCTTGACGGCCAGCTCGGTCGCGGCCAGGCCGGCCCTGGTGACGTTGGAGGGCTTGCCGACGATGGCGTACTTCAGCGGGCGGCCCTGCGCCGTGGTGGCGAGGGTGCCCGAGACGACGCGGTCGCTCGACCGGTCGATCCGGTCCACGAGGGTGTCGGACTCGGCCGAGGTGACCTCCCGCTCGCCGAGGTCGAAGCCGAGGACGCTCCTGGGGGTCGGGACCTTGCCGAGGTAGGCCGCCGGGGTCCGCGTGGGGTCACACGTGCCGGCGGCGGTAGCGGGTGCGGGGGTGGGGGCGGCGTTGGCCACCCCGGCGGGGACGGCGATCGCGAGTGCCAGGACGGCGGGTGCGACCACCTTGTGACGCATGAGCATGTGATCACCGTGTCACCGGTGATTGTCACTGACAAGGGAGTTTCTTTACCTCTGTGTTACTTGTGGGGCGGTTGTGACGGTTTGTCGCTTACGTTGGGCGGGCGGGGACCCGGCGCCGCACAGCCTCGGCGGTCAGCCGGCGGTGATGCCGCCGTCCACCGGGATGACGGCCCCGGTGAGGTAGGCGCCGGCGCGCGAGGAGAGGAAGATGGCGGCCCCCGCCATGTCGTCGGGCCGCCCGATGCGGCCGAGCGGCACCTGCGACTCGACCAGTCCGCGCATGGCCGGGTCGTCCAGCGCGTAGGCCATCATCTTCGACTCGAACGGCCCGGGGGCGATGGCGTTGACCGTGATCGACTCGCGGGCGAGCGTCTTGGCCAGATGCTTGGTGAGCATGTGGACGCCGGCCTTGGCCGCCGAGTAGGCGTAGTTCTCCACCGTCGGCGTTCGGATGCCGTCCACCGAGCCGATGTTGACGACGCGGGCGGGGTCGTCGGGCGAGGCGGCCGCGCGCAGCAGCGGCAGGAACCGCTGCGTCAGCAAGAACACGCCCTTGACGTTGATGCCCCACAGCTTGTCGAAGGCGTGCCCGGGGTACTCCTCCAGCGGCGCGCCCCAGGTGGCGCCCGCGTTGTTGACCAGCACGTCCAGCCGGTCCTCCCGCTCGGCGACGGCCGACACCAGGGTCTCGACGCCCTCGGGGGTGGACAGGTCGGCCGGCACGGCGACGCAGCCCAGCTCGGCGCCGGTCTTCTCCACCTCGGCGGCCTTGCGCGAGGAGATGTAGACCGTCGCGCCCGCCGCCGCGAACCCCGAGGCGATCATCCTGCCGATGCCCCGGGAACCGCCCGTGACGACGACCGTCTTGCCTTCAACAGAGAACAGTGACATGCCAACCGATGATGCCGCACGTCCCGGCGCCCGTCCATACCGACCGGTCGGTTCGCATGGCCCGGCCGTGACCTCGGGCGGGCCGGCCGATGACCGTCACTTCTCGAACCGGCCGTAGGTGCCGCGGAAGAACACCAGCGGAGCGTGGTCGACGTGCGTGTCGAGGTCCAGCACGCGGGCCACGACGATGACGTGGTCGCCCGCCACGTGCTCGGCCTCCACGGCGCAGTCGATCCACGCCAGCGAGCCGTCGATCACCGGCGAGCCGCCGGGGGAGGGCGACCAGCGCAGGCCGGCGAACTTGTCCCAGCCCTTGGCCGCGAGCTGCTCGCAGACCTTCTCGTGCCGCTCGGACAGCACGCTCACGCACAGCCGCGCGGCGGTCCGCAGGCGCGGCCACGTGGTGCTGGTGTGCGCGACGCAGAACGCGACCAGCGGGGGGCGCAGGGAGACCGAGGTGAAGGAGTTGGCCGCCAGACCGCACGGCTCGCCGGTGGACGGGTCGATCGCCGTGATGGCGACCACACCGGTGGCGAAGCGTCCCAGCACGTTGCGGAAGTGGCGCCCGTCGGTCGGTGGTGAGGCCGGACGGTATTCATCGGCGCAGGTCAACCGGCTCCCCCATCGTCGTGACGGCGGTGGGCCGAAAGTGCCCCACCGGCCGGGCCGGGAGTCCCGGCATCGAGGCCGTTCCGGGTGCCCGCGCCCCGGCCACGGCCGGAGCCGGTGGTCATCGGCATGCGCGCCCCCAGGTGTCGCATCCGTCCCGGCGCACGCAGCGTATCTCAGGCTGTTTTGCAGGAGAACAGGCCGATTACCGCCCAGTGGGCCCCCGGCGACGCGATGGGCGGGAGAAACGGAAACGTGTCCTGGCGGGCGTGGGGGACCCGCCAGGACACGTCCGCCCCGGCGCGACTGCCAGGACCCCGGCGAGGGTTGGGGTCCTGGCGGTCGTTTACCGCACGGAGTCTGTGGGAGGCCGGTCGGCGGAGTCGTGCTCCCGGGTGTCGGGGGACTCCTCGTCGGCCGGCCTGCGGAAGTGGCGCGTGATCAGCCGTGCGGCGCCGACGGGGTCGGCGGCGGAGTGGGTGACGGTGAAGCCGTCCTCTTTCCAGATGAAGCAGCCCTTGCGGCACCAGACGGTGAGCTCGGTGGTCACAGACAGCACTGACATGCCGTTTCCGCTGCTCTGGTACGTGTGAGTGAAGCCCTCACGGTGCAACGCGTAGCGCAGCAAACGCGTTGCCTCGCGTGGATCGTGCCAGGGCAGATAAGGCGTACCCGCTCGTACCGCCAGCACCGGCCCTCACCCCCTCGCCGACCCTTTGATGGATTTGTACCAACGTTTGGATAATGCGTGGTCGCGACGCCGTGGTCAAGGGGTTGTTTGCTGTCAGATCGAGATCGTCTAGATTCGTAGGTACAAAAGGACGAACCGTAGGTGAGATTTGGCACGGTCGACGCTGTACCAGCAGGTGGCCGGCGAGCTTCGCAGAGCCATCTACTCCGGCGAGCTTGGGCCCGGGGCCCAGCTTCCGACGGAGATGGACCTCATGGACTCCCATGAGGTCAGCCGCAACACGGTACGCCTCGCCCTGGCCGAGTTGGAGAACGAAGGCCTGATCACCCGGATGCGCCGCCGCGGCAGCTTCGTCCGCGACCGCCGCGCGCTGCTGATGCGCCCCCAGGACGAGCTGAACGCCTCCCAGGGCATGGTGCGCAGAGAGGCCTTCGCCGAGGCGGTCACCAAGGAGGGGCGCAAGCCCGGCCAGGAGATCCAGGTCTCCATCGTCGAGCCGCCGGAGGAGATCGCCGCCCGGCTGGAGCTGGACGAGGGCGCGGTCGCGGTCGTGCGCCGCCGGCTGCGCTACGTCGACGACCAGCCGTACAACACCAACGACTCCTACTTCCCGCACGCCCTCGTCCGCGACTCGGAGATCGCGCGCCCGGGGGACATCACCCGCGGGGCCAACCGGGTGCTGGAGGAACTGGGCCACCGCCAGGTGCGCGTCGTGGACGACATCTCGGCACGTATGCCGACTCCTGAAGAATCCTCGCGTCTGCAACTCGAACCTGGTACGCCTGTCGTCGTATATGTCCGAGTTGGCTACGACCGTGAGCGCACCCCCGTGCGTGTAGCCGTGTCGGTCCTGCCCGCCGACAAGCACCTGATCAGGTATGAGCTCGCGCTGAGCTGACCGCTCCCGCACCGCCCGCCGCCGCGGTGCGGCGGCGCCCTCCCCCTGCGGCGCCAGGCCGTCCCCGCCTTCGCCGGTGACGCCTGCGACCCCTGCGGCGAATGTCGTTGACACGGGCTTTGACTGGGAAAGCCGCGCGCCCCCGATCGAGCACTTTCCGTGTTCGAGGCGTCACCAGCGGCACCGAAAGGATGACCGATGTACTCCGACACCCTCCAGCAGGCCCGTCCCCTCACCCTCCGTAACGCCACCGCCGCCGACCTCCCCGGCGTTCTGGCGCTGCTGGCGGAGACCGCCGACTGGCTGAACGGCCGCGGCATCCGGCAGTGGCCGGCGGGCGGCTTCCCCGCCGCGCGCATCGAGCCGCTCATCGCCGAGGGGACCCTGTACGTGGTGGACGACGGGCGCGGGACGGGCGCCGCGGACGGCCGCGGCGCGAACGGCGCGGGCATGGTCCCCGCGGCGACACTGGCCCTGGACGACCACGCCGACCCCGAGTTCTGGACCCCGGCCGACCGTCCCGACAGCGCGCTGTACGTGCACAAGCTCGCGGTGGGGCGGGCCTTCTCCGGTCAGGGGCTGGGCGAGACCCTGCTCGACTGGGCGGCCCTGCGCGTGGCGGCCACCGGGCGGCGGTGGCTGCGCCTGGACTGCGCCAAGCACAACCGTGCGCTCCAGGCCTACTACAGCGGCCACGGCTTCCGGCACGTGCGTACGGTGGACCTGCCGCACCGCGCCTCGGGCGCGCTGTTCGAGCGCCCGGCCGACGTGCACGAGCACACCGGCTCGCGCAGCCGCGAGCACGCCGTCTCGCTGCGGAGCATGGCGCGCTCGTACTCGGGGGCTGCCTGACGGCACTCCTGGCAAGTCACCACAGGACGGTAGAGATACCACGTAGCCCTGCAAGACAGGACAGGTGCTGATCTATACCTGGTAGCGGTCCAACTCCGGACAGGACCGTCCGATACCCTCTGAACCCATGACCGGATCGCTGCTAGAGGTGATCGCGCTCGACGTGCGCGACGCCGTGGCCGCAGAGGATGGCGGCGCGGACCGCTTGGAGATCGTGTCCGACATGTCGGTAGGCGGGCTCACCCCCGCCCCCGAGACGGTCGCGGCGATCGCCAAGCAGTCCGCGCTGCCTCAGATGGTGATGCTCCGGTCCAACGCGGGCTACACCGTGACCTCCGAGGAGCTCGAGCGGCTCACCGAGGACGCGCGGATCCTCACGGACGCCGGCGCGGCCGGTTTCGTCTTCGGCTTCCTGGACGCCGCCGGCGCCGTCGACCTCGCCGCGACCGAGGCGCTGATCCACGCGGTCACCCCGCTGCCCTGGACGTTCCACCGCGCGGTGGACAACGCGGCCGACGTCCAGGCCGCATGGCGCGCGGTACGGCTGCTGCCCAACCTCGCGACCGTCCTGACCTCCGGCAGCCCCTCCGGCATCGCCTCCGGTCTGCCCGTGCTGCGCTCACGCGCCGAGATGGGGGACGCGCCCCTCATCCTCGCCGGCGGCGGCCTCGAACCCCATCTGGTCGCCCCGCTGCTCGACTACGGCGTGCGCGGCTTCCACGTGGGAAGCCCGGTCCGCGAGTCGTGGTCGGCCCCCGTCGACCGCGAGCGGGTACGGCGGTGGCGCGAGCTGGTGGACACGATCTGACATGCCGCCCGTCTCCGGCGAGAACGCGGCCTCCGAGGCGGTGCCCGGCTTCGCCGCGGCCTTCCGGGAGCAGGGGGAGCGGTACCCGGGCCCGGCCGACGGATGGCAGCCCGTGCACACCGTCTACGTCCCCGCCGACCGGTTCGACCGCGACACCGTCCGCTCCTGGGGCGAGGCCGCGCTCGGGCTGCTGGACGCCCACCTGCCCGGCGCCGCCGCGCTGTCGCGGGTGTTCGGCCCCCTCCCCGGCGGCCTGGCGGACGACGTGCGCGGCCGGGTGGCACGCAAGCTCGCCGCCGAGCCGGTCGAGGACCTGAGGATCGACTTCGAGGACGGCTACGGCGCGCGGCCGGCCGAGGAGGAGGACCGGCACGCCGAGCGGGCCGCCGAGACGGTCGCCCTGCTGAGCGCCGAGGGCACGCTGCCGCGCCGCTGGGGGCTGCGGCTGCGGTCGTTCGCCGACGGGGACCCCGCGCGCACCCTGCGCACCCTGGACGTGCTGCTGACCGGCGTCATCGGCGGGGCCGGCGGCCTGCCGGGCGGCTTCACGGTCACCTTCCCGAAGGTCCTGATGGAGGCGTATCTGGGGCAGTTCGCCGCCTGCCTGGCGGACCGCGAGCGAGCCCTCGGGCTCGCCCCCGGGACGCTGCGGTTCGAGATGCAGGTGGAGGCGCCGCAGACCGTCCTGTTCCTGCAGCGCTCGCCGGACCTGGTGCCCTCCCTGGGCGGACGCCTGGCGGCCGCGCACTTCGGGGTCTTCGACTACACCGCCGCCTGCGGCCTGCCGCCGGCCGAGCAGCGCCTGGACCACCCCGTGTGCGACCACGCGCGCGAGGTCATGCGCGTCGCCCTGGCCGGCACCGGCGTGGAGCTGTCGGACGGCTCGCTGGCCGCCTCGCCCGCCTCCAAGACGACCGAGGACGTCCACGCGCTGTGGCGCGCGCACGCCGCGACGGTGCGCCACTCGCTGCGCCACGGCTTCTACCAGGGCTGGGACATGCACCCCTCACACCTGGTGAGCCGCTACGCCACGGTTTACGCCTTCCACCTCGCCTCCTACGACGCCTACGCCGAGCGCGTCCGCGCCTGGGAGGCGCGGCGCGAGGCGGGCGGCGGGGTGATGGACGAGCCGGCAACGATCAAGACCCTGGCCGCGGCCCTGCGCCGCGCCGGCCTCGCGCTCGACGGCCCGGGCTGACGCCCGCCGGCCCGTCCCGGCCGCCCGGCTACGGGCGACCGGGGACGCTCACCGGCCTCAGACCTTCTCCGCGGGCGGCCAGGCGCGCCCGGTGGCGGTCAGCATGGCGCCGCGCCCGACCAGCTTGACGGCCTCGCCCCGGCCCAGCGTCGCCGCCAGCGCGGCCTCGGCCGCCTCGATCGCCAGCCACTCGTCGTAGGTCACCGGCGCCACGCCGCGCGCCGCCAGCAGGTCGTCCAGGCGGGTCGACGGCGCCGGGCGGTCGGGGCGCGAGGCGAGGTCGGCCAGCAGGGTGCGCACGGTCTCGGCGGCGTCGGACTTGTTGGTGCCGATGACCCCGGAGGGCCCGCGCTTCAGCCAGCCCGCGACGTAGCGCCCCTCGTCGACCCGGCCGGCGACGTTCGGGACGGTCATCGTGGCGCTGTCGAACGGCACCCCCGGCAGCGGGACGCTCTGGTACCCGACCGAGCGCAGCACCATGCCCGCGCGGATGGTCTCGAACTCGCCGGTGCCGACGACCCGGCCGTTCTCCAGCGTCGTGCGCTCCAGCCGGAGCCCCTCGACGCGGGAGGACCCGAGGATCTCCACCGGGCGCAGCCAGAAGCGCACGTCCAGGCGGCGCGGCCGGCCCGCCGGGGCCCTGGTGCACCAGGACCTCAGCACCTCGACGTTGCCGCGCACCTGCCGCGACAGCTCGCTGACGTCGCTGTCGCCGGCCTCCTCCGGCCGCACGGTGACGTCGCAGTTCTCCAGCTCGCCCAGCTCGCGCAGCTCCTTGAGCGTGAACTTGGCGTGCTCGGGGCCGCGCCGGCCGATCATGTGGATGCCCCGCACCTGGCTCTTGGAGAGCCGGTCGAGCACCTCCTGCGGAACGTCGGTCGAGCGGAGCTCCTCGGCGGTCTTGGCGAGGATCCGGACGACGTCGACCGCGACGTTGCCGACGCCGATCACGGCGACGTCGGGGCTGTCGAGCAGGAAGGCCTCCGGCGGCACGTCGGGGTGCCCGCAGTACCAGTTGACGAAGTCGGTGGCGGCGACGCTGCCGGGGAGGTCCTCCCCGGGGATGCCCAGACGCCGGTCGACCATGGCGCCCGTGCAGAACACGACCGCGTCGTAGCTGGATCGCAGTTCGTCCACCGAGATGTCGGCGCCGAGCTCGACGCCGCCGAGGAACCGCACCGCCGGCTGCTCCAGGACGCGGCGCAGGTAGCCGGCGATCGACTTGATGGAGGTGTGGTCGGGTGCTACGCCGTACCTGACCAGTCCGTACGGGGTCGGCAGCCGGTCCAGCACATCGATCTCGACCGGCTCGCCCGCCTGCTTGGTCAGGGCCTCGGCCGTGTAGATGCCGGCGGGACCGGATCCCACGACCGCAACGCGGAGCGGCATGTGGCCTCCTTCGGGGCCGGGGCCCCACGGTGTCATGCTGGTGATTGTCGCCGAACCCGCCCCCTCGGGCCAGACGTACACGGCCGCGTCGCCGGGGAGATCCGGTTCCGGTCGTCGGCGGGAAACGGGCGGCACCGCCCTTTCCGGCGGTCCGGTGACGGAACGGCCCCCTCGCTCACCTCGGCCTTCGCGGTGACACGGCGTGGGACGGCGGCGTTCGCGCGCGGGGCTCCGCGCGGCTGCGCCGGCCGGCTCCCAGGTCCAGCTTATGATCCCGTCTGGGGTGGCCCCGGTGCCCGCGCCGGGGTGCCGCGTAGGCTCCGCCCGTCCCCGGGGGCGTTCGCGCCGGGGTCCGGGCTCGGGGGACTTTCGGCGGCCGGGGGCGTACACTCGCCCCACCCTCCGGCGACACCGGTTCACGCGCCGCCGGCGGCGGCCGGGCGCCCCCGTCCGGCGGCGACGGTGCGGGCTTTAACCGCGGGCGAGGTCCGCGCGGGAGTCGATAGCCTGTATACCTGCCGATCCCCGCGACCGAGGAGTAGCCGTGCTGCTGCGTATGTCCACCCTGTTCCTTCGCACCCTGCGTGAGGACCCGGCGGACGCCGAGGTGCCGAGCCACCGGCTGCTGGTCCGCGCCGGTTACGTCCGCCGGGTCGCGCCGGGCATCTACTCGTGGCTGCCCCTCGGTAAGATCGTCATGGAGAACGTCGCCCGCGTGGTGCGCGAGGAGATGAACGCCATGGGCGGTCAGGAGGTCCTGTTCCCGGCGCTGCTGCCCCGCGAGTACTACGAGGCCACCGGCCGCTGGACGGAGTACGGCGACACGCTGTTCCGCCTGAAGGACCGCAAGGGCGCCGACTACCTGCTCGGCCCCACGCACGAGGAGATGTTCACCGACATGGTGAAGGGGGAGTACTCCTCCTATAAGGACTTCCCGGTCATCCTCTACCAAATTCAGACGAAGTACCGCGACGAGGCGCGGCCCCGGGCGGGCATCCTGCGCGGGCGCGAGTTCATCATGAAGGACTCCTACTCCTTCGACCTCGACGACGACGGTCTCAAGCGCTCCTACGAGCTGCACCGCGAGGCCTACATCAAGCTGTTCGACCGGCTCGGCATCGACTACAAGATCTGCTTCGCGATGTCCGGCGCCATGGGCGGCTCCGCGTCCGAGGAGTTCCTCGCCCCCTGCGAGACCGGCGAGGACACCTTCGTGGCCTGCCGCAACTGCGGCTACGCGGCCAACGCCGAGGCCGTCGTCACGCCCGCGCCGCCCGCCGTGAGCGGCGACCACCCCGCCCTGGAGGTGCTCGACACCCCCGGCACCCCGACCATCGACTCGCTGGTCGCCTACGTCAACGAGCGGTACGGCCTCGGCGTCACCGCCGCGGGCACGCTCAAGAACGTCGTGGTCAAGGTGCGCACGCCCGGCTCCGGCGAGACCGAGACCCTGGTCGTCGGCCTGCCCGGCGACCGCGAGGTCGACTTCAAGCGGCTGGAGGCGTCGCTGTCGCCCGGCGTTCCCGAGATCTTCGAGGCCCCCGACTTCGCCAGGCACCCCGGCCTGGTGCGCGGCTACATCGGCCCGCAGGTCCTCAAGGAGCTGGGCATCCGCTACCTCGTCGACCCCCGCGTGGTCGCCGGCTCCTCCTGGGTCACCGGAGCCAACGAGGAGGGCAAGCACGCGGCGCACGTCGTCGCGGGCCGCGACTTCGAGGCCGACGGCACGATCGAGGCCGCCGAGGTGCGGGCCGGCGACTCCTGCCCCCGCTGCGCCCACGACCTGTCCATCGACCGCGGCATCGAGATCGGCCACATCTTCCAGCTCGGCCGCAAGTACGCCGACGTCGCCGGGCTCGACGCCCTCGGCCCCGACGGCAAGCCCATCCGCATCACCATGGGCTCCTACGGGGTGGGCGTCTCACGGGCGGTCGCCGTGCTGGCCGAGCAGACGCACGACGAGCTGGGCCTGGTCTGGCCCCGCGAGGTGGCGCCCGCCGACGTGCACGTCGTGGGCACCGGCAAGGACAACCAGGTCGAGGTGGCGACACGGCTCGCCGAGGAGCTGGAGGCCAAGGGCCTGCGCGTGCTCGTCGACGACCGCGCGAGCGTCTCGCCGGGGGTGAAGTTCAAGGACGCCGAGCTGCTGGGCGTCCCGACGATCCTGATCGTCGGGCGCGGCCTGGCTCAAGGAGTCGTGGAGCTGCGTGACCGGGCGGGCGGCGGCAGGGAGGAGATCCCCCTGGACGAGGCGGTCACCCGCGTCGTCGCCGCCGTCCACCCGGTGTCCGGCGCCGTCTGACCATACGGTCCGCGACGGTCACCTGCTGCTTCGGGAGCCGAGCGTCTTCTTCCAGTGGAAGCCGCCGGGCAGGTTCACGGTGAGGGTGCGGCGCCCGTCGGCGGTCTTGGTGACACGGAAGCCACGTCCGCCGTAGCTGTGCCCCACACCGCTGCGCGAAAGGTTGAGCCGGAACGGCCCCATCTTGATCGACTTACGGTAACTGAGTCCCATCGTGCCCTCCGTGGCTGTATTTCGACGAAACAGCGTCTACCCACGGAACAGATCGCAAACGTGCGAATGACCTTGGGCGTGAGGCCGGGCGACGGGGCTACGGCCCGGTGGTGCTCGGCGACGGGGTCACGGCGGGCGCCGGCGCCGCGGCCCGGGCCCGCCCGGGGAAGGCGGTGATCGGCGAGTGCCAGCCGTAGCCCCTGACCGCGCTCTCCTGCATCGCCGTGAACGCGAGGCGGCGCAGCGTGGGGTCGGCGACGGCGGCCAGTTCGAGGTAGGCGGCGGTCACCCGCTCTTCGACGTGGGCGGCCAGGCGCTCGGCGTCGCGCGCCGTCGGCACCGGGAACGGCAGGTCGTAGGCCGCGCCGGCCTCCGAGGGCGTGCCGCCCCTGGCCCTGATCATCGCGCGGAGCTGGTCGCGCCGGGCCCGGTGGGCCTCGTAGCCGGCCGTCGCCGCGGCGCGTGCGCCGCCGGCGCGTGCGCCGACGACGCCGTAGGCGTACACGGCGGCGTGCTCGGCGTCCAGCACCTTGATCAGGGCGCGCAGCGGATCGGTCACGACGTCCTCGGCAGGGCCGTCGCGTGCACGGCCTCGCAGGCGCCGATGCAGGCCAGGAGCTGGGCCAGCGCGGGGGAGACGCCCTCGGCCTGGCGGGGCCGGGCCGCGGCCGCCTTGCGCTCCAGGGTGCGCAGCGCGCCGACGGACACCGCCGAGGGGGAGGGCGTCGGCGCCGGCGAGGTCGGCGCGGGGGAGACCGGAGCCGTCGGCGTGGCGGAGGGCGCGGACGCCGGGAGGCGGCGGCGCAGCTCCGCCAGGTGGGCCTCGTGGCGCTGCCGGAACGGCAGCAGCTCGGCGGCCGTCGCGGCGTCGGCCTCGCCGGCCCGCCGGTAGAGCGCGACCATCTCCTCCTTGGCGGCGATGACGCCGGTGAGCAGGACGGTCTCGGGGTCGGGCGGCGCGGGCGGGGCCGCGGGCGGCGCGCCCGGTGTGGGCGAGCAGCCGGCGACCGCGGCGGCGGCTCCGGCGGCGGTACCGCGAAGCAGGGCGCGCCGGGTCAGGGCACGCTGGCGCACGGTGCGGCCTCCCGTGGAATGACGGCTTCTCCTGGCTTGGCACTAGCATCGTACGGCGCGTCACCGGGTGGGTGGCCGAGTGGCGCTCTTTCCACGCCCTGGTGTCGATAGGCTGGTGAACCGTTGGGCGAGGTCCGCCTTCGGCCGTCGAGTACGACGGCCCATAATTACAACTGGGAGGTCAGCATGAGCGCAGACGCTCGACGTGACCGCCTGTTCAAACTTCTCGAGCCCGTCGCCGCCGCGAAGGGGCTCGATCTCGAAGACGTCACGATCACCCCCGCCGGCCGGCGACGCCTCCTGAGGGTCGTCGTGGACGGCGACGGCGGCGTGAACCTCGACCAGGTCGCCGAAGTGAGTCAGGGCGTCTCCAAGGCGCTCGACGACAGCGACGTGATGGGCACCGGCCCTTACGTCCTGGAGGTCACCTCGCCCGGTGTCGACCGCCCGCTCACCGAGCAGCGCCACTGGCGCCGGAACAAGGGGCGGCTCGTCAAGGCCGACCTTCGTGACGGCAGCCTCGCCGAGGGCCGCATCGCCGCCGTCGGCGACTCCGGCGTCGAGCTGCGGCCCGACGACACCGGCACGCCGCGGCTGCTCGCGTGGGAGGAGCTCGCCAAGGGGCGGGTGCAGGTCGAGTTCCGCCGGCGCGACGAGGACGACCGGCACGAGGAAGACGCCGGCGACGGCGACGAGGTCTAGGGGGGAGCCTTGTGGACATCGACATGACCGTTCTGCGCAGCCTGGAGCGGGAGAAGGACATCTCCTTCGACCTGGTTGTGAAGGCCATCGAGGACGCCCTGCTCATCGCGTACCTCCGCACCGAGGGCGCGGCCCCGAAGGGGCGCGCGCATCTCGACCGCGCCTCCGGGCACGTGACGATCTGGGCCGCGGAGCTGGACGACGAGGGCGGGGTCGTCAGGGAGTACGACGACACCCCCGGCAACTTCAGCCGCATCGCCGCGACCACGGCCAAGCAGGTGATCCTCCAGCAGCTCAGGGACGCCGAGGACGAGATCAACTTCGGCGAGTTCGCGAGCCGCGAGGGCGAGCTGGTCGCGGGCGTGATCCAGCAGGGCAAGGACCCCCGCGTGGTGCTGGTCGACCTCGGCAAGATCGAGGCGATCCTGCCGCACAACGAGCAGGTCCCCGGCGAGGAGTACGTGCACGGCGAGCGGCTGCGCTGCTACGTCGTGCAGGTGAAGAAGGGGCACAAGGGCCCGTCGGTCACGCTGTCCCGCACCCACCCGAACCTCGTCAAGAAGCTGTTCGCCCTGGAGGTTCCCGAGATCGCCGACGGCACGGTGGAGATCGCCGCCATCGCCCGCGAGGCCGGCCACCGCACCAAGATCGCGGTAAGGTCGCGGCGCGGCGGGGTCAACGCCAAGGGCGCCTGCATCGGCCCCATGGGGTCACGGGTGCGCAACGTGATGACCGAGCTGCACGGCGAGAAGATCGACATCATCGACTGGTCGGACGACCCGGGGGAGTTCGTGGGGAATGCCCTGTCGCCCGCGCGGGTTTCACACGTGGAGGTCCTCGACCTTGATGGTCGGGTCGCCCGGGTGACGGTGCCTGACTACCAGCTTTCGCTGGCGATCGGCAAAGAGGGGCAGAACGCCCGCCTCGCCGCTCGCCTCACCGGGTGGCGCATCGACATCAGGCCCGATACGCAGGCGACGGCCGCAGGCGACACCGCCGGTCCCGCCGATGCCTCCACAAGGTAAGCTTGAGAACGGTGGCCGGGCCGCCCCGCTGAGAACATGCGTGGGCTGCCGGGTTCGCACGGTAAAGTCCGAGCTGCTCCGCCTGGTGGTGGTCGAGGGCGAGATCGTCCCCGACCTGCGAGGGCGGCTGCGGGGCCGCGGTGCATACGTGCATCCGGCCCTGCGTTGCCTGGAGCTCGCCGAACGTCGCCGAGCGTTTCCGCGTTCATTTCGCGTCGCGGGGCCGCTCGACGTCGTGTGTTTGCGAGCTTCACTGGTGGGGCTTGACGCCGAGTAGGACCGGGTGAATGGTTACCAACTGTCATGTAGGACGCCGAGTCGATAGGCGGGTCAGATAGCGATGAGCGCCTGATGAGCATGCGGCGATGAGTACGTCCAGGTAGCGACGGTCCGGCGGCACAGCCTCCCGGGCCGAGTTAGGGAGTGCAGTGGCGAAGGTCCGAGTCTACGAGCTCGCCAAGGAGTTCGGAGTAGAGAGCAAGGTCGTGATGGCCAAGCTCCAGGAAATGGGCGAGTTCGTTCGATCGGCGTCTTCAACGATAGAAGCGCCGGTGGTCCGCAAGCTTACGGAGGCGTTCTCCAGGGGATCCTCCGATTCCAGGGGCGGCGACAGGTCGTCCAGGGCGCCTCAGAAGGCGTCTCCCCGTCCGGCGCACAGCCAGGGCGGAAACGGCGCTTCGGCGCCCGGTCAAGCGGCGCCGCGGCCTGGTCCCGGCCCGAGGCCCGGGCCCGTCCCGAGGCCGGGTCCGGCGAACACCGGGCCCCGTCCTCCGGTGCCGATGCCGCACGTCAACCAGCCTCCGCAGGAGGCGCCGCGTCCCGCGCGCGCCGAAGCGCCCCGGCAGGAGGAGCCGCGTCCCGCGGTGCCCCGTCCGGAGGCCGCCCGCACCGAGGCTCCTCGTTTCGAGGCTCCGCGCCCCGAGACGCCCCGTTCCGACGCTCCGCGTGCCGACGGTCCCCGTTTCGACGGGCCCCGTTCCGACGCGCCGCGTCCCGATGTCGCGCGTCCGGCCGCTTCCGGCGGGCGCACGGCTCCCAAGCCCGGCCCCCGGCCCGGTCCGGCTCAGCGTCCGGCCGCTTCGGCGGGCCCCGGCGGCGCCGCTCCCGGTGGCACCGCCCCGGGCGCCCCGGCGCCCGGCGGCGCCGCGCCCACGGGCTCGCGTCCCGGCGCTCCGGCGCCCGGCGGCTCGCGCCCCTCTGGCCCGAAGCCGGGCCCGCGTGGCCCGCGTCCGGGCAACAACCCGTTCAGCTCCACCGCGAGCGGCATGGGCCAGCGCCCGCCGCGTCCGGGCCGCGAGGGTGGTGGCCCTCCCGGCCGCGACTCCGCCCCGCGCGACGGCGGTCCCCGCGAGCCGCGCCGTGAGGGCGCCGGTCCGCGCGAGCCGCGCCGTGACGGCCCCCGCGACGGCGCGATGCCGCGTCCCCCGGGTGCGCGTCCCGGCCCGGCCGGTGCCGGAGGCCCGCGTCCGGGTCCCGGTTCGGCGGGTCCGCGTCCCGGTCCCGGTGCGGGCGGCCCCCGTCCCGGCGGCCCGCGTCCCAACCCGATGATGATGCCTTCGCGCCCCTCCGGTCCCGGTGGTGGTGGCGGCGGTGGCGCCGGCGGTGGCGGTCGTCCCGGCGGTGGCGGTCCCGGCCGTCCCGGCGGCGGTGGCGGCGGTGGCCGTCCCGGCGGCGGCGGTGGCGGCGGCTTCGGCGGTCGTCCCGGTGGCGGCGGTGGCGGCGGCTTCGGCGGTGCCCGCACGGGCACCGGCGGTCGTCCCGGCGGTCCCGGCACGGGTGCCGGTCCCGGCGGCGGTGGCGGCGGCTTCGGCGGTCGTCCCGGTGGCGGCGGCGCCCGCGGGCGTGGCGGTACGGCGGGTGCCTTCGGGCGTCCCGGCGGTCGTCCGACGCGTGGCCGCAAGTCCAAGCGCCAGAGGCGTCAAGAGTTCGACAACATGCAGGCCCCGTCGATCGGCGGCGTGCAGGTCCCCCGCGGCAACGGCCAGGTCCTGCGCCTGCCGCGCGGAGCCTCGCTGTCCGACTTCGCCGACAAGATCGGTGCGAACCCCGCGTCGCTGGTGCAGATCATGTTGCACCTCGGCGAGATGGTGACCGCCACCCAGTCGGTGAACGAGGAGACCCTGCAGCTCCTGGGCGCCGAGCTCAACTACGCCATCCAGGTCGTCAGCCCGGAGGAGGAGGACCGCGAGCTTCTCGAGTCCTTCGACATCGAGTTCGGCGAGGACGAGGGCGACGAGAGCGATCTGGAGTCCCGTCCGCCGGTCGTGACCGTCATGGGTCACGTCGACCACGGTAAGACCAAGCTGCTGGACGCCATCCGCAACACCAACGTGGTGGCGCGCGAGGCGGGCGGCATCACCCAGCACATCGGCGCCTACCAGGTGGCGACCGTGCACGAGGGCGCCGACCGCAAGATCACCTTCATCGACACCCCGGGTCACGAGGCGTTCACCGCCATGCGTGCCCGAGGCGCGCAGGCGACCGACATCGCCGTGCTGGTGGTCGCGGCCGACGACGGCGTGAAGCCTCAGACCATCGAGGCGCTGAACCACGCCCACGCGGCGAGCGTGCCCGTGGTGGTCGCGGTCAACAAGATCGACAAGGAGGGCGCCGACCCCATGCGGGTGCGGGCGCAGCTCACCGAGTACGGTCTGGTCGCCGAGGAGTACGGCGGCTCGACGCTGTTCGTGGACATCTCCGCCAAGCAGGGGCTCGGCATCGACGAGCTGCTGGAGGCGATCCTGCTCACGGCGGACGCCGAGCTCGACCTGCGGGCCAACCCGACGATGGACGCCCAGGGCATCGCCATCGAGGCGCACCTCGACAAGGGCCGCGGCCCGGTGGCGACCGTGCTCGTGCAGCGCGGAACGCTTCGGGTCGGCGACTCCATCGTCTGTGGCGAGGCCTTCGGCCGCGTCCGGGCGATGCTGGACGACAGCGGCGAGCAGGTCGCCGAGGCCGACCCGTCGCGTCCGGTGCTGGTTCTCGGTCTCACCGCGGTCCCGAGCGCCGGTGACAACTTCATCGTCGTCACCGACGACCGCATGGCCCGGCAGATCGCCCAGCAGCGGGCGGCCCGCCAGCGCATCGCCGACATGGCCAAGTCCAGCCGGCGCCGCACCCTCGAAGAGCTCTTCAGCGACATGGAGAAGGGCAAGGTCGACGAGCTCAAGCTCATCATCAAGGGTGACGTGTCCGGTTCCGTGGAGGCCCTTGAGGACGCCCTGCTCAAGATCGACGTCGGCGAGGAGGTGCGCCTTCGGGTGCTCCACCGGGCCGTCGGTGCGATCACCGAGTACGACGTCAACCTGGCGATCGCGGACGACAACGCGGTCATCATCGGCTTCAACGTCCGCCCGGAGGTCCGGGCGCGCGACCTGGCCGAGCGCGAGGGCGTCGACATCCGGTACTACTCGGTCATCTACCAGGCGATCGAGGAGATCGAGGCGGCCCTGAAGGGCATGCTGAAGCCGGAGTTCGAGGAGGCCCAGACGGGCACCGCGGAGGTCCGCGACGTCTTCAAGGTCCCGAAGATCGGCAACGTGGCGGGCTGCCTGGTCCGCTCCGGTGTGATCACGCGCAACAGCAAGGCCCGCATCATCCGCGACGGTGTCGTCGTGGCCGACAACCTCACCGTTTCCTCGCTTCGCCGCTTCAAGGACGACGCGACCGAGGTCCGCGAGGGCTTCGAGTGCGGTATCGGTGTCGGGTACAACGACATCAAGATCGACGACGTCATCGAGACGTTCGAGATGCGGGAGAAGCCGCGCCCCTGATGTGCGAGTGAGGCGGCCGGCGCCCGCGGGGTTGATCCCCGCGGGCGCCGGGCCCGCCCTTCTCACCGGGTACCGTGGCGACTGCCATGTACATAGGTGCACTTACCCTGGACATCCTGCTCGGCGACGTTCGGTCGCTGAAGCAGAAGCGCTCCGTGGTGCGTCCGATCATCGCCGAGGTGCGCCGCCGGTTCCCGGCGGTCGCGGTGGCCGAGACCGGCAGCCTCGACCTGCACCGCCGCGCCGAGATCGGGGTGGCCGTGGTGTCGTCGACGGCGGCCAACTGCGGAGAGGTCATGGAGGCGTGCGAACGCCTCATCGCGGCCCGCCCCGAGATCGAGCTGCTCTCCGCGAGGCAACGGCTCATCGGCGATGACGAGGACTGAAAGGCCCCCGGGAAGCCTCGCTTCCCGGGGGCCGTTAAGCGAGAGAAGCGACCAAGGAGGGGGAGCGCGATCGTGGACGCAGCACGCGCCCGGAAACTGGCGGACCGCATCCAGCAGATTGTCGCCGAGATGCTCGAGCGGAGGATCAAGGATCCCCGGCTGGGCTTCGTGACGGTGACCGACACCCGGATCACCGGCGACCTGCGCGACGCGACCGTCTACTACACCGTCTTCGGCTCCGAGGCCGAGCGTGCCGACACCGCCGCGGCTCTGGAGAGCGCCAAGGGGATCATCCGGTCGGAGGTCGGCCGCCAGACCGGCGTGCGGTACACGCCGACCCTGACGTTCCACCACGACCCGCTCCCCGACAGCGCCCGGCACCTGGACGAGCTGTTCGCCGAGGCCAGGGAGCGAGACGAGGAGATCGCCAAGAAGGCGGAGGGCGCCGTCCACGCGGGCGAGCCCGACCCCTACCGCAAGCCCGAAGAGGGCGACGAGGCCGAGGACGACCTGGCCGGCGAGACCGGTGCCGACTCCTTGGACCGCGCGCGCCCTTCGGCGCCGTGACCCCCGGCGCGGGCGCCCGCACGCGGCCCGCCGCGCCGGGCGCGCCGTCCCCGGAGACACCCTCGGGGCCGTCCGGCGCCGCGCCGGGCGGCCAGGCCGCGCGGCTCACCGACCTCGCGGTGCCGGAGGACGGCTGGCGCCGGGCCGTCGAGCTCATCCAGGCGGCCCCCGAGGTGGCGCTGGTGTGCCACGTGTCGCCCGACGGCGACGCGCTCGGCTCGATGCTGGGCCTCGGCATGGCGCTGCGCCGGGCGGGCAAGCGGGTGACGGCGTCGTTCGGCGACCGCCGGTTCGCGGTGCCCCGGCTGCTGCGGTACCTGCCCGGCCAGGAGCTGCTCGTGCCACCGGGCGACTACCCGGCCGAGCCGGAGCTGATGATCAGCTTCGACGCGCCCACGGTCGACCGCCTGGGCCTGCTGGCGCCCAACGCCGCCAAGGCGCGCGAGCTGATCGTCGCCGACCACCACCCGTCCAACACCGGCTTCGGCACCCTGCCGCTGGTCGACGCGTCCGCCGCGTCCACCTCCATGATCGTGGAGGAGCTGATGGCCCGGCTGGGCCTGCCCGTCGACCGCGACGTCGCGACCTGCCTGTACACCGGCCTGGTCACCGACACCGGGTCGTTCCGGCACTCCTGCACCACCCCGGCCGCGCACCGCATGGCGGCCCGCCTGGTCGAGGCCGGCCTGCGCACCGACGAGATCGCCCGCGAGCTGTGGGACCGCTCCCCGTTCGGCTACCTCAAGGTGCTGGGCCTGGCGCTGGGCCGCTGCGAGGTCGACCAGGACGCCGCCGGCGGCCTCGGCCTGGTGTGGACCTTCGTGCCGCGCGCCGACCGGGCCGCGTACCTCCTGCCGTACGACGAGGTGGAGGGCGTCATCGACGTCGTCCGCCGTACCGACGGCACCGATGTCGCGGTCGTGCTCAAGGAGGACGACGAGGGGGCGTGGCAGGTGTCCACGCGCTCCAAGGGGGCGGTCGACGTCGGGCGTGCCTGCACGGCCCTGGGCGGCGGCGGCCACGTGCGGGCGGCCGGGTTCACCTCCCACACCTCGCCCGAGGAGACCATGGCCAGGTTCCGCGCGGCCCTGGCCGCCGACCATCCTTCCCCCTGACCGGCAAGGAGCCTTCACGATGTGCGCGATGAGCACGGCGGGTCGCGCCGGGCGGCCGGTGCCGCCCAGCGGGCTGATCGTCGTGGACAAGCCGGCCGGCTGGACCTCCCACGACGTGGTGGGCAGGATGCGGCGCCTGGCCGGCACCCGCCGGGTCGGGCACGCGGGCACGCTGGACCCCATGGCGACCGGCGTGCTCGTCGTGGGCGTCGAGAAGGCCACCCGGCTGCTCGGCCACCTGGCGCTCACCGAGAAGGGCTACGACGCCACGATCCGGCTCGGCATGACCACCGGCACCGACGACGCCGAGGGGGAGCCGGTCGCCAAGACCCCGGCTGGCCACGTGCCCGACGAGGCGATCCGGGCGGGCGTGGCCGCGCTGACCGGCGCCATCATGCAGGTTCCGCCGCAGGTCAGCGCGATCAAGGTGAACGGCGAGCGCGCCTACAAGCGAGCCAGGGCCGGTGAGGAGGTCGAGCTGCGGGCCCGCCCGGTCACCGTCCACGCCTTCGAGGTCACCGCCGTCCGCCGCGAGGGCGACGCCGTCGACCTGGACGCCACGGTGAGCTGCTCCAGCGGCACCTACATCCGCTCCCTGGCCCGTGACCTCGGTGACGCCCTGGGCGTCGGCGGCCACCTGACCCGCCTGCGCCGCACCCGCGTCGGCCCGTACGACCTGGCGATGGCCCGCACGATCGAGGAACTGGCCGAGGACTGCGCGATCCTGCCCATCGCCGACGCCGTCGCCGCAGCCTTCCCCCGCAGGGACGTCACCGAGGAGGAGGCCAGGCTGGTGGCGCACGGCGGGCGCCTTCCCGCCGCCGGCCAGGGCGCCGGCCCCATCGGCGTCTTCGCCCCCGACGGCACCCTGCTGGCCCTGGTGGAGGAGCGCGGCGGCGCCGCCAGACCCCTCGCGGTGTTCGTCCCCTAGCGCCGGCGCACCCCGGCCCGCCTGCGTGACCGCGTAGGGGTGGGGTGCGGGCCCCTCGTGATGCCGCGGCCCGCCGGTAGGGTGGTCGGGTGAGTGAACGCGACCGTCAGCACAGGAACGAGGTCGAGGTGCAGGCTTGGCACGGACTCGACGACGTGCCCGCAGACTGGGGCAGATCCGTCATCACTATCGGCGTGTTCGACGGCGTGCACCGAGGCCACCAGCGCATGGTCGGCAGCGCCGTCGCGATGGCGCGAAGGCTGGGCGTCGCCTCCGTCGTGGTCACCTTCGACCCCCATCCGGAAGAGGTGGTCCGGCCGGGCACCCACCCGTCCCGGCTGACGACGCCCCGGCACCGCGCCGAGCTGCTCGGTGCCCTCGGCGTCGACGCCGTCTGCGTGCTGCCCTTCACGCTGGAGTTCTCCCGGATGACCCCCGACGAGTTCGTCCAGGCCGTCCTGGTCGACCGCCTGCACGCCGCGGGGGTCGTGGTGGGGGAGAACTTCCGCTTCGGCCACAAGGCGGCGGGCAACCTCGACACCCTGCGGGAGCTCGGTGAGAAGTACGACTTCGTCGCCGAGGGCGTCCCGGTGGTCAGCGACGGCGAGGCGATCTCCTCCAGCTCGATCCGCGAGAGCCTGGCCGCCGGAGACGTCGCCGCGGCGGCCGAGGTGCTCGGCCGCCCGCACCGGGTGGAGGGTGTGGTCGTCCGGGGGTTCCAGCGCGGCAAGGCGCTCGGCTTCCCCACGGCCAACGTCGAGCTGCCCGCCTACACCGCCATTCCCGCCGACGGCGTCTACGCCGGGTGGCTCGAATGCACCCAGTCGCCCTCGCCGTACCAGGGGCAGCGGTGGCCGGCGGCGATCTCCATCGGCACCAACCCGACCTTCGAGGGCATCGAGCGCACCGTCGAGGCGTACGCCATCGACCGCGACGACCTCGATCTGTACGGCGCGCACGTTCTGGTCGACTTCGCCGTGCGGCTCCGCGACACGCTGAAGTTCGGCTCCATCGACGCCCTCATCGACCAGATGGACCACGACGTCGACGACGCGCGCCGCCTCACCGACGGCTGAGCGGCGCGAGCAGGGCGCGGCGCGGTCCGCGCGGTGGTAGCCTGACGTGTCGGCTCGGCTTCGGCGCGCTGTGCGCTGCCCGCCGACCGGTTACGGCGACTGTAGGCATACACGGTCGTTCGTAGGAAAAACCAACCTGCCACGTGTGCCCGTAGACAGTAGAAGGAGAGCCGTGTCGCTCGACACCGCCGCCAAGAAGCAGATCATCTCCGAGTACGGCACCGGTGATGGTGACACCGGGTCCCCCGAGGTGCAGATCGCGCTGCTGAGCAAGCGCATCAGCGAGCTCACCGAGCACCTCAAGACCCACAAGCACGACCACCACAGCCGCCGTGGGCTCCTGCTGCTGGTCGGCCGTCGCCGCCGGCTGCTGAAGTACCTCATGAGCAAGGACATCGAGCGCTACCGCACCCTCATCGAGCGGCTCGGCCTGCGCCGATAACCTGAGAGGGAGCGGTCTCGCGCCGCTCCTTCGCAACCCCGCCGGTGCCGGGCCTTCCGGCGGGGACGCGGCGGCCGCGCCGGACGACGGCGCGGCACCGCACCGATATGGTCCGAAAGACAACTGAACAGCCGAGAAAAGTGCCCCGCGTCCGCACAGCACACAAGAACGCGCGTCCCGTGACGCCTGCGGGCCGGTCCTCGGTAGTGGCTTCCGGATGTCTGCGGCGTATGCCGCACAGGCCGGGTGCTTCGATCGAAGACCGGCGCTGCACATGACGGGGAGCCGTCATACGGAAGCCGGGCACGAGTCGGCCGACCGCGAAGACACCGGCCGGCCGGCACGTGCCTGAGCGAGTGCGACCAGAGCACGGACGCGGGCGACCGACCCAAGAGGAGGTCCCCCGTGGAGGGTGTCCACAGCACGGAAGCCGTGATCGACAACGGCTCATTCGGCACGCGTACGGTCCGGTTCGAAACCGGACGGCTCGCGCGCCAGGCGGCGGGAAGCGCCGTCGTCTACCTTGACGACGAGACGATGGTCCTGTCCGCCACCACCGCGTCCAAGAACCCCAAGGAGAGCCTGGATTTCTTCCCGCTCACCGTGGATGTCGAGGAGCGCATGTACGCCGCCGGGCGCATCCCCGGCTCGTTCTTCCGGCGTGAGGGCCGTCCTTCCGAGGACGCCATCCTCACCTGCCGGCTGATCGACCGTCCGCTGCGCCCCTCGTTCGTCAAGGGCCTGCGCAACGAGGTGCAGGTCGTGGCGACCGTCATGGCTCTCAACCCCGACCACCTGTACGACGTGGTGGCCATCAACGCGGCCAGCCTGTCGACGCAGCTCGCGGGCCTGCCGTTCTCGGGCCCGCTCGGCGGCGTCCGCATCGCGCTGATCAGCGGCCAGTGGGTGGCCTTCCCCACCCACACCGAGCTTGAGGGCGCGACGTTCGACATGGTCGTCGCCGGCCGTGTGCTTCCCGACGGCGACGTCGCGATCATGATGGTCGAGGCCGAGTCCACCCGCGACACGCTGAAGCTCGTCGCCGATGGCGCGGTCGCCCCCACCGAGGAGACCGTGGCCGAGGGCCTTGAGGCCGCCAAGCCGTTCATCAAGGTGCTGGTCGAGGCGCAGAGCCAGATCGCCAGGGTCGCCGCCAAGGAGACCGCCCAGTTCCCGATCTTCCTGGACTACCAGGAGGACGCGTACGAGGCCGTCGCCGGCGCCGTCTCCAGCGAGCTGGCCTCCGCGCTGACCATCGCGGGCAAGAAGGAGCGCGAGGTCGAGCTCGACCGGGTCAGGGCACTGGCGCTGGAGAAGCTGGGCTCCGACTTCGAGGGGCGCGAGAAGGAGATCGCCGCGGCGTACCGCTCGCTCACCAAGAAGCTGATGCGCGAGCGCGTCATCAAGGAGGGCGTCCGCATCGACGGCCGCGGGCCGAAGGACATCCGCCAGCTCAGCGCCGAGGTGCACGTGGTGCCGCGGGTGCACGGGTCGGCCCTGTTCGAGCGCGGCGAGACCCAGATCCTGGGCATCACCACGCTGAACATGCTCCGCATGGAGCAGATGATCGACACGCTGAACCCCGAGCGCACCAAGCGCTACATGCACAACTACAACTTCCCGCCCTACTCCACCGGTGAGACCGGCCGGGTGGGCTCGCCCAAGCGCCGCGAGATCGGCCACGGCGCGCTCGCGGAGCGGGCGCTGATGCCCGTGCTGCCGACCCGCGAGGAGTTCCCGTACGCCATCCGGCAGGTGTCGGAGGCGCTCAGCTCCAACGGCTCCACGAGCATGGGCTCGGTCTGCGCGTCCACCATGGCGCTGCTGGACGCCGGCGTGCCGCTCAAGGAGATGGTCGCGGGCATCGCGATGGGTCTGATCGGCGAGGGCGACCAGTTCGTCACGCTGACCGACATCCTCGGCGCCGAGGACGCCATGGGCGACATGGACTTCAAGGTCGCCGGCACCCGTGACGTCATCACGGCGCTGCAGCTCGACACCAAGCTCGACGGCATCCCGGCCGACGTGCTCGCGGCCGCGCTCAAGCAGGCCCGGGCCGCCCGCCTGGCCATCCTCGACGTGATGCGCGAGGCGATCGACTCCCCGGCGGAGATGAACCCGACCGCGCCGCGCATCATCACGATCAAGGTCCCGGTCGACAAGATCGGCGAGGTCATCGGCCCGAAGGGCAAGATGATCAACCAGATCCAGGACGACACCGGCGCCGAGATCACCATCGAGGACGACGGCACGATCTACATCGGGGCGACCGACGGTCCCTCGGCGGAGGCGGCGCGGACCACGATCAACTCGATCGCGAACCCGCACATGCCCGAGATCGGCGAGCGCTACCTGGGCACGGTCGTCAAGATCGCCGCCTTCGGCGCGTTCGTCAGCCTGCTGCCCGGCAAGGACGGCCTGCTGCACGTCTCCCAGATCCGCAAGCTGCACGGCGGCAAGCGCATCGAGAACGTCGAGGACGTCATGAACGTCGGCGACAAGGTGCAGGTCGAGATCGCCGAGATCGACTCACGCGGCAAGCTGTCGCTGGTCCCGGTCGAGGTCGTCGAGAAGGAGGCCGCGGCCCGCGCCGAGTCCGGCGGGGACGTCGAGGCCCCCCCGGCCGACGCCGCCCCTCGTGACGACCGCGGCGACCGCGGCGGCGACCGTCCGCGCCGCACCCGCACCCGGGGTGGACGGGACGACCGCAACTCGTGAGCTCCACCACCCTGCTGCACCCCGGCGGCGACGGCGCCGGGGTGGTGCGGCGCACCGTCCTGCCCGGCGGGCTCCGCGTGGTGACCGAGACCATGCCGACCGTGCGCTCCGTCGCGGTCGGCATGTGGGTCGGCATCGGATCCCGCGACGAGGCCCAGGAGCACACCGGGGCCACCCACTTCCTGGAACACCTGCTGTTCAAGGGCACTCCGGCCCGTGACGCCCTGGAGATCTCCGCGGCGATCGAGGGCATCGGCGGCGAGATCAACGCCTTCACCGCCAAGGAGTACACCTGCTACTACGCGCGGGTGCTCGACGAGGATCTCCCGCTGGCCATCGACGTGCTGGCCGACGTGGTGACCTCCTCGCTGGTCACCGCCGAGGACGTCGAGTCCGAGCGGGGGGTGATCCTGGAGGAGATCGCCATGCACGACGACGATCCCTCCGACGTCGTGCACGAGCAGTTCTCGGCCGAGCTGTACGGCGACATCCCCCTGGGCCGCCCCATCCTCGGCTCGGTGGAGTCGATCCAGACCCTGTCGCGCGACCGCATCGCCGAGTACTACCACAGCTACTACCGGCCGCCGCACACCGTCGTCTCGGTGAGCGGCAACATCTCCCACGAGCGGGTGGTGGAGCTGGTGGCCGCGGCCTACGAGCGGGCGGGCGCGCTCGGCGGCACCGCCGCGCCGACGCCGCCGCGCCTGTCCGGCCCCGGCGCCTCGCCCCGCTCGGGCGTGCGCGTGGTCGACCGGCCGACCGAGCAGGCCAACCTCGTGCTCGGCACCACCGCGCTGTCGCGCACCGACGACCGCCGTTTCGCGCTGGGCGTGCTCAACGCCGCCCTGGGCGGGGGCATGTCGTCGCGCCTGTTCCAGGAGATCCGCGAGAAGCGCGGCCTGGCCTACTCGGCGTACAGCTACACCGCCCAGTACGCCGACACCGGCCAGTTCGGCATCTACGTCGGCTGCCTCCCGGCCAAGATCGAGGACGTGCTGAAGATCTGCCGCGAGGAGCTCGACCGCGTGATCGCCGAGCGCCTGACCGACGAGGAGATCGTCCGCGGCAAGGGCCAGATGCGCGGCGGCCTGGTGCTCGGCCTGGAGGACACCGGCTCGCGCATGTCGCGCATCGGCAAGAGCGAGCTGGTGTACGACACGCTGATGCCGGTCGACGAGGTGCTCGCGCGCATCGAGGCCGTCACGCCCGACGAGGTCGACGCGGTGGCCCGCGAGGTGCTCTCGCAGCCGCTCACGCTCGCCGTGATCGGGCCCTTCGGCGACAAGGACTTCAGCGCCTTCGTCGCCTGACGGGCCTCACCCGTCGCAAGCGGTGATCAAGCCCGGGTTCCCTCTTGGGGGCCCGGGCTTGACGCTACGCTAGGGGCTCGTGATCAGCGTTGGAGTTCTGGGCGCCAGAGGGCGCGTGGGTGCCGAGGTCTGCAAGGCCGTGCACGCCGCCGACGACATGGAGCTGGTGGCCGCCGTCGACGTCGGCGACCCGATCGAGGCGTTGTCCGCCGCCGAGGTGGTGGTCGACTTCACCCACCCCGACGTGGTCATGGACAACCTCAGGTGGTGTGTGGAGCACGGCGTGCACGCCGTGGTGGGCACCACCGGGTTCGACGCCGGCCGTCTGGACGAGCTGCGGGGCCGGCTGGACGCCCATCCCGGGGTCAACGTGCTCATCGCCCCCAACTTCGGCATCGCCGCCGTGCTGATGATGCACTTCGCCCAGCGGGCCGCCCGGTACTTCGACTCGGTCGAGATCATCGAGCTGCACCACCCGGGCAAGGCCGACGCCCCCTCGGGCACGGCCCGCCGCACGGCCGAGCTGGTCGCCGAGGCGCGGCGGGCGGCGGGCCTCGGCTCGATGCCGGACGCCACCAGCTCCGAGCTGCCCGGCGCCAGGGGCGCCGACGTCGAGGGGGTGCGCGTTCACGGGGTGCGGCTGGCCGGGCTCATCGCCCACCAGGAGGTCCTGCTCGGCGGCGACGGCGAGACGCTGACCATCCGGCACGACACGATGAACCGCTCCTCGTTCACGCCGGGCGTGCTGCTCGGCGTCCGCCGCGTCCGCGAGCTGCCCGACCGCCTCACGGTGGGCCTGGAGTCCCTGCTCGGCCTGTGAGGCCCCCCGCGGGCCCGAAAGGCCTTCAGCGGCCTCTCGGGGGCCGGGTCAGAGGGTGAGGGCGAGGCCGAGGGCGAACAGCAGGCCGAAGACGAGCTGGGCGCGGCCGGTCTGCTGCAACGTCGTGATCAGCGTGCGGCCGGCGCCCCCGGAGCGCACGGCGCCGGCCGGGGCGAGGGCCAGTGGCAGGGCCAGCACGGTGAGCGCCGCGAACGGCCGCGCGAACGCCAGCGCCAGCGCGATGGCGAACGGCAGCAGCAGGCAGGCGCCGTAGAGCAGGCGGGTGCGGGCGTCGCCGAGCACGACGGCCAGCGTCCGCTTGCCGGCGGGCCCGTCGGTGGCGATGTCGCGCAGGTTGTTGACCACCAGCAGCGCGCAGGCGAGCAGCCCGACCGGCACGGCGGCGACCACCGCGAGCCACGGCAGGCTCTCCAGCTGCACGTACGTCGTGCCCGCCACGGCCACCAGGCCGAAGAAGACGAAGACCGAGATCTCGCCGAAGGCGCGGTAGCCGTAGGGGCGGGAGCCTCCGGTGTAGAACCAGGCGGCGGCGATGGCCAGCGCGCCGACGAGCAGCAGCCACCACGCGCGGGTCGCGACGACCAGCGCCAGGCCCGCCACCGCCGCCGCCAGGAAGCAGCCCGCCGCCGCGAGCAGCACCGACCGCGGGGAGGCGGCCCCGGAGCCGACCAGGCGCAGCGGGCCGACGCGGTCCTGGTCGGTGCCGCGCACCCCGTCGCTGTAGTCGTTGGCGTAGTTGACGCCCACCTGCAGGATCAGCGCCACGAACAGGGCCAGCAGCGCGCGCCACCAGACGGCCCCGTCGTAGGAGGCGGCCACGCCCGTGCCCACGGCGACGGGGACCACGGCCGCCGGGAGGGTGCGGGGTCGTGCTCCCGCGAGCCACTGAGCGGGTGTCGCCACGGGTCGTCCTCCACCAAGAGTCGGGTCCCGGAACGCCCTCGCCGCCGCTGCGGCGCGGCCTCCCGGATTTCGACTAAGCAGGCTAGTTGATGCCCCGTAGACCCGAACCAGGGGTGCCCCCGTGGAGAGCGGCGACCGAGCACGGCACCGCGTCCAGGCCATCCCGGAAGCCCGGGATGACCGGAATGCCGCCGGACGCCCGGGAAGCCCCGGAGGCGCCGGGCGCCCGGTGGAGGGCGTTCGGGGCGTTCCCGTGGGGAGCGGCGGTCGTGGTGGGACGCCGCGTCCCAGACGCCCCCTAAGCACGAGAAGCTCTGGATGCCCCGGGAAGCCGGGGAAGCCGGGAGGCGCCGGTGGAAACGCGTCGCGGGTGGCGGCTCAGGCGATGTCGGTGGCCAGGCGGATCATGCGGATCGGGCGGCCCATCTCCAGCACGCGCTCGGCCTCGTCGGGCGCCCAGCCCGCGGAGCCGAAGAAGCCCAGCATGGCGTCGTCCTCGGCGAACACCCAGGTGACCACCGTGGTGAAGCCGTCCTCGCGCAGGTGGTCGACGGTGGCGTTGAGCAGGCGGCTGCCGTGCCCGCGCCGGACGTGGCCGGGGTCGACCAGCAGCGTGAGCAACTCGGCCTCGGCCGACGGGTCGAGGTCGGGGTCCTCGGCGGGGCCGTGCGAGGCGAGGCCGACGACCTGCTGCGCGCCGCCGCCCGGCCCGCTCGCCAGTGACGTCAGCGGGTCGTCGGTCTCGACGGCCACCAGCAGCCGGTGCCGCGGCGTGGGCGGAGTCAGCACGGCCTCCTCCCACTGGCGCGCCCAGAGCTTCTCGGCCGACGGGCCGGTCATCTGCTCCAGCGGGCCCTCGGGCAGGAACGGCCGGTAACCGGCCTTCCAGGCCCGGATCTGGGTGGCCGTCACCGCCGCGACGTCGTCGACCCGCGCGGCGCGCACCCCCACGTCTGCCATGGCGACAGACCCCCCTTCATGTGCATCCCCACCGTATCGGGGCGCGGAGGCGCGGACGCACCCCGAGTAACCCGCCGGCGCCCTCAGGGGCGGCGTGCTCGCCGCCGTGTCCCGGGAAGTGCGGCCCGGCGCCCGGTCGCGCGCACGGCGGGCAGGCGCGTGGCGGCGGGCGTACGGCGGGTCGGGGGCGCGGTGGGTGGGCGCACGGCGGGTCGGGGGCGCGGTGGGTGGGCGTGCGGCGGTCGCGTGTGCGGCGGGCGGGGGCGCGGTGGTCGGGGGCGCGGCGGGTGGGCGTACGGCGGGGCGAGCGGGTGGGGGTCAGGGGTTGGGGGAGACGGAGTAGACGAGGCGGAAGCGGTCGCCGGGTACGACGATGTCGCTGGTCTCCACGGGGCGGTCGCCGGACCAGTGGGTGCGCTCGATGTGCAGGACGTGCACACCGGTGGGCAGGCCGAGGAGGTCGCTCTCGGTCGGCTGGGGGACGCGGGTGTGGACGCTCTCGCGGATGTCGGTGACGCGCATGCCAGCGGCGGACATGCGGGCGAGCAGGCCCTTGCGGCCGTTGCCGTTGGTGCCCTCCTCGGCGGGGGGCTGTGCCCGGGAGAGCTCGGCCGGCTCGTAGGAGGTGGCGAGCTGCATGGGCCTGCCGTCGGTGCGAAAGACGTAACGCGTGCGGGTGACGGCGGCGGACTCGGCCAGGTGGAGCCGCCCGGCGATCTCGCGGCCCGCCTTGGCGTGCTCGCTGCGCCAGTCCCACGTGGCGCGGTGGCCCCCGGCCTGCATGTCGGCGGCGAAGGGGATGTCGTGGTCGACGTGGCGGCTGCGCTGCAGGGGGTAGAGCACCGACTTCTCGCGCACGTAGTGCCCGGAGCCGACCTTGCCGATGATCAGGCCCTCGGCGGCCAGGACGCGCAGCGCGTGCCTGGCGGCGGTCTCGCCGACGCGGAAGCGCTGGGTGAGTTGCGCGCGGGAGGGGATCGGCGCGCCCGGCGGCAGGGTGCCGTCGACGATCTGCCCCCGCAGCTCTTCGACCACACGGAGATACACCGGGTCGTTGCCAGTCATCCGTCCCATCCCTCGGGCCGCTTCGAGATCGTTCCCTATCTTGCCGTAATCATTGGACAACGGGGAGTAATGACCGAAAATTGGAGTTCCAACTTTACGAAAGGTCATTCAACGCCCACGGAGGGTGATCGCGAGCCTCCGGGCGCCGCGAGGAAGCGCTTCCGGCGGATGGCCTCCCGCGGAGCACGGCCTGGGCCGTCCCGCTCCGGGAAGGCCGCGGCGGGCGGCGACGGACGATCGGAAAATTCTCCTCGAATCCATGTAACACACCCGTAAGCCCGTCCGATTGCAGGGGTAGAGGTCGTCGATGTGTGTACCCCCGAGCACATATCGGCGGCCTCAATCTCTGTTCGGGGGGCGCTCCGGGCGAAGCCGCACACACCAGGTTCAAATACCCGGGAGCGGGAACCGGGGTGGCGGGGTCCACCGTCTTCCAGGATCCAGGTACCGTTCCCTCTATGGCATCGCCAACACAGACTTCCGGCGCGCCCTTCGGCCGCCTGCTGACCGCCATGGTCACGCCCTTCGACCGCGACGGCGCCGTCGACGCCGACGGCGTCCAGCGACTGGCCACCTACCTGGTGGATGAGCAGAAGAACGACGGCCTGGTCGTGAGCGGCACCACCGGCGAGTCCGCGACCACGAGCGACGCCGAGAAAGACCGCATCCTGCGCGCGGTCGTCGAGGCCGTGGGCGACCGGGCGACCGTCGTGGCCGGTGTGGGCACCTACGACACCGGGCACTCGATCGAGCTGGCCCAGGCCGCCGAGCGGGCCGGCGCGCACGGTCTGCTCGTGGTGACGCCCTACTACAACAAGCCGCCCCAGGAGGGCCTGTACCGCCACTTCACGGCGGTGGCCGACTCCACGGGGCTTCCCGTGATGCTGTACGACATCCCGACACGCTCCGGCGTCGAGATCAGCGGCGAGACGCTGACGCGCCTGGCCGTCCACCCGCGCATCCAGGCCGTGAAGGACGCCAAGGGCGACCTGTTCGCCGGCTCCCAGGTGATGGCGCGCACCGACCTCGCCTTCTACTGTGGTGACGACACGCTGAACCTGCCCTGGCTGTCGGTGGGCGCGGTCGGCTTCGTCAGCGTCGTGAGCCATGTGGTCGGCGCCGATCTGGCGTCCATGATCCAGCTGTACGAGGCGGGCGACGTGAAGGCCGCGCGCGAGGTGCACCAGCGGCTGCTGCCCGCGGTCACCGGCATCATGACCCGCACGCAAGGTGCGATCATGGTCAAGGCGGCGCTGGCTCTTGTGGGCAGAGGCGTCGGTCCGCTGCGGCTGCCTCTGGTGGAGGCGACCCGCGAGCAGATCGCGCTCCTGCGCGCCGACCTGGTCGCGTCAGGGCTGAAGCTGTCCGACTGAAGGGCCGCGTCCCCGCGTCGCGTGGGGACGCCAAGACGTGCCGCCGGCCGCCGGGCGTAATCGGCGGGGGAATGTTCGAGTGGTGCCGTGCGCTTAACGCGGCGGAGAGGAAACAGAAAGTTTGAGAGAGAGACACAGCGATCACGGCCGGCATCGCGCCGGACGGCTCGGCGAGGGAGCCGTGCGCGGGCGGGCCGGAACACGCGGGGGACGAGCATGAGCCATCCACACCCGGAGCTCGGGCCGCCGCCTCCGCTCCCTGAGAACGGGCTGCGCATCGTCGCGCTCGGCGGACTGGGCGAGATCGGCCGCAACATGGCGGTCTTCGAGTTCGACGGCCGTCTGCTGGTCGTCGACTGCGGCGTGCTGTTCCCCGATCCGGAACAGCCGGGCGTCGACCTGATCCTGCCCGACTTCGACTACATCAGGGGCCGCCTCGACGACATCGAGGCCGTCGTGCTCACGCACGCGCACGAGGACCACATCGGCGCCGTGCCCTACCTGCTGCGCGAGCGCGCCGACATCCCGCTCGTGGGGTCCCGGCTCACGCTGGGCTTCATCGAGAGCAAGCTGACCGAGCACCGCATTCAGCCGGTCAAGGCCGAGGTGGTCGAGGGCGACCGCCGCCGGTTCGGGCCGTTCGAGTGCGAGTTCGTGGCGGTCAACCACTCCATCCCGGACGCCCTGGCCGTCGCGATCAGGACGCCCGCGGGCATCGTGCTGCACACCGGCGACTTCAAGATGGACCAGCTTCCGCTGGACGGCCGGCTCACCGACCTCGGGGCCTTCGCCAGGCTCGGCGCCGAAGGCGTCGACCTGCTGATGTCCGACTCCACCAACTCCGAGGTGCCCGGGTTCGTCCCGAGCGAGCGCACCATCGGCCCGGTGATCGACGAGGTGTTCCGCAGCGCGGCCAAGCGCATCATCGTCGCCTGTTTCGCCTCGCACGTCCACCGCGTGCAGCAGGTCTTCGACGCCGCCCAGGAGAACGGCCGCAAGGTCGCGCTCATCGGGCGGTCGATGGTCCGCAACATGACGGTGGCGCGGGAGCTCGGCTACCTCAAGGTCCCTCCGGGCCTGCTGGTCGACTCCCGTGAGATCGAGGAGTGGCCGCCGGAGGACGTCGTGCTCATCTGCACGGGGTCCCAGGGCGAGCCCATGGCGGCGCTGTCGCGGATGGCCAACCGCGACCACCCGATCCGCGTCGCCGAGGGCGACACGGTGGTGCTGGCGTCCTCGCTGGTGCCCGGCAACGAGACCGCGGTCAACAAGGTGATCAACGGGCTCACCCGCTGGGGGGCCCGGGTCGTGCACAAGGGCAACGCCACGGTGCACGTCTCCGGTCACGCGGCCGCGGGCGAGCTGCTGTACGTGCTCAACCTCACCAAGCCGTCCAACTTCATGCCCGTGCACGGCGAGTGGCGCCACATGCGCGCGCACGCCAAGCTCGCGGCGCTGACCGGCGTGCCCGACGATCACATCGTCATCGCCGAGGACGGCGTGGTGGTCGACATGGTCGACGGCCGGGCCCGCATCGTGGGCGCGGTGCAGTGCGGCTACGTCTACGTCGACGGCAGCTCGGTCGGCGCGGTCACCGACACGGCGCTGAAGGACCGGCGCATCCTCGGCGACGAGGGGTTCATCTCGGTGGTCGTGGTGGTCGACTCGACGACGGGCAAGGTCACCGGCGGGCCGGAGATCTACGCGCGCGGGTCGGGTATCGAGACCGAGGCGTTCGACGCGGTCATCCCGTTGATCGAGGCCGCCCTGCAGGACTCGGCGGCCGACGGCGTCGCCGATCCGCAGCAGATGCGCAGGCTCACCCGGCGCATCGTCGGCCGGTGGGTCAGCGACACCTACCGCCGGCGTCCGATGATCATCCCGGTGGTCGTGGAGGTCTGACCTGGCGTAGGTTTCTCGTGCCGGAATCCCCGTGCCGAGGAGAGCCATGGTCAGCATCCAGGCTGGTCGCCGGTGAACGCCCCCGCCCACGGCGAGGGCGTCACCGGCGCGGCCATCCAGGTCGTCTTCACCAAGTACGACGGGTCGCTGCACTGGCACCACGGCGCCCGGCTGCTGGGGGAGGACGAGCACGGCGTCTGGGCGGGCTGCCCGGCCGGCACCAGCGGCCGGCGCGGCTTCGAGCCGCCCGTCGTGTGGCGGCAGCCGTTCGTCATGCTGTTCCCCCGGGACGCCTGGTGGACCGCCTGCTTCAACGGCGAGCCTGAGGAGACCGCGATCTACTGCGACGTCGCCACCGTCCCGCGGTGGCGAGACGGGCAGGTCACGATGGTCGATCTCGATCTGGACGTGCTGCTGCTGCGCAGCGGGCGCCTGTTCGTCGACGACGAGGACGAGTTCGCCGAGCACCGGGTGCGCTACTGCTACCCCGGGGACGTCGTCGCTCGGGCGGAGCGGTCGGCGGCCTGGCTGATGTCGGCCGTGGGCCGCGGAGCCGCCCCGTTCGGCGGCGGGCACCAGCCCTGGCTCTCGCAGGTGTGCTGACCGGTGGACCCGCCACCGCCGCGTGACGGGTCCGGTCGGCACCGGGGCCGGCCGAAGCGCGGCCCCGGCCGGGGAGGGCCGGCTCAGCGCAGGCGGCCCGGGCCTGCCCAGAGCGGCACCTCGACCGGCACCAGGGCGGTGTGATCCACCCCGGTGTGCAGCGTGGGAGTCCATCCGACGTCCCCCGACAGGTCGGGGTCGTGGGTGGCGTTGTAGGCGGCGAGCAGGTCGACGCGGCGCACCGACGCGCCGCTCGCCACCAGGGTGCCGGTGACGTGCACGGCGGTGCCGCCCCAGTCGTAGATGATCTGGTCGGCGCCGGCGCCCCGCCCCAGCCGGACGAAGTTGTTCTCGGCGTAGATCTTCGACTGCACGCCGACGCCCAGGCCGTATACGTAGTCGTCGCCGGAGGGCACGTCGTAGAAGTTGTTGTAGACGTGCACCTGGCCGAACCGCACGCGCGGCGCCCGCTGGAGCACGGTGTCGAACGCGTTGTGGTGCACGGTGACGTTCAGCTTGCCGGCGTCGGTGGCGGGGTTGTTGGTGGAGCCGATCAGCATGGTCTTGTCGTGGTCGGCGAACCGGTTCCACGAGATGGTGACCAGGTCGGAGCCGTTGGTGACGTCGAGTTGGCCGTCGTGCACCTGGTAGGGCCGCCCGAAGTACACCGGCTGCCCGGAGTCGGGGTTGGCGCCGTCGTCGAAGCCGTTGTGGTCGGCCCAAACGTGGGTGGAGCGGGTGACCGAGATGTTGTCGTAGAGGGAGTTCCAGTTGCCCTCGTCGCCGTCGGTGGGGTCCCACTGGGGGAAGCAGTCGTAGGCGTCGCGGAACTGGATGTTGCGGATGATGACGTTGTCGGCCTGGTCGACGTGCAGGTTCATGCCCTTGATCACCGCGCGCCCGAGGCCGGCGATGGTGGTGTTGGATCCCACCTTCTGCCGGATCCACGCGGTCTGCTTCGCGGCGGAGGCCGCGCGGGCGTCCTCCAGCGGGCCGGAGGGCTCGGCGTCGCGCCCCCACACCGCCGGGTCGTACGCGGCGAGGTAGCCCTGCGTGGTGTACCCGTTGACGGCGTAGTCGTCGCAGGTCAGCCGGGCGCCGGAGTCGTCGGTGTTGGCGTCGATCTCACCCTTGACGTAGATGATCTTGGGGGTGGCGTCGCCCCCGGCCAGCGCGGCGACCAGCCCCTTGCGGTCGGTGACCGTGAAGACGTGGGCGGCGTCGGCCGCCGAGCCGCCGGTCGTGCCGGTGGTCGCCGACGCCCAGCCGTCGCCGGCGGGCAGCACCTGCCGTCCGAGCGGGACGGCCCCGCCCGATCGGGAGCCGTCGGCCCCCGGCGGCGCCGCGGCGGACGCGGGGGCGGCGACGAGCGCTGACGCGCAAAGGAGCGCCGCCGCCAGGATCGCGGGTGTTCTCAAGGGATACCTCCTGGTCAGGGAGGTGCCTTCCGGGGGAGGGCGCCTCCAGGGGGTCCGGTCAAGGCTCCTCGACGAGCTCCAGCACGTGCTCGATCAGCTCGCCGAGACGCTTGACGTGCTCGGGCGCGGGCTCGCACAGCGGGGCGCGCACCGGCCCGGCGTCCAGGCCGCGCAGCCTGACCCCTGTCTTGATCAGCGAGACGGCGTATCCGGCGCCCTGGCGGCGCAGCTCGACCAGGGGCCGGTAGAACTCGTCGATCAGCAGGCCGACCGTGGCGTCGTCGCCGCCCACGAGGGCGTGGTAGAACCGCTTGGCCACACCGGGGAGGAAGCAGAAGACCGCTGAGGAGTAGCGGGTGACGCCGAGCCCGCGGTAGGCGAGCGCCGAGATCTCGGCCGTGGGCAGCCCGTTGAAGAAGAGCAGGTCGACGGAGGCGGACCTGGTGGCGCTGATGATGCGCTGCAGCAGGTCGAGGTCGCCGTACCCGTCCTTCAGCCCGACGATCCGCGGGTGGCGCGCCAGGGCGACGACGGTATCGGGGTCGAAGATCGCGTTGTCGCGCTGATAGAGGATCAGCGGGAGCGGCGAGGAGTCGGCAAGCGCCTCGTAGTGCCGGCGCAGCCCCTCCTGCTGGGCGTGGACGAGGTAGGGCGGCAGCGCGAGCAGGCCGTCGGCCCCGGCGTCCCGCGCGGTGGCGGCGAACCGTGACGCCAGTGCCACGCCGTAGCCGGTGCCGGCGATCACGGGCACGCGGCCGGCCGTCACCTCCACGGCCGCCGCGACGCAGGCGGCGTAGTCGTCCAGGCTGAGCGAGGGGAACTCCCCGGTGCCGCAGCAGGCGAACACGGCACCGCAGCCGGCCTCGACGCCTTCCCGGACGTGCTCGCGAAAGACGTCGATGTTGAGCCGCTCCCGCGCGTCGCAAGGTGTGACGGGAAAGAAAAGCGGGCCGTCGAGTCGATCCGCCAGCGGAGTCATGCGGTCCTCTCGTGTGTACATATCTAAGGACTGTATTCATATACATGAACACAGGGAAGGTATGACTCGAAGCAGGCGGCAGTCAAGGGAGCGGCGGAAACACGGGCGACGGTCTTTCGAAATGCTTTGGTTACCTGCCGAAGGCTTGACAGTGCCCCGGCCGCGTTCCTACGTTGACGGCGCGTCCACATCTGTGAACGTCGTTCAGAAACGTGTCGCAACGTGAAAGGAATCGCGAGGTGACCTTGGCGAGGACAGCTTCGGCGGAGAGACGCCCCCTGGCCCTGCGCTGGGCGCCGTACCTGCTGATCTCCCCGACCGTCGTGCTGATCGCGGTGTTCCTCGTCTACCCCATCGGCAGCGTTCTGTATTACAGCCTGCAGCACTACAACCTGACCAGGCCGTGGGCCAACGGCTTCGCGGGCCTGGACAACTTCCGGGAGATGCTGTTCGAGGACCCTCTCTTCTGGTCCAGCCTGGGCTTCACCGCCCAATGGGTGCTCGTGGAGATCGTGCTGCAGCTCGTCCTCGGCCTGGCGCTCGCGCTCATAGTGAATGAAAGTTTCATCGGCCGGGGGCTGGCCCGATCGCTGGTGTTCTCCCCGTGGGCGGTCTCCGGCGTCCTCACCACCAGCATCTGGATCCTGCTCTACAACCCCACGACCGGAATCGTGCGCTACCTCGGCGCGCCGGAGGCGGCCGTGCTCGGCAACCCCGACACCGTCTTCGGCGCCCTGGTCATCACCGAGCTGTGGCGGGGCGTGCCGTTCTTCGCCATCCTGCTGCTCGCCGGCCTCGCGGGCATCCCCGGCGAGCTGTACGAGGCGGCGGCCGTGGACGGGGCGGGCCGCGTGCGCCGCTTCCTGCACGTCACGCTGCCGCACCTGCGCGACGCGATCGTGCTGGCCACGCTGCTCCGCTCGGTGTGGGAGTTCAACAACGTGGACCTGATCTACACCCTCACCGGCGGCGGGCCCGCGCAGGCCACCACCACCCTGCCCCTGTACGTGGCCCAGCGGGCCATCGACTCCAAGGACTTCGGGTACGGGTCGGCGCTCACCACGGCCGGCTTCCTGATCCTGCTGTTCTGCTCGCTGCTGTACCTCCGGCTGAGCCGCTTCGGCGCGGACCACAAGGGATGAGGGGCGGTTCCATGGCGACCGAGGTCATCGTGCGAGACCGTCCCCGGACGGCGGCGGGCACCCCGCCCGGCGCGCGGAAGGACCCGCGCAAGGACCGGGGGCGGGTGCTGCGGCTGTACGTCCCGCTCGGGCTCTACCTGGTGTTCACGCTCGTCCCCTTCTACTGGATGATCGTGTTCGCGCTGCGGCCGACGGGGTCGACCGCCCCGGTGCCGTGGCCGATCACCTTCGAGCACTTCGACACCGTCTGGAATGACATCGGGTACGCCGTCTTCTTCAAGAACAGCGTGATCGTCGGCGTGCTGTCGCTGTTCTTCACCACGGGCATCGCGCTCATGGGCGGCTACGCGCTGGCGCGGTTCCGCTTCCGCGGCAGGACGGTCTTCCTGGTCGTGCTGCTGTGCACGCAGTTCATCCCGGGCGCCATGATGCTGATCCCGCTGTTCACCATCTTCAAGGGCCTGGGGCTCATCAACTCCCTGTGGAGCCTGGTGATCGCCGGCACGGTCTTCAACCTGCCGCTGTCGATCATCCTCATGAGCGGGTTCGTCTCCTCGGTCCCCTTCCAGGTGGAGGAGGCGGCGATGGTCGACGGCTGCACCCGGGGCCGCGCGTTCCTCGCGGTCGTGCTGCCCCAGCTGCGCCCCGGGCTCGTCGCCGTGGGCTCGTTCGCGTTCATCGACACCTGGAACACCTTCCTGTTCGCGCTGATGTTCATCAGCAGGCAGGACAACTTCACGATCCCCGTCGGCCTCAGCTACACCATCGGGGAGTACAGCGCCGACTTCGGAGCCCTGGCGGCGGGCGGCGTCATAGCCGCCGTCCCCGTCGTGCTCGTGTTCGCCGTGATCCAGCGCTATCTCGTGCACGGCCTGAGCGCCGGCGCCGTGAAGGGATAGCACCCCCCGAAAGAAGGACACCGGAAGATGAGAAGAATCACGAAGGTCTGCTCGGCGGCCGTCGCCGCGCTCGCCCTGTGCGTCACCGCGGCGGCATGCGGGTCCGACTCCGGCGGTGGCGGCGGGGGTGGCGAGGGATCCGGCGCGACCACCATCACGTTCTGGGACAACAACGGCGGCGTGCGCACCCCGATCTACCAGGAGCTGATCAAGCGCTTCGAGGCGGCCAACCCGACGATCAAGGTCGAGTACGTGGGCATCCCGATCGCCTCGGTGCAGCAGAAGTACGACACCGCCATCGCCGGCGGCGAGACCCCCGACGTCGGCGGCGTGACCACCAGCTACCTGGCCAACCTGACCGGGCAGCAGGCGCTGGAGCCGGCCGACGCCTGGCTCGCCGGCAGCGCGGTGAACGGCAAGGTGCTCGACAGCATGCTGGCCTCGGTCAAGCAGGCCACCCCCGACGGCAAGCTCTACATGGTGCCGGCGACCTCCAACCTCGACGTCGTCTGGTACCAGAAGGACAAGCTCGCCGAGGCCGGGGTCGAGGCGCCCGAGACCTGGGACGAGTTCTTCACCGCCGTCGGCAAGCTGACCAAGACGCCCGACCAGTACGGCTGGACCATCCGCGGCGGCGCCGGATCGATCTTCCAGCTCCTCGCCGAGGCCTACGCCTACTCCGGCGTCACGGAGTTCTTCGACGCCTCGGGCAAGAGCACCGTGAACGACCCCGCGAACGCCGAGCTGGTCGGCAAGATCGCCGCGCTGTACAAGAAGGCCACGCCCGAGGCCGACGTCACCAACGACTTCCCGAAGATGGTGGCCCAGTTCACCAGCGGCAAGGTCGCGATGATGCACCACAACCTGGGGTCCTACAACGACCACGTCAAGGCGTTCGGCGCCGAGAAGATCGACGCCTACCCGCTGCCGGTCGGCGCCTCCGGCAAGCGCACCATCGTGGCCAACCCGGTCGACGGGTTCGGCGTCTTCAAGAACAGCGAGCACAAGGAAGCCGCCTGGAAGTTCGTCGAGTTCCTGGTCTCCAAGGAGAACAACTCCTACTGGAACCAGCAGACCGGGCAGATCCCGGCGAACAAGGACGCCCAGCAGGACGCCTGGATCGACGAGCGCCCCTACCTCAAGAGCGCCGTCGAGGTGCTGGCCGACCCCGCCACGGTCGTCGTCTCCCCGCCCTACCACCTGCCGCAGTTCTCCTCCATCACCAAGGCCGACACCGAGCCGCTGTTCCAGAAGGTGCTGCTGGGCCAGATGAAGCCGCAGGAGTTCCTCGACACCATGGGCCAGATGCTCACGGAGGCTCAGGCCGAGTGGAAGAAGTCCCACTCCAACTAGACCCGGCCCGCGGGGCCGGCGGCGGCCCGGGGCCCGCGCCCGTCACCTGACCACGGGCGGGGGCCCCGGAGCCGGCTCCGCACCGGGCGCGCCGGCCGTGGCGGGCCGGCACCCGCCCCGGGGCGCCCCGCGCGCCGTCGCCAGTCGCACGAGGTCGCACGAGAAGGAGCGTCATGGCCGTCATCGAGCGTGTCACCGTCACCGTGTTCAGCACCGTCATCCGGTCCGTGGTGGACGGCCACGGGCACCGGCATCCGGGCCCGCCGCGCGAGGTCCAGGAGGCGCTGCTGGAGATCACCGACAGCGACGGCGTCAAGGGCTACTGCCTGGGGCAGGCGGAGACCCTCAGGGAGAGCATGATCAAGGCCCATGTCCGGCCCGTGCTCGTCGGCCAGGACGGCCTCGACCGCGAGCGCCTGTGGCACGCGCTCGCGCGGCGGCAGCGCGGGGCGCACGGCCACCTCACCGACCGCCTGCTCAGCACCGTCGACCAGGCGCTGTGGGACCTGGCGGGCCGCGCGTTCGGCGTCCCGGTGTGGAAGCTGCTCGGCGGCGCGCGCGCCACCATCCCCGCCTACGCCAGCACCATGTGCGGCGACGACATCCCCGGCGGCCTCGCGTCCTTCTCCGACTACGCCGACTTCGCCAAGGAGCTGGTCGCGCGCGGCTACCGCGGGATCAAGCTGCACACCTGGATGCCGCCGATGCCGTTCGGGGTCGACCTGGACATCAAGGCGTGCACGGCGGTGCGCGAGGCCGTGGGGCCCGACGTCGCGCTCATGCTCGACAGCAACCACTGGTACAGCCGCACCGACGCGCTCAGGCTCGGCCGGGCGCTCGACGAGCTGGGCTTCGCCTGGTACGAGGAGCCGATGGAGGAGGCGTCCGTCCAGTCGTACCGGTGGCTGGCGGAGCAGCTGGCCACGCCGATCCTCGGCCCGGAGACCTCCTGGGGCAAGCACATGGCGCGGGCCGAGTGGGTGGCGGCCGGCGCCTGCGACATCCTGCGCGTCGGGGTGGTCGGCTCGGGCGGCGTCATCCCGGCCCTGAAGGCGGTGCACACGGCCGAGTCGTTCGGCATGGGCTGCGAGATCCACGGCAACGGCTCGGGGGCGCTGGCCGTCATCGGGGCCACGATGTGCGGCGAGTGGTACGAGCGCGGCCTGCTGCACCCGCACTCCGACTACGACACCCCGCCGCCGCACCTGCGCTCCATCGTCGACCCGCTGGAGGAGTCGGGGAACGTCACGCTTCCGTTACGCCCCGGCCTCGGGGACGATCTTGACTTCGACCACGTCGCCGCCCATACGGTTGCCACATGGTGAAGACCGTGAAGAACGTACTCCTGACCGGCGCGGCCGGAAGGATCGGCACCTGCCTGACCGCGGGGCTGCCCGAACACGGCTACACGCTGCGGCTCCTCGACAGGCGCCCCGTCGAGGACACCCTCCACGAGACGATCGTGGGGGACGTCGACGACCCGGCCGTGCTGGCGCGGGCGGTGGAGGGCGTGGACGCCGTGGTCCACATGGCCGGCAACGCGTCGCCCAAGGCGGGGTGGGAGGAGGTGCTCGGCGCCAACATCGACGCCACCTACCGCGTCTTCGAGGCGGCCAGGCGCGCGGGCGTCGAGCGGGTCGTCTTCGCCAGCAGCAACCACGCCGCGGGCTTCACGCGGCGCCAGGAGCTGGTGGCGCCGGACACCCCCGTGGCCCCCGACTCGCTCTACGGCGTCTCCAAGGCGTACGGCGAGGCGCTCGGCCGTTACTACTCCGACAGGTACGGCATGCGGGTGGCGTCGCTGCGCATCGGCTCGTTCTGCCCGGAGCCGGTGAACGCGCGCACGCTGTCGACCTGGATCAGCCCGGCCGACATGGTGCGGCTGATGCACGCGTGCCTGACGGCGCCGGAGCTGACCTACGCGGTGCTCTGGGGCGTGTCGGCCAACACGCGCAACTGGTGGGACCTCGGCCCCGGCCGCGCCCTCGGCTACCACCCGCGCGACGACGCGGAGCCGTACGCCGATCGGATGCCCGAGCTGGATCAGGACGACCCCGAATACGCCTGGCTGGGTGGGCGCGTTGTCGAGTCCTGACCGGCGAGAATAGAGGAAAGATGCGGCAGGGAGGACGGACATGACCGAGCAGGGGATCGCTGTGCCGCATGTGAAGTCCGCCGTCCGCACGGTGGAGCTTCTCGACTTCTTCGCCCAGTACCCCGGTCTGCACAGTCTCTCCGACCTGCAGGGCAAGCTCGGCTACCCCAAGAGCAGCCTGCACGCGCTGCTGCGCACCCTGGTCGACCTCGGCTGGATCGAGACCGACGTCACCGGCACCCTTTACCGCATAGGCATGCGGGCGCTGCTGGTCGGCGCCACGTACATCGACGGCGACCCGGTGGTGCAGCTCGCGCGCGACGCGCTCGACTGGCTGGCCGAGGTCACCGGGGAGACCGTCCACCTGGCCCGGCTCGACCACTTCGACGTCGTCTACCTCGCCACCCGTGCCTCGCGCCACTACCTGCGGCCGTTCACGCGGGTGGGCCGCCGCCTGCCGGCCAGCACGACCTCACTCGGCAAGGCGATCCTGGCCACCCGCGACGACGACGAGGTGGCGCGGCTGGTGCCGGCGACGCTGCCCCGGCTGACCAAGAACACCATCGTCGAGCAGGCGCAGCTCGTGGCCGACCTGCGCCGCATCCGCAAGCGCGGGTACTCCGTCGACCGCGAGGAGAACACCGAGGGCCTGCGCTGCTTCGGCGTCGCGCTGGACATCGCCTACCCGCCGCGCGACGCCGTCAGCGTCTCGGTGCCGATTCCCCGGCTGACCGCCGGCCGCGACAAGGAGATCGCGGCCTGCCTGCTGGAGGCGCGCGACCGCATCGAGGTCGCCGCCCGAGGCGTCCGCCGCACCTACTAGCGCCCGCCCGGCCCGGCCGCTTGACCGCACACGCCTGTGGTTGTTCTATATAGCAATATTGCATTCTATGTAACGGAATAGGAGGCGTGGTGGAGGTACGGTACGCGACCGCACCCGACCAGGTGCCCGGCATGACGACCGACCGGCTGCGGAGCCGGTTCCTGGCCGAGGAGCTGTTCGTCGCCGGGCAGGTGCGCCTGGTGTACTCCCACGAGGACCGCATCATCGTCGGGGGCGCCCTGGCGCAGGAGACGACGATCGAGCTGCCCTGCCCCGGCGAGCTGCGCTCGGAGTACTTCCTCGAACGCCGCGAGCTCGGGGTGGTCAACCTCGGCGACCCCGGCACCGTGACCGTCGACGGCACGCCGCACCGGCTCGGCACCAAGGAGTGCCTGTACGTCGGCAGGGGAGCCCGCGCGGTCTCGTTCGCGGGAGGGGCCTTCTACCTGGTCTCCACCCCCGCCCACACCGAGTACCCGACGGCCGGGGCCGGGCTGGACGACGCCGAGCCGGTGCGGCTGGGCTCGCAGGAGGGGTCCAACGACCGGACGATCTACAAGTACATCCACGCCAAGGGCATCCAGAGCTGCCAGCTCGTCCTGGGCGTCACCGTGCTGGAGCCCGGCAGCATGTGGAACACCATGCCCTGCCACACCCACGAGCGCCGCACCGAGGTCTACCTGTACTTCGACGTCCCGGCCGGCCAGCGGGTCGTGCACCTCATGGGGAGGCCGGACGAGACCCGCAACATCATGGTCGCCGACCGCCAGGCCGTGATCTCCCCGCCCTGGTCGGTGCACTGCGGGTTCGGCACCCGCGCCTACTCCTTCGTCTGGGCGATGGGCGGGGAGAACCAGGCCTACGACGACATGGAACAGGTCGCGATCGGCGAGATGCGGTGATGTTCAGCCTCGAAGGCAGGACGGCGCTGGTCACCGGCACCCGCACCGGCATCGGCCGGGCAATCGCGGTGGGGCTGGCGCGGGCGGGCGCCGACGTCGTCCTGCACGGCCACCGCGACGACCTGGACGAGGTCGAGGCCGAGGTCCGCAAGACCGGCAGGGAGGCCTGGCGCTGGATCGCCGACCTGTCGGACGTCTCGCTGCTCGGGCGGGCGGCCGGCGAGCTGCTCGCCCGGCACCGCGTCGACATCCTGGTCAACAACGCCGGGATCATCCGCAGGGCCCCGGCGGCGGAGCACTCCTTCGACGACTGGCGGGCGGTGATGGACGTCGACCTGGACGCCGCCTTCCTGCTCAGCAAGGCCGTGGGCGTGCCGATGCTCGAACGCGGCGCCGGGAAGATCATCATGATCGCGTCGATGCTCTCGTTCCAGGGCGGCGTCAACGTCGTCGGCTACACCGCGGCCAAGCACGCCGTCGCGGGCCTCACCCGCGCCCTGGCCTGCGAGTGGGCGCCGTACGGCGTGCAGGTCAACGCCATCGCCCCCGGGTACATCGCCACCGGCAACACCGGGGCCCTGCGGGCCGACCCCGAGCGCGAGCCGGCGATCCGGGCCCGCATCCCCGCCGGGCGGTGGGGGATGCCGGAGGACCTCACGGGCGCGGCCGTCTTCCTCGCCTCGCGCGGCGCCGACTACGTCAACGGCCACGTGCTCGCCGTGGACGGCGGCTGGCTCGCCAGGTGATGTTCCCGCCGCGCTGTTAGTAGGCTCGGAGCGTGGTCAGGGAAGGCAGCTCCATCGACAAGGCGCTGGCGGTGCTGGAGGCTATCGCCGAGCACCACCGCGTCACCGACATCGCCGCGGCGACCGGCGTCTCCAAGTCGACCGTCCACCGCATCCTGCAGTCGCTCGTCGAGTGGGGCTTCGCCCGTGCCGACGGCGCGGGCGGTTACGAGCCGGGGCCGCGCATCCTCACCCTGGCGGGCAAGGTGATGAGCCGCTTCGACCCCTCGCGGCAGGCGTCGGCGGCCCTGCGGGCGCTGCACGAGCGCACCGGCTACACCACCCACTTCGGCATCCGCAGCGCCGACGAGGCGGTCTACGTCGACAAGCTGGAGGGGCGCAGGCCCTACCAGATGCCGTCCCGGGTGGGCATGAGCCTGCGCCTGCACAGCACCGCGATCGGCAAGGCGATCCTGGCCGAGCTGGACGACGACGAGGTGCGGGCGATCGCCGGCCGCACCGGCCTGCCCCGCCTGACCGCGGCCACCCTCACCGGCGTCGAGGAGCTGCTGGCGCACCTGGGCAAGGTGCGCGCGCTCGGCTACGCCCTGGACGACGAGGAGAACGAGCCGGGCATCCGCTGCGTCGGCGCGGCGGTCTTCGACCACACCGGCCGGGTGCTCGGCGGCATCTCGATCTCCACCCTCGCCATGGACATGGAGCCCGACGCCCTGGAGCGGCTGGCCCCCGTCGTGGCGGCCACGGCCCGGGACGTCTCGGTGGCCCTGGGCGCCCCGGGGACGGCCTTCTCCCGCGCCCGCCCGGCGGGCTGAGGCGACGGGCAGAGGGGCCCGGTTCGTGGCCAGACCTGGCCGCGCTAGGGCGAGCGCGTCCCGTCGAGCAGGCGCCTGATCTCCTCCCCGGTGGCGACGCGGCCGGTGCCGCCCTGTCCCTCCAGGCTGATGGCGGCGGCGGCCGTGCCGGCACGCACGGCGTCGGCGAGCTCGTCCCCGGCGGCCATCCGGGCGGCCAGCGTGCCCGCGAAGGCGTCGCCGGCCCCCGTCTGGTCCACGATCTTCCGTGCCGGGATCGCCGGCACCCGCCGCAGCCGGACGCCGTCCGCGCCGCGCTCGCCCACCAGGACGCCCTCGGGCCCCAGGGTGACGGCCACCGCGCGCGCGCCGAGCCCCAGGCAGGCTCGTGCGGCCTTCTCCGGGTCGTCGGCTCCCAGCAGCGGCCCGCTGTCCCCCGGGCACGAGGGGGTCACCAGGGCGGCGTACGGGGCGACCGCCTCCAGCGCCTCCCGGGCGGCCTGCGGGCCGGTGAGCCGGAAGCGGTAGTTGGGGTCGTAGACGACGCCGCCGCCGGCGCCGTGGACGGTGGCGGCGGCGTGCCGCACGGCGCGGGCGCAGGAGTCCGACAGCGCCGACGTGATCCCGGAGACGAGCAGCACGGCCGTCTCGCCGAGCGGCACGTCGGTGAGGTCCGCGGGGCCCATGCGGGAGGCCGCGCTGCACGCGCGCATGTAGGCGAAGGCCCGGTCGCCGCCGGGGTCGGCGCCGACGGCGTAGGCGCCGGTGGAGCCGGCGCCCCTGCGCATCCACCGGGTGTCGACGCCGCGGCCGGCGGCGAAGCGGATCAGGCGCTCGCCGAACTCGTCGTCGCCGACGAACGTGACCAGGGCGGCGTGCGCCCCCGCCGCGGCCGCCGCCACGGCGGCGTTCAGCGCGTCGCCGGAGAAGGACAGCTGGAAGGTGTCCGCCTCGGTCAGGGGGGCGGGCGCCGAGAACTCGATCAACGGCTCGCCGATCACCATCACGTCCAACGACGGACTCCTTTGTTCATGTAGCGGACTCTGATTTCATGTAACGGTACAGCCGTACATTGGAGGACATCATGCCCAACATCACCGTAGAACTGCTGTCGGGTCGCACGATGGACCAGCGCCGCGAGTTCGTCGCGGCGGTCACCGAAGCGGCCATCGGCATCCTGAAGGCGCGCAGGGAGTCGGTGCGCATCGTCTTCACCGAGATCGAGAAGTCCGACGTCGCCAACGGCGGCACCCTGGAGTCGGACAAGTAGCCGCGGGGACGCCGACGCGGCCGGAAGGGGACCTCCCCCTCCGGCCGCGTACCGGCGACGGCGGCGCTCACGCCGTGACGGTGTGCCGTCCGGAGACGTCGTCGTCGTCCAGGGAGTCGATCAGCTCGTCCCTGTCGGGCCGGTTCTCCGGCCGCAGGAAACCGATGACGACGTAGAGGATCAGCGAGGTGACCAGGGGCGCGGCGACGACCAGCGTCAGGTTCGCCGAGGCGATCACCCACTTGAGCACGGTCCAGACGCCGAGGCCCGCGGCCCAGGACACGATGGCCGCCGTGGGGCCGCTGCGCCGGAACCACGGCAGCAGGCCCAGCATGAGCGGGATCGAGATCGGCCCCATCGTCGCGGCCACGATGTCCACCACGATCTTCAGCACCACGCCCTGGCCCTGGGTGACGATCGCGATCGTCATGCTGGTGGCCACGAAGACGAACGTGGTGATCCGCGCCAGCCGCAGCGCCGCCTGGGCCGACATCGTGCGCACCCGCTTCACGAACACGGGCAGCATGTCGCGGGTGATCACGGCGGAGATCACGTTGGCGTCCGAGGACACCATCGCCATGGTGTGCGAGAAGAACCCGGCGAGCACCAGGCCGATCAGCCCGGCCGGCAGCAGCTCCTGCGCCAGCCGCACGTACGACTGGTCGGAGTCGGCGAGGCCGGGGACGATCAGCGGCGCGGCGAACATCGGGATGAACAGGATCAGCGGCCAGACCAGCCACAGCGCGCTCGACAGCAGCGCCGCCTTCTTGGCCTGGGTGCCCGACGGCGCGCTCATGTACCGCTGGGCGAGGTTCCACATGCCGCCGTTGTACTCGAAGGTCTTGATCAGCAGGAAGGCCAGGAGGTAGGTGCCGGTGTAGGGCCCGGTCAGCGGGTCGCCGTGCCCCTCCGGCAGCCTGTCCCACATGGTCCACAGGGCGGGCACGCCGCCGAGCTGGCCCAGGACGGCCACGAACATCGCCACGCCGGCCACGCCCTGGATGACGAACTGCCCGAAGTCGGTCAGCACGTCGGCCCACAGGCCGCCCACGGTCACGTAGATCACCGTCACCACGCCGGTGAGCGCGATGCCGTACTGGATGGGGATGCCGGCGAAGCCCTTCAGCAGCACCGCGATGGCGACCCACTTGGCGGCGATGTCGACCACCTTCAGCAGCGCGCCGCTGTAGGCCATCACCTGCTGGGTGGGCAGGTTGTAGCGCCTGGTCAGGTACTCCAGCGGTGACACCACGCCGTGCTTGGACCGCAGCCGGTTCCAGCGGGCGGCGAACAGGAAGGCGCCGATGCCGACGCCGACGCCGATGGTCATCGCCCACCACACGTAGACGGTGAGGCCGTAGTCGTAGGCCACGGCCGCGAACGCGACGAACATGACCGCGCTGTAACCCGACATGTGGTGGGAGATCCCCGAGAGCCACCAGGGGATCCTCCCGGAGGCCGTGAAGTAGTCGATCACGGTCTTGATGCGGTTCTTCGACCACACCCCGATCGCGACCATGATCACGAAATAGGCCCCCAGTACGGACCAGTCGAGCGCGGACATCGGTCCTCCTTCCAACGGTTGATGGATGGAGGTTCCATTACATGAAACATCATGTCAATACATAGAACACAATCTCGTGTTCGCCGTGATGGCCCCCCGCGGGCGCGGGGCGGATGGGGGCCGCGAGTCCCGTGTGCCCGGCGCGCCTTCGCGCGTCCGGCCCGCCTCGGCCGTACCCTCCCTAACATGGCCACCCGTACGTCGAAAAGCACCCCAAAAGGGTCGGCGAAGCGGTCGGCGCCGTCGCGTGCGGCCTCCGCCAAGCGGCCGGCCGCCACGCGGAGCGGGCGCGCTTCCGGCGCGAGGCCGGCCGCGCGCCGCGGCGCCTCCACGCAGCCCGACCCGATCGGCTGGGTCTTCCTGGCCATCGGCAGGCTCTTCGTCGGCGTGTGGCTGCTGTTCGCCAACGGCATCGGCAGCGCCGCGCGGGCCCTGGGAGCGCAGGCGCGCGAGCTGGACCCCGCGCACCGCCGCGACGGCCTCGGCCTCGCGGTGCTGGCCGCCGCGGTCGTCCTGGCGGCGATGACCTGGCGCACCACGCGCGGCACGTTCGCCTCCGTGGTCGACGCCGTGCTGCGCGGCACCCTCGGCTCCCTGGCCTGGGCGGTGCCGCTCCTGCTCGCCCTGGTGGCCTGGCGCCTGCTGCGGCATCCCGACCAGAACGCCGACACCGCCCGCATGATGATCGGCTGGACCGCCCTGCTCGCCGGGCTGCTCGGCATCGTCCACGTCGCGCACGCCACGCCGTACCCCTCCGGGCCGAGCGCGACCGACGGCATGGACAAGGTCTCGGCGGCCGGCGGCATGATCGGCTTCATCGTCTCGGCGCCGCCCTCCAGCATCCTGCCGGCGTTCATCACCATCCCCCTGCTCCTGCTGCTGTCCGGCTTCGGCGTCCTGGTCATCACCGCTACGCCCGTCCACCGGGTGCCCGAGCGCCTGTCGGAGATCCGGCACATGCTCTTCCAGAAGGGCGACGGGCAGGCCAAGCCCAAGCCGGCGTCCAAGACCCCGCGCGGCTCGCGCGGGGCGCCCAAGCGGGACGCCGAAGCTCCCGTGGTCGGCGAGCACGTCAAGCCGTACGACACCCCCCTGGTCGAGGGCGGCCCCGGCCGTGTCCCCGACCACTCGCCCGAGATCGTTCCGGGCCTGGTCGACGAGGACGAGCCCGCCGAGCCCGCGCGCGTGCCCGAGCCGCCCGAGCCCACCCCGGCGCCGCGCACGGTCGAGCAGCTCGTGCTGTCCCCCCAGGCCGGGCCGTACTCCCTGCCCGACCCCAAGGCGCTGAGGCCGGGCACCCCGCCCAAGCCGCACACCAAGGCCAACTCCGTCGTGGTCAACGCCCTCAGCAGCGTGCTGGAGCAGTTCGCGATCGACGCCCAGGTGGTGGGCTTCACCCGCGGCCCGACGGTCACCCGGTACGAGATCGAGCTGGGCCCGGCCGTCAAGGTGGAGAAGGTCACCGCGCTCACCAGGAACATCGCCTACGCCGTCAAGTCGGCCGACGTCCGCATCCTGTCGCCGATCCCCGGCAAGTCGGCGATCGGCGTCGAGATCCCCAACACCGACAAGGACCTGGTCAGCCTGGGCGACGTGCTGCGCTCGCAGGTGGCGCAGGCCGACCACCACCCGATGATCGTGGGGCTCGGCAAGGACGTCGAGGGCCGCACCATCGTGGCCAACCTGGCGAAGATGCCGCACATCCTCATCGCCGGCGCCACCGGAGCGGGCAAGTCGACGTGCATCAACGGCCTGATCTGCTCGGTGCTGATGCGCGCCACCCCCGACGAGGTGCGGATGGTGCTGGTCGACCCCAAGCGGGTGGAGCTCAACACCTATGAGGGAATCCCTCACCTGATCACCCCGATCATCACCAACCCGAAGAAGGCCGCCGAGGCCCTCGAATGGGTCGTCGGGGAGATGGACCGCCGCTACGACGACCTGGCGGCCAGCGGCTTCCGTCACGTGGACGACTTCAACAAGGCCGTGCGCGCGGGCAAGCTGGTGCCGCCGCCGGGCAGCGAGCGCGTCTACGAGCCCTACCCGTACCTGCTGGTGATCGTCGACGAGCTGGCCGACCTGATGATGGTCGCCCCGCGCGACGTCGAGGACTCCATCGTCCGCATCACCCAGCTCGCGCGGGCGGCCGGCATCCACCTGGTCATCGCCACCCAGCGCCCCTCGGTGGACGTCGTCACCGGCCTGATCAAGGCCAACGTGCCCTCGCGGCTCGCGTTCGCCACCTCCTCGCTGGCCGACTCGCGCGTCATCCTCGACCAGCCCGGCGCCGAGAAGCTGGTCGGGCAGGGCGACGCGCTCTTCCTGCCGATGGGCGCCAGCAAGCCGATGCGCCTGCAGAACGCCTTCGTCTCCGAGAAGGAGATCGCCGACATCGTCGGGCACTGCAAGGCACAGATGCAGGTGGAGTACCGCGACGACGTCGCCGCCGTGGCGACCGCCAAGCGCGAGATCGACGAGGACATCGGCGACGACCTCGACCTGCTGGTGCAGGCGGCCGAGCTGATCGTCTCCACGCAGTTCGGCTCCACCTCGATGCTCCAGCGCAAGCTGCGCGTGGGCTTCGCCAAGGCCGGCCGCCTGATGGACCTGCTGGAGAGCCGCAACGTCGTCGGGCCGAGCGAGGGCTCCAAGGCCCGCGAGGTCATGGTGAAACCGGACGAACTACCCGGTCTGCTCGCCGACTTGCGGGGAGAGTGACCCCTCCGCGACCGGCCCTCTCGATAACTGATTGAATGTGAATGACTACGCATCGTCGGATTACGGGCGCGTAGCGCAGGGTGCACGGCGAGGGGGACGCATGAGCATTGGGGTGACGCTGGCCGCGGCACGGAACGCGGCGGGGATGACGGTCGCTCAGTTGAGCGCCCATACGCGCATCAGGGAGACGGTGATCTACGCCATGGAGCGGGATGACTTCTCGCTCTGCGGCGGCGACTTCTACGCCAGGGGACACGTCCGCAACATCGGCAAGGCGCTCGGGCTCGATCCCGACGCCGTGGTGCACCAGTACGACGAGGAGCACGGCGGCGTCCCGCGCCCGGTAAGGGCCGCGGCCGTCTTCCAGGCCGAGAGCACGATCAAGCTGCGCGAGCGCCGCAACCCCAACTGGTCGACCGCGATGGCCATCGCCCTCGCCATCGTCGCGGTGTTCGGCGTCACCCGCGTGATGAGCGGGTCGGGAGAGCCGGTCGCGACCGGCGCCGACCTTCGGCCGAGCGCCGTGCCGACCTCCTCCGCGTCCTCGCGGCCACCGGCCAACCCCAAGGCCGCCAAGCCGGTGAGCGACCTGGTGACGCTCCAGGTGAAGACCAGGAGCGCCTCCTTCCTGGAGGTGAGCGACTCCAAGGGCAAGCAGATGTTCCGCGGCACCATGCCCGCCGGGCAGATCTCGATCTGGAAGGCGCGCAAGGAGGTGCGGGTCACCATCGGCAACGCCGGAGGCGTCGACCTGAAGGTCAACGGCAAGCGTCTCGGGGTGCCGGGCAAGGTGGGGCAGCTCGTCCACAGGTCGTTCGGCCCCGAGGTGCCCAAGTCCAGGTGAAAGGCATGGTGGCGGCCGTCGGGAGCGCCGGGGCGCGGCGAGTACGGGGGGAGTGCGTCCCCCGGTGGCCAAGTGCCGATACCGTAGAGCCATCATGTCTTCCCGCCGTACCGCATCGCTGATAACGCTGGGCTGCGCCCGCAACGAGGTCGACTCCGAGGAGCTCGCCGCCCGACTGGAGGCCGCCGGGTGGCGGCTCGACGACGACGACCCCGATGTCGTCGTCGTCAACACGTGTGGCTTCATCGACTCGGCGAAGAAGGACTCGATCGACACCGTGCTCGCCGCGGCCGACTCCGGCGCCAAGGTCGTCGCCGCGGGCTGCATGGCCGAGCGCTACGGCAAGGAGCTCGCCGAGGCCCTGCCCGAGGCGTCGGCGGTCGTCTCCTTCGACGACTACGCCGCCATCGGGGACCGGCTGGACGACGTGCTGGCCGGCCGGCCGCTCGTCCCGCACACCCCGCGCGACCGGCGCACGCTGCTGCCGATCAGCCCGGTGGAGCGATCCGCGCACGCGGTCCACATCCCGGGCCACGGCGAGCTGCCCGAGGGGCTGGCGCCCGCCAGCGGCCCGCGCACGCTGCGCAAGCGGCTGTCGGGCGGCCCGGTCGCGTCGCTGAAGCTCGCCTCCGGGTGCGACCGCCGGTGCAGCTTCTGCGCCATCCCGGCGTTCCGCGGGTCCTACGTCTCCCGCCGCCCCGAGGAGCTGCTGGCCGAGGCCGCCTGGCTGGCCGCGCAGGGCGTGAAGGAGCTCGTGCTGGTCAGCGAGAACTCCACCTCCTACGGCAAGGACTTCGGCGACCTGCGGGCCCTGGAGAAGCTGCTCCCCGAGCTGGCCGCCGTCGAGGGCCTCGCCCGCGTCCGGGTGAGCTACCTGCAGCCGGCCGAGCTGCGGCCGGGCCTGATCGACGTCATCGCCGGCACCGAGGGCGTGGCGCCCTACTTCGACCTGTCGTTCCAGCACGCCAGCGGCCCGGTGCTGCGCCGCATGCGCCGCTTCGGCGACCCCCGCCGCTTCCTCGATCTGCTCCAGGCCGTCCGCGACCGGGCGCCCGAGGCCGGGGTGCGCTCCAACTTCATCGTCGGCTTCCCCGGCGAGACCGAGGCCGAGTTCGGCGAGCTCGCCGGGTTCCTGGAGGAGGCCGGGCTCGACGTCATCGGCCTGTTCGGGTACTCCGACGAGGAGGGCACCGAGGCCGCGCGGCTGGACGGCCACCTGGAGCAGGAGGTCGTCGACGAGCGGCTGGCCACGCTGAGCGCGCTCGCCGAGCAGCTCACCGCCCAGCGCGCCGAGGAGCGCATCGGGTCCGACCTGGAGGTCCTCATCGAGGAGGATCTCGGTGACGGCGGCTACGAGGGCCGCGCGGCCCACCAGGGCCCCGAGGTCGACGGCTCGGTCACCGTCCAGGGCATCGGCCTGGTGCCCGGCCAGATCGTCCGGGCCACGGTCGTCGACGCCGAAGGGGTCGACCTGATAGCGCGGATCAAGGCCGGGCCATGACCAACCCGCCGGAGACCGGCACCGAGCCGCTCACCCAGCCCGTGACCCGGCCCGTCAGCCCGTGGAACATCGCCAACGTGCTGACCGTCCTCCGGCTGCTCGTGGTGCCGCTCTTCGTCGTGTGCCTCTTCTCCGGCCCGGGCTGGCGCTACACCGCGCTCGTGGTGTTCCTGCTGGCCTCCCTGACCGACCAGCTCGACGGCTGGCTCGCCCGGCGGTACGGCCTGATCACCGACTTCGGGAAGATCGCCGACCCGATCGCCGACAAGGCGCTGATCGGCGCCGCGCTGGTCGCGCTCTCGCTGCTGTCCGAGCTGCCCTGGTGGGTCACGGTGGCCATCCTGGTGCGCGAGGCCGGCGTCACGGCCCTGCGGGTGGCGGTGATCCGGCACGGCGTCATCCCGGCCAGCTACGGCGGCAAGGTCAAGACCGTGCTGCAGATCGCCGCCATCGCGCTGTTCATCCTGCCGGGCGTGCCGGGGCTGTTGCGGTGGGTGCTGCTCGGCGCCGCGCTGGCCGTCACCGTGGTGACCGGCGTCGACTACGTCATCCGCGCCGTGCGGCTGCGGGCGGTGGCCGAGAAGGCCCGCGGGGAATGACCCCCGCGGCGACCGCCGACGCCGCGCGCGTGCTGGCTCTGCTGGTGCGCGGTGAGGCCACGGTCGCCGTCGCCGAGTCGCTCACGGCCGGTCTCATCGGGGCCGCGCTGACCCGCCCGAGCGGCGCCTCCGCCGCCTTCCGCGGCGGCGCGATCGTCTACGCGACCGACCTGAAGCACTCTTTGCTCGGCGTGCCGGAAGATCTCCTTGAGCGGGAGGGTGCCGTGCATCCCGCGGTCGCGGCGGCCATGGCCGGGGGGGTCCGGCGGCTCGCCGGGGCGACGTACGGGCTGGCCGCCACCGGGGTGGCCGGGCCCGACGAGCAGGACGGCAAGCCCGTCGGAACCGTGCACCTCGCCGTGGCAGGTCCCGGAGGCGCCGTATGGCACCGTGAGGTGGCCTTGAGCGGTTCCCGGGAACAGATCCGCGAAACCACAGTAAGGGAGGGTTTGGATCTTCTGAGAGGTGTGCTGGAGGCCCTTGTGGGGGAACATTCAGGATGATTACCGCGTTACGTCACCAGCGAACATGCTCCCCACGGTCTGCCGCGCGATTGGTCGATGCAGGTACGGTGGAGCTGTGAGTGAGGTTCGTGACCCATCGGTGATGAGCAGGTCCGGCGTACGCCCGGCGTTGGCGCCGAGCGAACCAGCGATGACGGCGAGGAGCATGTACGAAGGGCATTCGAAGAATGGGCGTTACGAACCGACCGCGCGGAGCGTCGTGAAGACGCCTGCGCCCGGGAGGGAGCGACAGATGGTCCTGCTGCGTCAGCTGCTCGGTGACGTGCTGCGGCGGCTGCGGGTGCGGCAGGCACGCACCCTGCGTGAGGTTTCTACCGTGGCGCGCGTCTCCCTTGGCTACCTGTCCGAGGTGGAGCGTGGCCAGAAGGAAGCCTCCTCGGAGCTTCTCGCCTCGATCTGCGGTGCCCTGGGCGTGCCGCTCTCGCAGGTGCTCCGTGAGGTCTCCGACCAGTTCGCGCTGGCGGAACTGCAGCACGCACCCGTTCTGGCCGATGTGCCCGAGCACGAGCGTCTGCCTATCTCCGAGACCGTTTCGACCACCATCTCGGGGCCCGAGTTCGACGGGTTTCCCGAAGTCAAGGACATGGTCGCCGCCTGACCGCGGCCACCGGCGGTATGTCCTGACCTTCCGGACTGGCACGGGGGTGCGCCCGTGGCGGTCCGTCTTAGTCGCGCCGTCTGATCCTCGCGCCCTCAGCGAGGCTGGCAGGCGGGGCAGTAGAACACCACTCTTTCGTATGGCCCCGTGCCGATCTCGCCTTTCGCCATCGTGGTCCCGCAGCGCAGGCACGGCCTTCCCGCCCGCCCGTACGCCCACAGCCGTCGTCCCGGGCGCCGGTCGCCGGTGGTGACCGGGCCGCCGGATTCGTCCTTGCCGGCCGCCAGCAGCCTGTGGGCCAGCGCCACCACCTTCGTGAGATCGCGGACCTCCGCCACCGGCGTCCACGGGTGCACCCCCGACAGGAACAGCGTCTCCGCCCGCCAGATCGTGCCCAGGCCGGCCACGTTGCGCTGGTCGAGCAGCGCCTCCGCGATCGTCGTCTCCGGATCACGGGCGATGTTGGCGACGGCCAGCTCGGCGTCCCCGGCGTCCCAGCCGGGCGCGAGCAGGTCGGGCCCCAGGTGGCCGACCATGCGGTCCTCCTGGTCGGTGGGCGCCAGCTCGACCACGCCGAGCCTGAGCCCGACCGCCTGCCACAGGTCGTTCACCAGCACCAGCCGCACGACGTCCCCGCGGCGCGGGAACGCGCCCGCCCGCTGCACGCGCCAGCTGCCGTCCATGCGCAGGTGGGTGTGGACGGTCAGCCCGCCCTCCACCCGGGTGAGCAGGTGCTTGCCGCGTGACGCGGTGGTGAGGACGGCGCGCCCTGAGAGGTCGGCCGTCGCGTGGCGCGGAACCCGGAAGTCGGAGCGCACCAGCACCCGCCCGTCGAGGGCCGCGCGCAGCCTGGCGGCCGTGCGGTAGACGGCGTCCCCCTCGGGCATGGGCGGTCAGTCCCAGGCGGATGGATCGGCCGCGAGCTCCATCACGCGGTCGGGCAGGGTGTCGGCGGCGATGTGTTCCAGGGTGACCTCCTCCAGGATGGCGCGTTCGCTGGCGCGAAGGGCGATCCAGACCTGCTGGAGGGAGCGGGCCGCGCCCCGGTAGCCGACATGCTCGGGACGCTCCCCGCGCACGTTCGCCAGGGGGCCGTCCACGGCGCGGATGACATCGGCCAGGGAGATCTCGGCCGCGGGCCTGGCCAGCACGTACCCGCCTTCCGGCCCCCGCTGGCCTCGCACCAGACCCGCCCTGCGCATCTGCAACAGGATGTTCTCCAGATACTTCGGGGGCATTTCCTGTTCCTTGGCGAGCTCGCCCACCGTGGTGGGGCCGCTGCCGGCGGCGGCCAGCTCGGCGGCGGCGCGCAGCGCGTAGTCGACGCGGGCGGAAAGTCGCATGGAGTCGATTATCCCGCCTGCTCAGCCCGGGATGACCGCGCGTGGGCCCGCGGCGCGGGTTTCGGGGCCATCCGGGCGCCCGGGAGGCGTCCCGGGACGTGCTCCGGCGTGGCGTCCGGCGGGGCGGGGCCGTGATACAGCTAGGGCGCTAAACTGGTAGGAAGCTTTACTGATGAATGGTTGCCCGCCGGCATCGGCGTGTTTGTGATAAACCCGATCGGGGACCGACGAACAAGAAAGCATGCGATGGAGCGACGTCCTGGCGTGCCCAGGTTGCTACGGGAGATCAACGACCGGGCGGCGCTGGAGCTGCTGCTCGCCTCCGGGCCGCTGACCAGGGGGCAGATCGGCGACCTGACCGGCCTGTCCAAGGTCACCGCCTCCCAGACGCTGTCCCGGCTCGAAGAGCGCGGGCTGGTCGAGGTGGTGGGGGAACAGGCCGGGAACCGGGGGCCCAATGCCGCGCTTTACGGGGTGATTCCGTCGTCCGCCTATGTGGCCGGGCTCGACGTCGGCCCCGAATTGGTGACGACGGCCATCGCCGATATCAACGGCGAAATCGTGGCCGAAGTGACGGTTTCTCCCAATAGTCATGATGATCCGGTCGCGATGGTGCACAGCGCCGTGGTCAAGGCCTGCCGCTCCGGCAAGGTCGCCCTGTCCCGACTCCGGGGCATCGTGATCGGCACGCCGGGCGTGGTCGACCCGCGCACCGGCGACGTCCGCTTCTCCTTCGACCTGCCCGGCTGGCACGAGGGCAGCCACGAGGCCCTGGCCCGCGACCTGCGCCGGCCGGTGACCATCGAGAACGACGTCAACCTCGCGGCGATCGCCGAGCGTTACGAGGGCGCCGCCAGGGGCGTGGACGACTTCGTCCTGCTGTGGATCGAGCGCGGCGTCGGCCTGGCCGTCGTGCTGGGCGGCCGGCTGCACCGCGGGCGCTCGGGAAGCGCGGGGGAGATCGGCTACCTCCCCGTGCCGGGCGTCCCGCTGGCCGCCGACGTCAAGGCCGTGCCCGGCCGCCTCCCGGCGCTCGCCGGCGGCCTTCAGTCGCTGATCAGCGCCGAGGCCGTCGCCGACCTGGCCAAGCCGTACGGCTTCGCGGGCGGCTCGGCCGCCGACGCCGTACGCGCGGCCGTGCAGGCCGGCGGCATGGGGGAGCCCTTCCTCGAAGAGCTGGCCCACCGCCTGGCGCTGGGCGTCGCGTCGGTCTGCGTGGTGCTCGACCCGACGCTGGTGGTGCTGAACGGCGAGGTCGGGCGCGCGGGCGGCGGCGCGCTGACCAGCCGGGTCGAGGAGGCGGTCGCCCGCATCTGCCCCATCAGGCCGGAGGTCGTGGTCAGCGACGTCAAGGGCCTGCCCGTCCTGCGCGGCGCCATCCTGGCCGCCCTCGACCAGGCGCGCGAAGAGCTCTTCACCTCCTGACACCCGCGAACGGCCCCGGGCCCGTACCGGGGAACCGTTCGCGGGCGAGGCCGCCGTGGGCCGCGGGGAACGCCTCCCCGGCGGCCGGAGCGCTCCCAGCCGCCGCCGCCGGGGAGGCGCCCCGGTCCGTGGGTCACGCCGTGAGCAGCAGCTCCGCGGCGGCCTGGGCGTTGGCGCGTGCGGCGCCGTAGGTGGCGATGTAGGCGGCGGCCGTGGGGCGCCAGATCGGCAGGCCCATCTCGACCACGATCGCGTCCGGCCGGGCGGCGAGCAGGGCCGAGACGACGTCCTGGCTCGCCCTGTGGCGGTGGGCGTCCTTGACCACGATCACCAGTGAGCGTCCGCGCGCGCGCTCCAGCAGGCCGGCCGGGTCGGCGTCGTCCGGCTTGACCCGGGTGATCTCGGCGTCCGGCAGCCAGGCGGCGAACCCCCACGGCACGTCGCCGACGGCGATCGTCGGGGGGGTGTCCACCTCCACCAGGAACGGGTCGACCAACGGCGCCGCCGTGCCCGACACGCTCACCGCGCGCCGCGCCGCGACCAGGCCGATCACGTTGCCGTCCCTGGACTGCTCGCGGGGCGCGCCGCACCAGCCGCGGAGCCTGGCCACGCGCTCGGCGGCCTCCTCCAGGCGGGCGGCCGGCAGGCGGCCGTCCAGGACCGCCGCCACGATCGCGTTTTGGACCACGAGGATCTGCTCGCGGGTGGGCAGCGGCCCCAGGCAGAGCAGGTCGGAGCCCGCGGCCAGCGAGAGCACCGCGCCGCCGTCCAGGCCCACGCTGTCGGTGATCGCGTGCATGTCCAGCGCGTCGGAGACCACCACGCCGTCGTAACCGAGCTCACCCCTGAGCAGCTCGGTCAGCGCGGCGGCCGACAGCGTGGCCGGGGCCCCGCCCGTCAGCACCGGCACCCGCACGTGCGCGGTCATGATCGACCGCGTGCCCGCCGCGATGGCGGCGCGGAAGGGCACCAGCTCCCGCTCCCACAGCACCTCGCGGGAGACGTCCACCGTGGGGATCTCCAGGTGGGAGTCCTGCCGGGTGGCGCCGTGGCCGGGGAAGTGCTTGACGCAGGCGGCGACGCCCGCGTCCTGCAGGCCGCTGACCGCGGCCACGGTGTGCCGGGCGACCAGCGCGGCGTCCGAGCCGAACGACCGGGTGCCGATGACGGGGTTGTCGTCGGCGGTGTTGACGTCGGCGTCCGGCGCCATGTCGAGGTTGACCCCGCAGCGGGCCAGGTCGTCGCCGATCGAGCGGTAGATGCTGCGGGTCAGCTCGACGTCGTCCACGGCGCCGAGGGCCGCGTTGCCCGGGTACGGGCTGCCGACGTGGTAGGCGAGCCGGGTGACGTCACCGCCCTCCTCGTCCAGGGAGATGACCGGTTCGCCCGCCGAGCGCAGCCGCCGGGTGAGCCCCGCGAGCTGCTCGGCGCTCTCGACGTTGAAGCCGAACAGGGTGACGCCGCCGAGGCCGTTCTCCAGATGGCGGACGACCCAGTCGGGGGCGGTGGTGCCGGGGAAGGCGGCGAGCAGCGTACCGGCCGCCAGACGGCGCAGCCCGGGGTCGCCCTCGCCCTGGGACGACGCGCCCGCGAGGAACTCAGACATGGCTGTACTCGACTCCTAACAGATGAGGTGGTGAGGCTGTCCTCAGCCTTTCACGGCGCCCGCGACCAGGCCGGAGACCATGCGCCGTTGCACCAGCATGAAGAACGCGATGACCGGGATGGTCATCAGCGTCGAGGCGGCCATGATGCCGCCCCAGTCGGTCGAGCGCTGACCGGTGAAGAACTGCAACGCCACCGGCATCGTGTAGCGCCCCTGGTCGCTGATGAGCGTCAGCGCGAAGACGAACTCGTTCCACGCGGTGATGAACGAGAAGATGCTCGTCGCCACCAGGCCCGGCGCCACCAGGGGGAACAGCACCTTCCAGAAGGTCACGAACCGCGTGGCGCCGTCGATGGCGGCGGCCTCCTCCAGTTCCTTGGGCACCGCGGCGACGAACGTCCGCAGCATCCAGATCGCGAACGGCAGCGTGAAGCCGACGTTGATGACGATCAGGCCGAGGAGCTGGTCGTACATGCCGAGCCGGCGCACCATCAGGAACAGCGGGATCAGCAGCGCCTCCGCCGGGACCATCTGCACGATGAGCAGCAGGATCAGGAAGCTGGTCCTGAAGCGGAACCGGAACCTGGCGACCGCGGTCGCCGCCAGCAGCGCGAACAGCGAGCCGATCAGCACGGTGCCGAGCGCGACGATGGCGCTGTTGAGCAGGTACTGCCAGATGGAGTGGCCGGCCACGCCCTTGGTGAGCACCCGCGACACGTGGTCGAAGGTCGGGGCGAGCGGGAACGGGATGAACCGGGTGGTGAAGATCTCGTCGTTGGGCTTGAACGCGGTCGCGACCATCCAGTAGACGGGGAACACCGCGAACAGGAACACCACCACGGCGGTGCCGTTGAGCCCGTGCCTCCTGAGCCGCTTGGCGGTCCGCGGGTTCATCGCACGTCCTCCGTTCTCACGATCTGCCGGACGTATACGGCGGTGATGAGCAGCATGATCACCGTGAGGACGACGGCGATCGCGGCGCCGAAGCCCATCTTGGGCGGCGCGCTGAAGGCCTCGGTGTACGCCCACAGCGAGAGGTTGAACGCCTCCCTGTTGGTGGTGCCGCCGGCGAGCACGTAGAGCTGGGTGAACACCTTGAAGTCCCAGATCAGCGAGAGCACCAGCAGCACGGAGAACACCGGCTTCAGCAGGGGAAAGGTGACTCTCCTGAAGATGGTGAACGGCGACGCCCCGTCCACCCGGGCCGCCTCGAACAGCTCCGAGGGGATGCTCTTCAGCCCGGCCAGCACCGAGACCGCGATGAACGGGAACGACGCCCAGACCACCGCGACGATCAGCACCAGGTAGATGGTGGTCGCGGAGTTGAGCCACGGCTCGCCCGACCAGTCGGCGCGGCCCAGCAGGGCGGTGGCGAGCCCGTCGGGCAGCAGGTTGAGCGCCCAGTTGACCACGCCGGCGTCCGCGTCGAACAGCCACTTCCAGATGATGGCGGTGGCGGTGGGCGGGGTGGCCCAGGCGGCCATGATGCCGACGATCAGGAAGGTGGACATCTTCTTGCCCAGGCGGTGCAGCAGCAGGCCCACCAGCGTGCCGGCGAGCAGCGTCAGCGCGACGGTGACCGCGGCGAAGACCACGGTGTTGCGCAGCGAGATCCAGAACAGGTCGGAGGCGAAGACCTGCGTGTAGTTGCCCATTCCGAGGAACTCGGCGGGCTGGGGGTTGGGCCGGATCTGCCGCAGCCCGACCCGATGGAAGGACATGTCCACCATCTGGTACAGCGGGTACAGCAGCAGCGCCGCGATGACCAGCAGGCCCGGCAGGAGCAGCAGGTAGGGGATCGCCCGGGGAGGAAAGGCGCCGGACCGGCGCGGGGGCCGGTGCGACCGGCGCCGCGCCGGGGCGGAGGAGCTGCCTCCGCCCCGGGCGATCGTGGATGTCTGGGCCATGACTACTGCTGGTTCAGGATGGTCTCGAGCTCGGCGTTGGCGTCGGCGAGAGCGGTGTCGACGTCCTTCTTACCCTCGATCACGGCGCGCGCCGCGTTCTGCAGCACCGCCTTGGTGTCGTTCGCCTCGGCCCAGTTCGGGTCGGCGGGGAAGCCCTTGGCGACCTTGAAGGTCTCGGCGAACGGCGCCTGCACCGGGTCGCTGGCGAACTCGGCCAGCGCTTCGGGGTACAGGGGCAGCAGGCCGCCCTCCTTGGCGTACCGGGTGCCGAACTCCTTGCCCGCGGCGAGCTTCAGGTACTCGGCGGCGAGCTCGGGGTTCTTGGCGTCCTTCCAGATGGCGATGTCGTTGCCGCCCTGGAACGCGGGCGCCGGGCCGCTGCCGTCCTTGGCGGGCAGCGAGAAGAACGCCATCTGGTCGTCGCCGATCTTACCCTTGCTCTGCTCCTTGATGGTGGCGATGTCCCAGCCGCCCGTGACGTACATGCCGACCTTGCCGGCGGCGAAGCGCGTGCTGATGTCGACCGAGTTCTGCGACAGGCGGGACTTGCCGGACACGCCCTCCTTGGCGACCAGGTCGGTGTAGAACTGGAAGCCCTCCTTGAAGGCCGGCTCGGTGACCTTGCCGACCCACTTGCCGCCCTCGAACGCGGCGAAGTCGCCTCCGGCCGACCAGACGAACGGCGAGAGCGACATGTTGGCGTCGGAGCCGCCGTTGAAGGCGAAGCCGTCGACGTCCTTGCCCTTCTCCGCGACGACCTTCTTGCCCGCGGCCACCAGCTCCTCCCAGGTCTTGGGCGGCTGGATGCCGAGGTCCTCGAACCAGTCCTTGCGGTAGAGGACGGCCCGCGTGCCGCCGCCCCACGGCGCGGCGTAGATCTTGCCCTCGATGGTCTCGTAGCTCCACAGGTTCTGCGGGATCGCCTGGAAGTCGGGGGTGGACTTCACCAGCTCGGTGATGTCGGTCAGCGCGTCCTGCGCCACCCACGCGGCCACCTGGTCGTTGCCGAACTCGGTGATGTCCGGGCCCTCGCCGCCGGCGAGCGCGGCCGTCCACTTCTTCTGCGCGTCGGGCCAGGGGATCCACTGGACCTGGACCTCGGCGCCGGTCTGCTCCTTGAACTCGGCGTCCAGGTCGGCCATGAACTTGTCCTGGACCTCGTTCGGGGCGCCGAGCCGCCAGACCGTCAGGCTCTGTCCGGCGAACTTCGGCCCGGAGGCGGCGGCCGACCCCGTGGGGGCGGCCTCACCGGCGGGCTCCGCGCTTCCGCAGGCGGAGGCGGCAATGGCAAGAGCGGCCGTCGTGACCGAGACAGCAGCGATCTTGGTGAGTTTCACGTCTGGTTTCTCCCTTCCCGGCTTCGCTCGGGCTCGCGCTCATCGAAGGTGCACTACCGGGCGGTGCACCTGGTCAAGGCGCCGATCCTCGTGCGCTGCGCTGGCATCCTGAGGCTGTGATCGCTTGCCTCCGGGGTGACTGCGGCTAAACTAACAAGAAACTTTCTTAAAAAAAACGCCCGTTAGCGTATCGTGACGAGAGGGCCGGTCCATGCCCCAGAGACCCCCCGGGACGCCCCGGTTGCTGCGCCAGCTCAACGACCGCGCCGCGCTGGAGCTGCTGCTCTCCGAAGGACCGCTGACCAGGGCCGAGCTCGGCTACCACACCGGCCTGTCCAAGGTGACGTCCGGCCAGCTGCTGTCCCGCCTGGAGGAACGCGGGCTGGTGGCCGTATCCGGACAGCGACCCGGCGGGCGCGGGCCCAACGCCGCGCTGTACGCGGTGGTGCCCTCCAGCGCGTACGTCGCCGGCCTGGAGGTGCTGCCCGAGGGCGTCACCGCGGGGGTCGCCGACATCACCGGGCACATCGTCGCCGAGGCCACCGTGGAGCCGGGGGAGACGGCCGATCCGGTCAAGACGGTGCACAGCGCCGTGCGGCAGGTGTGCGACGCGGCGGGCATCAGCATGACCCGCCTCCGGACGCTGGTGATCGGCACCCGGGGCGTGGTCGACCCGCGGACCGGCGACGTGCGCTTCTCCTTCGACCTGCCGTCCTGGCACGCGGGGGTGCTGGCCGACCTGCGCGCCACGCTGGGCGCGTCGGTGGCCATAGAGAACGACGTGAACCTCGCCGCCCTGGCCGAGCACGCTTACGGCGCGGCGCGCGGCGTGGACGACTTCGCCCTGCTGTGGGTGGGGGTCGGCCAGGGGCTGGGCGTGATGCTCGGCTCCCGCCTGCACCGGGGTCACACCGGAGGCGCCGGCGAGATCGGCTGGCTCCCCGTCCCCGGCGAGCCCCTCCCCGTCGACGTCACCGCCCCCCAGTCGGGCTCCTTCCAACGCCTCGTGGGCACCGCGGGCCTCACCGCCCTCGTCCGGACCCACGCCCCCTCCCTCCTGACCCCCCTCACCCCGGCCGCCGCCCCGTCCGGCTCCATCCCGGATCCCCCCGCTCCGCCCGGTTCCGGCGTGGACGGCGTCCGTCGCGCGCCGTCCTCCGCCCTGCCCGGTTCCGGGGAGGACGGCGTCAGTGCCGAGTCCGGTTCCGGCGCGGACGGAATCCGTTCCGCGCCGTCCCTCGCCCCGCCCGGGTTCGGACCGGACGCCGTCCGCTCCGCCGACCTCGTCCGCGCGGCCGTCGAGACCGGTGCCGACACGTTCCTGGACGAGGTCGCGCTGCGGCTGGCCATCGGCGTCGCCGCGGTGACGGTCGTGCTGGACCCGCGCCTGGTCGTGCTCAGCGGCGACGTGGGAAGGGCGGGCGGCCGGGAGCTCGCGTCCCGCGTCGAGAGAGCGGTGGCCCGCATCTGCCCCAGCCGCCCCACGGTCGCCGTCACCGCCGTCGAGGGCAACGCCGTCCTGCGCGGCGCCGTGACCGCGGCCCTGGAACAGGCCCGCGAAGAGGTCTTCTCCAGCACCGTCGACGCCTGACCGAACCGGTGGACACCTGACCGGAGCAGACCGGGAGAGACGGCGGGAGCCGGGCCCGGCGAACGCTCCGCACGTCTGAGCCGCGGTCGGGGACTGGAACCGGCTGGCCCACTGGGCGGCCTGGACGTCTGGGCCGGGGGTCGTCTGGTGATACTGGGGAGACCCCTGAGACGCCGTGTCGTTCGAGGGCATCGTGGTTCGTCACCCGACCGGGATCGATCCAGGGACGATCTTGATCGATACCCGCCATGTTCCCTGGTGGACGGCCGACCTGTCGTGGGTCGACGCTCCACACGCTCGTGGAGCGATGCTCGACAGGCTCGCGAAGCGATGCCGGCCAAGTTCGCCGGGTCGGCGCTCCGGCGGCCGGCGCCCGGAGATCAATGTGCGTCTCAAGGGTGGTGCCTGTGCGAAAATCGATGCCCATGCGGAACGTCGTGCTCATCTCCGACCCTCGTGTGACCTCGATCCCCGTCGAGGAGTGCGGTGAGGCGCTGGCCGACGCGCGGGGTGTCCTGGCCGTCGACAAGCGCCTGGCCGACCCCGACGGCGCCTACGCCCACCTGCGCACCGGCCTGCTCGACCGCCTGCGCGACGCGCAGCGGCAGCTCCCGTACGGCTACCGCCTTCTGGTCGTCGAGGGCTACCGCCCTCCGGCGCTCCAGCGGCGCTACTTCGAGGAGTACAAGGACGGGCTCCGGGCGGTCTTCCCCGACCTGTCGCCGGAAGAGCTGCACACCGCGGCCAGCCGTTACGTCTCGCCGATCGAGGTGGCCCCGCACACCGCGGGCGCGGCCGTCGACCTCACGCTCACCGACGAGGACGGCATCGAGCTCGACATGGGAACGCAGGTCAACGACACCCCCGAGCAGAGCGACGGCGCCTGCTACACCGCGGCCCCCAACATCTCCGCCGAGGCCCGCCAGCACCGCAAGACCCTCGCCTGCGCCCTGGAGTCCGCCGGCCTGGTCAACTACCCCACCGAGTGGTGGCACTGGTCCTACGGCGACCGCTACTGGGCCATGACCACCAACACCCAAGCCGCACTCTACGGCCCCCGCCCCCTCCCCTGACCAGCCGAACCCCGCCCACCAACACCCGCAATGCCCGTAATCGCCGACCGTCCTGGAAATGGCGCCTTCGGCGCAGCCTCATAACGGCGACCCTCACCAGACTCCGCACCCACCTTCGCGCGAGTAGCTGTCCTCAGTCGTCCAGGACGGTCGTCATCGAGGCCACACCGCTCAACTAGGCGGACTCGCGTGGGCGTATCTCCGAGTGGCGGCGGAAGGGGTACCTCACCGGTCGGAGGTCGTTCCCGGGAAGGCCGGGGAGCGTTGTGGCCGGACTCCGACCCCTGCCCTGACCCGAGCCGGCGACATCGACCTCATCGCCCGCCACCGGTACCTACCACTCGTGGACCTTCGTCGACTCGCTCCTAGAACCGACCCACATCACTCGCGCCCAGCGCCCACCAGTTCACCGGCCACACCGGCTCGCTCCAGCACCCACCCACGCCGCCGGGCCTCCAACAGGCGTGATCTCGGCGACGTGTGTCCTGCGGCGACCGGCGGCGCTCGCTTGCGCGACGGTGGGGAGATGTCGGGTGAAATCGCCCTTAGGAAGGCTGTGCCGCAGGCGCCATTTCAGGTGACGGCGCTCGGTCAGGTGACGGCGCTCGGTCAGGTGACGGCGCTCGGTCAGGTGACGGCGCTCGGTCAGGTGACGGCGGCGGCGGGGGAGGTTGGTGCGGGGCGCGTCAGGAGGGTCGGCGAACGGCAGCCCGGCCGGCGTCTCGGGCGGCACCGTGTGGGCCACCCGGCAGACGGCCTCGGGCTCGAACTGGGTGTCGCGCGCCTCCCTGGCCACCCGCGTGATCGGCGCGACCGTGGTCGGCACGCCCACCGCGAGCGGCCCGCGCGGCACGATCCGATACCGGGGCAGGCCGGCGTCGCTGTACTTCACGTGGCCCGGCGCCTGTTCGTGGGCTCCGCGCGCGGCTTGGGCCGTTCGATCGGCCGCGTGGGGGTCAGGCGCGTAGGCGCAGGCCTCGGGGGGTGGGGTGGAAGCCGGCGGCCTCCAGGGCGGCGGCGAGGGGGGAGGCGATGATGGGGGTGCCGTCCGCCTTCTCCACGGTCAGCTTGCCGAGGGCTCCGTCGCGGACGGCGAGCGCCAGGGCGTCCACGGCGGGACGCAGGCGGTCGTCGTCGGTGAACGACAGCAGCGTGCGGCCGCCTCGCTCGACGTAGAGCACCAGGTGGCCGTCGACCAGCACCGTCAGCGCGCCCGCCTTGCGGCCGGGCTTGTGCGTGACCTCACCCGGGTGGGGCGGCCACCCCAGCGCCGCGCCGTACGGGTTGGCGGGATCGGTCGCGGCCAGGACCACAGCCCGGGGGCCGGCGTCGGGCGCGGTCGTGCGACGCGCAGGGGCACCCCCACCCATGCCCGCCGCACGTGGACGGCCTCCGCCGGACGGCGCCGATCGACCGGCATACGCGTCCATCGCCGAACCGATCACCTCCGGGCCGCCGAGCCCCTCCACACCAAGGCCCTCCGCGCCGAGCCCCTCCGCGCCGAGCCCCTCCGCGCCGGGGCCCTGCACGTTGAGGCCGTCCGCACGGAAGCCGCCCGCGCCGAGCCCCTCCGCGCCGGGGCCCTGCGCGCTGAGGCCGCCCGCACGCAAGCCGCCCGCGCCGGGGCCGTCCGTGATGGGGGCGTCGTCTGTGCCTGAGCCTGTGGTGCCGGAGTCCAGGGTGGCGGCGATGGCGCGCATGCGGTCGACGGCGCCGGTCAGGGCGAACTGGGCGCCGCCGAGGCCCTCCACGAAGTAGCCGCGGCGGCAGCGGCCGCTCTCCTCGAACGCGCGGAACACCGGGTAGACGGTGGAGAACCCCTCGGTGAGGCGCTCGGCCGCGACGGCTCCCTTGGTGACCACGCCGTGCCGTTCGAGCAGCACCTCGGCCTGGGCGTGGGCGCGCTGCGTCGCGTCGCCCGCGGGCTCGGGCAGCAGCCACCACCGCCCGCTGACGGTGGGCGGCCCGGAACGGGTGGGCAGCACCGCCCTGCGCCTGCGCGCGGACGCCGCCCGGTGCGCCGGGCGCCCGGAGCCGAGCGCCGCCCGCAGCGGCGCCAGCGTGTCGCCGGAGACGCGCCCGGACCACACGAGATCCCACAGCGCGCCGGCGAGCGCGGTGTCGTCCAGCGAGCCGACGCGGCCCGAGAGGTCGCGGAAGAACAGGGCGCCCCCGCCGCCGAGCGCCTCCAGCGCCTTCTCGTGCAGCGGGGTCATGGTGATCTCGGCCGGCGGGGGGAGCAGCAGTGGCGCGGTGTCGGCGAAGAACAGGGCCACCCAGCCGTCACCGCCCGGCAGGGACCCCTGACCGGCCCAGACGACCTCGCCGGAGGCGGTCAGCTCGTCGAGCAGTGCGGGCTCGTACCCGGCCACCCTGCTGGGCAGCACCAGGGTCTCCAACGCGGACGCCGGCACCGCCGCCCCCTGAAGCTGCTCGATCGCGTGCACCAGGGCGTCCATGCCCCGGGCCTGCCGGCCGGCGGTGATGCCGTGCCACGCGGGGGAGAACGCCGCGAGCGCCTCGGGCGGGACGGGCTCGACCTCCTTGCGGAGCCGCGCCAGCGACCGGCGGCGCAGCAGCCGCAGCACCCCGGCGTCGCACCATTCCTCGCCCCGGCCGCCCGGCCGGAACTCGCCCGCGACGACCCGGCCGGACGCGGCGAGGCGCCGCAGCCCGTCGGAGACCACGGCGACTCCCAGACCGAACCGGGTCGCGGCGGTGGCGGCCGGGAAGGGCCCGCGGGTGCGGGCGTGCCGGGCCAGAAGATCGCCGAGCGGATCGGCCGCGGGTTCGAGGAAGACGTGCGGCACGCCCATGGGCAGCGGGACGCCGAGGGCGTCCCGCAGGCGGGCGGCGTCCTCGATGGCCGCCCACTGCTCCACACCGGCCACCCGGACCCGGATCGCCCTGCGGGCGGACTCCAGGCCGATCAGCCACCCGGGATCGCCCTCGCGGACCAGGACATCCTGCTCCTGCAGCGGGCCGTGCGTGCGCAGGAGATCGGCGAGGGCCTCGGCGTCGCGCAGGGGACGGTCGAGCCGCGCCAGCTCACGCTCGGTGTCGGCCACCACGTCGGGATCGAGCAGCTCGCGCAGGTCGGCCTCGCCCAGGAGCTCCGCCAGCAGGTGGGTGTCGAGGGACAGCGCCTGCGCCCGCCGCTCGGCCAGCGGTGCGTCCCCCTCGTACATGAAGGCGCCGACATAGGCGAACAGCAGCGACGCCGCGAACGGCGAGGCCTGGTCGGTCTCGACCTCCACCACCCGCACCCGCCGGGCGGCGACGTCTCGCATCAGCCGCACCAGGCCCGGGACGTCGAAGACGTCCTGCAGGCACTCGCGCATGGTCTCCAGCACGATCGGGAACGAGCCGTAGCCGCTGGCCACCTTCAGCAGATCGGCCGCGCGCTGCCGCTGCTGCCACAGCGGCGACCGCCGGCCCGGGGTGCGGCGGGGGAGCAGCAGCGCCCGCCCGGCGCACTCGCGGAACCGCGAGGCGAACAGCGCCGACCCGCCCAGCTCCTCGGTGACGATCTGCTCCAGCTCGTCGGCGTCGAAGATCGCGAGATCGGTGGGCGCGCCCTCCGCGGTGTCGGGGATGCGCAGCACGATGCCGTCGTCGGAGTGCATGGTCTGCGCGTCCACGCCGTACCGCTCGCGCAGCCGCCGCCCCATCGCCAGGGCCCATGGCGCGTGCACGCGCCCGCCGTAGGGGGAGTGCACGACGACCCGCCAGTCGCCGAGCTCGTCGTGGAACCGCTCGACCACCACCGTGCGGTCGTCGGGCACGTAGCCGGTGGCCTGCCGCTGCTCGTCGAGGTAGGCGAGGAGGTTGCCGGCGGCGTAAGCGTCGAGACCGGCCTCGCCGAGGCGGGTGGTCTTACCCTCGGCCAGCTCGCGGAGGAAGGCTCCGATGGCCCGGCCCAGCTCGGCCGGGCGGCCCGGCGAGTCGCCGTGCCAGAACGGCAGCTTGCCCGGCTGCCCGGGGGCGGGGGTGACCAGCACGCGGTCGGTCGTGATGTCCTCGATGCGCCAGGAGGTGGCGCCCAGCACGAAGACGTCGCCGACCCGGGACTCGTAGACCATCTCCTCGTCGAGCTCGCCGACCCGCCTGCCGCCGCGGCCGGTGTCGCCGCCGGCGAGGAACACGCCGAACATGCCGCGGTCGGGGATCGTGCCGGCGTTGGTCACGGCCAGGCGCTGGGCGCCGGGACGGCCCGTGACGCGGCCGGTCACGCGGTCCCACACGATGCGGGGGCGCAGCTCGGCGAACTCCTCGCTGGGGTAGCGGCCCGCGAGCATGTCGAGCGTGGCGGCCAGGGCGGAGCTGGGCAGCGTGGCGTACGGAGCCGCCCGCCTGACCAGGGCCTCCAGCTCCTCGACGGTCCACTCGTCGAGGGCGCACATCGCCACGATGTGCTGGGCGAGGACGTCGAGCGGGTTGCGCGGGTAGCGCATCTCCTCGATCTCGCCCGACTGCATGCGCTCGGAGACGACGGCCGTCTGGACGAGGTCGCCGCGGTACTTGGGGAAGATCACGCCTCTGGACACCGCGCCGACCTGGTGCCCGGCCCGGCCGATGCGCTGCAGGCCGCTCGCGACGCTCGGCGGCGCCTCCACGCAGGCCACCAGATCGACCGCGCCCATGTCGATGCCGAGTTCGAGGCTGGAGGTGGCCACCACGGCGGGCAGGCGCCCGGACTTCAGCGCCTCCTCGATCTGCGCGCGCTCCTCTTTGGACACCGACCCGTGGTGCGCCCGCACGATCTCGGGCACCACGCCCCTGGTGGAGCCGGCCTGCGCCATCACCTCGGCCGGCGTGGACGAGGACGCGGCCGGCTCGCCGGTCTCACGCTCGTAGGCGAGCTCGTTGAGCCGGGAGCACAGGCGCTCGGCCAGCCGGCGGGAGTTGGCGAACACGATGGTCGAGCGGTGGGCGCCGATCAGATCGAGCAGGTGCTCCTCGACGTGCGGCCAGATCGACCGGCGCGCCGGCGGCTCCGGGGCCCAGGGCATCTCGTCGGCGCCCGCGCCGGCCCCGGGAGGGGAGGCGGAGTCGGGCTCGGTCATGTCTTCGACCGGGACGACGACCTCGACCTCGATGACCTTCTCGGAGGGGGGCTGCACGACGGTCGTCGGGCGGGACCCGCCGAGGAACGCCGCCACCTCGCTGACCGGGCGCACCGTGGCCGACAGGCCGATGCGCTGGGCGGGCCGGGCGAGCAGGGCGTCCAGCCGTTCGAGGGTGAGGGCGAGGTGCGCGCCGCGCTTGGTGGCGGCCACCGCGTGCACCTCGTCGACGATGACGGTCTCGACGCCGCGCAGGGCCTCGCGGGCCTTGCTGGTCAGGATCAGGTAGAGCGACTCGGGGGTGGTGATCAGGATGTCGGTCGGGTGCGCGGCGAACCGGCGGCGGTCGTCGGCGGCGGTGTCGCCAGAACGCATCGCCACCGAGATCTCCGGGACGGGCAGCCCCATCCTCCGGGCCGTCTGTTCGAGCCCGGCGAGCGGCGCCCGCAGGTTGCGCTCGACGTCGACGGCCAGGGCCTTGAGCGGCGAGACGTAGACGACGCGGCACCGGCTCTCGGAGCCCTCGGGGCCGGGCGCCCGCCCGGCCTTCGGCGCCCTGCGGCCCCTGGCCGCGGGGGCGGCGTGCGCCTTCGCGGCGCCCTCTGGCCGTGCCCCGGCGGCCGGGGACGGCGGGGCGGCCGTGCGCTCGGCGGCGAGGCGGTCGAGGGACCACAGGAAGGCCGCGAGGGTCTTGCCGGACCCGGTGGGCGCGACCACGAGCGTGTTGTCGCCCTTGGCGATCGACCGCCACGCGCCCTCCTGCGCCGCGGTGGGCGCGGCGAAGGCGGCGGTGAACCACTGCCTGGTCACCGGCGTGAAGAGATCGAGCACGGAATCCGTCACCGCTTCATCATGCAACTCGCCACCGACAGAACGCGCCGCCGCCCCGGCGGCGGCGCCCGGCCGTCGCGTGGCGATGACCTGCCACCATGAGGACCGAAAACTTGACACGGCAGGCGCGGGGGCCGTCACCTGAAGGCATGAGCATCGACTACGCGGCCATCGAGGCGACCAGGGAGCGGATCCGCAGGCAGCATCTGCACGCGGAGCGTCCCGAAAGCAGCGCCCGGGGCCTTCACCATTTCGCGTTGATCTGCTCCGACGTGCAGCGGACCATCGACTTCTACCAGGGCCTCCTGGAGTTCCCGCTGACCGAGATCTTCGAGAACCGCGACTACGAGGGGTCCAACCACTTCTTCTTCGACATCGGCAACGGCAACCTGCTGGCCTTCTTCGACCTGCCCGGGCTCGACCTCGGGCCCTACCAGGAGGTGCTCGGCGGGCTGCACCACATCGCCATCTCCGTCGAGCGCGGGAACTGGGAGAGACTGCGGGGCAAGCTCGACGCCGCCGGAGTGCCGTACCAGCTCGAGAGCGACGCCTCGATCTACTTCCGCGACCCCGACGGCGCCCGCCTCGAACTGCTCGCCGACCCGCTCGGGGAGATGTACGGCTCGCGCGTGCTGTGACCCGGCGCCGCCCGGGGCGGGGTCCGCGCAGGTCGGCGTCGGGACCATACTTGAAGGATGCGCCTGACGGACTTCTGGAACCGAATGAACCGGCACTTCGGTGAGAGGTACGCCCAGTCCTGGGCGCGTGATTACGTGATCGCCGGGCTGGGCGGGCGAACGGTCACGCAGGCCCTCGACGAGGGAGTGGCGGCCAAGGAGGTCTGGCGCGCGGTGTGCGAGGTCGCCGACGTCGACTCCCGGCTGCGCTGACCGGCCCGCCGGCCCCGCCGGAGGTCTCCCGGGGATTCCGGCGAGGCGGCGGGCGTTACTCCACGGATCGAACAGTCGTTCGCTATATTGGGATCCGCCACGCCGGAGCCGCGCCTCGCGGAATTGTCGGTGGCACCCCGTAGCTTTCAGGCGACGGAAAAGACTCGACACCCTCCAGGGGGCAATCCATGGCAGCCAACGACCGCGAGAAGGCCCTTGAGACCGCGCTCGCCCAGATCGAGCGGCAGTTCGGCAAGGGCTCTGTCATGCGCCTCGGCGATGACGCACGGGCTCCCATCGAAGTCATCCCCACCGGGGCCATCGCCCTCGACGTCGCCCTCGGCATCGGCGGGTTCCCGCGCGGCCGCATCGTCGAGATCTACGGCCCGGAGTCCAGCGGTAAGACCACCGTGGCGCTGCACGCCGTCGCCAACGCGCAGCGGGCGGGCGGCATCGCCGCGTTCATCGACGCCGAGCACGCCCTCGACCCCGACTACGCCGGCAAGCTCGGCGTCGACACCGACGCCCTGCTGGTCTCCCAGCCCGACACCGGCGAGCAGGCGCTGGAGATCGCCGACATGCTGATCCGCTCCGGCGCGATCGACCTCGTCGTCATCGACTCCGTGGCGGCCCTGGTGCCCAAGGCCGAAATCGAGGGCGAGATGGGCGACAGCCACGTGGGCCTCCAGGCCCGGCTGATGTCGCAGGCCCTGCGCAAGGTGGCCGGCGCCCTGAGCAACACCGGCACGACCGCCATCTTCATCAACCAGCTCCGCGAGAAGATCGGCGTCATGTTCGGCTCGCCCGAGACCACCACGGGCGGCAAGGCGCTGAAGTTCTACGCCTCCGTCCGGCTCGACGTACGCCGCATCGAGACCCTGAAGGACGGCACCGAGCCGGTCGGCAACCGCACCCGGGTCAAGGTCGTGAAGAACAAGATGGCCCCGCCCTTCCGCGTGGCCGACTTCGACATCCTCTACGGCTTCGGCATCTCCCGCGAGGGCGGCCTGATCGACATGGGCGTGGAGCACGGCTTCGTCCGCAAGGCGGGCGCCTGGTACACCTACGAGGGCGACCAGCTCGGGCAGGGCAAGGAGAACGCCCGCAACTTCCTGAAGAGCAATCCCGACATCGCCAACGAGATCGAGAAGAAGATCAAGGAGAAGCTCGGCGTCGGGCCGCGCGTCGACGTTCCCGCCGAGCCCCCGGCGTCTCCGGTCGCGTCCGCGTCCGCCGCCCGCGGTGGCGCGCCCGCTCCGGCGGCCCGCGGCGCCAAGGCGCCCAAGCCGGGTGACGTCTGATCCCCCTGGTTGATCGCGTATGCCTTCCGACGACGCCCCCGGCCGCCTTCGCCCAGGCGACTGGGGCGCATGGATAGAGCAGCCGCCGAAGAGGAGCCCGGGCGCCGCGCCCGGCCCTGTCGAGCCTGGCGGGCCGCCGACATCCTCTGCCCCCGAGACCACCACGCCGGAGGCGGGACGCCGGCGGTCTGGGGCGGGGGTCGATGACGCCGCTCTGGACGGCGCGGGCGAGTGGCCCGGTGCTGAGCCGGGCGAGTGGCCCGGTGCCGAGGCGGGCGAAGGTGAGTGGCCCGGTGCCGAGGCGGGCGCAGGGCGCCGGTCGTCCCGGGAGGGGCGGCGGGGCGGGCGCCGTCAGCGGGGTGGTTCCCGTGACGGGGGTGGGTTCGACGGGCCGTCTCGTGACGAGGGCGGGTTCGACCGGCCGTCTCGGAACGGGCGTGGGTTCGACGGGCCGTCTCGGAACGGCGGTGGGTTCGACGGGCCGGCGGAGGGGTCCGCCGCGGCCGATGGGCCCCCGGCCGATCCGCGGGTGGTGGCGCGTGCCGTCTGCCTGCGGCTGCTGACCCTCGCGCCGCGCACCCGGGCGCAGCTCGCCGAGGCGCTCCGCAAGAGGAACATCCCCGACGAGGCGTCCGAGGCCGTCCTGGCCCGGTTCTCCGACGTGGGGTTGATCGACGACGAGGCGTTCGCCGAGGCGTGGGTCACCTCCCGGCACGCCGGGCGCGGTCTCGCCCGCCGGGCACTCGCCGCCGAGCTGCGCACGCGCGGCGTGGCCGAGGAGACCGTCCGCGACGCCCTCGACCAGCTCGACCCCGATCAGGAGCTGGAGACGGCCCGCGCGCTCGTCGCCCGCAAGCTGCCCGGCACCCGCGGCCTCGAGCCCGCCGCCCGCGTACGGCGGCTCGCCGGCATGCTCGCCCGCAAGGGCTACTCCGGGGCCCTGGCCTACCGCGTCGTCCGCGAGGCCCTCGAAAGCGAGGGCCAGCCCGCCGACGACCTGCTCGACGGCCTGGAGTAAGCCCGCCGGTGCTCATCGCCGGCCGGGGTCCGTGCCCTCGACGCCCGGGGGCCTCGTCGCCGGACGCTCTGGTGAGCGTCCGGCCATTCGGAGCGGGGCGGGAGCCGCGGGGCCGCAAGAGCGTGGAGCGGAGTCGGGCCTTTGGCGCCCGCACGCGGCCGGCTCGGGTGAGCGTTCGACAGCCCCGGTTGTCGTACTTCGCCTGCCCCGGGGCTTGTCTAGAGGGCGCGCAGGGCGGGGAGGAGTTCCTTTTCCGACCAGGCCAGGAAGTCGCGCTGGTTGGGGGCGCCTATCTGGACGAGGGCCACGTGGGTGAAGCCGGCGTCGGTGAAGCGCTTGACGCCCTCGACGACCGGTTCCACGTCGGGACCGCAGGGCACCTGGGCGGTTACGTCGTCGGGGCGTACGAACTTGGAGTAGGCCGCGAAGTTGACGGGGGCGGGAAGTTCGGCCATCACCTTCCAGCCGGCCGGGAACCACCGCCACAGGCGGTGGGCTCGCTCCTTGGCGGCCTCCACGTCGGTGTCGTAGGCGATGGCGAGCTGGCCGTACACCGGCTTGCCCTCGCCGCCGCTCGCGCGGAAGCGCTCCACCAGCTCGGCGTCGGGCTCGACCGCGATCAGCGCGTCGCCGTACTCGGCGGCCAGGTCGACCGACTGCGACCCCGACGCCGCGACGCCGATCCCCACCGGCTCGTCCGGCAGGTCGTACAACTTGGCCGAGTCGACCGTGAAGTGGTCGCCGCGGTAGTTCACGTACCCGCCTTCGAACAGCGCCTGGATGATCTCGACGGCCTCGCCGAACATCTCGTGGCGGATGTTGGCCGGGGGCCATCCCCGCCCGACGACGTGCTCGTTGAGGTTCTCCCCGGCCCCCAGGCCGAGCGTGAAGCGCCCGTCGGACATCGCCCCCACCGTCGCGGCCTTCTGCGCGACCACCGCGGGGTGGTAGCGCATGATCGGGCAGGTGACGTAGGTCATCAGCGGGATGCGTTCGGTGGCGTACGCCGCGGCGCCGAGCACCGACCACGCGTACGGTGAGTGGCCCATCTCTTCGAGCCAGGGGAAGTAGTGGTCGGAGATGACGGCGTAGTCGAACCCCGCACGTTCCGCCTGCACGACGTCGTGCACGAGCTGCTTGGGCGGGGTCTGCTCGCACATCATGGTGTAACCGATGTTCGCCATGGCAGGCACCTACCCCCGCCCTCCGGCTTAGTGCCGGCCCGCCGAAAAATTGCCCCGATCGGGCGGCACGCCAGACGGCCGAAATGATGATCACCAGCGGGTCTGCCCGCCGGTGGGCGCGGCCGCCGGCACCCCTAGGGGGTCAAAGTGGCTTGACGGGGGAACTTTGCTTGCTCGTTACCTCTCTGACGCTTAATCTCGACCACAGTGAGGAGTTACTCCGCGCAGTGCGGATTGCCATAACGACGGACGATCAAGACCGATCACTCCCAACGTCCAGGTGCCTCGGCGCCGGGACGCTTGGATCATATTCGTCTGGCCCGAATCGCCCGGTCGGGCTGTTCCGTGCTGCTCGTGTGACCCCTCGCGTGCTGCAAGGCTCGCGACGCGAGGAGGAGTTGGCGCGCATGGATTCGACGATCGTGATCATGCTGGCGGTAGCGGTCGTCCTGCTGGCAGGCATCGCGATTGTCGCGCTCGTGGTGTTGATACGCCGCACCGGCGGTGACAGGTCCCCCGGCCGCGGCCCGACCCCCGACCAGCTCGCCGACGTCCAGGCCGAGCTGGAGGAGGCCCGCCGCGAGAGCGCGCAGATCCGAGTCAAGGCCGAGAGCGACGCCGGCGAGGTGATCCGCAGGGCGGAGGCCGCCTCGGAGGGCGCGCTGCGGATGCGTCAGGAGGTCGAGGAGGAGACCCGCTCCCTCAAGCACGAGATCAAGGAGCTCAGGGCCGATCTCGAACGCCGGGAGAACCGCCTGGCCGAGCGCGAGGAGCGGCTGGACGAGGAGGCTCGCCGGCAGGCCGACCAGTCTCGCAAGCTGAGCGACTCCGAGAACGAGCTCGCCGACCGGCGCAAGGCGCTCGACCAGATCGAGCACAAGCAGCGGGAGGCACTCGAACGGGTCGCCGGGCTCACCGCCGACCAGGCGAAGGCCGAGCTGGTGACGACCATCGAGAACCAGGCCAAGCGCGAGGCCGCGCTGATCGTCCGGGAGATCGAGAGCGAGGCGCGCAAGGAGGGCGAGAAGCGCGCCTGCAAGATCGTGACCCTGGCGGTGCAGCGGGTGGCGACCGAGCAGACGGCCGAGTCGGTGGTCAGCGTGCTGCACCTGCCCGGCGACGAGATGAAGGGCCGCATCATCGGCCGTGAGGGGCGCAACATCCGCGCCTTCGAGTCCACGACCGGCGTCAACCTCATCATCGACGACACCCCCGAGGCCGTGCTGCTGTCGTGCTTCGACCCCGTCCGCCGCGAGACGGCCCGGCTGACGCTGGAGAAGCTCGTCCTGGACGGTCGCATCCACCCGCAGCGCATCGAGGAGGCCCACGAGCGCAGCAAGGACGAGGTCAAGCAGCTCTGTGTCCGGGCCGGTGAGGACGCCCTCGTGGAGCTGGGCATCACCGACATGCATCCCGAGCTCGTCACGCTGCTCGGCCAGCTCCGCTACCGCACCTCGTACGGGCAGAACGTGCTGAAGCACCTCATCGAGGCGGCGCACATCGCGGGCATCATGGCCTCCGAGCTGCGCCTGGACCCCATGCTGCTCAAGCGGTGCACCGTGCTGCACGACATCGGCAAGGCGCTCACCCACGAGGTCGAGGGCAGCCACGCCCTCATCGGCGCCGAGATCGCCCGCCGGTACGGCGAGCACGAGGACGTCGTGCACGCCATCGAGGCCCACCACAACGAGGTGGAGGTCCGCACCGTCGAGGCGGTGCTCACCCAGGCCGCCGACGCCATCAGCGGCAGCCGCCCGGGCGCGCGGCGCGAGTCGCTGGAGGCGTACGTCAAGCGGCTGGAGCGGCTGGAGGAGATCGCGCAGTCCTACGAGGGCGTGGAGAAGGTGTTCGCCATGCAGGCGGGCCGCGAGATCAGGGTGATGGTGCGGCCGGATGGGGTCGACGACATCCAGGCCCAGGTGATCGCCCGCGACGTCGCCAAGCAGGTCGAGGAGGAGCTGACCTACCCCGGCCAGATCAGGATCACCGTCGTCCGCGAGTCGCGCGCCACCGAATTCGCCCGCTGACGGCCACGGCCGTCGCGCCCCCGGCGCCGGTGGGTCCGGCGGGCGCGGGCGGCCGGGCTCTCGGCGGCCCGATCAGATCGCCCGCCTCTTCCCGCCGGGTTCGCCCGCCGCCGGGCGGGACGTTCAGAGGCGGAAGAGCTGGAGGTAGAACGCCATCTCGGCGGCGAGGGCGGCGCTTCGTGTCTCGGACCTGCGGAAGCCGTGCGCCTCGCCCTCGAAGGCGAGGTAGGTGCAGGGCACGCCGCGCTCGGTCAGCGCGGCCACGAACGCCTCCGACTGGGCCGGCGGGACGATGGGGTCGTCCTGGCCCTGCAGGAGCAGCATCGGGCAGTCGACCTGCCCGGCCCTGGCCAGCGGCTCGCGGGAGGCGTAGAGCAGGGGGTCGCTCGGGCCCACCAGCCACTCGACGTACCTCGACTCGAAGTCGTGGGTGGCCGCGGCGAACGGGGCCAGCGAGCTGACGCCCGCGATGGACACGCCGCCGCAGAACACCCCGGAGGCGCAGCAGGCCGCCATGGTGGTCCACCCGCCGGCGCTGCCGCCCCTGATCGCGATGCGCTGGGGGTCGGCCAGCCCCTCCGACAGCAGCCACTCGGCGGCGGCGACCGTGTCCTCGACGTCGACGACGCCCCACCGGCCGCGCAGCCGGTCGCGGTAGTCGCGCCCGTAGCCGGTCGACCCTCCGTAGTTGACGTCGAGCACGCCGATGCCCCTGCTGGTCAGGTAGGCCTTGTGCAGGTCGAGCGCGGTGGTGCTGTGCGAGGTGGGGCCGCCGTGCACGAACACGACGTACGGCGGCGCCGCCTCGGCGACGGTGACCGCCGGGTTGGCGGGCGGGTAGAGGTAGGCGTGCACCCGGCGCCCGAGACGGCTGTGGATCTCGACGGGCCGGGGGACCGGCAGGTAGGCGGCGTCGGCCGTCTCGACATCGCGCCGCAGCCCCTCCGTGCGCCCGGTGGCGGTGTCGACCCGCACCACCGTGCGCGATACCGCCGCCCCGTAGGCGACGCCGCACAGGGTGGAGCCGTCGGCGCTCAGGCACGGCACCCAGCCGTCGTAGGGGGTGTCGAGGTCGGTGAGCGCGCCGGTGGCGGGGTCGAGCAGGCCGAGCCGCATGTCGCCCCGGCCGTGCAGCACCGCGAGCCTGCCGTCGTCGAGCACGGCGTACGGCGCGCCGCCGAGCTCGCCGAGCGCCCAGGCGAACTCCTCCTCGGCCGGGTGCAGCGCCCGCGCGCCGGAGCCGTCGATCGCGATCTGCTGGAGGTTCCACCAGCCCGACGCGTCGGAGACGGCGTACAGGGTGCGGGTGTCCTTCCAGCGCGGCGCGAGGACCGACTCGGACGGGCCGCCCTTGACGCACCACGAGCCGCCGCCGGACAGCCGGGTGACGCGCAGCTCGGTGCCCACCCACGGCATGCGCGGATGGTCCCAGCAGATGTAGGCGAGATGGGCGCCGTCGGGGGAGATGGCGGGGAAGGCGTAGAAGTCGCTGCCGCCCGCCCGCTGGCGCGGCTCGGTGTCCCCGTCGAGCGGCACGGAGACGATCGAGCGGAACACCTTGCCGCCGCCGGTGTGCCGTTCCTGGACGCACCACACCTCGTCGCCGTGGACCACGAGGTCGGCGTACCGAAGGCCAGAGCCGATCTCGGGCTCTGGGGTGATCGCCCGGGGGAGGGCGCGCCCGGCGCCCTCGAACCCGACGAGGTAGAGCCGCTGGTCGGCGTGGTTGGCGAACACGACGCCCACCCCCGGGGCCACGGCGTAGGACCGCCCGCCGTACTCGTGGACGCGGGTGCGGGCGTCCCAGGGGGACGGCAGCAGCTCGGTGCGGGCGCCGTCGGCGGCGTGGTGCACGATGGTGCGCCTCCCGCCCTCGGCGGGGCGGTCCTCCTCCCACCAGACCTGTCGGCCGAGCACGGTGGGGTAGCCGGGGCGAAGCCCGGCGCGGGCGACGTGCGCGGAGGAGATGGGCGAGGGCCAGGCACCGAACGGCAGGTGCCCGTACGTGCGCTCGGGGGGCATAGCGGCATCCTGCCGGAAAACCCTCCGGCGTGTGGGCGCTACCGCGGCGATGGTGGTGTGGTGTGGTACGCGGAGTCCGGCGGGGACGGGTGGTTCGCCGCCAGCGAACCGAGGTGGTCGATCATGGCGCCACGCCAGGTGCCGTCCTCGAACATCGCGCGCAGGGCGTCGTCGACCCGCCCGCGCAGGTCGTCGCCGCCCCGGCCCAGGCCGATCGCGTGGCTGTCGCGGGTGAACGGGGATCCGACGAGGCGGAAGCGTCCCGGCCACGCGGCGGCGAGACCGGCGAGCACGGCGGCGTCGTCGGTGACGGCCTGGACCCGCCGGGCGGCGAGCATCCGGACGCAGTCCTCGGCGTTCGAGCTGATCATGAAGACGCGCTGCCAGGCCGTGCCGAACCGGGCGACCAGCGGGCCCGGGGAGGAGCTGCACACCCGCTTCTGGGTGAGATCGCCCACGGCCCGGATCGACAGGTCTCCGGACGCCGCCAGGATGTCCTGCCCGGACACCAGGTAGGGCCGGGAGACGGTGGCGCTCCCGGCGAGCGTCCCCCGGCCGGCCGAGGGCGTGCCCATGACGAGGTCGGGCCGGCCCTGCCCGGAGGCCGCCGGGCGCCCGAGGTCGACGTACCTGACCTGGTCGTCGCGGTAGCCGAGCCGTCTGGCCACGTAGCCCGCGATCGCGATCTCGAACCCCCGGTAGCCGCCGCCCGGAGTGCGCTCGGCCAGCCCCGGGCGGTCGGGCCGTACGCCGACGGCCAGGGCGGGGGCCTGACCGCACCCCGGCGCGGCCGTCGCGGCGGCCAGCGCCAGCGCCGCCGCGGCGAGCCGCGCCCGTACGCGCCCCGCCGGGCGTGCGAAGGGCGGGGGCGCGACGGGCGGCGTGCTGCTCATTCGCAGCATTACAGCCGCCCGGCGCGCCTCCCGCCCGGGAACAAGGCGAAGCTTTACGCTCCGCCGGCGCCGACCCCCACCGCGGTGGGCGCCTGCACCGGGGCCGCGGTCGTCCGGTTGCTGCGCCTGCTCCGCCGCTCCAGGACGGTGGCGACGTAGCTGAGCACCATGTTGATCGCGATGTACACCACCGAGATGACGATGGCGCTGGGGATGAGGTTGCCGAAGTTGGCCGGGATCTGCTTGAGCCCGAAGTTCAGCAGCTCCTCGTAGGCGATCACCCAGCCGAGCGCGGTGTCCTTGAGCAGCACGACCATCTGGCTGACGATCGCCGGCATCATCGCGGTCGTGGCCTGCGGCAGCAGGATCAGGCGCATCACGCCGCCCTTGCGCAGCCCGAGCGCGTAACCCGCCTCGGCCTGCCCGCGCGGCACCGCGAGCACGCCCGCCCGGAAGATCTCGGCGAGCACCGAGCCGTTGTACAGGGTGAGGCCGATCACGACGGCGGCGAACGCCGGCACGTTGACCGTGTAGCCGCTGGCGGTCGCGGGGAACGCCTGCACGAAGAAGATCAGCAGCAGCAGCGGGATGGCGCGGAAGAACTCCACGACCGCCCCGGCCGGCACGCGGATCCACGCGCGGTCGGAGAGCCTGCCCAGCCCGAACACGACGCCGAACAGCAGCGCCAGGACGGCCGAGAGCGCCGCGGCCTGGAGCGTGGCGATCAGGCCGGTGAGGATCTGGTTCTTCCAGACGTCCGCCTCGAGGAACGGCGTCCACATCTTGGCGTCGAACTGCCCCTTGTCGGCCAGCCCCTTGATCAGCACGTAGGCGACGGCCAGGACCAGGACGAACGAGACCAGGGTCAGGATGTTGTTGCGCAGACGCGCCCGGGGGCCGGGGACGTCGTACAGGACGCTGGCGCTCACCGGACCACCGCCATGCGCTTGGCCAGCCAGCCGAAGAAGAAGCCGGTGGGCAGGGTGAGCACCATGTAGCCGAGCGCGAACCCGAGGAAGATCGGCAGCGTGCCGCCGTAGTCGTCGAACATCTGCTTCATCACCGATGACGCCTCGATGTAGCCGGCCACGATGACGATCGTGGTGTTCTTGATGAGCGCGATGAGGATGCTGCCCAGCGGGGCGATCACCGAGCGGAACGCCTGCGGCAGCACCACGAGCCGCAGGGTCTGCGTGAAGGTGAGCCCGATGGCCCGGGCGGCCTCGGCCTGCCCCGGCGGCACGGTGTTGACGCCCGACCGCAGCGCCTCACAGACGAACGCCGCGGTGTACGCCGACAGCCCGAGCGTGGCCCACCAGTAGTAGTTGACGCCCGGGTCGCGGGAGAAGGTGAGCTGGAGCGTGTCGCTCAGCCCGAGCGCCGACAGCAGCAGCACCAGCGTCAGCGGGGTGTTGCGCAGGACGTTGACGTAGGCCGTCCCCACGCTGCGCAGCACCGGGGTGGGCGACACCCGCATCGCCACCAGGATCGTGCCCAGGAGTAGCGCCAGGAGCGCGCTCATGGCGCTGAGGCGGACCGTCGCCCAGAAGCCCGCCAGGATGGTGGTGAACTCCTCGGCGAGCGGGCCGAAGTCGAGCAGGGATTCCATCGGTCTCCACCGGATATGAGGAGCGCCGGTGAGGGGACCTCACCGGCGCCGGGAAGGGACTCAGGCGCAGCCCTCCGCGGGGGGCGCGGCGGTGGCGGTGAAGTTAAGACCGGTTCCGCTGAAGTGCTTGTCGAACAGGGTCTTGATGGTGCCGTCGCTGTACATCTTGGTGATCGCCTTGTTGACGGCCTCGCAGGTCTCCTTGTCGCCCTTCTTCAGGCCGACGCCGTACTTCTCGTCGGTGAACGGCGCGCCGGTGACCTTCAGGGAGCTGCCCTCGCGCTTGGCGTACCCGGCGAGGATCATGTCGTCGGTGGTCACGGCGTCCAGGGCGTCACCCTTGAGCTTGGTGATGCACTCGTCGTAGGCGCCGGCCGCGACCAGCGTCACGTCGATCTTCTTGCTCTGCAGGTTGGTGCCCTCGGCGATGTTCTTCCAGGAGTTCGAGCCGGTCACCTGGCAGATGCGCTTGCCCTTGAGGCTGTCGAGCGAGGTGATCGAGGTGTCGTCGGCGCGCACCAGGGTGTCCTGGTGGGCGACGTAGAACGGCCCGGCGAAGGTGACCTTCGGCTTGCGCGCCTCGGTGATGGAGTACGTGGCGACGATGAGGTCGACCTGGCCCTGCTGGAGGAAGGTCTCGCGGTTGGCGGAGCGGGCTTCCTTCCAGGTGATGCCGGACTCCTCGACGCCGAGCTCCTTGGCGATGTACTTGGCAACGTCCACGTCGAAGCCCTCGACGGTGCCGTCGGGCTTCTTCAGGCCCATGCCGGGCTGGTCGTACTTGACGCCGATCGTCAGCTTCTTGTCGTTCGTCGCCTTCTGCAGGACGGTTGTGGCTTCGCCGCCGCCGCAGGCGGCGAGGCTGCCGACCAGTGCCGCGGCAGACAGGAGGGTCGCCCCGATCTGTCGTGAACGCATTTGTATCCCTTTCTTCGTGACGAGCGGTCGAGTGCCGGCGCGGCGGATCAGTGCGTCAGGATCTTGGACAGGAAGTCCTTGGCCCTGTCGGTGCGGGCGTTGGTGAAGAACTCGTCGGGGGTGTTCTCCTCGACGATCTGCCCCTCGGACATGAACACGACGCGGTGGGCGGCCCGCCGGGCGAAGCCCATCTCGTGGGTGACGACCACCATCGTCATGCCCTCGCGGGCGAGCCCGATCATGACATCGAGCACCTCCTGGACCATCTCGGGGTCCAGGGCGGAGGTCGGCTCGTCGAAGAGGATCATCTTCGGGTCCATCGCCAGCGCGCGTGCGATGGCCGTGCGCTGCTGCTGCCCCCCGGAGAGCTGGGCCGGGTACTTGTCGGCCTGGGTGGCGATGCCGACCCGTTCGAGCAGCTCCATGCCCCTCTTCTCAGCCTTCTCGCGCGAGTGGCCGCGCACCCTGATGGGGCCCAGTGTGACGTTCTCCAGGATCGTCTTGTGGGCGAACAGGTTGAAGGACTGGAAAACCATGCCCACGTCGGACCGCAGGCGCGCCAGCGCCTTGCCCTCGGCCGCGAGTGGTTGCCCGTCGAAGGTGATGGTTCCCGAGTCGATGGTCTCGAGCCTGTTGATGGCCCGGCACAGCGTCGACTTGCCGCCCCCCGAAGGGCCGATCACCACGACGACCTCGCCTCGGGAGACCGTCAGGTTGATGTCCCTGAGCACATGCAGGGCACCGAAGTTCTTATTGACGTTCTCGACTCTGACGAGAGGAGTCGCGTCCCCGTTCTCCGTCATGCTGCACAACGTAGGTGGTCGAAGACGCTGGTCACTAACCAGGCGGTACCGATCCCATCACGGCCTGGTCACGGCATCGTTCGCGCTCCTGCTCCAGCCCTTGGGGGCGGGCGGCGGCGCCGTGCGCGGGAGCGGCGTTCGACGGGCGGCGCGGAACGCCTACGCTTGTCGGTGAGATGACTGTCATTGATGAGCGCGCCCGCACGTACGAGGTCATCACGTACGGGTGCCAGATGAACGTCCACGACTCCGAGCGCCTCTCGGGCCTGCTTGAGGACGCCGGCTACGTCCGCGCGCCCGACGGCGGCACCGCCGACGTCGTCGTGTTCAACACCTGCGCGGTGCGCGAGAACGCCGACAACAGGCTGTACGGCAACCTGGGCCACCTGCGCCCCGCCAAGGTCGGCAACCCCGACATGCAGATCGCCGTCGGCGGCTGCCTGGCGCAGAAAGACCAGGGCGAGATCGTCAGGAAGGCGCCCTGGGTCGACGTCGTCTTCGGCACGCACAACATCGGCTCGCTGCCCGTGCTGCTGGAGCGCGCCCGCGTCGCGCGCGAGGCCCAGGTCGAGATCAAGGAGTCGCTGGAGGTCTTCCCCAGCACGCTGCCGACCAAGCGCGAGTCCCCCTACGCCGCCTGGGTGTCGATCTCGGTCGGGTGCAACAACACGTGCACCTTCTGCATCGTCCCGGCCCTGCGCGGCAAGGAGAAGGACCGCCGCCCTGGCGACGTCCTGGGCGAGGTGCGCTCGCTGGTCGAGCTCGGCGTCCTTGAGGTGACGCTTCTCGGGCAGAACGTCAACACCTACGGGGTGGAGTTCGGCGACCGGCTGGCCTTCGGCAAGCTGCTGCGCGCCTGCGGCGACGTGCCCGGCCTGGAGCGCGTGCGTTTCACCTCGCCGCACCCGGCCGCGTTCACCGACGACGTCATCGCCGCCATGGCCGAGACGCCGAACGTCATGCACCAGCTCCACATGCCCCTGCAGTCGGGCTCCGACCGCGTGCTGAAGGCCATGCGCCGCTCCTACCGCGCCGAGCGCTACCTCGGCATCATCGAGCGGGTGCGCGCGGCCATGCCCGACGCCGCCATCTCCACCGACATCATCGTCGGCTTCCCCGGCGAGACCGAGGAGGACTTCCAGGGCACGCTGGAGGTCGTGCGGCGGTCGCGCTTCGCGAACGCCTTCACCTTCCAGTACTCCATCAGGCCCGGCACGCCCGCGGCCACCATGGAGGGCCAGGTGCCCAAGGAGGTCGTCCAGGAGCGGTACGAGCGGCTGGTGGCCCTGCAGACCGAGATCTCCTGGGAGGAGAACAAGGCGCAGGTCGGCCGCACCCTTGAGGTGCTGGTGGCCGAGGGCGAGGGCCGCAAGGACGGCGCCACGCACCGCATGTCCGGCCGCGCCCCCGACAACCGCCTGGTGCACTTCGTGCCGGCGGTGGCCGGCGACCCCGCCGCCGCACCGCCCAGGCCGGGCGACATGGCGACCGTCGAGGTCACCTACGCGGCCCCGCACCACCTGGTGGCCGACGGCCCCGCGCTGGCCGTCCGCCGCACCAGGGCGGGCGACGCCTGGGAGGCCAGGGAGAGCGCCGCCTGCGGCCCCGCTCTCGGCGCCGCCGCAGGCGCCCCCGGCACGGTGTCCCTCGGCATGCCGTCCCTGCGCCGCTCCTGAGGGCCCCCCGCGGCGCGCGCGGCGCCGAGGCGTGGCGAAAGAGACGGCGCCACGTGGACGATGGGCGGGCGCCGTGACAGACCGCCTCGTGGCGGGTCAGCGCAGGGCCGGGTGCTCCCTGACGAGCCGCTCGCAGTAGGCGCGGCGGAAGTCCGTGAACCTCGCGCAGTGGTCGACGGCCGGGTTCGGCGGGTCCGCCGGGGGCGCCGGTCGTCGCGGCGCGGGCCACGGCCGTGATGGAGACGGCCCGGGCGCGGACGGCGAGGGCCGCGGCGGCAGCCCCACACGTGCTCGGGGCGGCAGCCCGACACGCGCCCTGGGCGGCGCTGGACGTCCCGTCGGCCCCGGTGGGCGCGGTCGCCGCGTGCGGGGAGCCGTGGCGGCCGACGGTGCCCTCTGGCCGCGGTGCGGCGTGACGCCGGTCGAACCGGGGCCGGGGACGGCCGCGTCTCGCCGGGCGGTCGGGCCGGGCGCGGGGACGAACCCCGACCACGGGCGCCCGGAAGGCCGTACCGGCGCCAGGGAGGGTGCCTGAGGCCGGCGATCGGCTCGTGAGATTTCTCCTCCGCCGGCCGGTGACTCCGGCCAGGGAAGGGCGGCCGGGGGCGTGCCCGGAAGGACGGGAACGGGGGAGGCGGCGTGCGGCGCGCCGGGGCCCGCATTCCCCTTCGCGGCAGGCGATCGCGCCGCGAGGGGTGCGGTTCCGACGGTGATCCACAGTCCGCCCGCGAGGGCGACGACGGTCACCCCGCCGAGGGCGGCCGCCATTCGAGATGAGATCGGTCCAATGGATGACAAGTCGTGATTCTTCCGTGATTGAGGTGCGGTAATCGACTTCCTGGGGCTAGTGTGACGACCACTCGCGGAAGCCGGTGTGCTTTCTCCCCCGATAGGCCGCAGGAGTTACCTACATGAGTCGGCACGACCGTCAGTCGCCGAATCGCTACGAAGAGTCCGCCCCGCTCCCCACCGAATACCTGGCCTCCGAGCCGCCGTCCCGGCCTGGCTCCGGCCGGCGGACCCTGGTGATCAGCGCGGTCGCCGCGGTGCTCGCGGCCGGCGTGACCGCCGGTGGAGTCATCGCGCTCACGGGCGGCGAGTCGGGCGCTCCGGAGACGGCGACGCAGCAGCAGGCGAACCAGCAGGAGCAGCCCGCCGAGGAGGCTCCCGCGGAGGAGACCGAGTCGGACCCGAACGACGCCTCCCAGGAGGAGGCCGCCGGGGCCGGTGACACCGGCTCGGCGGGGGGTGGCGGCGCGTCCGACATCTCCGGCGGCGGCACGGGCGGCTCCGGCGGCACGGCCGCCCAGCCCGACTCCCCGCAGGGGGACTCCGAGGCGCCCGTCCGCGACTCCGAGAGCACCAAGAACAAGCAGAACTCCGGCACCGACGCCGTCGGCGGCACCGGGCCGCGTCCCGACGGGCCCGCCGGGTACGTCCCGCCGGGCGCCGCGAACCCCGGGCGCGCGACCGGAGACCGGTCGCTGGACTTCCCGACGACCGAGCCGTCCGCCACGCCCTCGGCCACGCCGAGCGCGAAGCCGTCGGCCAAGCCGACGCGTAAGCCGACGCGCAAGCCGACCCGCAGGCCGACGGCGTCCCCGAGCGCCAAGCCGAGCACCAAGCCCTCGGCCAAGCCGACGAAGACCCCGACCAAGGCGCCGTCCGCCCCGACCGGCGGCTCCTCCAACCTGGTCACCCTGGAGGACGAGGTGGCGCGCCTGACGAACGTCGCGCGGGCCGAGGAGGGCTGCGGGGCGCTGCGCATCGACGAGAAGCTGCGCAAGGCCGCGCGCGGCCACTCCGACGACATGGCCGCCAAGGGCTACTTCGACCACACCTCGGCCGACGGCCGCTCCCCGTGGGACCGCATCAAGGCGGCCGGCTACCAGTCGTCGAGCTTCGCCGAGAACATCGCCCGCGGACAGGCGACGCCCAAGGCCGTCGTCGACGCCTGGCTGAAGAGCCCCGGGCACCGCGCCAACATCATGAACTGCAAGCTGAAGGCCATCGGCGTCGGCGTGCACACGGGCAACGGCGGCCCCTGGTGGACGCAGGACTTCGGCGGCACCTGATCGCCGGTCCGCCCCGATCGTCACGGGCCCCGGAGCCGCGGCTCCGGGGCCCGTGCCCGTCTGGTCGGGAGCGCGTCCCGGCCCGGCTAGCCTGATCTTGTGCTCGTCGCCGCGGCCGTCTGCCCCTGCCCTCCGCTCCTCGTGCCGCGGCTCGCCGGCGCGGCGGCGCCCGAGCTCGCCGGGCTGCGCGAGGCGTGCGCCGGCGCCGTGCGCTCCCTGACCCGGTCCGCGCCCGACGCTCTGCTCGTGGTCGGCGGCGCCGAGACCGCCGAGTCCTACGACTCCGGCGCGGGCGGCACGTTCGCGCCCTGGGGCGCCGACGTGCGGGTGGGGGAGGGGCCGCCCGTGCTCCCGCTGTCCCTGACGGTCGGCCGCTGGCTGCTCGACCTCGCCGGGGCCGGGTGCCCGTCGGGCTACGAGGCGGTGCCGTGCGACGCTGCGACGCGCGAGTGCCTGCGGCTCGGCGCCTTGCTGGCCGGGCGCGCCCCGAGGGTCGCGCTGCTGGTCGTGGGGGACGGCTCGGCCCGGCTCGCCGCGCACTCGCCGGGCTACCTGCACCCGCGCGCCGCCCCGTACGACGCGGCGCTGACGGCGGCGCTCGCCGCCGCGGACGTCCCGGCCCTGGCCGCGCTCGACCCCGCCGAGGCGGACGAGCTGTGGGTGGGCGGCCGGGCGGCGTTCCAGGTGCTGGCGGGCGCCGCCGCGGCGGGCGGGGCCGACGCCCCGGCGTTCCGGGGCCAGCTGCTCCACCACCAGGCGCCCTACGGCGTCGGCTACCCGGTGGCCCGCTGGACGCGGCAGGACCCCGGCGGTGCCTCGTGAGGCCGCGCGGGTCGTTACGGTGAGGGGATGGGCACGGCGACGGCCGGGCCCCCGACCGGCTCGTGGATGGACATGATCGGATGGTAGACGTCGCCTTCGGAAGCGTGCTGACGCCGCTCGGCCGGTTCGTGGCGGCGGTGACCCCGGACGGCGTGGCGGCGACCGACTTCCGGGACGCCCCGGCCACGCGGCGCCGGATGCTCGCCCGCCTCGGCGCGGGCGCCGGGGAGGCCGGCGCGGACGCCGGCGCGTGGGCCGGCCGGGTCGAGGAGGAGCTCGCCGCCTACTTCGCCGGGCGGCTGCGGGCGTTCACCGTCCCGGTCGACTGGCGGCTGTTCACCCCGGCGCAGCGGCGGGTGCTCGGCACCCTGTACGAGACGGTGCGATACGGCCGGGTGACCACCTACGGCGGCCTGGCCGCCGAAAGCGGCGCGGGGCTGCCGGCCCGCGCCATCGGCTCGATCATGGGCGGCAACCCCGTGCCGGTCATCGTGCCGTGCCACCGCGTCGTCGCCGGCGACGGCCTCGGCGGGTTCAGCGGCGGCGACGGCGTCGAGTCCAAGCGCTGGCTGCTCACCCTGGAGGGCTACCTGCCCCCGACGCTCGACTGGGAGCTGCCGTGACACCCGCGACGGGGCGGCCGCCGGTGGTGGCCGTGGTGGGCGCGACGGCCGCAGGCAAGTCCGACCTCGCGGTGGAGCTGGCGCGCCGCCTCGGCGGCGAGGCGCTGAACGCCGACTCCATGCAGCTCTACCGCGGCATGGACATCGGCACGGCCAAGCTGTCCCTCGCCGAGCGGCACGGCGTGCCGCACCACCTGCTGGACGTCTGGGACGTCACCGAGACGGCGAGCGTGGCCGAGTACCAGCGCATGGCCCGCGACGTCGTCGACGGCCTGCTGTCCGCCGGCACGGTGCCCGTCCTGGTCGGCGGCTCCGGGCTCTACGTGCGCGCGGTGCTGGACGATCTCCAGTTCCCCGGCACCGACCCGGCGGTCCGCGAGCGGCTGGAGGCGGAGCTGGAGTTGCTCGGCCCGGCCGCGCTCCACCAGCGCCTCAAGGAGCTCGACCCGGTGGCGGCCGAGGCGGTGCTGCCCGGCAACGGCCGCCGCGTCGTGCGCGCTCTGGAGGTGATCGAGCTGTCCGGCCGCCCGTTCTCGGCGACGATGCCCTCCTACGACGCCGTCTACGACAACGTCCAGATCGGGCTGCTGGTGCCGCGCCCGCTGCTCGACGAGCGCATCGAGCTGCGCGTGCACCGCATGTGGGAGGCCGGGCTCGTAGAAGAGGTCCGGGGGCTGGCGGCCCGGGGCCTGGCCGGCGGGCGGACGGCCGGCAGGGCCCTGGGATACGCCCAGGTCATGCGTTTCCTGGCCGGGGAGTGGACCGAGGAGCAGGCCCGCGAGGACACCATCAGGGCGACCCGGCGGTTCGCCCGCCGCCAGGAATCGTGGTTCCGGCGCGACCCCCGCGTGCGCTGGCTGCCGTTCGACGCCCCCGACCTGCTCGAACGAGCACTGGAGCTGGTCGGGGCGTAAACTGTCGTGCCATGCGTTTCGTCAAGGGGCACGGCACCGAGAACGACTTCGTCATCCTCCCCGATCTCGACGGCACCCTGGAACTGCCCGCGTCCCGGGTGGCGGCGCTCTGCGACCGCCGCGCCGGCATCGGCGCCGACGGCGTGCTGCGTGTGCTGCCCGCCAAACTGAGCGAGGAGGCCACCGCGATCGCCGACCGGGCCGCCCGCTCGGGGCGCCCGCGTCCCGGCGGGGCCGAGTGGTTCATGGACTACCGCAACGCCGACGGCGGCGTCGCCGAGATGTGCGGCAACGGCCTGCGGGTCTTCGCCCGCTACCTGGTCGACGCGGGACTCGCCGACGCCGGCGAGTTCGACGTCGTCACCCGCGCCGGGGTGCGGTGGGTGCGCCTCGGGGCCGAGGGCGACGTCACCGTCGACATGGGCGCGCCGGAGGTCCTCGGCGAGAGCTGGGCGAGCGTCGGCGGCGGCGAGTACACCGGGGTCGTCGTCAACATGGGCAACCCCCACCTGGCCTGCGTCACCGGCGAGCCGGTGGCCCGGCTCGACCTCACCTCCCAGCCCGGTTTCGACCCTGCGGTGTTCCCCACCGGCGTGAACGTCGAGCTGCTCAACTCCGTGGGGGAGCGCCGGGTCGTGATGCGCGTCCACGAGCGCGGCTCGGGCGAGACGCGCGCGTGCGGCACGGGCGCGGTGGCCGCGGCCGTGGCGGCCGCGCGCCTGGCGGGCGAGACCACCGGCACCTGGTCGGTCGAGGTCCTCGGCGGCCTGCTCACGGTCGGCCTGGAGGAGCACACCAGCCACCTGTCGGGCCCGGCCGTCCTGGTCGCGTCGGGCGAGGTCGCCGCGGGCGTCCTCTGATCCACGCCCGTCCCCGCGCCGGCGCCCCGCGGGCCGGCGCGGGCACCGCGCCGCCCACCGCACCGCCCGCATGTTTGGGGCAGGCCCCGTGAACTGGCAGACTGACCTGCCATGGACGTGGACATCTGGGCATGGGTCGCAGACACTCAGCGGCGACTGCACGAAGGCGGCAACACCGGGCTGGCGATAGCGCTGGGTGATCTGCCCGCGCAGGCGTTCGAGGGCCGTTATGCCCAGCTCGACGTGATGGCGCCCGCGGTGGCCCAGCAGGCCGAGTCGCAGGAGCTGCCCTGGCTGGAGTTCTTCGCCCGGCACTGGCATCTGGCCGGCCGCATCGGCGACCGGGCCCAGGGGAGGGTCGCCCTGGGCGACGCCGAGGCGCTGCTGGCCTTCTCCCGCCGTGAGGACACCAAGGACTGCCCCTCGGCCCCGGCGGCCGTCGAGGCGCTGGCGGTCACCCAGGCCAACACCGACGGCCCCGGGTACGCCGCCGAGCGGCTCGCCGCCCTGGGCGCGGCCATGGCCGACGTGCCGCACGCGTCTCCCGCGTTCAACGGCCTGGCCACGCAGTACGTGTCGGCCCTGTCCGACGCCGGTGAGGTCGAGCAGGCCGTCACCTACTACCAGTCGGCCGTCGCGGGTCGCAGGAGCGCCGACGGGCAGGTGAGCTGGGAGCTGGCGGCCATGGGGGTGCGCGCGCTGCTCGCCGCGGGCCGCACCGAGGAGGCGCTGAGCGAGCTCGACGCCGCCAAGGACTTCCCGGCCGACGACCCCGCGGCCAAGGAGCACCGCGAGGGCGTGCTGCGCGCCCTGGTGCTGGCCACGACCGGCCGGTCGGCCGAGGCGCTCGCCGCCCTTCCCGACCTCGACGTCGTCGGCGAGCATCCGCGCGACTGGGTCGAGTGGGCGCGCGCCGTCCGCCTGCTCACGTCGGTGATCTCCAACACCTGGCAGCTCGGCCGCGTCATGCGGCAGTGGGTGACCTACTTCGAGACCATGGGCGTCGAGCACGGCCGGGTCGAGCTGGCGCTGATCGCCGGCGAGCTGGCCGTGGCGCGCCAGGGCATCTGGCAGGCCCGCGCCCTCGCCGACCTCGCCGAGTCCGGGCTGGGCGCGCTGCGCCGTCCCGGCGACCTGCCCGAGCGCGTGGCCGCGCTGCGCGCCTCCGCCGAGGCCGCGCGGCCGCTTGCCGCCCCCGGCCCGCAGGACGAGCTGGTGGCCTACTTCGACGCCGCCGACGGCCACAACGCCGACCCCGAGCGGTGGGTGGGCTGGCTCTGGCCGCTGTCGGGCACCGACCTGGAGGCCACCCGCCGCCACGCCACGACGCTCGCCTTCCTCGGCTACGCCGACCTCGGCGCCGACTTCCTGTGGAAGCAGGTCGTCGACGACGGCGACCCCGCCTCCGCCGAGGAGGAGGACATCGCCTACCTCACCGGTGTGCTGGTCGAGGCCGGCCAGGACGAGCGGGTCGAGAGCTTCGCCGCCATGCTGTCCGCGCCGTCCGCGCACCTCGTGCTCGGCCGCCTGCACCGCGCCCGCGAACGCTGGGCCGAGACGCAGGCCGAGGCCGAGAAGTCCCTGGCCGCCGGCGCCGAGGGCGTCACCGCGCTGGAGGCGCGCCGCCTGCTGGCCGGCGCCGCGCAGCAGACCGGCGACAACGCCAAGGGCGCGGCCATCCTGCGCGACCTGGTCGCGTCGGGGGTCGCCGAGGAGGAGGACGTCTGGCGCATGATCGTCATGGCGACCGCCTCCGAGGACTGGCCGCTGGTCCGCAAGGGCGCCGAGGCGCTGGGCATGCCGGTGGCCACCACCGAGGGCCCGATCGAGGAGGAGTGGCACCTGGTCAGGGTGGTCCTGCCCGCCTCCGACGGCAGCCGCCGCGAGGTGCTCGCCGTGCGCACGGGCCCCGCCACGGCGCGCCTGCTCATCCCCCAGCCCCGCGGCATGGACTACAACGCGGGCGACATCGTGGTCATCGACCCCCGCCCGCTGGAGCCGGTCCCCGAGAGCGCCGAGGAGCAGGAGAACTTCGTCATCCCGTTCGGTGCCGTGTCGATGCTGCGCCCGGGCGGGTACACCAGCTGGTTCTTCGACGGCGTCGCCCCCAGCGAGGACGACTGGACCGAGTTCAACGAGGTGATGGCCGAGCGCGGCTGGCCCATGTGGGTGTACAGCGACGAGAACTACACCGTCACCCACCCGGGAACGGGCGAGCGGCTCCAGGGCGTCTACGGCTGGATCGCCGTCCCGCCGGACGTCGAGGACGTCGAGGTCGACGCGTTGCTGGACGACGCCACCGAGCGGTGGGTGCATCCGCTGGCCTGGCTCGACCTCGCGCGCAGCGCCGGCATCGAGGTGGAGCGGCACGAGCGCATCACCAAGGAGTACGGCCTGTAGCCCGGGCGTCGCCTCCTGGCCTGGTCCCCGTTGCGCGTGCTTGGCCGGTTTGTGGGAGAGTCGCACCGGAACGACCATCAGGTGCTGGAGGCAGTGTGCTGGAGAGCGATCGGCTCGCCGCGGTGATCCGTGACGAGCGCCCGTGGGGCAACTTCGAGCGGTACACCCACAACGAGACGTCCACCGTCAAGATCATCGAAGTGGCGGCGGGGCAGCGGCTGAGCCTGCAGCGGCACAAGCTGCGCGACGAGCTGTGGGTGGCGCTCGACCCGGGGGTGGTGTTCGAGATCGACGGCGAGCGCATCGAGCCGTCCGTCGGCGACCGCGTGCTGATCCGGGCGGGCCAGACCCACCGCCTCAGCTCCTCCGGGCCGGCGACCCGCATCCTCGAGGTCGCCTTCGGCCACTTCGACGAGGACGACATCGAGCGCCTCGACGACGCCTACGGCCGGGCCTGACCGTCCGGCCTGACCGTCCGGCCGGGGCGTCCCGGCCGGACGCGCGGACGCTTTCACGGCGTCCGCGCAACGTGGCGCCCCCGGAATCAACCGCGCGCGGTTTCCGGGGGCTTTTGCGATATTGCGGGTTTTCGCGGGTAGATGCTCTACCTCGGGATTACTTCTCCTTTACCTGGGGGTGGCGGTGCGCCTGCGCGGAGCTCGCGGGATCGTGGCCGGTTTCGCGGCGGTCGTCATGCTGTCCGGATGCGGGCCGATCGACGCCACCAGCGCGGGGGGCGACGGAGGGTCCGGGTCCGGGGACGGCGGCGGTTCCTCGTCCGGCGTCATCCCGCTGGACAACCCCAAGGGCACCGAGCCCGGCCTCGCGCCCATCAAGTCCGGCAAGGACCGCACTGCGGCCGTCAACCTGATCGAGAAGGTGGCGACCAAGGGGCGCGGCCCGAAGACCGGCTACGACCGCGACGAGTTCGGGTACGCGTGGGCCGACAACGCGGTCGACGTGCCGTTCGCGCGCAACGGCTGCGACACGAGGAACGACGTGCTGGCCCGCGACGGCCAGAAGCTGAAGTACCGGTCGGGGTCGTCGTGCGTCCTGACCTCCATGACGCTCGACGACCCCTACACCGGCAGGACGATCGAGTGGACCAAGCAGGACGCGGCCGAGGTCCAGATCGACCACGTCATGCCCCTGTCGTACAACTGGCAGATGGGCGCGTCGCGGTGGAGCAAGGAGAAGCGGGTGCGCATCGCCAACGACCCGCTGAACCTCATGCCGGTCGACGGCTCCACCAACTCCTCCAAGGGCGACTCCGGGCCCGCGTCCTGGCTGCCGCCCGCCAAGGGCGTCCGCTGCTCCTACGCCGTGCGGTTCGCCCAGGTGGCGCTGAAGTACGACCTGGCCGTCACGGCCGCCGACAAGGACGCGATGCTCGCCCAGTGCGCGTAGCCGCGCACCCGGCGGCCGGCACGTCCCGTCAGTCGTCGTACTTCTGGCGGAACTTCACGATCTTGCCGGTGCGGGCGGAGACGTAGACCCGGTACTCCCGGTGCCCCTTGTGCAGCTCGATCTTCCGGGCGCGGTGGCCGTGCTCCCACTCGCGCTCGATCTTGGTCACCCGCGCGCCGGGCACCTTCCTCTGAGCGCCGCACGTCGGTGATGACCGAGGTCGGCCGCTCCGGCGGGCGGCCGGTCCCCGAAGTGCGGAACGACTGACGCCGGGGTGCTCTAGGGTCGCCCGTAAAGCGCGAGTAAAGGCGGGGACGATCATGAGCGCACGCAAGGACGTCGACGGGGCACCAGGGGGACGCGGCAGGCGGCTGGCGATCAGGGGGGTGCTGCTCGGCGTCATCGCCGTCGTGCTCCTCGGCATCGTGGCGAGCTGCTCCACCAAGATCAGCACGGCTCCCGACGAGGTGAGACTGCACTACGCGGGCGGGCCGTTCGAGCCGATCAAGTTCGTCAAATGCGTGAACCCCTCCAGCGGCGCGACGTTCCTCGGCCCGGGCGACACCTCCTACCCCTACCCGTTCGGGCAGCGCACCTTCGACTTCTCCGGAGTCGACGACTCCGAGTCCAAGCCGATCAGCATCGTGTCCAAGGACAACGTCGAGCTCCAGGTGGCGGGCTCGGCGACGTTCACGCTGAACACCTCGTGCACGACCCTGCGGCAGTTCCACGAGAAGATCGGGCTGAAGTACGGGGCCTACCTGGAGGACGAGGAGCGTACGTCGTCGGGCTGGCGGCGCATGCTGAACTTCTACTTCAAGCAGCCGCTCGACCGCGCGATGGACGCCGCCTCGCAGGAGTTCGAGTGGAAGAAGCTGTTCAACGACCCCAACGCCAAGCAGCAGTGGGAGCAGCGGGTGGGCCAGCTCGCCCGGCAGTTCATCAAGGAGACGGCCGGCGCCGACTACTTCTGCCAGCCGAACTTCGCCGGCGTCGGCGACTGCGGCGACGTGGTGCTGACGATCCAGAAGCCCGAGCCGCCGCGGAGCCTGATCGACGCCCTGGCCGCCGAGCAGGCCGCCAAGCAGCAGAACCTGGCGCAGCAGCAGATCAACACCAAGGTGAAGACCGAGCTGGAGTCGATCAAGGACCTGGTCGAGGTGCTCGGCCCCCAGGGCGCGATCCTGTGGAAGGCGGTGCAGGACGGCAGGGTGCAGGTCGTTCCGGTCCCGCAGAACGGGTCGGTGAACATCACCCCGCAGACCCGCTGACCCGCCGCGGGGCCCGTGGCGGTTGATGAAACCATGAGGATATGGGGGTATCCGTCCAGCTAGGAGGGGTCATGGCCTATAACGCCGGCTACCTGGACGGCTTCCCCTGCTGGCCGGAGCTCACCACACCGGAACCCGCGTCCGTGACGCGGTTCTACGGGCGCCTCTTCGGCTGGACGTACGAGCACCTCGGCCCGCGGGTGTGGAACTCCACGCTGTGCCTGCTGGACGGCAGCCCGGTCGCGGGCATGGCGCCCCCTCCCCCCGGCCTGGACGTCCCGAAGCCGTCGTGGACGATCTTCATGGCCACCTCGGAGGTCGAGGCCTCTCTGGTGCGGGTCCAGGCCAACTCCGGCGAACCGCTCGTGCTGCCGACCCAGATGCCCCTCGGGCGGATGGCGGTGGTCCACGACCGCGAGGGGGCGCCCTTCGGGCTCCTGCAGCCGAGCTCCCGGGTGCGGCCGCCGCCGAAGGGGACACCCGGCACGCTGTGCTGGAACGAGCTGCACGTCCAGAACCCGGGCGCCGCCGACGACTTCTACCAGTCGCTGTTCGGGTACGAGTGCGAGCAGACCGGCGACGGCGTCGACTACGACTACGTCCTGTGGAAGGTGCGGGGGGAGACGGCCTGCGGGCGGCTGCGCATCCCGTACGAGCAGGACGGGTTCGCGCCCCGATGGGTGAACTACTTCACCGTCGACACCATCGGGAAGAGCCAGGCCGTCATCGAGCGGGAGGGCGGCTCGGTGCTGATCAACGCCTACGAGATGCCGCACGGCCTCGTCGCGCTGGCGGCCGACCCGGGCGGTGCCCGCTTCGCCCTCTGCCAGCACGACAACGGCAACGCCGCCGTTCCTTGACCCCCCTCGCCCGGCGCCGCGGCGGCGGTCAGGGAGGCGACATCTCGGCGCCGAACTCGGCGGCGATGCCGCGCATGCCGTCCGCCAGCCGTCCGAGGTCGAGCGCCTCGATGCGGGCGGTCGGCCCGGAGACCGACATGGCCGACACCACGCGCCCGCCGTCGCGCACCGGGACGGCGAGGCAGTGCACGCCCAGCTCCTCCTCGCCCAGGTCGGCCGCGTATCCCTGCCGCCGGACGACCTCCAGCTCGGCCAGCATGGCGTCGACCGAGGTGATCGTGTGCTCGGTGCGGCGCGGCAGCCCGGTGCGGGCCAGGACGGCCGCCGCGTCCGGCCGCTCGGCGAGCAGCACCTTGCCCACCGCCGTGCTGTGCGGCATCACCCTGCGCCCCACCTCGGCGAACATCCTCAGCCGCCGCGGGGAGGCCGCCTGCGCGACGTACACCACGAAGTCGCCCTCCAGCACGGCGAGGTTGGCGGTCTCGCCGGACAGCGCGACCATCTTCTCCAGGTAGGGCTGCGCCCACACCCCGACCATGCGCTCGGCCGCCCCGCCGAGCCGCACCAGCGCGCTGCCCAGGGCGTAGCGGCGGTCGGACTCCTGGCGCACGTACCCGCGCAGGAGCAGGGCCCGCAGCAGCCGGTGGATCGTCCCGTACGGCAGCCCGGTCCGCGCGGCGATCTCCGACAGGCCGGCCTCCCCGCCCTGGTCGGCCAGCGCCTCCAGCACGTCGAGCGCCCGGTCGACGCTCTGCACGGTGCTCACGGCGTGCTCCGGCCCGGCGCGAGCAGCGCCGAGGGGGGCAGGCCGCGCAGGGAGGCGTCCAGGACCTCGGCCGTGTGGGCGACCGCGATCCGCTCACCCCGCCGCCGCGCCGCGGAGGCGATCTGCATCGTGCAGCCAGGGTTGGCCGACACCAGCAGGTCGGCGGCGACGGTCAGCACCTGCGCGGCCTTGCGGTCGCCGAGCTCGCGCGCGGCCACCGGCTGGAACAGGTTGTAGGTGCCCGCCGAGCCGCAGCACATCGCGCCCTCCGGGATCTCCCGGAGGCGCAGGCCGGGTATGCCGGCGAGCAGCGTCCGCGGCTGCGCGCGCACGCCCTGCGCGTGGGCCAGGTGGCAGGCGTCGTGGTAGGCGACGGTGATCGGCAAAGGGCGGCGCTCGGCCGCGGGGCCCAGCTCGGCCAGGTACTCGGCGAGGTCGGCGAAGCGCAGGGCCCGCGCCCGGCCCGCCCACGCCGGGTCGCCGGAGAGCAGGTCGGCGTACTCCTTGGTGCTCGACCCGCACCCGGCCGCGTTCACCACGACGGTGTCGACGCCCGCGCGTTCGAAGGTCTCGATCGTCCGGCGGGCGAACCGCGCCGCCTCCTGCGGGCGCCCCGAGTGCACGGAAAGGGCCCCGCAGCACCCCTGCGCGGGCGGGATCACGACGTCGCACCCCTCCAGCGCGAGCACCCTGACGGTGGCGGCGTTCACGCCGGGGAAGAACTCCCCCTGCACGCAGCCGGTGAGCACGCCGACGGTGGCCCGCCGCCGCCCGCGCGCCGCCACCCGGCCCGGCAGCCGCACGCGGCGGGGGGCCGGGGGGGCGAGCGCCACCAGGGCGGCCAGGCGAGGGTCGAGCCGCTCCAGCAGGGGCTGCAGGCGCGGCCCGAGGCGCCGGCCGAGCCGCAGCGGCAGGCGCATCGCCCGCAGCCGGCGCGGATAGGGGAACATGCTGAAGACCGCGGCCCGGAACGCCCGGTCGGCGGGGGAGCGCGGGTGGGACCGCTCGACCTCGGCCCGGGTCTGCTCGATCAGCCTGTCGTAACGCACGCCGGACGGGCAGGCGGGGACGCAGGCCATGCAGCCCAGGCAGGCGTCGAAGTGCCCGGCCATCTCCGGCGTCAGCGCCGTGCCCTCGACGTGCTGCTTCATCAGGTGGATCCGGCCGCGCGGCGAGTCCATCTCCTCGCCCCACAGCGCGTACGTGGGGCAGGCGGGCAGGCAGAACCCGCAGTGCACGCAGTCCCTGATCAGCTCGGGGTCCATCACCGTCCGCTCCTCAGCCGTCCCGGCGACATCCGGCCGCCGGGGTCGAAGCGCTCCTTGACCCGGCCCATCAGCGTGGCGGCCCCGGCGGGCCCCCAGCGGTCCAGGCGCGCGGCGACCTCGCGCGGCGCCGTCCACACCACCAGTCTGCCGCCGTGGGCGGCCAGAGCCGCCCGCAGGGCCGGGACGAAGGCCTCGGCGGCCCGGGCGGGGGTGTCCGCGGGCAGCGCCAGGTGCAGGACGGCCGAGGCCACCGACCCGCGAAGACGTGGACGGAGATCGGCCGCCTCGGCCGCCCGCGCGACGGCCTCCAACGCGCCGGGGACGGCCGCGGGGAGCACGCGCAGTTCGAGCAGGAACTCCTCGCCCGGCAGCCGTCCCCACCACGCGGGCGGCTCGGCGGCGGGCGCTCCGGCGCCCACCAGCTCGGCGGCGGCCTTGGCCCGCTCGTCGGCCGCCGCGCCCTCGAACAACGCGGCCACCGTGCCCGGTGCGCCGGCCCCGGGCAGGTCGGCCTCCAGGGCGCTGGGTTCGAGCTGGGAGCCCGCCAGGGCCGCGACCGCGCCGATCGTGCCGGCGTCGGCGTCGGCGGTGATCCAGGCGCGGGCGGCGGGCAGCGGGTGCAGGCGGAACGTCGCCTCGGCGACGACGCCCAGCGTGCCGAGCGAGCCGGTGAACAGCTTGCCCAGGTCGTAGCCGGCGACGTTCTTGACGACCTTGCCGCCCGACCGCGCCGTCGTGCCGTCGGCCAGCACCACGGTGACGCCGATCAGCAGGTCGCGGGCGGTGCCGTACCGCAGCCGGCGCGGGCCCGCCGTGGCGGCGGCGAGGGTTCCGCCGACGGTGGCCCCCTCGTGCGGCACGTCGAGGGCGAGTTCCTGCCCCGCCGTGCCGAGCGTCCCGGCGAGGGCCCGCATGGTCACGCCGGCCTGCGCCCGCACGACGAGGTCGCCCGCCGCGTGCTCCAGCACCCGGTTCAGGCGGCGGGTGTCCAGCAGAAGGTCGCAGCGTTCGGGAGGGTCGCCCCAGCCGAGCTTGGTGCCGCCGCCCACCGGGACGACGGCCAGGCCGTGCTCGGCGGCGGCGCCCATGACGGCCGCGACCTCGGCGGTGGTGGCGGGCAGGGCGACCCAGCGGGGCGACGCGCCGGCGACGGCGTCGCCGGGCCCGGCCGCGCGGACCGTCACGCCGCTCGCGGCCAGCGCCTCGCCGGCGTTCACCTCGGCCCGCCCGGGAGCGGCGCGGGGGCGTGGGCGGGGGGAGACGGGAGCATCAGAACAGGTCCACCTCTCCGGAGGCCACCAGGGGGTGCGGGCCCTTGCGCACGCCCGGCGCCTCGCCGCAGAGCCGGGGCGTGGGGAAGATCTTGCCGGGGTTGGACAGCCCCCGGGGGTCGAAGGCGCACCGCACGAGCTGCATGGTGTCCAGGTCTTCGGCGGTGAACATCTTCGGCATGTACCGGGACTTGTCCACGCCGACGCCGTGCTCCCCGGTGATCGACCCGCCGTGCGCCAGGCACAGGTCGAGGATCTCGGCGGACACCTGCTCCGCGCGCTCGCCCGCGCCCTCCTCACGGTCGTCGAACAGCACCAGCGGGTGCAGGTTGCCGTCGCCGGCGTGGAAGACGTTGGCCACGCGCACCCCGTACCGCGCCGACAGCTCCTCGATGCCGGCCAATACGGCGGGCAGTGCCGTCCTCGGCACCACGCCGTCCTGCACGAGGTATGCGGGGCTGATGCGGCCCACCGCCGCGAACGCCGACCGGCGGCCCTTCCAGATCGCCGCCCGGCGGTCGGGGTCGTCGGCGACGCGCAGCTCGAAGGCCCCGCTGTCGCGGCAGATGGCCTCGACCCGCGCGAACTGGCCGGCCACCTCGGCGCCCGGCCCGTCGAGCTCGACGATGAGCACCGCCCCGGCCCCGGCCGGGTAGTCGCAGCGCACCGCGGCCTCGGCGGCCTCGATCGCCAGCGCGTCCATCATCTCGATCGCGGCGGGCACGATGCCGGCCGCGATGATCGCCGACACGGCCACCCCGCCGGACTCGACGTCGGGGAAGGCGGCCAGGAGCGTGGTCACCACCTCGGGCGCCCGCGTGAGCCGCACGACGATCTTCGTGGCGATGCCGAGCGTGCCCTCCGAGCCGATGAAGGCCCCGAGCAGGTCGTAACCGGGATCCATGGTGTCGAGCCACACGATCTCGCCGTCCGGGGTGACCAGCTCGACGGCCAGGACGTGGTTGACCGTGAAGCCGTACTTCAGGCAGTGCGCGCCGCCGGAGTTCTCGGCGACGTTGCCGCCGATCGAGCAGATCTGCTGGCTGGAGGGGTCGGGGGCGTAGTAGTAGCCGTACGGCCGCGCCGCCTCGGTGATCGCCAGGTTGGTCACCCCCGGCTCCACGACCGCGCGCCGGTTCCCGGCGTCCACCGACAGCACCCGGCGCATGCGCGAGGTGACGATCAGCACGCCGTCGGTGCGTGGCAGGGCGCCGCCGGACAGGCCGGTGCCCGAGCCCCGGGCCACGAACGGCGTGCCGGTGCGCACGCACTCGGTGACGACGGCCGCCACCTGCTCGGCGGTCTCCGGCAGCACCACGATCGCCGGCGTCGCCCGGTGGTAGGTCAGCCCGTCGCACTCGTAGGTGCGCAGCCGCACCGGGTCGGTGATCACCGCGTCGGGGCCCAGCAGGGAGGGGAGGAGGCCGGACAGCTCGGCCAGTGCGGGTGTCACGGCATGCGGGCGTAGGCGGGCAGGGTGAGGAAGTCGGCGAAGTCGTCGTCCAGGGCGACCTCCTTGAACAGCTCGGCTGCCTGCTCGAACAGCGCCGCGTCGTAGCCCGGCTCCTCGCGGACGGCGGCCAGCTCCTCGGAGATCACCCGCTCGACCAGCTCCCTGGTGACCACCTCGCCGGTGTCGGCCAGCTTGATGTCGTTGTGGATCCACTGCCAGATCTGCGAGCGGGAGATCTCGGCGGTCGCGGCGTCCTCCATGAGGTTGTGGATGGCGGCGGCGCCGGTGCCGCCCATCCAGGCGGCCAGGTAGCGCAGGGCGACGTCCACGTTGTTGCGCAGGCCGGTCTCGGTGATGTCCCCGGGCGTCCTGGAGACGGCCAGCAGGTCGCCGGCCGACACCGAGACGTCCTCGCGGAGCCGGTCGAGCTGGTTGGGCCGCTCGCCGAGCACGGAGTCGAACACCTCACGGCAGATCGGCACCAGGTCGGGGTGGGCCACCCACGAGCCGTCGAACCCGTCGCCGGACTCGCGGGACTTGTCGGCGCGCACCTTCTCCAGCGCGACCTTGTTGACCTCGGGGTCGCGGCGCGAGGGGATGAACGCCGCCATGCCGCCGATCGCGTGCGCCCCGCGCCGGTGGCAGGTGCGCACCAGCAGCTCGGTGTAGGCGCGCATGAAGGGGGCCGTCATGGTCACCGCGTTGCGCTCGGGAAGCAGGAACTCCCGGCCCCGGGTGCGGAACGACTTGATCACGCTGAAGAGGTAGTCCCAGCGGCCGGCGTTGAGCCCCGCCGAGTGGTCGCGCAGCTCGTAGAGGATCTCCTCCATCTCGAACGCGGCCGGGTAGGTCTCGATGAGGACGGTGGCCCTGATCGTGCCGTGCGGGATGCCCAGGAGCTCCTGCGCACGCACGAACACGTCGTTCCAGAGGCGGGCCTCCAGGTGCGACTCGATCTTGGGCAGGTAGAAGTAGGGCCCGCGGCCCTTGGCGATCTGGCGGTCCGCGCAGTGGAAGAAGTACAGGCCGAAGTCGAAGATCGAGGCGGAGAAGGGGGCGCCGTCGACCTCCACGTGCTTCTCGGTGAGGTGCCAGCCCCTCGGGCGGACCACGACGGTGGCCAGCTCGTCGTCGGGACGCAGCGTGTAGCTCTTGCCGCCCGCCTCGAAGTCGATCTCGCGGTCGAGGGCGTCGCGCAGATTGAGCTGGCCGTTGACGACGTTCTCCCACAGCGGGGAGTTTGCGTCCTCGAAGTCGGCGAGCCACACCTTGGCGCCGGAGTTGAGCGCGTTGATCGTCATCTTCCGGTCGACCGGGCCGGTGATCTCGACCCTGCGGTCGACCAGGCCGGGCGCGGGCTCGGCGACCCGCCAGCCGTCGTCCTCGCGTACGGACGCGGTCTCGGGCGGGAAGTCGAGCGTGCCTCCGGCGGACAGCTTCGCCTGGCGGGCCCGCCGGGCCTCCAGCAGCTCGCGCCGGCGCCCGTCGAACTCACGCTGCAGGGCGGCGGTGAAGGCCAGCGCCTCGGGGGTGAGGATCTGGTCGAAGCCCGCGAGCATGGGGCCCTTGATCTCGACGCCGTCCATGGCCGTCCTCTCCATGGTTTCCATTCTGCGGAAACTCAGTTCTGAATCGCGGAATCGACGCTACTTCATGGCCGACTCAGGGGTCAACGCCCCCCGACCCTGAGGGTCGGGCCAGGGCCCACTCGGGGCCTTCCCCGATGGGCCCGGGCCGTCACACGGGCCACGCTCAAGACATGACGAAGACACCCCTCATCGCCGCGGGAGCCGTGCTCGGCGCAGGCCTCATCCTCAGCGGCTGCGGCCTTCAGCACATCGCCTCCCCCACCAAGGAGGAGACCAAGACCTACGACGTCACCGGCACGCTCGGCGTGCTGCACGTCAAGAGCGGGTCGGGCACCATCGTCGTCTCCGAGTCCTCGCGCTCCTCGGTGAAGGTGGTCGAGACGATGCACTGGAAGGGCGACAAGCCGGTCACGCGGCACCCGGTCGACGGCGGCACGCTGCTGCTCGACTACAACTGCGGCGAGAACGACTGGGGATGCGGCGTCGACTACCGGGTCGAGGTCCCGCGCGGCCTGCGGGTCAACGCGGACAGCGGCTCGGGGGACATCACCCTGAGGGCCCTGTCGGGGGAGGTCCACGCCAAGGCCGGGTCCGGGGCGATCGACGCCAACGGCCTGGGCGGCAAGCGCGCGATCGCCGAGACCGGTTCGGGCGACGTCGAGCTCCGCTTCACCACCACGCCCGACGACGTCAAGGTGGGCACCGGCTCGGGCACGGGCGCCGTGTGGGTGCCGCAGGGCACCTACCACGTCACCACCAGCACGGGTTCGGGCAGCCGGCAGGTCGAGGTCACCACCGACGAGTCCGCCCCGCGGCGCATCGTCGTCAAGACCGGGTCGGGCGACGCGAAGGTGCTCAAGGTCTGAGCGCTCCCCGGAGACGCGCGGGCGAGGTGGGGGATAAAGAGGTGAATCCCGATGGCCGCCGTGGCACCATCGGGGAAGACACCGCAGGGGTCCCCGTGTTGAACTGTTGCGAAGCGGTGAACCCACGAGCGCCTAGGAGCGCGAAATAGCCACAGAGATGACGTACATGTACAACGAGCCAGGCGAGTACGCGGCAAACGGCGACTACGAGCTCGAAGAGCGGCAGGCGCTCCGGCGCGTGGCGGGCCTGTCGACGGAGCTGCAGGACATCACCGAGGTCGAGTACCGGCAGCTGCGGCTGGAGCGGGTCGTCCTCGTCGGCGTCTGGACCACCGGCACCCTGACCGACGCCGAGAACTCCCTGCAGGAGCTGAAGCTGCTGGCGGAGACCGCGGGCTCGGAGGTGCTGGAAGGTCTGATCCAGCGGCGCCAGCGTCCCGACACCGCCACCTACATCGGCTCCGGCAAGGCCGTCGAACTGCGCGACATCGTGGAGTCCACGGGCGCCGACACCGTGATCTGCGACGGCGAGCTGACCCCCGGCCAGCTCCGCCAGCTCGAAGAGGTCGTCAAGGTCAAGGTCATCGACCGCACGGCGCTGATCCTCGACATCTTCGCCCAGCACGCGAAGAGCCGCGAGGGCAAGGCGCAGGTCGAGCTGGCCCAGCTCAGCTATCTGCTGCCGCGCCTGCGCGGCTGGGGCGGCAACCTGTCGCGCCAGGTCGGCGGCCGGGCGGCCGGCGGCGTCGGCATCGGCGGCCGCGGCCCCGGTGAGACGAAGATCGAGCTCGACCGCAGGCGCATCCGCGAGCGCATGGCCAAGCTGCGCAGGCAGATCGGCGGCATGTCCGTCGCCCGGGAGACCATGCGGTCCAAGCGCACGCGGCGTGAGGTGCCGTCGGTGGCGATCGCCGGTTACACCAACGCCGGCAAGTCGTCGCTGCTGAACCGGCTCACCGGCGCCGGAGTGCTGGTGGAGGACGCTCTGTTCGCCACGCTCGACCCCACCGTGCGCCAGGCCCGCACGCCCGACGGCAGGCTGTTCACGCTCGCCGACACCGTCGGGTTCGTCCGGCACCTGCCGCACCAGCTCGTCGAGGCGTTCCGCTCCACGCTGGAGGAGGTCGGCGACGCCGATCTCATCGTCCACGTCGTGGACGGCTCGCACCCCGACCCCGAGTCGCAGATCGCGGCGGTCCGCGAGGTGCTGGCCGACATCGAGGGCGCCTCCGGCATCCCCGAGCTCATCGTGATCAACAAGGCCGATCTCGCCGACCCCGTCGTGCTGGCCAGGCTGGCGACGCGCGAGCGGCGCAGCGTGGTCGTCTCCGCGCGCACCGGCGCCGGCATCGAGGAGCTCATCGACGTCATCCAGCGCGAGCTGCCGCGGCTCGACCACGAGGTGCACCTGCTCGTGCCCTACGACCGCGGCGACCTGGTGGCACGGGCGCACCAGGAGGGCGAGGTGGTCTCCGTCGACCACACGCCCGACGGCACCGTGCTGCACGCCCGCGTGCCGGCCGGCCTCTACGCCGAGCTGGAGCGCGTCGCCAAGCCGGTCGAGACCGTCTGACCCACCCGCCTCGACGCCCCGCCCGGCCACGCCGGGCGGGGCGTCAGCGCGTGCGGCGCAGGGCGACCACCGCGACGTCGTCCTCCCTGGCCCCGAAGTGGTCGATCAGCCGGTCGCAGAACACCTCGGGGTCCTTGTCGAACGCGGTCGCCATCTGGCGGACGACCTCCATGCTCCGGTCGAGCGGAATGTAGCGGTCTTCGATCAGGCCGTCGGTGAACAGCAGGACCGCGCACCGTTCCGGCAGGAAGAACCGGTCGACGCGGTAGATCTCCGACGCCGCGCCGATGAGCAGGTTGCCCCAGCCGAGGTAGCGCGCCTTGCCGTCGCTGACGATCACCGGCGGGATGTGGCCGGCGTTGGTCATCTCGACCTCGCCGCTGACCGGGTCGATCAGCATCAGGCAGATGGTGGCCGTCATGTTGGGGTGGTCGCGGCGGAGCATGTCGTTGAGCCGCCCCATGATCCTGCCCAGGTCGGCGCCGACGACGGCCAGGGCGCGCAGGCCGTGGCGCAGCTCCGCCATGACCGTGGCCGCGTAGAGCGAGTGCCCCTGCACGTCGCCGATGGCCACCAGCAGGCGGTCGCCGAGCGGGATCGCGTCGTAGAAGTCGCCGCCGACCTCCACGTTGTCGACGGTCGGCTGGTAGCGCACCGCGACCTCCAGCCCCGGGACGACGGGGATGCGCGACGGCAGGAAGCTGCGCTGCAGGGTGAGCGCGATCAGGTGCTCCTCGGCGTAGGCGCGCAGCGCGTCGACCGCGAGCGCCAGGGCCTGGCCGAGCTGCTTGAGCATGTCGAGCTCGTCGGGGTCGAGCGGGTCGGTGCTCTCGACGCCGAGATAGACCGGAGGGCGTCCCGCCTTGGTGCGCGAGACGACGCCGGAGGACTCGCCGCGGGTGCGGGGGTCGGGCAGCAGCTCCAGCCAGGACGACAGCGGCAGCGAGAACTCGGCGGTGCCCGCGGCGTCCCCGAGCACCATGCTAGTGATCTTGACCAGCGTCTCCTGCGGGGCGGCCAGGGACGTCGCCCTCTCACCCGGCACCAGCACGGTGTACCGGCGGATCCGCCCGTCGACCCCGATGGCCAGCGCGCCGCTGCGGCGCCCCAGGATGGTGGCGGTGCCCTGGACCGCCACACGCAGCAGCTCGTCCAGCGTGATGGCGGAGTTGATCTCCAGGGTGACCTCGGTGAGCTGCCGCAACCGCTGCGCCATGCGTTCGGCGCGCTGGCGGGCGTTGTAGTACCGCAGCGCCGCCCGCACGGTGGCGATGAACTCCTCAGGTTCGATCGGCTCCACCATGTAGGCGTCCGCGCCCCGGTCGAGGCCGCGCGTGCGGTCGGTCACCGAGATCGCGTGCGCGGAGATCTGGATCACCGGGATCGCGGTCGTGACGGGATCCGCCTTGATGCGCTCGCACACCTCGTAACCGCTGATGTCGGGCAGCCGGACGTCGAGGACGACCAGGTCGGGCGAGAGCGTGCGGACGAGCCGCAGCGCTTCCTCGCCGCAGGTCGCGTCCACCACCTCGTGGCCCGCGCGACGCAGCCAGCTCCCCAGGATGTAGCGCTTGGTCGGCGTGTCATCCACCACGAGGATAGTGCTGGAGTTATCGGTCATCGTCCCTCTTTGATACTCCCCGGGCCGTCCGCCGCGGCGACTGGGGCCGGAGGCAGGCGCACCGTCACCGTCGTGCCCTCGCCGGGCGTGCTCGCCAGCGTCAGCGTTCCGCCCAGCGCCTCGGCGAGCCGGCGGGCATACGGCAGCCCCAGGCCGGTGCCCCGCGCGTCAGCCTTCAGTGTGCCGGGCACCTGGTAGAACTCCTCGAACACGCGGTGCTGGTACTGCTCGGGGATGCCGATGCCGGTGTCGGTGACGACGAACAGCACCGTGTCGTCCTCGATGCCCGCCTTGAGGCTCACCTCGCCGGAGGCGGTGAACTTCAGCGCGTTGGAGAGCAGGTTGCGCAGGATGCGCGTGAGCAGCACCTCGTCGGTGGTCACGACGGCCGGGCCCTGGGAGACGTCGACGGTGAGGCGCAGGCCCTCGCTGCCGCTGGTGGGGCGCAGCGTGAGGCGCAGCCCGTCGGCGAGCGCCGGAAGGTCGACGGGCGCGAACTGCGGCGTCAGCAGGCCCGACTCGGCCTTGGCCATGTCGAGCAGCTCCGACACCAGGGCGAGCAGCGTGCGCGCGGAGTCGCCGATCAGCTCGACCTGCAGGTGCTGCTCCTCGCTCAGATCCTCCCCGCCCGGGCCGAGCAGCAGCCGCACCAGGCCGATCACCGAGTTGAGCGGGGTGCGCAGCTCGTGGCTGATCGTCGCCCAGAACCGGTTCTTGGCCTCGCTGGCCTCGCGGAGCTGGGCCGACTTCTCGTCCAGCTCGGCGTAGAGCGCCACCACGCCCCGGTTGGTCTCCTCCAGCTCCTCCGAGAGCTGGTTGTACAGGGCCAGCACGCCCTGGTTCGTCTCCTCCAGCTCGGCGTTGAGGTGCAGCAGCCGCTCGCGTTGCTCCTGGGCGTCCTCCAGGGCCGCGGCCAGCTCGCGGTTCTGCTGGCGCAGCTCCTCCAGCATGCCTTCGGGGATCGGCTCCCCGAGCCGCTCGCGGATCTCGGCCAGGGAGGCGCTGTCGGGCGGGCGCCCGCCGGTGACGCGCTTGCTCATGGTGATGGTGCGCCGGTCGGTGTCGTGGTCGACCATGTCCATCAGACGGCCGGCGAGCGTCACCCCGGCGGGCGCTATGCCGCCGGCGCCGGGGGAGTAGTCGATGCTCACCACGAGCACGTTGGGGCCGTTGAGCCGGAACGTGACCTCGGCGTCGCGGGCTCCAGCGACGATCTCGCGGCCGACCTCGCTCAGCGCGGTGCCGACGCGGATGCGGTCGAGATCGTCGAGGCCCACCGCCTCGGCCACCTCACGGCCCAGCCGGCGCACCGCGAAGACGTCGCGGTCGTCGCGCACCACGATGGTGACGAGGTGCTCGGTCATCACGCCGCCCGTAGGGCCAGCACACACGCGTCGTCGCGCCGGACCGCCCAGTCGCGCAGCAGGGTGCCGGCGATGACGTGGGTCGAGTGGGCCAGCAGGCCCGGGTAGGCGGCGAGGTCCCACCGCTCGGTGAGACCGTCGGAGTGCATGACGACGACGGCGTGCGGGGGCAGGGTGTAGGTGTACTCCCGGAGGTTCCTGGCCTTGTGCCCGGCGATGCCGGGGACCGACACCAGCCCCTGGCGGCCGGCCGAGTGGACGATCCACCCCGAGATGTTGCCCACGCCGGAGTAGGTGACCGCGCTCGCGGCCCGGTCGACGCGGACCACCGCGACGGCCCCGCCGCGCGTGCGGCCGAGCGCCTCGTGGACGTTGCGGACGATGGCGGAGGGGGACGCGGCGGGATCGGCGCGGAACACGCTCACGGCCTCCCTGGAGGCCTCGGCGGCGGCGATGCCGTGCCCCAGCCCGTCGCAGACGATCGCCGTGATCGTCTCGCCGGTGTCCTCGACGGCGAAGGCGTCCCCGCAGACCATCTCCTCCCCGACCGGGCGGTACAGCCCGCAGGAGCGGTCGCCGGCGGGCGCCGCGTTCCTGGCCGTGAAGTGCATGCTGACCACCGTGCCGCGCCCGGGGGCGGAGTGGATGTCGCAGGGGTCGGCCAGGCGGATCATCGCCCCGAGCCCGATGCCCAGGGTGCCGGCGGTGGAGAAGCCGTCGCGGGCGGGGGCGGCCACGTCGGCCATGCCGGGGCCGGTGTCCAGCGAGATGATCTCGATGGTGGCGGAGGAGGCGGGGTGGGTGCGCAGCAGCATCATGCCGGCGCTGGCGTGCTTGACGAGGTTGCTCGCGGCCTCGCTGACGGCGACGGCGATCTGGCCGGTGTGCTCCTCGTCGAAACCGCCCTCGCGGGCGAGGGCGACGGCGATCCTGCGCGCCGCGCCGATGGCGCTGGCGTCCTCGATGTGCAGCCAGACGTCCTGACGGCTGGGGCTCAGCGCGTCCATTTCGTCACCGTCACGATGGTTCCGCGGCCGGGCTCGGAGTCGAGGATGAACTCGTCGACCAGCCGGCGGCTGCCGCTGAGGCCCAGGCCGAGGCCGCCGCCGCTGCTCCAGCCGTCGGTGAGCGCGAGCTTCAGGTCGGAGATGCCCGGGCCCTCGTCGCTGAACACCAGGCGCAGCCCCCGGCGGAGGCCGGCCTGGACGATCTCGATGCGCGCCCGCCCGCCTCCGGCGTGCACGAGCGTGTTCCTGGCCAGCTCGCTGGCGGCCGTGACGACCTTGGTCTGGTCGATGAGGGACAGGCCGAGGTCGATGGCGGTCGAGCGCACCTTCTGACGCACGATCACGACCTGGTCGTTCGAGGTGATGGCGAGCTCCTCCGCGGTGTCCACCACGGGCGGCTGACTCACTTCGCGACCGCTGTGAGCGTCTCCGCGGACTCGTTCGCGCGGCCCAGAAGGGCGATGCCCTTCTCCAGATCGAGCGCGGTGCGCAGGCCGCCCAGGGTGAGGCCGAGCTCCACGAGCGTGATCGCCACGGCGGGGCGCATGCCGACGACGATCGTCTCGGCGTCGAGCATGCGGGCCATACCGGCGATCGTCGAGAGCATGCGCCCCACGAAGGAGTCGACGATCTCGACCGACGTGATGTCGATGATCACGCCGACCGCGCTGGTGGTGACGACCTTCTCCGCCAGGTCCTCCTGGAGTGTCAGCACCGCCTGGTCGTCGAGGTCGCCCTGGATGGACACCAGGAGGACGTCGCCGATCTTCAGGATGGGGACGCGCTCCATCAGCTCTCCTCGGTGCGCACGGCGACGCGGGTCTGTCTCCTGCCGACGACCTCGACCCCGCTCTTGCGCAGCGCGTACGCCAGGGCGTCGGCGAGCGTGGCCTTGGTGATGATGTCGCCGAACTCGATGCCGAGCGTGACGATCGTGTGGGCGATCTGAGGGCGGATGCCGGAGATGACGCAGTTGGCGCCCATCAGCCGGGCGGCCATCACGGTCTTCAGCAGGTGCTGGGCCACCTGGGTGTCGACGGCCGGGACGCCGGTGATGTCGATCACCGCGTACTCGGAGCCGGTGTCGACCAGGGTCTGCAGCAGCTTCTCCATGACGACCTGGGTGCGCGCCGAGTCGAGCGTGCCCACCAGGGGGACGGCCACGATGCCCTCCCAGAGCTTGACCACGGGGGTCGACAGCTCCAGCAGCTCCTCCGCCTGGTCGGCGATGATCTTCTCGCGGGCGGTCGTGTAGGCCTCGAAGGTGTACAGCCCCAGGCCGTCGATCGTGCTGGACAGCCAGAGGAAACCGCGAAGGGCCTCGACGCCGGCCTCGGCCTCGACGAGCTCGGACACGGCGTCCTTCAGCCCGAAGACCGCCATCGCGGTCTCGCCGGGAGTGAACCCCTGCTGGGCGCGCGACCGGGACAGTTCGGCGAGCAGGGCGCGCAGCTCCGTGGCGCCGTCGGCGTGGTCGAAGGAGCGCAGGAGCGCCCGGTATATCTCGCGCAGCTCCTTGGCGGTCTGGGTCTCGTTCAGGCGTCCGCGGAGCGGCCGGCTTGAGATCTCCACCCAGCGCTTGAGGATCTCCTCCTCTTTGCCGCGCAGCAGCTCCTCGATGTGACGCTTGCTGGTATTCTCCTGCACGGTCAAGGCAACTCCCGGGCCAACCCTATGTTTCGACAAGCAAAGTCGTTCTCATCAGGCAGGCTACACCGAGTCAGTTGAAGATCATTCCGCCTGACCGGCCGGGGGCCGGAGCCCGGCTGGAATGAAGGGGCTCAAACGGCGCAGACGCGCGGTGGCGGAGGAAACTTCGCATAAGCGCAGGAAAAGCGCTGTGGCCCGCGCGGGCCGATTATTGCTACGATATGCAAACCCTAACGAGACATTCTGGTGCTGGTTTCGCCGTGGCGACAGATGTGACTGCTGCTGTTGCAGGGGCTGGCCGGTGTGAGGCGTCGCCCGGGGACGGAGTTTCGGCGTGACAGGCTGAAGGTGGTCCGCCCAAGCGGGGCGAGACGAACCGGCGTTCTTCTCAATAACCCTGTACAGCGAGCCGACCTGTGAAATAACGTAACTGAACTGAAATCGCCTGGCCAAGATCCGGGCGGTACCGTCATCGCACACCAGTGCGGATGAGATCAGGAGACCCCCCAATGACGTCCGGAAACCTGGCGGACCCAGCGGGCGTGGCGCCCGGCGTGAGCTGGGCTCCGATGGCGTCGCCGGGCGTCTCCACAGCCATCGGCGGGGCGGTGATGCCATGACGGTTCGGCTGCTCACCAACATCGGACGGCTCTGGACGGGCAACGACGTCTGCAGCAACGCCGCGATCCTCGTGCACAACGATCGCATCGCCTGGGTCGGCCGCGCGGCCGACCTCCCGCAGAGCGTGCCCGGAGTCGTGGACGACATCGTCGACGTCGACCACGTCGAGAACCTCGGCGGCGCCCTCGTGACGCCCGGCCTCATCGACGCGCACACCCACCCCGTCTACGCGGGCAACCGCTGGGCCGAGATGGCCATGCGCTCCGGCGGCTCCACGCCGAGCGCCATCACCGCCGCGGGCGGCGGCATCGCGTCCACCGTCACGGTCACGCGAGGCACCGACCCGTGGACCTTGTGCAACGGCGTCCGCGAGCGCCTGCGCGACTGGCTGCTCAACGGCACCACCACGGTGGAGGCCAAGACCGGCTACCACCTCACCCGCGACGGCGAGCTGGCCGACGTCCGCCTGCTTCGTGAGCTCGAGAAGGAGCCCATGATGCCGCGGGTGCACGTCACCTTCCTCGCGGCCCACGTGGTGCCGCCGGAGTACTTCGGCCGCCAGCGCGACTACGTCGAGGCGGTCGGCTCCTGGTGCGCCGACGCCGCGGCGGCCGGCGCCGACAGCGTCGACGTCTACTGCGACGACGGCCACTTCACCACCGACGAGGCCCGCTGGGTCCTGGCCTCCGGCCGCAACGTCGGCCTCCAGCCCCGCGTCCACGCGGGTGCCCACAAGCGCCGTGGCGCGGTTCAGCTCGCCGCGGAGCTCGGCTGCGCCTCGGCCGATCTCCTGCACAACGCCACCGACGAGGACATCGCGCTCCTCGCCAGGTACGGCGTGCCCGCCGTCGTCTGCCCGGGCACCGCCATGCAGCTCGGCACGGTCCCGCCGGTCCGCCGCATGCTCTCCCAGGGTGTCACCGTCGCCCTCGGCAGCGACCACAACCCCGGCCACTGCGGAATCACCTCGATGTCCCTGGTGATCAGCCTGGCCGTCGCCGCCTTCGGCATCAGCGTGGGCGACGCCCTGCGCGCCGCCACCCTCGGCGGCGCCACCGTGCTGGGCGCTCCCGACCGCGGCGTGCTCGCCCCCGGCCGCCTGGCCGACATCGTCCAGTGGGACGCCGACCACGAGGGCGCCTTCGCCTGGGCCTTCGGTCTCAAGCCGCGCCGCGTGTGGCGCGGTGGCACCCCGGTCCAGTAGCCCCTCCCGTTTTCCGGCCGTCCGTCCGATAAGTGACAACTGTCAGGCGATCATCCCTCTCCGGGAGGGAGCGGTCACGCTACGGGTACGATTCGGGACATGTCGCAAGCGGTCGCCGTGGTAACCGATTCCACCGCCTATCTCGAATCCGAGGAGACCGAGCGGCTGGGCATCGTCGTGATCCCCATCCAGGTGGTGGTCGGCGGCCGCACGCTTGACGACGTCGTGCAGATCGACGCGGGGGGAGTGGCGGCCGCGCTGGGCGCCTGGTCCCCGGTCTCCACCTCGCGGCCGGGCCCGCCCCGCTTCGCCGACGCCTACGAGCTGGCCGCGGCGCGCGGCGCGGTGGGGGTGGTCTCCATCCACCTCTCCGAGGCCATGTCGGGCACGGTGGAGTCCGCCCGCATCGCGGCGGCCGAGGCGCCGGTGCCCGTGGACGTCGTCGACAGCGGCTCGCTGGCGATGGGGCTCGGGTTCCCGGTGCTCGCCGCCGCCGAGGCCGCGCGCAGGGGCGCCACCCGCGAGGAGGTCGTCGCGGTGGCCCGCGCCTGCGCCGAGGTGACACGCACCTACTTCTACGTGGACACCCTGGAGCACCTGCGCCGGGGAGGGCGCATCGGAGCCGCGGCCACCCTTCTCGGGTCGGCGCTGTCGATCAAGCCGCTGCTGCACATCACCAACGGCACGATCGCGCCGCTGGAGAAGGTGCGCACCACGGGACGTGCGATCGCCCGACTGGAGGACCTCGCGGTGCGGGCGTCCGGCAACCGCCCGGTCGACGTGGCCGTCCACCACCTGCAGGCGCCCGCCCGTGCCCGCACGCTCGCCGGTCACCTGTCCAACCGCATCCCCCACCTGGTGAGGCTCCGCGTCGTCGAGGTAGGCGCCGCCGTAGGCGTCCATGTAGGCCCCGGCATGCTGGGTGTCACCCTCACCCCCAGCCTCACCCCCACCAACGGCCCTGCCACTCCCTCCTCCTGAGGGTCCGCCCGTTCAAGCCGCTCCCCAGCCTTCGCGGGCCTTGGCCCTCCCTGGGTGCGTGGCGATCTTCCTCAGGGGCCTGGGCGCCTGGCGATCGCCAAGCCTGCGACCCGCCCCCCGGTGACCGCGCTCGCCGTTATCCACAGAACGGCGTTCGCCGATTTCCGCCGGGCGTGACCCTCCTAATGTCACGCCCGTGCGCAGAACCAGCGGTCCCCCAGAAGGCGAAGTCGCCGAATCCCGTCTCAGACTCGTCGACCGCCCCGATCCTCCCGATCCCGCCCCGGCGATTCCGCAACCCGGGCGGGCCACCCACCGAATCCCCCAGCCTCGCCGCGACGCCGTCCGAAGCGCCCGGCCTCATTCCCAGCACGTCCCGCCTGATGGAGCCCCCCGATCACGGTGGCGGGCGCTCAATGGTGGCGGGCCGAACGCGACGGATCTCGAGGCCGACCTGGAGGCCTCAGCCGATACGGCGCCGACGGGGCCGAGGTGGCAGGTGGTAAGGGATGGCAGGTCGGGCGGGCCGCAGTTCGATCCCGGGTCGGGGGTGTCATCGCATGAAGGGCTCGACGGGCCCCTGCGGGAGCACGACCGCCAGAGCACGTGGCCCGAACGGTCGAGTGATTTCAGGGTCCACCGGCTCAGTCCCGGGGCCGGGGCGGGGGGCGAGCGGCCGGGTGAGGGGGGCGAAGGCCCGCGTCCGCTGCTTTCGCTGCGCGACCGGGTGGCCGAGGCGCTGGCCGGGCAGGTGCCGCTTCTCGACCCCGGACGCCCGGGGCTGCGGGTGCTGCTGGTGCTCGGGCTGGTGGCCGTGCTGGTGGGTGGCTTCTTCGCATGGCGGTCCCGTCCGGTCTCCGAGCCGCTGCCCCCGCCGGTCCCGGTGAGCGTGCCGCTCCCACCCTCGGCCGCCGCCACGCCTTCGCCGTCAGTGCAGGTCATCGTCCATGTCACCGGCAAGGTCCGCAAGCCCGGCCTGATCACCCTGCCCGGCGGCGCGCGCATCGCCGACGCCGTGACGGCGGCCGGCGGCATGCGTGCCGGTGCCAAGGCCGGAGGGCTCAACCTGGCCCGCCGCCTCGTCGACGGCGAGCAGATCGTCGTCGGAGCCCCCGCCGGCACCGTCGCGGCCCCCGCACCGGTGACCGTCCCCGGCCAGGCAACCGTCGTCGACCTCAACGCCGCCACCACCGCCGAACTGGAGACGCTCCCCGGAGTCGGCGAGGTCCTCGCCGGCCGCATCACGGAGTTCCGCCAGAGCCACGGCGGCTTCACAAGCGTCGACCAGCTCCGCGAAGTAACCGGCATAGGCGACCGCAAGTACGCCGAGCTCCGCGCCCGGGTCCGCGTATGACCCGGTTCCCCCGACCCCCAGGGCCTCCATGACGACCGGTGAAAGGGCTGACGAGTGGACCTCCAACAGGGCGAAGGCGGACGCGATTCCCGAGGGGGCGATGGCGAACGAGATGTCAGAGCGTGCGAGAGCGTCCGGGATGCCGGCGGAGTGTTCGAGAAGGGCGATGCCGGGTGGAGTGGCCGAGGTGGCGACGCGGAGCGGGATGGCCCAGAAGGTGATGGTGAGCATGCTGTTAGAGCGGGCGAGGGCGCACGGGATGCCGGGCGGGGTGCTCGAAGGGGTGATGTCGGGCGGAGTTCGCGACGGGGCGATGGTGGGCGGGACGGTGGGTGGGGGGCGGGTGGAGGCGACGGCGGGCGCGGGGGTGGGGCGCGGTCGATGGGGCTCCTGGCGCCGGCGGGCGCCGTGTGGGCGACGGCCTCCGTCTTGCTGGGGCTGCCCGCCGTCGCCGCACTCGCCACCGCCCTCGCGGCGCTCGCCGCGATGGCCGTGCTCGCCTTTCACCACCGCGTTCCTGGTATCGGCCGGGGCTTCCATGACGGCGTCCCCGGCATCGGTCAGGTCCTCGATCACCGCGTTCCTGGTATCGGCCGGGGCTTCCATGAC
>NZ_JARWAC010000059.1 GCF_029846175.1 Sphaerisporangium sp. TRM90804 | reverse complement strand
CCGCCGCCCCCAACTCAGCGAACGACAACTCCCCACCCACACCCACCACCGCCGGCCCATCACCACCCACCGACAACGCCTCACACAACAACCCCGCCACCGTCACACCCGAACCCCCAGGCGAAGCCGAAGCCGCGCCCTCACCGGTGGAGATCCACTCCCCCAGCAGCAACTCCCGCTCGGCCGGATCCAGCACCGGCAACAACCCCAGCCGGCGCCCCGGATCGGCGACCGCTCCGGCAAGCAACCGGCGCAACCGCTCCACCAGCACCACCACCGACGACCGATCGAACAGATCCGTGCTGAACTCGACGCCGACGGTCAGGCCGGGCACGGCGGGGTCGGAGCTGTGGGTGATGCTGAACATCAGGTCGAAGCGGGCGGTGCCGGTCGGCACCACGATCGGCGAGAGTTCGAGGTCCTTCAGGCGCAGGGAGTCGTCGGGGGAGTTCTGGACGACGAGCAGCACCTGGAACAGCGGGTGGTAGGCGGCGGACCTGGCCGGGTTGAGCACCTCCACCAGGTGCTCGAACGGCACGTCCTGGTTGGCGTAGGCCTCCAGCGCGGTCTCGCGCACGCGTGCCAGTAGTTCGGCGAAGGTGGGCTCGCCGGAGGTGTCGGTGCGCAGCACCAGCGTGTTGACGAAGAAGCCGACCAGGTCGTCCAAGGCCTCGTCGGTGCGGCCGGCGATGGGCACGCCGACCGGCACGTCGGTTCCCGACCCCATGCGGGTGAGCAGCGCGGCCAGCCCCGCCTGAAGGACCATGAACAGGCTGGTGCCGGTCTCCCGGGCCAGCCGCGTCAGCCCCTCGTGCAGCTCGCCGTCCCACCGGCTGGTGACGAGCTCCCCGTCGTAGGACGCCACGGCGGGACGGGGACGGTCGGCGGGCAGGGGGATGTGCTCGGGCAGCCCGGCGAGCCGGTCGCGCCAGTAGGCGGTCTGCCGGGAGAGCAGGCTCTCCGGGTCGCCGGCGTCGCCCAGCAGGTCCCGCTGCCAGAGCGTGTAGTCCACGTACTGCACCGGCAGTTCGGGGAAGCTCGGCCGGTCCCCGAGGCTGTGCGCCTCGTAGGCGGCCATCAGGTCGCGGGACAGCGGCGCGAACGACCACCCGTCGCAGACGATGTGGTGCATCAGCAGCATGAGCACGTGGTCGCGCGGGCCGAGCACGAACAGGTGGGCCCGCACCAGCGGCTCGCCGCCGAGGTCGAACCGGTACCGCGCGGCGAGGTCCAGCGCCTGGGGCAGCTCCTCCCCGGGGTGCAGCACCTCCAGCTCGGGCTTCGCCTCGTCCGGGGAGAGGACCATCTGGTACGGCTCGCCGTCACGCTCGGGGAACACCGTGCGCAGCGCCTCGTGCCGGGCGACGACGTCGCCCAGCGCCGCACGCAGCGCGTCCACATCGAGGTCGCCGCGGAAGCGCAGGGTCCAGGGCATGTTGTAGGCGGGGCCTTCGAGGCCGTGCAGGAACCACAGTCGCCGCTGGGCGAAGGAGAGAGGGATCACGGCCGCGCCGCTCCTTCCTGTCGGGACCTGCGGACCAGGGCGGGTCTCACCCGGGCCGAGGTGTCGAGGCGGTCCACCAGCCCCGCGACGGTGGGCGTCTCGAAGAGGGTGCGGACGGGGAGTTCGGCGCCGAGGCGGGTGCGGATGCGGCTGATGAGCTTGGTGGCCAGCAGCGAGTGCCCGCCCAGGTCGAAGAAGTCGTCCTCGACGCCGACCCGCTCCAGGCCGAGCACGTCGGCGAACAGCCCGCACAAGATCTCTTCCTGCGGGGTGCGCGGGCCGCGTCCGCCGCCGCTCTCCCACACCGGCGCCGGCAACGCCGCCCGGTCGAGCTTCCCGTTGAGCGTCAACGGCAGCCGGTCGAGGACCACCACCGCCGAGGGCACCATGAAGTCGGGCAGGCGTCCGCGTACGAAGTCGCGCACCGCGCGCGGGTCGCAGCCGCCGTCCCGGCCGGGACGGCCATCACCCGCCGAGGCACGGCCGTCACCGTTGCGGTGCCCGCCATCGCCGTTGCGGTGCTCGCGGTCGGCGTTGTGGTGGTCGCGGTCGGCGTTGTGGTGGTCGCCGTCACCGTTGCGGTGCTCGCCGTCGCCGTTGCGGTGCTCGCCGTCGCCGTTGCGGTGGTCGTCGGCGGGGACGGTGTAGGCGATCAGGTGGGTGTCGCCCGTGGCCGATCGCCAGGGGAGCACGACGGCCTGTGCCAC
>NZ_JARWAC010000058.1 GCF_029846175.1 Sphaerisporangium sp. TRM90804 | reverse complement strand
CGTGTCCTGGTCGCGGATGGGGCCATGGGCACGATGTTGCAGGCGTATGACCCGTCGTTGGATGACTTTGAGGGTCATGAGGGCTGTAACGAGGTGCTGAATGTGTCGCGTCCGGACATTGTGGCGGGGGTGCATGAGGCGTATCTGGGGGTGGGTGTTGATTGTGTGGAGACCAATACGTTCGGGGCGAATCTGGCGGCGTTGGCGGAGTATGAGATAGCGGACAAGATTTATGAGTATTCGCTGGCGGGGGCGCGGATCGCTCGGGAGTGTGCGGATCGGTTCTCCACGGTGGAGCGTCCGCGGTTCGTGTTGGGGTCGATGGGGCCGGGGACGAAGCTGCCGACGTTGGGGCATGTGCCGTATGGGCGGTTGCGGGATGCGTATGAGGTGAACGCGGCGGGGTTGGTGGCGGGGGGTGCTGATGCGTTGATCGTGGAGACGTGTCAGGACTTGTTGCAGGTGAAGGCCGCGATCAATGGGGCGCGTCGGGCGGTGGCGGCGTCGGGGCGTGATGTGGTGGTGATCGCGCAGGTGACGATCGAGACCAATGGTGCGATGTTGCTGGGGTCGGAGATCGGTGCGGCGTTGACGGCGATCGAGCCGTTGGGTGTGGATGTGGTCGGGTTGAACTGCGCGACCGGTCCGGCGGAGATGTCGGAGCATCTGCGGTATCTGGCCAAGCATGCCCGGGTCGCGTTGTCGTGCATGCCGAATGCGGGGTTGCCGGAGTTGACCTCTGATGGGGCGTATTACCCGTTGTCGCCGGTGGAGTTGGCGGCGGCGCATGCGCAGTTCGTGGCCGAGTACGGGTTGTCGCTGGTCGGCGGCTGTTGTGGTACCACTCCGGAGCACCTGCGCCTGGTGGTGGAGGCGGTCGACGGGCTGGTGCCGACTTCCCGGCGGCCGCATCCGGAGGCGGGGGCGGCGTCGTTGTATCAGCATGTGCCGTTTCGGCAGGACACCTCGTATCTGGCGATCGGGGAGCGGACCAACGCCAACGGGTCCAAGGCGTTTCGGGAGGCGATGCTGGCCGGGGACTTCGAGGAGTGTGTGGACATCGCCCGGGGTCAGGTCCGGGACGGGGCGCATCTGCTGGACTTGTGCGTGGACTACGTCGGCCGGGACGGGGCGGCGGACATGCGGGAGTTGGCGTTCCGGTTCGCCACCGCCTCCACGCTGCCGATCGTTTTGGACTCCACCGAACCCGCGGTCCTGCAAGCCGGGCTGGAGATGCTCGGGGGCCGGGCGGTGGTCAACTCGGTCAACTACGAAGACGGCGACGGCCCCGATTCCCGGTTCCAGCAGATCATGAAACTCGTCGTCGAGCACGGCGCGGCCGTGGTCGCGCTGACCATCGACGAGCAGGGGCAGGCGCGCACCGCCGACTGGAAGGTGCAGGTCGCGTCCCGGTTGATCGAGGAGCTGACCGGGTCGTGGGGGATGCGGGTCGAGGACATCTTGATCGACTGTCTGACGTTCCCGATCGCGACCGGGCAGGAGGAGACCCGCCGCGACGGCATCGAGACCATCGAGGCCATCTCCGAACTCAAACGCCGCTACCCACAGGTGCAGACCACCCTGGGATTGTCGAACGTGTCGTTCGGACTCAACCCCGCCGCCCGGCAAGTACTGAATTCCGTCTTCCTTCATGAGTGTGTGAAGGCGGGGTTGGACTCGGCGATCGTGCACGCCTCCAAGATCGTGCCGATGGCGCGGATCGCTGATGAGCAGCGGCAGGTCGCGTTGGATCTGGTGTATGACCGGCGCCGTGAGGGTTATGACCCGCTGGCGCGGTTCATGGAGTTGTTCGAGGGGGTGGACGCGGCCGGGGTGCGGCAGTCGCGGGCGGCGGAGTTGGCGGGGTTGCCGTTGTGGGAGCGGCTCAAGCGCCGGATCATCGACGGTGAGCGTAAGGGTCTGGAAGCGGATCTGGAAGAGGCGTTGGGGCGGCGTCCGGCGTTGGAGATCATCAATGAGGTGCTGCTGGATGGCATGAAGACGGTGGGGGAGCTGTTCGGTTCGGGGGAGATGCAGCTGCCGTTCGTGTTGCAGTCGGCCGAGGTGATGAAGGCCGCGGTGGCGTTCTTGGAGCCGCACCTGGACCGGGTGGAGGGTGAGACCAAGGGTCGGATCGTGTTGGCCACGGTCAAGGGCGATGTGCATGACATCGGTAAGAACCTGGTCGACATCATCTTGTCCAACAACGGGTATGAGGTGGTGAATCTGGGGATCAAGCAGCCGGTGTCGGCGATCTTGGAGGCGGCTGAGGCCAAGCAGGCCGATGTGATCGGCATGTCCGGGCTGCTGGTGAAGTCGACCGTGGTGATGAAGGAGAACCTGCAGGAGCTCAACGCCCGCCACATGGCCGGCCGGTTCCCCGTCCTGCTCGGCGGCGCGGCGTTGACCCGGGCCTACGTCGAGCAAGACCTCGCCGACGTCTACGAGGGCGAGGTGCGGTACGCCCGGGACGCGTTCGAGGGGTTGCGGTTGATGGACGCGTTCATGGCGGTCAAACGGGGGGTGGCGGGGGCGGCGTTGCCGCCGCTGCGGCAACGCCGGGTGACCACCGGCGCGAAGCTGGTTCGCACGCCGGAGGCGGAGATCCCGGCGCGGTCGGATGTCGTGGTGGACAACCCGGTGCCTTCTGCGCCGTTTTATGGGTCGCGGGTGGTCAAGGGGGTGTCGCTGGCCGAGTATGCGGCGTTCCTGGACGAGCGGGCCACGTTCATGGGCCAGTGGGGCCTGAAGGCCTCCCGCGGCGGATCCGGGCCCTCCTACGAGGAACTGGTGGAGACCCAAGGCCGGCCGCGGCTGCGGATGTGGCTGGAGCGG
>NZ_JARWAC010000057.1 GCF_029846175.1 Sphaerisporangium sp. TRM90804 | reverse complement strand
GTGCCGGTGGACGCCTCGGGGCTGTATGACGAGTTGGCGCTGGCCGGGCTGGAGTACGGGCCGGTGTTCCGGGGCGTTACCGCCGTGTGGCGGCGGGACGGCGAGGTGTTCGCCGAGGTGGAGCTGCCCGAGCGGGCGCGTGACCTGGTGAGACGGGTCGGGGTCCATCCGGCGCTGCTGGACGCGTGCCTGCACCCGGCGTTGTTCTCCGATGGGCCGGGCGAGGCCCCAGGGCCGGTGCTGCCGTTCGCCTGGAGCGATGTCCGGTTGCACAGCACCGGCGCCACCCACGTACGCGTCCACCTGAGGCCGCACGACACCACGGGCGGTGTCGCGTTGACGGTCACCGACCACGCGGGGCTGCCCGTGGCCTCCGTCGGCTCGGTGGTCGCCCGCCCGGTCACCGCCGGGTCAGCCGGATCGGGCGACGACCCCGTCTACCGGGTCAACTGGCGTCCCGTGCCCAGCGCCGCGACGGTCCCCGCCTGGATCACCTGGGACGACGCCCTGAACGACCCCGCCGAGACCGCCGTCCCGGTCGTGTACGAGTGCCCGGCGCCGGATCTGGACGTCGCGGACGCCGCCCGTCAGGTGGCGGGCGAGGTGCTCGCCGTCGTACGACGCTGGCTGACGGAGGAGCGGTTCGCCGCTTCGACGCTGGCGGTCGTGACGCGCGGCGCGGTGCCCGTCCCCGGCGCCCCGGTGGACCTGCGACAGGCCCCGGTATGGGGCCTGGTCCGCGCGGCCCAGGCCGAACACCCGGGCCGGTTCCTTCTGGTGGACGTGGACGACGTCTCAAGCATCGGCCTGGCCTTGAGCACCGGTGAGCCCGAGGTCGCCGTGCGCGCCGCCCAGGCCCTCCTACCCCGCCTCGAACGATCGGCCACCCCCCAACCCGGCGGCCTGGTCCCGGCCTCCGATCCGGTCTCTCCTCCGGCCGCCGCCGGTCCGGTCCCGGCTGTGACCAGTGGTTCGACTTCGGCCGCCACTGCCGGTTCGGTCTCGGCCCCGGTCCGGGCCGCCGCTTCCGGTTCTCCGGCGACGGCTCACGGCTCGGTTCCGGCCACGGCTTCGGGGCCGGGATGCACGTTCGGGGCGGACGGCACGGTGCTGGTGACCGGGGGGACAGGCGGGCTGGGGGCGCTGGTGGCGCGGCACCTGGTGGTGGGGCACGGGGTGCGGCGGCTGCTGCTGGTGAGCCGCCGGGGGACGACCGCGACGGGCGCCGCCGCGCTTCGGGATGAGCTCGCCGAGCTGGGCGCGCATACGGAGATCGCCGCGTGCGACGTGTCCGACCGTGCCGCCCTGGCCGTGCTGATCGGCGCCATCGATCCGGCGCACCCGCTGCGGGGTGTGGTGCACGCGGCCGGAGTGCTGGACGACGCGCTGGTCACCACGCTCACCGCCGAGCGACTGGACGCGGTGTTCGCGCCGAAGGCCGGCGCCGCGTGGCACCTGCACGAGCTGACCGCCGGGCTCGACCTGACCGCCTTCGTGATGATCTCCTCGATCGCCGGCACGATCGGTTCGACCGGCCAGGCCAACTACTCCGCCGCGAACGCGTTCCTCGACGTGTTCGCGATGCACCGCCGGGCCGCCGGGCTACCGGCCACCGCCATGGCCTTCGGCCTCTGGGACGCCGACACGGGCATGGGCGGCCGGCTCGCCGCCGCAGACCGGGAGCGCATGCGCCGGACGGGCATCCCGGCGGTGTCCGTCGAGGACGGCCTGTCCCGGTTCGACGCCGCCCTTCGCGCCGACGCCGCGGCCACCGTGCCCGTGAAGCTCGACTTCGCGTCCCTGCGAGCCCGCGCGGCCGAGCTTCCCGCCGTCCTGCGCGGCCTGGTCAAGGCGCCCGTCCGTGGACCCGGGCGTGCCGCCGCCGGGGACCCCGCGTTGCGGGCACGCCTCGCCGGTCTGACCGGCGGCGACCGGACCCGCGAGGTGCTGGGCCTGGTGCGTGCGAAGGTCGCGGCGGTGCTGGGACACGCGTCCGGCGACGCGATCGAGCCGGCCCGCGCGTTCGACGAGATGGGCTTCGACTCGCTGGGCGCGGTCGAGCTGCGCAACCAGCTCGGCGCGGCGACCGGGCTGCGGCTGCCGGCGACGCTCGTCTTCGATTACCCGACCGCCCAGGCGGTGACAGGGCATCTGCTGGGCCTGCTCGACGGCGTCCGCGAGGTGGTGCGCGAACGGTCCGAGCCCAAGGCGGTGGACGACGACCCGATCGTCATCGTCGGAATGGCCTGCCGCTACCCGGGCGGCGTCTCCTCCCCGGAGGACCTGTGGCGGCTGGTAGCCGGCGGCCTGGACGCGGTCGGCGGCTTCCCCGAGGACCGCGGCTGGGACCCCGGCGTCTACGACCCCGAGCCCGGGCTGCCGGGCAAGACCTACGCGCGCGACGGCGCGTTCCTGTACGGCGCGGCCGACTTCGACGCCGACTTCTTCGACGTCTCTCCGCGCGAGGCCGTGGAGATGGACCCCCAGCAGCGGTTGGCCCTGGAGGTGTCGTGGGAGGCCGTCGAGCGCGCGGGCATCGACCCGAGGTCGCTGCGCGGAAGCCGGACGGGTGTGTTCGCCGGTGTCATGTATCACGACTACGCGGGCGGCAGCGCGGCCAGCTTCGTGTCCGGCCGCACGTCGTACACGCTGGGGCTTGAGGGTCCGGCGGTGACCGTGGACACGGCGTGTTCGTCGTCGCTGGTGGCGTTGCATCTGGCGGCCCAGGCTCTGCGTTCCGGGGAGTGCTCCCTGGCGTTGGCCGGAGGCGTCACCGTGATGGCGACTCCTGAGGTGTTCGTGGAGTTCAGCCGCCAGCGTGGGTTGTCGGCTGATGGCCGGTGTCGGTCGTT
>NZ_JARWAC010000056.1 GCF_029846175.1 Sphaerisporangium sp. TRM90804 | reverse complement strand
CCCGACCAGCCGTGGACGCTCCACGCCCAAGGGGCGCTGGTTCCGGTGTCGGACGGTTCTGCGTCACCGCGCGAGGCCGCGCCGTCGGCGGATGGCGCGGGGGCCGGGCTCCCGGCAGCGGTGGCGCCGGTGTGGCCGCCGGTGGACGCGGTGCCGGTGGACGCCTCGGGGCTGTATGACGAGTTGGCGCTGGCCGGGCTGGAGTACGGGCCGGTGTTCCGGGGCGTGGGTCAGGTCTGGCGGCGGGACGGCGAGGTGTTCGCCGAGGTGGAGCTGCCCGAGCGGGCACACACGGTCGCCGGTCGGGTGGGGCTGCACCCGGCGCTGCTGGACGCGTGCCTGCACCCGGCGTTGTTCTCGGACGCGCTGGACGGTGGCGAAGGGCCCATGTTGCCGTTCGCCTGGAGCGACGTCCGGGTGCACGCCACCGGGGCGACCCGGGTCCGCGTCCACCTCGTCCCCGATGGCGCCAACGCCTTCGCGCTGACCGTCACCGACCCGGCGGGCCTACCCGTCGCCACCGTCGCAAGCCTGGCCATGCGCGCCATGTCCGCCCAGCGGCTCGCGGCGGCACGCGCGGGCGTGCACGACTCGCTGTTCCGCCTCGACTGGACGCCGATCCCGGCCGGGACGGCCACCATGAGCGTCGCCGACTGGGACGGCCTGCCCGCCGACGGCCCGCTGCCGGACGCCGTGGTGCTGCGCTGCGCGCCGGCCTCCGACGCCGATGGCGTGCACGCCACCGCGAAGCGCGTGCTCGGCGTGCTTCAGACATGGCTCGCCGATGACCGGTTCGCCGGCGCGGTTCTCGTGGCGGCCACCCACGGCGCGGTCGCACTGCCCGGCGAGGACGTCACCGACCTGGCCGGCGCCGTCGCCTGGGGCCTGGTGCGCGCCGCCCAACTGGAACACCCCGGCCGCTTCGTGCTAGCCGACCTCGACGCCGCGAAGGCCGGTGACACGGCGGGGCTGTCCGCCGCCGTGGCCTGTGGCGAGCCGCAGGTGGTGGTGCGCGACGGCGCGGTGTACGGCGCGCGGCTGGCCCGCGTCGCCGCCGACCAGGCCGGCGGCGTGCAGGACGACTTCGGGGACGGCACCGTGCTCGTCACGGGCGCGACCGGTGCGCTGGGCGGCCTCGTGGCCCGGCACCTGGTGCATGAGCGCGGCGTGCGCAGCCTGCTGCTGGTCTCCCGCCGAGGGCCGGACGCGCCCGGCGCGGCGGAACTGAAGGAGGAGCTGTCGGCGTCGGGCGCCGAGGTCACCCTCGCCGCGTGCGACGTGGCCGACCGGACGGCGCTCGCCGCGCTCCTCGACGGCGTGCCGCTGACCGGCGTCGTCCACCTGGCCGGCGTGCTGGACGACGCGCCCATCGGCGCGCTGACACCCGAGCGCCTGGACACCGTGCTCGGCCCCAAGGCCGACGCCGCGCTGCACCTCCACCACCTCACCGCCGACCGTCCCATCTCGGCGTTCGTGCTGTTCTCCTCGGCCACCGGCGTGCTCGGCGCGCCCGGGCAGGGCAACTACGCCGCCGCCAACGCCGTGCTCGACGCGCTCGCCACGCACCGGCGGGCCACGGGGCTGCCCGCGCAGTCGTTCGCCTGGGGCCTGTGGGACGGCGGCATGGCCGGCGCCCTGACCGAAACCGACCTGCGGCGGATGAGCCGCACCGGCGTCGGCGCGCTCACGCCGGAACACGGCCTCACGCTCTTCGCCCGGGGTTGCACGGTCGACCTGCCCGTGGTGCTGCCGATCCGGCTCGACCTCAAGACGCTCGGCGCGGCCGGTGACGACCTGCCGCCGCTGTTCCGCGGCCTGGTCCGGGTACGGGCTCGCCGCCTGACGGCGCGGGCGACCGGCGCGGAGCAGTCCGCGCTCCAGGCCCGTCTGGCCGGGCTCGACCGGGATGGGCGCTCGGCGGCGCTGCTTGATGTGGTGCGCGGCCACGTCGCCACGACCCTCGGTTACAACAGCCAGGACGCCGTGGACGCCGACCGCGCGTTCACCGAGCTCGGGTTCGACTCGCTCAGCGCGGTCGAGTTCCGCAACGCCCTCAGCGCGGCGGCCGGTGTCCGCCTGCCCGCCACTCTGGCCTTCGACTACCCGACGCCCGCTCTGCTGGCCCGCTACCTGCTGGACGAACTGTCTGGCCTGGACGGGCGCGCGGCGCCGGTCGTCACGGCCCGCGCCGCCGCGACCGACGACGATCCCATCGTGATCGTGGCCATGGCCTGCCGGTACCCGGGCGGCGTGGAATCCCCCGAGGACCTGTGGCGTCTGGTCGCCGACGGCGTCGACGCGACCTCGGACTTCCCGAGCAACCGGGGCTGGGACGTCGACCGCGTCCACGACCCGCTGGCGGAACGCCCCCACACCACCTACACCCGCCGGGGCAGCTTCCTGCACGACGCGGGAGAGTTCGACCCGGGCTTCTTCGGCATCAGCCCCAACGAGGCCCAGCTGATGGACCCCCAGCAGTACCTGCTGCTGGAGACGGCGTGGGAGGTCTTCGAGCGCGCGGGCATCGACCCGGCGACCCTGCGCGGCAGCGCTACGGGCCTGTTCGCGGGGATGATGTACCACGACTACGCCGCGAACAACAGCACGGGCGCGATCGCCTCCGGCCGGGTCTCCTACGTGTTCGGCCTGGAAGGCCCGTCGGTCACGGTGGACACGGCGTGTTCGTCGTCGCTGGTGGCGTTGCATCTGGCGGCCCAGGCTCTGCGGTCGGGGGAGTGCTCCCTGGCGCTCGCGGGCGGTGTGGCGGTGATGGCGACTCCTGAGGTGTTCGTGGAGTTCAGCCGCCAGCGTGGGTTGTCGGCTGATGGCCGGTGTCGGTCGTTCGCGGCGGGGGCTGATGGCACGGGGTGGGGTGAGGGTGTCGGGATGCTGCTGTTGGAGCGGCTTTCTGATGCTCGTCGTCTTGGTCATCCGGTGCTGGCGGTGGTGCGTGGCTCCGCCGTCAATCAGGACGGTGCGTCCAATGGGCTGACGGCGCCCAATGGTCCGTCTCAGCAGCGGGTGATTCGTGCGGCGTTGGGGAACGCCGGGGTGTCGGCCGACGAGGTCGATGCGGTGGAGGCGCACGGCACGGGGACCACGTTGGGGGATCCGATCGAGGCGCAGGCGTTGCTGGCGACCTACGGCCAGGGGCGTGGGGATGATCGCCCGCTGTGGCTCGGGTCGATCAAGTCGAACATGGGTCATACGCAGGCGGCTGCGGGTGTGGCTGGTGTGATCAAGATGGTGATGGCGATGCGCCATGGCGTGTTGCCGCGTACGTTGCACGTGGACGCGCCTTCGCCGCAGGTGGACTGGTCCGAGGGCGCCGTCGAGCTGCTGACCGAGGTCCGTGACTGGCCGGTGGAGGGCCGTCCGCGCCGGGCGGGGGTGTCCTCGTTCGGGATCAGCGGCACCAACGCCCACGTGATCGTCGAACAGGCCCCCGAGTCGTCGGCCGTTGCCGTTGCCGTTGCCGTTGCTGGGTCGCCGGGTGCCCCTGACACCGCGTCCGCGCCCGTGGCAAGGACCCTCGCTCATGTCGGTGCCGAGACCCCCGCGGCGTCGTTGCCGGTGATCCCGTGGGTGCTGTCCGGCAAGACGGCCGAAGCGCTTCGTGCGCAGGCCGGCCGCCTGCTGGCACACGTCCAGACCGCCGAGAGCGGTGCCGGCCATGCGGCAGGTGCGCTCAACGTGGGGTATTCGCTGGTGACCGGCCGTGCGATGTGGACTCACCGCGCGGTGGTGGTGGGCGCCGACCGTGAGGAACTGCTGGCCGCTCTGGCCGCCCTGTCCCAGGACGGCACCGGAGTGGCCACCGGTACGGCGGCGCGTCCAGGGAAGCTGGGGGTGCTGTTCACCGGTCAGGGTGCGCAGCGGCTGGGTATGGGCCGGGAGCTGTATGAGGGTTTCCCGGT
>NZ_JARWAC010000055.1 GCF_029846175.1 Sphaerisporangium sp. TRM90804 | reverse complement strand
GCAGGACCGGCCCGACAGCCGCCTTGCCCGCCAGCTCGGGTACTGGACCCGCCAACTGGCCGCACTCCCCGCAGAGGTCACGCTCCCGGCCGACCGGCCGCGCCCGGCCGTGGCCACCCACCGCGGCGACCTGGCCACCTTCCGGTGGGACGCGGAGCTGCACGGCGGCCTCCTCGGCCTGGCACGCGAGCTGAACGCCAGCCTGTTCATGGTGCTGCAGGCCGGTCTCGCCGCGCTGCTGAGCCGGCTCGGCGGCGGCACCGACATCCCCATCGGCGCCCCCATCGCCGGGCGCACCGACGAGGCCTTGGACGATCTGGTCGGCTTCTTCGTCAACACGCTGGTGCTGCGGACCGACACCTCCGGCGAGCCCACCTTCGCCGAGCTGGTGGCGCGCGTGCGCGAGACCGCGCTGGAGGCGTACGCCAACCAGGACGTGCCGTTCGAGCACCTCGTCGAGGTGCTCAACCCCATCCGCTCCATGGCGCACCACCCGCTGTTCCAGGTGTCGATGGCCCTGCAGAACACCCCGGAGGGACACCTCGGCGCACCCGGTCTCGCGGTGGACTCCGCCGGCGTGCCGCACACCGGCACGGCGAAGATGGACGCCTTCCTCAGCCTCGTCGAGCTGCGCACCCCCGACGGCACCCCCGACGGGTTCGACATCGCCGTCGAGTTCAGCACCGACCTGTACGACCACTCCACCATCGCGGGCCTGCTCGACCGCTGGGCTCGCCTGCTCCGCGACGCCGTCGCCCACCCGGGCAAGCGCATCGGCGCCATGGAGCTGCTCACCGCGCCCGAACGCGCCCGGCTCCTGGCCGCGGGCGACGACACGGCCGTCCCGCGCCCGCCGGCCGGGCTGGTGGAGCTGTTCGAGGCCCAGGCGGCGCGCACGCCGGCCGCGACGGCGGCCACGGCCCACGGCACCCCCGTCTCCTACGCCGAGGTCAACGCCCGCGCCAACCGGCTCGCGCGGGTGCTCGCCGGCCACGGGACCGGCTCGGAGCGGGTCGTCGCGCTGCTGCTGCCCCGCTCGGTCGACCTGGTCGTCGGCGTCCTGGCCGTCCTGAAGGCGGGCGGCGCGTGCCTCGCGGTCGACCCGGCCACCCCGGCCTCGCGCGTGGAGCAGATGCTGGCGGACGCCGATCCGGTGCTGGTGCTCACCGACGAGAAGGACGCCACCGGTGCCGCGGAGGCCCGCGCCGTCCCCCGCCTTCTGATCGGCCACCCGGACACGGCCGACGCCCTCGCCGCCAAGCCGGAACACGACCTCGCCTCGCACGAGCGCTTCGGCCCCCTCCATCCAGGCCTGCCCGCCTACGTGATCTTCACCTCCGGCTCGTCCGGACGCCCCAAGGGGGTGACCATCACCCACGCGGGCCTCGTCAACGTCGCGCTGGACCAGATCGGCCGGTTCGGCGTCCGCGAGGGCGACCGCGTCCTGCAGTTCGCCGCCACCGGCTTCGACATGGCGGTCGGCGACCTGGTGATGGCCCTGCTCAGCGGCGCCGCGCTCGTGCTGCCCCCGGAGGACCGCGCCGCGGGCGAGGACCTGGCGGACCTCGTCGCACGCACGGGGGTCACCCACATGGTCGTGCCGCCCGCCGTGCTCGCCTCACTGCCCGAGCGGCCCTTCCCCGACCTGCGGTGCGTCGTGGCGGCGGGCGAGGCGTGCCCGCCCGAACTCGTCGACCGGTACGCCGCCCGCGTCCGCATGCTCAACGCGTACGGCCCCACCGAGACCACCGTCTGCGCCACCACCAGCAGCCCCCTCGCTGCTTCGACCGGCATCCCGCCCATCGGCGGCCCCATCGCCAACACCCGCGTCTACGTGCTGGACGGCGGGCTGGGGCTGGTGCCGCCGGGTGCGCCGGGTGAGCTGTACGTGGCGGGGACGGGGGTGGCCCGGGGGTATGCGGGCCGGTTCGGTTTGACGGCGGAGCGGTTCGTGGCTGATCCGTTCGGTCCTGCGGGGTCGCGGATGTATCGCACGGGGGATGTGGTGCGGTGGCGGGCCGACGGGGTGCTGGAGTACCTCGGGCGTGCCGACGACCAGGTGAAGATCCGCGGGTTCCGGGTGGAGCCGGGCGAGGTCGCCGCCGTGGTGGCCGCCCATCCGGCCGTGGCCCAGGCCGTCGTGGCGCCCTGGCGGTCGCCGGGCGGTGACGTGCGCCTGGTGGCGTACGTCGTCCCGGCCCCGGGCGACGGGGACGGCGCCGAGTGCGATCCGCAGCTGGTGCGGGGGTTCGTGCGCGGGCGGCTGCCGGAGTTCATGGTTCCGGCCGCGGTGGTGGTGGTGGATCGGTTGCCGTTGACGCCGAACGGCAAGTTGGATCGTGCGGCTTTGCCGGTTCCTCGGTGGGAGGGCGGGGGTGGGCGTGGTCCGCGTACGCCTCGTGAGGAGGTGTTGTGCCGGTTGTTCGCCGAGGTGCTGGGTGTGGAGCGGGTGGGTGTGGACGACTCGTTCTTCGACCTGGGCGGACACTCGCTGCTCGCCACCCGGCTGATCAGCGAGATCCGGGAGGAACTGCGCGCCGAGCTCCCCATCCGGCACCTGTTCGAAGCACCCACCGTCGCCGAGCTGGCGGACCGGTTGGACACCCCCGTCGAGACGAGGCCGGCCCTGGTGCGCCGCCCCCGTCCGGAAGGAGCCCCGCGGCCATGATCCCCCTCTCCTTCGCCCAGCGGCGGCTGTGGTTCCTCGACCGGCTGGAGGGCCCGAGCGCGACCTACAACGTGCCCTGGGCACTGCGCCTGCGCGGCGACCTGGACGTCGATGCGCTGCGGGCGGCGCTGGGGGACGTGGTGGCCCGGCACGAGGCGCTGCGCACGGTGTTCCCCGAGCACGAGGGCGAGCCGCACCAGGTCATCCTCTCCCCCGACGAGGCGAAGCCGGCCCTGGAGGTGCTGCCTCTGCGCGAGGAGCTGCCGCGGGCCCTGGAGCGCGCCGCCCGGTACCGGTTCGACCTCGGCGGTGAGCCGCTGGTGCGGGCGCATCTGTTCGTGGTGGGCCCGCGTGACCACGTGCTCATGCTGCTGATGCATCACATCGTGTGTGACGGGTGGTCGGCGGCGCCGTTGTCGCGTGACCTGATGGCCTGTTACGAGGCCCGGCGGTCGGGCGGAACGGCGCGGTTGCCGGAGTTGCCGGTGCAGTACGTGGACTACACGTTGTGGCAGCGTGAGCTGCTGGGTGACTCGGCGGACCCGGGCAGTGTGATCGCCCGGCAGACGGCGTACTGGCGTGATCAGTTGGCCGGGCTGCCCGAGCAGATCCAGCTTCCCACCGACCGCCCCCGCCCCGGCGTGGCGTCCGGCCGCGGCGACGTGCTGCCCTTCTCCTGGGACGCCGACCTGCACCAGGGCCTCACCCGGCTGGCCAAGGAGACGGGAACCAGCCTGTTCATGGTGCTGCAGGCCGGCCTCGCCGCGCTGCTGACCCGCCTCGGCGCCGGCACCGACATCCCCATCGGCGCCCCCATCGCCGGCCGCACCGATCGGGCTCTCAACGAGCTGGTCGGGTTCTTCGTCAACACCCTGGTGATGCGGGTCGACACCTCCGGCGACCCCAGCTTCGCCGACCTGCTCAAGCAGGTGCGCGAGACCGCCCTGGAGGCGTACGACAACCAGGACGTGCCGTTCGAGCACCTGGTCGAGGTGCTCAACCCCGCACGCTCCGCAGCCCACCAGCCGCTGTTCCAGGTCATCCTCGCCCTGCAGAACGCGGCCGCGGGCGTGGTCGCGGGGGGAGACCTGGAGATCACCCCCGAGTGGGTGACCACCGGAACCGCCCGCATGGACCTCTACTGGAACTTCACCGAGAACCCCCTCGAAGACGGCGACGGCGGGCTCGTGGGGTTCGTGGAGTACGACACCGATCTGTTCGATGCGGAGACGGTGGGGGGTTTGGTGGGGCGGTTGGAGCGGTTGTTGGTGGGGGTGGTGGCTG
>NZ_JARWAC010000054.1 GCF_029846175.1 Sphaerisporangium sp. TRM90804 | reverse complement strand
CGATCAACCGGCAACACGATCTGCTCCGGCAACCCCGCCAACCGCTCCCGCCAGTACGCGACCTGAGGCCCCAACCGGCCCCCGTCAGCCACCCCCTCGTCGCCCAGCACCTCCCGCTGCCACAACGCGTAGTCGGCGTACTGCACCGGCAACTCGGTGTACCGGGGGCTGGCGCCGTCGGCGCGGGCGCGGTAGGCCTCCGCCAGGTCGGCGGCGAGCGGGGTCAGCGACCAGTGGTCGCACGCGATGTGGTGCATGAGCAGCAGCAGCACGTGGTCCCGCGGGCCGGCGGCGAACAGGTACGCCCGCATGGGGATCTCGCGGGTCAGGTCGAAGACGTGGCGGGACGCCTCGTCCATGGCGTCCTGGACGCCGGCGGCGTCCACCGGTACGACCTCGAAGGCGGGGACGGCCGCGTCCGGGGCGAGCACCGACTGGTACGGGGTGCCGTCCTGCTCGCCGAAGACCGTGCGCAGGGCCTCGTGCCGGGCCACGACGTCGCCCAGCGCCGCACGCAACGCGTCCACATCGAGGTCGCCGCGCAGGCGAAGGGTCCACGACACGTTGTAGGTGGCGCTCGGGCCCTCCAGCCGGTCCAGGAACCACAGCCGCCGCTGCGCGAACGACAACGGCACCCGCTCCGGACGCTCCCGCCGCGTCAGCGCCGCCTGCACCCGGCCGCCCTGGTCGAGCCGGTCGATGAGCCGGGCCACCGTCGGCGCCTCGAACAGTGCGCGCAGCGACACCTCGGCGCCCAGCGCCTCCCGGATCGCGCTGGTCAGCCGGATGGCCAGCAGTGAGTGGCCGCCCAGGTCGAAGAAGTCGTCGTCGAGACCGACGTGCTCGACGCCGAGCACCTCGGCGAACAGGGCGCAGGCCCGCTTCTCGCGCTCGGTGCGCGGGGCCCGCCCGCCGCCGTCCCACCGCGGGGCGGGCAGGGCCGCCCGGTCGAGCTTGCCGTTGGGCGTGAGAGGCAGCCGTTCGATCGGCACGACCGCGGCCGGGACCATGAACTCCGGCAGCCGCTTCGCCAGGCCGGCCAGCACGTCCGCGGGGTCGGGGGCCGCCCCGGGGACGGGGACGACGTACGCGACCAGCCGCTTGGCGCCGTGCTGGTCGGAATGCACGGCGACCGTCCCGCGCACGACGTCGGGCCGCTCGGCGAGCAGGGCCTCGATCTCACCCGGCTCCACCCGGAACCCGCGGATCTTCACCTGATCATCAACCCGGCCGAGGAAGTCGAGCACGCCCTCGGCGTTCCACCGCACCAGGTCTCCGGTGCGGTACAGCCGCGCGCCCGCCGGGCCGAAGGGGTCGGCGACGAACCGCTCCGCCGTGAGGGCGGGGTGCCGCACGTAGCCGCGCGCCACGCCCTCGCCGCCGATGTACAGCTCGCCGGGCACGCCGGCGGGGACCGGCCGCAGGTGGGCGTCGAGCACGTACGCCGTCCGGTTGTCCATGGGGCGCCCGATCGGCACGCCGGTCTCGGGTACCTCGTCCGGGGTCCGCATGAGGTGGGAGGTGCACGTCAGGGTGATCTCGGTGGGGCCGTAGAGCGCGGTGACCTCGGTGCCGGGACAGTGGTCCAGCACCCGCCGCACGGCGGTGGGCGACACCACGTCCCCGCCGGTCAGCACGCGCCGCACCGTGGAGAACGCCCCGGGCAGCACGTCCGCGACCACGCCGAACAGGCCGGCGGCGACGAGCAGGGACGTCACGCCCTCGTCCTCGATGACGCGGCGCAGGTCGTGGGCGGTCATCTCGCCTTCGGGGGCGACGACGACCCGCCCGCCGGTGAGCAGCGGCGTCCACAGCTCGTACGTCGAGATGTCGAAGGCGAACGGGGAGTGCAGCAGGACGCGGGACGACTCGTCGGCGCCCCAGACGCGGTCGAGCGCGAGCGCGAGGACGTCGCGGTGGGTGACGCCGATCCCCTTGGGCGTCCCCGTCGAGCCGGAGGTGTACATGACGTAGGCGAGCCCGTCGGGGCGCGGCTCGGCGGGCGGCGCGGTGTCCGGCTCCTCCGCCAGGCCGGGGTCGCCGGTGCGGACCACGAGCACGCCGCGCGTCAGCTCTTCGGGCGGGGCCTGCCGGTCGGTGAGCAGCACGGACGCACCGGTGTCCTCCAGGGCCCGCCGCATGCGCTCGACCGGGTAGCCGGTGTGCAGCGGCACGTACGAGCCCCCGGCCTTGAGGATCGCCAGGGCCGCCACCACCAGACCGGCCGACCGCTCGTGCAGCACGGCGACGCCGGTCTCCGGGCCCACCCCGAGGCGCAGCAGCCGGTTGGCCAGGCGGTCGGCCAGCCGGTCGAGTTCGCGGTAGGTGAGCGACTCCCCGCCTGCGCGGACGGCGACGGCGTCCGGCGTCCGGCGCGCCTGGGCGGCGAACCGGCCGGTGACGGTGCCGGCCAGCCGCTCGGTTTCGTGCGCGGTGTCGTTGCGTCCGGTGACGAGCTCGCGGCGCTCGGCCGGGGTGAGCACGTCCAGCCGTCCGATCGGCGCGTCGGGGTCGGCGACCAGGGCTTCCAGCACGCGCAGCAGGCGCGCGGCGACGCCCTCGGCGGTGGAGCGGGCGAACAGGTCGGTGCGGTACTCCAGCACGGCGTCCACGCCTCCGGGCTCGCCGTCGGCCGTGCGGCGCGCGGCCAGGTCGAACGCGAGGTCGAACTTGGCCGCGCCGAGCTCGACGTGCTGCGGCGCGGCGCGCAGGCCGTCCAGGTCGAAGCACGGCTCCTCAGAGCCGCGGTAGGCGAGGAAGACCTGGAACAGGGGGTGGCGGGCGAGGGAGCGCTGCGGGTGCAGCTCCTCGACCAGGCGCTCGAACGGCGTGTCCTGGTGGGCGTACGCGGCGAGGTTCGCCGAGCGCACGCGTTCCAGCAGCTCGCGGAAGGTGGGGTCGCCGGAGGTGTCGGTGCGCAGCACCAGGGTGTTGACGAAGAACCCGACGAGGTCGTCCAGGGCCTCGTCGCCGCGCCCGGCGAACGGGCTGCCGATGGGCAGGTCGGTGCCGGCCCCGAGGCGGGTCAGCAGCACGGCGACGGCGGCCTGCGCGACCATGAAGTCGCTGACCCGGCACTGGCGGGCGAGCCCGGCGAGGTCGCGGTGCAGGGCGGCGTCGACGGTGAAGCGCACCGCGTCGCCGCGGTGGGCGGCGACGGCCGGCCGGGGCCGGTCGGCGGGGAGTGCCAGCTCAGTGGGGACGCCGTCCAGGGCCCCGCGCCAGAAGTCCAGGCCGCTCGCGAGCACGCCGCGCGGGTCGTCCTCGTCGCCGAGCAGCTCGCGCTGCCACAGGGTGTAGTCGGCGTACTGCACCGGCAGGGGCGCGAACGCGGGGTCCTCGCCGCGAAGGCGGGCGTTGTAGGCGAGGCCGAGGTCGCGGGCGAGGGGGGCGAGCGACCAGCCGTCCGCGGCGATGTGGTGCATCAGGAGCAGCAGCACGTGTTCTCCGGGGGCGGGCGAGAACAGCCGGACCCGGATCGGGGGCTCGCGGGTGAGGTCGAAGGCGTGCCGCGCCTCGGCGGCGAGCGCCGCGGGCAGCTCGTCCTCGTCGATCGGGTGGCTTTCCAGGGTGAGCGGCACGTCGCCGGGGTCGAGGACGTGCTGGCGCGGGACGCCGCGCGTCTCGGGGAAGACGGTGCGCAGGGTCTCGTGCCGCGCGACGACGTCGCGCAGCGCGGTCCGCAGGCACGCCTCGTCCAGGTCCCCGGACAGGCGGACGGCGATCGGGATGTTGTAGGTGGGGCTGGGGCCCTCCAGCCGGTGCAGGAACCACAGCCTGCGCTGCGCGAACGACAGGGGGAGCTCGGCGGAGCGGGGGCGCGGGAGCACGGGCGGGTGGGCGCCGAACGCCTCGGGCAGCCGGGCGATGAGCCCGCCGACGGTGGGGGTCTCGAACAGCACCCGGGTCTGGATCTCGACCCCGAGCACGGTCCTGATCCGGTTGAGCAGGCGGGTGACCAGCAGGGAGTGGCCGCCGAGGTCGAAGAAGGCGTCGTCCACCCCGACCTCGGGCACGCCGAGGACCTCCGCGAACAGGGCGCACAGGACCGCCTCCTGCGCGGTCCTGGCCGTCCGCGCCGCGGTGGACGCGGCCACGGGGGCGGGCAGCGCGGCCCGGTCGAGCTTGCCGTTCATGGTGAGGGGCAGGCGGTCGAGGGTGACCACGTCGGAGGGGAGCATGAACTCGGGCAGGCGGGACCGCGCGTACGTACGCAGGCCGGCCGCGTCGATCGGGGCCTGGTCGTCGGGGACGATGTAGGCGACGAGGCGTTTGTCGCCGGGGGTGTCCTCACGGGCGATGACCAGGGCGTGCTCCACCTGCGGATGGGCGGCGAGCACCGCTTCGACCTCGCCGGGTTCGACCCGGAACCCGCGGATCTTCACCTGGGAGTCCACCCGGCC
>NZ_JARWAC010000053.1 GCF_029846175.1 Sphaerisporangium sp. TRM90804 | reverse complement strand
AGCGAGAACCCCACATCAACCGGATCGATCTCCGGCCGGGACTCCACGAACGACACCAACCGACCCGCCTGCGCCCGTAACCCCTCCGGCGACTTGCCCGACAGCACCCACGGCACGGCCGGCAGCACTCGGGACCCCACCGGCTCGGGTTCCGGTTCGAGGGCCTGCTCCACGACGAGGTGCGCGTTGGTGCCGCTGAGCCCGAACGACGACACCGCGCCGCGGCGCGGACGCCCGGTCTCCGGCCACGGACGGTTCTGCGTCAGCAGCTCGACCGCGCCGGCCGACCAGTCGACGTGAGGGGTGCGCTCGTCCGCGTGCAGCGTCCTTGGCATCATCCCGTGCCGGAGCGCCATCACGGTCTTGATGACCCCGGCCACCCCGGCCGCCGCCTGGGCATGGCCGAGGTTCGACTTCAGCGACCCCAGCCACAACGGGTCGCCGTCAGCCCGTCCCTGGCCGTACGTCGCCAGCAGTGCCTGGGCCTCGATCGGGTCGCCCAGCCGCGTCCCGGTGCCGTGCGCCTCCACCAGGTCGACCTCGGCGGCGGACAGCCCGGCGTTGGCGAGCGCCTGGCGGATCACCCGCTGCTGCGAGGGACCGTTGGGCGCGGTCAGGCCGTTGGACGCGCCGTCCTGGTTCACCGCCGAGCCGCGGATCACCGCCAGCACCGGGTGCCCGAGGCGCCGCGCGTCCGACAGGCGCTCGACGAGGAGCATGCCGGCGCCCTCGGCCCATCCCGTGCCGTCGGCCGCCGCCGCGAAGGACTTGCACCGCCCGTCCGCCGCCATCCCGCCCTGCCGGGAGAACTCCACGAACAGCCGCAACGTCGACATGACGGTGACGCCGCCGGCGAGCGCCAGGTCGCACTCGCCCGACCGCAGCGCCTGGACGGCCAGGTGCACCGCCACCAGCGACGACGAGCACGCGGTGTCCACCGTGATCGCCGGTCCCTCCAGACCGAGCGTGTAGGAGACGCGGCCGGAGACGATGCTGGCCGCGCCACCGGTCATCTGGAAGCCGTCGGCGTTCTCCGCGGACTCGTCGGCGGCGTTCTCGTGCCCGTGCATGAGCCCGGAGAACACACCGGTCCTGCTGCCGCGCAGCGTGTGCGGGTCGATGCCCGCCCGCTCGATCGCCTCCCAGGACGTCTCCAGCAGCACCCGCTGCTGCGGGTCCATCGACATCGCCTCGCGCGGCGAGATGCCGAAGAACCCCGCGTCGAACTCCGCCGCGTCGTACAGGAACCCGCCCACCCGGACGTAGGTCTTCCCCGGCCGCTCCGGGACGGGGTCGTAGATGCCGTCGATGTCCCAGCCTCGGTCGCCGGGCATGTCGGCGATCGCGTCGCGGCCATCGGCCACCAGGTCCCACAGCTCTTCGGGGGAGGCCACGCCGCCCGGGAAGCGGCAGGCCATGCCCACGATCGCGATCGGCTGGGTGGCCGCCGCCACGATGCTGTCGTTCTCCTGCCTCAGCAGGTCGTTCTTCTTCAGCGAGGCGCGCAGCGCTTCGACGAGCTGCTCGTTCGAAGTGGGCAAGGTGATCCTCCGTAGTCCGCGAGTTCGTCCTGGTCGCCGCGCCGCCGTCGAGTCAGGCGCTGAACGCGCGTTTCACGAGCTCCTCCGCATCCATGGCGTCGATCGAGCCGCTTTCGTCCGGCACCGCGACGGCGCGGTCCGGTTGTGGGTCCCGTGCCAGTCTCAGCAGGACGTCGAGCACGCCCGCTTCGCGGAAACGGCTGAGCGGCAAGGAGGCGAGCGTGTCGCGGAGTGCCTTCTCCTCGACCTCTCCGACGTCCGCCTCCGATTCGGGACTGAGCTCGGTGAGCAGGTGTTCGGCAAGGGCGAGAGGGCTGGGGTAGTCGAAGACGACGGTCGCCGACAGGCGTAGCCCGGTGCGCGTGCCCAGCCGGTTACGCAGCTCGACCGCCGTCATCGAGTCGAACCCCAACTGCCGGAACGCCACCTCCCCCGCCACCCGACCCACATCAGCGTGCCCCAACGCGGCAGCCGCCTCCGTACGCACCAGCTCAACCACCAACTCCAACCGCCGGCCCGCCGGCAACCCCGCCAACCGGCCCACCAACCCCGCATCGGCCACACCCGCCGCCGCCACCCGACGACCAACCCCGCCGATCAACCCCTCCAGAACCGGCGCCACCAGACCCGCCCGCGACCGCAACACACCCAGGTCATACCGAGCCGGCACCACCACAGCCCGACCCACACCCAACGCACGATCGAACAACACCCGGCCCTCATCAACCGAGATCGCCCGCAACCCCGACCACAACCACCGATCCACCTCCGAACGCGCCACCCCCGCGTCCAGACCACCCTCAGTCGCCCACAACCCCCACCCCAACGACACCGCACTCAAACCCCGCGCCGCCCGATACTGCGCCAACCCATCCAAGAACGCGTTCCCCGCGGCATAACCGCCCTGGCCTGGACCGCCCACCGTCCCCGCCAACGACGAGAACAACACGAACAACCGCACACCCAAGCCCTCGGTCAGCTCATGCAACACCCACGCCGCATCCACCTTCGGCCGCATCACCGCCGACACCCGACCCGGCGTCAACCCAGCGACCACACCGTCGTCACCGACACCCGCCGCGTGTACCACGCCGACCAGCGGATGCTCCGCCGGAACGCCGGCCAGCACTCCCGCCACCGCTTCACGGTCGGCCGCGTCACAGGCCACGATCTCCACCCGCGCACCCAGCCCGGACAGCTCGTCCCGAAGCTCGACCGCCCCCGGCGCCTCCAGACCACGACGGCTGGTCAGCACCAGATGCCGCACCCCATACCGCACCACCAGATGCCGGGCGAACAACGCCCCCAACGCCCCCGTACCACCGGTCACCAGCACCGTCCCACCCGGCTCCAGCACCGGCACCGGCGATTCGCCGGTCGAGATCACGCCCAGCCTGGGCGCCAGCATCGTCCCGGCCCGGACGGCGACCTGAGCCTCACCTGAGCGCACCGCCGCCGGCAGCAGGTCCGTCGAGGACGGATCGTCGTCGACGTCGACGAGCACGATGCGACCGGGGTGCTCGGCCTGCGCCGAACGCAGCAACCCCCACACCGCCGCACCCGCCAGATCCACCACATCCTCGGCCGGACCGGCAGCCACCGCACCCCGCGTCACCACCACCAAACGGCTCTCCGGCCCCGCACCCACAAGCCACCGCTGAACCACACCCACCGCCCGATGCACCCCCGCGTGCACCGCCTCCACCACACCGTCACCACCGGGCAGCGGCCCACGCACCGGAAGCGCCACGACGACCTCGGCGTCGCCCGCCTCGGTGAGCTCCTCGCACCACCGGACCGGCACCCCGGCGGCGGCCAGCCCGCGCTCGAAGCGCTCGTCGGCCTCGCCCAGCACCGCCCAGGTATCCGACCCGGCGTGACCGGTCTGCGTCCCGATCGGGCCCCACTCCAGCGCGTACACCGAGCCGCCGGGCTCCCCGGCGCCGGCGAGCTGGTCGGGTGTCACCGGGCGTCCCGCCACCGATCCCACCTCGGCGACCGGACGTCCCGTCCCGTCGGCGAGCCGCACCGCCAAGGCGTCCGTGCCGGCCGACGTCAGCCGCACCCGCAGCACCGAGGCCCCGGACGCGTACAGCGACACACCGGCCCACGCGAACGGGAGCTTGACGCCCGCGCCGGGCCCGCCGTCCAGCCCGGCCAGCAGCGCGGGATGCAGGGCGGCGTCCAGCAGGGCCGGGTGGACGCCGAACCGGCCGGCGCCCGCGACCTCCCGCTCGGGCAGCCGTACCTCGGCGAACACCTCCTCGCCGCGCCGCCACATCGCCGTCACGCCCCGGAAGACCGGCCCGTAGTGGTAGCCGCGCTCGGCCAGCTCCTCGTACACGTCTCCCGTGGCGACCGGGACCGCGCCGGGCGGCGGCCACGCGTCGAGCGAGAACGCGGGTGCGGGGCCGCTCTCGGCGAGCCGGCCGACGGCGTGCCGGGTCCATCGGGCACGCGGGTCGGCGTCCGGGCGGGAGTAGACGGTCACCGCGCGGTGGCCGGACGGCTCGGGCGGGCCGACCACGACCTGGGCGAGCACCCCGCCGCGGTCGGGCACGGTGAACGGCGCCGTGATGACCAGCTCCTCCAGCGTGGGGCAGTCGACCTCGTCGCCGGCGCGGATGGCCAGCTCGACCAGGGCGGTGCCCGGCAGCAGCACGACGTTCCCGATCGTGTGGTCGGCCAGCCAGGGATGTGTGCTCACGGACAGCCGGCCGGTCAGCACCACCTCTTCGCTTCCGGCCACCCGCACCGCAGCCCCCAGCATGGGATGGTCCACGGCGGACAGGCCGGTCGCGGTGAGGTCACCGGCGGCCGACGCCGTGAGCCAGTAGGTCTCCCGCTGGAAGGCGTAGGTGGGCAGGTCGACGCGGCGGGCTCCGGTCCCGGCGAACACCGCGGCCCAGTCGACCGCCACACCCTGCGCGTGGAGCTGGGCCAGACCCCGCATCACGGTCACGG
>NZ_JARWAC010000052.1 GCF_029846175.1 Sphaerisporangium sp. TRM90804 | reverse complement strand
CAAAATTTTGTCCGGCGGTGTCCTACTCTCCCACACCGTCCCCGGTGCAGTACCATCGGCGCTGGAAAGCTTAACTTCCGGGTTCGGAATGTAACCGGGTGTTTCCCTTCCGCTATGACCGCCGTAACCCCTCGAAACACACAACCCGCACCCACCCGATCCATAAAGGCCCCGGGGTGGGGGTTTGTTGTCTCTGAGTTACACAGTGGACGCGAGCATTAATGCTTTGTGGTCAAGTCCTCGGCCTATTAGTACCGGTCAGCTCCACACCTTACGATGCTTCCACCTCCGGCCTATCAACCCAGTAGTCTCCTGGGAGCCTTACCCCCTCAACAGGGTGGGAGACCTCATCTCAAGGCAAGCTTCCCGCTTAGATGCTTTCAGCGGTTATCCCTCCCGAACGTAGCCAACCAGCCGTGCTCTTGGCAGAACAACTGGCACACCAGAGGTTCGTCCGTCCCGGTCCTCTCGTACTAGGGACAGCCCCTTTCAAGTCTCCTGCGCGCGCAGCGGATAGGGACCGAACTGTCTCGCGACGTTCTAAACCCAGCTCGCGTACCGCTTTAATGGGCGAACAGCCCAACCCTTGGGACCTACTCCAGCCCCAGGATGCGACGAGCCGACATCGAGGTGCCAAACCATCCCGTCGATATGGACTCTTGGGGAAGATCAGCCTGTTATCCCCGGGGTACCTTTTAGCCGTTGAGCGACACCGCTTCCACACGCCGATGCCGGATCACTAGTCCCAGCTTTCGCTCCTGCTCGACCCGTCGGTCTCACAGTCAAGCCCCCTTGTGCACTTACACTCGACACCTGATTGCCAACCAGGCTGAGGGAACCTTTGGGCGCCTCCGTTACTCTTTAGGAGGCAACCGCCCCAGTTAAACTACCCACCAGACACTGTCCCCCACCCGGATACACGGGCGCGGGTTAGACATCCAAAACGACCAGAGTGGTATTTCACCGTTGACTCCACGACCACTAGCGTGACCGCTTCACCGTCTCCCACCTATCCTACACAAGCCGTCCCAAACACCAATGTCAAGCTGTAGTGAAGGTCCCGGGGTCTTTCCGTCCTGCTGCGCGTAACGAGCATCTTTACTCGTAGTGCAATTTCGCCGGGTCTGTGGTTGAGACAGCGGGGAAGTCGTTACGCCATTCGTGCAGGTCGGAACTTACCCGACAAGGAATTTCGCTACCTTAGGATGGTTATAGTTACCACCGCCGTTTACCGGCGCTTAAGTTCTCACCTTCGCCCAACCCGAAGATCAAGCTAAGCGGTCCCCTTAACGTTCCGGCACCGGGCAGGCGTCAGTCCGTATACATCGTCTTACGACTTCGCACGGACCTGTGTTTTTAGTAAACAGTCGCTTCCCCCTGGCCTCTGCGACCCCCACCAGCTCAAGCCGTAAAGACCATCACCAGTAGAGGCCCCCCTTCTCCCGAAGTTACGGGGGCAATTTGCCGAGTTCCTTAACCACAGTTCACCCGATCGCCTTGGTATTCTCTACCTGACCACCTGAGTCGGTTTCGGGTACGGGCCGCCGACGCACATCGCTAGAGGCTTTTCTCGGCAGCATGGGATCACCCACTTCACCACAATCGGCTCGGCATCACATCTCAGGATATGTGAGACGCGGATTTACCTACGCCTCTCCCTACATGCTTACCCCAGGAACAACCATCGCCTGGGATGGGCTACCCTCCTGCGTCACCCCATCGCTTACCTACTACCAGATCAGGCCAGGCGTTCACCCTGACTCCCAGCCCGAAGGCCGAAACGGGTTAAGGACCCTTAGTATCACTGGATTCGATATGGGCGCGCGTCCGCGGGTACGGGAATATCAACCCGTCATCCATCGACTACGCCTGTCGGCCTCGCCTTAGGCCCCGACTTACCCTGGGCGGATAAACCTAGCCCAGGAACCCTTGGTCATCCGGCGCGAGGGTTTCTCACCCTCGATTCGCTACTCATGCCTGCATTCTCACTCGCACAGCCTCCACGATTGAGTCACCTCACCGCTTCACCGGCTGCACGACGCTCCCCTACCCACCAAAACCAAGCAAGCTCGGCTTCAGTGCCGCGACTTCGGCGGTGTGCTTGAGCCCCGCTACATTGTCGGCGCAGAATCACTTGACCAGTGAGCTATTACGCACTCTTTCAAGGGTGGCTGCTTCTAAGCCAACCTCCTGGTTGTCTCTGCGACTCCACATCCTTTCCCACTTAGCACACGCTTAGGGGCCTTAGTCGGCGATCTGGGCTGTTTCCCTCTCGACTACGAAGCTTATCCCCCGCAGTCTCACTGCCACGCTCTCACTTACCGGCATTCGGAGTTTGGCTGACGTCAGTAACCCGGTAAGGCCCATCAGCCATCCAGTGCTCTACCTCCGGCAAGAAACACGTGACGCTGCACCTAAATGCATTTCGGGGAGAACCAGCTATCACGGAGTTTGATTGGCCTTTCACCCCTACACACAGATCATCCCCCAGGTTTTCAACCCTGGTGGGTTCGGTCCTCCACCCAGTCTTACCTGAGCTTCAACCTGCCCATGCGTAGATCACTCCGCTTCGGGTCCACAGCATGCGACTACAGAGCGCCCTATTCAGACTCGCTTTCGCTACGGCTCCCCCACCCGGGTTAACCTCGCCACACACCATGACTCGCAGGCTCATTCTTCAAAAGGCACGCAGTCACATCACAAACAAGAGCAAGCCCTCGTTTACGCTCCTACGGCTTGTAGGCACACGGTTTCAGGTACTATTTCACGACCCCTCACCGGGGCGCTTTTCACCTTTCCCTCACGGTACTGGTCCACTATCGGTCATCAGGAAGTATTTAGGCTTACCAGGTGGTCCTGGCAGATTCACACAGGATTTCTCGAGCCCCGTGCTACTTGGGAACCCAACCCAGGAAGTCCATACGATTTCGCCTACCCGGCTCTCACGGTCTACGGCGCCCCATCCCAAAGGCTTCGACTATCGAACGGATTTATAACTCCCCGAGAACACGGCAGCATTCTCCAACTGGGCCCCACAACCCCACACACGCAACACCTGCCGGCTATCACACGCGCATGGTTTAGCCTCCTCCGCTTTCGCTCACCACTACTCACGGAATCACTATTGTTTTCTTCTCCTACGGGTACTGAGATGTTTCACTTCCCCGCGTTACCACCAACCGCCCTATACATTCAGACGGCGGCGACACCACATGACTGGTGCCAGGTTTCCCCATTCGGACATCCCCGGATCAACGTCTGGTTGGCGACTCCCCGAGGCTTAACGCAGCCTCCCACGTCCTTCATCGGCTCCTGATGCCAAGGCATCCACCGTGTGCCCTAAAAAACTTGGCCACAAAGATGCTCGCGTCCACTATGCAATTCACAAACAACAAACAGACACCAACCCC
>NZ_JARWAC010000050.1 GCF_029846175.1 Sphaerisporangium sp. TRM90804 | reverse complement strand
TCACCGACACCCCCCACCTCACCCAGGCCGCCTCAAGACGCTTCGTCGCCTACCAACTCCAGGCCCTCCGCGCCGCCCCCGCCCCCCCCCCCCCCCCCCCCCCCCCCCCCCCCCCCCCCCCCCCCCCCCCCCCCCCCCCCCCCCCCCACGACCATGTGCGCGGCCTCGCCGGCCGACGCCCTCCCCCGCCGCCCGGCCCGGTCGGCAGCGTCAGGAAAGTAGATTTGTCTTGACTAATAATCTTGTCGGTGAGACAGTAGAGGTACGGCACGACGACGAGAAAGGCAGGGATCAGCCATGAGGAAGATTGTCGCGGGGCTGTTCATCTCGCTGGACGGTGTGGTCGAGGAGCCCGGTGAGTGGCACTTCCCGTACTTCAGCGATGACATGGGCGAAGTGGTCGACAGCCAGATGGCGGCCTCGGACACGATGCTGCTGGGTCGCCGCACCTATCAGGACTTCGCCGACTACTGGCCGAACCAGACCAGCGACGAGGAACCCGCCGACTACATGAACGGCGTGCAGAAGGTCGTGGTCTCCAACACGCTGGAGAAGGCCGAGTGGGAGCCCACCACGATCATCAGCGGTGACGACGTCAACGCCCAGCTCAACGCGCTGAAGGCCCAGCCCGGCAAGGACATCTCCATCACCGGCAGCCCCACCCTGGTCCGCACGCTGCTCCGCGACGGCGTCCTGGACGAGCTGCGCCTGCTGGTGCACCCGATCGTCGTCGGCAAGGGTGAGCGCCTCTTCGACGGATCGGCCGAATCGACCGGCCTCAAGCTGCTGAGCTCCCGCACGATCGCCAACGACGTCCTCTACCTGGTGTACGCCCCGGCCCCCATCCCCGAGAACGAGGACGAGTAGCGCCGGGGGCAGAGCCGGACAAGGCAGCGAGAGACCCGTCACCACGCCGGTGACGGGTCTCTTCTCGTCTGAGGGGGAAGGCGCCGTCGCCCCGGCCCGTCGAAGACGCGCACCCTCCGACCTGCCGCCGGGCCTGCGCACCGACGGGCGATCGGTCACGTTAGACCGGGTTTGAAGCGGCTTTGGAGAGGCCCGGCGGAGGCTTCGGCCCATGAGAAATCGCTTCTTGTCCCGCATCCTGCGGCCGGTGCTGGCGGTGACCGTCATCGCGCTGGGCGCGGTGACGCTCTCCTCGACGCCGGCGGCGGCGGTATCCCGTTCGGCCATCGTGTCCGTGGCCCAGGGCCAGCTCGGCAACGCGGCGCGCAACCACGAGTCGCCCATGGGCAGCGGCTGCAACTACTACACCGGATATTTCCGCACGTGGAAGCCCTCCGCGGGCTGCCCGTCCGCCGACGGCGTCCAGTGGCGGGACAGCGACTGGTGCGCCGACTTCGCCAAGTACGTCTGGCGCCACGCCGGCGTCCCGCACGCCGACGTGCCCGAGGGCAGTGGCGGCGTTCTCACCGGCTGGGCCGCCTCGTTCAAGGACTACGGCGTCAAGTACGGCACGTGGCGCACCCGCGGCAGCGGTTACACGCCCCAGCCGGGCGACGCGGTCGTCTTCGACTGGGACCAGAGCGGTGACATCGACCACGTCGGCATCGTGACCTCGTCGAACTCGAGCACGGTCTACACGATCGAGGGCAACAGCGGCGACCGCACCAAGGCGAACTCCTACTCCCGCTCCAACGCCGACATCGCCGGCTACAGCGCTCCGGTGGGAGCGGCCGAACTCCAGGGGACGGCGTCGGTGTACGGGGTGATGCCCGACGGGCGGCTGACCTACACCGCGATCGACGGGGCCAGCGGGCGGCGCACCCACGGCGCGGTCGTGTCCACCGCCACCCTCGGCTTCACCCCCAAAGCCATGGCCACCCTCAACTTCAACACCCTGCTGATCACCGAGGACGGACCCGAAGGCAAGCTCTACCGCGTCGACGTCATCACCAACAACACCAGCCTGAGCTTCAACCCGCCCATCCACCTGGGCAACGGCTACACCCACGACCTCCTGGCCTTCGACGGCACCCGCCTGTTCGGCATCGCCGACGGCAACCTGCGCCACTACACCATCAACGCCGCCAAACCCGCCATCACCAACATCTCCACCGGAACCACCGTCGGAACCGGCGGCTTCACCCTCAAAACCCTCACCACCACCGGAGCCAACTGGATCCTGGGCACCACCCAAGCCGGCCAGCTCATCTCCTACCACATCAACGGCGCCACCTACACCCGCCACCAACTCCGCGACACCACCTGGCAGGTCTTCACCAACCTCCTGTCCCCCGGAGCCGGCGTCTACTACGGCCACAACTCCACAACCGCCCTCAACCGCTACCTCGACCACAACCCCCACGACGGCAACGCCGACGACCTCACCGGCCAAACCGCCGTCGACACCACCGGCTGGACCCAAACCCTCCTGTCCGCCCAGCCCAACACCGTCCGCTGACGTCACCACGCATCCCGGCGCCGACGGCACCGGCTGCAGCACGCCACGAAGGACCCCGGCCGCCGGCCGGGGTCCTTCGCGCTGCGCACCGTCCCCGACCGGGCCGGTTGAATTCCGCTGATCGTTTTTGTTTCGAAACCCTGTCTCGGACTCTGGTACACGGAATGCTGTCGCCGTAGGGTTTGGGAGGGGTCGACCGAGCCTTTTGGGGAGAACCAATGGAGTTACGGCTCCTGGGTCCGGTTGAGGTGTGGAACGGTGGGCGGCAGGTTCCCCTCGGGGGAGCCAAACCACGAGCCTTGCTGGCCGCCCTGCTTCTCGACGCCGGCCGGGTGGTCACCGTCGAGCGGCTGATGGAGGCCATCTGGCGGGACGCCCCGCCGACGACCGCGCGCGGCGTGCTGCAGACCTACGTCGCCTCGCTGCGCGGAGCCTTCGACGCCGCCGGCCTGCCGGGCATCATCGTCTCGCACCGGGTGGGCTACACCGCGCAGGTCCCTCCCGACAGCCTCGACAAGGACGTCTTCGAGCGGCTCGTGGAGCAGGGCCGACGGGCGGCTCGCGAGGGCGGCCACCGCAAGGCGGGGGACGTCTTCCGCGCCGCGCTGGCGCAGTGGCGGGGCCCCGCCCTGGGCGGCATCGGCGACACCTACCTGCGCGCCGAGGCCGCGCGGTTGGAGGAGCTGCGGCTGACGGTGCTCGAAGAGCGGATCGCGGCCGATCTGACGGCGGGCGGGGACGAGGGCCTGGTCGACGAGCTCACCGAGCTCGTCGCGACCCAGCCGGCCCGTGAACGACTGCGCCGGGACCTCATGGTGGCGCTCTACCAGGCCGGCAGGCAGGCGGACGCGCTCGCGGTCTACCAGCAGGGCAGGCGGATGCTGGTCGAGGAGCTGGGCATCGAGCCGGGCCCCGAGCTGCGGCAGGCGCACGAGTCGATCCTGCGCTCCGACCCCGCGCTGCTGGGCGCGGCCAAGGCCGTACCGCCCCGGCAGCTTCCTCCGTCACCGCCCGACTTCACCGCGCGCGAGCGGGAGATCGCCGAGTTATGCGACCGGCTCGTCAAGCCGGACACCACGCCGGTGTTCGTCGTCTTCGGGCCCGGCGGCGTCGGCAAGTCGGCACTGGCGCTGCGCGCCGCGCACGAGATGGCCGAGTTCTACCGCGACGGCCAGCTGCACGTCGAGCTGCGCGGCACCACCGACACGCCCGCCACCCCGCAGGAGGTCCTCGGCCGGCTGCTGCGCGAGCTGGAACCCGGCGCCGCGCCGCCCGCCACCCTGGAGGAGTGCGCCGCCCGGTACCGCACGCTGCTGGCCTACCGGCGCAAGCTCGTCGTGCTGGACGACGCCGTGACCGAGCGGCAGATCCGGCCGCTGTTACCGGGCGCCTCCGGCTGCGGGGTGATAGTCACCTCCCGCAACCGGCTGGCCGGCCTGGCCGGTGCCGTGGTGCTCGAACTCGGGCTGCTCCCCGACCAGGACGCTCTGCGGCTCCTGGGCCAGGTCGCCGGCCAGGAGCGGATCGCCGCCGACGCCGACGCGGCGCGGCGCATCGTACGGCAGTGCGGCGGCCTGCCGCTCGCGTTGCGCATCGCCGGGTCGAGGCTGGCCTCGCGCCGCCAGTGGTCGGTGGCGCGGCTGGCCGACCGGCTCGCCGACGAGCAGCGCAGGCTGGACGAGTTGGCCGTCGGCGACCAGGAGGTCCGGGCCGGCATCGCCCTCAGCTACGACCTGCTGCCGCCCGAGGCGAAGGTCGCGCTGCGCCGCCTGGGCCTGCTCGGCCTGCCGTCCTTCCCGGTGTGGGTCGCCGCGGCCGCCATGGACACGAGCCTCGACGAGGCCGAACGGGTGCTGGAGCACCTGGAGGACACCTCCCTGGCGAGCGCGGTGGACACCGCCCCCGCGGGCCAGGCCCGCTACCGGCTGCACGACCTGATCCGGCTGTTCGCCCGCGAACGCGCCCACGCGGAGGAGCCTGAGGCCGAGCGCACGGCGGTGGTGCGCCGGGTGCTCGGCGGGTGGCTGTGGCTGGTCGAACGGCTCAGCGAGGCCATGCCGACCGGCGGGATCCCGATGCGCCGCGCCTCGGTGAGCCTGGCGCGGCCGGTGGACCCGGAGGTGCTCCGAACGGTGCTCGCCGACGCGCACGGCTGGCTGCGCGTCGAGGAGGAGACGCTCATCGTCGCGGTGGAGCTGGCGGCGGTGATGGACCTCGACGACATCGCCGTCGAGCTGGCCGCCGCGTTGTCGTCCGTGGCGTTCGAGGGCAGTCAGTACGTCTTCGACAACCCCTTCGCGGCCTGGCACCGCACGCACGAGGCCGCCCTCGCCGTCGCCCGGCGCATGGACAACGCCCTGGGCGAGGCGACCCTGCTCGCCGGCCTCGGCCGCCTGTACTACGAGCGCGACCAGTATGCCGAGTCCCGCGACTGCCTCAGCCAGGCGCTGTCGCTGTTCCGCTCGGCGCAGGACGCCAGGGGCGAGGCCGCCACGCTCGCCGCCCTCGGCGCCGCCTGCCGCGAACAGGGCTACCTGCCCGAGGCGTTGCACTTCCTCGACAGGGCGAGCCGCCGGTGGACCGAACTCGACGACACGGCGGCCCTCGCCCACGTCAAGCGCCTGGCGGGCAGCGTGCACCTGGAGCGCGGGGACTACCCGGCGGCCTGGGGCGAGCTCACCGTCGCGCTGACCCTGTTCAGGGAGGCGGGGAGCCGCCGCGGCGAAGGGCTGACGCTGCGCAGCATCGCCCTGTACCACCGCGCCCGGGGCGAGTTGGAGCGGTCGGAGGAGCTCTGCGAGCGCGCACTGGCCATCTTCCGTGAGCTGGAGGACCGGCTGATGATGGCGTACTGCACGCGTTCCCTGGCCAAGGCCTGGGTGCGGCTCGGCCGGTTCGACGCGGCGCGCGAGGCTCTGGAGGAGGCGCTCGCCATGACCCGCACCCTCAACGACCGCTGGGGCGAGGCGTCCACCCTGCGCACGCTCGGCGAGCTCGACCTGGCCGAGGGCCGCCTCTACCAGGCGAGGACCCGCCTCACGGAGGCGCTGACGATGTGGGAGACGCTACGCGTCGCCCTGGCCCGCGCCCGCACCCTGCGCGACCTGGCCCAGGTGTACGAGGCCCTCGGCGACGACGTCGCCGCCAAGACGGCCCGCGCCGAAGCGCTGGAGACCTTCCGCCTGCACGAGGCACGCGAGTACCGCGAGCTCGGCGGCTGACCCGCACGGAGCACCCCGGACGGCCCCCTCCGCGCGTGACCCGCACGACGTTCCCCGCCGCTTCCGATCCGCGTGACGCTCCCCGCCGCTTCCCGATCCGCCACCCCCATGAGGAGCGATTACAGCGTTCTTGAAGCGCCCCGCCACATCATGGCGTCGGCGTCTCATGTGGAGCGTCCCGGAACCGTCAAGGAGGCTTCCATGCCGGAGATCGTGCTCCTGTCTGACCCGCGAATAGCCGAGGTACCGGTGAAGGAGTGCGGCGAACCCCTGGTGGACCTGCGCACCCTGCGGGCACTCCGCGTCGACCAGCGCCTGGCGGACCCCGAGGGAGCGTTCGCGCACGTACGCCTGAGCGTGGCGGACCGCCTGATCGCCGCCCAGACCCGCCTGCCGCGCGACCTGCGCCTGCTGGTGGTGGAGGGCTTCCGCCCGGCGGCCCTGCAGCGCCGCTACTTCGCCGAATCCGTCGCCGGGCACCGCGGAGCCCACCCCGGGTGGACCGACGAGCGTGCCCACCTGGAGGCGAGCCGGTACATCTCCCCGCCGGAGGTCGCCCCGCACGTCAGCGGGGGCGCGGTCGACCTGACCCTGTGCACCGCCTCCGGGGAGGAGCTCCCCATGGGCACCCAGGTGAACGCCACCCCGCCCGAGAGCACGGACGCCTGCTACACCGCCTCCCCCGACATCACCCCCGAGGCCCGGCGGAACCGCGACACCCTGTCGACGGCCATGACGGCCGCCGGCTTCGTCAACTACCCCACGGAGTGGTGGCACTGGTCGTACGGCGACCGCTACTGGGCTTTCATCACCAGCGCCCGCTTCGCCCGCTACGACATGAACTCCACCGTGTGAGTGTGGCGGGGGGGGGGGGGGGGGGGGGGGGCCCCCCCCCGGGGGGGGGGGGGGGGGGGGGGGGGGGGGGCCGCCGGCGCGGGCTGGGTGTCGGCGTCCTCGGAGGTCCAGGCGATACGGGTGAGCTGGGCGGTGATGACGCCGAGGA
>NZ_JARWAC010000005.1 GCF_029846175.1 Sphaerisporangium sp. TRM90804 | reverse complement strand
CACCGCGTTCCTGGTATCGGCCGGGGCTTCCATGACGGCGTCCCCGGCATCGGTCAGGTCCTCGATCACCGCGTTCCTGGTATCGGCCGGGGCTTCCATGACCGCGTCCTCGCCATAGGTCGGGGCTTCCATCAGCGCACCCCTGCCATCGGCCGGGGCTTTCAGCTCGGGCGGGTCGCGGGGTGGCGGAATGTGGGGCTGGCGGTGTTGGGGTGTGTGGCGGCGGTTGCCGGTGGGGTGGCGTTCCGGGTCCATTCGGTCAGTACGGGGCCGGTGGCGGTGCTGGCGGAGGGGGAGGTGGGGGCGGTGACGGTGGAGATGGTCTTGACCGGCGATCCTCGGGTTCTTCCCGGGCATCGGGGGACGGTCCGGTATGAGCGGGTGGTCGTCGAGGCCGATGTCGAACGGGTCGAGACGTCCTCGGCGCGGTTCACGACCGTGGCTCCCGTGGTGGTGTTCGCGCAAGGGAGCGAGTGGGCGCGGCTGCTGCCCAGCCAGCGCCTGCGAGTCAGGGGACGGCTGGCCCCCGCCGAGCCCGGCGACCTCACCGCCGCCGTGCTGATGGTACGAGGGCCGCCCCAGGTGCTGACCGGTCCCTCCTCCGTCCAGGCCGTCGCGGGAGTGCTGCGCGCTGGGTTGCGTGAAGCCGCCGACGTGCTGCCGCCCGCCGAGCGGGGGCTGCTGCCCGGCCTGGTGGTAGGCGACGTCTCCCGCATGGACGAGCAGGTGAAAGAGGACTTCCGAGTGGCCGGCCTCAGCCACCTGACTGCCGTTTCCGGGGCGAATCTTGCCGTCGTGGCCGGTGCGGTGATCGCGCTGGGCCGGGTGGCCGGCGTGCCGCTGGGCGGGCGCGCGGTGCTGGCGGTGGCGGCGATGCTCGCCTTCGCCGTCGTGGCCCGGCCGTCGCCCAGCGTGCTGCGAGCCCTGGTGATGGGGTGCGTGGCGGCCGTGGCGCTGGGCACCGGGCGGTCCCGCGACGGGTTCGCCGCGCTGTCGGCGAGCGTGCTGGGGTTGCTGCTGTTCGATCCGGCGCTGGCCACGGAGTACGGCTTCACGCTCTCGGTCGTCGCGACCGGCGGCATCCTGGTGCTGGCGCCCGGCTGGCGCGACCGCCTGGCCCGGCGCATGCCGCGCTGGGCGGCGGAGGCCGTCGCGGTGCCCGTCGCCGCGCAGGCCGCGGTAACGCCGCTCCTCGTCCTCATGTCCGGAGAGCTGGGGCTGGTCGCCGTCCCCGCCAACCTGCTCGCCGGCCCGGCCGTGGCGCCCGCCACGGTGCTGGGGTTCGCGGCGACCCTGGTGGCGCCGGTCAGCGTCGAGGCGGCCGGCTGGATCGTGCGCCCCGCCGGATACGCCACCGGCTGGATCATCACGGTCGCCCGGCACGCGGCCGGCCTGCCGGCGGCCACCCTCCCGTGGCCCGGAGGTTTGGCGGGCGTCGCGCTCCTCGTCGTGGCGGTGGTGGCCGTCCGGCTGCTGTCACGGCGCGCGGCGTGGCGGTTGACGGCATGCGCCGTCGCGGCTGGCCTCGTCGTCTCGGCGCTGCTGGTGCGCCCGTTCGTGGCTACCTGGCCGCCGCCGGGCTGGCTGATGATCGCCTGCGACGTCGGGCAGGGGGACGCACTGGTGGTGTCGGCGGGCGACGGCGAGGCGGTGGTGGTCGACACCGGCCCGGACGCCGCGTCCGTCGACCGTTGCCTTCGCGCGCTGGACGTCACGCGGGTGCCGCTGGTGATCCTCACCCACCCGCACGCCGACCACGTCGGCGGCCTTGAGGGGGTGATGCGCGGAAGGGCGGTGGGCGCCGTGGTGGTGAGCCCGGGCCGTGAGCCCGCGGGCGAGACCGCCCGTGTCTCCGCCGGCCTGGCCCGGCGCCGCGTGCCCGAGTGGGTGGCGTCCCGCGGCATGGCCTGGCGGGCGGGGCCGGCGCTGCTGACCGTGGTCGGCCCCGGAGCGGACGCCGTCGCGGCCGGGCCGGGCGAGGGCTCGACGGCCAACAACGCCAGCGTGGTGATCCACGTACGGTGGCCCGCCGGGTCGGCCCTGCTGTCCGGCGACGTCGAGACCGAGGCACAGGAGGCCCTGGTACACGCGGGTCTGCCCCGCGCCGATGTGCTGAAGGTCCCCCACCACGGCTCGGCCCGCCAGCACCCGGAGTTCCTGGCCGCGACCGGCGCCCGGGCCGCCCTGATCAGCGTCGGCGAATCCAACGACTACGGCCACCCCGCCCCCCTGACGGTGACCCGCCTGCACGCCCTCGGCATGCGCGTCCACCGAACCGACCGCTCCGGCGACCTCGCCGTCACAGCCCAGGACGGTCAACTGGTGATCGTCTCAAGGGGCCGGTGAGTGCGCTGGTGCTCCCGCGTGCACCGGGTGGGCGCTTCGGCGACCGTGCCGTTGCAGCTCAGGACGTTCACCCGTGATCGTCGCAAGGGGCCAGGACGTGGGCCGATGATTGCGCGTCCACCGGGTGGGTCGCCTTCGGATGGGTCGCCTTGGCGGCCTTGCCGTTTCGGCGCAGGGCGGTCGCCCGGTGGTCGTCTCAAGGGGGCGGTGAGTGCGCTGTTGCTCTCGCGTCCACCGACGGCCGCTCCGGCGACCTCGCCGTCACGGCTCGGGACGGTCGCCCGGTGGTCGTCGCAAGGGGCCAGGACGTGGGCCGATGATTGCGCGTCCACCGGGTGGGTCGCCTTCGGATGGGTCGCCGTCACGGTCCGGACGGCCGCCGGGTGGTCGTCTCAAGGGGGCGGTGAGTGCGCTGGTGCTCCCGCGTCCACCGGGTGGTCGCTGCGGCGGTCTTGCCGGGCCGGGCCGGGACGGTCGTTTGACGACGGTCGTGGTGGGCCGGTGAGTGTGCCGTGGAAGGCTCCGGCGGGTGGGCGGCCCGGATGCCTGCCCTGGTGGATGCCTCAGGGGCTTGGTCGGGGGGCCTGGGGCGAGCCGGGGCGGCTGGCTGTGGTCAGCGGGTTGTGCGAGAGGTGGTTGCGGGGCGGGGGGTGTGGGTGTGGAAGTCGGTGTCGAGGTCGGCGGCGTAGATCGAGCGGCGGCAGGGGGCGCACCTGTACAGGACGGGGCCGTCGTCGAGGGTCGCCCCGCAGCGTGGGCAGCTGTGGCGTGACGGGCTGGAAAGCATGGGGTCTCACCTCACCTTTGTTTGTGGTGTTCAGACTGCCCGAGGATACCTGCAGTTGGATTGCCGATGACTTGCAACTGCACGTCCGGTCACACCCGGCGCGATCTGCGGTGAGCCGGAAAGAGGGTGGTGAGCTGCGGCGGGGCGGCTGTGGAAGGTTCATTACGGTGGAGTTACGGCGCGGATTCGCCGTGTATATCGGGCATGTGGTGCCGGGCGGCGGGCCTGCAGACGCGAGTGCCGCCGGAGGGGATCCTCCGGCGGCACTTCTTACGGGGGTCGGCTCGCGGCCTGCTCAGGGGCCTGAAGATTTACCTTCACGCTCCCGGCGGGTGATGAAACCAGTGGCCTGGCAGTGGGACGGCGGTAACCGCTCCGTGATGGCGGGTTCCCGCCCCTCGGCGGACTTGATCTCTTAGGGCCGTTGGTGGGTGATTGGGCGCCGCCCGCTCAGTGGCCTGAGGGATCATCCTCGGTCGGGCCACTGGCGGGCGGTGAGGCCTGGCGGGGTGGGACGGAGGGCGTCCGTCCCACCCCTGTGGGTTGGGGGCCAGGGCGGGGCTACGGGTTGATGACCAGGGTGAAGGTCGAGGTGGTGTTCTTGATGTCCTGGGCGTTGTTGCTCAGTCTCAGGCCGTTGAACGTCGCCGTTCCGACCGCCGGGCCCTGGCCGGCTTCGGGCATCTCGTTGACCCAGATGCCGAAGCCGGACTTGGCGTCGAAGGCGTCGCCGCTCTTGCGGGCGCCGGTGATCGAGACGTTCGTGAAGATGGTGTCCTTGACCGGGAACTGCGGCTGGCCGCCCACGTAGTTCGTCTGGAACATGATGCCGCTGTAGGTCGGGTCGATGATGTCCACGTTGGTCACGCGAATGCCCTGGAACACCTTGGACGCCGAGAAGATCCAGATGCCGGGGAACGTCTGCGAGCCCCAGAAGTGGCCGCCCGCCCGGACGATCGAGATGTTCTCGAACCGGGTGGGCGGGTCGGCGCCGAAGCCGTTCATCGCGTAGCCGAAGTCCAGCGAGCTGATGGTGATGCCGGAGTAGGTCAGCGTGTCCGCGATGTAGATGTTCCTGAACGTGTTGGCGTAACCGCCGTACACGGCCAGGCCGGCGGCGCGCCAGGGGAGGATCGCCGTCAGGTTCTCGTACACGTTGTCCTTCTCGTCCGCACCGCCCGCGTCGATCGCCGAGAACAGCGCGAAGCTGTCGTCGCCGGTCGCCCGCGCCTCGTTGTTGCTGACGAGGTTGTTCGTGCTGCCGTTCGTCATGTTGACGCCGTCGGCGAACAGGTTGCGGATGCGGGAGTTCTTGATCGTGATGTAGTCGGTGTTCGCGCCCCAGTAGAGGCAGACCGTGTGCTCGTTCCAGACGTTGTCGATCACCATGTTCGACACGTTGGAGAAGTCGAACACCTTGCCCGGTCCGTCGATCCGGGTCACGTAGTTCCCGAAGTAGGAGAAGCCGGAGAACGACGAGCCGTTCGCCGACGCCTCCGCCCGGAAGCCGATGTCGGTGTTCTCCTGGCCCGACGGAGCGTAGAACCGGCTGTACCAGGGCCCGGCGCCGACGACCTTGACCGCCTTGCCGTACACCTGGAACTTGCTGCCCGTCTGGTAGTCACCCGGCGGCAGGTAGACGCCGACGAGGGTGCCGGTGGTGTCCATGCGCACCCGGTCGAGCGCGTTCTGCACGTCCTGGTGGGTGAAGCCGGTCGGCGCGGTGTACCTCGCCGCGTCGGGGTTGGCGATCGGCGACACCTGCTCGGTGTTGATGAAGTCGATCGCGTAGGTGGTGCTGTTGGCCGGGTCCTTCTGCAGGCGGATCCGGCTGCCCGCGGGGACGGTCGTCCCGAGCATGACGTTGGCCTCGTCGTAGATGTGACGCGGCCCGCCGGCGCTCGGCGAGTTGCCCGGCGCGGTCTCGTTGCCGTACAGCCACGCGTACCTGGAGGTCAGGTTGATCGGCTTGAGGAACGTGCCGTTCACGTAGATGTTCAGCGTCGAGTTGATGCCGCCGCCGCCCGGCGCGTCGGGGATGGAGAACCGGGTGACCAGGGTGTTGGTGCTGGCCTTGGTGGTCCACTCCACGTAGGCGCCGTTGGTGTTCAGCGTGACCGCCCGGCGGCCGGAGGCCTCGCCGGCCGGGTCGCCGATGTCGCGGTTGGGCCCGACCACGGTGGCGCCGCCGCCGACCGTGCCGTCCTCGGCCTCGTACATGTCGTACGGCATGTTCGCGCCGCGGCCGACGAAGAACGGGGTGTTGCTGGTGTTGTTGGCGTACTTCACCGGCAACTCGTTGGCGTCGTTGGCCAGCACCGTGCGGACGGTGTACTTGCCGTTGGCGGCCGTCCAGGTCCCGAGGTTGACGGGGCTGGAGGTGGCGCCGGGCGCCAGCGTGCCGGTGTAGGAGCCGGTCAGCGTGCGCACGGCCGTGCCCGCCTCGTTCAGCACGGTGAGCGTGATGCCGTGGGCGCCGCCCGCGGAGGCCACGGTGCCCTGGTTCTTGATCGCGACCGAGAACGTGACGGTGTTGCCGACCGCCGGGTTGCTCGGCGTCCAGGTGGTGGTCGCCACCAGGTCCGAGGTGTCGACCGGCCGCACGACCAGCGAGGACGGGTTGGTGTAGCTGTTGTTGGTCTCGTTCTGCTCGATGACGGTGTTGGACTCGTCGACCTTGGCGCTCAGCGGGTAGGTGCCGGCGTCACGCGTGCCGATGCTCGCCGACACGGTGGCGCTCGCCCCCGCGGCCAGCGCGGCGACGTTCGCGGTGCCGACCCTGGTGGTGCCCAGGTAGAAGTTGACGGTCGTCGCGCCGGAGCCGGACGAGCCGCCGTTGCGCACCGTGGCCGAGAGCGTCACCGAGTCGGTCTCGACCGGGGAGGAGGGGGACGCCGTCATGCCGGTGATGGTGAGGTCGGGGTTGGGGGCCGCGGCGCCGATGACCTGGAACTCGGCGACCTGACCGGCGGGCGCGCCGGAGTTGGAGGTGATCCGTAGCTGCACGTCGGCGACCCGGGCGCTGACCGGGATCGTCACGGTGTTGCCGCTCGCCGGGTTGAAGCTGTACTGCGTGGCGGCGGACAGGCTGGTGAAGCCCGAGGCGGCCTGCTCGCGGCCGAGGACCTGGATGGTCTGGGTCCTCGGCCCCCACGAGCTGTCGGGGTTGAGCTTCACGACGACCGAGTCGACGTCGGCGTTGGAGCCGAGCTGGACGGTCAGCGAGTTCGGGTAGCTGCCGCCCGCGCCCTCCCAGTACGTCGCGACGTTGTTGTCGTTGGCGTTGGTGGCCACGAAGGTGAACACCGACGACGACGCGGTGATCGCCTTGCCGACGGCCAGGTTGGAGCCGCCGCCGCCCGAGCCGTTGCGCGTGACGGTGTTGCTGGAGGGCGAGATGTTGCCCGCGGCGTCCTTGGCCCTGACGAAGTAGGAGACCGTGGCGCTGGCGGGCTGGCTGTCGGTGTAGGTCAGGACGTTCCCGGCCACGCTGCCGCGGAGGGTGTTGTTGGCGTACACGTCGTAGCCGGTGACGGCGACGTTGTCGGTGGAGGCGCTCCAGGTGAGCCTGATCTGCCCGGTCGCCGGCTGGGTGTAGGCCAGGTTGGTCGGCTGGGTCGGCGCCACGGTGTCACCCGAGGAGCCCGTGCGCGTGACCGTGTTGCTCGCCGCTGAGATGTTGCCCGCGGCGTCCTTGGCCCTGACGAAGTAGGAGACCGTGGCGCTGGCGGGCTGGCTGTCGGTGTAGGTCAGGACGTTCCCGGCCACGCTGGTCCGCAGGACGTTGTTGGCGTAGACGTCGTAACCGGTGACGGCGACGTTGTCGGTGGAGGCGCTCCAGGTGAGCCTGATCTGCCCGGTGGCGGGCTGGGTGTAGGCCAGGTTGGCCGGCGCCGAGGGCGACTGCGAGTCGCCGGAGACGGGCCCGTAGACCTCGAACTCGGAGACCTGCCCGGCGGGCCAGCCGGTGTTGCCGGTGATCTGCAGGCGCACGTACCGGGCGGTGGTCGTGGCGAAGTTGATCGTCACCGTGTTGTTGGTGGCCGGGTTGAAGGTGTACCCGGCCGAGGCCACGATGCCGGAGAAGCTCGTGCCGTTGGTGCTGCCCTGGACGGTCAGCGTCTGCGTCCGCGTGTCCCACTGGCTGACGGGGAGCTTCAGGATCACCTGGTTGACGGAGACCGCCGAGCCGAGGTCGACCTGTACCCACTGCGGGAAGGCGTTGTTGACGCTCTCCCAGTAGGTGCCCTGGTTGCCGTCGGTCACGTTGCCGGCCACGTAGTTCTGGGAGTGGCCGCTGGCGGAGGCGGCCTTTCCCGCCGCCAGGTTGGGGCCCGCCGCCGAGGCCGGGAAGGCCAGCCCCGTGATGACGAGCAGGCCGGCCGTGAGCATGCTCGCGACCAGCCTGAACACGTGCTTCTCTCTCATTGCGTTCTCAATCTTTCGTCTGGAACGACAGGGGGATGCGACGGGCCGGGACCGTGCCGCACGACGCGCTCGACTACTGATGGGAACCGACTCGCTGGGGCCTCACGCGGGCTCCGCCCGGCTCGCCGTGCAGGTCATGGGGGAGAACCATGCCGGTCGGCGTGGACGACGGGGGAGACGCCGCGAGCGTGGGCGCCGGGGGGCGACCGACCGCGCAATGCCAAGGCCGACATCACCTGGGGCCTCCGTGGATGGGGGCAGGGCGGATGCACGGACGCGGTGCGCTCCAGCCAGAACTTGCGGAGAACGAGAAGAAATAGAACAGCCATTTGCAAAAATCTTGCATAGCGTTGGCCAAAGGTTACATACGTGCTACGGCCGCGTCAACGGGTCGAAAAGTGCGGTTGTCGCGGATATCGCGTTGCCACAGCACCCGTGTCCGATCTGTGACCGTAAGGCCGCGCGGCCGCGGCTTTCGCCATGGAAATCAGCGGCGTGCCGCTTCTTGTAAGGATCTTGCGGTAAAGCCGAATCGGCGTGCGGGCCGTACGGCGCCGCGACGCGGTGTTCCGGCGGCCGGGGCCGCGGGTTGCCGGCGGGCCGCGCGGACGTGGCATGCTGCTGGCATGGCGACGGATCCAGCACCTGTGACCCTGGTGGTCGGCGACGAGGAACTGCTCGCGGACCGCGCGGTGGGCGAGCTGGTCGCGGCCGTGCGCGCCGCCGACCCCGGCGCCCAGGTGCACGACCTGTTCGGCGGCAAGGTCGAGCACGGCGAGCTGACCCGCCTGGCCTCACCCTCGCTGTTCGGCGACCGCTCGATCGTGGTGTTCCGGTCGGCGCAGGACCTCGGCAAGGACGTGGTCGCCGAGATCGTCTCCTACACCGGGTCGCCGTCCGACGACTGCGTGGTCGTCCTGGTGCATCCCGGCGGGGTGAAGGGCAAGGCCCTGGTCGACGGCGTCAAGAAGGCCGGGGCCGCCGTCGTGACCGTCACCAAGCTCACCAAGGCGGGGGAGCGGCTCGACTTCGTCAGGGCCGAGATGCGGAACGCGGGACGCACGATCACCGCCGACGCCGCCCAGGCGCTGCTGGACGCGGTCGGCAACGACCTGCGCGAGCTCGCCGCCGCGTGCGGCCAGCTCGCCTTCGACACCCCCGGCAAGGCGATCGACGAGGGCGCCGTGGCCCGTTACCACCGCGGCCGGGCGGAGGTCAGCGGCTTCACCGTGGCCGACAAGGCGGTGGAGGGGAAGCTCGGCGAGGCGCTGGAGCAGCTCCGCTGGGCCCTCGGCACCGGCGTCGCGCCCGTGCTGCTCGTGAGCGCGCTGGCCGGGGGGGTCCGCTCGCTCGCCAAGGTGGGCAGCGCCCCGCGCAACCTCAGGGGCGGGCAGCTCGCGAGCCACCTGGGCATGCCCCCCTGGAAGATCGACCGCGTGAAGCGCCAGCTCAACGGCTGGGGCCCGGAGGGCATCGCCCACGCCATGCAGGCGCTCGCCGTCGCCGACGAGCAGGTCAAGGGCGGCGGCACCGACCCCGCCTACGCCCTGGAGCGCACCGTGCACGTGATCGTCGCCAGCCGCAACGGCCGGTAGCCCGGCCCGCCCCCGCGCACCGGCTTCCGCGCGCGGGCCGGCGGGCTGCGCGGTGGCGCCGCGACGCGTACCCCCGCTGCCGCGAGGGTTCGCGCACCGGGACGGCCGGGGGAGCGGGCCCCAGGTGGGCGGTCTACGCGGTGACGCCGGCGGGCTGGGGCTCGGCGGGGACGAGCGCTCCGTCGCGCAGTTCGAGGGTGCGGTCCGAGAGCGTCAGCAGGGCGGGGTCGTGCGTCGCGACCAGGGCCGTGACGCCCTCGCTGCGCACCACGGCGCGCAGGAGCAGCATGATCTGGCGCCCGGTCTGCGAGTCGAGCTGGCCGGTCGGCTCGTCGGCGATCAGCAGGCGCGGGCGGTTGGCCAGCGCCCTGGCGACCGCCACCCGCTGCTGCTGGCCGCCCGACAGCTCGTAGGGCCGCTGGTTCGCGTGCTTCTCCAGGCCGACCATCGACAACAGCATGGCGACCCGCCGCTCCCGCTCGGGGACGGGGGTGCGTGCGAGCCGCATCGGCACGCCCACGTTCTCGGCCGCCGACAGCACCGGGATCAGGCCGAACGCCTGGAAGACGTACCCGACCACGTCGCGCCGCAGCTCCAGCAGCCCCGCCTCGGGCAGCTCGGTCACCGTCCGGCCGGCCACGACCACCCGTCCCCCGTCGGGGCGGTCGAGCCCGCCGATCTGGTTGAGAAGCGTCGTCTTGCCCGACCCCGACCGTCCCCGGATGGTGACGAGCTCGCCCGGATACGCCTCGAACGACACGTCGCGCAGCGCGACGACCTCCTTGGGCCCGGTGCGGTAGACGCGGGTCACCCCCTCGACGACGACGAGCGGCTCGCCGGAGCCGACCGGCCGGAGGTCGCCCGGGAGCCCCTCAGGGGCGTCCCCGGCGGGGCCGGAGCGCCCGCCGGGGACGTGGCGGCCGTCCTCGGCCGCCGGACCGTCGTGCCCGGACGGACGGCCGTCCTCTGCGCCGGGATGCGCGGGGCGCTCGCGGGGGTCGTTCACTGGGGGTCCTCCGGCTGGGGCTTGTCGGGCCATACTCCGATGTGGTCGCGTTCCAGCTCCAGCCGCACCCGGCGCTCCATGCCGAGCGTGCCGGTGAAGTCCCGGGGAAGCTGGAGACGGCCGACGCGGTCGAGCACCGCGTACTCCTCGGCGATGATGTTGCCGTCGGACGCCTCCCGCCGCAGCGTCTCGCTGCTCGTGCGCCCGTCGCGGATGCCCACCGTGCGGTCGACCTGCTCCGACACCAGCGGGTCGTGCGTCACGACGACCGCCGTGACGCCGAGCTCCCGGTTGGCGCCGCGCAGGGCGGCGAACACCTGCTCGGAGTTCTCGCTGTCCAGCTCGCCGGTCGGCTCGTCGGCCAGGATGACCTGCGGGGAGTTGGACAGGGCGACCGCGATGGCCACCCGCTGCTGCTCCCCGCCCGACATCTCGGCCGGCTTGCGGTCGGCGCAGTACCCCACCCCCAGCAGGTCGAGCAGGTCGTCCACCGGGGGGCGGTCCGCGCCGGCCCCGCGGCCGGCCAGGCGCCGGGGCAGGTGGACGTTCTCCCTGGCCGACAGGTAGGGCAGCAGGTTGCGGGCCGTCTGCTGCCAGATGAAGCCGACCAGCTCGCGGCGGTAGCGCAGCCGGTCCTTGGCCGTCATCGCCAGCAGGTCGGTGCCGGCGACCCGGGCCACGCCCGCGGTGGGCACGTCGAGCCCTGACAGCACGTTGAGCAGCGTCGACTTGCCGGAGCCGGACGCGCCGACGATGGCGATCAGCTCGCTCTTCTCGACGAGCAGGTCGAGCCCCTGCAGCGCGACCACCTCGACGCCCTCGGTCTTGTAGATGCGCACCAGGTTGTCGCACAGGATGTGCGCGTCCTCCCCGAAGGCCGGCCGCGTGTGGCCGGCCCGCGCCTCCAGCTCCGACAGGGTCGGGTCTTCCAGGTCGATCGGTGTCTCCAACTCACTCACCCACTCGCAGGATCGAGCCGAGGGACCGGCGTCGGCCGATCACGGCGTGGAGGAACGCGCCGGCGACCGCGACGGCGGCGAGACCGGCGGCCAGCAGGACCGGCGTGGTGACGCCGGGTTCGTAGTCCCGAACCGCGAGATCACCCGCGTAGACGCTGAGGTCGACGCTCGGCCCCAGCGCCGACGGCAGCACCAGGCCGAGGACGAGCCCGGCGCAGGCCGTGAGCACGACCAGCGGGGTGATCTCCAGCACGGTCAGGTTGGCGGCCTGGCGCTCCGACAGCCCCAGGGTGCGCAGGTACGACAGCGCGCGTGCCCGCTCGGCGGCCCCCACGACCAGGGCGATCACCACCGTGAGCAGCGCGTACACCCCCAGGGCGATGGTGGCCACCAGGAAGCTGCCGGTGATGGTGGCGGTGAGCGGCGTCGCGGTGACCTTGCCCAGCGACTGCTCCACGGTCGACACCAGGATGTCGCGCCTGTCCCCGACGGCGGCCCTGAGCTGTGCGGGGTCGATGCCGTCGCCCTGGATCAGCAGCAGGGTGGTGTAGAGGCGGGCTCCGGCGCGCTTGGACGCGTCGTACGGCACCACGATGAGGTTCTCGGTGGTGAAGCTCACCCCGGGGAGCCCGCCGGTGATGGTCCCGGCCTTGGTGAGGTTCATGCGGACGTGCCAGCCGATCTCGAACGTGCTCAGATGGGCCAGGTCCGGAGACACCAGGACGGGGATCGCCGAGGGGTCGGGGGCGGGGGCCGGCGGCGGCGCCTGGAGCGGCGTTCCGGCCAGGATGCGCCGGTAGGCGTCGAGGTCCACGGCGACCACGGTCGCGGTACTGCCTCCGAGCCCGAGCTGCACGGTGCCCTTGTCGGCGGGCACGACCCCGCGTACGCCGGGCACTCGCCGCACCCGTTCGACGGCCTCCGGCGACAGCTCGGCGGCGCTGTCCACCCGCGCGGCGGCGCCGGTCGCCTGCCAGGCGGCGCGGTGCTGCGTCGCGTCGAGCGCGTCCCCGACCACGGCGCCGTACACCGACACCGCCAGCGCGGGCAGCAGGATCAGCACGGGAAGCGCGGTCACCGACCTGGCCCGTGCCGCCAGGGTCAGGCCGACGAACGGCACCGCGGGCCGCGCCCGGGCGGCGAGCCGGACGACCAGCCGCAGCGGGAAGGGGTAGCAGCGCAGGGTGATCAACGCCGCGGCGACGGTGAGGGCCGCGGGCACCAGCATGAGGAACGGGTCGGCGCCCTGCGCGGCGTTGTCCTCGGTGGTCAGGCCCCTGGTGCGCAGCAGGTATGCCCCGCCGAGCGCGAGCACCACGGCCAGCAGCTCGACGACCACCCTGCGGGGGGACGGCCGGCGGGCCACCACGTCCTCGCGCCGCTGGTTCAGGGGCTTGCGGTGGGAGAAGGCCAGGCGGACCGCGGCGTACGCCACCGCGACCGCGGACAGGAGCAGCGGGCCGAGATGGACCACCGGGGTCACCGGCCCGGGCACGAGGTACGACAGGGCGTAGCCCACGACGGCGGCCGGCACGACGGCGAGCGCCACCACGCCGGTGCCGGCCCCGGCGACCTGCGCCAGCGACGCGCCCCGCGCGCGGGCGAGCCCGAGGGCCGGGCGCAGGCGCTCGGTCATGAGCTGCACGGTCAGCGCGATGACGCCGATCGCCACGACGGCCAGCCCGCCGATGATCAGTGCCATCAGCGCCTGGGCCGTGCCCAGCCGTTTCATGAAGTCACGCAGCAGGTCGGCGAGCCCGGTGTGCAGCTCGAACGGGACGAAGGCGCCGATCTGCCCCGAGCTGGTCACCCTCTTGGCGCTCTCCTGGCTCAGGAAGCGCTGGTAGTCGCCCACCTCGGCGATCACGGGAACGGCGTTGCGTGACGTCAGGACGGACGGGTCGAGAGCGATGACCCACTTGTTCATGAGGTCCCGGTCGGTGCGGCTCAGCTCGCCGAGGGCGCTCAGGTCGGTGAGCCCGGTGATGCGGTGCTCCTCGACGTCCGAGCCGGCGACGCGGCGCACGGTGACGTTGGTGAGGTCGAGTTCGTGCTGCCAGTACCGGTCGGTCTTGTCGAGCACCTGGAACAGGCCGGTGACCCGCGCCAGGATCGGGCGGCTGTTGCCGAGCACGAGCGTCGTGCCGACCGGGATGGCCATGCGGTCGGAGGCGTTCTCGACCAGCGCGACGTCGAACCTCGGCACGTCGCGCAGCTCGGGCAGGCCGGGCACGCGGGCCAGCACGGACGGCGGCCCGGGCGGCCGTCCCTCCACGTACCGCACGCGCTGGGCCGCGCCGGAGAGCCAGGCCAGGTCGACGTACTGGAACGACCGCTCCCCCCCGCCCAGGCGCCCGGCGACCGGGGTGCCGATCGACTTCACGCCGTAGTGGGCGGCGCCGCGCCGGCTCCTGTCCTGAGCCGAGGCCAGCACGGGCGGCAACAACGACCGCCAGCGGGCGTCCGCCGTCTTGAACAGCTCGTCGGTGGTGACGTGCTGCTCCGGCGACCTCGGGCGCTGGGAGACGGTGAGGTCGGTGAGGCTCGCGGCGGTGTCGTCAAGGATGCCGTGCAGGGCGTCGTCGTAGGAGGCCTCGGCCTGACGCGGCAGGGCCGCGATCAGCAGCGCCGTGCTCAGCGCCAGCACCGCCAGCACGGCCGCCGTTCCACGGTGGGCCCTCAGCAGGATCAGCGGGTTCAACGGTCCTCCCCGATGCGCAGGACCCGGCCGAGGCCGTGGCGCCGCAACGAGCGGGCGAGGCCCGCGATGATCGCGAACAGCAGGACGGCGACGGTGACCAGCATCGCCAGCGTGGCGGGCCAGGGGATCGCCAGCACGACCGACGGCGTCACCGCGGCGGCCTGACCCGTCAGGACGATGTGCGGCACCACCAGCACGGTCACGCCCAGGGCCAGCAGCGTCCCGCCCACGAGCGACAGCACGACGAGGAACGCCTGCTCGACCGCGAGCAGGCCGAAGATCTGGCGGAAACCGACGCCGAGCGCCCGCAGGATCGCGAACTCGGCGAGCCGTTCGCGCGCCGCCACCGCCGCGTTCACCAGGAAGCCCAGCACCGCGAACACCAGCGCGGCGGCGAAGCCGAGGATGAGCGCGCCCTGCAGGCCGCTGGCCAGCGGGTCGTCCCTGAGCGTCCGGGTCAGCGACCCGAGGTCCACCACCGTCTGGTCCCACTCGGGGTGCCGGGCGAGCTCGGCCGCGGCCGCGGCGGTGTCGCCGTGTGCCGACATCCACCATTCGCCCGCGGGGCGCGGCTCGCGGCCGGAGGCGATGTCCCGGGTGAGCAGCGTTGGCAGGTCGGCGAGGACGGTGCGGGTACCCGCCGTGGTGCCCGGCATCGCGGTGACGATGCCCGCCACCGTGATCTCGACGGGCTGGCCGTCCAGCGTCAGCAGCCCCGCCTTGCCCACGCTGAGGCTCTCGCTCTGCGCGATGTCGGCCGTGAGCACGACCGGCACGGGCCGGAAGAGCGAGTTCGGCGACGTGGCCGTGGCCTTGGCGCCGGCCTGCTGGGCGGGGGGCGGGACGAACAGCTCGTCGTTCGGGACGGCGGCGGGCGCGGCCACCAGGGCGATGCGGTCGGTGTCGGTCGTGGTTCCGGGGCGCCTTCGCGGGGCGGGCACGGTCACGGTGAGCAGGGAGGCGGGCCCGGAGGTGACCTCCTCATCGCCCAGCCGGCCCTCGCCCCGGGCGATGTGCCCCCACCGCACGTCCGGCGGCATCGCGACCTCGCCGCCGGTGTCGGTCGTGATCGAGGCCACGTCCAGCTTCAGGCCGCTGCCCTCCGCCGGCCCGTCGCCCTGCGGGGGGATCGGCACCTCCAGCGACATGCCGCGGATGCTCAGCGGGTAGGCCAGCCGCCCCGAGAGCCCTGCCAGGGCGGTCAGGTCGGCGGTGACCTGGTGGGCCTCGCCGTCGGTCGCGAAGGGCCCGAAGACGGCCTCCGACTGCGCGCCGAGCGCGTCCGAGAGCACGATCCTGAGCCGGACCCCCGCGTACCGGGGCGCGAACGACGGCGTGTCCAGGCTCAGCCGCGCGTCCAGCGTCAGCGCCCGCGGCGTGCCGGGCAGCGGGACGACCGGCGTGGCGGGGCGTCCGTCGGCCAGCCCGGCGGCCATCGCGCCGACCGGGCGGGTGGACAGGTCGGGCCGGAGCATCAGCATCCGGGTCAGCTTGGTGGCGTCGACGGCGATCAGGGTGGCGTTGGCGTCCGGGAAGGTCGCCGTCCCCCGGTACACCGGACTGATCTCGCCGACGCCCGGCAGGCCGGCGTAGACGGCGCCCTTGCCCAGGCGGCCGAGCTCGGCCGACTCCAGCGGGCCGGAGACGCGCAGGTCGGCGCCCGCCTGGTGCCGCGCTTGGTCGAGCTGGGACGCCCGCCAGGTCGCCGCGGTCGCCAGGGAGACGACGCCGATCGCGACCGCCATGGTCAGCAGCAGCGCCGGCCCGGAGTAGCGCAGCGGGCGGCGGCTCACCTGCCAGGCGCCGAGGGCGGGGGCCAGGCTCGCTCGGCGCGAGGTGAACCGCTCGGCGATCCGCGAGACGCGCGGCACCAGGCGCAGGCCGAGCATGCCGCCGCACAGCAGCGCGAGCGCCGGGCCGGTGATGATCAGCGGGTCGACGCCGAGCTCGCCGGAGGCGGTGGCGGTGACCGGCGCGCCGTACCGCTGGAGCTGCCAGATCGCCAGGGCCGCCACCACGAGCAGGGCGAGGTCCCCGCCCGCGCGCTGCAGCATCCCCTGCCGGTCGCCGCGGCCGCGCGACGCCTGCTCCTGCACGTAGGTGCGGCGCGCCCCGCGCACGGCGGGCAGGGCGAGCAGGACGGCGCAGGACAGCGCCACCCCGGCGGCGATCGCGAACGTGGTGACGTCCGGCTCGGGCGCGATGCGCACGCCCGCCGAGCGGATCCACGGGATGGCGTTGACCAGGCGCAGCAGCGGCGGGGCGAGGAACGGGGCGGCCAGCGCGCAGGGGAGGGCGACGAGCAGGGTCTCCTGGCCGGCCAGCAGGGCCAGCCGGACGCTGCCCGCGCCGCGCGAGCGCAGCAGCGCCACCTCCATGCGCCGGTGGTCGGCGAGCAGGCGGGCGGTCAGGATCAGCGCGTACGCCGCGAGCAGCAGCAGCTGCAGCACCGGGATGAGCATGGTGGACCTGGCCACCAGCGCCGCCTGGTCGAGCTGGTTGAGCATGTCGGGCAGGCGGGAGTAGGTCTCGCACGAGGAGCAGTCGCGCTTGAGGTCCTCCCCGAGCCCGGCGACCGAGGCGGCGAACGGGCGCAGGCGTTCGCCGGTGAGGTTGCGCAGGTCGGGTACGGCGGTCCAGGTGACGGTGACGCTGGTGTTCGCGAAGCGTGACAGGAAGGCGTCGCGGGAGACCATCAGCGGGCCGTAGGTGGTGTAGTTGCCGCGCTCCACGCCTCTGCGCAGGAGCTCCTCGCCCGCCCAGCGCTCGCTGTAGGGGTCGGTGAGCTGGAAGATCCCGGCCACCCGCACGCGCACGGTGCCGTCGTCCAGACGGCTGCGGACGGTGATCTCCCGCCCGGTGCTCACGTCCATGGCGCGGGCCGCCGGCTGGGAGAGCGCGACCTCGACCACGTCCCCGGTCGCGGGGCCCGGCCAGGTGCCGTCCTGCAGCCGCGCGTGCCGCTCCAGGCCGTCGTAGGTGCCGAACCGGATCAGCTCCGGAATCTTCAGCGCCTCCTGGCCCGGCATGGCATAGGAGTCGGAGCGGGCGCTGAGCGCGATGTCGTGCGGGACGGTGCCCCGCCCGAGGGCGTCGAGCCTGCCGCGTACGGCGCGATCGACGTCGGCGAAGTCGCCCTGCCGGATCGGAGCGGAGATCTTCGTGGCCGTCGTCGTGGCGGAGGCGGTCGCCATGGCGCGCCGCACGCCGACGTCGGCGACCGTGGAGGCGTACATGGTGAGCGCCACGAGGGTCGTCGTGGCGAGCAGGATGGACCCGAAGGCCGCGAAGAGGAGCAGAGGCTCGCTGAACGCGCGCCGAAGCACCAGAGGTGTCCGCCCCCGCATGAACCGCCTCCTGGTGAAGTGCCCGTTTTGGCACACCTTAGTGACGGCGTCTGGCGTGGTGGGAAGGGGTGGAAGGCCACGGTGACTGAGCCGATATCCGGCGGGAGCTTCTCCGTGATATCGAAATCATGACATTTGCCCGGGGGCCGGCCGGCCCGCCGGGCGCGGCGACATCCGGGTACGCCAAAACGCCGCGCCCGGCCGATTCCTGATCGGCGCCGACGCGGCGTTGAGGAAGGAGCTACTTGGCCGCCGCCAGGTCGGCGACGCGCTTGGCGATCGCCGACTTGCGGTTGGCCGCCTGGTTCTTGTGGATGACGCCCTTGCTCACGGCCTTGTCGAGCTGACGCGAGGCGGCCCGCATGAGAACGCCGGCCTCCTGCGCGTTGCCCTCGTCGGCGGCCTCGCGGAACTTACGGATCGCCGTCTTGAGGGACGACTTGACGGCCTTGTTGCGCAACCGGGCCTTTTCGTTCTGCCGGTTGCGCTTGATCTGGGACTTGATGTTCGCCACGAAGAAGCCTCGGTGAAAGTCGGTTGGATGGGGCGCGCGGGCAGAGAGGGCGCGCCACACGCAGTTGCACAGGGTACCAACATGCCAAGTGCCCCCTCAAATCGGCGAGCACGGCACACCCCTGCGTTCGTATCTTAACGCAGCACCGAGCCCGCGGGTCTCGGTGCCCGTTAAAATGAGAAAGGCGCGGCACCGTCACGCCGGTGAGGCGGGGCGACAGGCCCGGGCGATCCGGCCTCGGGGCGAGGTCGCGCCGCTGTGCTGTCTGGCGGCGAACCGGGATCGCTCCCGGCGTGCCACCATGGTCAGCGGCCGGCCCGCCGGCCTCCTCGTGATCACGACAACCCTTCCGAAACGGACCCCGGTGCGCAACCAGCCTGGCCAGACAGACCCCGCGTCGATCCGCAACTTCTGCATCATCGCGCACATCGACCACGGCAAGTCGACGCTTGCCGACCGGATGCTGCAGCTCACCGGTGTGGTCGACGACCGGCAGATGCGCGCGCAGTACCTCGACCGCATGGACATCGAGCGCGAGCGCGGCATCACCATCAAGTCGCAGGCCGTCCGCCTGCCGTGGGACGGCCACGTGCTCAACATGATCGACACGCCGGGCCACGTCGACTTCACCTACGAGGTGTCGCGGTCGCTGGAGGCCTGCGAGGGCGCGGTGCTGCTGGTCGACGCCGCCCAGGGCATCGAGGCCCAGACCCTGGCCAACCTCTACCTGGCCATGAACGCCGACCTGCACATCATCCCGGTGCTGAACAAGATCGACCTCCCGGCCGCCCAGCCCGACAAGTACGCCGAGGAGCTCGCCAACCTCATCGGCTGCGACCCCTCCGACGTCATGCGGGTGTCGGGCAAGACCGGCGCGGGCGTGCGCGAGCTGCTCGACACGGTGGTCCAGCAGGTGCCCGCCCCGGTGGGGGACGCCCACGCCGCCGCCCGGGCGCTGATCTTCGACTCGGTGTACGACACCTACCGCGGGGTCGTCACCTACGTGCGGGTCGTCGACGGGAGCCTGTCCAAGCGCGAGCGCACGGTGATGATGTCCACCGGCGGCGCCCACGAGACGCTGGAGCTCGGCGTCATCTCGCCCGAGCCGGTGCCGTCGGCGTCGCTCGGCGTCGGGGAGGTCGGCTACCTCATCACGGGCGTCAAGGACGTCCGCCAGGCCCGCGTCGGCGACACCGTGACCTCCGCCGCCCACCCGGCGAGCGAGCCGCTCGGCACCTACGAGCACCCGCGGCCGATGGTGTACTCCGGCCTCTACCCGATCGACGGCGACGACTACCCCGAGCTGCGCGACGCGCTCGACAAGCTGCGCCTGAACGACGCCGCCCTGGTCTACGAGCCGGAGACCTCCGCCGCGCTGGGGTTCGGCTTTCGCTGCGGCTTCCTCGGCCTGCTGCACATGGAGATCGTCCGTGAGCGGCTGGAGCGCGAGTTCAACCTGTCGCTGATCTCCACCACGCCCAACGTGATCTACCGGGTGATCATGGAGGACGGCAAGGAGATCGTCGTCACCAACCCCTCGGAGTTCCCGAGCGGCAAGATCGCCGAGATCTACGAGCCGGTGGTCAAGGCCACCGTGCTGTCCCCGTCCGACCACATCGGCGCCATCATGGAGCTCTGCCAGGGCCGCCGCGGCTCGCTGCTCGGCATGGAGTACCTCTCGGAGGAGCGCGTCGAGATCCGCTACACGATGCCGCTCGGCGAGATCATCTTCGACTTCTTCGACCAGCTCAAGTCGCGCACGCGCGGGTACGCCTCCCTCGACTACGAGCCCTCGGGCGAGCAGGACGCCGATCTGGTGAAGGTCGACATCCTGCTCCAGGGCGAGGCCGTCGACGCCTTCAGCGCCATCGTGCACCGCGAGAAGGCCTACTCCTACGGCGTCGAGATGGCCAAGAAGCTCAAGGAGCTCATCCCGAGGCAGCAGTTCGAGGTGCCGATCCAGGCGGCCATCGGGGCCCGGGTCATCGCCCGGGAGAACATCCGCGCCATCCGCAAGGACGTCCTCGCCAAGTGCTACGGCGGCGACATCAGCCGTAAGCGCAAGCTGCTGGAGAAGCAGAAGGAAGGCAAGAAGCGCATGAAGATGGTCGGCCGGGTCGAGGTCCCGCAGGAGGCCTTCGTCGCCGCGCTGTCCACCGAGGGCGCGGGCGCCGACAAGGGCAGGAAGTAACCCGCCCGGCCCCGGGCGGCCGGGGCACCGGGCGCGGGGCGGCAGACTGGGGTCGTGCCCTCCGTACTTCTCGACGGCGACGCCGTGCCCGCCTCGGGGGAGCTGCCCGCCAGCGCCCTCGACGGGCTCGGCGCGCGCCCGTTCGGCTTCTACGTCCACGTGCCGTTCTGCGTCACCCGCTGCGGCTACTGCGACTTCAACACCTACACCGCGGCGGAGCTGGGGCCGGGCGCCTCCCGCGCCGACTACGCCGGCACGGCGATCGAGGAGGTCCGGCTGGCCCGCCGGGTGCTGGGCGACGCCGACCTGCCGGTGAGCACGGTGTTCTTCGGCGGCGGCACCCCCACCCTGCTGCCGGCCCGCGACCTGGTGGCCGTCCTGCGCGCCGTGGACGCCGAGTTCGGCCTGGCGCCCGGCGCCGAGGTGACCACCGAGTCCAACCCCGAGTCCGTGGACGCCGCGTACCTGGAGGAGCTGCGCGCCGGCGGGTTCAACCGCGTCAGCTTCGGCATGCAGAGCGCCAAGGAGCACGTGCTGGCCGTCCTGGACCGCCGCCACACGCCGGGCCGCCCGGCGCGCGCCGTGCGCGAGGCCCGCGAGGCGGGGTTCCGGCACGTCAACCTCGACCTGATCTACAGCACGCCGGGGGAGACCGGCGCCGACTGGCGCGACTCGCTCGCGGCGGCGATCGACGCCGGGCCCGACCACGTGTCCGCCTACTCGCTGATCGTCGAGGAGGGCACCCGGCTCGCCGCGCGCGTGCGCAGGGGGGAGCTGCCCATGCCCGACGACGACGTGGCCGCCTACCGTTACGCCGTCGCCGACACGATGCTGGCCGAGGCGGGCTTCTCCTGGTACGAGGTCTCCAACTGGGCCACCACCGAGGAGGCCCGCTGCCGCCACAACCTGCTCTACTGGACCGGCGGCGACTGGTGGGGCGTCGGGCCCGGCGCGCACGGCCACGTCGGCGGCACCCGCTGGTGGAACGTGAAGCACCCCGCCGCCTACGCCGCCCGCCTGTCGGCCGGGTCGTCTCCCGCGCACGCCCGCGAGGTGCTGTCGCGGGACGACCGCTACGTCGAACGGCTGATGCTGGAGCTCCGCCTGGACTCCGGCTTCCCGCTGGACGACGTGCGCCCCGCCGCGCGCACGGCCGTCGCGCGCGCCCTCGGGGACGGCCTGCTGGAACCGGAGCCGTTCACCCGGGGCCGCGCCGTCCTGACCCTCAGGGGACGGCTGCTCGCCGACGCCCTGATCCGCGACCTCACCTGACGGCTACTCCGCCGTCACGAAGTCGATCAGCTCCTCGACGCGGCCGAGCAGTTCCGGCTCAAGGTCGGCGAAGGTGCGCACGGAGCCGAGGATGCGGCGCCAGGCCTCCGGCGGCTCGGCCCGCCAGCCGAGGGCGGCGATGACGCCCTCCTTCCAGGGGATCCCGCGCGGGACCGACGGCCAGGCGGGGATGCCGACAGCCGACGGCTTGACCGCCTGCCAGACGTCGACGAACGGATGCCCCACCACGAGCACGTGGGGGGAGGTCACCTGGGCGGCGATGCGGCTCTCCTTGGACCCGGGCACCAGGTGGTCGACCAGCACGCCCAGCCGGCGGCCGGGGCCGGGGCCGAACTCCTCGGCGATCGCCGGCAGGTCGTCCACACCCTCCAGGTACTCGACCACGACCCCCTCCACCCGCAGGTCGTGGCCCCAGACCTTCTCCACCAGGGCGGCGTCGTGCACGCCCTCGACGTAGATGCGGCTCTCCCTGGCGACGCGGGCCCGCAGGCCCTGCACCGCGATGGACCCCGACGCGCTGCGGGAGGGCGACTCGGCGGCCCGCGGAGCCGGGCGGATCAGCGTCACGGGCCTGCCCTCCAGCAGGAACGCGGCGGGCGCGAGCGGGAAGAGCCGCCGACGCCCGAAGCGGTCCTCCAGCGTGACGGCCTCCTTGTCGCAGGCGACCACGGCCCCGCAGAAGCCGCCCTCGGCGTCCTCGACCACCAGGCCGGGCTCGGCCGCCACCTGCGGGATCTTCCCGCGTAGCGGCCTGCGCCAGTCTCCGGCCAGCACGTCACGTCCGTAGTCCCGCATAGCAGGGCACGCTAGCAAAGATCACGCCTCGGGCGGCCGTGACCCGGCACGCACCCCAGGGCGGGCGTGGACGGGCGTCCCGCACGGCGCATCGCAGGTATGGTGGCCGTTTCCGCCTGGAAGCGAGACTCCGAGGGCGCGGCCCCTGCCCCGCCGCCGGCCGGCCCGCACAGGGGTCGCCCGCACGAGTCTTCGCGCCCCGGCGGCCGGAGCCGTACACTTGGCACTCGGGAACACTGAGTGCCAGACACGCGTTTACGCAGGCACGAACGCAGGCAGGAGGTGAGCACGTTGCTCGATGACCGCAAGCTGGCGGTTCTGCGCGCCGTTGTCGAAGACTACGTGTCCACCAACGAGCCGGTCGGCTCGAAGGCGCTGGCGGAGCGGCACAACCTGGGCGTGTCACCCGCCACCGTACGCAACGACATGGCCGTGCTCGAGGAGCAGGGCTACATCACCCAGCCGCACACCAGCGCGGGCCGCGTCCCCACCGACAAGGGCTACCGGCTGTTCGTCGACCGGCTGTCGCAGATCAAGCCGCTGTCGGGCGCCGAACGCCGCGCGATCGAGACCTTCCTCGCCGGCGCCGTCGACCTCGACGACGTCGTGACGCGCACCGTGCGGCTGCTGGCCCAGCTCACCCGGCAGGTGGCCGTGGTGCAGTACCCCTCGCTGATCCGCTCGACCGTGCGGCACGTCGAGCTCGTGCCGCTGGCCGAACGGCGCATCATGCTGGTGTTGATCACCAACACCGGCCGGGTCGAGCAGCGCGTGGTCGATCTTCCAGAGGCCGTGGAGGAGGACCGCATCGCGCATCTGCGCGCGGTGCTCAACGCCTGTCTCGACGGCTGCGGGCTGAGCCGCGTGCCCGAGACCCTGGCCGACCTCCAGGCGCGCCTGCCAGAAGAGGACCGCGAGATGGCGGGCACCATCCTGTCGGTGCTGCTGGAGACCCTGGTCGAACGGCACGAGGAGAAGATCGTCTTCGCCGGCGCGGCCAACCTCGCCGGGGACTTCACCGTCGGCCTGCGCGACGTCCTGGAGGCGCTGGAGGAGCAGGTCGTCCTGATGCGCCTGCTCGGCGAGGCGAGCGATTCCTCCATCATGGTGCGGATCGGCTCGGAAAACCCCTATTCCGGCCTTCACGGCACCTCCGTCGTCGCGGCCGGATACGGTTCGGGCGACAATGAACTGGCCCGGCTTGGAGTGCTGGGCCCGACGCGAATGGACTACCCGGTGACAATGGGAGCGGTGCGCGCAGTGGCACGCTATGTCGGCCATATCCTGGCGGGGTCCTAGGTGGCCCGCGACTATTACGGCATCCTCGGCGTGCGCCGGGACGCCGGCCAGGACGAGATCAAGAAGGCGTACCGCCGCCTGGCCCGCGAGCTGCACCCGGACGTCAACCCCGACCCGGAGACGCAGGAGCGCTTCAAGGAGATCAACCAGGCCTACGAGGTCCTGTCCGATCCCGGCAAGCGCCAGATGTTCGACCTCGGGGCCGACCCCTTCGGCTCGCCGGGCGGGGCCGGGGCGGGCGCCGCGGGGTTCGGCGCGGGCTTCCCGTTCAGCGACATCATGGACGCCTTCTTCGGCGGCGGCGCCGGGGCCCGCGGGCCCCGCTCGCGCGCGCGGCGCGGCCGCAACGCGACCATCCGGGTCGAGCTCGACCTCGCGGAGTCCGGGTTCGGCACCACCCGCGAGCTGGTCGTCGACACCGCCGTCCTGTGCGAGGTCTGCCACGGCTCCGGTGCGGCGGCCGGCACCCACCCCGACACCTGCGACATGTGCCATGGGCGCGGCGAGGTCTCGCAGGTCACCCGGTCGTTCCTCGGCCAGGTCATGACCGCGCGCCCATGCCCCCAGTGCGGCGGGTTCGGCTCGATCATCCAGCACCCCTGCCAGGAGTGCTCCGGCGACGGGCGCGTGCGCACCCGCCGCACGATCAAGGTGCGCATCCCGGCCGGCGTCGAGGACGGCACCCACATCCAGCTCGCCGGCGAGGGCGAGGTCGGCCCGGGCGGCGGCCCCGCCGGAGACCTGTTCCTGGAGATCGTCGAGCGGCCCCACGAGATCTTCGAGCGGCGCGGCGACGACCTGCACTGCACGGTGCAGATCCCGATGACCGCCGCGGCGCTCGGCACGATCCTGACCGTCGAGACGCTCGACGGCGCCGAGGAGATCGACGTCCGCCCCGGCACCCAGGCGGGCCAGGTCATCCCCCTGTACGCGCGCGGTGTCCAGCGGCTCAACGAGACCGGCCGGGGCGACCTGCTGATCCACGTGAACGTCGAGACCCCCAACCGCCTCGACGCCGCCCAGGAGGAGCTGCTCAAGGAGCTGGCCAAGCTCCGCGGCGAGGAGCGCCCGCCCGGCAAGTTCAGCCCGGGCCAGCAGGGTTTCTTCTCCCGCCTCAGAGACGCCTTCAACGGCCGCTAGGGTTCGCGGGTGAGCGTTCCCGTCTTCCTCGCCGGCGACCTGTCCGGCGAGGAGATCCACCTGTCCGGCCCCGAGGGGCGGCACGCCGCCACCGTGCGCAGGCTGCGCTCGGGGGAGCGCGTCGACCTCACCGACGGGGCGGGGGCCGTGGCCGAGTGCGTCGTCGCCGACGTCGCCAGAGACTCGCTCCGGCTCAAGGTCCTCGGCCGTCGCGCCGTCCCCGCGCCCGCGCCGCGCCTGGTGGTCGTCCAGGGCCTGCCCAAGGGAGACCGCGGAGAGCTGGCGGTCGAGATGATGACCGAGGCCGGGGTCGACGTCATCGTCCCCTGGGCCGCCGCCCGCAGCGTGACCCAGTGGAAGGGCGAGCGTGCGGCCAAGGCGCTGGCTCGCTGGCGGTCGACGGCTCGGGAGGCCGGCAAGCAGGCGCGGCGGTTCCACCTGCCGCACGTCGCCGAGCAGGCGACCACGGCGCGGGTGGCTGAGATCCTGAGCGAGGCGCAGGTGGCGGCCGTGCTGCACGAGGAGGCCGAGCGGCCGCTGTCGGGGCTGGCGCTGCCGGCCGAGGGCGACGTCGTGGTGGTGGTCGGCCCCGAGGGCGGCATCACCGGCGAGGAGCTCGACCTGTTCCGCGCGGCCGGGGCCGCGCCGGTGCTGCTGGGCCCCACCGTGCTGCGCACCTCCACGGCCGGTGTGGCCGCCGCCGCCGTCCTGCTGGCCCGTTCGGGGCGCTGGTAGCGGCCCCGGCGGTGGAGCGCGGCGGCGCGGCCGTCACGGGGCCGGTTCCTCCGGGGCGGAGGTCTCGGTGGTGGTGGTGGAGCCGTCGGTGGTGGACTCCGGGGTCGGCGCCGGTGTCTCGCTGGGCGTCGGCTCGTCGGACGGGCACTTCTTCGGCCTGCACGTGGGGGAGGGCTCGGGCGGCGCCGGGTGCGTCGTCGTCGGCGTGGACGGGCTCGGCGCGGGCGTGGTGGGCCAGGGCGGCTTGGTGCCCGTCGGGGCCGGGCCGGTGGGGGAGGGCGGCGGCGCGCACGGCGGTGCGCCGGGGGCCGGCGCGCACTCGTTGCCCGGCGAGGTGGTCGCGCTCGGGCTGGGCGAGGGGATCATCGTCGGCGTGGCCGTCGGGCTCGGCAGCGGCCGCGGCGAGCCGGTGGCGGGCGGGACCACGACGTTCGGCGGGCGGCGCGTGCTGGACTCGTCGGGCTGGGCGGTGTCGAACTCGACCGGGACGATGGAGCGCTGCTCCTCGTTGAAGCGCTCGACGACGTTGGGCACGATCATCACGATCGTGGCGGCCACCAGGACCGCTCCAGCCGTCGAAGCGGCGGCGCGCCACCAGAGCACGCCCCGGCGTGACCCGCGTTGTTCTATGCGGTCACGGATGATTCCCAGCCCTTCCGCGGAAGGCATCACGGACTCCGCCTCCGCGCGCAAGACACGGCGCAGAACCTCGCCGTACTCGTCGTCGGGCGACTCGGTCATGACAATTGCTCCAGTACAGTGCGTAAGGCGGCCATGCCCCGGGCTGTGTGGCTCTTCACGGCGCCCTTGCTGATGCCCATGGCGCCGGCGATCTCCGCCTCCGAGAGGTCCCCGTAGTACCGCAGCACCAGGGCTTCGCGCTGCCGGGTCGGCAGGCCGCGCAGCGCCTCGATGACGGCGGTCCGCTCGAGCTGGCCGATGGCCCCGTTCTCCGCGCTGGGCGCGTCGGGCAGCCCCTTGGGGGCGTACTTCTCCACGACGGCGCGGTGGCGCAGCACGGAACGCGAGCGGTTGACGACCGACTGGCGCAGGTAGGCGAGTGCCTTGTCGGTGTCGCGCAGACGTTTCCACGCCCCATGGAGGGCGACGAACGTGTCCTGCACGACTTCCTCCGCCGTCGCGTTGTCGCGAACCAGCAGAACGGCGAGACGCACAAGGGACCGATAGTGGGCGCTGTAGAGCGCCGTAACGGCCATGTCGGCATCCCACCCGACGGGCACCGCCCCGAGCGACCTTTCGGCCACGAGGGTCTCGGTGGTCACATCAGTTGGACGCACGGCCTTCCCAGAGGGTTTACTCTCTGCCGGTTCTTTAGGGGGCATGACCCAGTTGTGTCCTCGCCGGTGGCCTCGCCGACACTGACCGCTCTCTGTCGCTGAAGTGTGGCACACCAACCCTATCCGCGAGGATCATCGGCCGGGGCCCAGTCGGTATTACCGATTGGCAACAGAGGTGGCTACCATTCGGGCGTGACCGACTGCCTCTTCTGCAAGATCGTCGCCAAGGAGATCCCGGCGACGGTCGTCCTGGAGACCGACCGCACGCTGGCGTTCCGCGACGTCGACCCGCAGGCTCCGACGCACGTGCTGGTCGTGCCCAAGGCCCACCACGAGGACGCCGCCGCGCTCGGCGGCGCCGGCGGCGGGCTGGCCGGCGAGGTGCTCGCGACGGCCCACGCGGTCGCCGTCCAGGAGGGGGTGGCCGACACCGGCTACCGCCTGGTGTTCAACACCGGCCCGGGCGCCGGTCAGACCGTCCCGCACGTGCACGCGCACGTTCTGGGGGGCAGGGGTCTCACCTGGCCCCCGGGCTGAGCCGTCCGCCCCGCCGCCCGCGTGGGCACGGGCGGATAACATGGGCTTTAACGAGCGGCGCGGCGGGGCCCGATGCGAGAGCATGAGGGGCCGGCGCCGCGAGAGGCGCGACAACCAGAGAGTTAGGCCGGGAGGCGAACAGGCCGCAGGGCCGCCCATGTCCGAGTCAAACGAAAACCGCAGCGCGCCGAACGGCGCCAAGACCAGCGATCCGCCGCGGAGCAAGGGGCCGTCCCGCACGCAGGCGAAGGTGGTCATCCCTGACGAGCATCCGATGGTGACCCTGCTGGGCTCCCGTGACGAGCTGCTGCGGGTCATCGAGGGCGCGTTCCGCGCGGACATCCACGTCCGCGGCAACGAGATCACCATCAGCGGCGGCCCTGAGGAGAGCGGCCTGGTCGTGCGCCTCTTCGAGGAGATGGTCGAGATCGTGCGCTCCGGCGCCCAGCTCACCACCGACGCCGTCGAGCGCAGCATCGCGATGCTGCGCATGAGCTCCGCCAAGCCCGCCGACGTGCTGTCCCTGGACATCCTGTCGTCGCGCGGCCGCACGATCCGCCCGAAGACCGTCAACCAGAAGCGGTACGTCGACGCGATCGACCGGCACACCATCGTGTTCGGCATCGGCCCGGCGGGCACCGGCAAGACCTACCTGGCGATGGCCAAGGCCGTGAAGGCGCTCCAGGCCAAGGACGTCAACCGCATCATCCTCACCCGGCCGGCGGTCGAGGCGGGGGAGCGGCTCGGCTTCCTGCCCGGCACGCTGTACGAGAAGATCGACCCGTACCTGCGGCCGTTGTACGACGCCCTGCACGACATGCTCGACCCCGACACCATCCCGCGTCTGATGGCGGCGGGCACCATCGAGGTCGCACCGCTGGCGTACATGCGCGGGCGCACGCTGAACGACGCCTTCATCATCCTGGACGAGGCGCAGAACACCTCGCCCGAGCAGATGAAGATGTTCCTCACCCGCCTGGGCTTCGGGGCCAAGATCGTCGTCACCGGCGACGTCACCCAGATCGACCTGCCCGGCGGGCAGCAGAGCGGGCTCAAGGTCGTGCAAGATATCCTCGAAGGAATCCCGGACATCCATTTCAGCAGGCTGACGAGCGCGGACGTCGTGCGGCACAAGCTGGTGAGCGACATCGTCGACGCCTACGGCCGCTACGACCTCGCGACCGCCGAGCCGCACGCCATCAAGGGCGGCAAGCGCCCGCGGGGGAGATAGCGAACACCATGAGTATCGAGGTGGCCAACGAGTCGGGGGTGCCGGTCGACGAGGCCGCGCTCGTGAAGCTGGCCGGGCACGTGCTCGGGCGCATGGGCGTCCATCCGCTGGCCGAGCTTTCCGTGCTGATCGTCGACGAGGCCGCCATGTCCGAGCTCCACGAGCGATGGATGGGCGAGCCCGGGCCGACCGACGTCCTGGCGTTCCCGATGGACGAGCTGCGCCCCGGCGCCGGCGGCGCCCGTCAGGAGGCCGACGTCCCGCTCGACCCCGCCCTGCTCGGCGACGTCGTGCTGTGCCCGCAGGTGGCGGCCAAGCAGGCCGCCGAGGCGGGCCACAGCGCCGGCGACGAGCTGGAGCTGCTGTGCACGCACGGCATCCTGCATCTCCTCGGCTACGACCACGCCGAACCCGAGGAGCACGCCGAGATGTTCGGCCTTCAGGGTGAGCTGCTCGACGCGTGGCGGGAGGTGCGGCGGGAGCCGTGAGTTCCCCCAGCGGGTGGCTGATCTCGGCCGCCCTTCTGATCGTCGTCGGCGGACTGCTCGCCAGCGCCGAGACCGCCCTGGCACGCATCTCGCGTGTGCGCGCCGAGGAGTTCGCCCGCAAGGGCAGGCGCGGCGGGCTGCGGCTGCAGGCGATCGTCGCCGACCCGCCCCGCTACCTCAACCTGCTGCTCCTGCTGCGGCTGAGCTGCGAGCTCGGGGCCACGGTGATCGCCACGCTGCTGTTCATCGACTGGTTCGGCGACGAGGGGCAGGCCTACGCCCTCGCCGCCGGCGTCATGATCCTGATCAGCTACGTCATCGTCGGCGTCTCGCCGCGCACCCTCGGCCGCCAGCACGCCGAGCCGGTGGCGCTGGCCAGCGCGCCGATCGTGTACGGGCTGACCCGCATCTTCGGGCCGCTTCCCAAGCTGCTGATCCTGCTGGGCAACGCGCTGACCCCGGGCAAGGGCTTCCGCGAGGGCCCGTTCACGTCCGAGGCCGAGCTGCGCGACCTGGTCGACCTCGCCGAGGAGCGCCGCGTCATCGAGCCCGACGAGCGCCAGATGATCCACTCGGTGTTCGAGCTCGGCGACACCCTCGTGCGCGAGGTGATGGTGCCGCGCACCGACATGGTGTTCATCGAACGCGGCAAGAGCCTCTCCCAGGCGCTCTCGCTCGCGCTGCGCAGCGGCTTCTCTCGCATCCCGGTGGTCGGCGAGAACGAGGACGACGTCGTCGGCATCGCCTACCTGAAGGACATCGTCCGCCGCATGCACGAGGCGGGGGACGACGACGCCGACCAGGAGAAGGTCGGGTCGCTGATGCGCCCGGCGACCTACGTGCCCGAGAGCAAGCCCATCGACGAGCTGATGCGCGAGATGCAGGCCCGGCAGATCCACCTGGCCGTCGTCATCGACGAGTACGGCGGCACGGCGGGCCTGGTCACGATCGAGGACGTCCTGGAGGAGATCGTCGGGGAGATCACCGACGAGTACGACCAGGAGGCGCCGAGGGTCGAGTGGCTGGAGGACGGCGGGGCCCGGGTGACCGCCCGCCTGTCGGTCGACGAACTGGCCGAGCTGTTCGACATCGAGCTGGAGGCCGACGACGTCGACACGGTCGGCGGCCTGCTGGCCCACGCGCTCGGCCGGGTGCCCATCGCCGGCTCCCAGGCCACCGTGGACGGCCTGAGCCTGACGGCCGAGAGCACGGCCGGGCGCCGCAACCGCATCAGCACGGTGGTCGTCCACCGCGCCACCCCCGCCGACGAGCTGCAGGTCTCCGCCTCCGCCGAGCACGACTGATCCCGGCCGCCGGCCCCGCGTGCAATGGTTCGTCAAGTGGTTTGCAAGTGACCGGTGGGAAGTTCTTCTCAGGCGCCCATCGGCTCGGGGCGCCGGTAGTGGGGGGACGGCGCACCGGAAGGGGTTCGCGGGCGCCGTCAGGGCCGGGGGGACGCGTGACGGCCCCGGCCGGCTCTCCGGCCGGGTCCGGCACGTCAAGAAAGGGTGCCTCTCCTGCGGTTCGCAGGTGAGGCACCCTTTGGCGTTCACACGGTCGTGCGGTGCCCGGGCCCCGCCTTCGGGAAGGGCCCGCCTTGGTTCAGCAGATCACGGCCGGGGCGACCGGGTCGTCGCCGCCCCAGACGCTCTCGTCCTCGGTCAGCCAGGTGGAGCGCTCGCGCTCCTGGTTGGCCTCGCCGCCGGCGCCGCCCATGGGCATGAACGGCATGCCGCCCATCGGCGCCCCGCCCAGGCCGCCCCTGGCCCCGAGCGCCTGCCCCGCGGCGCCGGCCGCGCCGGCGCCGCCGTAGGACGCGCCGCCCGCGCCCAGGGGGCCGCCGGAGCCGAGCGGCCCGGTGCCCAGTGGCCCGGTGCCCAGTGGCCCGGTGCCCAGTGGCCCGCTGCCGAGCGGCCCGCTGCCGAGCGGCCCGTTCAGGCCGGGCGGCGTGTTCAGGCTCGTCGTGGGGACGCCGTTGAGGCCGGTGGGCGTGGTGAGCCCGCCGGGCGGCAGCCCGGTGCCGTTGGGGCCGGGCGGGTTGACGCCCGCCAGGTCGGTCTGGCGCGGGTCGTTGGGGTCGAGCCCCCCGGGCGGCACGGTTCCCGCGCCGTTCCCGCCGCCGGGAAGCCCGTTGCCGGGAAGGCCCGTGCCGCCGCCGGGGCCCGTGCCCCCGGTGCCGTCGCCGACGCCGCCGGGCCCCGTCCCGTCGCCGCCGCCGGTGCCGCCGGGAAGGCCCCCGCCGGGAAGGCCCGTGCCGTCCCCGCCGCTGCCGCCGCCGGTGCCACCGGGGTAGGTCCCGCCGGGGAAGGCGGCGTTCGAACCGCCGTACCCCCCGGAGCCTGCGGAGCCCCCGCTGTAGCCGGGCATCCCGCCGGTGCCGTACCCGCCGCCGCCCGGGCCGGTGCCGTAGGGGTTGGCCGGGTAGTCCACCGGGAGCACCGGTGGCGTCGTCACCGGCCCGGGCGCCGGCAGCACCGTGGTGACGGTGTCCGGCAGCGTCCGGTAGACGGCCACGATGCGGTTGTTGAGATTCTCCAGGTGCTGGCGCGCCTTGTCGTTGTCCGACTGGCTGCTGAACGGCGTGCCGCCGTCGGCGACCATGGCGATCGCACCCTTGCTGTACGCGGCGAAGTCGTCGTCGAAGGTGAACACGCCGCTGTCGGGCAGGTTCTCCCGCGCGGTGCGCAGCTCGTCGGCGTAGTCCTTGTGCGCCGCGCCGACCTCCCGCGCCCGGTAGGCGAGCTCGCGGGCCGACCCGTGCAGCAGTTGCAGCGCCCCTTGCACCTGCTGGGCGGACTTGTCCTTCCAGTAGCCGTTCAGCGTCCCGGCCACCGACTCCAGCAGGAACAGCGTGCTCTCCAGCTTGCCCGCCGCCTGGAGGTACGCCTCCCCGGCCTGTGTCACCCCGTCCGGGTCGGTGTTCTGGAGTTTCCTGCGCACGCTTTCGACGCCGCCGTACGTGCTGGGGTCCCCGTGCGGCGCGGCCGTGCCGGCCCTGATGGCTTGAATTTCGTTAATGCGGCCCATATCGACCCATCGCTTGGCTGTCGACTATGTGAGGTTCTGCAGGCCGACGTCGCTGGATGCCTCGGCCTTCTCGATGTTGGCCACGGCGGCCTTGATCACCACGATGGCGGCCTCGTACTGGGCGACCAGCTTGTCGTAGCTGGCCGTCATGGCCATGTGCCCCTGGTTGAAGACCATGCCGAGAGCCTGCGCCGCGTCCCACTCCCCGACGTGGGCCGAGGTCACCTTGCCGTACGCACGCAGGTGCCCCGGAGTGCCGGCGCGCACGCCCTTGAGGATCTCGACGTCCTCCTCCAGGGCCTTGAGCAGGTTCTTGACCGGATTGGGCTCGATGTCGATGGTGTCGCCGCCCGCGCCCCCCGGCCAGTCCTTGTCAAGATGGAAGCCCTCGTACTTGAACGCGCTCCTGCCGTTGCCGTTCCCGTTGCCCATCTGGTGTTCCCCTTAGCTGTCACCCCGCCACATCCCCCGAATAGGCCGGTGCCGGGGCGGCCGGAGCCGCGAGGCCGCCCGAGGCGGCTCGCGGTCACCTGCCGTCGAACATCGTGACGTTGGCCTTCTCCGCGAGGGAGAAGTTCTCGTGGCCGAGCTCGATCACGGCGCCGAGCTGCTTGAGCAGCGCGGCCATGCGCCCGGACGCGGCGTCCCACTGGCCGCGGGCGGTCCAGTAGGCGGCGCGGGCGTCGCCGTCCCACTCGCCGAGCAGGCGGTCGAGGTCGGTCTCGAGCTGCTGGAGCGTGCCCTCCATCGCCTGCCACTGGCGGGCGAAGTCCTGGGCGCCGGTCGCCATGCTCCCGAAGTTGACCAGCGTGCGGTCGACGTCGTTGTTGATCGCCATGGTGATCTCCGTCTCTCGGTGGAGGTCGGGTCAGTTGTTGATGTTGGCGGACAGGACGCGGTTGGCCGCGGCGGCCTGGTCCTCTTCCGTGGAGCGGTAGCGCGCCTCGACCTCGCGCAGCTTCACCGCCAGGTTCTGCAGCTCGCGCAGGACGGTGCCCAGCTCGGTGTTCCACTGGCTGTACACGCTCTCGAACGCCATGCCCGACTGGCCGCCCCAGCCGGAGCGGAGGTCGGCGACGTGGCCCTGGAGCTGGGTCTGGATGCTGCCGATCATCTGGTGCGCTGTGTCGGTCTTCTTCGAAGACTCGACGATCTGGGGAAGGTTCGCAGCGGTCTGCTGGCCCACGGGAATACCTCCATGGCTGGCCTGGCTTCTGCACGGTGGCCGGCCACGCCGAACGCATCGTCGGCCCCCGCGATGCTGATCAACAGAAACACTAGGATCAATCCCCACATAGTGACCAGCGGACGTGTTGCGAGTCAGTAACGTTTCTGAGCATCGCTCGCCTCAGGGGTTGTCACTGCGCGATAGCGCCACTCTGCGCGACCGGCACGGGCATCCGGGCCGCCACCGGGTCGAGCGCCGGGCCCTCCGGGATCAGATGCAGCAGGTGCGCCGGCAGCGGCGCCACGTCGCCGAGGTCGTAACCGAGCTTCGCCAGCAGCTCGCCCGACGCCAGGGCGAAGCGGCGTCCCTGGTCGGTGATGAGCGAGAAGTTCTGCACCGCGCCGAGCTGACCCTCCCCGGGCAGCAGGCCCGCGAGCACCGCGCCGCCCGGCGGCAGCATCACCTGGTCGACATGGTCCTGCGTGGAGGCGGCGGCGGGCGGGACCGGGATGCGCAGGCGTCCGCCGACGGTGAGCCGCGCCCGCGCGGACCCCTTGGCCGTGTCGGTGTAGACGGCGCACAACGGCACCGCCGGGTCGGGCATCTGGATCTTCGGCATGGTGGCCGGCAGGCCCTCGGCCGCCAGGCTGGTGCCCGACTGGGGGAAGGCGTTGGCCCGGGCGGCGTCCAGCTCCACCGCCCGCACGCGCCACCTGCCGTACGCGGCCTTGCTCGCCGGGTCCTGCAGCAGCATCGTGGCCTGCGTCTGGGTGACGGCGGCCAGGCCGTCGCGCAGCAGCACGTACCAGCGGGCCTCCCCGCCGGTGACCGGCGGCACGGTGTAGACACGCCCGACCAGGGACGGACGGCCCTCCGGGCCCGGGACCCGGCGTCCGCGCCCCTGGACGGGCGGCGAGGCGAAGTCGGGGCCGATGGGCAGCGCGTTGAGCCAGGTGGCGGGCACCTGGCGGGGCCGTTCGGCGGTGAGGGCGCGCACCCCCTGCTCGCTCACCCGCATGCGCCGGTTGGCGAGGATGACCCACGCCTGCTGGCCGTCGTCGGCGATCATCGCGCCGCCGCCGAACGGCGCGCCGCCGACGTCCATGCCGCCGATCAGCGAGACGTACGGCCTGCGTGTGCCGTTCGGCTCCACGGCCTCGGCCACGCAGGCCGACCACGGGCCGCGCACCAGCTTCTCGCGGTCGGGCAGCGAGTCGGGCGCGCCGGGGATGCCCACCAGCGTGCCCCGGGTGAACCCCGCCAGGGAGGCCGTCGACACCGAGCGCACCGTCACGTTCGCGCTGTCGAGCAGCAGGCGCGCGGAGGTGTAGTTGGCGACCGGGATGAGCTTGGACTCCGGCTGGCTGTAGACGTACGTCGCGCCGGTCTGTTCCTCGACGATCAGCGTGCCGGGCTCGGTGAGCGCGGTGGCGCCGCCAGGCCTGAGCAGGCCCCAGATGCCGAAGGCGGCCGTCACCAGCACCGCCACCAGTACGCCGCAGAACATGGCGACGTTGTGCCTGCGCATCGGCGACTCGGGCACGTCGGGCTCGGCCTGGAGCAGGGCCATGCCGAGGCGCTGCATCATCAGGCGATGCGCCTGGTAGAGATCACGACGGGTCTGCATGCCACCTCTGCCTTGCCTGGCGGGTCGTCGCCGACAGCATAGGAGCGCCGTCGCGCCCCGCGCGGGCGGTAGACGGGGCTCGGCCGCTTCCTGTACGGTCCCGCGGGCGCTGGGCTAGTCTGCGGGATCACGGTGGATCACGTGGTGACGCGTGCGGGACGGGGGCGAAGGTGGGCGAGCGACGGGGCATCGAAGCACTGCTCAACGGAGAGGCGTCCGCGACGGCGGGCCCGGGCGGTGAGGGCGCGAGCGGGCCCGCGTCCGTCTCGGGCGGCCCATACGCGGTGCCCGACGGCGGCTCGGACGCCGGGGGCGTCCCCGCGCCGGGCGGTGCGGCGTACTCGGCCCACGACGGGCCGGCCGGCCCGTCGTTCCAGGGCGACGGCGGCTCGCTGCTCGCCGGAGGGCCGGGCGGGCCCCACCAGGAGGGCGGCGGTTCCCTGCTGTACGGCGTCGGCCCGAACGCGCCGGCGCCCGGTGACGGCGGTTCCCATCCGTTCGGCGGGCCCGGCGGCGCGCCTCCGGCCGCCGACGGCACGGGCGGCGGGCTCGACGGCGGCCCCTTCGGCGTTCAGGTGATCAACCCGAACCCCTCCGGCGACGCGGGCCCGGTCGAACCGCAGGGCCCGGCCGGCCCGCCGGGCGGCGCGGACGGGCCTTTCTACGCCGACCAGGTCTTCCCCGGGCCGAACGCCCCCGATGGCGGGGCCGGGGGGCCGGTCTACGCCGATCCGGTGTTCCCGGGGCCGAACGCGCCCGACGGCGGCGGGTCGTCGGGTGGAGCCGACGGACCGGTCTACGCCGATCCCGTCTTCCCGGGGCCGAACGCGCCGGACGGCGGCGGGTCGTCGGGGGGCGGCGACGGGCCGGTCTACGCCGATCCGGTGTTCCCCGGGCCGAACGCGCCCGACGGCGGGAACTCCGTCCCGCCCGGTGAGCCGGTGGTCACCGACCCGCTCTACCCGGTGAACGGGCCGGACACCCCCGAGGGCCCCGACGGCCAGGTCCCCGATCCGAACGTGCCGCCCGCCGGCCCTCTCGATCCCGGCGACCCGCAGGGCCCCGGCCCGCTGGAGCCGGACGTCCCGGAGCTGCCCGACCCGCCGGGCCCCGGCGTTCCCGAGGTGCCCGACCCGAACCTGCCGCCGTCCCCCGACCCTTCGGTCCCCGGCGTGCCCGACCCCGACCTGCCCGGACAGCCCGGCGACCCCGGCGTGCCCGATCCGTCAGCGCCGCCGCTGCCCGACCCGAACGTCCCGCAGGGCGGCGACCCGGGTATCCCCGATCTGCCGCAGGGCGGCGGTGGAGGGGTGCCGGCTCCGCCCGGGGGCGGCTCGGGGACGGGCGGGCCCGCGATTCCCGACCTGTCCGGCGGGGGAGGCACGGGGAGCACCAGGGTGCCGGTGCCGCAGCCGGTCGTCCCGGCGCCGCCGAACGCCGGGGTGACCCGCAAGGCCGACCCCGCCGCGATCCGCACGCTCGGCGACACCATCGAAACGAGCGCCGGCGCGAAGATGGAGGGCTCGCGGCAGAAGACCAGCCACATCAACGTCGGCTTCCCCGGCTTCGGCGTGATCGGCCTCGGCATCGCCGGCGCGCACAACCAGGTGCGCGACAGCTCCGCCGGCTTCCTGCGCGAGGGGCGAGCGACGCTGACCCAGTGGAAGGAGAACCTCCACGTCTCGGCGACGACGTGGTCCATGGCCGAGAACGCGAGCACCACCCCGACGAAGTAACGGAGACCGCACATGAGCTACGAGAGCGGTACGACCCTCTACACCGTGGGACTCGCGGGGATCGGCGCGTTCTCCGTCCTGAACCCGCGCGGATGGCCGATCTTCCTGCTGGCCGGCGCCTCGGTGTCCAACCCCGGTGAGATGGACAAGGCGTCCAAGGAGTGGCACAGCGTCGCCGCCGACTTCCAGACCCTGGGCGCCGAGCTGACCAAGCTCGCCGGGAGCGTTCCGGAGGACAAGTGGACGGCCGAGGACCGCGCGGCCTTCGAGAGCAGCGTCACCCTGTTCAAGCAGGAGCTGGCGAAGGGCGGTGAGATCCACAAGGGCATGGGCGACAGCATGGAGAACATGGCCAACCTGTACTTCGCCTTCGCCGTCATGGTCTTCGCGGTGGGCGGCATCCTGCTCGCGCTCGTCGGCGCCGTGGCCGCCGCCATGGCGACCGGGGTGGGCGCGGCCCCGGCGCAGGCCGCGGCGGGCGCCATCGCCACGGGCCTGCACAAGATCGTGGCGCTGGCGCAGAAGCGCAAGCTGGTGGCGCTCGGCGTCGCGACGGGCCTGTTCTTCGCCATCCAGATGTGGAACCAGGGCAAGCAGATGGAGCTGCAGCAGAAGGGCATGAACGCCAACGGCTCCGGCATCCCGATGTTCACGCAGGCCAACCTGAACCTCGGCGGCGGGCTCGCGGGCCTGCCGGGTGACCCGGCCGTCCCCGGACTGCCCGGCGCCCCCGCCGCGCCCGGCCAGCCGACGGTGCCGGGCCTGCCCCCGAAGTAGCGCTCCCGCGCCGGGCGGGGTCGGCCTCCAGGGGCTCGCCCACGAAGGAACTTTCTGTTTCGGCCTGGGAGGAGCTGACCGACAAGGAGCGGAAGGACTCGCCGCCCGATACCCGCAACTGCCTGGAGTCGCCATCGACGCCGGACTCCGCGAGGAGTTCGTGGACGACGCCGACGCAGACTGCGCCTCCGGCGGCGATGGTACGGATGGACTCGCCGCGCTTGGCGCCGGGCGAGAATGGCGGCGCGTCTGTCGTCGTCGACCATAAGGGCCCGGGATTCTGCTGACGGGTAGCTCCGCCGGGGACGGACCCGGGACGGAGGCTGGTGAGCAGTCGCATCGCTCGGTTGGTCGATGCCGGGGTTCGGTCGTGGGCTGCGAGGGCGCGGTAGAGGGTGAATAGCGGCGAGGTCCTGCGAGCCATCACCGGCGATGTGCTCGGCTCACCTCACCCGGCCGAGGCCGCGGTCCGCCAACTGGTCCAGCCGCGGCAGAGCACGTACGCCACCGCGGTCGTCACCACGACGAAGAGGTCGATGAACGCGGTCTGCACCGCGTCGGGCTTGTCCCACATGACGAAGCAGTAGACGGTGATCGCGCCCTTGTGGAAGAGCAGCAGCTCCCACAGGCCCCACTGCCTGCGCGGCGCGACGGCGAGTATCACCCAGATTCCCGCGAAGACGACATAGGCCAGCGTCCGCCAGGCCTCGGTGATGACGCGGTCGTCGGCTACGTTGTTCATGAGGAGGATCCCGTTCACGAACGCGACGAGCGTCGCGACCGCGTCGACGGCCATCAGGGTGCGCCCGATCCGATCCGCCACGGCGGACGGGCGGCCGGCGACGGAGCCGGACATCGGCTTGGTGATCATGACGACTCCTGTTGTGAGAGGAGGGCTTGCTCACTGCGGGTGCGGGCCGGCACCCGGCATCGGGCTCCAGCCGTCCTGCTCTACGTGGCCGCTGATGATCTCAGGGGTGCCGGCGATCAGGTCCGGGAGGCCGGCCATCGCCGCTTTGAAGTGCTCGGAGTCCGTATGTACGCCGATCGCCTCGGAGTCGGTGTAACCCTCGACCACCGTGTACTGCTGCGGGTCGGTCACGCTCTTGGACCACTCCACCAGCACGTTGCCCGGCTCGGCCCGGGTGGCCTGGGTGACGTCGTCGATCAGCGACAGCCACGCCGCTTCCTGCCCGGGGCGGACGTTGAATTTGATGACAGTGAGAAGCACGGATTTTCTCCTTGGATGACGAGTGGTCTCGGCGCTCGGTCATGGGCCGCGACACAAGCCGGTGGCGGCCGGGACACGACGCTAACGACGTGGGCTCGGATTTGGCAGTGCCAGATTTACCTAACAGTGTCAGACAGTCAGTACGGTGTCGGCATGACGGACGCCCCCACCCCGCCCGATGTCGGCCCGACACCGCTCCGCCTGCGCCGGCGGGCCGCCGCCACCCGCGAGATCCTCGACGCGGCGCAGGAACAGATCGCGCTGCACGGCCCCGCGGGCCTGTCCCTGCGATCGGTCGCCCGCGGCCTCGGGATGACGGTGCAGGCGCTCTACCACTACTTCCCCAGCCGCGACGAGCTGGTCACGGCGCTGATCGCCGAGGCGTACCACGACCTCGCCGACGCCGTGCAGTCGGCCCTCGAGACCACGCCGCGGCAGGACGACCCGCCGAGGTTCATCGCCGGCGCGGAAGCCTTCCGGAGCTGGGGCCTCGACAACCCCGCCCGGTTCCAGCTCATCTACGGGACACCACTGCTGCACTACGAGGCACCCGCCGACGGCCGTACGATCGCCGGCCCCCGCAGGCTGGCGGCCCTCCTGCTCGAAGCGCTGTTCGGCACGTTCACCCGCGAGCAACTGGCCCGCGTGGACGTACCGCCACTGAGCCCCGCGCTGCGCGAACATTTCGAGCGACTCCCGCCGGAAGCGGTCGGCGGGCTTCCGCCGCAGGCCGCCGCCCTGTTCGTCAGCGCCTGGGGACACCTGCACGGCCTCGTGGTCCTGGAGGTGTTCGGGCACACCGCCTTCATCGGCCCGCTACAGGCGGAGATCTTCCGCGGCGCCATGCACACCCTGCTCGCCGACGCACACCGCCGCGTACCCGCCCGGTCGGCCTCCGATCCGAACGCGTCGGTTTTCCACGTGTCAGACATCACGGAGCCATCTGGCTAGCGTGCCGCTCCACCGGCTGGTTGCGACCTCGCCGTCGCACGGGACTGTGCGCTGACGCGAGCGCCCTGGCCCCGGCCAGGGGCCGCCAGCGGCTCGCCCACGAAGGAACCCTCTGTTTCGGCCTGGGAGGAGCCGACCGACCTCTCGGCGCTGGCCGAGGCCACCCAGATGGACCCCACCCACCTGCCCGGCTACGCCGGGCGCGTGCACGACTACCTGTCCCCCCACCCCGAGCGGCGGCGGCTGATGCCGTGGGGCACGCCGCGCGGGCGCCCGGCCCCGCGTAGCCGGTGGCCCGGTGGCCTCAGAGGTCGAGGCGGCGGCGGATGCGGTCGAGCTCGCCCATGACGTCGTCGAGCACGCGGTTGTAGGTGGCCTCGGCCTCGCGGGCGCCGGCCATCGCCGCCTCGGGGTCGTTGAGGAGCTTCATCGGGTTGTCGTCCTTGCCGAAGATCTCCTCCATCAGCTCGTTCGTCTTGCCCTGGAGGTCGCGGGTGGCGTCCTGGGTGACCGTCTTGATCAGGTCGGCGAGGTCGGCGGACGCCATGCGCATCGCCCGGGGGTTGATCTCGAGCTCACGCAGGCCGTCCCCCGCGTACTCGACCGTGACGAGCCTGTCCTTGTCCTGCGCCCGGCCCACCAGCTCGCCCATGCGCGACTGGAGCTCCTCCATGCGGGCGAACTGCTGCTGTGCTCCGGTCAGCAGCTTGTCGACATCGATGTTCGCGAAGTCGCCGAACTCGGTCACGTGTTTCTCAACCTCCGTCGCCGCCGGGACGCCGCCATCGAGGAACCCTACAGCCGTCGCGGGGCCTCGCGCGGACCATGAACAGTGATCATCCTCCAAGTTTCCGGTCGTGTAGGTCGGGATGAACAAATACGGCACACCGCTCGATCGGTTCGGAAGGGCTGGTAAGACATCAGGCGGCGACATCTGACACGGAGGCGGCATGGTTCAGGCGAGGTATGTCACGTCGGCGGCGATCCAGAGCATCATCGACGAGATCGACGCGGACGTCATCCCGGCCGTCAAGGAGTGGCGCGCCCTGGTGGACACCACCACCGTCGGGTTCCCCGGCTGGGGCGTGCTGGGCGAGCTGGTGATCGGCCTTCGCTACCGCGACGTGCAGGACGACGTGCGCGAGAAGTTCTCCGAGGCGGTGACGGTGCTGGAGGGCTGGACCGTCAGCCTGGAGACGGCGCGCGCCAACTGGCGGGCGGCCGAGGACGCCTCGGCCGTCGTCTACGCCTGAGCGCCCGCCGTCACGTCCGCACCCCACGCACTCACCACCGACAGGAGTCTCCACCATGCCGGCTGGGCCGTACGGGCCTTCCCTGAGGATGGCGGGCGGCAGCGCCGCGTCGGTCCTCGACGACCTTCGCAAGGCGGCCCTGCTGTCGCGCCCGCTGACCGTGGGGATCGCGATGGCGGGCACCGCGGTCGCCAACGTCCCCGGGATGGCCGACGCCTACAACAACTGGGACTCCATCCACGCCCGCCTGGACACGGCCAACAAGAGCTTCGTCCGCAACCTCGGCGAGAAGGGCAAGGACGGCTGGATCGCCGCCGACCACGACGCCTTCATGGACGCCGTCGAGCGGTACCAGGAGGCCCTGGAGACGCTGCGCAACTACGTGAAGACCACTGCGGGCATCGTGGACGAGCTGGGCGACGCCTACCGCGCGTACTGGCTGGCCCTGGCCCGGGTCGCCGCGGCCCTGCTCGCCGGGGTGGCGGTCGCGGCCGCCATGCTGACGACGCCGTACGCGGCGGCGGGGTACGCCCGCCTGCAGATGCTCGGCTTCGTGGCCAACAGCGTCATCGCCGGCGCCACCGGCATGCTCGCCAAGGTCGTCTCGGCGGTGGCCGGCGGGATGTCGGTGTACTTCGCCGGCAAGGCGTACGTGCAGATGTACAACCTGCGGCCGACGCGGGACGCGAAGGTCGACTTCACCAAGGCGGCGATCGACCCCGGCGGCCTCCCGCCGTTCCAGCCTCCCGCCCCGGGCGGCGGCCTGCCGCCGTCGGCGGGTTTCGAATGGCGCGAGCCCCGCAAGGAACTGCCGGAGCCCTACGGCTCCTGAGCGTGCGCCGACGCCACAGGGATCACGACGAGCCGACGGCCACAGGGATCACGACGACAGGAGCGGCCCTAGTGTTCGACCCCGACGACTTCCGCCTGGAGGACTTCGACCGCGTCGCCGAGCAGAGCAGGGAGGCGGTGCGGCGCCTCGGCGGCGTGCTCGGCGAGCTGCGGGAGGTCACGGGCGAGGGGGAGGCGGCCGGCGGTCTGGTGAGCGCGGTCGTGGACAGCGGTGGCCGCGTACAGACGGTGACGATCGACCCGCGCGCCATGCGCCTCGACAGCCGGGCCGTCTCCGAGGCCGTCACCGAAGCCGTACGCGCGGCGCAGCTCGCCGCCGCGCGCGCCGGCGAGGACCTGCTCCGCGACGCCATGGGCCACGACCTCCCCCCACTCGACGGCGACGCCGCCCACCAGTGGCTGGAGGACGTCACCCGCACCATGACCGACCCCGGCCCTGGCCCGGGGTCAGCCGGCTAGGCCGCGGATCCAGGCGTAGACCTCCAGGACGCCTAGGGCCAGGGGGAAGAGGGCGAGGATGAGGAGGAACTCCACGACGTCGCCCGCGCGGCCCCAGAAGGGGGTGGGGCGGTTCTGGGGGAGGAACAGGCCCATGCCGGCGGCGACGGCCGCGAGGCCCAGCAGGGTCAGGGTCATCAGGAGGGCGGCGGTGGGGCTGGACATGCCCACCGCGAGCAGGAAGAGGGCGAGGCCGCCCGCGCCGGCTCCGAGCAGCCACAGTCGCTGGCCCACGCCGAGGAACACCCGGGCGCGGATCATCAGGGCCAGCGCGAGCACGATCTGCATGACCCGCGCGACCCACCCGGGGGCGCCGAGCAGCAGCACCTCGGCCGCGACGGCCACCAGCGCGACCCCGGCGACCAGGCCGGTGGCGAACCGCTCGGCCTCCACGGCGCGCTTCTTGACGTCCGGCCCGTCCAGGACCTGCTGGTCGCTGCGCAGCTCCTCGGCGTTCTGCGGCGCGGACGGCAGCGGCAGCCGCGCGAGCCGGAAGGAGAGCGTGGGCACCAGCGGAGTGCAGGCCAGAACGATGGAGACGGCCAGCGCCGCCACACCCGCCGAGGGCGTGTCCCACACCATCGTGACGGCCGCCCCGGCCGCGCCGAACAGGCAGGCGAGCATGACGCCGAAGTAGTACGGCAGGCCCTCGGCGACGGCCCAGCCCGCGACGGTGGCGGCCAGCGCGCTCATCGCGAACGCGGCGAGCAGGCTGGGCGAACCGACCCACAGCATGCCCACGTTCCTGGCGGGCGCGAACAGGCCGGCCAGGAACGCGTACGGCAGGGCGGCGTAGCCGATCGCCGCCCCGGCGCCCGCGTCGCCGAGCGCGCGGGACAGCGCGGCGCCCGCGCCGACGAGCAGCAGGGCCATGACGCCGGCCACGATGCTCGTCAGCCGCCAGGGCGGCCCGGCCACGGTCAGGGCCAGCGCACCGCAGAGCAGGAACGCCATCGCGACGCTCAGGCCCGCCGTCCGGGTGTGCGACGGGCTCCACCGGCCCGAGCGCTCCTTGATGCCGGTGGCGATGGTGTCGGCGACGTCGTCGAAGACGGCCTCGGGCAGCTCGGAGGGGCGCGGCAGCAGGTACAGCACCTCGCCGTCGCGCACCGCCAGGCCGTTCATGCTGGCGTCCAGGTCGAGAGGCGGGCCGCCCACGCGTTGCAGCACCCATCCGGTGGTGGCGTGCGCGGCGTCGTCGCCGCTCTCGCCCGCGGCGGTCAGCAGGTTGGGCAGTACGTGCGCGAGCGGCAGGTCGGAGGGCACCGCGAGGTCGATGCGCTTGCGCGGGGTCACGATGGTGACGCGGCTCAGCGCGACGGCGGAACCCGGCGTGCGCAGCACGGCGACGGGCGACCCGTTCGGCTCCACGGCGGCCCCCGGCCCGCCCGCGCCGTTGGGGCCTCCCGGGCCGAGCGGGGGCCTGGCCGTCGGGTTGAGCGTCACGCCGGCTCCTTTGAGGTCACGCGGATACCGTAGCGGGACCAGATTAGGACGAGTGTAGACATTTCATGTTCGCGACATGAGGAGCCCTTTCTGGGAGACTCGACCCGCCAGATCATCGACCCGCTCCCGTGGACGGGCCGGTACGTTCGGCAGGCCGGCACGACGTCCCCCGGAGCCGGCTCCGGGGTTCGGCGGGACGGGCTGCCCTGACGATGGAGCGACGTGGGCATTGTCGTCGTCCGGCGCCCCGAGCGCCGGCCACCCCCCGCGCCGCCGCGCGGCGAGATCCTGCTGGAGTCGCCCCCGGAGATCCCCGAGACGACCTCCGCGGGCTTCACGCAGGTGCTCACCTTCATGCCGATGGCGGCCGGCGGGGCCGCGATGGCCCTGATGTTCACCGGCGGTGGCGGCGGCAGCCCCATCATGTACGTGGCCAGCGGCATGTTCGCGCTGTCGATGGTCGGCATGAGCCTCAGCCAGCTCGGCCGCGCCGCCGGCGAGCGAAAGATGCGGCTCAACGGCCTGCGCCGCGACTACTTCCGCTACCTGTCCCAGACCCGCAGGAAGGTCCGCAAGGCGGCGCGCCGCCAGCGTGAGGCCCTGCAGTGGAACGGGCCCGACCCCGGCTCCCTGTGGTCGGTCGTCATGGGCCCGCGCCTGTGGGAGCGGCGGCCCCGCGACGGCGACTTCGCGACCGTCCGGGTGGGCACCGGCACCCAGCGCCTGGCCGTGCAGCTCATCCCGCCGGACTCCAAGCCGGTGGAGGACCTGGACGCGATGGCGGCCGGCGCGCTGCGCCGGTTCGTCCGCGCGCACTCCACCGTGGACGACCTGCCGATCGCCATGGCGCTGCACTCCTTCGCCCGCATCGTTCCCACCGGCGACCCCACGGCCGTCCGCGACCTGGTGCGGGCGCTGGTCGGGCAGCTCGCGGTGTTCCACTCACCCGAGGACATGCGCGTGGCCGTGTGCGCCGGCAAGGAGTGGATGGCCCAGTGGGACTGGGTCAAGTGGCTGCCGCACGCGCTGCACCCGGAGGAGACCGACGCCGCGGGCCCGGTGCGGCTCATGGCCGACGACCTGCGCGACCTCGACCGGCTGCTCGGCGGCGAGCTGAAGGACCGCGGCCGTTTCCGGCCCGGCCCGTCGGCCGAGTCCCTGCCCTACCACCTGGTGATCGTCGACGGCGGGTACGTCCCGCAGGACTCCCCGCTCGGCGCCGACGCCATCCAGGGCGTGACCGTCGTCGACCTCAGCGGCTCGACGTCGCTGGTCGAGGAGGGCGTCACGCTGCGGCTGGAGGTGCTGGCCGACCGGTTCAACCGCGTCCAGCTCGACCACGCGGGCAAGGAGATCGTCACCGGCCTCGGGCGCCCCGACCGGATGTCCTACCTCCAGGCCGACGGCCTCGCGCGCCAGCTCGCGCCGCTGCGCGCCTCCCCCGCCAAGAGCGGCGACAGCCAGGACGTGTTCGCGGCCAACATGACGCTCACCGACCTGCTCGGCATCGCCGACCCCCGGCACATGGACGTCCGCGGGCTGTGGCGCTCCCGGGCCCCCCGAAACCGGCTTCGGGTGCCGATCGGGCTCGGCGGCGACGGCCGCATGGTGGAGCTGGACATCAAGGAGTCGGCCCAGGGCGGCATGGGCCCGCACGGGCTGATCATCGGCGCCACGGGGTCGGGCAAGAGCGAGCTGCTGCGCACGCTGGTGCTCGGGCTCGCCACCACGCACTCCTCGGAGATCCTCAACTTCGTGCTGGTCGACTTCAAGGGCGGCGCGACCTTCCTCGGCCTGGACACGCTGCCGCACGTCTCGGCGGTCATCACCAACCTGGAGGACGAGCTCCCCCTGGTCGACCGCATGTACGACGCCCTGCACGGCGAGATGGTGCGCCGCCAGGAGCTGCTGCGCGCGGCGGGCAACTACGCCTCGCTGCGCGACTACGAGCGGGCCAGGGAGCAGGGCGCCGACCTGCGGGCGCTGCCCACGCTGTTCGTGGTGCTCGACGAGTTCAGCGAGCTGCTGTCGGCCAAGCCCGAGTTCGTCGACCTGTTCGTGATGATCGGCAGGCTGGGCCGCTCGCTCGGCGTCCACCTGCTGCTGGCCTCCCAGCGCCTGGAGGAGGGCCGGCTGCGCGGCCTGGACACGCACCTGTCGTACCGCATCAGCCTGCGGACGTTCTCGGCGATGGAGAGCCGCGTCGTGCTGGGGGTCGCCGACGCCTACGAGCTGCCCTCGGCGCCGGGCAACGGCTACCTGAAGTTCGACACCAGCGGCATGACGCGGTTCAAGGCGGCGTACGTCTCCGGGCCGTACGCCCCCGAGGCGCGCCAGGAGCGGCGCGCGCCGTCCGAGCGGCGGCAGGTGGTGGTGTACGGCCCCGCCTACATCCCGCCGCCCGCCCCGGTGGTCGTGCCCGAGCCGGAGCCGGAGCCCGCGGTGGCGAGCAGGGACAGCCTGCTGGACGTCATGGTGCGCCAGTTCACCGGCCACGGGCCGCCGGCGCACCGCATCTGGCTGCCGCCCCTGGCCGATCCGCTCACGCTCAGCCACCTGCTGCCGCCGCTGAGCATCACGCCCGAGTACGGCCTGACCACCGCCGGGTGGGCCGGGCGCGGCAAGCTGCGCGCGGTGCTCGGCATCGTCGACCGCCCCTTCGAGCAGCGGCGCGACCCGCTCGGCGTCGACCTGTCGGGCGCGGCCGGGCACCTGGCGATCGTGGGGTCCCCGCAGAGCGGCAAGAGCACGCTGCTGCGCACGCTGATCGCCGGCATGGCGCTCACCCACACGCCCCGCGAGGTGCAGTTCTACTGCCTCGACTTCGGCGGCGGCACGCTGTCCTCGCTGGAGGGGCTGCCGCACGTCGGCGGGGTGGCCAGCCGGCTCGACGGCGACCGCGTGCGCCGCACCGTGGCCGAGGTGACCGCCCTGATGCACGAGCGCGAGCGCGAGTTCACCCAGCTCGGCATCGACTCCTTCGCCACCTACCGGCGCCAGGTCGCCGACGGGACGATCACCGGCAACCGGTTCGGCGACGTGTTCCTGGTCGTCGACGGCTGGCTCACCGTGCGGCAGGAGTTCGACTCGCTGGAGCCGACCATCACCGACCTGGCGGCGCGCGGCCTCGGGTACGGCATCCACGTGGTGGCCGCCACCAACAAGTGGTCGGAGTTCCGGCCCGGGATCCGCGACCTGTTCGGGTCGCGGCTGGAGCTGCGCCTGGGCGACGCCTACGAGTCGGAGGTCAACCGCAAGACCGCCCTGGCCGTCCCCGAGGGAGTGCCGGGGCGCGGCCTCACCCGCGACGGCTTCCACTTCCTCAGCGCGCTGCCGCGCGTCGACGGGGTCCGGCTGGCCGACGACCTCTCGGTCGGCGTCCGGGCGCTCGTGGACGGCGTCCGGGAGGCGTGGCGCGGCGAGCCCGCGCCGCGCGTGCGGCTGCTGCCGGCGATGCTCGCGCTGGAAGCCCTGCCAGGGCCGGAGCTGACCGGGGCGCGCATCCCGATCGGCATCGACGAGGCGACGCTGTCCCCGGTGCAGGTGGACTTCGAGACCGACCCGCACCTCACCGTCATCGGCGACACCGAGAGCGGGAAGTCCAACCTGCTGCGCCTGGTCGCCGAGGGGGTCGTCGCGCGGCACGCGCCCGCGCAGGCGCGGCTGATCGTCATCGACTACCGCCGGGCGCTCCTGGACGCCGCCTACACCGAGCACCGCATCGGCTACGCCGCTTCCAGCACCTCGGCCGCCGAGATGGTGGCCGAGGCGCGCGAGGCGCTGGTCAAACGGCTGCCGCCCGCCGACCTCACGCCCGACCAGCTCCGCTCGCGCACCTGGTGGAAGGGCGCCGACCTGTACTTCGTCGTCGACGACTACGACCTGGTGGCCACCGGGAACAACCCGCTGGCGCCGCTGCTCGACCTGCTGCCCCAGGCGCGCGACATCGGCCTGCACCTGGTGCTCTCCCGCGCGATGGGCGGGGCCGGGCGGGCGATGTTCGACCCGGTGATGCAGCGGCTGAAGGACATGGCCAGCCCGGCGGTGATCCTCTCGGGCGACCGGGACGAGGGTGTGCTGTTCGGCGTCCGGCCGCACGCGCTGCCGCCGGGCCGCGGCTACTACGTCGACCGCAGGTACGGCTCCCGCCTGATCCAGACGGCGTTCCTGCCCCCGGCCGCGCCGCAGGGCGCGGAGTGACCGAGACGTCCCCCGTGTCCGGCGGCCCATGGACGGCGTTGTTTCCCGGCAGGTGCGGTGATCGTCCGGATATGATCGGGATTGGGAGTCTGGCCGGGGGGTTACAGAGGACATGGCCGCGGGCGCGAGCCCGGACGGCCGGCACGGGGGCGGGAATGTCCGAGCACGTGGATTCTCGGCGACGGCGGAGGGAGCCGGCCCGATGGCAGGAATCGAGCTGAACCGCAAGGCGCTCGCCACGCTGCGCGAGACGGTGAACACGCAGGCGGGCAAGCTCGCCTCGATCGGCGACCGGTTCCCCGGGAAGGCTCCCGCGGGGGCGTCCATCTTCGGGGGCTACACCGCCGCGGGCGGCCTGTCGGCCGCCGCCGGCCGGCTCGAGCAGCACGCCGACCAGGACTTCGGCCTCGCGAAGAACCGCCTCGACGGCGTGGAGCGGGCACTGGACGTGATCGAGCGCAACGTCAGACGCGCCGAGCACGGCACCGAGGCGGGACTGCCGGCCGTATGACCGACATGGGGGCGGTCGCGGCGCTGGACGGCGGGTCAGAGCTGGTGGCGCTCGCGAACAAGGCCAAGGGCGACCCCGGGGCGATCCGCGCGCTGGCGTCCCGCTGGCGCCAGGCGGCGACCGACACCGTGGCGCCGGTCAACGCGCTGGGGGAGGCGGCCGTCAAGGTGGACGTGGCGTGGCGCGGCGACTCGGCCGACGCCTTCACCTCCTACATGCGCCGGTTCGGGCGGGCTGGTGAGGGGCTGCGCGACGCCCTGACCACCTGCGCCGGCCACATGGACGCCGCCGCCGGGACGGTCGAGTCCGCGCACAGGAACATCGACGCCGTCTGCGGCGACCTGCTGAACCGGGTGGCGGCGTACCGGCGCGACAACCCCGAGGCGACCGAGGACCAACTCAGGCCGGAGATCGTCAAGCAGGTCCAACACGCCGTGACGCTGGCCCGGGGGCACGTGGACGCGGCGGAGGAGCGGCTGGCGACGGTCGGCGCCGACATCGACAAGGAGATCAAGGCGATCACCCCGACGTTCGCCGACATCCCGGCGGCCGGCGACCAGCCGTTCGTGCCCGGCCCCGGCCACACCACCCAGTGGGTCCCGGTGCCGGAGCAGGAGCTGCGCACCACGACGCTGGCCGGCGCGAACGGCGGCGGCCCGGCGGGCGCCGTCACCGACGGCGGGGCGTACTCGCCGTCCGGCGGCGGCGGCTCGGGCGGATCCGGCGGCGGGTACGGCGGCGGCGGCGGGCAGGCGATCCCGTACATCCCGGGCAACGGCACGGGGAGCGACATCGTGGCCGCCGCGCAGCGCAAGCTGGGCAGACCGTACGTCTTCGGCGCGGACGGCCCGCTGGCGTTCGACTGCAGCGGCCTGGTCAACGCCAGCCTCAACGAGGCCGGTATCAAGATCGGCGACAACACCGCCGCCGGCTACCAGCGAAGCGGCCAGCCGATCACGGGCCCGCCCCAGCCCGGCGACATCGTCTTCTTCGGCGACCCCGCCAGCCACTGCGGCATCTACATCGGCGACGGCAAGATGATCCACGCCCCGCACAGCGGCGACGTCGTCAAGATCGGCCCGGTGGCCGGCCGCGAGCCCATCACTTTCCGCCGCTTCACCTGACCGCGGGCGCCGACCTTCGGGGCCCGGCGCCCGCCGCGTTGCCGGCCGGGGGCGGTGATGAGGGCGGTGCCTGGTGTACGGCGACGAAACTCCTCGTTAAATCCCGTGTAACCAGACGTTTCTAGGCTCGGGCTGACCGTTCGTCCTGACCCGAGGAGTCGGTGTGGCACGTCCGCATGATGTCAACACCGGAGCCGCCGCCGTTCCCGGCCCCGTCACGGAGGTCAGCCCGGCCGACCTCGCGGCGCGCGAGGAGGACTTCCACCACGAGCGCGACGGCCTGGCCGCCGCGCTGAAGGACGCACAGGCGGCGCTCGCGGCCCTGGGCGACTTCTGGGGCGGCGACGAGAACGGGATCCTGTTCTACGGCGGCGCCGAGGGCCGCAAGGGGTACCGCGACGCGTCGGCCGAGGTCGTGCGGCACGCCGAGACCGTCGCGACCGTGTACACGCGGGTCGGCGACAACCTGGCGCTCATGGGCGCCAACGTGCGGATGGCCGAGTGGGCCACCATCGGCGCCCTGGCCCACACCGTCCACGAGGGGGATCTCGCCGTCCCCACCACCAAGGCGAAGGTCGCGTGAGCCCCGCTCCCTTCCAGGCCTTCAGACGACTGGCCGACACCCGGCCGGTCGCCACCACCTTCGCCGTGGGCGCGGTCACCCACGGCGCGTTCGCCACCGCGATGCTCGGCGTCCAGTGGCCCGAGGGCGACCCCGACCGGCTGCGCCAGGCGGCCGTCATCTGGGACGAGCTGGCCGCCAAGATCGAGGCCGGGCTGGTGGCGGCGGACGCCGCGGCGGCGCGGGTGTGGCTGAGGAACACGGGCCCCGGGGTGGAGGAGTTCCGCAGGATGTGGCAGGGCATGCCGTCCGGCCCGGGGCCGGGCGCCCTGGAGGACGGTCTCGCCGGCTACCCGGCGGACGTCGCCGCCTACTGCCGCAGGATCGCCGAGGCGTGCCGGGCCTACGCCGGGTGCGTGGAGACGATCAGGCACGTGCTGATCGTGCTGGCGATCCAGGCGTGGGCCAACATGCTGTTCACCTCGATGTACGGCTGGACCACCGCGGGCGTGTCGTCCATGGTCCAGAAGCAGATCGTGCAGCGGTTCTTCACCAAGCTGGCGCAGTCGCAGCTCAAGATCTTCCGCATCAGCGTGCAGAAGATCGTCCACAACTGCTTCTACTACACGCTCGACAGCCTCACCTACGCGGGCATCCAGCAGACCCTCCAGTTCGGCATCTACGCCGCCTCGGGCGTGCGCAGCGACCTGAAGGGCCACGACGTGCTGTCGGCCGAGACCAACGCCATCCAGTTCGCCCAGGCCACCGCCGCCAACGCGGCCTTCGACGCCACGTGGGACCTGAGCAAGGTGCTCGGGGTACGCCCCCCGCGACTCCCGCTGGGGCGACTTCCTCAGCCGGATGTCCGGCTCGTCCGTCTACAGCATCGTCGTCAACCTGCAGCAGAACCCGGGCGAGAACCCCGTCCCCACCGACTGGCAGACCTGGCTCTCCAAGCTCCTCACCCACGGCGTCCGCTCCGTGAAGCCCTCCTAGGCCGGTGGCGCGGGGCGGCCGGTGGTGTGGGTGAGGACGAAGTCGTCGAGGGTCTCCTGGTAGAGGGCCGCGTCGGCCTCCAGGGCCGTCCGGGTGAAGCGGTCGGGGTGGTCGCGGCGGGCCGCCTTGCCGATGTCGGTCCAGAAGGCCGTTTCGGGGACCTCGTCGGCTCCGGCCGGGATGAACTTGGCGCTCTCCAGCGTGGCGTCGCGGGCGGACTCCCAGCCGAGGACGACGCTCTTGAAGAGGTCGGGGTCCACCGGGTTCTCGGAGTAGGCCAGGTCGTCGCGCAGGGCCCGGCGGGCGTAGCCGGCGCTGAGCACGCTCCACTGGCCGGCGTCGATCAGCGTGGACGCGCCCTCGCCGAAACGCAGGTGGTCGCGCCTGGCGTCGAACTCGCTGCGGTACGGGACGAAGACGTCGATCCTCAGGTCGAGGCCCAGCCCGCGGCCGTCGAACCGCACCCGCCACACCTCGGGGCCCTCGGTCAGGGTCGTGTGCGCGTCGTAGTCGCCCGCGCTCTCGCCGGGCCCCTCGGCGTCGCCCGCCGCGCGGAGCGCGACCGCGTTGAGCTCGATGTACAGGTAGGCCTCGACGAGGGTTCTCCCCATCAGCACCGCCACGGCGACCCCCCTCCCGCGCCGCGCCCGCCAACGCTCCCCGGGCGGGTCGCGTGGGACACCGGGCGGGCGCTCCCCGGCACGACCCTATCGATCCGCCGGCTCACCACCGGTCAGCCAGGCGGCGGTAGGCGTCGCGGACGACCAGCAGGCGGTCGACCTGGAAGCGGCCCGGCTCGGAGTCGCGCAGCCGGGTGCCGCGCTCGGACCAGAAGGCGGTCGCGGGGACCTCCTCCGCGCCGGGCGGGATGAACTTCACCACCTCCCCGACGGCGGCGACCGCGATCGCGAGGGCCCGCCGCGCCGCGGCCGGGTCGCCGGTGGGGACGTTTCCGGCGGTCAGGTCGGCCACCCACAGCCACTCACCGGCGTCCAGGAGCTGGGACGGCTCCGGGCCGCCGAACGCCGGGAACTCGGGGGAGACGACCTCCCGCTCGGGCAGGCCGAACAGGTGGCCGCGCGCCTCGCCGCAGTCCCCGCACGTGCCGGTGTACCGGGAGGCCAGCGCGCCGTCCACGCTGACCAGCGCGTCCTGCCAGACGGTGCCGGTCGACCCGCATCGCGGGCACGGGTGCAGGTCGAGGTACAGGTGCGCCTCGTCCCGCGTCCGCGCCACCGGGAGCGCCGTCACGCTCCCTCACCCGGCCGCTCACCGGCGGGCGGGGCCGCCACCTGGGCGGTCTGGACGCCGCCGGGCTTGCCCGGGCTCGCCGGTCGCGCGGCCGGGCCGGTGCCCGGGGACGGCGCCGACGGGGCCGGGCCGGCGGGCGGGCGCACCGGGCGCCTGCCGCAGACGCACGGCCCGTCCTGCGGGCAGGAGCAGTCGTCGTCCTCGGGAGGGATCCAGCCCGTCGAGTTGGTGAGGCGCCGCATGCGGCCCCAGTAGTCGTCCCGCGACTCCCCGGGCCGGGCCCAGGCCGTCGAGGCGTCGAAGTTCAGCAGGCCGCCGATGCCACGCCCGGGCGGCGCGGCCGGGGGACCGCCCGACCAGGGGGGCGCGGGCGGCGCCTGGCCGTGTGCCTCGATGTAGCGCGCCACCCCCTCGATCTGGCGTTCCAGCGCGGGCCGCTGGGTGGGCGCGGCCTCGGACCACCTGCGGGACAGGTGCCGGTGCTCGTCCGCACGCGCCTGCACGCAGAAGTCCTGCGCCGGGGCGGCGGCGCCGGGGACGGGGGGACGGATCAGCCCCTGCGCGGACCCGTGCGCCGCGGCGACCAGGTGCCGCGTCGTGTGGCCCACCTCGTGGACCATCGCCCGCGCCACCTGGCCGGCCGGGATTCGCGGGTCCAGCCTCATGACGTGCGGGTCGTCGGCCGTCCCCGAGCGCAGCTCGGTCCGCGCCAGCGCGTCGCCCCCCACCGGCTCCACGACGGGACGGAAGTGCTGGGACGGGACCGACGTGACGTCCACGACGAGCCGCGGATCGCCCGCCGTCCACGCCGAGCCGAGGAAGCCCGCGCCGAAGTCCGACGCCCGGACCTCGCCCCACGCGGCGCGCAGCTCGGCGTCGTCCAGCGGCGCGGACCCCGCAGGGCGGTCCTTGACGAACCCCGACCCGGGGTCCGCCGGCGCGTTGACGCCCATGCTCCCCAGCGTGGAGCCGGCGCTCTGCTCCGGGCCCGGGCCCCACAGCGTGGTGGGGAAGGGGGGCTGCCACGGCGTGGTCAGCGGCACCCCGAGCTCCCGCAGGCCCGACCGCACTCGGTCGGCGAAGCCACCCGGCTCCGGCGACGGCGTCACCAGGGTGCGCAGGTCGACGTCGTTGGTGACCGCCGCCATCCACAGGTCCGGCGGGAGCGTGGCGAACGCCGCGGCGAACCCGCCGTCCGGGACGTCGCTCGCCAGGTCGCCGGTCGGGCCGGCCAGGTAGCCGCGGCTCGGCCCGCCCGGCTCGTCCACCCGGAGGTGCACCTCGGCGCCCAGCTCGCGCGCGAGCAGCCGCGCCCAGGTGAGCGAGACCGGCAACCGGACGCCGCCGGCCTCCGTCTCCAGCACGACCGGCGCCCCGGAGGTCCCGATCCCCGGGACGCGAAGCCGCAGCTCCTCGGCGACGGCCCGGTAGGCGTCGGTGCCGTAGTCGGGCCTGCCCTCGGCCGCCGCGACCACGTCGTCCAGGCGCAACGCCGCGCCGCGCCCGCCGCGTCTCCACGGGAGCGGTCTGGCCGCGCGGCCCGGCGAAGGGCCTGGCGGAACGCTCGCCGCGGGGACGGCCGGGCCGGCGCCCGATGCGGCGCCGGAACCGGCGGCCGGTGCCGCGGTGACGGCCGGGCGGCCGTCGGGGGTGAGGTGCTCCTCGGCGACGGGCCAGCCGCGGCCCGCGGCGACGTCGGTCTCCAGGCGGGTCAGCATCGCCGCGTGGTCGTGCTCGAACATCATCAGGTACGCGCTGCCGGGGACGGGGCGGCGCAGCTCGACCCGGGCGCCGGGGCGTTCGCTCTCGTCGCGGCGGATGGTGCGCCGTTCGAAGGCGACGTCGTAGTCGACCCGGAACTCCGTCGTGACGACCCGCCCCTTCACGAACGAGCTGGTCTCGTTGCGGTTGCCCCCGCTGCCGGACACCCGCCCGGAGGCCTGCTCGCCGAAGGAGACGCCCTGCCCCGTGCCGCTGACGTCCTGGCCGAGGCCCGCGTCGCCGCTCAGCGGGAGCAGGTGGCCGCGTTCGGTCGCCACGCCGTAGGCGCGCAGCTTACGGGCCACCATGCCGAGTTCGACGTCCTCGCGGGCCCCGACGACGAGTCGGGGCTGCGACAGCCGCGCGCGTATCCAGACGTCCACCACCTCGTTGACCTTGCCGGGCACGGGAATCCGCAGCATCCGGTGGCCCTCGGGGTCGGCCATCCACCTCAGGTTGGCGGTCCGCGCGGTGGCGGACAGCTCGTGCGCCACGTGCGTCCAGTGCTCCCGGACGCCGGCCGGGCCGAGCAGATCCCTCTCGGCCAGCCGGGCGCGCACGGCGTCGACCAGGTGCTCGGCCTCGGTGGTCTCGGTGTAGTACAGGTCCGGGAGCGTCACCTGGCGCGGGTCGGGCAGCGCGTAGGGCACAGGCCTCGCCCGCGCGGCCGCCATCGTCAACCCGTCCGGCACCAGCCGGACGGCCCAGCCGCCGAGCGGGACCTCGGCGCGTGAGGGGGAGGCGGCGCGCCCGCCCACGGCGACCAGGGCCGGGCCGGCCAGGGTGCGGACGCCGCGCGCGGTGGCGTGCCCGGCGGCCCGCACGGCGCCGGCGACCCGGCCGCCGGGGCGGTAGGGCGGAAGCGGCACCCGCTCGGCCGTGACGGTCACGGTGATCGCGTGCCCCACGCGGTCGGCGCCGTCGAAGGAGGCGGCCCGTTGCAGCACGGTGGTCTGCTCGCCGTTGTGCGCCGAGCGGGTGTGGTCGCGGCCGGTCGCGGCGCCGCCCTGGGCCGCCTGGTCCGCCGCGCCGGTGCCGCCGTTGACGTTGCCCCCGAACGACCAGCCCGCGGAGCCCGCCCGGTTGCCCTCCCGGTAGGCGTAGACCTGGGTGATGTGGCCGACCTCGTCGTTCTTGCCCTCCAGGAGCGCGGGCCCGCGGTCCATCTCGGTCCGCACGGTCACCCGGACCAGCTCGGTGCGCCCGGAACTCGCGCGCACCGGGAGCTCCCACTCGAAGCCGTGCGGCTCCAGCAGGTTGTCGATCTTTCCCCACCAGTTCTCGCCGACCAGGTCGCCGAACATGGCCCGCCACAGCACCGGGTCGGCGGCCGTCGCCCGGGGCGCGACCCTGCCGATGGCGCCCATCACGGCGTCGAACAGCTGGACGGGCCGCCCGTCGGCGGCGAGCAGGTCCACCGACTCGAACGTGGTCACCCCCATCGCCCGGCGGAAGTGCTCGGGCATGCTGACCTCCAGCCTCTTCTGGTCGCGCCGGGGATCCAGCACCCGGCTCAGCTCGTCGGCGAAGGCCACGCTCCCAGCGGCGGGCACGTTCGGGACGGCCGGGGAGGCGGGTGAAGCCGGGGTGGCCGAAGAGGGCGAGGCGGCGGAGGAGGGGTGGGCGCCGGTCGGGGGCCCGGCGGCGGGGACGTTCGGGACGGCCGGGGAGGCGGGTGAAGCCGAGGTGGCCGAAGAGGGCGAGGAGGAGGGGGCGCCGGTCGGGGGCCCGGTGGGGGTGGTGCCCGTCGTGCTCGGGGCGGACGGGGATAGGGCGGGGGTGAGGGCGTTGAGCAGCTCTTCGGCGGTGTGCTTGCGCGCCAGCGGGCTCACCGGGAGCCCGGAGCTGAGGGCGGCCCGGCGCTCGCCGACGTAGCGGCGGATCAACCGCATGGCCATGGCGGGGTCGAGCCGCAGGTCCCCCCGCAGGTGGCGTTCGACCGCGTCGGCCACCTGGTCGAGCGGGAGCGGCATCTCGCCCCGCCCGTACAGCAGCAGGGCGTCCCGCTCGGGCAGCGCGTACACGACGGTGCCGCCGGGCAGCGCCCGCGTCCTGCCGGGTGAGTCGCCGTTCTCGGTTCCGGTGACCAGGAAGTCCGCCCGCATCCGGTACAGGTACTGCTTGCCGGTCTCGATGGTGAGCTGCTCGCGGCCCGCGATCGACATCTGCGTGCGGGAGGAGCCGGCGTTCCCCGAGCCGGAGAGGCCGGCCCCCGCCTTCCCGGCGGGGTCGGCGTTCGGGTGGACTCCGGCGCCGGCGGAGGCGTCCACGCCGCCCGACCGGTTGGCGCCGAACGTGCTCGCGCTGCTGCCCAGGGCCAGCATGATCTCGCCGATCACCAGGTCGGTGACGCCGAGGAACTCCGACTTGCCCAGCGTGGCGCCGATCGCCACCGACGCGCGGGTCGGCCGGGCTCCCTTCGGGCGTATGGCGACGTCGGTGCGGTAGTCGGCGTACAGCCAGCCGATGTCGGCGATGAGGCTCCGGACGCCGCTGAAGGCGGCGAGGTGGTGGAAGGCAGGCGAACCGGGCACCGCCCCGCGGGGCAGCACGCTGGTGACGGCCTCCATCATCTCGCCCGCGTCCATGTGCAGCAGGGTCGAGCGGCGCATCATCTCGATCGAGGTGGGGTGCGGGGCCGACGGCGGACGGCCGTCCGCCGGGTCGAGCAGGTCGGTGGGCACGTTCACGCTGCCCGGTATGACCCGCGCGGCGGTCTCGGGGGTCAGGAGCGACTCGACCCGGCCGTCCGGGTGGACGAGGTCCGCCTCCAGCAGGTAGCCCCGGTCGAAGATCGCTGTCGGCCGGGTGCTCTCGATGAGCGTCACGGCGTTGAGCGTGTTCCCGACGGCCCAGCTCGCGCTGCGGCCCCACCCACCCCGTGCCGTCGCCTCCCCGCCGGTCAGTCCGAAGAACGCGGCGAGCAGGTCGCGCCCGGCTCCGAGGGTCACCCCCAGGCCCCGGCTCACCGACCGGCTCCGTGACCGCGCCGAGGTGCTGGACCCGATGTTCAGCGCGCCGAACGGCTCGGCGGTGCTCATCCCGGCGTAGATCCCCCGGTCGACCGGCCGCAGCCGGACGCGCATCGTCACGTTCTCCAGGACGCCCCCGTCGCGAACCCGGACGAGGCGGAGGAACTCGCCGTCCTGGCTCGTCTGGTCGACCCGGCTGCGATGCCCGTTGAGCGAGAACTGCTCCTCGATCTCGCTCTGGTTGGCGAGCTGCGCGTCCCGCACGTGCGGGTCCAGCGGGAACCACGGCATGCCGTCGGCGTTCAGCGAGGGCAGCATGCCGAGCTTGCGCAGGCTCGCCATGACCTCGGCCAGCCTGAGCTCGACCTCCGCGTCGTCCAGGTCGATCGTCGCGGGCCCCGCGCCGCGCACCCTGCCGTCGCCGCTGCCCATCCATTCCGGCAGCTCGGCCTTGCGGCCCGGCGGCGGGGCGGGTGAAGGATCGTCCTGGAGCCTGAGGGAGCCGTCCGCGCGCCGCAGCTCCGCGCCGGCGTCGTCCCTGGCCACGGCCTCGGCGTCGACCCGCCAGCCGTAGCGGGCGGCGTCCGTCTCGGGGGTCTGCAGCAGCGTCTGGCTGGGGCGGGTGACGGCCGGGCGGGGGGTGCGCTCGCCGAAAACGTGGAAGGTGACCTCGTGCTCCAGGGTCACCGCGTGGGTGTTGCTGCGGCCCATCCACCGGCGCAGCAGCGGGTTGATCGCCATGCCGCCTGAGCTGAGGCCGTCCGTCAGCGACCGGCCGCGTTGCAGGGCCGCGGTGATCCTCGCCTTCAGCGAGCCGGGCCCGTGGGTTCCCGGCGGGTCGGCGGAGCCGTCCGTGAAACCGGCGGTGACGCCCAGCCCGGACGATCGGCTGGACGACGCCGCGCCCGACGCGCCGGAGAAGACGACGCCGAGCCACTCCTGGTGCTGCTTGGCGCTGGGCCTGTTCACGGGTTCGGGGTCGGACACCACCTTGGTGCGCACCCGCAGGAACCCGACCGGGCGCCCGCCGTCGTGGATGGGCCGCTGGAACCCGTTCGCGCGGTCGACCGCCTCGTTCAGGTGGCCCGGCAGCTCCTCGGTGAGCACGGTGCGGATGTGCTCGCGCGCCCGTGCCCCGATCGGCACGTGACCGGGCGCGGTCGCCGTGTCGTCCGCCAGATCCTGCAGCCCCGTCATGTACAGCGCCACGTACCGGGGGAACCGCTTCTTGCCGGTCTCCCCGGGCGCGAGCCGGATCGTCCGCTCCGGCTCGTGCTCCAGGTGCGCGTGGGACAGCCACAGCTCTAGTGCGGCCGTGTCGCGGCCTTCCCCCTCCCGCACGTGCCGCACCGGCGTCCACTCCGCAGCCTTCCCCCGCCGCCCGCCCCCCGCGGTGACGCTCCCCGGTGTGCCTTGCGCGGGGGTGTTCGAGTTCGTCTGGGGAGCGACGGTGATCGATGCCTGCTCCGGTGTGCCGCGGGGGGTGCCGCCGGAAGCGAGGCGGAGGTCCACCTCGTAGGAGGCGCGCAGGAGGAACAACGACGCCTCGCCCCGGTTGTCGGCCACCTGGCCCGGCAGGACGTAGTTGGCGGCGCCGCCCGACGTCACCGTGGCACGGCCGCGGGTGTAGCGGCCGCGGAGCACCACGTACTTCGCCAGCTCCTTCAGCTGCCCCCACACGCCGGGGGACGCCTCGGGCACCAGCCGCGCGAGCGCCGTGGCGTCCACGCTGAGCGACATGCCGAGGAAGCGGGCGGCGGTGGCCGCCACCCAGCTCCCGCCCTGCGGGAGCCAGCCCGCCATCGTCTGCGACGACCGCCTGCCGGGCGCGGCGACCTCGACGGGCTCGCCCAGCCGCAGGCGGATGCGCAGCTCCCCGGCCTTGCCGTTCCCCACGCGCAGCACCGCGCCGTCCTGCGACGCCAGCCGCCGGTACTCGGACTTCAGCTCCCAGAGCAGGTCCTCCGCCGTGAACCGGTGGTCTATGCCGTTGTCCGCGAGCAGGGCGTTGACCTCGCGGGTCAGCCGGGTGAGGTGCGGCAGCCGCCCGGCGGGCACGCCCGCCGCCAGCACGGCCCTGGGCGGGCGTGAGGCGGCCACGGCCTCGCGGTAGGCCGTGAGCGCGGCCTCGGCCCGCGCGACGAGCCGGGCCGCCTCCGCCAGGTCCGGAGCCGCGGCGGCGCCGTGCGTCTGGGCCGCCGGCGCGAGCGCGCGGGCCAGCTCGGCGTACAGGCCGGCCAGGTCCTCCACGCGGTCGGCCGCCGTGGCGTGAGCCGCGGCGATCCTGCCGGACCGCGCGGCGTCGACCTGCGCGGCCTTCCTCTCGGCGCGATGCTTCCGCTCGCGCTCCCCCTTGCCCGCGTCCTCGGCGGCGGCCGCCCTGACCGCCTTCCCGAGCTCCACGTCGGCGCGTCCCAGGGCTTCGGTCCTCTTGGCCGCGTTCGCCTTCTCCAGCTTGCGCAGCTCGTCGCGGGCCTTGCCCAGCGCCTCGCCCATCCGAGCCACCCGCTCAGACAGCTCGCCCACGACCGACGCACCCGTGCTCCCGGCGCTTTCCCCTTGCGCGACGCCGGCCGCCGACGAGCCGGCGCCGGAGGGGGACGCCGAGGCCCCGGAGACCGAGGACCCCGGGGCGGCGGTGCCGGACGAGGCGGATCCCGAGGTGGCGGTGCCGGGTCCGGTGGGGGTGGTGCCGGGTGCTGGGGAGGCCGGGGCGGTCGCGCCGGGGGAGGACGCTGCGGGGGCGGTCGCGGGCGGGGTGGACGCCGAGGTCGAGGTGCCGGGGCCGGCGGGGGTCGCGGGGCCGGTGCCGGGTGCCGGGGGCGTTGCGGGGGCGGTCGTCGGCGGGGTGGACGTGTGGAGGCGGTCGGTGGCCCAGGGCGGGACCGGCGGGGTCTGGCCGTGCGCGAGGAGGTCGTCGCTCAGCCGCTCCATGTCGGCCCTGACGGCGGGCCGCAGGGCGGGGGCGGCGTCCGTCCACCGGCTCGCGAGGTGCCGGTACTCGGCGAACCGGGCTTCCACGTACGCGTCGAAGGCGTCGGCCCCGCGCGCCAGCGGATCCATCGCCGCCAGGAACCGCCGCACCGGCCCTCGCTTCGGCCCTCCCGACCGCGAAGGCGCGCCACCGCCGGCGGATTTCCCAGGGGCAGAGGCGGACGAAGATGAAGCAGGGGCAGGGGGCGAGGGCGCCGGAGCAGAGCCCCGGGCGGGCGCGGACGGCGGCCGGCCGGACGCCAGGGCCTCCACCGCTTCGGCGATCGCCTGATGGGCCCGCTCCAGGGGCTCGACCAGCAGGGCGTCGAGGTCGTTCGCCGGGCCGGGAGGGCGGCCGTTGACCTGCCGCACCAGGTGGGAACCGGCCTCGGTCAGCTCGGAGGGGTTCAAGCGGTCCCACCGGTGACCCACGACCTCGCGGGCCACCGCTTCGATGATGTCCACGGTGCCCGGGAGCCCCTGGGGGAGCAGGGCGAGCGCGTTGAGCGAGCCTTCCATCGGCGGCCGGTACGACGCCCTCGCGACGGCGGCCCCGAGCCAGGCCGCCGCCTCGACACGCAGCCGATGCTCGGTCGCCCCGTCGGCGGCTCGCACCCGCAGACGGTTCCTCGTACGGGCGACGACGTCGGCCGGAACCCGGGTGACCGCCCGGCCCGTCCCTGTCACCCGCACGGTCCCGTCCTCCAGGGGCAGCGCGCCCGGCGACACCACCGGCAGCGTCTCACTCAGCACGGCGTCGACGAGCCGGGCGATCCGCGCCTCCTCCGCGACGGCACCCCCCGGCGGCACCGGCACGTTCGCCCCGGACGGCGCCTGGACGCTCGGCAGTCCAGGCCCGGGCGACGTCGCGGGTGCGTTCGGCGCGTTCGGTGCCGTTCCGCCCCGGCCGGAGGGCCGCGGGCCGCCCGGCGCGGCCGGAGAGGACACACTCGCCGCGCCGCCGCCCTGGAGCGGAATGACCACAGCCGGGCCCGGGGTCCCGCCCTGGGCCGGGACGCTGCCCGCCGAGGACGCGGCCATGCCCGCCGCTGACCCCGCACCCGGCGCGGGCCCGCCCGTCCCCGGCGGCGTCGTCGCCGCACCCGGGGTGGCCGAGGTGCCCGCGGGGTCGGGGGACGCGCCGGGCGGGGCGGGGGACGCGCCGGGCGGGGCGGGGGACGCGCCGGGCGGGGCGGGGGACGTGCCGGGCGGGGCGGGGGACGTGCCGGGCGGGGCGGGGGACGTGCCTTGCGGGGCGGGGGACGTGCCTTGCGGCGGCGTGGCCGCGCCGGACGGCGGTGTCGCGACCCCGGGCGCACCGGCGGCGGGGACGGCCGGGGCCGCGGGCGTGCCGGAGGACGGCGAGCCCCCCGCGGGTGCGGGAGCGGTCGCGCCGGAGGACGCTGACGCCGCCTGCGGAGAAGCCGACGTCGCCGACGATCCCGCCATCTGTCCGACGGGCCCCGGCGCCGAGGCCCCAGCGGCCGCCGAGCCGACGGTCCCCGTTGTCGCGGGGGGAGCGGTGCCGGTTGCCGCTGGCGAGCCGGTGGGTGGTGCGGGGACGGCCGTACCTGTCGTTGCGGGCGGAGCGGCGGGTGGCGGGGGGACGGCGGTGCCGGTTCCGGGGGAGGCGGTGGGTGGGGCGGGGACGGCCGTACCGGTTGCCGCCGGGGAGGCGGAGGGGGGCATCGGCGTGCCGCCGGGAGTCGGGGACGACGTTGTGCCCTGGGGGGCTGACGGGGCGGCGCCCGAAGTGCCGGGGCCGTTCCCGGTGGTCGGCGCGGTGTTCGCGGCCGGGGGCGGCGTGCCGGTTCCGGTGCCAGTGGTTCCCGTGCCGCCGGTTCCCGTGCCGCCGGTCGGGGGGATGCCGGTGGTGGCGGCGTTCATGGCGTTGGGGTCCGGAGGGGCTCCGGTGGTCGCACCCGTCGTGCCGGTCGTGCCGGTCGTGCCGGTCGTGCCGGTTCCGGGGGCGGCAGTGGGCGTCGGGGTTCCGCTGGTTCCGGCGGTGGTGGTGGTGGGGTCTGAGGCGGTCGTGCGGGCGGCGTCGGCGGCCGTGGCGGTGGCGGTGGCGGCGTCGAGGGTGGCAAGGGGGTGGGTCACGGCGGCCAGGACGTCGGGGTTGAACGGGCTGATCGTGTTGGTGCGGCCGGCGCCGCCCATCGCGGCGCCGAGCAGGGACTCGGCCGTGGGCAGCGTCCACTGACCGTAGACCAGGCCGTTGGCCAGGACGCTGCCGCCGGGCGAGGCGACCATGTTGTTGAGGCCCGTCTGCACGGCCCGGCCGGGGAAGCGGGCGAAGGCGTTGGCGAAGCCCGGGTCGGTGCCGCCCGCGTTGTTGAGCGCCCTGAGCAGCGGAATCCTGTCGCCGAGCCGGGCCAGCGGCGCCGCCGCCCGCATCCCGATGAAGGCGCCCCCGCCCGCTCCCACGGCGGAGGCGGCCGTCCTGCTCCAGTCCCAGCTCGTGCGCGTGCCCCGCTCCATCTGCTCGCGCTGCGTGTAGGCGTCGATGAAGACCTCTTCACCGATCTCCTCGATGAGCTCCCTGCCGAGGTGACCGCTGAGCGCCGTACGGGCGAGGCCCGCGCCGGCCGCGCGTCCGCCCGTCTGGACGGCCAGGTTGACGCCGAAGGTCGTCCGCGCGGCCGTCGCCAGCCGCTGCAGGATCTGGCCGATGGCCGTGCGCGCCCACGCGGCGATCGGCCCGATGACCGGGGCGCCTGCGCCGGCGGTGAAGAACGTGGCGACCAGCGCGATGAACGCCGCGGCGACCGCCACCCAGAACGCGACGTTGATCGAGATCTTGGAGTACTGCGTCTCCTTCGCGAAGTGGTCGGCCTGCAGGGCGTAGGTCAGGTTCTGCGCGCCCAGCGCGGGAATGCCGGAGTCGGGGGAGCCGAGCAGCCGCTTGGCCTCCTGCGCGAAGAACGGCGTCGCGGGCACGTTCCAGGCGCTGAGCATGACGCCGCACGCGTCCGCGACCGGCCCGGCGGAGGCGCACAGCCCGGCGCCGAGGGCCTGGTGCTCGCGCGCCAGCTCCCACAGCTTGCTCTCGCTGGCCTCCGGCCAGCTCTGCCCCGAGACGATCAGCGCGATGAGGGTGTCGACCCAGCCGGGCAGGTCCTCGGTCCAGGCGGGCGTGACGTCGGTGGAGGAGCCGCCGCCGCCGATGGACGGCAACCCGCCCGGGACATCGGTGCCGACCTGCCCGTTCGTTCCCTGCGCCACGCCACCCCGCCCTCGGTTGTCCCCGCCCGAACACGACCGCTCAGGGCCGTGCGGCCCGAACGTCGCCGCCGCTCAGATCTGGTAGGTCGTGCCGGCCTGCCGCTGGTCGGTGTCGCGGGTTCTGACCACCGCCGTGCGTACCTTCATCCCCAGGTGGCCGACGTCGGAGACGATGCCGTCGCCGGCCAGCAGCATGCCCTCGGGCCCCCCGCCCCTGGTGTACGACGCCTGGAACGCCTGGCCGGCGGAGTCGCGGCCCCACGGGGCCGCCTCGGTGAGCCGGCGGATGCGCTCCGCGCGCTCCTTCCAGAAGGCGGCGATGTCGGACGTGGCGGCGTCCCAGCGGGCCAGGCCGGCGAAGGCCGTCTGCCCGTGGACGTCGACGTGGTCGGGCACGTCAGATCACCCCGCTTCCCGCAGTCGCGCCGCCATCTGGTCGAGCACCCGGTCGAGATCGCCCTCCAGGTGCGCCCTCATCTGGTCCTCGGGGATCAGCGGCTCGAAGATCTCGATGACCCTGGCCTGCGCCGTGGCCGCGGCGCGCTGGACCGTCTCGGTGATGGCGTCGGCCAGGTGGCGGGAGTCCGGGCGCCGGTAGACGCGCGGGTCGATGTCCAGCCTGACCAGGTCGCCGCGCGCGCCGACCGTCGCCGACACGAGCCCGTCCCGGGATCTCTCGGTGACCTGGAGGGTGCGGGCCTTCTCGTGCAGGGCGGGCGCTTCCTCCCGCAGACGAACGAAGGCGGCGCGCAGTTCGTCGGCGTAAGCCTGGACCTCCGCCGCGTCCGCCCTTCCCAACGCGTCCACCCAACCTCCCCGTAGCATCTGCCCACGCCGGGACCAGTGCTTAACCGCACGGAAACCGTGGCCTAACTTCTGGGAAACAGTCGCTATGCCCGGCATTGTGACATTTACTCAGGATGCACGGCAAGCATTCTGAGGTCTGATGCGCCTTGTGACGAGTATTGTGGCTGTTGGGAATTTAGTGGCTATATGCCCGATTAGTCGGAATGGGTGGAACAAACCCATGGTCAGGCGCGGCAGGCGCCTTTCGGCAGCGGGGAAGACGCCGTCCGGGGGAGGGGGTCAGTCGTCCAGTGGCACGGCGAGTTCGCGGAGTCCGAGCACCTCGCGCCGGGGGACCCAGTCGCGGTGGACGCCGCGCTCGGCGCGCCGCAGTCCCAGCTCCCGCGCGACGGGCAGCAGCCCGCCCGCGTACTCGACCAGCAGTTCGTCACCGCGCTCGTCGTGCACCTTGCACGTGACCCCGCGCCACTCGCCCACCGTGGTGACGAACTCGATCGCCTCGCAGTCGCCGGCCCGCACGGGACGGACGAACAGCCCGGGCCCGACCCGCTCGAAGCCCTCGGCGGGCTCCGCGCCGCGCAGCCGCATCCACAGCCCGTCCGGCCGGGCGTCGGGCACCGCCTCGTACTCGGCGCCCCCCACGCGTGCCCGGTGCCGCTGCCACCGCGCCGCCGCCCGCCGCGGCCCGCCCGGCGAAGGCTCCTCCGCGAGCGCCCCGTCCGAAGCGGCCGCGGCGCCGGAGGGGCCCTCTCCGGGAGACGTCTCGGGTGAAGTGGCTCCGGCGCCGGAGGGGGCCTCTCCGGGGGACGTCTCGTCCGGCCGTGACTCGTGGACCAGCAGCCACCGGGCGAGGTCGCCGTCGAACACGGCGCGCCGGAACTCTACCCCGGACACGGTCAGCTCCCAGATCTCCGCACCGTGCGGCAGAGCCAGCCCGTCGATCTTGTACTCGCGGATCACCTGGTCGACGTTGGGCGCGAACCCCATGCCGGTGAACGGCGGCTCCTCGATCACCCACCCGGCCACCGCCGCACGCGTCAGCTCGTCCGTGCCCCCGTAGGGCACGCGGTACAGGCTCAGCCCGGCCGCGCGCCACCGCAGGAGGTTCACCGACCCCTGCTCGGTCAGGACGCCCTCCTCCGACGCCTGCCCGAGCGCGTCCGCCAGCACGGCGGGCGTGGCGATGTGCGCGACGTCCATGGCCTGGTGGCAGTAGCCGGAGACCCGCGACCCGCCCTCGGCGAGGTAGGCGTACAGGTCGGCCGGCCTGAGCGGCTTCTGCATGATGGGCGCCCCGGAACCGGGCTCGGCGGCGCGGTCGTGGGCCGGGGACGGCGCGGCGAGCCGCGCTACGGTGCCGGGCTCCAGGAAGAAGCCCACCGGCAGGCCCGGGTTGACCGCCAGGCCCCAGCCCGGGTCGGGCCACCCGGCCGCCAGCTCGGGCAGCGACACGACGCGGTGGTGGTCGGTCAGGCCGCCGGTGGCGGCCCGCATCGCCTGGGCGGAGGTGTAGGCGACCAGCCAGACACGCTCGCCGCCGTCGGCGGTCGGCCAGGCGGCCGGCTCCTCGCCGGCGGCCGCGGCGGCGCTCAGCGGGAGCGCGAACTCGGCGGCGCGCAGCAGCCCCAGGCACAGGGCCAGATCGCCCATCGCGTGCGCCGCCTGGAGATGCCGCTCGAACGGACTCGACGGCTCCCATTCCCCCACGACGATCACTCTAAGAGGCGGGCGGGGCGTGACGCTCCGGCCGGGCAGGCCCGCTCAGGGGGCGTCGTCCCGATCCCGCGCCGTCCGGGTGCCGGGGGAGGGCGGCTCGGCGCCGCCGAGCAGGGTCAGCATCGCGGCCTCGGCCTTGGCCGCCGCGTCGGCCTCGGCGTCCACGGCCGCCCGCAGGATCGCCTCGGCCAGCGCGTCGGAGCCCAGCCGCATCGCCCGCGGGTCGATGCGCAGGCCGGCCAGCGAGCCGTTGGGGCGCACCTCGACGGCCACCCGCCCGTCCTCGGCCTCGCCCCGGCCCAGCGTCTCCGACAGCCGCCGTCCCACCTGCTCGAACTCGGCCCTCTGCGCGGCGAGCGACTCCAGCACCCGGTCGATCTCCGGATCACCGGACGGTGGGTACGGCTCGCCGCGCGTCGTCATACAGGCTTCGTCCTCTCCTCGCTTCGGTCGGTGCCGTGCGTGCTCAGCCGCAGGTGCCGAACGGCACGCTGGTGGTGGCCGAGCCCGCGCCGCCGGTGAACCGCACGCACTTGCCCTTCGCCGCCGCGATCAGCGGGCCGGCGTAGAACTTGTAGGAGCCGCTGTCGGCGACGGGCGCCGTGCCCTGCACCTCAAGCGACGCCGACACCGGCGAGACCACCCCGACCTGCGTGGTCTTGATCGTCACCACGCACGTCGCCCCGGTGGCGCCGCTGAACAGCTGGTAGGTGATGCCGCCGCTGAACGCGCTGGACCGCTGGACCGCGAAGCCGGTGCCCTTGCCCGCGGCGTCGCAGACCTGTTGCGCCGAGTACGGGTTCACTCCGGGACGCGTCCTGGGCAGCGAGTAGGTCGGCTTCGGCGTGCCGGTCGGCCGGGACGTGAGGGTGCCGGTCGGCCGGGGCGTCACGGTCCGGGTCACGGTCGGCCGCGGCACGGCGGTGCGGGTCACGGTCGGGCGCGGGGCGACCGGCCTGGACACCGTCGGCCCGGGGGTCGCCGTCCTGGTCGTGCTCGGCTGGGGGGACGCCGGGCCCGAGGTGGTCACGCTGACGCTCGGCGTCGGGGTGACCGAGCCGCTGGGCGTGGGCGAACCGGTCGGCGTCGTCTCGGCGGTCGGGGTGGGGGTCGGGGTGTCGAGCCCGGTCGGCGTCGCCTCGCCCGTGGGGGAGGGGGTCGGCGTCGCGGTGACCGTCACGGTCGGCGCCGGGGTCGGCGAGCCCGACGGGGTCGGCGCCGTCGTGGGCAGCGGCGGCGGCGTGAACTGCGGGCCGTTGGAGAGCGTCGGGACGGCGAGCGGCGGGCTGGACGTCGAGATCTCCATCGGGTACACGCCGGTGTCCTGCGGGGCGGGGGAGTTGGCCCACGGCACGGTGACCTGCGGGCGCGGCGCAGTCGACGCGCCGACGCCCCCGTTGTCCTCGATGCCTTCCGGCGGGAGCGGGATCGCGCTCGGCGCATCGCCCTCCGCGGCGACCCGGCCGATCTCCTGGGGGCCGGAGTACTGCCCGGCGCCCCACAGGCCGAGGCCCGACAGGCCGATCACGATGCCCACGCCGGCCGCCAGGCCGACGGGGAAGCGGCCGGCCTTCTTGCGCCGCGGCTCCTCGGCCGGCGTCTCCGGGCCGGTGAGCGCGGGCCGCGCCGGGACGTCGGGCTCGCCGGACGGCAGGGCGGGGGTGGTCCAGACCTGGGTGGACGGCGCCTCTGGCTGGGTGGGGACCGTCCAGACCGGCGTCGGCTCCGCGGCCTCGGGAACGGCCGGCACCACGGGCGCGCCGGCGGACGCCGGCACGTCCAGCGAGCTGTGCGACGGGGTCTCGGGGACCTCGGGAGCCGGGCCGCCGGCGATGCCGCCGGAGATCACGGTGCCGGAGATGACGTTGCCGTCGACGGTGGCGTCGGGGTCCGCGTCCGGACCGGCGACGGCCGCGGGCGGGACGGCGGTGGCCTTCTTGTGCTCGCCGAGCATCCAGAGCATGGCCCCCTGGGCGGTGGGCCGCTCGGACGGGACCTTGGCGAGGCAGGCCGCGACGACCTCCCGCATGGGGGCGGGAAGCGCGCTCAGGTCGGGCCGCGCCGTGGCGACGGCCTCTGCGCCGCCGCCGAACGGCTCGGCGCCGGTCGCGGCGTAGACGAGCGTGGCGGCCCAGGAGAAGACGTCGGCCGCGGGGCCGGGCAGCTCGCCCCGCACCTGCTCGGGCGAGCGCGGGCCGATCTCGCCCAGGCCGAAGTCGGCGACGCGCGGCCCGTCCGGGCCGAGCAGGACGTTGTCCGGCACCAGGCCGCGGTGCACGACCCCGGCGAGGTGGACGGCGGTGAGGGCGGTCAGCGTGCCGACGGCGACCCGCTCCAGCGCGTCGCCGGTCAGCGGCCCGTCGGCGTCGACGGCGTCGCGCAGCGAGCGGCCCTCGACGTACTCGCGGACGACGTAGGCCCGGTCGCCGGCCCAGCCGGCGTCGACGGCCCTCGCGACGTAGGCGCTGGAGACGCGCCGCGCCGCCGAGAGCTCGTCCACGACCCGGGCGCGCGCGTCGGGGCCGGCCTCCGGCCACGGCGGCAGCAGCTTGACGACGAAACGCTCATCCCGCTCGGGCAGCGGGTGCTCCTCGGCCTCGGCGCCCGGCGCCGGGGACGATGCGGGCTCGGCGAGCCGGGCGAGATAGACCGTCCCCCGAGGTCCCTGACCAAGACGTCCAAGTAGCGAGTAGTCGCCAACCTGCTTGGGGTCGTCTGGCAGTAATGACTGCATGTCTCTTAACGCCTTCCCCTGCGCGTCCACCGATCGCGGTTTACGACACCACATGATGTCGCCCCCATTGGCGTGATATGTCACACCTGCATCACATGTTACGGTTTCGTTGATCTACGCGGTGGTTAGTCCGGACTCGTTTCCGTGTCATTCACCCGCGGTCTTCGCCCGTCCCGGCCGCCACCCTCGCTTGCGGCCCAGCGGGACCACCAGGCTGACCGCCGTGACCAGGGCCGCGAGCGCGATCGCCACCACGGTGAGGGTCGTGGCGAGCGAGATGGCCTGCAGGTCGGGCGGCGCCGCCTTGCGGACCACCCCGGGCGGCAGCGGGTCGGGCTGCCGGGGGGCGATGGCGACGACCTCCGACGGCAGGATCTCCGAGACGGCCAGCAGCGGGTTGACCATGCCGGCGCCGGTGCCCGTGCCCGTGGCGCCGTCGGCGGTGATCTCGATGCGGCGGCGCACCCGCACGTTGTCGAGGTTGGGGTGCCGCGCCCTGACCAGGGCGGCCACCCCCGCGACGTACGGCGCGGCGTAGCTGGTCCCCTCCAGGTCCTGGCGGTATCCCGAGCCCGGCCAGGTGCTGGTGATGCTCGTGCCGGGGGCCAGCACCGAGACCGGCGTGGTGGCGTTGGAGAAGTCGGTGCGCTTGCCGTCCGGCCCGGCGGACCCGACCGACAGCACCCCGGGGTAGGCGGCGGGGTAGGCGGGCGCGGGGGTGCCGTCCTCCTTCTTGATGTTCCCGGCCGCCGCCACGATGACGACGTCCATGGACAGCGCGTAGTCGACGGCGCTCTTGAGGTCGGGCGCGTCGTTCGCCTGGATGGACACGTTCACGACGTCTGCTCGGAGGTCGGCCGCCCGGATGATGGCCTTCGCCAGCAATCCGACGTCCCCTGTTTCGCTATTTGTCTGCTTTATGGAGATAAGGCGCACTTTGGGGGCTACGCCGGCGAACGGGATCTCCCGCATGTCGTCCCCGGCGATGATCCCGGCCACCGCCGTCCCGTGCCCGACGCAGTCCTGCGGCCCCGTCCCGGTCAGGTCGATCGAGCGCGCCACGCGGACCTGCGGGTGCCGGGTGTCCACCCCGCTGTCGATCACGGCCACGGTCACGCCGTCCCCCCGCGTCAGCGGCCAGACGCCGGTGAACGCCAGCCGCCGCTGCCCCCACGACTCGCCCACCTGCGCCCCGCCCCGCGGCGGAGCGCACCGCGCCGGGTTGGCCGGGGAGACGGCCCCGGCGGCCGGCGCGAACGCCACGCTCGGTCCCGCCACGAGCAGCAGTGCCAGCGCGCTGGCGGGAATCCCCCGACCGACCATGCTTCAGCCCCATCTCGCGAGCGGAACGCCGGATGCCGCACCGCCGCGGGACGCCGGGTCGGGGCCGCATCCGCCGCGCGGATCTGCCGGAGAAGCCTAGCCAATCCGCTTTGCCGGTTTTCCTGGTATGCGTTCTCGTACGCGTCCGCCGGACTGCGCCTGACGGCGCCGTAGTGTCGCCGAGGATCCGACGAGGCCGTTCGCCTCGCTTGGCCCGTGGGTGTGCCTGGCCTTCGTCGCTCTGACGGGTACCAGAAATGGCATCATCGGCGTTATGAACTCGCCTCTGGTCGTCTTCGTCGCGATGCCGGGTAGCAACATGGGTGATCATGCGACCTTAAAGGAGGTCGCCAAGGTTAAAAAGTTCCTGTACGACCCGGTTGTCGCACGGCTCGAGAATGAACTCGGTGTCGAAGTGGAGTTGCGTATCGAAAAAGATAAGTACTCCGGGGGGGTCATCTACCGCTCCATGTTCGGTGAGGCACTGGAGGCGCCTGTCTACATCGCGGACCTGACGGGCGCGAACGCCAACGTCTACCTGGAGTTGGGCGTACGCTGGGCGCTACGTGACAACGTGACCGTGCTGGTGTGCCAGTCGGTGGAACACGACGTCAAGTTCAACGTCGCTGCCAATCGAGTTATCCCCTATGGGATTGACCCCGGCCAGCTGCAAGATGCCTGTGCTCGCATTGTGCGGGCGATTTTAGACGGCATAGAGAAGGGGCACCCCGACAGTCCTGTGCGTGAAGGTGCCGGAGTCATCTCCGTCAGCAAAGCTGAGTTGGACCAGCTTCGTGCGGACATCGCCAGACTTCACGAGGAGCGGGGGGACGAATTGGTTGCGGCGGCGATGAACGCCACCCACGAAGATCGCGTCATGTACCTCAAGCGCGCGCTTGAAAATAACCCTGTCAACTTCCGCGCCCAACTCCACCTAGGAATGTCCCTGAGTAAGGCTGGCGACTATGAGACCGCGATCGCGCATCTCGGTCAAGCCGTGAGCCTCGTGCCCGACGACGGGCCAGCCTGGCGAGAGCTGGGAGTCGCACAGAGCCGAAGCCAAAAATTGGACGACGCGATCGAGTCGTTCGAGCGTGCCGTGGCCATCGACCCTTCAGACGCCGACGCTTTATCCAGCCTTGGAGGAGTGTTTCGGCGTAAGTCCCGAAACTTCTACGATCGCACGGGGGACCAAGACTGGGTCACGCTTCGCGATGCCAGAGAGGCTTACGCGCGGGCGGAAAAGATAAATTCTAAGGATACCTATCCTTTGATAAATGTGGCGAAGCTCGATTTACTCCTCTCCCGTGGTGAGCCGGACGGTCAAGCTTCAGCCCTGGCGAGGTTTCAGGACCTTGAGGATCTCACGAGGTACACCGCCAAGACCGAGGGGGAGAAGGATCCCTGGAAGTGGCTCGATCTGGCGGACACTCTCGCTGTAAATGGAGACGGCGCAGGGGCAGTGAAGGCTGCTCAGAGAGGAATCAATTCCCTTGAGCCGGCGCATCGAGCGAGTAGCGTTGAAGCCGCACTTCCGACGCTACGCGACTTAGTGGTCACCAACTGCCTACCGGCCGACCGGCTCCCCAGTGTGCAGCAGTTGATTGGAGAGTACGAGAAACACCTCAGATGAGCCTCGGCGTTCAAGCTTAAGCTCCTGGTATGCGTTCTCGTACGGGTTCCGCCCGGTCGTGTCAAAGGTCACGGACGGCGGCGCGGACATATCCGGTCGTACTCGCCGTCGCCCCGCCGCAAGGCCACCCTTCTTCATGGATCCGCCCAACGGCCGGAAACCATCGCGTCCGGCCGCATCGGGGGCGAGGTTGCCGCTTTCCTTGATCGGGCACTATTTCGGCAGGCGGGAGCGTTGAGGGGGGTTCCCGGCCGAGGGGATTCGGGGGAGCGCTATGCGCGTCACTGGTGCGTGCGTGGCCTGCGCGCTGCTCGCGTGCGGGGCGGTGGCGTGCGGCGGCGGGCCCGCAGGACAGCGGGGGCCGGCGGAGCTGGCGCGGGCCCGCGCCGCGCTGACCAGGCTCAACGATCCGACGCTCGACTTCGCCGACCATACGGGCGCGCCCTGGCGGCCGCCGTTCCGCCCGGCCGACGCCGAGTGCGGGCGGCTGTTCGACTTCGCCGAGGACGGCACGGGGCCCGGCGCCACGGCCGCCGCCGCCGAGGCCACCTCGTTCCAGGGCGACGAGCTGGGCGAGACGGCGGGCGTCGCGCTCGCCGCCTACGACCCGAGCGGGGCGCGGCGCGCGCTGCGGGACGTCGGCCGGCTGATGCGGCACTGCTCGGTGGCCAGGTTGAGGACGGCGGGCGGCGCCGACCGGCTCGTCGGGTCCGACCTGCCGGTGCGCTCCATCGCCGACGGCGTGGAGGCGCGGCGGTTCAAGGGCAGGGTCGGCGGGTTCCCCTACGAGATGCACCTGGTCGTGGTGCGCTCGGGCGACCTGCTGATCTCTCTGGTGCACACCGGCGTCGCGAAGCTGGACCCCGAGCGCACCCGGAGACTGGCGACGGTCGTCGCCGCCCGCGTCCAGGAGGCGGCCCAGTAGCCTGTCACCCGTGACAGAGACGAGCCTCGAACCCGAGGACAGCAAGATCATCACCTTGGCGCGCGCCGCGCGCGCCCGCAACGGGACGGCCGAGGGCGCCGCCGTCCGCGACGAGACCGGCCGCACCTACACGGCGACCGACGTCGACCTCCCCTCGCTGAAGCTGTCGGCCGTGCAGGTCGCCGTCGCCATGGCGGTCTCCAGCGGAGCCGTCTCTCTGGAGGCCGCGGCCCTGGTCACCGAGGCGGACGAGCCCGACCCCGGCGACCGCGCGGTGATCGACGACCTCGGCAAGGCGGTGCTCTTCCTCGCCGCCCCCGACGGCACGGTCAAGGGCCGCCACCTCTGACCCACGCCAGAAGGCGCCGCCGTTCCCGGCGGTTCCGGGCGGCACGGTGAAGGGGGGACGCCTCTGATCCGCGACAATGGGTGCGTGAGTTCCTCAGCCAGTGAGTTCCGTGCCGGGTTCGCCTGCTTCGTCGGCAGGCCCAACGTGGGCAAGTCGACGCTCATGAACGCGCTGGTCGGCGCCAAGGTGGCGATCACCTCCTCCAAGCCCCAGACGACCCGCCGCGCCATCCGCGGCATCGTCAACAGGCCCGGCGCCCAGCTCGTCGTCGTCGACACCCCGGGCCTGCACCGCCCCCGTACGCTGCTCGGCGAGCGGCTCGACAGCCTGGTGCTGTCCACCCTCACCGAGGTCGACGTCATCGGGTTCTGCGTCCCGGCCGACGAGGCGGTCGGCCGGGGCGACAGGTTCATCGCCGAGAAGCTCGCCGCCGTCAAGAAGACGCCCGTCGTGGCGGTGGTGACGAAGTGCGACCTCGCCTCCCGCGAGCAGATCGCCAACCAGCTCCTGGCCGTGTCGCGCCTCGCCGACTTCGCGGAGATCATCCCGGTCTCCGCGCAGTCGGGGGAGCAGCTCGACATCCTCAGCGAGCAGCTCGTCCGCCGCCTGCCGGAGTCGCAGCCGCTCTACCCCGGCGGAGAGCTCACCGACGAGCCCGAGCAGATGCTGGTCGCCGAGCTGATCCGCGAGGCCGCCCTCGAAGGCGTGCGCGACGAGCTGCCGCACTCCATCGCCGTGGTCGTGGAGGAGATGACCCCCCGCGAGGGCCGCGACGACCTGCTTGACGTCTACGCCCACATGTTCGTCGAGCGCCCCTCCCAGAAGGCCATCGTCATCGGCCCCAAGGGCGCCCGCCTGAAGGACGTCGGCACCCGCGCCCGCACCCAGATCGAAGCCCTCCTGGGCACCCACGTCTACCTCGACCTGCGCATCAAGGTGGCCAAAGACTGGCAGCGCGACCCCAAGCAGCTCCGCCGCCTCGGCTTCTACGACTGACTCACACGTCTCCGGGGCGGAGGTGGCGTTCTCCCCAGGTCAGGCGGTGGCGGAGGGTGGCGGTGTCGGGGGCGACGGCTGAGATCAGGGTGCCGGGGCCGGCCAGGGGGAGCACGGCGCAGCCTTCGGCCGGCGCGGGGGGCGAAGCGGGGGTGTGGCCGGCGACCAGGACGCTGCCGGCGCAGCGGGCGTCGCCGAACACCGCGGGGCTGGCGTCGGAGGCGGGGTCGCCGATCACGTACTCCTGGCGCAGCAGCGGGGCGCCGACGTAGGTGGCGTCGAAGCGCGAGCGGCAGGCGCCGGAACGCTCGCCGTGGCGGCCGAAGACGATCTCCTCGCGCCAGGACACCGAGGCGCCGTCCTCCATCACCAGCCGCACGACCATGCGGTGCGCGCACCCGGCGGCCAGCACGACCGGCTCGGGGGCGTACCTCAGCGTGGCGCCGGCCCCCACCCACGCCTCGACGAGCGTCACCGACTCTCCCTGGCCGGGCAGCACCAGGGTGCTCGCCACCGAGGCGAGCTCCAGCGTGGTCCCCGGGGCGACGTCGACCCGCAGCTCCAGGCGGTCGCCGCCGAGCGGCCCGGCGGCGGTGGACACCAGGTGCACCCGCCCGGGACCGGTCTGGCGCAGGGTCAGCGGCGGGTCCGACCGCAGCGACCGCAGCACCGTGCGGCCGCCCGACAGCTCGGTGGCGATCGCCGCCCGCGCCCGCAGCGACCGCCCGCCTCGTACGCGGCCCGCGGCCCCCGGCTCCGGGGACGCCCCGGGGCCCGGAGGCGCGGTCGCCGCCCGTCGCGCGGGAGCGACGGGATCCGCCTGTGCTGGGTGGGCGATGGTGTCTCCCCGGTGCTCGGCGGACGGGTCAGGCGTTGGTCGTCGGGACGGCGCGGCCGTGCGGGTGCCGCTTGGCGTGGGCCCACGCCTCGACGACGCCGATCACCCACTCGGCGACGGCGTACACCTCCGGAACCTCCCTGATCGAGGTGAACAGGACCGGCTTGCCCTCCCGCACGGCGGCGGCGTCCCTGGACATCACGGTCAGGTCGGCCCCCACGTGCTTGGCGAGGTCGGTCTTGTTGACGACGAGCAGGTCGGCCGTGGTGACGCCCGGCCCGCCCTTGCGCGGCACCTTGTCGCCGCCGGACACGTCCAGCACGAAGATCTGCTGGTCGGCGAGGCCCCTGCTGAAGGTGGCGGTCAGGTTGTCCCCGCCGCTCTCCACGATCACCAGGTCGAGCGGCCCGAACCGTTCCTCCAGGGACTCCACGGCGTCGAGGTTGGCCGCGATGTCGTCGCGGATGGCGGTGTGCGGGCAGCACCCCGTCTGGATCGCGACGATGCGCTCGGGGTCCAGGACCCCGGCCCTGCGCAGGAAGTCGGCGTCCTCGGTGGTGTAGATGTCGTTGGTGACCACGCCTAAGCGCAGCACCGGGCCGAGCGTCCGGCACAGCGCCGCGACGAGTGCGGTCTTGCCGCTCCCGACGGGGCCTCCGATGCCGAGGCGCAGGGCCCGCCCGTGCGGGTCGGGCGAGTCGTGACGGTCGTCGTGGTTAGCTGACAAAGAGCCGTACCTCCGTGCGTAGGTGCTGTTCGGCCAGCAGATCGAGTACGGGAGCGGCATGCGCGGGAAGCTCCTCCCACGCGAGGGGGACGCAGGCGGCATCGGCCACGCCCTCCAGGTCCGGCACGAGGCCGGCGAGCACCCGGTGCACGACGACGGGGTCGAGCCCGAGCAGCCGGACCGCCGCGGTGGCGGGCCCGGTGATCGTGGTGTACGCGGCCGCCAGGGCCGCGTCACGGGAACCGCACCCCGCCGCCTCGGCGACGACGCCGAGAACGACCGGGTGGTGCGCGCCCTCCGGCACGGCGGCGGCCAGCGCGTCCAGCGCGGCGGACGGCCAGATGCGGCGCGCGCTCCTCAGCAGCAGCCTGCCCTGGGTGCGGGCGGCGCCGCGCTGCGCGGGCGAGGCGGTGCGGGCGTCGGCCTCGGCGTCCAGCTCCCGCCACCCGCCCCGGCCGTCGAGGGCGGGTTCCGGAGCGCCCGGGGCGCCGGCGCGGTGCGTGGACGCCAGGTCGCGGGCGGCGGCGGCGAGGGCCGCCGTGACCAGGCCCGTCGTGGCGAGCCGGCCCTGGAGGAACCGCGCCAGATCCTCCGGGCCGGTGATCGCCCCGACCCTCACCGCCTGCTCGGCCCCGCCCGAGTGGCCGTGGCCACCGGCCGGGAGCCGGGAGTCGGCGAGGAGCAGCAGTGCCGCGCTCGTCATCAGAACAGGAAGTAGCGCTGGGCCAGCGGGAGCCGCTCGGCCGGGGCCGGTTCGACCGCCTCGCCGTCCACGCGGACCGCGAACGTGTCGGGGTCGACCTCGATGGACGGCAGCGCGTCGTTGAGCGGCATCGACGCCTTCCCGCGCCGACGCACGTCTGCGACCGGCACCAGGCGCCGCAGCACCCGCAGGCGGCCGGCCAGCCCGTCCTCCAGGGCCAGAGGCGCGACGAAGTGCAGGGACGTGGCGGCGGCGGTCACCGGCGCGGCGCCGAACATGGGACGCGGCATCACGGGCTGCGGCGTGGGGATGGAGGCGTTGGCGTCCCCCATCTGGGCGTACGCGATGACGCCGCCCTTCACCACGAGCTGCGGCTTGACCCCGAAGAACGCCGGCTCCCACAGCACGAGGTCGGCGAGCTTGCCGACCTCCACCGACCCGACGTGCTCGTCGAGCCCGTGCGCGACGGCCGGGCAGATCGTGTACTTCGCGACGTAGCGCCGCGCCCGCATGTTGTCGGCGCGCCCGTCGCCCGGCAGGGCGCCCCGCCGCTTCTTCATCACGTGCGCGGTCTGCCAGGTCCTGATGATCGTCTCGCCGATCCGGCCCATCGCCTGGGAGTCGGAGCCGATCATCGAGATGGCGCCGATGTCGTGCAGCACGTCCTCGGCCGCCATCGTCGTCGGGCGGATCCGCGACTCGGCGAAGGCGAGGTCCTCCGGCACCGAGGGGTTGAGGTGGTGGCAGACCATCAGCATGTCGAGGTGCTCGTCGAGCGTGTTCACCGTGTGCGGGCGCGTCGGGTTGGTCGAGGACGGCAGCACGTTGGCGTACCCGGCGACGCGGATGATGTCGGGCGCGTGCCCACCGCCCGCGCCCTCGGTGTGGTACGCGTGGATCATGCGGTCGCCGATGGCCTGGAGCGTCGACTCCACGAACCCGGCCTCGTTCAGCGTGTCGGTGTGGATGGCCACCTGCACTCCGGTGGCGTCCGCGACGCGCAGGCACGCGTCGATCGCGGCGGGCGTGGTGCCCCAGTCCTCGTGCAGCTTGAACCCTGAGGCGCCCGCGCGCAGCTGCTCCAGCAGCCCCGCCTCGCCGGTGGTGTTGCCCTTGCCGAGCAGGGCGACGTTGACGGGCATGCCGTCCATCGACTCCAGCATCCGCGCCAGGTACCAGGTGCCGGTGACGGTGGTGGCCTTGGTGCCCTCGGCGGGCCCGGTGCCGCCGCCGACCAGCGTGGTCACGCCCGCGCCGAGGGCCTCGCCGACGATCTGCGGGCAGATGAGGTGGACGTGGGAGTCGACCGCCCCGGCCGTCACGATGCGGCCGTTGCCCGCCAGCACCTCGGTGGACGGGCCGATCACCAGGTCGGGGTGGACGCCGTCCATGGTGTCGGGATTGCCGGCCTTGCCGATGGCGGTGATGCGCCCGTCCCTGACCCCGATGTCGGCCTTGACGACCCCCCAGTGGTCGAGGATCACCGCGCCGGTGATGACGAGGTCGGGGGCGCCGTCGGCCCGGGTGGTCCTGGCCTGGCCCATGGACTCGCGGATCACCTTGCCGCCGCCGAAGACGACCTCGTCGCCCGCGCCCTGGGGGCCCATGCTGAGGTCGTCGGTCACCTCGACGAACAGGTCGGTGTCGGCCAGGCGGATGCGGTCGCCGGTGGTGGGGCCGAAGAGCGCGGCGTAGCGAGAGCGCTCGATCGCGGGCTCAGTCATCGACGCCTCCGGCCGGGCCGGTGCCGGGCTCCGGCGCCGGGCTTCCTGGTGGCCCGGCGTCCAGCTCGCCCGCCCACTCCGGCCGCAGGCCGGGCACGACGCGGCGGCCCGCGATGGGCACCAGCGTCACGTCGCGCTCGACGCCGGGCTCGAACCTGACGGCCGTCCCGGCGGGCACGTCAAGCCGCCTGCCCCACGCGGCCGTCCTGTCGAACGCGAGACCCGGGTTGGCGGCGGCGAAGTGGTAGTGCGACCCCACCTGCACCGGCCGGTCGGCGGTGTTGACGACACGGAGGGTCACCCGCTCGCGCCCGGGGTTCAGCGGGATGTCGCCCTCGCCGTGCAGGATCTCCCCCGGGACCATCGCGCCGGACGTCATGCGATCGGCCGGTGGACGGTGACCAGCTTGGTGCCGTCGGGGAACGTCGCCTCGATCTGCACCGATTCCAGCATCTCGGGGATCCCCTCCATGACGTCCTCACGGCGGAGCACCTCGCGGCCCGCCTCCATCAGGTCGGCGACGCTTCGGCCGTCCCTGGCACCCTCCATGAGGAAGGACGCGATGATCGCGGTGGCCTCCGGGTGGTTCAGCCTCAGCCCACGCGCTCGCCGGTCACGGGCGACTCCCGCGGCGACGTGAATGAGCAGGCGTTCCTGTTCGTGTGGGGTGAGCCGCATGGCCGGACCCTAGGCAACCCTCGTTTCCGCGACGTGACGCGGGGATTTCGAGTGTGTGTCTACCGCCCCGGGGTTCTCATATCCCTTCTCCGGTCCCACATCAGCCTATTTCACTCCGCCGCGCGAGCGCCGTTAGGCGTGTCGCCCGAAGAATTCGCGCGGTACGGCGGCCGCGTGGTCAGGGCCCTGGCGTGGGCCGTTCTTGTTGTTCCGGTGATGATCCGGTAAACGGCAATTAACAAACCCGACCTCGACGGGAAACGTGGCTCGCTCACCTTTGCGGCAGACGGATGCGGGGGCCGTATCGGCAAGGAGGACTAATTGCGGAATACAGCTTGGCGCATCGGAGCCGCGGCCGCGGTCCTGGCGATGGGGCTCGCCGCCTGTGGCGGACAGTCCTCGACGAGCACCGGTGGCACCACGGCGGCGGGGGCGGGGGCGGGCGACACGATCAAGGTCGGGATCCTGCACTCCCTCAGCGGCACGATGGCGATCAGTGAGGTCACCGTACGTGACTCCGAGCTGCTCGCCGTGGAGGAGATCAACGCCGCGGGCGGCGTACTGGGCAAGAAGATCGAGCCGGTCGTCGAGGACGGCGCCTCCGACTGGCCGACCTTCGCGGAGAAGGCCACGAAACTGATCGCCCAGGACAAGGTCGCCACGGTGTTCGGCGGCTGGACGTCCGCGAGCCGCAAGGCCATGCTTCCGGTCTTCGAGAAGCGCAAGGCCCTGCTCTGGTATCCGGTGCAGTACGAGGGCCTGGAGAGCTCCCCGTACATCTTCTACACCGGCGCCACCACCAACCAGCAGATCGTGCCCGGCCTCGACTACCTCAAGGAACAGGGTAAGAAGAGGATTTTCCTGGTCGGCAGCGACTACGTGTTCCCGCGCACCGCGAACAAAATCATCAAGGCGTACGCGGCGGCGAACGGAATGGAGATCCTCGGCGAGGAGTACACCCCGCTCGGCCACACCGAATACAGCACGCTCACCAACAAGGTCGTGCAGGCGAAGCCGGACGCCGTGTTCAACACGCTGAACGGCGACAGCAACGTGGCCTTCTTCAAGCAGCTGAAGAGCGCGGGCGTGACGGCCGAGCAGATGCCGGTCATGTCGGTCAGCGTCGCTGAGGAAGAGGTCAAGGGCATCGGCGTGGACAACATCGCCGGCCACCTCGTCGCCTGGAACTACTACCAGACCACCGACAACCCGGCGAACAAGAAGTTCGTCGACGCCTTCAAGGCCAAGTACGGCGCCGACCGGGTGACCTCCGACCCCATGGAGGCCGGCTACAACGCCGTCTACCTCTGGGCCGAGGCGGTCAAGAAGGCGGGCACCACCGAGGTCGAGGCGGTCAAGAAGGCGGCGGGCGGCATCAAGCTCGACCGTCCCGAGGGCGCGGTGACCATCGACGGCGAGAACCAGCACATGTTCAAGACCGCCAGGATCGGCCTGGTCGAACCGGACGGCCAGATCAAGGAGGTCTGGAACTCCGGCGAGCCGATCAAGCCCGACCCCTACCTCAAGTCCTATCCCTGGGCCGGCGGCCTCACCTAGCGCCGGCCGCCACGAGCGTGGCCGGGTAGAGGGGGGTCTCCACCCGGCCACACCAACGAGTTCCGGAACGCGGTGGCGACCTGACCGCGGGCAGCACCGCGGCGCGGAGACGCGGCCCGCCGCGTTCCGGAACCGGCCCCCGGCGGCGTGCCAGCGCCCCCCGGCACGACCCGCGAGGCATCGCGGGACCTGCGTGACCTACAGAAGGGACCAGCGACACATGCGCAACCTGACTGACATGCGCGGCGTGCGCGGCGCGCGGCGCGTGGAGGTCGCGGAGACCGCGAGGGAGGTGCCCGCGTGGAGGCCGTAGTCAACCAACTGCCCATCGGGCTCTCCATCGGCGCGGTCCTGCTGCTCATCGCGCTCGGCCTCACCTTCACGTTCGGCCAGATGGGCGTGATCAACATGGCGCACGGCGAGTTCATCATGGCCGGCGCCTACACCGCCTACCTGCTGCAGGACTGGGCGGGACGCCAGGCCGTGCTCGTCGCGCTGCCCGTGGCGTTCGCCGTGGCCGGCGTGATGGGCCTGATCCTGGAGCGGACGGCCATCCGCCACTTCTACGGACGCCCCCTCGACACGCTGCTGCTCACCTGGGGCGTCAGCCTGGTGCTCCAGCAACTCGCCCGTGACCTGTTCGGCGCGCCCAACGTGCAGGTGCAGGCGCCGGCCTGGCTGCAGGGCGGCATCGGCATCCTGCCGTACAACCGCATGTTCATCCTGGCGCTGGCCATCGGCAGCGTCGTGGCGATCTGGGCGTACATGACCCGCAGCTCCCATGGGAGGCGCATGCAGGCCGTCATGCAGAACCGGCAGCTCGCCGCCGTCAGCGGCATCAACACCGGCCGGGTCGACCAGCGCACGTTCTTCATCGGCTCCGGCCTGGCCGGCATCGCGGGCGTGGCGCTCACGCTGATCGGGCCGGTCGGCCCCGCCCTCGGCACCTACTACATCGTGGACGCGTTCCTCGTCGTGGTCGCCGGCGGCCTCGGGCAGCTGCGCGGCGCGGTGCTCGCCGCGCTCGCGCTCGGCCTGCTCAACTCCTACGCCGAGTTCTGGACCAACGCCAGCCTGGCCAAGGTCATCGTCTTCGTGGCGATCATCGCGTTCCTCCAGGTGCGGCCGCAGGGCCTGTTCGTACTGCGATCGAGGGCGCTGACATGACGGCCACGCTCCCGGACGTGGCGCGCGTCGCGCCCCCGCCCCCGCCGCGGCCCTGGTTCGACCGGCTGCGCGGCCCGGCGGTGTTCACCGCCATCGCGGTGCTCGCCCTGGTGGTGGCGCCGCTGCTGCTGGAGCCCTTCCGCCTCGGGCTGCTGGCCAAGTACCTCTGCTACGCCATCGTCGCGCTCGGCATCGGACTGGCCTGGGGCCAGGGCGGCATGCTGACGCTCGGCCAGGGGGTGTTCTTCGGCCTCGGCGGCTACGCGATGGGCATGTACCTCAAACTGCACGACGCCGCGGGCGACCTGCCCGACTTCATGGTCTGGAGCGGCGTGGAGAGCCTGCCCGCGCTGTGGGTGCCGTTCGCCAACCCGGTGTTCGCGGTCGCGTTCGCCATCGTCGGGCCGGTCGTCCTGGCGGTGCTGCTCGGCGCGCTGGTGTTCCGGCAGCGGGTGCGCGGCGCCTACTTCGCCATCCTGACGCAGGCGCTGGCCGCCGCCGTGGTGATCCTGCTGATCGGCCAGCAGGGCCTCACCGGGGGCACCAACGGCCTGACCAACTTCTTCGAGCTCTTCGGGCAGGACCTGGCGGTCGAGAACACCCAGCGCGGGCTGTACATCGTCGTCGCCCTGGTGCTGGGGCTGCTCTACCTGGTGGCCTGGCAGCTCGTCCGCAGCCGCTTCGGCCGCCTGCTGATCGCGGTGCGCGACGGCGAGGACCGCGTGCGCTTCCTCGGCTACAACCCGGCCACCGTCAAGACCATCACCTTCGCCGTCTCCGCAGGCATGGCGGGGCTGGCAGGCGCGCTGTTCGTCCCGGTCGTGGGCATCATCTCGCCCGCGCTGCTCGGCGTCGTGCCGTCGCTGGAGCTGGTCGTCGCCGTCGCGATCGGCGGCAGGTTCTCCCTGGCCGGGGCCGTCCTCGGGGCGGTCGTCATGGGCTACGCCAAGACCTCCTTCAGCGAGGAGTTCGCCGACGGCTGGCTCTACCTGCAGGGAGCGCTGTTCATCCTGGTCATGACGCTGGCACCCAAGGGGATCTTCGGCATCGCGTCGTCGGTCCGCGGGCTGGTGCGGTCGAGGAGGGTACGGGCGTGACCGAGCCGAACGGGCGGCCGTCCGACGACGGCCAGACGTCGCGGGAGAACGGCGCCGCCGTCGAGCAGACCCGCCCCTCCGTCCCGGAGCCGCCGGGCGGCGACGCGCTGCTGGAGGTGCGCGGCCTGTCGGTGGTCTTCGACGGGTTCCGCGCGATCGACGGCATCGACCTCACGGTGCGGCACGGGGAGCTGCGCTTCCTGATCGGCCCCAACGGCGCAGGCAAGACCACGCTGGTCGACGTGATCACCGGGCTCACCCGCCCCGCCACCGGTTCGGTGCGGTTCGAGGGGCACGACCTGGTCGGGCGCAGGGAGCACGAGATCGTCCGCATGGGCGTGGGCCGCACCTTCCAGACCTCGGTGGTGTTCGAGCAGCTCACGGTCGTGGAGAACCTCGACCTGGCGGCGTCGTTCCGCAGGCCGCTGTGGTCGCTGGCGCGACGTCGGCGCGGGGTCTCCGACGCCGTCGCCGCGGCGATGGAGACCACGGGCCTGGACGCGCTGGCCGAGCGGCCCGCCGGGGTGCTGTCGCACGGCCAGCGGCAGTGGCTGGAGATCGGCATGCTCATCGCCCAGGGGCCCCGCCTGCTGCTGCTGGACGAGCCGGTCGCGGGAATGTCCGCCGACGAGCGCTCGCGCACGGGCGAGCTGCTCACGCTGATCGCCAAGGACCACACGGTGGTGGTCATCGAGCACGACATGGAGTTCCTGCGGCGCTACGCCTCCCAGGTGACGGTCCTGCACGAGGGCAGGATCCTCATGGAGGGCTCGGTCGAGCAGGTCAGGGCCGACCCCCGCGTCCAGGAGGTCTACCTCGGCCGGGCGCGGGACGCCGAGGCGGCCGAGGGTTCGGCCGACGTTGGCCCTCCCGTAACCACCCGGGCGGCCGGGGCGGGCGAGGATGCGGTCGTGGGTTCCGCGGGGGAGGCGAAGTGATGCTGTCGGTACGCGATCTGGAGGCGGGTTACGGCAGGGCGCGCGTGCTGTTCGGCGTGTCCTTCGACGTCGAGCCGGGCAGCCTGGTCTGCGTCATGGGCCGCAACGGCGTGGGCAAGACCACCCTGCTCAACACCGTCATGGGCGTGCTGCCCGCCACGGCGGGCACCGTCACGTTCGACGGCCAGGACGTCACCAAGCTGCGGCCCCACGAGCGCGTGCGGCTCGGCCTGGGCTACGTCCCCCAGGGGCACGAGACGTTCCCGCAGCTCAGCGTGATGGGAAACCTGCTGGTCACGATGGAGGCGTCCCCGCACAAGGACCCCGGGTCCATCGACGCCGCGCTGGAGGTCTTCCCCCGGCTCAAACCCCTGCTGAAGAGGCGGGCAGGCTTCCTGTCGGGCGGCCAGCAGCAGCAGCTCGCCATGGCGCGGGCGCTGGTCACCCGCCCCAAGCTGCTGATCCTGGACGAGCCGACCGAGGGCATCCAGCCGTCCATCATCCTGGAGATCGAGGAGGCCATCGAGCGGCTGCACGGCTCAGGCATCGCCGTGCTGCTCGTGGAGCAGTACCTCGACCTGGCGCTCCGGCTCGCCGACCGCTTCCTGATCCTGGACGCCGGCCACGTCGTGCGCGCCGGCACCGCCGAGGAGCTGCGCGACGAGGAGGTCCACCGCCTGCTCGCCGTCTGACCGCCGCCCGCGGCGGTCAGGGGAGCTGTCTCCTGCCCACCCGTTCGGCGGTGATCGGCAGGTGGGCGTAGTGCAGGTCGAACGCCGGGCGCTCCGACCTGATGACGGGTATGCGGGTGAAGTTGTGCCGCGGCGGCGGGCACGAGGTGGCCCACTCCAGCGAGTTGCCGAAGCCCCACGGGTCGTCGACGGTCACCCTGGGGCCGTGCCGCCAGGTGTGCCAGACGTTGTACAGGAACGGCAGCGTCGAGGCCCCCAGGAGGAAGGCGCCGAGGGAGGACACGATGTTCATGCCGGTGTAGTCGCCGAGGCCGCTGTAGTCGGCGTAGCGGCGCGGCATCCCCTGGGTGCCGAGCAGGTGCTGCACCAGGAAGGTGACGTGGAAGCCCACGAACAGCGTCCAGAAGTGCCACTTGCCCAGCCTGTCGTTGAGCATCCTGCCGGTGAACTTGGGCCACCAGAAGTAGAAGCCGGCGAACATGGCGAAGACCACGGTGCCGAACAGCACGTAGTGGAAGTGGGCGACCACGAAGTAGGAGTCGCTGACGTGGAAGTCCAGCGGCGGGGACGCCAGCAGCACGCCGGTGAGGCCGCCCAGCAGGAACGTCACCAGGAAGCCCACGGCGAAGAGCATCGGCGTGGGGAACGTCAGGTGGCCGCGCCACATCGTGCCCACCCAGTTGAAGAACTTCACCCCGGTCGGCACGGCGATCAGGAACGACATGAACGAGAAGAACGGCAGCAGCACCCGTCCGGTGACGAACATGTGGTGGCCCCAGACGGCGGCCGACAGCCCCGCGATGGCGATCGTGGCCCCCACCAGCCCGATGTAGCCGAACAGCGGCTTGCGGCTGAAGACCGGCAGCACCTCGGTCACGATGCCGAAGAACGGCAGCGCGACGATGTACACCTCCGGGTGCCCGAAGAACCAGAACAGGTGCTGCCACAGGATGACGCCGCCTGTGGCGGCGTCGTAGACGTGCGCGCCCAGCTTCCGGTCGGCCTCCAGCGCGAGCAACGCGGCGGCCAGCACCGGGAAGGCCAGCAGCACCAGGATGCTGGTGAGCAGCGTGTTCCACGTGAAGATCGGCATTCGGAACATCGTCATGCCGGGCGCGCGCATGGCGATGATCGTGGTGATGAAGTTGACCGCCCCCAGGATCGTCCCCAGCCCCGACAGCACCAGGCCCATGATCCACAGGTCCTTGCCGATGCCGGGTGAGTAGGTGCCCGTCGAGAGCGTGGTGTAGGCCGTCCAGCCGAAGTCCCCGGGGCCGTCGGCGGTGACGTACCCCGACAGCACCATGAGGCCGCCGAACAGGAACAGCCAGTAGCTCAGCATGTTCAGGCGCGGGAAGGCCACGTCCGGGGCGCCGATCTGCAGCGGCATGACCGCGTTGGCGAACCCGGCGAACAGGGGGGTGGCGAACAGCAGCAGCATCAGGGTGCCGTGCATGGTGACGAACTCGTTGTACTGCTTGTGGCTGAGGAAGTCCATTCCGGGCCCGACCAGCTCGGCGCGGATGGCCATCGCCATCAGCCCGGCGATCAGGAAGAACCCGAAGGAGGTGATCAGGTAGAGGTTGCCGATCACCTTGTGGTCGGTGGAGGAGGCCACCGTGAGCAGCCAGCCCCGGCGGAGCCGCGGGTCGGCGACCGGCGGCTCCTGGGTGGCGATCACCGTTCCGCCGGGCGCCCGGTCGCCCCCCGCGCGTGCCTGACGGCCCCCGCCGCACGTCTGCCTCGCATGCCCCCACCCCCGTCGCGGTCGATCGCGCTCTTTGTGGTCGCCCTTCGATTACAGACGTTGTCCGGACGTCGAAGGGCGAAATACAGAGCAAAGATCGCAAAAGAGATAGGCAGGAATTATTGGCCGGGTGCGGAGCGCCGACCGGCCGCGCGGGCCTCGGCGGAGGCCCGGCGGCGCCTCACTGCTGGTAGTTCTCCACCTCGTTGACCGGGCGCGGGGCGGCGGAGTCGGGGTCCTCACCGAACTCCCTGCGCGCCTTGCGCTGCCGCAGAAGGTCCCAGCACTGGTCGAGGGCCGCCTCCACCTCCCGGACGCGCTCGTGCTCGTCCTGGCTGGAGACCTCGCCCTTCATGACCCGCTCGCGGAGCGCGTGCTCCTCCGCGACGAGTTCCCTGACCTTCGCGAAGATGTCGCCGTCCTGCATCGCTTCCCCCTCGTGTGTCGCCATAGGGGAGCTTACGGGGTGGCGGCCGGCGGCGACCGGGCCGGGCGCCGTGATCGGCCTCCGGCCTGCCGCTTTCCCGGCCGGCGCGCCGGCGGCGCCGCCCGGGGGGCCGGCGCCCGCCGGGCCGCCTCGCCGCGAAGGTGTTCGCGGCGACTCTCGGGCGTCTGCTACCGTCTGGGTATGCTGCGCGGGCTGCTTCTTAGCCGCCGCGGCGAGGGCCTGTAAGAGGCCGGCTCCCTCGCCGCGGAGCGAGTCATGCGCGTCGGCCGCCCGAGGGTGATCCCCGGTGGCGACCTTTCCCCAGATCGATGAGATCCGTACAGGCATGAGCCCTGTCACGCGCCGCCTCCGGAGTCCCGAACACCGACCTGGAGCAACGAATGTATCCCCAGCAGCAGCCCAGTCCCATGCCGTTCCAGCGCTACGAGGCGTTCGCCCCCGTACGCCTGACCGACCGCACCTGGCCCGACAAGGTCATCGACCGCGCGCCGCAGTGGTGCGCCGTCGACCTGCGCGACGGCAACCAGGCCCTGATCGACCCCATGGACCCCCACCGCAAGCTGCGGATGTTCGAGCTGCTGGTGCGCATGGGCTACAAGGAGATCGAGGTCGGCTTCCCGGCCGCCTCGCAGACCGACTTCGACTTCGTCCGTAAGATCATCGAGGAGGGCCGCGTCCCCGGCGACGTGGTGATCCAGGTTCTGACGCAGGCCCGCCCAGAGCTGATCGAGCGCACCTTCGAGTCCGTGCGCGGTGCCAGGCAGGCCATCGTCCACCTGTACAACTCCACCTCGACCCTGCAGCGGCGCGTGGTGTTCGGGCAGGACAAGGACGGCATCACCGCCATCGCGGTCGAGGGCGCCAAGCTGTGCAAGAAGCTCGCCGACGAGATGACCGGCACCGAGATCTACTTCCAGTACTCGCCCGAGTCGTTCACCGGCACCGAGCTGGAGTACGCCGTCGAGGTGTGCGACGCCGTCAACGACGTCTGGCGGCCCACCCCCGACCGCAAGGTGATCGTCAACCTGCCGGCCACCGTCGAGATGGCCACCCCCAACGTCTACGCCGACCAGATCGAGTGGATGCACCGCAACCTCGCCTACCGCGACTCGATCGTGCTGTCGCTGCACCCGCACAACGACCGCGGCTCGGCCGTCGCCGCCGCCGAGCTGGGCTTCCAGGCCGGGGCCGACCGCATCGAGGGCTGCCTGTTCGGCAACGGCGAGCGCACCGGCAACGTCTGCCTGGTCACCCTGGGGCTCAACCTGTTCTCCCAGGGCGTCGACCCGCGGATCGACTTCGGCGACATCGACGAGATCCGCCGCGTGGTCGAGTACTGCAACCAGCTCCCCGTCCACCCCCGCCACCCGTACGGCGGCGAGCTGGTCTACACCGCCTTCTCCGGCTCCCACCAGGACGCCATCAAGAAGGGCCTGGAGGCCCTGGAGCGCGACGCCGCGGCCGCCGGGACGCCGGTCGACGCGCACAAGTGGGCGGTGCCGTACCTGCCGATCGATCCCAAGGACGTCGGGCGCACCTACGAGGCCGTGATCCGCGTCAACAGCCAGTCCGGCAAGGGCGGCGTGGCCTACATCATGAAGGCCGAGCACGGCTTCGACCTGCCGCGTCGCCTGCAGATCGAGTTCTCCGGCGTCATCCAGGCCCACACCGACGTCGCCGGCGGCGAGGTCACCCCCGCCGAGATGTGGAACGTCTTCAGCGACGAGTTCCTGCCCAGCACCACCAGGTCCTGGGGCCGGCTCGGCCTGCTCGCCCACCGCCACGTCTCCCGGGTCGACGAGAAGGACGTCATCAACGCCGACGTCCGCGTGGACGGCGAGATCCGCGAGGTCGAGGGCGTCGGCAACGGCCCCATCTCGGCGTTCGTCGACGCCCTGCGCAGCGTGGGGGTGGACGTCCGCGTCCTCGACTACACCGAGCACGCCATGAGCGCCGGCAGCGACGCCCGCGCCGCCGCCTACGTCGAATGCCAGATCGGCGACCGCGTCCTGTGGGGCGTGGGCGTGGACGGCAACACCGTCACCGCCTCCCTCCGAGCCATCCTCAGCGCCGTGAACCGCGCCTCCCGCTGACCCGCCCGGCCCTCCGCCCGAGCCCGCGTGTGGCGCGGGCGGGGGCCGTGAACGGCGGATGAGCCGGCCGGGGGACGCTCACGAGAGTGTGGGCGCCCCCGGCCGCATTTCCGGCCCCGGCCCGGCCCCGGCCGTTTCCGGGCGAGCTGGCCCCGCTGGTGAAGGCGCCGGACCGTGCGCGGGGTTCGAGATGCGGCCGGCTGTCGCGGTCATTCGGCGGACCGGCGTGCCCGTCTCACCTCGCGGTCGATGGCCCAGGCGTCCGCCACCGGGCCCATGTGCCCGAGCTTGTCGGGGTTGATCACCGCGCGTATGGTCTGGATCCGCCCGTCGAGCACGTCGAGCGCCAGGGTGTGCAGCACCTTTCCGTCCCGGTCGCGGAAGATCGCGCCCGGCTGGCCGTTGACCTCGTGCCGCTCGGACGTCACGTCGATCCGGGCCATCCGGGGGAAGACGGAGGCGAGCAGCCGGGCCACGGTCTCGGCGCCGATGACGGCCCTGGCCAGCTGCGGGGCCTTGCCGCCGCCGTCGCCGACCAGCGAGACGTCGGCGGCGAGCAGTTCCCGCAGGCCGGCGACGTCGCCTTCGCGGAGGGCCTCGAAGAACCGCGACGCAAGCTCCTCCCGCTCCTCGCGGTCCGCCTCGAAACGTGGCCGGCCCGCGGCCATGTGGCGCCGCGCCCGCACCGCCAGCTGGCGGCACGCCGCCTCCGAGCGCCCCACCGCCGACGCGACCTCGGGAAAGCCGAAGTCGAACACCTCCCGCAGGACGAAGACCGCCCGCTCCAGCGGGCTGAGCCGCTCCAGCAGCAACAGGGCCGCCATCGACACCGAGTCGGCCAGCTCGGCCGACCGAACCGGATCCTCGTAGGGGTCGGTGAGCAGCGGCTCGGGCAACCACGGCCCGACGTACTGCTCCCGCCGGACCCGGGCCGAGCGAAGCACGTCGATGGAGATCCGGGTCACCATGGCCGACAGGAAGGCCTTGGCCGACCTGGGCCGTGTCGGGGAGGCCTCGAACCGCAGCCAGGCCTCCTGGACCGCGTCCTCGGCCTCGCTCACGCCGCCCAGTATCCGGTAGGCGATCGAGAACAGCAGCGGCCGCAACTCCTGGAACTCCTCGGCCCCGCTCATGCGGCCTCCCCTCGAAGCACCGTCAGCCCGTGAAGGACCCGGGGCCGAAGCGGCCCCACGCGATGAACACCGCGAGCACGAGATAGAACACGTTCAGCGCCACGAACATGAACTCGCCCCGGCGACCGTGGGTGATCATCGCGCCCACCATGAGCAGGACCCAGCAGACGGCGGTCACCGGCACGAGAACCGGTGCGACGCCGAGCGCCGCGGGCAGGACCAGTCCCGCCGCGGCCAGCAGCTCCAGCACGCCGAGGGTCTTGACGAAGCCGGCTCCGACGTCCCCGGTCCACCCCCCACCATGGGCGGCGGCCAGCTTCTCCCTGGGCACGAACGTCTTGGTGACGCCGCCGGTCAGGGCCACCGCCGCCAGCAGCCCGGCGGCGATCCACAGCGCGAGGTTCATCGTCTGACTCCTTGATCGAGGATTGCCCGCACCCCGTAGACGAGACAGCACCCCCGCCTGTGACATCCCCGAACCCCCGGCAGCGGGCAGCGAAGATCGTGTCAGCCCCTCAGAGACCCCCGCGGGCGGACCCGCGACCGGCGTGCCGGCCTCGGAGCGACGAGCGCGCCGGTATGGTGGCGACCCGCGTGCCAGCTACCTAGCGACCAACGTGCCAGACACTTGGCGACCAACGTGCCAGCAGCATAGCGACCAGCGTGCCAGCGATCTCGCGGCGAACCCGCCGTTCGACGGTGCGATGTGCCATGCTGAGCTGGTGGTCGGCTCCGGACAGACTCCGTTGGGAGAGGTGCTTCCCCGGCACGCCGGGGAGGCCGTCAGCACGGCACTGAACGACACGCGGGTGGTGCTCGTCAACGGGGCGAGGCAGAGCGGCAAGAGCACCTTGGTCCGGCTCCTCGCCAAAGATCGCGCGGCCGAGTGGCGCAACCTCGACACCGCCGTGGTCCGGCAGGCCGCCCTCGCCGACCCGGCCGGCTTCGTCGCGTTCCCCGGGCTCATGGTCGTCGACGAGATCCAGCGCGTCCCCGATCTGCTGCTCGCCATCAAGGAGCAGGTGGACGCCGACCCGTCGCCGGGCCGCTACCTGCTGACCGGGTCGGCGCGGGTGCTGGGCCTCAGGGCGCTCCCCGACGCGCTGCCGGGCCGCGTGGAGACCGTCGAGCTCTGGCCGTTCTCCCAGGGCGAGATCGACGGCACCCCGGACCGCCTGGTGGACGCGCTCTTCACCGAGGGGGAGAACCTCAGGCACACCTCCTCCGTCACCCGCGCGCAGTACGCCGAACGCGTCGTCCGGGGCGGCTTCCCCGAAGCCGTCGCCCGGTCGAACCCCCGGCGCCGGGAGCGCTTCTTCGACTCGTACGTGGCCGACCTGATCGCGCGCGACGTCAGCCAGCTCTCGGAGATCGAGCGGACCTCCGAGATGCGTGCTCTGCTCCGCATGCTCGCCGCCCGGTCGGGTCAGCTCCTCGTCGCCAACGCGCTGAGCGACGGCGTCGGCCTGTCGGCCCGTACGGTCCACCGCTACCTCGCGCTACTGGAAGAGGTCTTCCTGACCAAGCGCATCCCCGCATGGTCGCGCAACGTCAGCAGCCGCGCGATCAGCACCCCTAAGTTCGCCTTCGTGGACTCCGGAGTGGCAGCCAATCTCCTCGGCGCCGACGCCCGCAGCCTGGTGCGTCCGGACGGCCTGTTCGGCCCGCTGCTGGAGGGGTTCGTGCTCATGGAGCTCGCTCGCCAGCTCACCTGGTCCGAGGAGCGCGCCGAACTGTTCCACTACCGCACCAAGGAGAAGGTCGAGGTGGACGCCGTCCTGGAGAACCGCCGGGGCCGTGTGGTCGGCATCGAGGTCAAGGCGAGCTCGACCGTCCGCCCCGACGACTTCCGCGGCCTCCGCCACCTGGCCGACCGCCTTGGCGACGACTTCCTGGTCGGCGTCGTCCTCTACACCGGAACCCAGACCCTCCCCTTCGGCCCCCGCCTGCGCGCCATGCCGGTGAGCGCCCTGTGGGAGGTGCCCGCAGGGGGTGGGGCTAGTGAGTCGGGGTGAGGCCGAGGAGGGTGGCCAAGGTGAGGGTCATGTGGTCGAAGGTGGCGGGGCGGTCGGATTCGATCATGTTGCGGTACATGCCGAAGAGTTCGAAGCTGACGGCGCCGTAGACGTTCGTCCACGCCGTCAGGCCGAGCATGATGACGTCGTCGGGGAACGGGGCGAAGAGGGGCAGGGCCTCGCGGATGCGGGCGGCGTCGGGGGCGAACGACGCGGGAGCGGGGGGGAGGGCGACGGGCGGGGGGGAGAGGCGGCCCGCCTGGCGGGCGTCGTGGAGGATGCGGGCCATCACCTGGCCGTCGCGGGCGGCGGCCGGCACGGTGGCCTCGGGGGCCACGTAGCCCGGCACGGGGGAGCCGTGGATGAGGGCGTACTCGTGCGGGTTGGCCAGGGCCCAGGCGCGTATGGCGCGGCAGACGGCCATCCAGCGGTCGAGGTGGCGGTCGTTCGGGACGGAGGCGTCGGCCTCCTCGACGGCCGTGCCGACGGCGTCGAAGGCCTCGATGATGAGCGCGGTGAGCAGCTCGTCGCGGCTGGGGAAGTAGCGGTAGATCGCCGAGGACACCATGCCGAGCTCGCGGGCGACCGCGCGCAGGGACAGGCCGGCGGCGCCGTCGACGGCCAGGTGGCGGCGTGCCACGTCCTTGATCTCGCGGATCAGCTCGGCTCGGACACGCTCCCGGGCGGTGCGACCTGCGTTCATCTGCCCGACCATAGCAGAGCACCTCGCCTGTTAGAGAGCACCGCTCTTGCTCCGACCGCCGGGCGGTGGGCGCTCGCTCGTCCTGTGCGGCGCCGACCTGGGGCTCCAGGTTGGCGGGGGGCTGGGATAACATGCGACGCATCGGCGCAGTTGGATCATCGCGGATGCACGGCCGAGCTTGAGCGCAGGCCGCCGATCCGCCGCCGGGTCAGGGTGGGTGGCGCGCCGTCCCCCTGGAGGTCCGATGTCTGTGCCGCGGTGGGCGCGGGTGAGCCCGGTCGGGGTCGCCTACGCCGCCTTCATCCTGATCGGCGTGAGCGCGGGAGTGGGCGGTGTGCTGCTGCCCGCCCAGATCCGAGACTACGGCGTCGACAAGGCCGTGATCGGGACCACCTTCTTCGCCTTCTCCGCGGGGTTCCTGCTGGCGGGGTCCACCTCGGGCGCGCTGATCCACCGCTTCGGGATCAGGACGTCCTTGGCCGTCGGCGGCGGCGTCTTCGTCGTGGCCGGGCTGTACACGGCCGTGCGCCCGCCCTTCCTGGCGTTCGTGGCCGTGCAGGTGGTGGCCGGTTACGGCACCGGCCTCATGGAGTCGGTGCTCAACACCTACCTGGCCGACCTGCCGAGGGCCAGGACGCTGCTCAACCGCCTGCACGCGTTCTTCGGCGTCGGCGCGCTGGCCGGCCCCCTGCTGGCCACGTGGATGCTCCGCCACCTCCCGTGGACCGCGGTGTGGCTGGCCCTCGGCCTGGCCTGCCTGCCGCTGGTCGCCGGCTTCGTGCTCACCCTCCGGGCGCACCCTCCGGCGCCCCGTGAGAGGGCCCCCGCCGACGTCGCCCCCGCCGGCCCCGTCTCCACCTCCACCGGTCCGGCCCTCACCGCTCCGATTCCCGCCGCGCCGGCCGCGACCGGGGGCGGGATGCTGGGCACCGCGTTGCGGGAGCCGGCGGTGCTGCTGGGCGCCGTCTTCCTCGCCGTCTACGTCGGCCTGGAGGTGGGCGTGGGCAACTGGGCCTTCACCTTCCTGGTGGACGAGCACGGGCAGAGCGACCTGGTCGCCGGATACACGGTCTCGGGGTACTGGCTCGGGCTCGCTCTGGGACGGTTCCTCATCAGCCCGGCGGCGACGCGACTCGGCTGGACGGCGACCGGCATGACCTTCGCCTGCCTGGCCGGCGTCACGGCCAGCGCGGCGCTGACCTGGCTCGCGCCCGTGCCGGCGGTGGCCGCCGTGAGCCTCGTCCTGCTCGGCTTCTGGCTCGGGCCCGTCTTCCCCACCACGATGGCCGTCACGCCGAGGATGACCACGGCCCGGCTGGTGCCCACGGCGATCGGGGTGCTGAACGGCGTGTCGGTGATCGGCGGCGCGGTGTTCCCGTGGCTCGCCGGCGTGTTCGCCGAGGGGATGGGCGTGTGGACGCTGCCGCCCTTCACGTTGACGCTGGCCCTGCTGCTCACCGTCGTCTGGGGACTGGTCGTCGCGCGCATGGCCGCGACTCCGCGCTCCTCCGTGTGACACATGGCCGCCCCGCGCACGTCCGGGTGACACACCGGGGCCGCCTGGCTCGGAGCGGGGAAACGATACGAGAGCAGTGCTCTTGACGATGGCCCGGCCGTTGAGAGAGCATTGCTCTTGGGTAAGAGCGGTGTGCACCCGAGAGGGCCGGAGTGGCCGCGACGAGGGGATCGAGCATGGGAAAGCACGTTGTCGTGGGCGCGGGCCAGGTCGGGGGGCGGCTCGCCCGCGTTCTCGCCGGCGAGGGCCATGAGGTCGTCGTCGTCACCCGGTCGGGCAGGGGGCCGGTCGCTCCGCGCATCACCCGGGCGCGGGCGGACCTGGCCGACCGCGGCCGGTTCGGCGCCGTCGCGGCGGGGGCGGACGTCCTGTACAACTGCGTCAACCCTCCCTACCACCGCTGGCCGCGGGACTGGCCGCCGATGGCCGGCGCCCTGCTCGGCGTCGCCGAGGACAACGGGGCCGTGCTCGTGACGACCGGCAACCTCTACGGGTACGGGCCGGTCGACGGCCCGATGACCGAGGACACCCCGCTGGCGTCCACCGGCGTCAAGGGCCGGGTCAGGGCCCGCATGTGGGCCGACGCGCTCGCCGCCCACCAGGCGGGCCGGGTGCGGGTCACCGAGGTGCGCGGCTCCGACTACTTCGGGCCGGGCATGAGCGACCACGCGTTCTTCGGCGACCGGCTGCTCAAGCCGCTGCTCGCCGGAAGGACGATCCGGTTCCCCGCCGACCCCGACCAGCCGCACAGCTTCACCTACCTGCCCGACATGGCGGACGCCCTCGCCGTGGCGGGGACGGACGAGCGGGCCTGGGGCCGCGCCTGGCACGTCGCGTCCAGCCCCGCCCTGACGATCCGGCAGCTGGCCGAACTGGCGGCCACCCTGGCGGGCGCCCCTTCGCCCCGCGTCGCCTCCGTGCCGCACTGGGTGATGCGGGCGGCGGGGGTCGTCTCCCCGCTGATCCGGGAGCTGGAGGAGACGCGCTACCAGTGGACGCGGCCGTTCGTCGCCGACGCCTCGGACTTCGAGAAGACCTTCGGCCTCGCGCCCACCGCGACGGACGACGCGCTGGAGCGGACGATCGCCTGGTGGCGCGCCGGGCAGGCCGCCTGACGGCTACCGGTCGCGAAGCAGGGAGGTGAACAGATCCTCCCACATCGGCGTCACGACCTCGGGGGTGTAGGCCCGCGCCGTCACCGCGGCGGCGGCGCCCATGCGCAGGCGCAGGTCGCGGTCGGCGATGAGCCGGTTGAGGCCTGCGGCCAGCGCGTCGACGTCCCGGGGCGGGACGAGCAGGCCGTCCACCTCCGGGGTCAGCACGTCGGCGGGCCCGGTGGGACAGTCGAACGCGACGACCGGCAGGGAGTGGGTCATCGCCTCGATCATCACCATCGGCAGACCTTCGAAACGAGAGCTCAGCACGTAGACGGAGGCCTCAGCCAGCCTCTCGTCGAGCCGGTCGGTGCGGCCCTTCAGGACGACGTGGCCGTCGAGCCCGTGCTCCTCGATCAGGGCGGTGAGCCGCTCCTTCTTGGGCCCGCTGCCGTAGATGTGCAGCCGCCAGGCGGGGTGACGGTCGGCGACCTGGCGGAAGGCCGGGATGAGGAAGTCGAACCCCTTCTGGGAGACCAGCCGCCCCGCGGCGATCACGATGGGGTTGTGCTGCTCGGAGGGCTTCTGGTCGCCGCCGTGCACGGCGTTGGGCACCCGCACGACCAGCGTGCCGGGCAGGAGGGGCTGGTAGTCGTCGCGGTCGGTGCCGGTCAGCGTGGCGAGCGCGTCGAGCCGGCCGTAGTGGCGGGTGATCTGCTCGCGCACGCTGGCGGGGTAGGTGCCCAGGTTCATGTGCTCCTGGCCGACCCGCACCACGCCGGCCTGCGCCTTGCGGGCGGAGATCAGGTTGAGCGCCGGGCGGGTGGTGACGAGGATGCCGTCCTCGAGCCCGGCGACGTAGTCGATGACGGCCCGCTCCACCCGTTCGGTGAAGTAGCCGGCGGCGTACTCGCCGGCCGGGACGATCTTGCCGCGCAGGCGGCGCCAGGCCTTGCGTCCCAGGGAGTCGGCCGCGATCTCCTGGCGCTGGTCGACCAGGCTGGTGAGGCGCACGCGGGGGTCGATGGTGAACTGGGGCTTCTCGCGCCGCCGGACGACGCTGACCACCTCCACCTCGTGGCCCCGGGCGGTCATCGCGTTCGCCTGGTTGATCACCGTGCGGATCGTGCCGCCGAGCCCGTAGGCGTGCAGGAGCATGTAGCGGATCTTCACCGGGCACGCCCGTTCCGGGCCCGCGTATGTCGCACGTCGGGCGCGCTCATGCCGGCCCGGCCGTTTCCGGCAGGTAGCCCCAGCTCCGGCACATCGGCCGCAGCAGTTCGGGGATCTCCTCCGGGTCGGGCAGGTCGCGGCCGGGCTGGACGGTGCCGGACTGGATCTTGTCCTTCCAGTCGCCCAGGCCCTTCTTGATCACGGCTTGCGGGCCGTAGTCGAGCATCCCCGGCTCCCAGGGAAGGCCGAGGAACTCGCACACCCGCCGGGTCTCCCGCTCGGGGTCGGCGGTCAGCTCCTCGTAGTGGACGGTGAGGCCGGTCAGCGCGCGACGGGCCTTCTCCACCGCCTTCATGTAGCGCAGGGCGTCCGCCGCCGCCTCCTCCGGCGTCCGCTTGTCGGGGCTGGCCTCGTGCCACGAGCGGGCGATCGAGGCCGGGTGGCGCAGCAGGAAGACGTACCGCGCGTCCGGCCAGCAGGCGCGAATGCGTTCAAAGGCGAACGCATTCGCGGGCGTCTTGTCGACGATGAATTGTTTCCCGCTTTTCACCAGTTCGCGGTGGAGCACCCGGTCCCATAGCAGGTGTTCCAGATCGGCGCGATTGTGGCCGAGCGCCTCCATCGCGTTCTCGGCGAGCGAGGTGCCGAAGCCGACGGTCAACCGCCGTACGTGGAGCTCGTGCGGGGCGTGCAACGCCGAGTGGGCGTTCAGGAGGGCTCTGAACAGGGTGGATCCGGACCTCACAGGGGAGAGGACGAAGACCGGGCCGACCAGCAGCCGATCGGTCTTCGGGTCGGCCGGAGGCCGGACCAGATCGTCCGCGGCCTTGGCAGGTCTATTCGTCGTGGCGCTCGCCGCCGAACCGACTTTTCCTACTCGTTCAATCTGGAAACCGGTGGCCCCCGTCAGCGCGTCATTGATCTTGCGCTTCCAGTTCATGGTTGGTGAACATACTGGTTGAACAGGACTTCACCAAGTTTTCCCATCGAATTCACAGGATACGGCGAGCCTGCTGGACACGTCCCGGCGCCGCCGAGCGGCGCCGGGGACGGCGTCAGCGGGAGGACAGGTACTCGGCGCCGAGGGCGCGCAGGCGGGCGTGCGCGGAGCCGTAGACCTCGGGGGCGCCGAGGTAGGCCTTGGGCATCTTGGCGAGCATCGTGTAGTTGGTGTCGCACACGTTGCCCACCGGCGCCTCGCCGCCCTGGCTGACGAGCTGGTAGGCGTCGAGCTGGTCGAGCCCGGTGAGCGACGCGGCCCAGGTGACCATGTCGTGCTGGCTGATCCGGTAGGCGTCCTCCAGGGGCCGCGCCGAGCCGGTGGACATCAGGTGCTCGTCGTCCTCCAGGCGGGGCCACGGCGTGAGGGCGCCCTTGACCAGCTCGACGGCCACGACGGTGTTCATCGCGGCCTCCACCGCGGTGCCGCAGACCTCGCCGTGCCCCTGGCGGCAGTGCCCGTCGCCGATGGCGAACAGGCCGCCCTCGACGTTGACCCCGAGGTACACCGTCACCCCGGCCCGCAGCTCCGGGGTGTCCATGTTCCCGCCGTGCGCGTCGGGCGTGATCGTCATGCGCGCCTCGGAGGCGCCCGGGGCCACGCCGACGGTGCCGTGCATCGGGTCCAGCGGCATCTCCACGGTGAAGTCGCCGCGCCGCGCCCGGTAGCGGACCAGCCGCCGGTCCGCGTCGACCTCGTACATCCACACGACCTCCTCCAGCGCCGGCTGGAGCATCGCCGTGGTGTGGGTGCCGGTGAGCGCGCCGAAGTGCGGGAACGTGGTGGACACCGCCCAGTCGCGCGCGGGCTCGATCGAGACGAAGTGCAGGGCGATCGTGTCGCCCGGCTCCGCGCCCTCCACGTGGAAGGGCCCGGTGACCGGGTTGAGGTAGGGGAACTCGCAGACCTCGGACGGCAGGTCGCCGGTGCCGCGCACCCGGCCGCCGAAGCAGTCCTCGGTGTACAGCTCCAGCACCGTGCCCGGCGTGACGGCGCCGACGGCGGGCCGCCCGCCGAAGGTGTAGGACAGCTCCTCGGGCGAGGGCCGGTAGGACTGGACGTTCACTCGTCGACCTCCGTGTTGATGCCGGAAAGGGTGGGACGACGGCCGAGCGCGAAGGTGCCGATGAGTACGACGACCCCGACGCCCAGCCAGGCGAAGCCCAGCACCTGGGCGGCCACCTTCGCGTTGATCACCACGTACAGCAGGATCAGGAAGCCGATCACCGGCGCGACCAGGTGCCGCCACCAGTCGCGGCTCCCCCCGCGCACGACGTAGTGCACGACGACCGAGACGTGCAGCGCCAGGAAGGCCGTCATGGCTCCGAAGTTGACCAGGCTGCCGAGCAGCGTGATGCCGTCGTCCCGCGTGCTCATGTACAGGCCGAGGAGCAGCGAGACGACCGCCACGAGCAGCGTCGCGTTGACCGGAACCCGGTGGGTGGGGTGCACCTTGCCGAGGAACCTGGGGAGCTGCCGGTCGCGGGCCATCGCGAACAGCAGGCGGGAGGTGGCCGCCTGGGCGACCAGGGAGTTGGCGAAGCCCCAGGCCACGGCGGTGGCGACGGCGGTCAGGACGCTGAGCCAGTGGCCGCCCGCGTACTCGGCGGTGTCGTAGAACGCCGTTCCGGCCGGGTCTCCGTTCGCCAGCAGCTCGGCCCGGGTGGGCACCAGCAGCGCGGCCACCCAGGTCTGCACGACGAACAGCACGCCGGCCAGGCCCAGCGCCATGATCATGGAGCGGCCGAGCCTGCGGGTGTCCTCCCTGCTCTCCTCGGCGAGCATCGAGATGCCGTCGAAGCCGAGGAACGACAGGACGGCCACCGACACCGCGCCGAACACCAGCGCCCAGGAGAACGTCGAGGAGTCGAACAGGGGGCTGAACACGTCGCCGTGTCCCTTGCCCTGCGCCAGCGCGACCAGGCCGATGACCAGGAAGATCGCCAGCACGATCAGCTCGCCGACGAGCATGATCTTGTTGGTCCGCGCGGTGATCCTGATGCCGAAGTAGTTGACCGCCGTGTTGAGCACGATGAAGCCGATGATCCAGATCCAGATCGGGACGGCGGGCACGAACGACGCCATGGCGGCGCTCGCCACCAGGTAGAGCAGGGCCGGCACCAGTACGTAGTCGAGCAGGATCACCCATCCGGCCAGGAAGCCCACCGGGGCCGAGATGCCGCGCCCGGCGTAGGTGTAGACCGATCCGGCCATCGGGAAGGCCTGCGCCATCTGCGAGTACGAGAGCGCGGTGAAGGCCATCGCCACCATGCCGATGACGTAGGCGAGCGCCACCATTCCGCCGGACGCCTGGAAGACGCCGCCGAAGATGCCGAACGGCGCGATGGGCACCATGAAGATCAGGCCGTAGACCAGCAGGTCGGTGAAGCTGAGGGATCGCTGGAGTTCCTGCTTGTAGCCGAAGCGTTCGACGCCTGGTTCGGCGGTGGGCGGAACCCCTGACGTGTCGGATGGGGAGGTCATCGACGGCTCCTTCGGGCGCGGGGGCAGAGCCGTACCCTAGGGCTTTATCCTTGAAATCGGAAAGGTTTCGTATGGAAGTTTTACATGCCGGTGACAACGGCGAGACGTCGCCGAAGGCCCAGGTCATGAGGGCGGTCGCCCGACGGGGTTCAGGCGGAGGTCACGAGATCGAAGTCCAGCCCGACCGCGCGGCCGACGTACACCCGCTGCCGCACATGCCGGTCGGCGAGCGTGACCAGGCCGCGCCCGCCGCTGACGGAGGTGCCGTCGGCGATCGCCTCGACGGCCGGCACCGCGAGCGACCCGGCGCGCCGGGCCAGCGCCGCCAGCATCAGCACCCCCTCGTAGCAGCCGTGGCCGTGCCCGTTGAGCAGCGGCGCCTCGGGCCCGAACGCGCGGGTGTACCGCTCGCCGAGGCTCAGGCTGGCGTCGGTGGCGACGCTGCCGAAGTACCCCATGGCGGCGTACAGCTCCCCCGTGGCGTCGCCGCCGATGGCGAGCAGGCCGTGCTCCTCCAGCGCCCCGCACAGCCGGGGCATGGTGAGCCCGGCGGCGGCGAAGGCCCGGTTGAACGCGACCAGGTCGCTGCCGATGAGGCTGACCAGCACGGCGTCGGGCCGGGCGGCGGCGAGCTCCTCGACGAGCGGCCCCATGTCGGCGGCGCCGGGCCGCACGAGCCGTTCGCCGGCCACCGTCGCCCCACGCGACCGCAGGTGGCGGCGGGCCGAGGCGTGCACCAGGCGCGGCCAGACGTAGTCGCTGCCCAGCAGGAACCAGCGGCGGGCGCGCCGATGGCCGACCAGCCAGTCGAGGCCCGGGCCGACCTGCCGGGACGCCGGCTCGCCGAGGAAGTACACACCCCGGTCGCGCGAGCCTCCCTCGTAGGGCGGGGTGTACACGAACGGCACGGCGCCGCCGAGCGCGCGCTCGACCCTGACGCGCACGTCGCTGGCGTGCGTGCCGACCAGGGCCTGGACGGCGCCCGCGCGCACCAGCCCGGCCGCCTCGCGCGCGACCCGCTCGGGCTCGCGCCCGCCGTCGACCAGCACCAGCTCCACCGGCCGGCCGAGCACGCCGCCCGACGCGTTGACCTCGGTGGCGGCCAGCGTCGCGCAGTTGATCGCGCACGGCCCGAGCAGGCCGAGCACGCCGGAGACCGGCACCACCAGGCCGACGCGGAGCGTCTCGGCCCTGAGCAGGTGCGCTTCCAGCGGATCGATCACCATCGGGGCGGCGTAGGCCACGTGGAAGAGTATCCTCCATGCGCATTCACGGACGAAGGGAGCCCACGGTGGTGACGCCCGGGCTTGGCTCCTCCCTCGCCTACCTGCTGAGCCGGGCCGAGCGCAGCGTGAACCGGGCCCTGGCGGCGGCGCTGTCGGGCGAGAACGTCACGGTCGACCAGTGGCGCATCCTCCAGGCGCTGGCCGACGGCCGCGGGCACTCGATGGGCGACCTCGCCGAGGCGGCGCTCATGCCGCACCCCACGCTGACCAAGGCCGTCGACAGGCTGGTGGACCAGGCGCTGGTCTACCGCGGCCATGATCCGACAGACCGTCGAAAAGTAGCGGTTTTCCTGGCGAATCGGGGTAGTGAGCTGCTCGGCCGCCTCGACGCGGGGATCGCGGAGCACCACCGCGCCATCCTCGCCGCCTACGGCGCGGCCCGCACAGAGGAGCTCATGCGCGAGCTCGAACAACTGGTCCGGTCCCTCGACGACTGACCCATCAGGTCGAGTTTGTGCATATGGTTCATATCGCTATTCGACTGGGGAGGTTCGCGTGCCCGACTTGCTGGTGGGGCCGATGTTGCGTTACGTCGACGAGACGAGCGCGTCCATATGGGTGGAGACGACCGAACCGTGCGAGGTGACGGTCGCGGTGGACGGAGCCCGCGCCGCCGACCGCACGTTCACCGTGCACGGTCACCACTACGCCCTCGTGGACGTCGCGGGCACCGGCCCGTACACCGTCGAGCTGGACGGGCGGCGCGTCTGGCCCCTGGAGGGCTTCCCCGACAGCCAGATCTGCCCGCTGGAGGAGCTCAACCGCGTGGTCTTCGGCTCCTGCCGGACGACCGTCCCGCACGACGCCGCGCATGAGAAGACCCACGGGGTGGACGTGCTGCGCGAGTACGGGCTGCGCCTGATGAAGGGCGACGACCTGCCCAGCCTGATCATCTTCCTGGGCGACCAGGTGTACGCCGACGAGCCGTCCGCCGAGATGCTCGACTTCATCCACGAGCGCAGGCAGGAAGGGCCCGACGAGATCGTCGACTTCGACGAGTACGCCGAGCTGTACCGCCTGGCCTGGAGCGATCCGGTGGTGCGCTGGCTGCTGTCCACCGTGCCGACCGCGATGATCTTCGACGACCACGACGTGCGCGACGACTGGAACACCTCCTACACCTGGCGCCAGGAGATCGCCCAGGTGTCCTGGTGGCCCTCGCGCGTCACCTCGGCCCTCGCCGCGTACTGGGTCTACCAGCACCTGGGCAACCTCTCGCCGTCCGAGCGCAAGGGCGACCCGATGTTCGCCGCCATCCACGGCACCGACACCGACGGCGGCGCCGCCCTGGACGCCTTCGCCCGGCGCGCCGACCAGGACCCCTCCACGGCCCGCTGGAGCTACGCCCGCGACATCGGCAAGACCCGCCTGATCATGCTGGACACCCGGTGCGCCCGCGAGCTGAAGCCCGACCACCGCCGCATGCTGGACGACGAGGAGTGGGACTGGTTCGTCGAACGCGCCACCGGCGACGTCGACCACCTGCTCATCGGGTCGTCGGTCCCGGTGTTCCTGCCCAGCGGCATCTTCGACGTCGAGAGCTGGAACGAGGCCGTCGCCGGCGGGGCGTGGGGCCCGCGGGCCGCCCGGGTGGCCGAGCGGATCCGCCAGGCGATCGACCTGGAGCACTGGGGCGCCTTCCGCGAGTCGTTCGAGCAGCTCGGCCACGTGCTCGTCGACGTCGCCGCCGGCCGCCGGGGCCGGGCACCGGCGACGATCGTGCTGCTGTCGGGCGACGTCCACTACAGCTACCTGGCGGCCGCCGGGGCGGCCTCGGACGACCTGGACGCGACGCGCATCTACCAGGCGGTCTGCTCGCCGATCCGCAACCCGCTGAGCCGCGTCGTCCGCCTGGCCAACGTGGTCGCCTCGTTCGGCATCGCCAGCCTGGTCGGCGGCGTCCTGGCGCGCATGGCCAGGCTGCCGCGCCGCGCGTTCCGCTGGAAGATCACCAACGGGCCGTGGTTCCCCAACGCCCTGGCCACGCTCGACCTGGACGGCCGGTCCGCGCAGGTGCGCTGGCACACCGCCCGTCCCGACTACGAGGAACTGGTCCGCATCGAGCTCGCCCCCTGAGAAGACCGCCCGGGCAGGGCGGGCGCCATCCCCCGGTACGGGAGATCAGGGTGCGGCCGGCCCCTGGGGAGCGGCCGCACCCTGCGCTCAGGCGCCGACGTGCTCGGGCGTGCCCGCCAGCTCGGCGAGGGCGGCGCCGAGCTGGTCGACGGCCCAGTTCAGGTCGTCCTCGGAGATCATGAGCGGCGGGGCCAGGCGGATCGTCGAGCCGTGGGTGTCCTTGGCCAGGACGCCGCGCCGCATGAGCGCCTCGCACACCTCGCGCCCGGTGCCCAGCGACGGGTCGACGTCCACCCCGGCCCACAGGCCGCGCCCGCGCACGGCGACGACGCCGCGGCCCCGCCCGATCAGCCCGCGGAGCCGTTCGTGCAGGAGGTCGCCCAGCTCGGCCGCGCGGGCCTGGAACTCGCCGGTGCGCAGCAGCTCGACCACGGCGGCGCCCACGGCGCAGGCCAGCGGGTTGCCGCCGAACGTCGAGCCGTGCTGGCCGGGCCTGATCACGCCGAGCACGCCGGCGTCGGCCGCCACCGCGGACACCGGGACGACCCCGCCGCCCAGCGCCTTGCCCAGCAGGTACATGTCGGGCACCACGTCCTCGTGGTCGCAGGCGAACGTCCTGCCGGTGCGGCCGAGCCCCGACTGGATCTCGTCGGCGATGAACAGCACGCCGCGCTCGGTGCAGATCTCCCGCACCTCCCGCAGGTAGCCCCGCGGCGGCACGAGCACACCCGCCTCGCCCTGGATGGGCTCCAGCAGCACGGCGACGGTGTTCTCGTCGATCGCGTCGCGGATCGCCTCGGCCGAGCCGTACTTCACGATCGTGAAGCCCGGCGTGGCCGGGCCGAAGCCGTCGCGGGCGTCGGGGTCGGTGGAGAAGCTCACGATCGTGGTGGTGCGGCCGTGGAAGTTGCCCTCCATGACCACGATGTTCGCCTGGTCGGGGGCGACGCCCTTGACCTCGTAGCCCCACTTGCGGGCCACCTTGATCGCGGTCTCGACCGCCTCGGCCCCGGTGTTCATGGGCAGGACCATGTCCTTGCCGCACAGGTCGGCCAGGCCCTGGCAGAACTCCGCGAACCGGTCGTGGAAGAAGGCCCGGCTGGTCAGCGTCAGCCGCTGGAGCTGGTCCCGCGCCGCCTGGACGATCGCGGGGTTGCCGTGGCCGAAGTTCAGCGAGGAGTACCCGGCCAGGCAGTCGAGGTAGCGGCGGCCCTCGACGTCGACCACCCACGCGCCGTGCGCCTCACGCACGACGACCGGCAGCGGGTGGTAGTTGTGCGCGCTGCGCCGCTCGCTGCGCTCGATGAACTTCCGCGTCGCGCTCACGGCCGGATCTCCAGGGTGCAGCACTTCGGGCCGCCGCCGGCCTTGCGCAGCTCGCTCAGGTCGACGGGGATGACGTTGAGGCCGCGCCGCTTCAGCTCCAGCGCGAGCTCGCCGGCGTCGGCCTCCAGCACCACGTTCTCGCCGTCGCTGACGGCGTTGAGCCCGAACACGGCGGCGTCCTCGGCCGAGGCCAGCACGGCGTCGGGGAACATGTGCCGCAGCACCTCCTGGCTGCCGCGCGAGAAGGCCCCCGGGTAGTACGCGATGTTGGTCCCGTCCAGCGGGAACAGCGCGGTGTCCAGGTGGTAGTAGCGCGGGTCGACGAGCCGGAGGGTCACCACGGGACGGCCCAGGAACTCCTGGGCCTCCTTGTGCGCGGTGATCGCCGTGCGGAACCCGGTGCCGGCCAGGATCACGTGGTCGAGGGTGAGGAAGTCGCCCTCGCCCTCGTTGGTCTCCATCGCCTCCATGGTGGGCTCGTACCCGTTCTCGACGAACCATCGCAGGTAGGCGGGGCCCTCGGCCGCCCGCTGCTCGCTGGCGAACCGGGCGCCGTACACCCGGCCGCCGACGACCAGGGCGCCGTTGGCGGCGAACACCATGTCCGGCAGTCCTTCGACCGGGTCGATCAGGCTGACCCGGTGCCCCAGTTCCTCATAGGCGTCCTTCAGGCTCTCCCACTGGCGGACGGCGGTGGCCGCGTCGGCTCCCGCGCTCGGGTCCATCCAGGGGTTGATCACGTACTCGACCGCGAAGTGGTCGGGACGGCACATGAGGTAATGCCGGCTAGGCGCCATGTATCACTCCGTCAGAAAACGGCTGGTCAGGGATACTTCAGCCTAGAAAGCAGCAAACCTCGGAGCCAGGCGCGGAGCTTGCGTCCGCACGCCGATCGATTGCGTCCAGGAGCACGCGGGCGGCGATCCGTTGCGCCGCCCCCGCACGGCGCGGTCATGGCAGGAGTGAGGCCCCGTCACGGGCGTGGGCGGCGTCGTCGATCAGGCGGGAGAGCACGATCGCGCTCTTGGTGCGCACCACGAACGGCTCGGAGGCGATGCGCTCGATCACCTGCTCGACGTGCCGCACGTCCTTGGCGCGGATGTGGAGCAGCGCGTCGGCCTCGCCGGTGATCGTGCAGGCGGAGATCACCTCGGGATGGCGGGCCACCGCCACGCCGATCTCGGCGGGCGAGGTCTTGCCCCGGCAGAACAGCTCCACGTACGCCTCGGTCGTCCACCCGAGCGCCGACGGCTCGACGCGCGCGGTGAAGCCGGTGATGGCGCCGCTGCTCAGCAGCCGGTCGACCCGGCGTTTCACGGCCGGCGCCGACAGGCCGATTTGATGCCCTATTTCGGCATAAGTCGAACGTGCGTCCTCGACCAAGGCGCCCACGATCGCACGATCCAGCCCATCCAACTCCACGCTGACCTGTATACAGCCGGGCCGCGGCACGCACACATCCCGGGGTGGCCGCGCGGCCGTGACAAGCGAAAGCCGCGACCGCGGAGGGGCACCCTCCGCGACCGCGGCCTCGGTGGCTCAGGCCTTCTCGGCGTCGCCGGTCGCCTGCTCCATGGCGTCCTCGGGGGAGGCCTCCAGGTCGTCGGACGCCTGGGACAGCGCGGTGCGCTTGTCGAGCCCCACCCAGCTCGTGATGCTCTCGACGGCGAACAGGACCGCCAGGTAGCCCGTCATGACGGCCGCCACCCACGTGAGCACGCCCAGCGCGGCGCCCGCGCCGAGCAGCAGCAGCCGGACCTCCCAGCCGAGACCGGCCTGGAACACCCAGGCGGCCGGCCAGATGCCCTGGCGCGTGCGGTACACGGTGTCGTAGGTGTGGTAGCCGACCACGTAGACCAGCACGAACAGCAGCCACGTGGGCGTGCCGGCCGCCAGGCCGAGCAGCGCGATCAGCAGGAACTCGTTGCCCCTGATCAGCGGCGGCACCAGCCAGTCGAACCGGCCCAGGTGGTCGCGGGCCGCGGTGGGCACCAGCAGCACGAGCGCGACCAGCACGGGCACCAGCATGATCCAGCCGGTGCCGTCGTCGAGCAGGCCGCTGAAGCCGAACGCCAGGGTGGCCGCCAGCGCCACCAGGGAGGCGGGGACGGGCGGCAGCCCGCGGCCCATCCGCCCGTGCAGCAGGGCGACGAGCGGCCCGTCGTCCCGGTAGGCCAGCAGGCGGGCGGTCTGGACCCTGCGGCGCTCCTCGTCGGGGTCGGGAAGCGTCGCGGCGGCGGGAGAGGTGTGGGTGATCATGCGAGCGACCTCATGAGACGTCCGGTCAGGGTGTAGGCGAACGCGACACAGCCCCAGATCACAAGCGTGAGGAACGTGACCCTGGGCTCGAAGAGAGCCGCGGTGATCGCGATGGCGGCGAACCGCTCGCCGATCGGGAAGACGATCATCTTGCGCGCCCAGTGGACGGCGCGGAACCGCCCGGCCTGGGTCCACAGCCGCAGCAGGCCGCGCACGCCGCCCTGGGCGGTGGTGGTGCGGCGCCTGTCGAGCGCGTCGCGCAGCGGGCGGTCGTCGGCCGCGGTGAGCGCCAGCGTCGGCAGCGGCGTCGGCGGCTTGCGCCGGTTGGCGGCGCCGAAGGAGAAGTCGAGCAGGTGACGCACCGACTGCACCGACAGGGCGACCAGCGCGAGCGTCCACACGTCGCCCTGCCCGGCGACGGTGGCGCCGATCGCCAGCCCGGCGAAGACGATGTACTCCTTGGCGCGGTCGAACGTGGCGTCAAGCCACGCCCCGAGCACGCCGAACTGGCGGGCGTACCGGGCCACCTGGCCGTCGACGCAGTCGAACACGAAGGCGAAGTAGATCAGCAGGCCGCCCGCGACCGCGCCCACCCGGGTGCCGGTCGCGAACGCCGCCGCCGCCAGCACGCCGAGCGCGATGGAGATCAGCGTGACCTGGTTGGGCGTGAGGCCGCGCCGCGCCGCCCAGCGGGCGATGAACCGCGAGTAGGTGCTGACGAAGAACGTCGTGAAGAAGCCGTCGGCCCCCTTGACGGCGTTGTTCAGCCGCGCGCGGTCCTCGTCGTACCCCGCCATGGCGGCCACGGCCTCGTCGGCCTCGGCCTGCGAGCCGGCCCGGGCGTAGAACAGGTCTCTGCGGCCGCGCAGGCCGACCGCGACGCCGCGGCGCACCAGGCCCAGCACCAGCAGCTGCACGAGGTCGTCCTCCGGCCCGAACAGGTGGGCCATGCCGGCCAGCTCGCGCGCCGCCTCGGCCAGCACCGGGGCGTGCTTGACGTGCACGTGCAGCGGGCCGAGCGCCACCGAGTTCGGCCGGGTGACCGCGTGGTAGGCCGAGCCGACCGACACGATGCGCGAGCGCCCGGCGCGCATGCGCACGGGAAGGCCCTCGTGGAAGCGGGCGCCGATCTCGGGCTCCGCCTCCTCGATGGGGGCCTCCGGCCGCAGCGGCTCGCCGTCGGCGTCCTCCTCGCGCGGCTCCTTGGCGATCAGCGCCAGCGCGCCCCGCTTGGTCTTGGTGATCTGGTAGATCAGCTCATCGTGGATCACCGCGTTGGCGGGGATGAGGAAGAGGTTCTCCGTGGCGCTCTCGGCCGCGTCGGCGACCGCCCGCAGGTCGCCCGCCAGGTCGGGGGAGTCCACGACCCGGCCGGGGAGACCACGGAGCTCCTCGGCCTCGCCCGGCCGGGCGACGGCCAGCGGCTCGGCGTCCATCGTGAGGAGCTGGTCGTACAGCCTGCCCAGCACGGTGGGCGAGCCGGGGAGCGACGTCAGCGCCAGGCGACCGGGCGGGACGTGCTCGGTAGAACCGATCGGGCCGGGCGAGGCGCCCAGCAGGACCACGCGGGTCATGTCACCCTTTCAGGCAGCGTTGCGGGGGGGCCGAGGCGAACTTCGGGGGGTGTCGCCAGGGAGGAAAGTTTAGTGACTGTTCAGAGGCCGGACGCCATCCAGGGTTGACCGAGACGGATTCGTCGCCAGGAGGCCTCTCGTCCATAGACTGGCTGGGTGAATCTCTACCGTGACGAGGGTGTCGTCCTGCGCACGCAGAAGCTAGGCGAGGCCGACCGCATCATCACGGTGCTCACCAAGCGCACCGGCAAGGTGCGCGGCGTCGCCAAGGGCGTCCGGCGCACCACCTCCAGGTTCGGCGCCAGGCTCGAACCCTTCACGCACGTCGACCTGCAGCTGCACACCGGGCGGTCGCTGGATGTGATCACCCAGGTCGAGACGCTGCGGCCGTTCGGTGAGTCCCTGGTCTCCGACTACCCCCGCTACACGGCCGGCATCGCCATGCTGGAGACCGCCGACCGGCTCACCGTCGGCGAGAAGGAGCCCGCGCTCCGGCAGTTCCTGCTGCTCGTGGGGGGCCTGCGCACCCTGGTGGAAGGCGGCCACGAGGCCAGGCTCGTGCTGGACGCCTACTTCCTGCGGTCGCTGGCCGTCGCCGGGTACGCGCCCGCGCTCGACTCCTGCGCCCGCTGCTCGACCCCGGCCATCAGGGCCTTCGCCATCGCCGCCGGCGGCGTGGTCTGCGGCGGGTGCCGCCCGCCGGGGTCCGCCGTGCCCGCGGCCGAGACGATCGGGCTCATGATCGCCCTCATCCGGGGCGACTGGCCCTCGGCCGACGCCTCCGAGCCGCGGCACCGCGTGGAGTGCAGCGGGCTCGTCGCCGCCTACCTGCAGTGGCATCTCGAACACGGGATACGCTCGCTGCGGCACGTCGAGCGCGTCTGAGGGCCCTGGCCGGCCACGGCGTGCAGATCCGTACACCGACAGGAGAGGCTTTCGTGAACGTCCGCCCGCCCTCACCGCATCCGTCAGGGGCCGCTCCGCCGTCCATTCCGCGTGAGCTGGTCCCCCGGCACGTCGCGATCATCATGGACGGCAACGGGCGCTGGGCGAAGGCGCGGGGCCTGCCCCGCACGGAGGGCCACAAGGCGGGCGAGTCGTCGCTGTTCGACGTGATCGAGGGCGCCATCGAGATCGGGGTGCGCAACCTGTCGGCGTACGCCTTCTCCACCGAGAACTGGCGCAGGTCCCCCGACGAGGTGCGCTTCCTCATGGGCTTCAACCGCGACGTCATCCGGCGCCGCCGCGACGAGCTGCACGCCATGGGCGTGCGCGTGCGCTGGGCGGGGCGGCCGGGACGCCTGTGGAAGAGCGTCATCAAGGAGCTGACCGACGCCGAGGAGATGACCCGGGACAACCGCACGCTGACGCTGCAGTTCTGCGTCAACTACGGCGGCCGGGCCGAGATCGTCGACGCCGCCCTGCGGCTGGCGCGCGACGTCGCCGACGGGCGCGTGCGGCCCGACAAGATCTCCGAGCGCTCCTTCGCGCGCTACCTCGACGAGCCCGACATCCCCGACGTCGATCTGTTCATCCGCTCCTCCGGGGAGCAGCGGGTCTCCAACTTCCTGCTTTGGCAGTCGGCGTACGCCGAGATGGTGTTCCTCAACCAGCTCTGGCCCGACTTCGACCGGCGCGACCTGTGGCAGGCCTGCGAGATCTACGCCAAGCGCGACCGCCGCTACGGCGGCGCCCTGCCCAACCAGGTCTGAGCCTCGCGGCTCAGGCGCGGCGGCGGGCGCGGTAGGCGGCGACGTGCATGCGGTTGCCGCAGGTGCGGCTGTCGCAGTAGACCCGCGAGCGGTTGCGCGACTCGTCCAGGAACACCTTGCCGCAGCCGGGGGCGGCGCAGGTGCGCAGCCGCTCCCACTCGCTCTCCGCCAGCAGGTGCGCCAGCGCCACCCCGCAGTCGGCCGCCAGGCTCTCGGTCACCGAGGCTCCGGGCCCGAAGTAGTGCACGTGCAGCGGGAAGCCGTCGTGCTCGGTCAGCATCGCGGTGATGCGGGTGCGCTCCAGCAGGGCGTTCACCCGCGTGACCGCCGTCGCGGGGTCGGGGGCGGCCAAGATCTCGGAGAAGGTGCCGCGCAGCGCGCGCACCTGCGCGAGGTCGGCCTCGTCGACGCCGTCGACGCCGCTGATCGCGTGGCGGCGGACGTAGTCCTCCAGATCGGCGAGGCCGGTCATGCCGTCGGCGCTGTCGTGCCTCGGTGCGCTGTTGACGAGGTCGGCCACGGCGGCGAGCGAGCACACCATGTCATGTGTGAACGGCATGTCGTCTCCTGTCGGGGGCGGTACGGGCGAGGGTGTGGCCGCCGTTCGTGCCCCGGGCGCCGTCCTCGCCGCCGGCTCCGGTGGCGAAAGGGTATCCCCTCCCCGCCGCGCGCACGCGGCTCTCAGCCCGCGGCGGTGAGCGCCGCGCAGGAGGGGCAGGTGCCGAAGACCTCGACGGTGTGGGTGATCGCGGTGAACCCGTGCTCGGCGCCCACGGCGTCCGCCCAGCGCTCGACGGCGGGCCCGGCGACCTCCACCGTGCGCCCGCAGCGGCGGCAGACCAGGTGGTGGTGGTGGCCACCGGTGGCGCAGGCCCGGTAGACCGACTCGCCGTCGTCGGTGCGCAGGACGTCGATCTGCCCGGCGTCGGCCAGCGCCTGCAGGGCCCGGTAGACGGTGGTCAGCCCGATCTTGGCGCCGTTGGCGCGCATCTGCGCGTAGATGTCCTGCGCGCTGCGGAAGCCCTCGCCACCCGCGAGGATCTCGCGCACGGCCTCCCTGCGGCTTGTCATCGACCGGGCCCCCATGTGCGTCGCCCCGCGCTCACGGTGTCGTCTCCCGGGCGCGGCCTCGGCGGACGAATCTACCGACAACGAGCGCGATCGCGAAGCCCGCGAGCGCCAGGAGTACGATCGCCGCCCCCGGGGCCACCTCGGCGTAGAACGCGGAGGTGAGCCCGCCGACGGTGGCCACGACCCCGAGCAGCATCGCCAGCAGCATCGTGGTGGTGAACCCGCGGGTCACCTGCTGGCTGGTGGCCACCGGCACCACCATCAGCGCGCTGACCAGCAGCAGGCCGACCACGCGCATCGCGATCACGACGGTCAGCGCGGCGGTCACGGCGATCAGCAGGCTGAGGAACCGCACCGGCAGGCCGCTGACCTTGGCGACCTCCTCGTCCTGGCACAGCACGAACAGCTCGCGGCCGAAGACGGCCACCACGCCCAGCACGAACGCCGCGAGCACCCCGATCACCCACACGTCCTGCCCGGTGACGCTGCTGATCGAGCCGAACAGGTAGGAGGTGAGCGTGGAGTTGCTGCCGCCGGGGGCGAGCCCGATCAGCAGCACGCCGCCCGCGATGCCGCCGTAGAACAGCAGGGCAAGGGCGACGTCGCCGGTCGTGCGGCCGCGGGCGCGCACCAGTTCGATCGTCACCGCGCCCAGCACCGCCACCACGATGGCGGTGAGCACCGGCGCCGTGCCGGTCAGGAAGCCCAGCGCGACGCCCGTCAGCGCCACGTGGCCGATGCCGTCGCCGAGCAGCGCGAGCCGCCGCTGGACGACGAAGGTGCCCACGGCGGGCGCGGCCAGCCCGACCAGCAGGGCCGCGAGCAGCGCGCGGGTCATGAAGTCGTACTGAAGCATCTCGATCACTGGCCGGCTCCCGGGTTCAGGGGGCCGCCGGAGACGTCGTAGGCGTGCGGCCTCGCCTGCTCGCGGCCCGGATGCGGGTGGCAGCCCGACCCGTCCGTCTGCTCGCCCCGGGCGCCGTCGCCGGAAGGCGGCACGTCGTGGGGAGCGTGGCCGTCGGCGGACGGCCGCCCGCTCCCGCCTGCGCCCGGCAGGCCGTCGTGCACCACGCGGCCGCCGCTGAGCAGCACCGAGCGCGTGACCAGCGGCTCCAGCGGGCCCAGCTCGTGGGCCACCAGCAGGACGGTGCGGCCCTGCTTGACGAGCGTCGCCAGCGAGGCCGCCAGCAGGCCCTGGCTCTCGGCGTCCACACCCGCGGTCGGCTCGTCCATGACGAAGGTGTCGGGCTCGCCGGCCAGCGCGCGGGCGATCAGCACCCGCTGCTGCTGGCCGCCGGAGAGCCAGCCCACCGGCTCGCCCGCGCGGCCGGCCAGGCCCACGGCGTCCAGGGCGCGCGCGACGGCGGCGCGGTCGGCCGCGCTCGTGCGGCGCAGGCGGCCCCGCCGGGCCACCCGCCCGGACGCCACGACCTCGCGCACGGTGGCCGGGACGCCGCCGCCGACGGACAGGCGCTGGGGCACGTACCCGATGCGGTGCCAGTCGCGGAACCGGGCGGGCGGCACGCCGTGCAGCTCGGCCGAGCCCGAGGACATCGGCGTGAGGCCGAGAAGGGCGCGGATCAGGGTGGACTTGCCCGAGCCGTTGGCGCCGAGCACCACCACCATCTCACCGGCGTCGATGCGCAGGTCGATCCCGCGCAGCACGGGGCGCCCGTCGAGTTCGACGTGGCCGGCGGTCATCGCGAACGCCGGCGGCGCGGGCGGGGCCTGCCGCGGCCGGGCGACGCCGGGCGCCTGTGCTGATCGTGTCATCGGCATCCAAGTGCGGTGCGGAGGGCGGAGAGGTTCGCGCGGGACGCCGACAGGTAGTCACCCGTCTGGGGACGGCTCTCAAGCGGGTTGAGAACCGCGGTCTTCGCGCCCACCTCGGTGGCGAGGACCTCGGCGACCTTCGGGTTGACGAGCTCCTCGGTGAAGATGGTAGTCACCCGCTCCTGCCTGGCGACCCTGGCCACCTCGGCGAGGCGGGCGGGGGAGGGCTCGGCCTCGGGGTCGATGCCGCTGATGCCGACCTGCTTGAGCTTGTAGCGGTCGGCGAGGTACCCGAACGCGGCGTGGCTGGTGACGATCGTGCGGCTGGAGCAGTCGGCGAGCCCCGACTCGAACTCCCCGTCCAGGGCGCGGAGCTGTGCCGCGGTGGTCGTGGCGCGCTGGGTGAAGGCCGCGGCGCGGGCGGAGTCGGCCTGCCCGAGGCGCTCGCCCAGCTTGGCGACGGCCGAGGCCAGGCGGCTGGGGTCGAGCCACACGTGCGGGTCGTAGCCCACCTCCTCGTGCTCCTCGTGCTCGGCTGCGGCCTCCTCCGCGTGGGCGTCCTCGCCCGCGGCCGGGATCGTGGGGACCGCCGAGGCGACGTCGAAGGCCCTGTCGGCGGCGTGCTGCTCGACCGCCTCGTCGAGGGCGGGCTGCACGCCCTTGACGTAGACGACGAGGTCGGCCCGCTCGATGTCGGCGATCTGGCGGGGCGTCAGCTCCAGGTCGTGCGGCTCCACGCCCGGACGCGTCAGCGCGGTCACGGCGACGTCGGGCCCGCCGACCAGGTCGGTCATCCACTGCAGGGGATAGAAGGCGGCCAGCACCGCCGGCTTGCCGGCGGCTCCGGGAGGGGAGGCGGAGACGGCGGCGCCGCTGGAACACGCGGTGGCGGCGAGCAGCGCGCCCACGCCGGCCAGCGCCACGGCGCTCACGCGCCTGGACGACCGACGTCTGCGCGGGATATGGGCAGGCGACCTGGATGGCTTGGGTCCGCCATAACTACACGAAAAGGGCATCACTCAACCGAGTATGCTGCACAATGAAAACCATTGTCAAAATCGTTCAGAAGACTCCAAACCGATCGGCCGCCAGCGCGACCAGGAACGCCGCGAGCGCCACCCGCATGAACCGCCCCCATGTGCCGAGCGAGGGCCACGACATGTAGGCCAGCCAGCCCACGAAGCCCAGCACCGGGAGCACGGCCAGGCCGCCCCGCCAGTCGGGCACCGCGAAGCCGACCAGCAGCAGCACGACGAGCAGGACGGGAAGGATCCAGCGCGGCAGGCCGTACAGGAAGACCAGCGGCGCCGCGCTCTTGCGCTCCACCGCGCGCCGCAGCCCCGTCGCGCCGGGGGTGACGAAGTGCTCGCCCCGGGGCAGCGGCCGGGCGCCCGGGCGCCTCGGCGGCGTGCCGTCGCCGCGCCGCTCGCGCGCCAGCGGATGGGCGGGCACGGCCCGCTTCGACGCCGGGGCCCCGCGCGGCCGGGCCTGGGCGCCGCGCCCCTCAGGGGTGGGCCGCTCGGGCGGGGACGGCTCGGATCGCTTGGGCCCGGAGCGTCCCGGCCCGGAGTCGTGCGTGTCAGCCACGCTTCAGCGTAGCGTCGCGGGGCCCGGTCACGGGACCACGGCGCTGCTGGCATGCTGAACCGCATGCTGGCCCTCATCAGGTACTCCGTCCCCGAGGCGCGCGCCGACGAGTTCACGGCGGCGGCCGGGGCGATCCTCGACACGCTCGCCGCCCAGGCCGGCTACCTCGGCGGCCACCTCGGGCGCGCCGCCGACGAGCCCGGCCTGTGGGCCCTGGTCAGCGAGTGGCGGGGGGCCGGGTTCTACCGCCGGGCCCTTTCGGCGGCCCGTATGGACATGTATCCGCTCATGACGCTGATGATCAACGAGCCCACCGCGTTCGAGATCCTGCTCAGCGTTCCGGAGCCCTCCGGCCGCACGGAGGCCTGAACCCGCGGCGCACAGTGGAATTGTGGGCGGGTCGCCCCACCGGTTCCCCTAAGCTGGGGGTGATCGGGCAGGTGACGCGCCCTCTGATCGAAGTCAGCCAACCCCGACCGCCAGCCGGATGGAGATTCTTGATGGCCCGCCGTACCGACATCATGGACACGATCGTCAGCCTCGCCAAGCGCCGGGGCATCGTCTACCCGTCCAGCGAGATCTACGGAGGGCTGCGCGCGTCCTGGGACTACGGTCCGCTGGGCGTCGAGCTCAAGAACAACGTCAAGCGCGAGTGGTGGAAGTCGATGGTCCAGGGCCGCGACGACATCGTGGGCCTCGACTCCTCGGTGATCCTCGCCCGTGAGGTCTGGGAGGCGAGCGGCCACGTCAGGGAGTTCGTCGACCCGCTCACCGAGTGCCAGTCCTGCCACAAGCGCTACCGCGCCGACCACCTCGAAGAGGCCTACGCCGAGAAGCACGGCGGCAAGGCCCCCGAGAACGGCCTGGCCGACCTCACCTGCCCGAGCTGCGGCACCAAGGGCGCGTTCACCGCCCCGCGCATGTTCAACGGCCTGCTCAAGACCTACCTCGGCGCCGTCGAGGACGAGTCGGGCCTGGCCTACCTGCGCCCGGAGACCGCGCAGGGCATCTTCATCAACTACCTCAACGTGCAGCAGTCGTCGCGCAAGAAGATCCCGTTCGGCATCGGCCAGATCGGCAAGTCGTTCCGCAACGAGATCACCCCGGGTAACTTCATCTTCCGCACCCGCGAGTTCGAGCAGATGGAGATGGAGTTCTTCGTCAAGCCGGGCAGCGACGAGGAGTGGCACCAGTACTGGATCGACGAGCGCCGCAACTGGTACCTCGACCTCGGCATCAACCCCGACAACCTCCGGCTGTACGAGCACCCGAAGGACAAGCTGTCGCACTACTCCAAGCGCACCGTCGACATCGAGTACCGCTTCAACTTCACCGGCTCCGAGTGGGGTGAGCTCGAAGGCGTCGCCAACCGCACCGACTTCGACCTCTCGACCCACGCCGCCGCGTCCGGCACCGACCTCTCCTTCTTCGAGCAGGACTCCAACGAGCGGTACGTGCCGTACGTCATCGAGCCCGCCGCCGGCGTCGACCGCTGCACGCTCACCTTCATGATCGACGCCTACACCGTCGACGAGGCCCCCAACGCCAAGGGCGTCATGGAGCAGCGCACCGTCATGCGCCTCGACCACCGCCTCGCCCCGGTCAAGGCGGCGGTCCTCCCGCTGTCGCGCAACGCCGACCTCTCCCCGAAGGCCCGCGACCTCGCGGCCCAGCTCCGCCGCCGCTGGAACGTCGAGTTCGACGACGCCGGAGCCATCGGCCGCCGCTACCGCCGCCAGGACGAGATCGGCACCCCCTTCTGCATCACCATCGACTTCGACACCCTGGAAGACCAGGCCGTAACCGTCCGCGAACGCGACTCCATGGCCCAGAAGCGCATCGCCCTCGACCAGGTCGTCCCCTACCTCCGCCAGCACCTCAACGACTGATGGCGGCGACCATTTAGTACGTTTCGGTTAAACCCGACCTATTCCGCGTCCTTTATACGGAAAATGTACGGGATTTCCACTAACTCTTCCTAGCGTGTCCTGTGAGACTGGACATTCACGCGGAGGAGCCGGGAATGCTGATCGGTACTGACGTGGTACACGCCTCGGTGTGGAAAATCGATCTTCTTCGGAAAGCGGGCCACGGTCGTCCGGTCGACTTCTCCGAAGTGGGTGTCGTCGCCGATGTGGCGGAGCTCGTCGATGAATGTTTCGGTGGAACGACGCATCTGATCGAGCACGGGCTCGAAGAGAATGCGCTCAACGGCCTGGACCTCATCCTGATCCCCGCTCCCGGCCTCGACGGAGCGACGTTCACCGCCGAGGAGTGCGCCGCCCTCGACAGGTACGTGCGCGAGGGCGGCGCGGTCCTGGTCCTCGGCGACGGGGAGGACGGGCCGTCGACGGCGGGCGGCACGACGCCTTTCGGCATCGTCATAGGCGATCTGGTGCCCGGAGCCCCTTCGGACCCGGCCCAGCCGCACGTCCTGTCCCGTGACTTCCCGGTGGAGGCGGGCACCTCCCATCCGGCCCTGACGGGCGTCGCCCGCGCGCATCTCCACCGGCCCAAGCCCGTCAGCGCCTCCGTCCCGCTGACCCCGCTCCTGCGCAACGACGGTGACACCTTCCTGGGGGTGGCGACCCACGGCAGAGGCAGGATCGCCGTGGTGGGGAACGCCGAGATGTTCGCACGACCCTTCCTCGGGCGCGAGGACAACGCCCGGCTCCTCCTGGGGGTGCTGGCCTGGCTGTCGGGCGCCGAGCCCGAGGGTTCGATCGGTGAACAGGCGTCCAGAGTGGTCAACACCCTCCGGCTCACCGGACGTGAGTTCTCGCGCACCGAGAACCTGAAGGACGAGCCCGGGCCGCACGTCGTCGACGCGGGGCTGTACTCCCACCTCCTCACCGGGATCGCCGACGGGTTCCTGCTCGACTGCGAAGCCGACGAGGACGCGTTCCTGCGGGAGGCGGAGCTGCGGTTCCACGAGATGCCGCGGGTGATCAGGCAGGCCGTGAGCCGGTTCCGGCGGCACGGCACCGACTCCGGCGTCCTGCTGCTCAAAGGGCTGCCCGTGGACCCGGAGCTACCGCCCACTCCCGCCGACCCCAGGGCGCGCGTCCGGTTCGTCAACCCGCTCAGCGAGTTGTGGCTCGCGGCGTTCGCGCAGGCCTTGGGCGAGCCCATCGGTTACCGGCAGGAGAAGAACGGCCAGATCTTCCAGAACGTGGTGCCGACGCCGCAGAACGCCGAAAGGCTTTCGTCGGAAAGCTCATCACTCCTTCTGGATTATCACACTGAGACGGCATTTCACCCGTTTATGCCTGACTATGTGCTGCTTCACTGCCTCCGCCCCGATCACGAGAAGTCGGCCATGACGATCAGCGCGAGCCTTCGCATGGCCCTTCCCCGGCTCAGCGCGCGCGATCGCGCGATCCTCAGCGAGCCTTTGTACCGGACCGGAATCGACTATTCCTTCGGCAGTCCCAACGGCCAGAAGGGCAACGGCCCGTTACTCCGCGTCCTGTACGGCGACCCGTTCGACCCGTACATCACCGTGGACCCCGATCTCATGGTCGGGATCGTGCCGGAGGCGGCCGCGGCGCTGAAGCGGCTGCACGCCGTGCTGAACGAGGTGCGCCGATGGGCGCGTCTCGACACGGGGGATCTGCTGATCATCGACAACCGCCGGGCCGTCCACGGCCGCTCGCAGTTCCAGGCCAGGTACGACGGCCACGACCGGTGGCTCCAGCGTGTCTGCGTGGTGCGGGACCTCGTGCCCTCGGCCGGTCACCGCAGGCTCCGCAGCCGCGTCATCGACACGGCGTTCGCCGTCTGATCCATCGACTGTCTGATCCATCCACGAAAGAGCAAGGGCGACATGGGCGTGAGCTTTCCGACCGAGAGCACGGTTGTTCTCTTCCCGCAGGGCGTCGGGGAGTGCGAGGCGAGGATCGTCCTGGCGGAGCCCGCCGGCGACGACGGGGCGCTGCTGGTGGCGACGGACCGGACGCCGTTCCACCCGATCGACCACACCTGGCCCGACCAGCCGGGTGATCGGGGTACTGCGACCGTCCGGGAGACGGAGCACACCGTCGTCGACGCCATCACGATGGCGGTCGGCCCGGACGGCTCGGTGCACCGGGGGGAGGCGATACCCGCCCGGCGCACCGACCCGGGCTGGGCCTTCCTGGTGGGCCACGTCGTGGAGATGGCCGCCGACACGCCTCCCGCGGCTCTCGTGGGGAACGCGGTGACGCTGAAGGTGGACACGGCCCGCCGGGCGAGCCTGAGCGCCGCGCACACCGGAGCCCATCTGATGTCCCTCGCGCTGAACATGGAGCTTCGCGACCTGTGGCGCAAGTCCCCGCGCGTCGACTGTCTCGGCCACCCGGACTTCGACCAGCTCGCGATCACGACGTCGAGGATGAGCCCGGGGCAGAGCGTCGACCGGTACCGCCTCGGCAAGTCGCTGCGCAAAGCCGGTCTGGAGGTGGCGGTTTTTCTGGAGCGGATCGACTCGGTACAGGAGGCCGTCACGGCCCGGCTGGCGGAGTGGATCGCGGCCGGCGGTTGCAGCGTGATCGAGACCGAGGGACCGGGACTCACCGCCCGCCGCTGGTGGACCTGCGAGCTGCCGGCGGGGCGCGCCCGGATCCCCTGCGGCGGTACGCATCTCGGCGGCCTCGGCGAGTTGTCCTCGCTGGACGTCCGCTTCGAGGCCGGGGAGCGGGAACTGGTCGTCTACACCACGGCCAAGCAGGCGTGAGACCGGAAAGGAGGTCAACCCGTGTTCGATCCAGTCGGTTCGTCCGTCCTGATCGTTGAGCCGGTGTCCGGCGGCGCGGACGTCGCCCGGCTCGCGCACCGCCTCGGCGTCACGGTGGTGGTCGCCTCGCAGGACTCCGGCGAGTGCGAGATCCCGGCGGACCTCAGAAAGGTCGTCGACATCGTCCTGACCGTCGACACCAACGACGAGCAGGCGCTCTTAGACGCCGTCGGCGCGTTCCACGAGCGCGCGCCGCTCACGGCGGTGCTCCCGGGGTGCGACTTCTACGTCGCCTCGACGGCCAGGCTCGCGGCGCGTCTCGGGCTGCCCGGCCTGCCGGTGGCGACGGTGGACGCGGTCCGCAACAAGGCGCGCATGCGAGAGAGGATCGCCGCGGCCGGACTGCGCGCCCCGAGGTTCGCCGAGGCGCGGTCCCTGGACGGGCTGCGCTCCGCGGCCGCGCACGTCGGCTACCCGTGCGTGATGAAGCCGGTCGAGTCCTCCGGGAGCATCCATGTGAGCCGGGCCGACGACTGGCCCCAGCTCGCCGCCGCGTACACCGCCCTCGCCGATGACCGGGAGCTCGACCTCGGCCGTCCGATGGGTCACACCGTGGTCGTCGAGCAGTACGTGTCCGGCCGGGAGGTCAGCACCGACGGCTATGTCGAGAACGGCCGGGTGACCGTCGTCGCGATCACGGAGAAGGTTCTCGGCGCCGAGCCGAGGTTCGTCGAGCTGGGCCACCTGACACCGGCGGACCTGCCGGACGACGTGGTGGGCGACGTGGCCGAGTACACCGCGCAGGTCGTCCGGGCGCTCAACGTCACGACCGGCCCGTTCCACTGCGAGCTGCGCCTGAACGGCGAGGGCCCCGTTCTGATCGAGCTCGGCGCTCGACTCGCGGGCGACGGCATTCCGGAGCTGGTTCGCCAGGTCACCGGCACCGATCTGGTGGCGGTCACGCTCGCGGCCGGTCTCGGCGTCGACCCCGGGGAGTTGGCGGCGTTCGGCGCCCCCCGCGCGCCGAACGCCGCTGTCAGGTTCCTCACCGCCGACCACCTCGACTCCTACTCCGGGATACTCGGCTGGGACGAGCTGGGAGACCTGCCCGATGTCATCGGGCGGCACGTCTCCATCCCCCCGGGCGCCCCCATCCCCAAGACCGGCGACTGCCGTTCGCGGCTGGCCTGGGTGCGCTACACGGCGCAGTCGCACCCGGCCGCCCGGGAGTTCTGGAAGTCGCTGGGCGATCTGATGATCGTCAAATGACCGAGGTCTACGACTACGCGGCGGTCGGCGTCGGCCCGGCCAACCTCAGCCTCGCGGCGCTCGGGGACAACGTCGAGAACCTGCGTGGGGTGCACCTGGAGGCCCGGGAGAGCGCGGCGTGGCACCCCGGCCTGCTCCTGCCCGAGGCGACGCTGCAGGTCTCGCCTCTGAAGGACCTGGTCACGTTGGTGGATCCGACCAGCCGATACTCGTTCCTGGCCTTCCTCGCCGCGGAGGGGCGGCTCTACCGGTTCCTCACCGCGCGGTTTCCCTCGGTCCTGCGGACGGAGTTCGACCAGTACCTCCAGTGGGCGTCCAGGACCATCCCGTCCATCGAGTTCGGCGTCGAGGTGCGCAGCGTCTCACAACGCGACGGTGATTTCGTCCTCCGCTGGGAACACGGCGAGGTCACGGCGAGGAACGTGGTCCTCGGGACCGGTCAGACACCGTTCGTCCCCGCGTGCATGCGCCCCCATCTGTGCTCGGAGGTGTTCCACGCCGGGCAGTACCTGCTGAGACGGCGGGAGCTGTCCGACAGGGCCGTCACCGTCGTCGGCGGAGGGCAGTCGGGAGCCGAGATCGTCCGCCATCTGATGCGCCTCGCCGAGCCGCCTCGGAGCATCGACTGGATCACGCGAAGGCCAGGTCTGCTGCCGATGGACGACTCCCCGTTCACCAACGAGTACTTCTTTCCCGGGTACGCCCGTGAGTTCCACGGTCTGCCGGAGACCTCCAGACGAGAGCTCCTGGCCGAGCAGAAGTACGCGAGCGACGGCATCGACCTGGCGACCCTGGAGGACATCTACCGCGAGCGTTACCGGCACGAATGCCTGCTGGGGCGCAAGAACTGGCTCCGGCTGATGTGCCGGTCGGAGGTGAGGGGTTGCGAGCGGCTGTCCCACGGCTGGCAGCTGGAGGTCCAGGGGCCCGAGCCCGCCCTGGTGCGGTCGGACGTCGTGATCCTCGCCACCGGCTACGAGTACCGCCTCCCGGCCTTCATGCGCGACCTCGCCCCTCGGCTGGCGAAGACGGCCGAAGGGCTCGTCGTGGGGGAGGACTTCTCACTGGCCCTGGACGGCAGGGCCCGCGGCCGCGTCTTCCTGCAGAACGGCGCCCGGCACGCCTGGGGCGTCGCCGACCCCAACCTCAGCCTGCTCTCCTGGCGGAGCGCGGTCATCCTCAACGCGATCCTCGGATACCGGAGGTACAACACGTGAGCCTTCCACGACTCGAGTTCGAGGCCCTGCCGCGTGAGTTCGAGGCACTGGAGGAATGGGCCGTGTCCCTCGAAGGCATCGAGGGGGACAAGCCGTTCTCCATGGCCCGGTTCACGGTGGCGCCGGGGTGCGCGAGCCCGCCCGACAGTCATTCCGTGACCGAGATCTGGCTCGTGCTCGACGGCACGGGAACGGTCCGATACGACGGCGGGTCGTACCCCGTCGGCAAAGGCGATCTGCTGTGCTTCGCGCCCTTCGGCGAGCACGTGGCGACGGCGGACCCCGCCGGCCCGCTCAGCGTGTTGTCGATCTGGTGGCGGAGCAGCCGATGACGGACACGAACCGTGCCTTCGACCTCGCGGTCATCGGGGCCGGGATCGTCGGCGCGCTCGCCGGCCACCTCGCCACCGTCAGGGAACCGGGACTGCGCGTGCTCACGGTCGACCAGGGCGGCCCCAACGCGAGCGGCTTCTCCGCGGGGCTGGACGTGCCGACCGGACGCGACGCCCGCCAGCGCCGGCTGGCGGCGCGCAGCAGGGACCTCTACCAGAAGCTGCTCGCCGAGCACCCCGCGCTGCCCGTGCGCCCGGTGGACACCCTCTGGCTGATCGAGCGCTGCGGCTACAACCGCCTTCGCGAGACGATGGCCGGCCCTCGCCTCGGCGAGGCCGATCCGGACGTCCTGGCCGGAGTCTTCCCCGGTCTGCGCCCATCCGGGGACCGGATGGTTCTGCGTTCGGACGGCTCCCATCACGCGGACGTCGGCGGGCTGGCTCGAAGCCTTCTCGCCCGGCAGCGGGACCTCGCCGGCTGTGCCGTCTGGGACGACGTGCGCGTCACCGCCTTGGATCCGCACGCGGGCGGCTACCACCTGCTCGGACACCGGGGGCAACGGCTCGCGCGATGCCGTGAGGCGATCATCGCCACCGGGCCGTGGGCGCCCGTGGGGCCCTTCGGCGACCGGATCCGGGCGGCCGGGCTCCGCATCAAGAAGGTCGCGGCGTTCTACCTGGACGAGAGGCCGCCCGAGAACGCGCCCGTCCTGATCTTCGAGGATGACGACGCCTTCCTGCTTCCCGAGACGCGCAGCGGCCGCTGGCTCTTCAGCTTCACCTGCCGGGAATGGGACGGCTCGCCGCTGTCGGGGCCACCGGCACTCGGCGCGGCCGACCGAAGCGAGGCGACACGCGTGCTGCGCCGGTACCTTCCCGCCTTCCCCGGGGTCGGCGCGGACGGACTGGCGTTCTACGACGGCTACACCCACGACCGTCTGCCGCTGGTCGAACCGGTGCCCGGTCACCCCGGCGTCGTCCTCGCCGTCGGCGGCAACGGGTCGGGTTACCGCCTGGCACCGGCGACGGCCGAACAGGCCCTCGGCCTGCTCACCCGGCAAGCGGCCGGAGGCGAGCGCTGATGGGCACTGGCTCGGGGCGCCTCATCCGCACCGCGGGTGACATCCCGCCGCGCCGCTACCTGCTCGTCCCCCCGGAGCCGACGCCCAACGGACGACTCCACCTCGGGCACATCGGAGGCCCCTTCCTCCGGATGGACCTGCTCAGCCGGTTCGTCCGCATGCGGGGCGACCGGCCGCTCACCATCACCGGGAGCGACGTCTACGAGCCGTACATGACGCTCAAAGCGGCCACCGAGGGGCGCACGGAAGGGGAGCTCGCGGCCGAATACCATGCGCTCATCGCCGAGGATCTGCGGGCGATGAAGATCGATCTCGACGCCTTCGTGAACCCCGCGCAGGAGCCTTGGCGGACGGCGTTCGAGGAAGAGGTGGCCGGGTGCCTTCGACGGCTGAAGGAGAAGGGAGCGGTGGTCACCCGCCGGGAGCGGGTGCCCTACAGCCGTTCCGCGGGGCGTTTCGCCGTCGGCCCCTGGCTCGCGGGCCGTTGCCCCGACTGCGATGCGGAGACGGGCAGCTACTTCTGTGAGGCCTGCGGTGGGCACTTCCAGCCGGAGAACCTGCGCGACGCCCGGGGCGTCGGCGGGGTGGGCCCGCTCGAATGGCGCGAGATCTCGTCGCTCTTCCTGAAGCCGGCGGACCCCGGGGAACTCGGCGCGCGAATGGTGGAGATGGGCGTGCCGTCACGTTACCGGGAAACGGTGCGGCATCACCTGACCCGCGATGGCGGCATGGTGCGGGTGAGCGCTCCCGAAGCATGGGGGATCCCGCTGGAGCGGACCGAACCCGACGTGCCGCGGACCCTCTTCCCCTATGCGGGGATCTTCATGTTCGCCAGGCTGGCGGGCGCCCTGCACGGGCACATGAGCGGGAGCGGCGTCAACGCCTTCCACCCGCACTCGGGGGTCACCACGGTGACCAGCCTCGGCATCGACAACGTGATTCCCACGCTCGTCTGCATCGTCGGCACCTCGCTGCTGCACGGGGACATGAAGGCCTACGACCGGGCGCTGATCAACGACTTCTACCTGCTGGAGGGCGAGAAGTTCTCCACCGGCAGGAAGCACGCGATCTGGGCCGCGGACATCGCCGGGTCGCCACGCATCGACGTGGACGCCGTCCGGTACTTCCTCGCGGGGACCCGGCTGGAGGAGCGGCGAGAGAGCATGGACCCCCGGTCCTTCGTCGACGTCGTCAACACCCGGCTGGCCGGCGCGCTGACGCCGCTGCTGCTCAGGGCCCGCCGCTCACTCGACGTCTCCTCCGTTCCCGAGCCCGTCACCGAAGAGCGACTGGTGACGCTGGAGGCGCTGCTCGACCGGCAGAACGCCGCCCTGGACGCGCAGGTCGTGTCGACGTCGGAGGCGGTGAGGGCGTTCGACCTCTGGTGGCGGAGCGCCGGGAACCTGGAGCAGAGCGCCTACTGGTGGCTGAAGGGCACGAGCGTCCTCGGATTCCCGATCATGCCCGGCCTCTCCCTGCGGATCTGGAAGGAGCTCGGCGGGATCGGGGAACCACGCCTGGCCGCCTTCCTGGACTGTACGCGGCCACGACAGGGCGGGGCGCCCTGGGGATTCGAGGCGATCACGCTCGGCGACCTGGCGCCGCTGCTGCCGGACTCCTCGCGCCACTCCCTGGCCTGACACCCCGCGGCCTGGAGTCACCGTGACCGCTCCCGCGCCGCGGCCGCCGCGATCCCACCCACCTCGACCGACAGGACCACCATGCCGAGCCGGGCTCTCCCTCACTACCTGGTCGTCAACCGGTACGACGACGAGGACGCCGAGTACTTCCGGTACTGCGCGGGGCACGACTGCGCTCTGTCGTTCCTGACCCCGCCCGGGTGCGTCAAGGCGCTGGGCCCGGTCGAACCGGGCAGGGTCGCCACCGTCGCGGACCTCCGACCGGCGACCCTGGTCGCACCGGCCCGGGAGCTCGCGGAACGGTACGGCCCCTTCGACGGGATCGCCGCGCTCTCCGAGCACGACGTGCTCACCGCGGCGTTGCTTCGCGAGGAGTTCGGCTGCCCGGGGCCGGGCGCCGACCTCGTGCGGGCCTTCAGGGACAAGGTCGTCATGAAGGACCGCCTGGCCAAACAGGACCTTCCGATTCCCCGGTTCATGGAACTGGGCTCCTCCCCGCCGCTCGCGGAGATCTCCGCTCGGATCGGTTATCCGCTGGTGCTCAAACCGCGAGCCGAGGCGGGGTCCGTCGGCGTGCGAATCCTCGGCGACGAGCGAGAGCTCACCGCCGCGGTCCAAGGGCTGGATCTCACGCGGTTCGAGTGCGAGGAGTTCGTCTCCACGGAGATCTACCATGCCGACGGAGTCCTCTCCGAAGGGCGGCGGCACTTCCTGAGCGTCTCGGGTTATGTCAACACGCCCCTGGACTTCCTCCGGGGCAAGCCGCTCGGTTCCGCCTCACTCGACGCCGGCCCGCTCCGCGAGCAGATCTCCGAGCTGGCGATCACCTGTGTCAAGGCCCTGGGGCTCGTGACCGGCTGCTTTCACGTCGAGATCATCCGCCGGCCGGACGGCGGGCTCGTGTTCCTGGAGGCGGGGATGCGCCCGGGCGGAGCTGAGGTGCCGTACATCCATCGGGACTTCCACGGCGTCGACCTGATGGCGGAGAGCTTCCGCACCGTCCTCGGCATCCCGCTGCAGTCGGCGCGGCCGCGTTCCGGGGACGCCTCGGCCGGCTGGGTGGTGATGCCGGAGCCTCGTCACCTTCCCGGCCGGGTGGTCCGTCGCACCGCCATGACCGGGGTGGTCCCCCAGGTGTACGCCGAAGTGCTGCCCGAGCCCGGTGAGGTGTTCGACGGGACCGGGGGCTACTTCCACGTCCCCGGGCGGTTCAGGCTCACCGGGCCGGACGAGCGGAGCGTCCGCGCCGCGGCCCGGAGGGTCATGGACGAGTACGTGGTCGAGTTCGCGCCACTCGAAGCCCCATGAGGGACAGGACCGGCGTTCACTGGAGCAACGTCGCGGAACTGGTGAGAATCCCCCAGTTCCGCGATCAGTTCCTCGCCAACGCGCTGTCCACGGTCGGCAGTGCCCTGACCCCCGTCGCCTTGGCCTTCGGCGTGCTCACCGCGACGGGCTCCGCGGTGGACCTCGGCCTGGTCCTCATGTCCTACTCGGTGGCACAGATCGTCTTCATGCTGGTCGGCGGGGTCTGGGCCGACCGGCTGCCGCGCAAGCGGCTCATGATCCTTTCGGACGGGATCAGCATGTCCTCCCAGATCACCCTCGGCCTTCTCCTGCTGTCGGGACACGCGTCCTTGTGGGCGATGATCGTTCTTCACGGTATGGCCGGCGCCGCGAGCGCCCTCTTCGTGCCCGCGTCCGTGGGACTGGTCGCCGACACCGTGCCGTCGCGACTCGTGCAGGAGGCCAACGCGCTGCTGTCGTTCACCCGGAACCTGGCGGTGAGCACCGGGCCGATGCTCGCCGGGCTGGCGGTGGTCTTCGTGGGGGCCGGCTGGGCGCTCATCGTGGACGGGTTCACGTTCCTGGGCAGCCTGCTGCTGCTTCGCCGGCTCCGGGTCCCCGCCGGGCCCAGGGGCGACACGCAGGCCAACTTCCTGCGTGAGCTCCGGGGCGGCTGGCACGAGGTGCGGAGCCGATCCTGGGTGTGGACGGGCATCGTCTTCTTCATGGTCTTCAACTTCGTCTACTCCTCGCTTCACGTGCTGGGCCCGGTGTCGCTGTCCGGCTCCGAGAAGGGCGGCCTCCTGTGGGGAGCCGTCGCCGCAAGCCTCGGCGTCGGCGAGGTTCTGGGCAGCGCGCTCGCGGTGCGGTACCGGCCGCGCCTGCTCCTGCTGCCCGCGCGCGTCCTGATGCTGCTCACCACCCCGCTGATCGTGGTGCTCGGCGCCGCGCCAGAGGCGCCTCTGCTGATCGTGGGCGGGCTACTGGCCGGTGTCGCGATCAGCTTCCCCAACACGCTGTGGGACACGGCTCTGCAGCAGCACATTCCCAACTCGTCGCTGTCACGGGTCTCGTCGTTCGACTACGCGGGGTCCTTCATCCTGAGGCCCGCGGGGCTCGCCCTGACGGCCGCGGCCATCTCCCGGTTCGACGCCTCGTTCGTATTCACGCTGAGCGCCGTCGTCATCGTCCTCGCCGTGGTCGTGAGCATCGCCGACCGAGGTACGCGGACGCTGGCTCGCGACGAGCGGGAGGACGCCCTTGCCCCCGGCTGAGCCGATCTGCCGAGTGGGGATTCTTGCCCCTCGACGCACCCGCCCGGCTCACCGGCGAGGCCGGACCGCGCGGCGCCGGCTAGCTCCACGCCGGCTTGATGCCGAGGGCCTGACAGATGGCGTGCGCCAGGCGGAACACCTCGGAGGCCTCGTCCGATCGACCCCGGCTCAGGGCCACCCGGCCGAGATGGTGGAGCACGTCGGCTTCCACGACCCGCTCGCCGGTCTCGCGCGCGTGGGACAACGCGAGCATGAGGCTGTGGTGAGCGGCGTCCATCTCGGTCAGCGCGGCCAGAGCCCTGCCCAGCCCGTACAGGCTGTAGGCCACGCCCACCCGGTCGTTGATGCTCTGGCAGAACTCACGCACCTGCTCGAACCGAACGGCGGCGGCGGTCGCCCTCCCGCATCCGAGGTCGAGCTCGCCCAGCCTGTAGTTCACCTGCTGGGCCAGGCGAGCCGCCCCCACCTGCTCCGCCATGCTCAGGGCCGTTTCGAGCTTGTCCCGCGCCGCGTCCAGGTTGCCGAGCTGGATGTGGATCTGCCCGATCTGGCGCAGGACGAGCGCCCCGTTGCCGACGTCACCGAGCGCGCTCAAGGTGCTCGCGCTGCGCTCGGCCCGGGAGAGGGCCTTGTGAAGCCGCCCGTCCAAGCGGTCGAGGATGGCCAGCTTGTGCTCGGTGATGGCCTGAGCGTGCCCGTCACCCAGCTCCACGAACATCTGGGTCGCCCGCTCGGCGGACCTGGCCGCCGCGGTGTAGTCGTGCCGGTGGAGGTCCAGTTCGCCGAGCTCGGCCAGGAGGACGGCCTCCCCGCGGTGGTTGCCGGCGGCCCTGACCGCGGCCAGGGCGATCTCGTGCATCTGCTGCCACTCGTCGTGGTGCCGGCGGATCTCAAGGAGGGGCGCGGCGGTCACCGCGAGATCCCAGCACAGCTCGTCGAAGCCCTGCTGCGCGGCCTGACGGACGGCGCCGGAGAGGTTGGGCAGCTCGGCCTCACACCAGGCGACGGGATCGGTCACGATCTCCTTGAGCTGCCCGTCGTCGACGGGCGTGCGCGGGGCCCGGCTGTGGACGACGAGGTGGTCGTGGCCGGCCAGCAGGGTGTGGGCGTATTCGGTCACCGTCAGCATCGCGCCGAGGGCTCGCTCCACCGCCGCGCGCAGGTCGGGCGGCGCGACCTCGATCTGTGCGCGTTCACGGGCGAAGATACGGACGAGATCGTGCAGGCCGTAGCGAGGTAGGCGGTCGTGAGCGGCCGTCACGGTGATCAGATGGCTGTGGGCCAGCTGGTCCAGGACGTCCTGGGCCTCTCGCAGAGGGCGGTCCAGGAGCGCCGACGCCAGCCACTCCTCCAGGTCGACGACCTCCAGGCTGCCGAGCAACATGAGCAGAAGCCTGGCCTGCGGCTCCAGGCCGTTGTAGGAGAGCATGAGGTTCGCCCGGACGTCCAGCTGGCCGTGCACGAGCTCGTCGAACCGGCGGTGTTCGTCCGCCAGCCGGCTGACCATCCGGGCCAGCGGCCAGTGCGGCCGGGCGGACAGCCGGGCCCCGGTGACCCGCAGCGCGAGGGGATGACGGCCGCAGAGGCTGACCAGCCGGGCGCCGTCCTGCGTGCTGTTCCTCATGCGGTCGACGCCCACCATGTGGCGGAGGAAGTCGAGCGCCTGCTCTTCGGTGAAGGACTCCAGCTCAAGGGAGCGGATACCGGGCACGGCGGTGATGCGGTGCCGGCTCGTCACCAGGACGGCGCAGCCGCCTGTGCCGGGAATGAGCGGCATGATCTGGCTCTCGTCGGAGGCGTCGTCGAGGACCAGTAGAGTCCGGCGTTCTGACAGGACGTCCCGGAGCATCGCACTGCGCTCGTCGATGTGCTCGGGAAGCAGGGCGTCGGGCACCCCGAGCGTGCGCAGCAGGCCGGCCAGCGCGACACCCGGCGCGATGCGTCGCTCCGCCTCGGCCCCCCTGAGCGGGACGTAGATCTGCCCGTCGGGGAACTCGCCGCGCAGCCGATGGGCCAGGTGGATGGCGAGGGTGGTCTTGCCGACGCCGCCGGGTGCGGAGATGGCCACGATCGACGGGCTGCCCTGCCCGCCGGCGGTCAGCCAGTCGACGATGGTGGCGATCTCCTCCGAACGCCCGGTGAAGTCGGGGGTGTCGGCGGGGACGTTGCACGGGGTGGGCGCGGACTTGACGGGAGTCCCCTTGAGGGGAACGGCGCCACGCAGGATCGCCTGCTCCAGGTCGCGCAACTGGGGGCCGGGTTCGATGCCGAGCGACTCGACGAAGAGCGTGCGCGTCCCCCGGTAGAGCTCCAGGGCCTCCGCCTGGCGACCGGAACGGTAGAGCGCCTCCATCAGCCGGGCGCGCAGCGTCTCGCGCAGCGGGAAGTCCTCGACGAGCTGAACCAGGACCGGGATCATGTCCGTGTGCCGTCCGAGGTCGAACTGCAGCTCGATCCACTGGTTCGTGGCGGTGAGCCGCTGCTCCTCGAGCACCGCCGCCTCCGTTCGGAGGATGGCGCAGTCGTGAAGCCCCGCGAAGGGGGTTCCGGTCCATTCGTCGAGTGCTGAACGGAGGGTCTCGGCGGCGAGCGCGGTGTCGTTCGTGCGGAGGAGCTGCTCACTCCTGGAGGTCAACCGCCCGAACCTCAGGGCGTCCACCTCGTGGGGCTCGACCTCCAGCAGATAACCGCGGGCGGCCCGGATGATGCGTTCGGGATCGCCGAGTATTCCTCTCAGCGTGCGGATGTAAGCCCGGAGGTTCGCCGCCGTCGAGGGAGGCGGATCGGACGGCCAGAGACCGTCGACCAGTTGGTCGTCCGGGACGGCGATATTGGGACTGCTGAGAAGGAGGGCCAAAAGTGTCTGGACCTTCCCGCCCTTCAGGTCGACGGGGGACCCGTCTACCGTGAGCGTGAGCGGCCCCAGTATCTGAAATCGAAGGTTCCCGCGATGCGCTCCCCTTGTCATGGCAGGTAAATACTAAGCGAAAAACGCGAAGTGGGCCCAAGGAACCTCTCGGACGGGCCTTTTCTCCGAGCAGACAGACACCCCGGTAGGAGGGCGGCGCCCCGCGGGCGACCGGTGTTCCTATACCGGCGGATCACCGTGATAGCCGGAAAGAAGGAGCACCCGGGCCGGTGATCCGGATCGCCGCCCGCCCGGTCGAGCGGGCTCCGCGGGTCAGTGGAGCTTGCCCGCCGACGGGAGCAGGTCCACGTCCGCGGCCTTGACGAACGCGATGCGGTGGCCGAGCTGGATCTGGTAGTACAGCAGGCGGCCGCGCACGACGCGATGGGTGGCGACGTCGAAGGTGGTGGAGTAGTAGTACTCGCCCCGGGTGGCCAGGCCGGCGGCGTACCGCTGGCCCTGGGCGATCGTGTACTGCAGCGGGGTGATGGTCTGCACCGGCACGCCGGCGGGGAAGGCCTCCGGCTCGGGGTAGGCCCTGCCGTACACGGGGATCGCGGCGGCGCCGGGCTTGGGCGTGACGACGTAGCCGGTGGCCTCGACGGCGGTGGGACGGCCGGGCGGGTTGTGGAACCAGGCGAGCTGGCCGAGGTACCAGATGGCCGTCCAGTCGCCCCTGCGGCCCGCCAGGGCGAACTGCTGGCCCGTGGTGGCGCGGGCGCCGTGGTCGTAGACCTCGTAGGTGGACTCCCCGTTCGGCCGCCGCCCGATGTCCCTGACCAGGGGGGCGTTGTGGGCCGGCGCGGTGTGCAGCCAGACCGACGCCGAGCCGTGCGGCGGGCAGTCGGTGCCTGCAGCCTGGCAGCCGGTGTAGCGCGGGCGGTGCCGGGCGTAGTCGGTCCTGATCGTCACCAGGCCGCCGGGGCCGCCCGTGGGCTTGAAGGGGCGGTGCAGCAGCTCGAAGTAGTGCCCCCAGTCCCAGTAGGGCCCCGGGTCCACGTGCATGCCCGCCACGTTGCCGGGCAGCGTGCCGGGCACGTTGTCGTGGCCGATGATGTGCGCCCGGTCGAGCGGGATGTCGTACCGCTTGGCCAGGTAGCGCACCAGTGCGGCCGAGCTGCGGTACATCGCCTCGGTGTACCAGCGCCCGGCCGTGGCCAGGAAGCCCTCGTGCTCGATGCCGATCGACTTGGAGTTGATGTACCAGTTGCCGGCGTGCCAGGCCACGTCCTTGTGGCGGACGTGCTGGGCGATGTGGCCGTCGGAGGAGCGGATCGTGTAGTGCCAGCTTACGTAGGCCGGGTCGCTGACCAGCCGGAGCGTCGTGTCGTACGTCGCCTCGGTGTCGTGGACGACGATGTAGTCGATCTTCAGGTCGCGGGGCCGGGAGGCCAGGTCGTGGTTGCCGTAGGACGTCGGCGGCTCGCCCAGCTTCTGGTACGGCGCCGGGATCCACTCGCAGGCCAGCGAGCGCGGGCACTCGGCGTTCCTGCCCCCGGCGGCCTCCGGCAGGCCCAGGCGGTCGACTTGCTCCATGCGCGGAGCGATCTCCGGCGACGGGGGCAGCGAAACCTCCTGCCCGTCGTCGGTGACCCGGTGCGCGCCCGACCTGACCAGCGTGAACACCTCGTCGGCGAACCGCCGCGCGGCCTGCCGGCCCTCGGCGCCCGAGTAGCGGGCCACCGCCCCGTACCAGCTCCCGGCGTCCCCGCCGGCCGGCAGCCCCAGCTCTCGCTGGTACCGGGCGAGCAGGGCCGCGCCGCCGCGGACGTTGGCGTCGGGGTCGGCGGCCAGCGTGGCGGCGGGAAGGCCGGTGAGGCGGGCGGCCTCGTCCACCGTCTGCGCCGCCTCCGTGGGAGGCGCCGGGGCGGGCTCCGCCGGCGGCCCCGCGGGCCTGGCGTCGTCGCCGCGCGGATCCTCGGTGCCCGCGCCGTGGTGCGGGCGCGCGGCGGCCAGGGCCGTGCGGGCGTCGGTGAGGTGCATGGGGCCGTACCCGGCCGCGACGCTCGGCGCGCCCTGGTTGGCGTCCCATCGGGACGACAGGTAGGAGACGCCGAGCAGGACCGGCTCGGGCACGCCGTACTCGGCCGCGGCGTCCCTGAAGGCCTGCTGCCGGGACGTCGCCGGGTCACGCGACGGCTCCTGCCGCGACGCCGCGCCCACGGGCGCGGCGTGGGCCGGCGCCAGGGTGGGGGAGAGGCCGGCCAGCAAGGACGCAGCCACAGTCGCGACGGCCGCCCGCGTTCTCAGCATCGGAACCCTTTCACGCTCGGGGACGCGCGCCGCGTCGGACGCGCACAGGCCGGCCGCATCGCCGGAGGAGCCGGATCGATCCGTCACGAAAGGACGACGATCACCTTACGTGATCTTTCACGGCCTTCCCGGGAACGTCACACGGCGTGTCAGGAATCGTGGCACGGCCGCCGCGGTACGTGAGAAGGCCCGCGGGGGTTAGATCGGTAAGCCACGTGGGCACGTGGGTACACCACGGCAGCCATCACAAGACGGGACATTCCGGATGAAAGCTTTCGCTGTCTTAGCAGGACTGCTCCTGGTTCTCGCCGGGGCCCCCGCGTACGCCGAGACGGACGGGGACCGCGAAGCGGGCACCGCGTTCCCCGAGACCTTCCCCCTGCCGGACGGATTCGCGCCCGAGGGCATCGCGACCGGGCCCGGCCCGGTCGCCTACTTCGGCTCGCGTGCGACCGGCGACATCTACAAGGCCGACCTGCGCACCGGCGCCGGGCGGGTGATCACTCCCGGGCCGGGCACGCCGTCACTGGGCCTGAAGACCGACGGCCGCGGGCGGCTGTTCGTCGCGGGCGGCACGGGCGGCGACGCCCGTGTGATCGACACCCGCACGGGCAAGGTGCTCGCGACGTACACGCTCGCCACCGGCGCCTCGTTCGTCAACGACGTGGTGCTGACGGGCGGCGCCGCGTGGTTCACCGACTCCACCAACCCCGTGCTGTACAAGCTGCCGCTGCGCGGCGGACGGCTGCCCGACGAGGCCGAGACCGTGCCGCTCACCGGGGACATCGTCTACGGCACGGGCATCAACGCCAACGGCATCGCCGCCACCCCGGACGGCGACGCGCTGCTCATCGTGCAGTCCAACACCGGCGGGCTGTTCCGGGCCGACCCGAAGACCGGCGTCACCGCCCAGGTCGACCTGGGCGGCGAGTCGCTCACCAACGGAGACGGCCTGCTGTTGGAGGGCCGCACGCTGTACGCCGTCCAGAACTTCCTGAACACCCTGACCGAGGTCAAGCTCAGCCGCGACGGCACCTCGGGCCGGGTCACGCAGAAGCTGCTGGACGGCCGGTTCGACGTCCCCACCACCGTGGCCGCCTACGCGGGCCGGCTCTACCTCCCCAACGGCCGCTTCACCACGCCCCCCACCCCCACGACCCCGTACGACGTGGTCGCCGTCAAGCGCCCGTGAACCTCGCTCCGGCGCCCGTGCCCGCACCCGCCGGCGTCGAGCCGGTGGCGGGGCGCCGGGCGCCGGAGCGCAGAATGGTTCGGGTAACAAACCCTCTCTGAGGAGGAACACATGCAGACGCGACGCGTCGGCGACGTCCAGGTCAGCGCCATCGGCCTCGGCGGCATGCCGATGTCCATCGAGGGGCGCCCCGACGAGGGGCGGTCGATCGCGACCATCCACGCCGCGCTGGACGCGGGCGTGACCCTGATCGACACGGCGGACGCCTACCACATGTACGCCGACGACATCGGGCACAACGAGTCCCTGATCGCCCGCGCCCTGTCGGAGTACGGCGGCGACACCTCCGACGTGCTGGTCGCGACGAAGGGCGGCCACGTGCGGCCCGGCGACGGCTCCTGGCTCGTGGACGGCTCACCCGACCACCTGAAGAAGGCCTGCGACGCCTCGCTCAAGCGGCTCGGCGTCGAGGCCATCGGCCTGTACCAGTTCCACCGGCCCGACCCGAAGGTGCCCTACGCCGAGTCGGTCGGCGCCGTCCGCGACCTGCTGGACGCCGGAAAGATCCGTTTCGCGGGCGTCTCCAACGCCGACCCGGGGCAGATCCGCGAGGCCGACGAGGTGCTCGGCGGCCGGCTGGTGAGCGTGCAGAACCAGTTCTCCCCGGCCTTCCGCTCCAGCGAGCCGGAGCTGGACCTGTGCACCGAGATGGACATCGCCTTCCTGCCGTGGAGCCCCTTCGGCGGCAGCAGCCGCGCCGGAGAGCTCGGCTCGCGCTTCGCCGCCTTCGCCGAGGTGGCCCGGGACTACGGCGTGAGCGCCCAGCAGGTCTGCCTGGCGTGGATGCTGGCAAAGTCGCCGGTGGTCATCCCGATCCCCGGCTCCTCACGCCCGGAGACCATCCGCGACTCCGTCGCCGCGGTCGACCTGAAGCTCACCGCCGAAGAGGTCGCCCGCCTCGACGCGGCCTGACCGCCTGACCGCCTGTCGGCCTGACGGCCGGGCGCCTGGGGCGCCCGGCCGTTCGGCTTCTCCGGGGGCGTCGTGCACGCACGCTACTCCGTGCGGGCCGCCGACCACAGCGATACCGCGAGCCAGACGAGAACGAGCCCGGCCAGGACGTGCAGGAGGCTGATCAACGGGGTGTCGGGAAGCGGGGCGAGCACCGCGAACAGCGGCAGGGCGATGCCGTAGGCCACGGCGGGGACGCGCGGGTGCACCCCGGCTCGCACCATCGAGACGGCGAACAGGGCCGACCCGATCGCGAACACGGCGGCGCTGCCGATCAGCGCCGTGCGGGTGGGGCCCTGCAGCAGGGTGCGCACCGTGGCTTCGTCGAGGTAGAACAGGGCGAGGTTCAGGGTGAACGCCGCGCCGCCGAACAGGCCGAGCCCGATGAGGTTCACGCCGTAGGCGACGAGGCCGAACCGCTCGTCACGCGCCCGCTGGGCGAGCCAGAGGGCGGTGAGCAGCGGGGTGGCCAGCGCCGGGGAGACGGCGAGCATGAAGCTCGTCGGCGCGGTCTCGCCGGCGAACACCTCGATGGCCCCGGGCAGGGCGATGAACAGGCCGCATAACAGGCCGCTGACGGCGCCGAAGCGCAGGAAGGACGTCATTGTTGCTCCCGGAAGGACGATAGGGGCAGAACGGTCGCGGGTGACGGAATGAACCATGCGGAAATCGTCGTGGAGCTCGGCCACCCGGCGCTGCCCGCCGGTTTCGTCCCCGATATGGCCGACCTTCTCAGGAGCTTCGCGGGCCGTTGTCCTCATGGCCCGCCGCTCATCGGATATCTACGTGAAAGACCGTTCGCCGCGACCGTGTGACGATTCCGAATGGGCTGGCCGCCGACTTTAGCAACGGATGCTTCGATAAAGCCCCCGCGTAAGGGGCCGTAAGGGGAAGGAAATAATTTTCTCCGGGTACCGCGGGCACGACGGATTCCGGCCCCGGTGACGTCACCGGCCGGACGCGGCGGCGGCGAGCAGCGCCTCGGCGGCGGCCGTGCGCGCGTAGAGGACATGCCTGCCGGCACGGTGTCCGCTGGCGAGCCCGGCCCGGCGCAGCGCGGTGAGATGCTGGTTCGCGCCCGCCTCCGACAGGCCCGTCCGCCGGGCGAGCTCCTTGGTGGAGGTCGGCTGGTGCAACTCCGCCAGCAGCAGGGCGCGGGTGCGGCCAAGGACGCCGGCCAGCGCCCGCGGCGCGTCCCGCGGCTCGCGCTCCCACAACGTGCCGACCCCGCGCGGCGGGTACCGCAGGGTGGGCTGCCACGGCGCGGTGCTGACGGAGAAGACGTCCGGCCAGGTGAACGCGGAGGGGACCAGCAACAGGCCGCGGCCCCGCAGCGGGCGCGGGCCGGTGGCCGTCCGGTGCTCGATGGTCAGGGTGTCCTCCCGCCACCGGACGTTCGGCGCCAGGTCGTCGAACATCTCGGCCAGCCCGCCCCGCGCGAGGAGTCGCGCCCGGTGCAGCACGTCTCCGTCGAGCAGCGTGCGCACCCGCGGCCAGTGCGGCGCCAGCGCGGCCTCCCAGAACCCGCGGATCTCGGCCGCCAGCCGTTCCAGCCCGCGTCCGGGGTCGGCGCGCAGCTCCGCGACCCGTGCGCCGGCCGGGCGGCACCGGTCGAGCGAGGGGCGTACGAGGGCGGCCATGCCCAGCATCGTGCCCAGCTCGACCTCCAGCTCGGGCGCCGAGGTCGAGGGCGGAGGGCACAGGAACCCGGCGATCGCCGGGGTGGGCACCGGCACCAGCTCCGACAGCAGGCCCCACTCGACGCCTGACAGGCGCTCGCGCGCCCACTCGGCCCAGGGACGGTGCACGGCGTGCGCCGCCGGGTCCTTGAGCACGCGGACGCCGGCCACGACCTCCCACAACGGGGACACCGCGAACCGGGTGGCGGCCACGTCGCGGGCGGTGAAGGCGAGCGTCAGGGGTGCCACGGATTCGTTCCTCCCTTAATCGTTGGCGGATGTCTCCGGCATGTCAGCATGGTGGGCGCCGTGACGGCAACCCCTCTGCTGCGCGGGCAGGACTTCCGCGCCCTCTACCTGGCCGCCGCGGTGAGCCAGTTCGGCAGCCAGGTGTCGGTGGTGGCGCTGCCCCTGCTGGCCGTGACCGCGCTCGGCGCCGGGCCGGGCGAGGTGGGCCTGCTCAGCGCCCTGGGCACACTCGTGGTGCTCCTCGTCGGGCTGCCCGTCGGAACCTGGGTGGACCGGACCCGGCGTCGCCGGTTGATGATCGCGGCCGACCTCGTCCGCGCCGTCGTCCTGGGCTCGGTGCCGGTCGCCTGGTGGGCCGGCGCGCTGACGATGCCGCAGCTCTACCTGGTGGCCGTCGCCGTGGGCGCGGGAGGCCTGCTCTTCGACGTCGCCGCGCAGAGCCTGCTGCCGCACCTGGTGGGCCGCGACCGGCTGCCCGAGGCCAACTCGGCGCTGGTCGCCACCGCGGCGGCCATGGACGTCTCGGGCAGGAGCCTGGCCGGGGTGCTGGCGCAGCTCACGGGCGCGTCGCTCGCGATCCTGCTCGACGCCGCGACCTACCTGTGGTCGGCCTGGCTGCTGCGGACGCTCCGCGACCCGGAGACCGGACCGCCGGCCGCCCCGGCGCCCGGACCGCCGGCCGGCCCGGCGCCCGGACCGCCGGCCGGCCCGGCGCCCGGGCCGCCGTCCGTCCCGGAGACCGTCCCACCGTCCGTTCCGGAGACCGTATCGCCCGGGCCGGTTACGGGGCCGGGGGGCCGGGGGAAGGGCCGGCGGGGAACGGGTCGCTCGCGTGAGCCGGCCGATCGGCTCGGACCTCAGATCGCCGAGGGGATCCGCTTCGTCCTCGGTGACCGCGTGCTGCTCGCCATCGCCGTGCAGGGGGCGATGGTCAACCTCGCCTTCCCGCTCTGCTCGGTGCTGCTGCCGGTGCTGCTGGTGGGGCAGCTCGGCCATCCCGCCTGGGTGTACGGCGCTTTCCTGGCCACCGGCGGGCTGGGCACGCTCGCCGGGTCGGCGCTGGCCCACCGCATCGGACGGCGGCTGGGAACGGGCCGGGCCACCTGGCTGGCCGGCGTGGTCACCGCGCCGGCGGCGCTCTTCCTCCCGCTGATGAGCCACGGCCCGCTGCTCTGGCTCGCCGCGGCGGCCTGGCTGGTGCTCACCTTCCGCACCGGCGTCAACAACGTGCTGCTGGTCAGCTTCCGCCAGCGGATCACGCCCGACCCGATGCTCGGCCGGATGAACGCCACCATGCGCCTGATCCTGACGGGTGCGGTGGGGGCGGGGGCGCTGCTGGCCGGGCTGCTCGGCGAGGCGGCGGGCGTCCGCGCCGCGATCGGCGCCGGGGCTGTGATCATGGCGTTGAGCTGGCTGCCCATCTACCTCTCGCCCCTGCGCCGGGCGGCGTGAGGCCCGACTGCGCCATTCCGGCATTGGCGGACATATGCCTAATGTGGGCAGGGCCGCCGCGCCGGCCGTCATCGCACAGAACCCGGGAGCCCGCATGCCTCTGAGTGACTTCGACCGTTACCCCCTGCTCTTCGGCCCGAGCCCCGTTCACCCGCTCGACCGGCTGAGCGCGCACCTCGGAGGCGCCCGTATCTGGGCCAAGCGTGACGACTGCAACAGCGGGCTCGCGTTCGGCGGCAACAAGACCCGCAAGCTGGAGTACCTCGTCCCCGACGCGCTGCGGCAGGGGGCGGACACGCTGGTGACCATCGGCGGCGTGCAGTCCAACCACACCCGGCAGGTGGCCGCCGTGGCGGCCAAGGTGGGGCTGAAGGCCCGGCTGGTCCAGGAGTCGTGGGTCGACTGGCCCGACCCGGTCAACGACAAGGTGGGCAACATCCTGCTGTCGCGCGTCATGGGCGCCCACGTCGAGCTGGTCGACGCCGGCTTCGGCATCGGCGTCAAGGACAGCTGGAACCGGGCGCTGGAGGAGGTCAGGGCCGCCGGGGGCACGCCGTACGCGATCCCGGCCGGCGCGTCCGACCACCCGCTCGGCGGGCTCGGCTTCGCGGGCTGGGCCGGGGAGGTCCAGGAGCAGGAGCGCGAGCTCGGCGTCTTCTTCGACACGATCGTGGTCTGCACCGTCACCGGCAGCACCCACGCCGGCATGGTCGCGGGCTTCGCCGGCCAGGACCGGCCCCGCCGCGTCCTGGGCATCGACGCCTCGGCGAAGCCGGAGGAGACCCGCGCCCAGGTCGAGAGGATCGCCCGCGGCACCGCCGAGCTGATCGGCCTCGGCCGCGACCTGCGCGACGACGAGATCAGCGTCCTGTCCGGCTGGGCGGGGGACCGCTACGGCATCCCCGTCGACTCCACCATGGAGGCGATCCGGCTCACCGGCGGTCTGGAGGGGGTCATCCTCGATCCGGTCTACGAGGGCAAGTCGATGGCCGGGCTGATCGGACTGATCCGCGGCGGCGAGATCCCGCGCGAGTCCAACGTCCTGTACGCCCACCTCGGCGGGCAGCCCGCGCTGAACGCCTACAGCGGCCTGTTCCGCTGAGGGATCATGTGGAGTCCCGCGCCCCGTAAGATCCGACAGCCGGGAACACCGTCGTCGGAAGGCGAGGACGTCCGTGAGTGTCGATCTCGGGGTCTGGTACGCACGCACGCCCCTCACGCCGGAGGAGGCGGCGCGCAAGTACGTGGAATGGCGCGCCGGCGCCCACCCGGAGGCCGAACCGGCCCCGGAGGTGAGTGCCTTCTACGACGCGCTGACGCGCGCCTACCCCGACCTGCCCGACGCCGACTACGAGACCTCGCCGTGGGCCACGCCGCTGACGGTCGGCGACGACTTCGTGGTGATGTCCATCGTCTTCCCCCGGGCGGGCGAGATCTGCCGGGCCGTCCTGGAGCTGGCCGAACGGCACGGTTTCGTCTGCTTCGACCCCCAGGCCGAACAGGAAGAGCCCGACCCCGCGCCCCCCTCGCCGGAGACCGTGCCCGCCGAGCCGCCCGAGGACGCTCCGGCCGGCCCGCCCGGCGAGCCTCAGGTGGAGGGGGGCGAGCAGCTCTCCCTGGACGAGGCCGGCGACCCTACGGCCGCCGATCCCCACGGCGGGCAGGGCCCGCGGCTCTCGCCGGGCGAGCCCGGCGCCGCGCCACCCGAGGACGCGCCGGACGAGCACCGGAAGACATGACCCGCGCGCACGCGGCCGGGCGAGGCTGATGCCGTCCCTCGCCGCCGGGGAGTGGGCGGTGCTGGTCGGGTCGCTCTTCCTCGTCGGCTTCTCCAAGACCGGGGTGTCCGGCGCCGGGACGATCGCCATCGCCCTGTTCGCCCTGGTGCTGCCCACCAAGAGCTCCACGGGCGTGCTCCTGCCCCTGCTCCTGCTGGGCGACGTGGTCGCCGTGGCCTCCTACCGCGGCCACGCCGACTGGCCCCGGCTGCTGCGGCTCTTCCCCTGGGTGGCCGCCGGAGTGGTGGCGGGCGCCGTCGTCGTCCGCTGGGTGGACGACGCCCAGATGAGGCGCCTCATCGGCGCGATCCTGCTGATCATCCTCGCCGTCCACTTCTGGAACCGCCGCCGCGGCCCGGACGCCTCCCTGGCCGGCCACCGCGCGGTGGCCGCCCTGGCGGGCGTCTTCTCCGGCTTCGCCACCATGACCGCCAACGCCGCCGGCCCGATCATGGCGCTCTACCTGCTGGCCGCGGGCTTACCCGTGCTCGGCTTCCTCGGCACCAGCGCCTGGTTCTTCCTGACCATCAACGTCTTCAAGCTCCCCTTCAGCATCGCCCTGGGCCTCATCACCCCCGCCGGCCTGGCCTTCGCCGCGGTCACCGCCCCCGCCGTCCTGGCGGGCGCCGCCGCCGGCCGCGTGGCCGTCGCCCACATCAACAGAACGTGGTTCGAACGTGTCACCCTGGCCCTCACCTTCCTGGCCGCCCTCCGCCTCCTGTTCTGACTTCTGACGCCGCCCGGTCCGCCGAACGCCGCATCACCGTGCTGACCACCCGATTGTGCGTTCACCTCGGTCAATTCCGCCTCTTCCAAACCGGCCGTCGCGCATTTACCGTCATTCCAGACCCGGCTGATCATCGAGGAGACGGCGGATGCCTGATTCGGCGGTCCAACCACCAGGCGTGAAACTCGGCCACGACGACTACGCTCTCGAACGGGTGCCGCCCTCGGCCCGGTACGGCTGGTGGACCGTCGCCGTGCAGCGCTTCGGCATGCTGAGCGCGCTGTCGCAGTTCCTGCTCGGCGCCACCCTGGGCATGGGCATGCGCTTCTGGGACGCGGTGCTCGCCATCACCCTCGGCGCGGTGATCCTGGAGGTCGTGGCGATCGCCGTCGGCGTCGCGGGGATGCGGGAGGGCCTGTCCACCACGGTGCTGGCCCGGTGGGCCGGGTTCGGCCGCTACGGCGCCGGCGTCGTCGGCGTGGTGGTGGCGGTCGCGCTGCTGGGCTGGTTCGGCGTGCAGTCGGCCGTCCTGGCGTCCGGGCTGTCCTCCCTGCTGGGCGGGCCTCCGGTGTGGGTGTGGTCGGTGCTCGCCGGCCTCGTCGTCACCGCCGTGGTGGTGCACGGGTTCCGGGGGATGGCGTGGCTGGCCTGGATCACCGTCCCCGCGTTCCTCGTGCTGGCCGGGTGGGCCATCACGGTGGAGCTGTCGAAGCAGTCCCTGAGCGCGCTGGTCGCGTCCGCCCCGCCCGGGCCGCCGCTCGACCTGGCCCAGGCGACGACCCTGGTGGCCGGCGGGTTCATCGTCGGTGCGGTGATCTCGCCTGACATGTGCCGGATGAACCGCAGCGTCGCCGACGTCGTCAAGCAGACCGTTCTCGGCATCACGCTGGGGGAGTACGTGATCGCCCTGGTGGGCGTGCTGCTGGCGCACGCCCTGCGCACCGGGGACGTGATCGCGATCGTCACCACGACCTCCGGGGCCGTGGGCACGCTGGTGCTCGTCACCGCCACCTTGAAGATCAACGACTGGAACCTGTACTCGGCCGGGCTGGGCATGACCAACACGCTGGAGACCGCGTTCGGCGTGCGGGTCAGCCGCCCCCTGGTCACCGTCGTGCTCGGCGCCGTCGGCACCACGCTGGCGGCGGCCGGCATCCTGGACCACCTGATCGACTTCCTCGTCCTGCTGGGCGTCGCCATCCCGCCGGTCGCCGGGATCATGGTGGCGGAGTACTACGTCGTCCGCCGTTGGCGCCCCGCGCTGGAGGAGTCCCGCCGGACCGGCACGCTGCCGGCGAGCGCCCCCGCCGTCGTCCCGGCCGCGCTGGTCGTATGGCTCGGCGCCGCGCTGGTCGGCAAGTTCGTCACCTGGGGCGTCCCGGCGCTCAACGCGCTGGCGGTCGCCTTCGTCGCCTACGTCGCGGCGGGCCGGGCCGGGCTGATCGCCGCCGACCGGCCATCCGTCCCGGAGGGCGCAGACACCCCCGCCGCGCGCTGAGCCGAGGAGTACGCCCATGCGTGTAGGGATCGACGTGGGAGGCACCCACACCGACGCCGTGCTGATGAACGCCGACGCCGTCGTCGCCACGGTCAAGACCCCCACCACGGGCGACGTCACCACGGGCGTCGTCACCGCCCTGCGCCGGCTGCTGGCCTCCTCCGGCGCCCGCCACGACGAGGTCGGCGCCGTCATGATCGGCACCACGCACTTCACCAACGCGCTGGTGACCGGGCGCGGGCTCGCCCGCACCGCCGTCGTCCGGCTGGCGCTGCCCGCCACCGCCGCGCTGCCGCCCACCGTCGGCTGGCCCGGCCGGCTGGTCGAGGCGATCCGGCCGAGCGTCCACCTGTGCCACGGCGGGGTGGAGTTCGACGGCCGCGAGATCTCCCCGCTCAGGCCCGCCGAGCTGGAACGGGTGGCCGAGCACCTGCACGACGAGGACATCACCACCGTGGCCATCTCCTCGGTGTTCTCCCCGGTCAGCCACGACTTCGAGGAGCGGGCAGCCGCGCTGCTGCTGGAGCGGCTGCCGCGGCTGCACGTCAGCATGTCGCACGAGATCGGCCGCATCGGGCTCCTCGAACGCGAGAACGCGACGATCGTCAACGCCTGCCTGCGCGAGCTGGCCGAAGAGATCGTCGACGCGTTCACCGCGGCCCTGCGCGCGGTCGGGGTGGACGCGCCGCTCTACCTGTCGCAGAACGACGGCACGCTGATGGACGCCCGGTACACCCGCCGCTATCCGGTGCGGACGTTCGCCTCCGGGCCGACCAACTCCATGCGCGGCGCCGCGTTCCTGGCCGGGCGAGCCGACTGCGCGGTCGTCGACATCGGTGGCACCACCACCGACGTGGGCGTGCTCACCGGCGGCTACCCGCGCCAGGCGACCGGAGAGGTGGACATCGGCGGGGTGCGCACCAACTTCCGGATGCCCGACATCCTGAGCATCGGCCTCGGCGGGGGCAGCCGGGTCGTGCCCGGCGCTCCGCCGCGCATCGGGCCCGACAGCGTCGGCTACGAGCTGACGAGCCGGGCTCTGGTGTTCGGCGGCGAGGTGCTGACCGCCACCGATCTCGCCGTGGCCGGGGGCCTGGCCGACATCGGCGACCGCGGCCTGGTCCGGGGCCTGGACACGCACCTGGTGCGGGACGGCATCGCCGAGATGGCGACGCGGGTGGCCGACCGGGTCGACCAGATGCGCACCTCGCCCGCGCCGCTGCCGGTGGTCGTCGTGGGCGGCGGCGGCGTGCTCGTCCCGGACGTCCTGCCCGGCGGGGCGCGGATCCACCGGCCCGAGCACCACGCGGTGGCCAACGCCATCGGCGCCGCCATCGGCCAGATCGGGGGAGAGGTCGACCGGCTGTACGCCCTCACGGGCGAGCGGACCCGTGAGGAGGTGCTGGAGGAGGCGCGGCAGGAGGCCGTCGAACGGTCCCTCGCCGCCGGGGCCACCGCCGGCAGCGTCGAGATCGTCGAGATGGAGGAGGTGCACGTGCCCTACCTGCCCGGCAACGCCGTCCGCGTCCGCGTGCGCGCCGTGGGCGATCTGCACCCGGCCCACGACCCCGCGGCCGGCGGCCCGAGAGGACGATGACCGTGGCGTTCACCCTGACCGAACAGGGCCTGCGCGACCTGGCCGAGGGGGCCGCCGTCCTGGGCACCGGCGGCGGCGGCGACCCCCACATCGGCCGCCTGCTGGTGCAACAGCAGCTCCGCGCCGGCCGCGAGGTGCGCGTCATCGGCGTCGACGAGCTGCCCGGGGACGCGCTGGTGGTGCCGTCCGCCATGATGGGCGCGCCGACCGTGTTCATCGAGAAGCTGCCCTCCGGACGGGGCAACATCGCGGCGCTGCGAGCGCTGGAGGCCCGCCTCGGCCGTGCCGCCGCGGCCACGATGCCCACCGAGTCCGGTGGGCTCAACTCGATGATCCCGCTGCTGCTCGGCGCGCAGCTCGGCCTGCCGGTCGTGGACGCCGACGGCATGGGCCGGGCCTTCCCCGAGCTGCAGATGGAGACCTGGAACGTCTACGGCGTGCCCGGCTCGCCCATGGCGATCGCCTCCGACCACGGTGACCACTGCGTCATCGACACCGGCCAGGACAACCTCCTCATGGAGCGCCGCGCCCGCGCGATGACCGTGGAGATGGGCGGCGCCGCCTACATCTGCGACTACCCCATGGACGCCGCCACCGTCCGCCGCACCTCCATCCCCGGCACCCTCACGCTCGCCATGAAGATCGGCGCCGCCCTGCGCCGGGCCCGGCAGGACCACGCCGACCCCTTCGAGCGGCTGACCGGCGCCCTGAAGGACACCATCTACAGCCACGGCCTGGTGCTGTTCGCCGGGAAGGTCGTCGACGTCGAGCGCCGTACCGTCGCCGGCTTCGCCCGCGGCCAGGTCACCCTGGAGGGCGATGCCGGCCGGATGACCCTCACCTTCCAGAACGAGCACCTCGTCGCCCGCCACGGCGGGCGGGTCGCCGCGATCGTCCCCGACCTGATCTGCACCCTCAACAGCGAGACCGGCGCCCCCGTCACCACCGAGTCCCTCGCCTACGGCCAGCGCCTCACCGTGTTCGCCATCTCCACCCCCGCCCTCATGCGCACCCCCGAAGCCCTGGCCTGCTTCGGCCCGTCCGCCTTCGGCCTGCCCGACCCCTACGTCCCGGTGGAGCGGCTCCCGCTCAGTGCGGTGTGACGACCACCGGTCCCGGGCGGGTGACGTCGCCCGAGCGGAGCAGCGGGGGCAGCAGCAGGCGCGCCGCGCCCCGCCGGTACAGGGCCGCGGGGCGCCCGGTCTCCGGATGGCGCCGCTCGCCGGTGGGCACGAGGAAGGAGTCGGCGTTGGTCACCTTGCGGCGGAAGTTGCTGGGGTCGAGCGGCATGCCCCAGACCACCTCGTAGATGTGCCGCAGGTCCCCGACGGTGAACGGCTCGGCGCAGAAGGCCGCGGCGACGGTCGTGTGCTCCAGCTGTGACCTCGCCCGCTCCAGCGCGTCGCGCAGGATGCCCGCGTGGTCGAACGCCAGGGGCACCGGCCCGTCGAACACGTCCGCGACGGGGACCCAGCGCGCGGCCGTCGCGTCCGTCCCCGCGGTCGGGTGCGGGAGGCCGGGGCCGAGGGCCAGGTAGGCGACGGTGATGACGCGACCTCGGGGGTCGCGCCCGGGGTCGCTGTAGGCCCTCAGCTGCTCCAGGTGCAGGGATCGGCCGTCGACCCCGGTCTCCTCGCCGAGCTCGCGCAGCGCCGCCTGGTCGAGCGTCTCGCCGTCGCGCACGTGGCCCCCGGGCAGGGCGGGGAAGCCGAGGTAGGGCTCGTTGCCGCGCTCGATCAGCAGGACCTGGAGCACGTCCTGCCGGACGGTGAGGATCACCAGGTCCACCGTCACGAAGACCGGCGCGTGGCCCGGCTTCGCGGTCACGTCGATCACGAAGTCACCCTAGCCCTAAAGGTCACCTTGACTCAAACCGGTCGACTGTTTTATGGTCAGAATTACCTAAAGTGACGTGTCGTCAACTCCCTGAGCAGTCCGGCCCCGTGCGCGTCCGCGGGCGGGTGGTCGTCCGCGCATCTCCGGCAACGCCGACCGCCACAACGGCGACGCCGCGGGCGTACGCGGCCTGGCACGCCGCTTACGTCCTGCGCTGCCTGCTGCCTCACCTCCCGCTGGACGGGCCCGCCCGTGCATGAGCCGCGCGAAAGAAGGTCTCGGTGGACGACTTCACGCTCGGGGTGCTGAGCTCCCTGTTCGCGACCGTGCTGACGTGCGCCGGCGGATGGATGCTCGCCCGCCGTCCCGCCCGATGGCCGCTGCTGCTCCTGTCGCGGCTGACCGGCCTGGGCGTCGAACGGGTCTACGCCCACCAGAGGGACTCCAACCACGACCTGCCCGCCGACCTCGCCCGTGCGAGATGGGTGAAGGTCCTCGCCGGGCGGGGGAACGAGATCACCCGCGACGGCTTCGTCCCCGTCTGGCATGGCGCCGGCAACGCGGTGGAGTCGGTGCGCATCCTGCTGCCCGACCCCGCCCGCGGTACCGGCTCCTGGCTGGCCACCAGGGCGGACGAACTGCGCCGCGTCGACCGCGGCTTCTCCTTCGGCCTGCTCGCCGAGCAGATCGCGGTCAACGCGGCCTACATCCTCGAAGTGGCCCGCCAGCGCGACGACGTCGTCCTGCGCTTCTACAACCTCCCCAACCTGCACCGGGTGATCCTGACCGACCACATCGCCTACCTGACCTTCTACGGCCAGCACGAGCACGGCCGGAACTCCCCCTGCCTCGTCGCCCGCCGACCGGGCCTGCTGTACGACTACGCGGCCCTGCTGTTCAGCACGGCGTGGGAGTCCGGCCGCCCGCCCGAGGACCCCGACCGCGCCGCCTCGGCGGTCTAGGGTGCCGCGGCTTCACAGGGAGGGCAGGGCGAGGAAGACCAGGACGACGTTGAGGGCGACGATGACGGTGGTGGCGCAGGCGGCGGCCAGCGTGGTCGCCCGGCGGTTCACCCAGGCGCCCATGACGTCGGGGCGGCGGGTGAGCAGCAGGAGCGGGATGAGCGCGAACGGGATGCCGAACGACAGCACCACCTGGCTCAGGACGAGAGCCTGCGTCGGGTCGACGCCGAACGCCAGCACCGCCAGAGCGGGGACGACCGCGATCAGCCGCCGCAGCGACAGCGGGATGCGGCGGCGCAGGAACCCCTGCATCACGACCTGCCCGGCGTACACGCCGACGCTGGAGGACGCCAGCCCCGAGGCCAGCAGGGCGATGGCGAACAGCAGCGCCATGAGGGGGCCCGAGCTCTCGCCGAACTGCGCGTAGGCCCCGTGCAGGGTGGGCTCGGCGTCGGTCCCGCGCAGGATCGACGCCGCCGACACCAGCATCGCCATGTTGACGAGCCCGGCCACGCCCATCGCCAGGATGACGTCCATCCGCTGCGCTTTGATCAACGTCTGCCGCAGCAGGCCGGGGGCGTCGGCGAAGCGTTCCTGGGTGAGCGCCGAGTGCAGGTAGACGGCGTGCGGCATCACCGTCGCGCCCACGATGCCGGCCGCGAGCAGCACGCTCGCCGACCCCTCGAACCGGGGGACCAGCCCCCCGGCGAGCCCGCCGTAGGGGACGTCGGCGTTCAGCAGCTGGTAGAGGAAGGCCCCCACGATGACCGCCAGGAGGCCGGTGATGGCGGCCTCGAACCGTCTCTGGCGCGCCGTCCGGATCGCCAGCACGACGAACGAGGCGACCGCGATCAGCACGCCGCCCTGGAGCAGCGGAATGCCGAACAGCAGGTTGAGCGCGACGGCCCCGCCGATGAACTCCGCGAGGTCCGTCATGATCACCACGATCTCGGCCTGCAGCCACAGCCCCCAGACCACCGGCCGCCGGTAGTGGTCGCGGCACAGCTCCGGCAGGTTGCGCCCGGTGGCGATCCCCAGCTTGGCCGACAGGTACTGCAGCAGCATCGCGACGACGTTGGCGCACAGCACCACCCACAGCAGCAGGAACCCGAACCGCGCCCCGCTCTCCACGTTCGTCGCGAAGTTCCCCGGATCGACATAGGCGACGGCGGCCACGAACGCGGGCCCCATGAGCCCGACCATCCGCTGCCGCATCCGCCCCAGCGGATGAAGCGGAACCTTCCGGGCGCGCTGTACCTCAGCCGGAGTTACGGGCTCCGGACCTTGTGAATCCACGGCACCTGCCTTCGAGTTCGGAGGACGAGAACAACACAGGCGTCGGTGGAAGATCGCGAGGCCGCCGCCCCGCGACGACGCAGTCCCGGCCCTCGAAAACCCACCCGGAGGGGTATCTCGCCTTTTGTTGTACCGTGGCGATACGTCTCTGTAACTGGACGACTACGCTATGAATTCATGGCCTCGGCCATGACAAGGCGGTGATTATGGCCAGCCGAAAACATTTCACCATTGGGCGGCGATCCGGGCGCCTTCGCCGCTCGTCTCGCCCGCATTCGGCGTACTGCTGAATTAGGCTGTTTCTCCCGGGGGCTGGATCTGAGGACTTGTGTCGCCGTCGCAGTGCCCCGTCGTCTGGAAGGCGGTCTTCGCGTGGCATTCGAAGGGTTCGGCAGGTGGCCGGTCATTGATCCGGACATACCGGATGCTGATCGGCGCCGCATACTCAAGAATGCCGCTCTGCTCAGTGACCCGCGTCTCAGCGGTCTTCTTGGGGGAGCGGGAATCGCGGGCTGGTTCGTCGTCGCCTTGGCGGCCTTTACGGGGCTGGGCGCCTTCCTGGTGGAGGTGCAAAGGCAGCTGGCGGGCCTTTCGGGTCTCGGCGCGGTCGCCGCCATCGTGGGCAGCTCTCTGGTGGCCGCCCTCGGCCTCGCCTGGGTTCGATCGGAGAAGCGGGAGTCACCCGCTCGCCTGAGCCATCTGTACCGGGCGGGCTACGTCATCCCCGCCGACCTCGATCGCGATGCCCGCTTTCTGTTCGACCGCGCCGCAAACGCCGTTCACCGCGTGCAGGAAGCGGACGCGGCGCTCCGCGCCCGGCATCTGCTGCAGAGCAACGACAAATACCACGCGCTTCTGGCCAGACCGACGACACCCCGGGGACTTCGCACCCTCGCGCACCGGGCGGACGGCGTCGAAGACATGCTCGCCCGCACCGTGAGCGAGGCCGTCGCCGCCGGCCACACCCTCGCGAACCCACCAACGACCCACCGCTGGTGAACCGGCCCTCCCACGAGCCGCGCACATCCCGATAGTCGGTGTATTAACCCCCAAATCTCGCGTTCGCCTATCTACGCTCGGACACCGGTCAGGACGGCACCGGTACCGCCAATGCGGCACGGTAGTCGCCCAGCGAGGGCAGGCCGCTGCGCTTTTCGACCGGGACGGTGCCGAGCACCATGCGGGCGGTGTGAAGGATCATGTGCGTGAGATAGGCCGGATCGAGCTGGGATATGACCTGTGAGGCGAGAACGAGCCCTTCGTTGTAGCCACCTTCGTTGCTGAGGCGGATCGCCTCATGCAGTCGAACACTCGCCTCGTTCTGGTAGCCGGACGAAACGGCGAGGGTCGCGTCGCGCGCCTCACGAGCCGTCTCGCTGCTACCGCTGAAGGAATGCACCCATGAGGTGGTGAACCACACTGAATCCGGACTCCAGCCGAACTCCTGACGACTGATGGAACGACTGGCCAGATCGTGAAGATGGCGCAGGCGGTCAAGGGCTTCGCGCCGTTGCCCCCTGACCGCCAACGCTTGTGCCTCCGCGGACACCGCTCCGATCAGCCCCGGGGTGACCCGCTCGCCGGCCAGTTGCTGCGCGTTGCGAGCGAGGGTGAGCACTACCTCGGCGGGACGCGGCATGTACAACCCGAAGACCGCCTCGCTGCCGCGCACCCACACCTGCATGTCCCGGTCGCCCGAGAGGTCGGCGGCGTGACGGGCGGTCGTCCACCAGCGGCGGGACGCTCCGTGCTCGCCAAGCCGCGTCAGCACATTGGCGTGGAGGGCGGACAACCAGGCCGCGACCTGGTGGAGGTGACTCACCTGGTCGGGAGAGCTCTTCGCAAGCGCCCGCTGGACGGCGGCGAGATCGAGAGCGAGGTCATCGCGTACTTCCGCGGGGGGCTGGTTGTTGACGGCGTACACGTGACCGGCGCAGACGAGTTCCCAGTCATCTCGACTGTGCCTGCCGGTGCTGTCGAGCGTGAGTTCAAGCATCTGACGGAGCGGCTCGCCTGTGCTGAAGATCGGGGCTTGCGCCAGCAATCCCAGCCCGGCCAACTGCAATAGGTGACGGCGTTCCATATCGTCTTCCTCGGCGAGGGCGCTGTTCCCGTATTCACGGTAACCCGCGATTGTCCGGTTTGTCGTGGAGGCCAGCTCGTCGAGAGGGCGATGTCCCAGGCGTTGCACCACAGGCCACAGCGTTTTCAGATGGCCGTCCGCCCGCAGTGCGTCGTCGATCGCCTGGACGCGCTGCCCGGACTCCGGAAGGCTCTCGCCGCGCTCCACGGCCCCGAGCATCGACGGCGAATAACCCGTTCTGGCCGCCAACCGGCCGACCGTCATCGGCTCGCCGGTCCGCAGCTCGTAGGTGTCGCGCAGATCCCGGACCAAAGCCCCGAAATAATGGGCCATCGACCGATATCGGTCGGTGCTCTTACGCGGTGCGGGCACGCCGCCATCACCTCCGGGGGATCGCCGGAATCGCCACCTGATCGCCGTAGTGAATCGGCTCTGGTGCAGGACGCCGACTCGACACGAGTATTTGAGATGACTCTAAATGATAAGACCGCTACCGAGTGTGAGTTCTGAAAGTCGCCCCTGAATCGATCAGGAGTACGATCCACACCGCCGCGCCCGCGCCGGACCGCCTTCGACGGTCGGCCAGGGGCCGCCACGGCTCACCGGCACTGCTGGTCTGGCTGGAACTCACGTTCGGTGGGGCGGTTCCGCAGGGGCCGGTCACCGCGGCGGTACGAGCCGCTGTAGGAAGTCGTTCGTCTCTCGATCGGTGGAGTACAGCAACGTGCCGACCATGCCTCGTGTGAGCAAGACCTTGTAGGTGTTCCTGATCAACCGGTCGGTTTCGCCTTCGGTGGTTCCGCGGGTGAGGGCGGGGTCTTTGCTGGCTTTTCTCACCGTGACTAATCTCCCGTCGCGGCAGACCAGGTCGGGACCGAGGATGACACCGTTCCAGTCGTATTCGAACCCCTGGGCGGTGTAGACGCAGCCGATCTGCTCGAAGCCGCCGTCCATGGTGGCCCATAGGGAACTGGCCGGCGCGGTGCCCACCGCCCTGTCGCCCTTGACGTTCCAGGGACGGGACCATGCTCCGACGCGTACGTCGGATACGAGGGTGTCGTCCCTCCGGGGTTCACTCCACGGCCAGCAGAAGCCGGCGGTCATTCGTGCCGAGTAGCCCTCGTCGCGCTTTTCGCGCAGCCGGCTCTCCAACTCCTCCGGCGACGCGGCGAGTGCCACGGTGAAGTGGTCGTCGCCGGGCCAGGGGACGGGGCCGCCCGGCCGGAGGCCGAGCAGGCGCAGAACCCACTCCTCGTAGGCGCGGCTGCCTCCGCACCGGAACTGCTCGTCGAGGCTGATCTCGTGCACCGGGAGCCCTCGCACCTCGGCGTGTTCCCTGATCTCGGCCACGGTTCCCATCTCGCCCGGGCGCACCACCTGGTGCTCGTCCAGCAGGAACACCGGGACGCGTGCGGCGTCGATGAGTTCGTCCACCTGACGACGCTCCCCGCGCAGATGTGACGGAGTGAACCGGTTGTGCGACGTCCGCCGGATGCGGTGCGCCTCGTCGCAGATGAGCACGTCGAGGTCGTTGGTGTCACTCGTCGTGAAGCTGTTGAAGTACTTGAACAGGCCCTTCACCCGGGAGGAGCCCCTGCCCGGTACCCGGCGAAGGGTCTCGGTGAAAGAACGCGACCCCGTGGCGTGCATGACAGGGCGGCCCTGGCGGGACAGTTCACCGAGCAGGGAGAGCGCGATGACGCTCTTGCCGCTCCCGGGGCCTCCGGTGACGATGACGACCTCCTTGGAACTCGCCCGCCGGGCCCTGGCGACCGCGTTGAGCACGATCTCGTACGCCAGGCGCTGCTCCGCGAGCAGCACGAACTGCTCGCGGTCCCTGATCTCGGCGGCGGCGAGCTTGAGCAGTTGTTTCGAGGGACGGATCGCGCTGGTGAGCAGCCGGTCGGCGGCCTCGGCCCCCGATCGCGGGGCGAACCGGTCGCGAAGGTAGGCGAGGAACGCTCCTCTGCTGCTCTTCGCGAACAGGCGGGTCTGCTCGCTTCGAACGCCTCGATAGAGGTCGTCGATGTCCGGCTCAGCGGCGTTGTGAAGATACGCCACGCCTCTGATGGCGTCGCTCCGGCCGTGCAGAGCGCCGACGAAGTCGGATATGTATTCGCAATAGCCTTGTACCTGAAGTAGCGGGTGCAGCTTTGGGCCGCCCGGCATGCCGTCGACGAGCACGAGCCCGGGGTCGTCCTCGAACAGCTCGGCCTGGCTCCACTGCTTCAGCTCCACCACCACATAGGCGTCGGCCCCCGTGTGGAGGTCCACTCCCGCGAGCACGACGTCGGCGCGCTTGCTCGTCAGAGGTAGTTGGTACTCGACCAGCATCTCGACGTCGCCCAGCCCGGCGTCGACCAGGTCACGGGCGAGAATGGGAAGGCTCCGGTCCCAGGACCTGAGTTCGGCGGGTGACGGGTTCACGCGCATGGTGCCGCGTATGTGGGCTGCGATGGCCTCGCTGAGCCGATGTTCGACAACCGACATTCCAGTTGTGAGCTTGGCCAGACTTTCGGCGGAATGCCGAAACGCCGTCACGAACGTACCCCCAGGCAGCACGAGAGACTCGTGCGGTGTGGGGGCCTATCCGGATCAGACGATCGACGGAAGCCCGGCGGGCCGCATCACTACGTCACGCACATTACCGCTACTTCGGGGCGTATGGAGCGGCACTCTTATCGCGCCGTTCAGGCACGGAGGCTGGCGGGCGGCGCAGTCGATCTGGGGTGGGAGCTGTGGACGGCGCCGCCCGGACGCTAAGTGTTCAGATCACCAGTGATGTTGTACTGCTAGCATGATGGGTAACGCTCTGTACGACACTCGCCACGCTTCCCCGGGTGGCATCGTCCGGTTTAGGTGCATATGTCATCCATATGCACGCGCCGCAGAGCACTCCCGTGGTGATTACTCTCTGTATCATGAGTATCCTCGCCTTTTCTTTAAGGCCCGGCCACTTCAGTGGTTCCAGGCAGGCCTAATGATATTGGGCGAGGGCGAACCATGCTGAAGTTCTGACAAACAAGTGGATATGCGTGTCATGTGCCGATATGGCAGGCGAGTCCGGACATGACGCAGGACTCGTGCCCACGTCGTCGATACCGCGCGAGGAGTCAGTCCCGGCTACGAGCCGACCGCGTCCGGCGGGCCTGGGAGTCGGCGTCGAAGGTCCTCCGCCTCGGGGACGCCGAGTCGTTCATACAGGGCGAGCGCCCGCCACCAGTGCACCGCCGCCTCTGCGTCCCCGCTCTCATGGAGGACGGTGCCCATGCGGTCCAAGGTGTGTGCCTCCTGGTGGAGGTCCCCGATGTCACGGGCGAGGTGCAGGGCTCTGCCGAAGAGCTCCCCGGCGGTTTCGTGACGCCGCGCGCGCATGTGCACATCGCCGATGCCGAGCAGTGCGCGCACCTGTTGCGCGTGTTCCAGGACCGCTGCCGAGATGCGGAGGGCCTCGTGGTGATGGAGGAGCGCCTGCTCGTCGTCGCCGATGCTCGCGTGACAAGAGCCGATGCTGTTGAGCGTGTGCGCCTCGGAGCGGGCGTCCCCTATCTCGCGATGGAGCCGCAAGGCGATCGTGTAGCGTTCCAGGGCCTCGGCGTGGCGGCCGAGGTGGTGCAGGGCCTTGGAGATGTTGTGCAGCAGCGTCGCTCTGTCTTTGGGCCCCGTCTCGGGGGCGAGTGCGGCGGCCTCCTCGTAGTGCCTGAGCGCGGTGGCGTGGTTGCCGAGACGGGTTTCGAGCTCGCCGAGGTTGTTCAGCGCCACCTGGCGGCCCCGCCGGTCGCCGTCCTCCTCGTAAAGGCTGAGGACCTTCCGCAGACGATGGGACGCTTCGCGATAGTCTCCCCGGCCGTACGCTATGGCGGCGATGTGGTTGAGGCTCGCGGCCTGCCCGTGCCGGTCGCCGATCGTTCTCCTGATCGCCAGCGCCCGCTCGAAATAGTGCGACGCGGTGTCGAACTCTGACCGATGCCAGTGGGCGAGGCCGGTCTGGTCGAGGAGATCGGCGATCCCGCGCTGGTCGTCCCGGTCGTGCTGGATGCGCAGCCCCTCGGCCGCGACGCCGAGGCACTCGTCGAGCCGGCCGTTCCGCCACAGCGCCTCGCTGAGGTCTGTCAAGGCGAGGGCGACGCCGCGCTGGTCGTCCAGGCACCGCCACGCTTCGACAGCGCCGGTGTGCGAGAGGACGGCTTCGTGCCAGCGCCCCCAGAAGCTCAGGTGGCGGCTGAGTACGTGCGGGAACATCGCGGCGTGCCACGTCCAGCCGTGGCCGGACGCGTGGCGGGTCATCCGCAGCAGGTCGTCCAGCTCGGTGTTCAGCCAGTGCCGGGCCCGGGCTTCGGTGGTGATGTCGGGTGACGCGCCCGGCGGCGGGTTGACGTCCACGGCGATGCGCGCGCGATGCGGGTAGAGGAGCCGGTCCGCGCGGTCGGCGAGGAAGAGGTGGTAGTCGAGGACGCGCTGGACGGTGGCCTTTCGCTCGGCTTCCGGCTCGAGCTGGGCCAGTGAGACGGTGTAGTCGCGGATCAGGTCGTGGAAGCGGTAGCGGCCGCGGCGGGGTTCGGCGATCAGGTGGTGGTCCAGGAGCTCTTCCAGCAGGTTCTCGGCCTCGGTGGGCGACGTCTCCAGCAGCGCCGCCGCGCAGTGGGAGGTCAGCTCCGTTCCGGGGTAGAGGCCGAGGCGGACGAACGCGTGTCGCAGCGCGCCCGCGAGCCCGTCGTAGGAGAGGCGGAACGCGGCGGTGATCTCCCGGTTCTCGGCCCTGATCTCGGCGAGCCGCCGACCCTCGCGCCTCAGCCGTTCCGCGAGGTCGGCGACGCTCCACGCCGGCCGGTGCCGGAGCCTGCCGGCGACGAGCTGGATGGCGAGCGGGAGATGGCCGCAGAGCCGGGCGACCTCGGCGACGTGGTCGGCTTCGAGCGCGCGCTGGGCGCCGACGACACGGCGGAGCAGCGCGGTGGCCTCTTCGTGGGACAGGACGTCCAGGGACAGCGACTCGGCGCCGTCCAGCCCGGCCAGTCTGCGTCGGCTGGTGACGATGACCAGGCAACCCGGCACGCCGGGGAGCAGACAGTCGATCTGCTGTTGTCCCGTCGCGTCGTCCAGCACGATGAGGACCTTGCGCCCGGCCAGCTCCTTGCGCCACCGCGCCGCGCGGGCGTCCAGCTCCTCGGGGATGTCGTCGGCCGGCAGCCCGAGATGGCGGAGCAGCCGGTCCAGGGCGGCGGCCGGGTCGACGGCCTCGTGTACGGCGCTGTGCGCGTTCAGGTTGAGATACAGAAGCCCGTCGGGGTACCTGCCCGCGAGGCGGTGAGCGAGGTGGACGGCGAGCGCGGTCTTGCCGACCCCGGGCATCCCGTCGATCGCCAGCACCGGCACCGCCGTTTCCTGCAGAACCCTGTCCGAGGTCAGCAAGGCGAGCTCGGCGGTCCGGCCGGTGAAGGTGGGAACGTCGCGCGGCAGGTCGTTGGGCGCGACGTTTCCCGGTGCCTTTCGCGGCCGGGCCGGCGGGAGAAGCCGGGGGTCGCGGAGCAGGATGCGCTGGTGCAGCTCCTGAAGCGCCGGGCCCGCCTCCATCGCCAGTTCGTCGACCAGCCGGCCGCGCGCCTGCCGGTAGGCCGCGAGGGCGTCCGCCTGCCGTCCGCCGGCGTACAGGGAGCGCATCAGCAGTTCGACCAGTTTCTCGTCGAAGGGGAAGCGGGTGACGAGCTCGGAAAGCTCTGCGATCAGGTGAACGGGATCGCCGTGGTCCAGTTCGAGGGAGATGCGCTCGATGACGTTGCTCAGCATCTCGTCTTCGAGGTTCTTGCGGGTCATGGCGGCCCACAGCCCCGGCAGGCCGGCGAGGGGATCCCCTCGCCACAGGTCGGCCGCCTCGCGGTGGAGCCGGAGAGCGTGGTCGACGCGGCCGTTCTCCATCGACGTCCGGGCCTGTGCGCGCAATTTGCGGAACCGGTGATAATCGATGTTATCTGCATCCGTTTCCAATATGTATGCTCCGGAAATGTGCCGGAGGTGTGCTCCCTTTCCTTGCTCGATGGACTGCAGGCGGCTCCGCAGCCGGGTGATGTGGGGGTGCAGGCGGTCACGGGCTTTCGGGGGCGGATCGCCGTCCCATAACCTGGCGACCAGCGACTGTGCGGAGATCGGGCGCCCGGGCGTCATGAGGAGGGCTGCGATGACCAGCCTTTCCTTGGCCCAGCCCAGGTCATGGCGCCGTTCGTGGGACCAGAGTTCCACTGGACCCAGAATGCGAAAATCCATTCGAGTCCTTTCTTGGCATCCCCTCCCCTGTGTGGCATTTTTTCATCGCCCCCGTGTCTGATCCAGTGCCGAACGTGCATGAGTAAGGCGATCTCTTGCCGCCGGTAACGCCGCGTGTAAATCGCAAGCCGGCCGCAAGCAATTCCGCAAGGCCGGTGACCGAGGCTTCGGGGGTGGGCGAGGGGGCCTCGCCCGGACGGCCGAAGGCCGGCGAGGGGGATACGTCAACCGATGTCTGGTCAGGAGTGGCGCCGAGTCCCGCTTGGGCTCGACGCGCGCAGATGGGTGACACGCCCGGATTGCAAGGCGGTGCTGGTGGTGGTCCACACGGTGACCTCGGGGCAGCGGCTGCTCGACACGGTGAGACTCGTGGAGTCCGACCTGCGGATCCAAATAATCTTCACAATGGCACCGGATGTATTCAACAACGGCGTGGCCGAGTTCATCGACGGGCTCAAGGCGATACGCATCCCCTGGCGGCAGGCGACGCAGGAGCGGTTCGCCCTCGCCGTCGCGGCCAGTCTTGGAGCGATCCACGAGATCCACGCGCCGCTCATCGTCATGCCGCACGGCGCGGGCTTCGGGAAGCTGGTGAGGGGACGCCGGGGCGTTCGCGCCGTCGGCGGTTCGGTGGCCTACGGCCTCGACGCCCAGCGGCTGGTGTACGACGGTGAGGTCGTCCCGGCGGCGATCGCGCTCTCGCACGATCACGACCTCGGCCGGCTCGGCCGGGCGTGCCCCGAGGCGGTGCCCGCGGCGGCCGTGGTCGGCGACCCCTCGTACGACCGTCTGGTGGCGAGCCTGGCGCATCGTGCCGCCTACCGCAGGGCGCTGGAGGTGGGGGCGGACCAGACCCTCGTCGTGGTCACCTCGACGTGGGGGCCGCGGTCCCTGTTCGGACGGGCGGCCGCCGACCTGCTGCCCCGCTTGCTGGACGAACTTCCCCGGCGTCACTTCCGCGTCGTGATGCTCCTCCATCCGAACATCTGGTTCGCGCACGGGGTCTGGCAGGTGCGAACGTGGCTCGCCGACTGTCTGCGGCGAGGGCTCGGACTGGTGCCGCCCGAGGCGGACTGGCGGGCGGTGCTCGCGGCCGCCGACCTGATCATCGGCGACCACGGGTCGGCGACCCTGTACGGAACCGTCACCGGGGCCCCCGTCGTGCTCGCGAGCTACTCCGAAGGAGAGGTCGATCCGGCCTCCCCGCAGAGCGTGCTCGCCGCCGTCGCGCCCCGGCTGTCCCCGGACGTGTCACTGCGCGAGCAGGTGGCCATGCTGCGGTCAGAGAGGCCGGGGGACCGATACAGCGGCGTGGCCGAACGCATCACCTCGGCGCCGGGGCGCTTCGACCGCAACATGCGCGGGCTCATGTACCGGCTGCTGCGCCTCAGACAGCCCGCGGCCATCACCGCGACCCCGCCGGCGGCGGCGCCGTTCCTCCTGGACCGATGGGCCGCCCATCAGGCTCCGCACCGGTGGGCGCGCACGCCCGACGGCTTCCCGTACTGACCGGGCTCTACGCCACGAGACCCTGCTGTTCGACAGCGGACGGAGACGGATGTGTTCGAGAGGCTTGTCGGCGTCCACGTGTTGCGGCTTGGGGACGTCCTGAACATGAGCCGCGTGGGCTCCACCGCGCGGACGGCGTCCAAGGTGCCCGCCCTCGCGATCCTGGTGCTCCCACGGGAGGTACCCCCGCACGAACCGCACCTGGTGCTGCTCACAGGCGCGAGCAACCTGTGCGCCATACCACCCGGAACGCTGGTCGCGGAGGGGTCGCACGTCGTCGTCCATCTCGACGACGGCCTGAAGGAGGCGTGGCCGGAGGCCGCGGACGTCGTGGTGGGGGCGGCACGGCGCCCGTACCCCTTCCCGGCCCACAGGGTGACGCGCATTCTGGACCGTTATCCCGGATGCGAGGTGGCGACCAGCAGGCGACGGCGGGGTTGCCTGGCGGGTCTCCGTGACGGCCGGTTGGCCAAGGTCACCGAGGTGGGTGAACCCCTCGCCGGCACGTCACCGGGACCGGCCGTCTACGGCTCCTTCCTGTACGGCTGGCTGGTCGCCGGCCTGCCGCTGGGCTGCCTCACCACGGCGTCGGTGGTGCACGGCCGCTACGCCGGCCCCGCGGCGGGCGGCGCCGGGTCGCTGGAGGTCACCGGGCGGGCGCAGATCACGGTGGCCGAGTCCATGCTCAGAGGCGCGCGAAGGAGTGCCCCGTGACGTCGGCGAGCCCGCGGGCGGGCCGCGAAGAAGCGGCGAACGGACCGAGGATCGTCGTCGCCGGCGCCGTCAGCTTCTACGTGTCGGTGGGCGTACCAGACTTCCCCTTGCGCTACACCTCCAAGTGCACCCCTCGCTGGATGGCCGCGCAGGTCTCCGGGTCGGCGGGGCACATCTCGCACGTGCTGCGCACCCTGGGGGCCGACGTGCGCCTGTGCACCGTGGTCGGGCGTGACCCGCTCGGGGCGCACATCCGTTCGGAGCTGGACCACGGCGGCCTGCTGGGACCCGGTGTGGTCGACGGCGGCGGGTCGTCCATGGGAGTGGCGCTGGTCGCCCCGGACGGGAGCCGGCTGGGCCTGCCTCACCTGGAGCCCGTCAACGGAGTCACCTACCCCTTCGAGACGCTGCGCGCGGCGGCCCGCGACGCCGACCTGCTGGTGCTGACGAACGCCAAGTTCGTCCGTCCGCTCGTCGCGCCGGCCGCCCGGCTCGGCGTCCCCGTAGCGGTGGACGTCCACCTCATCGCCGACCTGGCCGACCCGTACAACCTGCCGTGGCTGCTGGCGGCCGACGTCGTCTTCTGCAGCCACGAAGCCCTGCCCTGCCCACCGGATGCGTGGGTGGCGCGGATCCTCGACCGCTACCCGCGATGCCGGCTGGTCTGCGTGGGGCTGGGAGCGCGGGGGGCGCTGCTCGGCACGCGTGAGGGCGCGCTGCTCCGAGCGGAGGCGGTGGCGCCGCGCGGCGTGGTCAACACCACGGGCGCGGGTGACGCGCTGTTCGCGACGTTTCTTCACGTGTGGTCGCGGACGGGGGACGTCGAACGCGCGCTGCGGATGGCCGTGCTGCACGCCGGCTGGAAGGTTGGACATCGTCAGCCGGTGACGGCGTCTCTGACCGGTCCCCAACTGGCCGGCCTCGCGAACGCGTGCACGCCCGCCGTCGTCACCGGGCACCGGGACGACGGCCGCCGGCCTGATGGAGCGGACGGGTGACGGACGCGTCTACCCCGTCGTGCGGTTCCCGCCCGTCAGCCGCGCCGCGACCGCTCGCGCCTCGTCCTGGTATCCGCGGGCGTCGTCCCTCCTGCCGTCCGACAGTGCGAGCTCCGCCAGGGCCCGGAGGGCGAGCACCTCGCCGGTGGCGGAGCCGATCTCCCGCATGATGCGCAGCCCCCGGGTCAGTAGATCGGAGGCGAGCGCGCTGTTCCCGGCTCGCGCACGGCCGAGGTGGATGAGCACCCGCGCCTGGTTGTTCGGGTCCGGTTCCCCCGACAGCAGGCTCCATGCCTCCGTCAGACGTGACGCGGCCTCCTCGTCGTCCCCCTTCTCGAGCAGGGCCTCGCCGAGGTCGATCAGCGTACGGCCGGCCCTGCGGGTCTCGCCCTCGGCGCGGTTAACCGTCCAGCGCCTCACCGAACAGCGTGATCGCCCTGTCCAGACGGCCGAGGTCCTTCTCCACCAGACCCAGGCGCCGCAGCGTCCCGGCGACCCGCTGCCGGTCGCCTGCCCGGCGCCAGAGCAGCAGCGCCTGCCGGAAGTCGTTCGCCGCCTCCTCCAACCGGCCGAGCGAGAGCAGGGCCAATCCCGTGCGGTTCAGCATCTTGGCCTCCGCCGTGGGATCGGAGCACGCCCGGGCCGCCGCGAGCCCGAGCCGGTCCACCTCCAGCCGTTCGGCGTGGTGGCCGCGGTAGAGGAACAGCGGCCACAGGGCGTCGACGAGCTCAACGGCCGTGCGGAACCATCCCCGGTCGAAGGCGGTCCGCGCGGCCGCCCGCACGTTGCCGAACTCGTGCTCCAGCCAGTCGAGAGCCTGCGTCGGACGGGCGAACACGAGAGGTTCGGCGGGTGGATGCTCCAGCTCGGGCGCCGGGAGGCGTCGGTACGGGAGTATCACGCGGCTCGCGGCGAACGAGGTGTGCGTGTACAGGTCGAGGGCCCGTCGCAGGGCCTGGTCGCGGGTCGCCGGGGCCTCGTCGTGCTCGGCCATGTCACGTGCGTGGAGCAGGGTCAGGTCGTGGAACCGGTAGCGTCCGCCGGGAGCGTCGTCCAGGAGGTTGGCGTCCACCAGTACGTCCAGGAGCCGCTGGGCACCCGCGCGCGGAAGATCGATCACGGCGACGGCCACCCGGATGTCGAACGTGGTCCCCGGCGAGAGTGCCAGCAGCCGGTAGGCGCGAGCCTCCGTCGCGGAGAGGGCGCGGTACGAGAGGGTCAGGGCCGCGCGCATCGTCACCTCCTCCTCCACGCACAGGGCGTTGAGGCGCTGTCGCTCGTTACGGAGGGCGTCGACCATCTCGGCCAGGTCCCAGCCCGGCCGGGTGGCGAGACGGGCGGCGGCCACGCACAGCGCCAGCGGGAACCCCGAGCACAGCTCGACGAGCTCGCCCGCGGCGTCCCGCTCCCTGTCGATCCGCGCGTCGCCGAGGGTTCGCCTGAGGAGATCCATGGCTCCCTCGCGGGTGAGCCGTTCGAGCTGCACGCCTTGGGCGCCACGCATGAACAGCCCGGCCAGACGCCAGCGGCTGGTCACGATGGCCACGCTGCCGGCTGAGGCGGGCAGCAGCGGGCTGACCTGGGCCGCGGAGAGCGCGTCGTCCAGGACGATCACCACGCGGCGCTCGCTGACGATGGATCGGTAGAGCGCCGCGCGCTCCGCCAGGCTCGCGGGAACGTGCTCGGGGGAGATGCCGAACGATCTGACGAACTGGCCCAGTACCTCTGCCGACTCCACGGGATCACCCGCCGCGTGTCCGCGGAGGTCGGCGTAAAGGTGGCCGTCGGGAAACGCGTGGCGTTCACGGTGCGCCCAGTGCAGGGCAAGCGCCGTCTTGCCGATGCCGGCGGGTCCGCTCACCACGACGACCTTGGCCACACCCGATCCGCGGTCGTCGGAGTGCACGGAGTCGAGAAGAGCCAGTTCCTCGTCGCGTTCCACCAGGATGCCGGCCGGGGGAAGCTGGGACGGTCTGGGAAGTGATCCCGACTGGTGTACGTGGATTCCGCCTTGAATGTCTCGTGCCTGTACGACGGGGCCCAGAACCGACCCGCTCAAGTCGTTGACGTGCCCTTCGGAGGCGCCGTCGTCACCGGGATCGTCGCTCATCACTCTGCGCGCATCGTCGGGGCCGGGAAGCCGGTGAGACCGCTCTGGAGGAGTGGATGGCCTTCTCCCTCTCAGACCTGAAACGGACTTCCATGCTTGCTCGTGCTGTAACACCCCGTCAAGGACGGCCGCACGATTAGCGGTGAGAAGTAGTAAATTGGGCAATTTATAAGGTAATCGGTGGCGCGCAAATATGTGCTGCATGTTATCCCCATTAGGCGTTCGGGCTTAACGCTGAGCACAGGACGTTTCAGCGGGGTCCTCTTGACCGAAACGGTGAAGTTCGTAACGCCGCACCGGTAAATGCGTATTGCAGGTGTATGGATGAACGCGTATGCCGCGCCGGACCGTCGCGTTTCTCTTTCTCGCGGGCCGGATGGCGCTTCTTCATACGACGACCGGGCGGTCGGTGGGCGCGGGCCGCGGTGGCCGTGGGGACGGCCGGGGTGGCCGTGCTCGCGGGGCTGGTGGTGCCGGTGGCCGTGCCGGAGGTGGCGGCGACCAGTGCCGCCGCGGTCGACCAGCGGCTGCTGTACACGACCGTCGCCGGCACCGGGGACGTGGCGCTCATCGACGCCGACACCCGTGACAAGGTCGCCAACATCGGCGGCTTCCCGAGCGCGGTGGCGATCATCCCCGACAACACCCGCGCCTACGTCCCCGACAACAAGGGCGACGCGGTGTCGGCGATCGACACCGCCGCCAGGCGGGTCATCCGGCGCTTCCCGGTCGGCACCGCGCCCGAGGGCGTCACGGCCTCGCTCAGCACGCCGAGGGTCTATGTGGCGAACAGCAAGTCCAGCAGCGTGTCGGTGATCGACACCTCCAGCAACGCCGTCGTGAAGACGATCGGCGTCGCGTCGAGCCCCACCCGGCTGGCGCTCACCCCCGACGACAGCCGCCTCTACGTGGCCAGCGGCGACTCCGGCAAGGTGTCGGTGATCGACACCGACACCGAGACCAACGTCAAGACCATCAGTGTCGGGGGCCGGCCATCGAACGTGTCGATCAGCCCGAACGGGGCCTACGCCTACGTCACCAAGGCGGACGACGACGAGCTGGCGGTGATCAACACCGCGACCGGCGAGGTCGTCAACGAGATCAACGTCGGTGACTTCCCCAAGGGCTCGGCGGTCAGCTCGAACGGCAGGTACGTCTACGTCACCTACGCCGACGGGAACAGCGTCTCGGTCGTCGACACCGCCACCGATCGGTCCATCGCCACGATCCCGGTCGGCGCCGGGCCGTCGAGCGCCCTGATGACCTGGTCGGGCACGCTCTACGTCACCAGCCAGCGGGCCGGCACCATGAGCGTGATCGACAGCGCGGCCAACCGAGTGATCGCGACCAAGGCCCTGGGCACCCGGCCCACCGGTGTGGCGATGCCCACCTACGAGAAGCCCACGGCCATCGTGACCATGGGCGACAGCTACATCTCCGGGGAGGCCGGCCGCTGGCTGGGCAACGCCGTGCCGCTGAATCTGGGAGGCGACCGCTGGGGCACCGACCGAGCCGCGTACAACTGCAACGCCGGCGGCTCCAACTGCAACTACGACGGCCAGCGCATCTACGGGGCCACTTTCCGCAACTAGTGGGACCGCTCGGACTCCGCCGAGGTCCAGAACGCGCCCGTCAACGTGCAGACGCGGATCAACATCGCGTGCTCCGGCGCCAGGACCATCAACGTGGTCAGCGCGGCGGCCCACGGCGAGCCGTACCTGGGTGAGCCGCCGCAGATGGACCAGCTCGCCGGCTTCGCCCGGCGCAACACGATCAAGATGGTCGTGCTGTCGATCGGCGGCAACGACCTCGGCTTCGGCCGCGTGCTGGGGGCGTGCGTGCGGCTGTACATGTTCCATCCCCTGCGCGACCCGTGCAACCAGGAGCAGGACCCGGTCATCCGCCAAGGCGTCATCAACACCGAACCGCTGATCCGCCTCGCCATCCAGCAGATCCGCCTCACCCTGACCATGGCCGGTTACCCCGCCGACTCCTACCGCATCGTCGTGCAGTCCTACCCCTCCCCGGTGACCACGGCGGCCAACAACCGCTACACGCAGGACAACCGGGGCGGCCGCAACGTTCACGGCGGCTGCCCGATGTTCGACGCCGACTTCGACTGGGCCCGCAACGACGTCGTCCCGAGCATCGCCAACATGATCCGCGGGGCCGCGCGCGCCGAGAACGTGGAGTCCCTGGACCTGCGTGATCTGATGAACGGCCACGAGGTGTGCGCCAAGGGCGTCGGACACTCCTCCAGGTTCAACTCCCTGACCAACCCCCTGGACCCCGCGCTCAGCGAGTGGTCCCGCTTCCTGGTGCTGATGGAGAGCCAAGGCACGTCCCAGGAGTCGATGCACCCCAACTACTACGGGCAGCTCGCCCTCGGCGCCTGCCTGGGCAAGGTCGCCGCCGCCGACGGCACCAAGAAGCGCCACGTCTGCACCAACAACGGCGGCCAGCCAGGCGACGTCACCGTGCGCTCCGCCTACTGGCGCGACGACCAGTGAGCTGAACGCGGAGGCCGCCGGGGCGCCCCGCCCGGCGGCCTCCGCGCGACCGTCGTCAGCTGGGCTGGCGGGTGGGCATGATCGTCACCTGCTGCAGGTTCACGCGCGGCGGCAGCGTGGCGATGAACCCCACGGTCTCGGCGATGTCCTGCGGCGTGAGCCACTCCGTGGTCTCCTTGGAGCCCGCCAGCCACTGCAGCGCACCCTCGTCGGTGACGTGGTTCTGCAGCTCGGTGCCGACGATGCCTGGCTCCAGCGCCGACACCCGCACGTCCTTGGCGCCCAGCTCGACACGCAGATGGCGCGAGAGGTGGGTGACGTACGCCTTGGTGCCGCAGTAGACGGCGAAGTTCGGGAAGATGTTCTGCGCTCCGATCGAGGAGGTGTTGATCAGGTCGGCCACGCCACGCTCGGCGGCCGCCTCGACCAACTGCGGGACGAACGCGCCGATGACGTTCATCAGCCCGGTGACGTTGAGGTCGATCTGACGCTGCCACTGATCGACGGCCAGTTCCTCGATCGGGGCGGGCAGCATGACGCCCGCGTTGTTGAACAGCAGGTCGGCGCCGCCCAGCTCGGTCGCCACCCGCTCGGCGGCCGATCGCACCGCCGCGGCGTCGGTCACGTCGACGGCGATCGCCAGGGCGGTGCCGCCGTCCTTCTCGATGCGGGCGACCAGCTCCCGCAGCCGGTCCTCGCGCCTGGCCAGGACGGCGACGCGCGCGCCCAGCCGCGCCAGGTGCTCGGCCGAGGCCTCGCCCATCCCGCTGGAGGCGCCGGTGATGACCGCCACGCGGCCGGTCAGGGGCTTGGCGATGGTTTGTGTGGACATGAGGCATACCTTCCGAAGAGGGGAGCGGGGCGGGGACGGCCGGCGGCCGTCCGCCATGCATCCAGCACACCACCTGTGAGCTACGGCTGGGCGGCTCGGATGGGCCCTGAGCAGGGAGGTTCCGGTAAGGCAGGTACCGGCGGGGCCACCCAACCGGGAGCGCGCCACACCCGGCTGACCGACACTGGGTACATGGACCGTAGTAGCGAGATCGCCGACTTCCTGCGCTCCCGTCGCGCCCGGATCACACCCGACCAGGCGGGGCTCCCCGGCGGCGGCCGTGCCCGGCGGGTGCCCGGCCTGCGCCGCGGCGAGGTCGCCGACCTGGCCGGGGTGAGCACCGAGTACTACACCCGTCTCGAACAGGGCCGCGGGGGAACCCCCTCCCCGGAGGTCCTGGAGGCTCTCGCGCGGGCGCTTCGGCTCGACCTCGCCGAGCGCGAGCACCTCAGCGACCTGCTGGCCCGGCCCGCGTCCGCCCGCCGCACCTCCGCGAGCCCGCAGCGGGTCCGCCCGGGCCTGCACCTCATGCTCCAGACCCTGGAGCACGTCCCCGCCTTCATCCTCGGCCGGCGCACCGACGTGCTGGCCTCCAACCGGCTGGCGCGCGAGGTCCTGACCGACTTCGACGCCCTGCCCGTCCCGAAGCGGAACCTCGCTCGCTACTACCTCCTGGACCCCGAGGCCCGTGAGCGCGTCGGGGACTGGGCGCAGATCGCCGCCGAGACCGTCGCCATGCTCCGTCTCGAAGCGGGCCGCCACCCGCACGACCGGGGGCTCGCCGACCTCGTGGGCGAGCTGACCCTGCGTTGTCCCGAGTTCACCACCTGGTGGAACGACCACCACGTCCTGCGCCGCACCCACGGCACCAAGCACTACCGCCACCCCGTGGCCGGCGACCTGTACTTCGCCTACGAGTCCTTCCAGCCTGCCGGCGACCCCGACCAGTCCCTGTGCGTCTACAACGCCGAACCCGGCTCCGCCACCGCCGAGGCCCTGCGTCTGCTGAGCAGCTGGACCACCCCCGGCCCCCAGGCGCGCACGACGCCCGCCGACGCCCGCTGAGACCGAGGCTCGTCGGCCGCGTCACGGAGTGGGCGCGGTTCCGCCGGTCGCCGGTGAATGATCAGTATTTGCCCTAACGTGATTCCTCCCTATGACGGAGGTAATCGTGTTCGCTTTTTCCCGGGCCCGGGCGGCGGCGGTCTTATCCGTGCTTTCTGTCGGCGCGTTGAGCGGCGGTGTTCCGAGCGCGCACGCCTCGGGATTCGGCGGATCCGCCGGGAAAGCGGCGGCCGGTGACGGTGAGATCGTCATCGCCGCGTGCACTCCGGGGTCGCCATGGAGCCGGGGGAGATCGCCGAGGAATGCGGGGGCGAGGCGGTCGGCGCGATGTTCACGCGGCTCGTCGAGTACGTTCCCGGGACGGCGGCCACGCGGAACGCCGTGGCGTCCTCCATCTCCACCAAGGACAACAAGGTCTTCACGGTACGGCTGAGGAAGGGCTGGCGTTTCCACGACGGCACCGAGGTCAAGGCCCGGAACTTCGTCAAGGCGTGGGACTACTCCGCGAAGAAGGGCCAGCGGGGCGCCGGGTATTTCATCCACATCGCGGGCAGCGGCGAGGTCACCCGGTCGCGTGGGCTGTCGGGCCTCAAGGTGGTCGGCGACCACACCTTCACGGTCACCCTGAATAAGCCGTACGGCGGCTTCGTGAGCCAGCTCGGCGGGCTGGCGTTCGCGCCGCTGCCCGACTCCTTCTTCACGAACCGTGCCGGCTACCGGAAGAGGCCGGTGGGCAACGGGCCGTACCGCTTCGTCTCGCGGTCGGCCGGAGGGGAGATCACCGTCCAGCGGTTCGACCGTTACGGCGGCAAGGTGAAGCCGAACGTGCGAAAGGTCGTCTACCGGCCCTTCCCCGACTGGGACGACGCCTACGACGCGCTCGTTCAGGGGAAGGTCGACTTCGTGCCCGAGGTGGCGAGCACGACGGGCCTCGGCGGCCGGGTGCTGAACAGGCCGTACCCGGGCATTCACCTGCTCAACTTCCCCATGGGCGATCCCAAGACGGCGGGCAACGCCGACTTCCGCAAGGCGCTCTCGATGGCCATTCCCCGTGACGACGTGGCCGAGGAGCTCGGGGCCACCCGCGTTGCGGCCGACTCCTTCATACCGCCGCCCACGCCGGGGGCGGGGAGGGCCACCTGCGGCCGGTTCTGCCGGTACGACCCGGCCGGCGCGCGGGCCGCGCTCGCCAAGGCGCGAGCCGCCGGATTCAAGCCGCCCAAGGAGTTCGCGCTCTACTACAACGCGGACGGCATGCACGAGGAGTGGGTCGAGAAGGTCGTGGACGCCGTCGGCAAGACGCTGAACGGCCAGGTGAAGGTCGTCGCCAAGCCGAAGGCCACGTTCGCCGACCTGCTCGACCTCACCGCCACCGGCAAGCCCAAGGGGATGTTCCGCTGGGCGTGGGTCCTCGACAGCCTCCACATGGCCGATGTGCTGGCGACCTACCGGAGCGGTTCCCCCTGGAACCACGGGAGGTACCGCAGCAGGAGCTACGACGCGCTGCTCGACGCCGCCGACCGCACGCCGTCGAGAACCAAGGCGGCCTCCCTCTACCGCGCCGCCGAGAAGGTGCTGGTTCGCGACATGCCGGCCATTCCCCTGTTCTTCGACCGCAGCATCGCCGGCTACTCGGAGAACGTCTCCAACGTCACCCTCACCCCCCTCGGAACCCTCGACCTCCTCTCCGTGAAGACGTCGTGATCACCACGTCGCCTCCACCTTGTTCAGGAAGGCGTCGACGGTGCCGGCGATGCGGTCGGGGAACTCGCCGTTGACGGCGTGCGACGCCTCCGGCCAGAGTTCGACGGTGCCGTGCCGCAGGAGGCGGCGTGCCCGTGCCGCGGCCTTGCCGGGGTCGTGGATGACGCTGCGACCCCCGATGATCACCAGGGTGGGCAGGTCGATGCCGGCGATCTGCTCGTCGGTGGGGTAGCCGGGCCGGGGAAGGTCGGCGGTGAAGTCGCGCATGCCGGAGTCGATCAGCGCGGCGACGGGGTCGTCTTCGGAGGCGTCGGCGCCGGCGGCGATCCAGCTCAGCAGGCGCCGCCGGACGGCCGCGGGCATGGGGAGCACGGCCCCCAGGGAGATGACCACGACCTTCCAGGTGATGGGGCCGAACGTCGCGGCCGGTTCGAGCAGGATGAGCGAGCGGACTCCGGCGGGCCGGTGAACGGCGAGGTTGAGCGCCGACCAGCCGCCGATCGACAGGCCCAGCACGTGAAGCGCCCGCTCGGGCAGCCCGTCGATCAGCGACGCGAGCCAGGACGCCTGGTCGTCGGAGGAGGCCAGCCTGCGGGTCTGCACCGACAGTCCCGGCTCCCCGATGAGATCCGCCGCGTACACCGGGCGGCTCCGCGCCAGACCGGCCAGGTTGGCCTCCCACATGGGCGCGGCCGCCGTGCGACCGGGCAGCAGCAGGACCGGCACCCCGTCGGCGGGCCCGAACCGGTAGACGCGAACGGTGCCGAAGCGGGTCGGCACATCCAGCGTCGCGCTCGGCGCGGGCAGGCCCGCCATCGCGCGGTCGTACGCCCGCCGGTACCTGGCGTAGGCGGAGGCGTCGCGAAAGTGGCCGAGCCTCGCCGCCTTGAATGCGGGCCCGATGTTCGGTGCGATGCCGTCCATGGCGACTCCCTCGTTTATCATACGATCGTATCGTAAAAGTCGGCGGGAGAGACGATGCCCAAACGGGTGGACCACGAGGCACGCCGCGCGGAGATCGCCCGGGCGGCGCTTCGGCTCTGCGTGCGTGAGGGCCTGGCATCGGTGACCATCGGACGCGTCGCGGCGGAGGCCGCGATCTCCAAAGGCCTGGTGCAGCACTATTTCCCCACGAAGGAAGCCCTGTTGCGACTGGCCGCCGCCATGCAGCGGCGCGACATCGAGGCCGCCGTCGCCGCGGCCGTGCGACCCGGCGACCCACCACCTGCGGCACTGCGCCGGATCCTGCTGGCACTGGTCGATCTCGGGACCGAGCAGATCCTGGCGGGCCACGCCTTCCTCGCCTCAGCCGCGGCCAACCCCGAGCTACGCCGGCTCTACCAGGAGGGATCCTCCGCCGCGACCGCCGCCGTCGCACACCTCGTCACCGACGCCCACGGCCCCACCGCCCCCGAGGCCGAAGCACGCATCCTGCTCGGCGTAGCCGGAGCGCTCGCCGACGCGCGCATGCTGGGCGAGATCAGCCGCGATGAGGCCGTCGCGATCCTCGACCTACAGCTGCAACGTCTCGCCGCCGGTTCGCGCGATCAGCCGGGGGTGTCGTAGAGGAGCGCCAGCGCCGGGTGGTCGAGAAGGTGGAGCTCGCCCTGGGTGATCTTGATCAGGCCCCTTCGTTCCAGGGATCTGAGGGCGCGGTTGACGGCGACGCGGGAGGCGCCCAGCTCGGCGGCCAGGCCCGACTGGCCCGCGTGCAGGACGGCCGGGCCGTCGGCGCCGTTGCGTACGAGCCACTTGGCCACGCGGGAGGTGACGTCGAGCAGGACGACGTCGGTGAGGCGCTCGTCCAGGTCGCACACCGTCTCCGCCAGGGTGCGCAGCAGGCGGGCCGCGACGGAGGGCTCCTCGGCGATGAGGTCCAGGATCGTGTGTCGGGGCAGGTAGGCGACGTCGACCGGGGTCAGCGCGGTGAGCGTCGTCCGGTGCGGGGTGCCGGCCAGGAGCGCGGCCTTGTCGAAGGCGACCGGCGGCCCGCAGGCGCGCAGGACGACCTCACGGCCGTCCACGCCGACGCGGGCCGACTTGACCCTCCCGCCGAGCAGGACCACCAGGTGGTCGACGGGGTCACCGGCGGTGCAGAGCACCTGGCCCGCCGGATAGCGACGGTGGCGGGCGCGGGCGGCCAGCGCGTCGAGACGCTCAGCGCTCACGCCGTGCAGCATCGGCAGGTCGGACAGCGAGGACGGCATGTATCCCGTGATACACCTTCGCGGTGTCCGGTGACGCTGACAGCCGCCGGGCGGTTTTCGTAGCGTTCGCGCATGCCGAGATTCGTACTGCACATGACGTTCCGGAACGACGACGCCCGGCTGGCGGTCCGCCCGGCCCACCGCGAGCATCTGCGGGAACTCCAGTCGAAAGGCACGCTGCTCACGGCCGGCCCGTGGGCCGACGACTCGGGCGCGCTGCACGTCTACCAGGCCGACGACGAGGCCGAGGTACGAAGCATCCTCGCCCGCGACCCGTACACCGCCGTCGACGGCTACGAGGTGACCTTCCTGAAGGAATGGACGGTGATCGTCCCCTGACCTGACCCGCGCAACGATCACTACCCTGTTCCTGAACGGTGCCCTCGGCGCGACAGTCTCGCCGCGATCAGCTCACCGCAGGAGGAACGATGGCGAGGATCTGCGTGACAGGAGCGAGCGGCAAGCTGGGGCGGGCAGTCGTGCGCGACCTGCTCGACCACGGCTACGAGGTCGTGGCGACCGACGTCAGGGCGGCGCCCGCGGACCTGGGAGTGGAGGTGCTGCTGGCCGACCTGACCCACTACGGGCAGGCGGTGGAGGTCCTGCACGGTGTCGACGCCGTCGTCCACCTGGCGAACATCCCGGCCCCCGGGATCCGCACCCCGGCCGAGACCCTCAACTCCAACACGGTGATGAACTCGAACGTCTTCCTGGCCGCCGCGGGGCTGGAGATCGACCGCGTGGTCTGGGCCTCCAGCGAGACCACGCTCGGCCTGCCGTTCGACGTGCCCCCGCGTTACGCTCCCCTCGACGAGGGCCACTATCCCTTCCCCACCTCCACGTACGCGCTGTCCAAGGTCGTCACCGAGACCCTGGCCGAGCACGTCTCGCAGTGGTCGGGGATCCCGTTCGTGGCCCTGCGCTTCTCCAACATCCTCGGCCCCGAGGACTACAAGGCCTTCCCCGGCTACTGGGACGACCCGCTCCTTCGCAAGTGGAACCTGTGGGGGTACATCGACACGCGGGACGCCGCCGCGTCCTGCCGGCTCGCCCTGGACGCACCCGTCGAGGGCGCGCGGAGCTTCGTCATCGCCGCCGCCGACACCGTGATGAACCGCCCGTCGGCCGAACTGATGCGGGAGGTCTTCCCCGGGGTGGAGATCAGGCGTGACCTCGGGACGTTCGAGACGCTGCTCGCGATCGACAGCGCCCGCGAGGTCCTCGGCTTCGCCCCGCGGCATTCCTGGCGAGACCACGTGTGACACCGGGCAGGTCCCAAGGCGCGCCGGCGCCCCGCCGTGACCGCCCACGCGTGAGCGGGGCGGCGCTCATCTGGCTGACGTGGTCTCGCGGACCCAGGGCAGGGCCAGGCGTTCGGTGAGGGCCAGGGCGAAGTACAGGACGATGCTCATCACGCCGATGAGGACGATGGCCGCCCAGGCGGTGGCGCTGTCGGCGACGCCGCTGTACTGGACGATCTGGTAGCCGAGGCCGCCTTCGCCGGCCTGGAACTCGCCGATGACCGCGCCGATCGCGGCCAGCGGCATGGCGACCTTCAGGCCGACGAAGATCTGCGGCAGCGCGGCGGGCAGGCGCACCTTGCGGAACGCCTGCCAGCGCGACGCGTCCAGGGACCGGATCAGCTCGGCGAGGTCGGACGGGGTGGTGGTCAGCCCGGTCGCTGTGGAGAGCACGATCGGGAAGAAGCTGAGCAGGACCACCATGGTCAGGATCGGCGTCTGGCCCCAGCCGAGGGAGACGACCAGCAGCGGGCCCAGCGCGATCTTGGGCACCGCGTTGACGGCCACCAGCAGCGGGGAGAACATCCGCTCGACCACCCGCGAGGCGGCCAGCGCGAGGCCGATCAGCACCCCCGCGACCGCGGAGATCAGGAAGCCGGCCACGGTCTCCAGCGTCGTGGCGACCAGCCCGTCGAGCAGCTCCGCGGACCTGGCGTCGAACGCGGCCAGCACGTCCTGCGGGGGCGGCAGCACCGCGGGGTGGACGAGCTGGAAGGCCGAGGTGACGAGCCACCAGCCGGTGACCGCCACGATCAGCCCCAGGACCGGCAGCGCCGCCGTGGCCGCCGTCCCGCCCGCGAGCCCGCGGGGTACGCCGGCGCGCGGCGCGGGGCCGGCCTCGCTCGATTCGGTCATGGCGTGGTCCGCGGTCTCCTCGTCTGGTCTGGCCTGTCCGCGAATCGTCCGGCGGGCGCGTCCCTCCGCACGGGGCGCGCGGTCAGGACTTCGGGGTCAGGCTCGTGTTGACGACCTGATCGGGGGTGAGGCCGGACGGGATCGCGCCGGCGGTGGTCAGCATCTCGATGGTGCGGCCGACCCGCTCGGTGTCGACCGTGCCGGGCGCCGCGCTCGAACCCTCCGGACGGACGAACGCCGCCATCAGCTCGGCCTCGGCGGCCGCCGGTGCCGCAGCCGACGCCGGCACGTTCTTCTGCAGGATCGTCCCGGTCTCCTGGGGGTTCTCGATGCTGTACACGAGGCCCTTGAGCAGGGCGGCGGTGAACCGCTTGACCATGTCGGGCTTCTCGCTCGCGATCTTCGTGGAGGTCACGAGCGCGTTGCCGTACAGGTCGCTCATCACGTCGCTGTACGGCAGCACCACCGCCTTCTTGCCCTTGGCGACCGACTCCACGGTCGGCTTGCCGACGACGAACTGGCCGATGCCGGCCACCGACCCGCCCGCGAGCAGGCCGATCAGGTTCGCCGGGGAGCCGTTGACCCACTTGACCTTGGAGGCGTCGACGCCGGCCATCTTCGCGTAGGTGGGGAACAGGTTGCGCACCACGGAGCTGGGAGTGTCGGCGAGGGTCTTGCCCTCCAGATCCTTGGGGCCGGCGATCTCGCTGCCTTCGAGAGCGATGATCGCGGCCATGGTGTTCTGCTGGATGCCGGCCACCACGGTGACGCCCTTGGCGCCGCCCGCCCCACGGGCCAGCAGAAGGCCGGTGAGGTCGACCGGGGTGAACATCGCCGCGCCGGCCTCGACCTTGGTGATGTTGTCGCCCGTGCCGCCTCCGGGTTTGACGTCCACCTCGAACCCGGCGTCCGCGAAGAAGCCCTTCTCCTTGGCCACCCAGGCGTACGCGTCCCTGCCGAAATTCCCGAACGACGTGAGATAGGTGACTTTCTCAAGCGCCTTTGCGGGAGTCTCGCTAGCTGTGTCCGGATTGTCGGAATTCCCGCAACCGGTCATGGCGACGGTCGTCGCGGCCAGGGTCAGGATGGAGGCCAGACGGGTGAGCTTTCTCATGACACCGTTTCTTTCGACCGGCGGCACCGGACCGACGGAGGGGATGCGAGCCGGGGTCGGGGGTGGGCCCCGCGCGCGAAGATCTTGGTGCAAGCGTACGAGGGAACACGGTTGGGATGCCAGTCATGTCAGCACGCAAAACGGCAGCTAAGCGACTTCGCATGCCAGGGATGCATTTTGCCGGGTAATCCTCGATACTCTGGTCGCGACGTAAACCGCGGTCCGCTGGTTGGGGAGCCTGCCCGATGATCCGACTGACCGGTGTCTCCCGTACCTTCACCGGGCGGTCCGGCACGGTGGAGGCCCTGCGGGGCATCGACCTGGATGTGGCGGAGGGCGAGTTCGTCGCGGTCGTCGGCCGGTCGGGCTGCGGCAAGTCCACTCTGCTGCGGCTCGTCGCCGGCCTGCTGCCCGTCACCGAAGGCGAGATCACCGTCGCGGGGGAGCGGGTGACCAAGGCGCGCCGTGACATCGCGATGCTGTTCCAGCGGCCCGCGCTGCTGCCCTGGCGGTCGGTGCTCGACAACGTGCTGCTGCCGGCCGAGATCTTCGGCGGGCCGCGGGCGGTGTACCGTGAGCGCGCCCGGCGGCTGCTGGACATGGTGGGGCTGGGCGGCTTCGAGAAGCGCCTGCCGCACGAGCTCTCCGGCGGCATGCAGCAGCGGGTAGCCCTCTGCCGGTCGCTCATCGGCGAGCCACGGGTGATGCTGATGGACGAGCCGTTCTCCGCGCTCGACGCGCTCACCCGCGAGGAGCTGTCGGTCGAACTGCAACGCCTGCACATGGAGAACGCGGCCACCATCGTCTTCGTCACCCACTCCATCGACGAGGCGGTGCTGCTGGCCGACCGGGTGGTGGTGCTCAGCCCGCGACCCGGCCGCGTCCGCGAGGTGGTCGCCATAGACATCCCGCGACCCCGCGGCCTGGGCCGCAACGCGCACCTGGAAGAGGTCGCCCGGTCCAGCGCCGACCTGCACGAACTGCTGATGGAGCGGGACATCCCCGCGGCGGCGGAGAAGGGACGGTGAGCATGCGGGTCTGCGTCTTCACCGAGCCTCACCGCGGCGCCACCTACGACGACCAGCTGCGGCTGGCCCGGCTGGCCGAGGACGGCGGTTTCGAGGGCTTCTTCCGCGCGGACCACTACCGGTCGATGTCGCTGGAGTCCGGCGGCGGCCTGCCCGGCCCGACGGACGCCTGGCTGACGCTGGCCGGCCTCGCCAGGGACACCTCGCGCATCCGGCTCGGCACGCTGGTCAGCCCGGTGACCTTCCGGCTGCCCGGGCCGCTGGCCGTGATGGTCGCGCAGGTGGACCAGATGAGCGGCGGCCGGGTCGAGCTGGGCCTCGGCGCCGGCTGGTACGAGCGTGAGCACATCTCGCACGGCATCCCGTTCCCCCGGACCGGTGAGCGCTTCGACCGCCTGGAGGAGCAGCTCGCCGTCATCACCGGCTTCTGGGGCACCCCGGCCGGCGAGGGGTTCAGCTACCAGGGCGACCACTACCGGCTGGTCGACGCGCCCGCCCTGCCCAAGCCGGTGCAGACGCCGGGCCCGCCGATCATCGTCGGCGGCGGCGGGCCGAAGCGCACTCCCGAGCTGGCCGCCCGTTACGCGGACGAGTTCAACATGCCGTTCAAGACGGTGGAGGTGACCGCCGAAGCGTTCGCGCGGGTCGCCGAGGCCGGTGAGCGCGTCGGCCGGGCCGCCGCCGGCCGCCCCCCGCTCGTGCTCTCTGCGGGGATCGTCGTCGCGATCGGGCGCACCGACGCCGAAGCCCGGCGCCGTGCCGCCCCGCTGCACGAGGCGAGCGCCCTCCCCCCGGAGGACCCGGTGGTCGGCTCGCCCGCCCAGCTCGTCCAGCGCATCGGCGAGTTCGCCGAGATAGGCGTGACCCGGGTACACCTACGCCTGACCGAGATGTCAGACCTCGACCACCTGGAGCTGATCGCCACCGAGGTCCTGCCCCACCTGAACGCCGAACACTGACCCGGCTCCGGGCGGCGCTCGCTCCTGCCGCGCGTTTCCGAGGATCACACCGACGTGGGGCGGCTCCCGCGTGACCTAGCCGGTCATGGCGTCGTGCGGGGCGAGGGCTGATGAGGCGAGCACGCCCAGGGGGTCGGTGAGGAGGTTGGAGAAGGCGAGTTCGGCGGCGCCGATCAGGGTGGCGTCGTCTCCGAGGGCCGAGGTGCGCAGTTGTACCCGCTCGCGGGAGATCACCAGGACGTTGGCCGCCACCCGGCTGTGTACCTGGGGCGCCGCGCCCTGGTAGACCTCGCGCAGCATGCCGCCGAAGATCACCAGGCCGGGGTTGAACAGGTTGATGAGGTTCGCCACCCCGATGCCGAGCCAGTCGCCGATCCGGCGCAGCGCGTCGCGGGCCGCGGTGTCGCCGCGGGCGGCGGCGTCGACGACGGCTCGTACGCCGTCGCGGCCGGTCAGCTCGGATGAGCGGCCGGCGGCGTCGATAAGGGCCTGCTCGCCGACCTCCGCCTCCAGGCAGCCTCGCGAGCCGCACCCGCACGGCCGGCCGTTGTATGGGTTCACCATCATGTGCCCGAGCTCGCAGCCGTACCCGCCGTCGCCGTCCAGCAGTTTGCCGCCGACGATGATGCCGCCGCCCACGCCGACGTCCCCGTGCAGGTAGATGAGGTTCTGGAAGCCGACCCCCGCGCCGCGCTGGTGCTCGGCCAGCGCGCCCAGGTGGGCCTCGTTGCCCACCGCGACCGGCAGCCCGAGGCCCAGCCTCAGGCCCAGTTCGGTGCCGAAGGCCTGGTCGACCCAGCCCATGTTCGGCCCGAAACGCACCATCCCGTCACCGGGCCGGATCATGCCGCAGTAGGCCGCCGCGACCCCGGCGCACACCGAGCCGGCGCCCGCCTCCCGCTGCATGCGGCGGGCGAACCCGGCCAGCACCCCCACCACGTCGTGGAGGTCGGCCCCGGCGCGCGGCCTGACGGCCTCCCGGCGGTCGAGGATCGTCCCGCCCAGCCCCACCTTGGCGGCCACGAGCCGGTCGACGCGGACGTCGAAGGCCAGGGCGTACACCCGCTCGGACTCCGGCCGGACCACCAGGGACGGCCTGCCCGCCTTGCCGGTGTCCCCGGGCAGTTCCTCGCGCACCAGGCCGGCCGAGGTCAGCTCGGCCGTGAGGCCCATGATGGTGCTGCGGTTGAGCCCCATGCGGCCCGCCAGCGTGGTGCGGGAGGCCGGGCCGCCGAGGTGCACGTGCCGGAGCAGGGCGCCCAGATTGTGCCGGCGAATCTCCTCCTGGGACCGACCGGCTTTCGGCATGTGGGGATCCTGACGACTCGGGGGCTGTCATCGTCGTGCGCCGCGACGGCACGGGTGCCCGGGCCGGTCGCGGTGCGACAGAACCGATCCTGTCGCACCGTGAGGATACCAACCGGCGCTCGGCGGCCCCGGACCCGCGAAACCGCCGGACGACCGGCTCGCTACGCCGCTGAAAAACCAGGCGTAGGTGACCTACGTGCTCATATAGCGTTGCCCGCGTGATTTCCACACGCCGAGCGGCCCGGGCACGCCCGTGCTGAGCCGGCTGCTGCGCGTCCACCTGCGGCCCTACACGCCGGCGCTGGTCGCCGTGGTGGTGTTCCAGCTGGTCGGCACGATCGCGTCGCTGTACCTGCCCAGCCTGAACGCCGACATCATCGACCGCGGCGTCGCCGTCGGCGACACCGGTTACATCCTGTCCAGCGGCGGCTGGATGCTCACCGTGTCGCTCATGCAGATCGCCTGCGCCGTCGCCGCGGTGTACTACGGGTCCAAGGTGGCGGCCGGGTTCGGGCGGGACGTCAGGTCCGCCGTCTTCCACCGGGTGGGCGGGTTCTCCGCCCGCGAGGTCGCCCAGTTCGGCGCGCCGTCGCTGATCACCCGCAGCACCAACGACGTCCAGCAGGTCCAGATGCTCGTGGTGATGACCTGCACGATGCTGGTCGCCGCGCCCATCATGGGCGTCGGAGGCGTCGTCATGGCGCTGCGCCAGGACGTCGGCCTGTCCTGGCTCATGCTGGTCTGCGTCCCGGCGCTGCTGGTGTCCATCGGCCTGATCGTCTCGCGCATGGTGCCGCAGTTCCGTGCGATGCAGACCCGCATCGACGAGGTCAACCGGGTGCTGCGCGAGCAGCTCACCGGCATCCGCGTCGTGCGGGCCTTCGTCCGCGAACGCGAGGAGACCCGCCGGTTCGCCGAGGCCAACGACGCGCTCACCGGGACCGCGCTGAGCGTCGGGCGGCTGACCGCGCTCATCTTCCCCACGGTGATGCTGATCCTGAACGTCTCCAGCGTCGCCGTCCTGTGGTTCGGAGCGGCCCGCGTGAACAGCGGCGAGATGGGGATCGGCGCGCTCACCGCGTTCCTCATGTACCTGATGCAGATCCTCACCTCGATGATGATGGCGACCTTCATCTCGATCATGATCCCGCGGGCCGCCGTCTGCGCCGAGCGCATCGGCGAGGTGCTGGACACCGAGTCGTCGGTGCGCCCGCCCGAGCGGCCCGTACGGGAGGTGCGCAAGCGGGCCGAGCTGGAGCTGCGTGACGTCGGGTTCCGCTACCCGGGCGCCGCGGCGCCGGTGCTGTCCGGCATCTCCTTCCGCGCCGTCGCCGGGCAGACCACCGCCATCATCGGCAGCACGGGCTCGGGCAAGACGACGCTGGTCTCGCTCGTGCCCCGGCTGTTCGACGCCACGTCGGGCACGGTGTCGGTCGACGGCGTCGACGTCCGCGACCTGGCGCCCCAGATGCTCTGGACCCGCATCGGGCTGGTGCCGCAGAAGCCGTACCTGTTCACCGGCACGGTCGCGAGCAACCTCCGGTACGGCAATCCGGCCGCCACCGACGACGAGCTGTGGGAGGCGCTGGACGTCGCCCAGGCTCGCGACTTCGTCGAGGCGATGCCCGAGGGCCTGGAGGCGCCCATCACCCAGGGCGGCACGAACGTGTCAGGCGGGCAGCGGCAGCGGCTCTCGATCGCCCGCGCGCTGGTCAGCAAGCCCGAGATCTACCTGTTCGACGACTCCTTCTCGGCGCTGGACCTGACGACCGACGCCCGGCTGCGCGCCGCCCTGCGCCCGCACACCGCCGAGGCCGCCGTCGTCATCGTCGGCCAGCGGGTGTCGACCATCGCCGACGCCGACCAGATCATCGTGCTGGACGACGGTGTGATCGCCGGCATCGGCACCCACGACCGACTGCTGGACTCCTGCCCGACCTACGTCGAGATCGTGGAGTCCCAGCTGACCGCGGAGAGCGCGATATGAGCGAGCGGCCCATGGCACCCACCCGCCCGCGCCCGCCCGCGGGCGGCGGCCCGTTCGGGCGGGGGCCCTTCGGCGGCGGCGGGATGCCCGCCGAGAAGTCGATGGACTTCGGGCCGTCCACCCGGCGGCTGATCCGGCGGCTGGACCCCGAACGTCCGAAGATCCTCGCCGTGATCGGCCTGGCCGTGGTCAGCGTGGTGCTCGCCGTCATCGGCCCGACGATTCTCGGGCGCGCCACGGACGTCATCTTCAGCGGCGTGGTCGGCAAGCAGCTGTCGGCCGGGACGACGACGGAGCAGGCGGTCGAGGCCGCCCGCGCGTCGGGCGACGACAACTTCGCCGCGATGCTCGCCCGGATGGACGTCGTGCCCGGGCACGGCATCGACTTCGCGGCGCTGGGCACCCTGCTGGCGTGGGCACTGGCGCTCTACGTCGCGGCGTCCATGTTCGGCTGGCTGCAGGGATACCTGCTCAACGACGTGACACAGCGCACCGTGTTCCGGCTGCGGGCGGACGTCGAGGACAAGCTGAACCGCCTCCCCTTGCGGTTCTTCGACGGCCAGCCGCGCGGCGAGCTGCTCAGCCGGGTCACCAACGACATCGACAACGTTTCCCAGACCCTGCAGCAGACGCTGAGCCAGCTGCTCACGTCGCTGCTGACCGTGGTCGGCGTGCTGGCGATGATGTTCGTGATCTCGCCGCTGCTCGCGCTGATCGCCCTGGTGACGATCCCGCTGTCGATGGTCGTCACCGGGCTGATCGCCAAGCGCTCGCAGAAGCTGTTCGTCGCGCAGTGGGCCAACACCGGAAGCCTGAACGCCCACATCGAGGAGGCGTTCACCGGGCACGAGCTGGTGAAGGTCTTCGGGCGCGGGCCGGAGGTCGAGGAGGTCTTCCGGCAACGGAACGAGGAGCTGTTCAAGGCGAGCTTCGGCGCCCAGTTCATCTCCGGCGTCATCATGCCGACGATGATGTTCATCGGGAACCTGAACTACGTCGCGATCGCCGTCGTCGGGGCCGTGCGGGTGGCCACCGGGTCGATGAGCCTGGGTGACGTGCAGGCGTTCATCCAGTACTCCCGGCAGTTCACCCAGCCGCTGACCCAGGTCGCCTCGATGGCCAACCTGCTGCAGTCGGGGGTGGCGTCGGCCGAGCGGGTCTTCGAGCTGCTGGACGCCGAGGAGCAGCGCCCCGACCCCGCCGACCCCGTGCTGCCCACGGTCCGGCGTGGCCGCGTCGAGTTCGAGCACGTGTCCTTCCGCTACACCGCCGACCAGCCGTTCGTCGAGGACCTGTCGCTGGTGGCCGACCCCGGGCACACGATCGCGATCGTGGGGCCGACCGGCGCGGGGAAGACCACGCTGGTCAACCTGATCATGCGCTTCTACGAGCTGGACGCCGGGCGCATCACGCTCGACGGTGTGGACGTCACGGCGATGCGCCGCGAGGACCTGCGCTCGCACATCGGCATGGTGCTCCAGGACACCTGGCTGTTCGGCGGCACCATCCGCGAGAACATCGCCTACGGCAACCCGCTGGCGACGGACGAGCAGATCCACGCCGCCGCGCGGGCCACGTTCGTCGACCGGTTCGTGCGCAGCCTGCCGGACGGCTACGACACCGTGATCGACGACGAGGGCGGCAACGTCAGCGCGGGGGAGAAGCAACTGCTGACCATCGCCCGGGCCTTTCTCGCCAACCCGTCGCTGCTCATCCTGGACGAGGCCACCAGCTCGGTCGACACCCGGACGGAGGTCCTGGTGCAGCACGCGATGGCCGCGCTGCGCACCGACCGCACCAGCTTCGTCATCGCGCACAGGCTGTCGACCATCCGCGACGCCGACCTGATCCTGGTGATGGAGGCCGGAGGCATCGTCGAGCAGGGCACACATGACGAGCTGCTCGCCCTGCGGGGCGCCTACCACCGGCTGTACTCCGCGCAGTTCAGCGGGGCCCTGGTCGCCGCGGACGACGAGACGTTTTAGTACGACCGTTTCATTTAGGCCTGAAATAAATCCGTCGACCGTTTCCGCTGTCTCGTCATAACCGGCCAAATGCCGAATATCATTTTCTATCGGCGTGGCTGATTTTGTCGGTGGTCTCGTTCAGAATCGACTCCGGTGTTTCGAATCCTGGAGGTCTCGATGGCGAGGCGCAGATCACGGGTAAGGAGCCGGGCCCGGCGGCGGAGGGCGGGCGGCGGGCGCTGGGTCTGGGTGGTGGCTGGCGTGGCGGTCGCGCTCGCGGTGGCGCCGGTGGTCGTCGATCTGGTCTCGTCGGGGTGGGTGGTGCCGCTCGCCGTCGTCGCCGTGCTCGTGGCGCTCGGCGGGGCGGCGATGCTCGTGGCCAGGCACTTCGGCGACGTGTACCGGCAGGAGGCGCTGCGGCGGTGCGGCGTCGACCGGCTCGATCACCGCCGGTTCGAGGGCCTGAGCGGGGAGCTGCTCAGGCGTGACGGCTTCCGGCAGGTCAAGGTGGTCGGCGGGGCGGGCGACCGCGGGGTCGACGTGCTCGGCGTCGCGCCCGACGGCACGCCGTACGCGCTCCAGTGCAAGTACTACACCCGCAAGGTCGGCCCTGGAGACGTCCGCGACTTCGTCGGCGCGCTGCAGGCCAGGCCGTACCGCGACCACCGGGGTGTCCTGGTGACCTCGCACAGCCTCACCGCCCAGGCCGCTCAGACGGCCCGCGACCACGACGTGATCGTCATCGACCGCGACCGCCTGGCCGACTGGCTCCTGGGCGCCTACCGCCTGGGCCCGGGCTCCAGGTCGCCCGCCTGGCTGGCCCGATTACGCCGCGGCACGTCCGGCGAGACACCCGCCGCTCTGTGAGAGCCGATCGGCCGCGCGAGCGTCCGGGTGCGTGAGTGCGTGAGTGCGTGAGTGCGTGAGTGCGTGAGTGCGTGAGTGCGTGAGTGCGCGAGTGCGCGGGTGCGCGGGTGTGCGAAGGCTCGGGCCGGGCGCGCCACCGGGGTGTGTGGAGCCGGGTCGGTGCGAGTGTGAGCGGGGGGCCGAGCCGTGCGGCCCATCGGCTGGGCGACGGCTCGGTACCGGGTGCGGCGACGGTCAGGGAGCGGTGATCTCCTTGGGAGCTTCGCCTTCCTTGGGCTTGGGAAGGCGGATCGACTTGGACGGCTTCTCGCCCTTGTTGCGTGCGTAGAGGGTGGGGTAGCAGTCGTAGTAGCAGAAGTAGGCGTCGCAGTAGCGCAGGAAGCAGATCCAGCCCTTGGCCGCGGCTTCGGTCGTGCAGACGGCAGCCGCGGGCTTGAGGGACGCGGCGTGCGCGGCGGAGGCGGGAACCGCCGCCGAGAGCCCTGCGGCCAGAACGACGCCTGCCATAGCGGTGCCGGTGGTGTGGACGAGCGTACGCATGATCCTCCTCGTGGGACGAACGTTGATCTATCCGGGTCAGCGTAGTCACTCGATCACACAGGGTCACGGACGTTGGAACGGTGATGCGCATGCGGGCACGGCCGCCGCTCCACGCGGGGCGTCGCGCGGCACCTGGTCGTGATAGGGCTGCTCTCTAGGAGCAGGAGCTCTCACATAAACGGTCGTGCGGGTGTGGCCGGCGCATGAGGTGGGTTGCGTGGGCCGGTGTGGAGGGGGCGCCGGGTGGGGGGTGGTCCGCGGGGCGTGGCGGTCTCGTGTGGGGCGGTCGTGTGGGTGTGATCGCCGCGTGGGGCGGGGTGCGTGGGCCGGTGTGGGGTCTGCTGGCTCGGGTGGGGATGTGCGGGTCCGTGACGAGGCGTCGGGTGACGGGTGACGGGTGACGGTGACAGGTGGGCGCGAGGGCTCGTGGGGTGTGCGAGTTCGTGCTGAGACTGTGGGCGGTCGGGTGCTGGGGACAGGTGGGCGCGGGGGTTCGTGGGGTGTGCGAGTTCGTGGCGAGGCTGTGGGCGGTCGGGTGCTGGGGACAGGTGGGGGTGGGGTCGGGGAGCATGCATGTATGGGTGGCGAGCGAGTGCTTGGTGTCGACGCGTGTAAGGCGGGATGGGTCGGCATCGTGTTGGCGAAGGGGTGCACGAGTGCGCATTTCGCGGTGAGCATCGGTGAGCTGGTCGCGCTGGCCGAGCGGGAGGGTGAGCTGGCGGCGGTGGCGATCGACATTCCGATCGGGCTGCCCGACGCCGGGCGCCGGGAGGCCGACGTGCTGGCGCGGCGGGCCGTGGGGCCGCGGTGGGCGTCGGTGTTCATGACGCCGGTGCGCGCGGCGCTTGAGGCGGACGACCACGCGTCGGCGGTGGCGATCAGCAGGCGGCTGGCCGGGGAGGGGATCTCTCGTCAGGCGTTCAACCTCAAGGAGAAGCTGCTCCAGGTCGACGGGTGGGTGCGGTCGACGCGGCACCGGGTCGCCGAGGTGCATCCGGAGCTGTGCTTCGCGACACTGGCGGGCGCTCCGCTGCCGTCCCGCAAGTCCACGTGGGCGGGCGCGGAGACCCGGCGCGCGCTGCTCGCCGGCGTAGGCGTCGCGCCGGCCGGCGATCTGGGGCTCGCCGGCGCGATGGCCGGGGTCGACGACGTGCTTGACGCCGCTGCCGCCGCCTGGACGGCCCGCCGCCTCGCCGCCGGTGAGGCACGCCCCCTCCCCGACCCCCCTCAGCGATTCGGCGACGGGCTGGAGTGCGCGATCTGGGTGTGATCCAGCATTCAGCCCCCGGGGTTCCAGTGGTCAGCGTGTGCGATCCGGATCTGGTTCGATGCGCGGGTTCGGCCTCAGGCCGGGCGCGCCAGCGGTCCGGAGCCGGTGTGTGAGCCGGTGTGTGAGCCGGCCTTCGTGGTCGGCGCGATCTGGTGGGGCTTGACGCCCGAGCCGGGGCGGGGTTCGGGGGGGCTGGAGTGTGGGTCGGCCTTTGGTCGCGCGATTTGGTGGGGCTTGACGCCCGAGCCGGGGCCGGGTTCGGGGGTGGCTGGAGTGTGCGTCGGGTGGGGGGTGGTGCTTGAGGCGATTCGGAGGTTCGGCGGCGGTGGGGAATGTGCTGTCTGGCGGGCTTTGAGGTTGGGGCCTGGGCGAGGTGCGGGGGGGTGGGGGAAGTCTTTGCCGTGCGTGGAGGACTTCGGGGGGAGTCGTCGTTGACTCGGCGGGGGTAGCGCGCCAGCTTGTCTGTGCGTGCGTCGGGGCATGTCGGCGCCGCCTGCCTTGCCGGTCGCCGGCGGGGGACCGCCGGCGTCGGGGGACGCCGCCTGAGTGGCGGTCTGCCACGGCAGTGCGATGACTTCGTCGGGGGATTTGCTGGTGAACGGTTCACAGGGGCGCCGGTACGGGACGGCGCCGCGCGCGGGGGCCCGCATGGTCGCGGTCGGTGTGACGGCGGTACTCGCCTGCGCGATGCAGGGCGGGCCCGCCGCCGGGGCCGCCGGCTCTACGGGAGCCGGGTTCGCGGGGTCTGGATTCATGGAGAGTGGATCTACGGGTGCCGGTTTCACGGAGGCCGGTCTCTCAGGGGTCGGTCTCATGGAGGCCGGTCTCTCAGGGGTCGGTTACACGGAGACCCGCGTTACGGGGGCCGGTGTTACGGAGGCCCGGGCCACGGGGACCGGTGTCACGGGGGCCGGTTCTGCGGGGATCGGCTTCACGGAAAGCGGGGCCGGGGTGGAGCCGCGGGACCCGGGGGTGGTCTTCGCGGAGGACTTCGAGAACGGGCAGGGGGCTACGCCGGTTCTGGTGACGGAGTACACCGGGGCGGCGCCGGTGAACCAGACCTACACCGCCGATCCTGCGTGGCTGTCGTCCTGCAACGGCTGGATCGTCTCGCGGCTGGGGCCGGAGGCCACGCCGCGGGCCGCCGGGTGCGGCGACTGGTGGCCTTCGGTGAAGAAGCTGGCCGCGACGCTGGGGGAGTGGGCGGGCGGTGACCCGGCGACCAACCACGCCGTCGCGGCCTACACCCACGCCGACCCCGGCGCGGGCAAGACCCAACTGGAGACCAGGACGTCCGTCGGCGTCGGCGCGGGCAGCCGGTTCCTGGCCTTCTCCGTCGACGTGGCCGAGACCAACTGCCACGGCCACCACGCCAAGCTCGGCTTCCACCTGCTGGACGGGTCGGACGCCGTCCCGGCGTTCACCACCCCGATCGAGCCCTGCGCGCGAGCCGACAGCACGGTGGACGGCATCGCGGTGGGCACCTACACCAGCGACGCCCCGGTGCTGTTCCGCGGGCCGAAGCTCGGCTTGCGGCTGGTGAACTTCCAGCCCAGCGGTTACGGCAACGACGCCGCGTTCGACAACGTCCGGGTGCTGGACGTGACCCCACGGCTGCAGGCCGCCGTCAAACCCCGTCGGGTGGAGGCGGGGGCGGTGTCCCGCCTGGAGTTCACCATCGTGAACACCAGCGAGCTGGCGGCCAAGAAGGGCTGGTCGTTCACCGGGGAACTGCCCGCCGGGCTGACCATGGCCGGGGACGCGGCGACCACCGACTGCCAGGACGGGAAGGTGACGGCGCCGGCCGGGGGCGGGCGGATCGACGTCACGGGCACCCTCCCGGAGGGCGCGAAGTCATGTACGGTCACCGTCCCGGTCACCTCGGCCCGCGCCGGGTCGTACAGCGTCTGCGCCGAGAACCTGACCGCCCACACCGGCGTTCATCCGCACGGCTGCGCCCGCGCCCGGTTCGTCCCGCCGGCGCTCACGTTCGACGTGCACGCCCACGGTGCCCGGGTCACCGGGCCGCTCACCGCCGGGCCGCTGGCCGCCTCCGACCTCGTCTGCACGCCCCTGCCGGGCTGGCACGACGCCAGCCTGGCGGGCACCGTCCTGCCCGTCGGGGCCGGTTCGGTGAAGGTCGTCGCCACGAGCGTCGCCGGCACCGTCGACCGCGCCGGCCGCCGTACGGCGACCGGCACCGCCGAGGTGACCCAGGTGAGCCTGCTCGGCGGCCTCGTCACCGCCGACAAGGTGAGGTCGGCCGCGACGGCACGCGGCGACGGCGCCGGCCGGGTGACCGCCACCGGCGAGGCCGAGTTCGCCAACCTGAGGATCTCCGGTGCCCCGGTGGACACCACGCGGGTCAACCTGGTGATCGACGTCCCGAAGGTGGCCAGCGTCACCGTCAACGAGCGGGTGCCCTACGCGGACGGCGCCGGCGTCGCCGTGAACGCCATCCACATCCGCACCCCAGCCGGAACCGACACCGTCATCGGCCACACCCGAGCCGCCCTCACCCACCCCGGCAAACCCTGCCCGGTCCTCTGAGCCCGTCACCTGAGCCCGTCACCTGAGCCCGTCGACGGCGGACACGCCGGCTCGGGGCGGTTACACGGCGGACGCGTCGCGGCTCGCGCGGTCACACGGTGACCGCGCGAGCCGGCGCGGTCACGGGGCCAGGGGCCTGGCCACCCGGTGGGGGGCGTCCAGGAGCGGACGGTGATGAACTCCCAGACCGCCCGCACCACTTTCGCCGGCAGGCCGTCGCCCTTGAAATGGTGCCTTCGGCGCCGCCCTTCTAAGGGTTAAGGGCGACCCTCGCCCCCCGCCCCGGCCCATCGCGCTAGTGAACGCCTTCAGGCGCGGAGAGAGGATCACCGCGACTGGGTCGGGTCACTCCCGCTGGCACGCGCGGGGCGTGATCCGATGGCGGTCGGAGCTTGGGTGGGATCCCGGTCTCTGTTGCCGGCACCCCTGTGGGCGATCGTCGTGCCGTGCTAGCGCTTCCAGACCGTGTAGGTCAGCGTGACGCTGTCATCGGCAGGGAGGGCGGTGGCCTTGGCGGCGCCGATGTTGTTCTCGGTGGTCTCCAGACAGAACCATTCGTCCAGCTTGATATCGATGCTGCTGTAGTGACGGCGGGCGAGGTGCTCGGCGCAGGAGTCGAGTGTGGGTGTGCCGGGGTGCGGGGTGAGGTGCAGTTCGCCGCCGCCTTTGCCCCACATGTCGGTGTAGGTGGCGTCATAGACGATGTCGGCGGTCTGGCTCACCTCGCTGATGACGCCGCTTTCCAAGTCCAGGTAGTCCCTGTCCACCAGGATCGCTTCGCCCGTGTTGACGACGTCGCCGCTGGATGCCTTCGGTGTGGGCCGTGCACTGTCCGAAGGGGAGCGACTCGAGGTGGGGGCGGGCGTGTGGCCGTCCTCGGTGGCGGAGGCAGACGGACCCGCCGTGGATGGGCCCGTCGTCGGTGGGTCCGTTGTAGATGGGTCCGTCGTAGACGGGCCGGACGTCGCGCTGCCGGCTGTGGCGGTGGCCGGGGCGTCCCACAGGCGGCCGAGGGCGGCGCCGGCGGTCGCGGAGCCGACGGCGATGAGCGTCGCCATGACCACGGCGGTGGCGCCCACCGGCTTCCCGAAGTGCCGGACGAGCCCGCCGAGGCCGATCAGCGCCGCCAGCAGGCCGGTGAACAGGACGCCCATGAGCGGCCTGCTGGTGAGAAGCTGCGCCACCGCCGCCACGTCGGCGACGACTCCCAGACCGGTGATCGCGGCGGTGTGACGCCCCGCCGAAGGCGCGGCGGCGACGGGCTGACTCAACGAAGATCCTCTTTCATGCTCAGGCCCCGCACCCGCAGGCCGGCCGCCGTACGGCGGCGCCGTCTTCGCCGTACGACTGTTCGCCGTCGCGGCGCCGGGGGTGAGGGTAGGGCGGGGGCCGGGGGTTGGGTTGGCGGCGGTGGGTGGGTGTGGCTTGTGGCTTCTTTGAGGGGCGGGTTCGTCGGTCGCCGTGAGCGGCTTCGCCGTGGGCTGTTCGTCGTCACGGTGCCGGGGATGGGTTGGCAGCTGTGCTGTGGTGGTGTCTGGGGTGAGACTTCTCTATTGGGGGGTCGGTCGCCGTGAGCGGCGCCGTCTTCTCTGTGGGGCTGTTCGCCGTCGCGGTGCCGGGACTGGGTTGGTGGCGGTGGGTGGGGTGTCGGCCGTGGTGGGGTGTGGTTTGTGCTTCTTTGGGGGGCGGGTTGGTCGGTCGCCGTGAGCGGCGCCGTCTTCTCTGTGGGGCTACTCGCCGTCGCGGCGCCGGGAGGCAGCGGGCGTAAGAGGGGAGGAGGGGGCGGGACCGACAGGCGTAGAGGGGGAGGAGGCGGCGGAGGCAGCGGGCGTAGGAGGGGAGGAGAGGGCGGGGCGACGTGGGGCGGCCCGGCCCTGGGGGTTTGGCGTGGACTCGGACCCAGGGGTGTGGGAGTTGCCCGGGCCTGGGGCTGGGAGTTATCCGGGTCCGGGGCTGGGAGTTGCCCGGGCCTGGGGCTGGGAGTTATCC
>NZ_JARWAC010000049.1 GCF_029846175.1 Sphaerisporangium sp. TRM90804 | reverse complement strand
GTGGACTGGTCCGAGGGCGCCGTCGAGCTGCTGACCGAGGCCCGCGCCTGGCCGGTCGAGGGCCGTCCGCGCCGGGCAGGGGTGTCCTCGTTCGGCCTCAGCGGCACCAACGCCCACGTGGTCCTTGAGCAGGCCCCCGACCAGGGCACCGGCGAGCCCGAAGCGGGCGGCCCGCATACGCGACCGGCCGATCCGTTGGCGTCGGCCGCGTCCCTGCCGGTGGTGCCGTGGGTGCTGTCGGGCAAGACGGCGGGGGCGTTGCGTGGGCAGGCCGAGCGGTTGCTGGCACATGTGCGGGCCGCCGTCGACGCCTCAGGACCCTGCGGCCTGGCCGACGTCGGTTACTCGCTGGTGAGCGGGCGTGCGACGCTGGGTCACCGCGCGGTGGTGGTGGGCGCGGACCGTGAGGAGTTGCTGGCCGGTCTGGCCGCGTTGTCTCAGGACGGCACCGGAGTGTCCACCGGTATAGCGGCGCGTCCGGGGAAGCTGGGGGTGCTGTTCACCGGTCAGGGTGCGCAGCGGCTGGGTATGGGCCGGGAGCTGTATGAGGGTTTCGCGGTGTTCGCGGAGGCGTTCGACGCGGTGGCGGCCGAGGTTGACCCGTTGCTGGGTGTGAGCCTGCGTGAGGTGATGTGGGGTGCGGACGCCGAGCGGTTGAACGGGACGGGGTTCGCTCAGCCGGCGTTGTTCGCGTTCGAGGTGTCGTTGTTCCGGCTGCTGGGCGCGTGGGGTGTGCGTCCTGACGTTCTGGTGGGCCATTCGATCGGTGAGCTGGCGGCGGCGCATGTCGCCGGGGTGTTCTCACTGTCCGATGCGGCGCGTCTTGTGGTGGCGCGTGGCCGGTTGATGCAGGAGTTGCCCTCCGGTGGGGTGATGGTGGCGATCCAGGCCGGCGAGGTTGAAGTCGAACCGTGGCTGTCGGAGGGGGTGTCGCTGGCGGCCGTCAACGGCCCGCAGGCCGTCGTCGTCTCCGGGGTGGCTGATGCCGTCGAGCGGGTGCGGGCCGAGTTCGAGGCGCTGGGTCGCAGGGTGTCGCGGCTGGCGGTCTCCCACGCTTTCCACTCGGTGTTGATGGAGCCGATGCTGGACGACTTCGCCGTGGTGGCGGGGCAGGTCGCCTACCAGGAGCCGCAGATCCCGGTGGTGTCGACGGTGACCGGTCGGGTCGCCGATCTGACGGACCCGGCGTACTGGGTGGAGCAGGTGCGCAGGCCGGTCAGGTTCGCCGACGCCGTGCGGCATGTTCACGCCCAGGGTGTGACCCGGTTGGTCGAGGTCGGTCCGGACGCGGTGCTCACCGGCATGGCAGCCCAGTGCCTGGAGTCCGAGGAGACCGTGCTGGGGTCGGGTCAGGCGATGGCTGTGGCCGATCGGGTCGTGCTGGTGGCGGCGCAGCGGCGTAACCGTCCCCAGGCGCACACGCTGGTCTCGGCGCTGGGCGAATTGCACACGGCCGGGGTCGACGTCGACTGGCGGGCCTTCTTCGCGGGCACCGCCGCCCAGCGGGTCGATCTGCCCACCTACGCCTTCCAGCACCAGCGTCACTGGATGAGCGCGCCCGCCGCCGGTGGCGGGGGAGCCGTGGGGCTCGGGCAGACCGGCGTCGACCATCCGGTGCTCGGCGCGGTGGTCTCGCTGCCCGACTCGGACGGCGCGGTGTTCACCGGCCGCCTCTCCACCGGTACGCACGCCTGGGTGGCCGACCACGACGTGCTCGGCACGGTCCTGCTGCCCGGCACCGGGTTCGTCGAGCTGGCGATCCGCGCGGGTGACCACGTGGGCTGCGGTGTCCTGGACGAGCTGACGCTCCAGGCCCCGCTGGTGCTGCCCGGGCGAGAGGCCGTCGCCGTCCAGGTCGTTCTCGGCTCGCCCGGCGAAGACGGCCGCCGCCCGGTGAGCGTCCATTCGAGGAGTGAGAACCAGCCGGATCTCCCCTGGACCCAGCACGCCGAGGGTGTGCTGTCCCCCTCGGGGCCCGACGCGGCGGCCGAGCTGACGCAGTGGCCACCGGCCGACGCCACCCGGATCCCCGTCGAGGGCGCCTACCCCGACCTGGCCGCGCTCGGCTACCACTACGGCCCGCATTTCCGGGGCCTGGCCGCCGCCTGGCGGCGCGGTGACGAGCTGTTCGCCGAGGTCGCCCTCCCCGAGCACGCGCACGCCGACGCCGCGCTCTTCGGCCTGCACCCGGCGCTGCTCGACGCCGCGATGCACGTCGGCCTCCTGGACATCCCCGACCGTGAAGGCGGCGGTCAGACGCTCCTGCCCTTCGCGTGGAGCGGCGTGGCCCTGCACGCGACGGGCGCCACGGCCCTCCGGGTGCGCATCGCCCCGACCGACCAGAGGGACGGCCTCTCCCTCACCGTCGCCGACGAGCACGGCAGCCCCGTGCTGTCCGTGGCGTCGCTGGTCTCCCGGCCCGTCTCGACGGAGCAGCTGGGCGCCAAGCCCGACGACGCCCTCTTCCACGTGCGATGGGTGCCCGCCCCGAGCGAGGCCTCCGCCCCCGGGTCGTGGGCCGATTGGGACGACCTCGCCGGCGACGCACCGGTCCCCGACAACGTCGTGCTCGACTGCGGCAGGGAACCGACCGCCGACGTCCCCGCCGACCTCCGCGCCGTCACCGGACGGGTGCTGGACGCGCTGAACCGATGGCTGTCGGACGAGCGGTTCGGCCGGGCGACGTTGACCGTCGTCACCCGCCGGGCGGTCGCCGTCCCCGGAGACCCCGGCGTGGACGTCCGGCAGGCGCCGATCTGGGGCCTGGTCCGCGCGGCCCAGGCCGAACACCCGGGCCGCTTCCTCCTCGTGGACGTCGACGACCTCCTTCCCGCGAACGCGGCACTGGGCCAGACGGAGCCGGAAACCGCGCTGCGCGACGGCCGCGTGCTCGTACCCCGGTTCGTACGCGCGACCGCCCCCGAGCCCGGCCCGGCGCAGGGCACGGACCGCGCTTCGCGTCCGGGCCCGGCGGCGCCGGGCACCGCGAGCGAGGTGGGGGACGGGACGGTGCTGGTCACCGGCGGTACGGGCGGGCTAGGTGCGCTGGTGGCCCGGCACCTGGTGGTCCGGCACGGGGTTCGGCGGCTGGTGCTGCTCAGCCGGCGCGGGCCGGCCGCCACGGGCGCAGGCGAGCTCCGGCGGGAGCTCGCCGGGCTGGGCGCGCATGTCGACGTCGTCGCCTGTGACGTGTCCGACCGCGCCGCGCTCGCGGAGGTGATCGCCGCCGTGCCGCCGGAGCACCCGCTCAGCGCGGTGGTGCACGCGGCGGGTGTGGCCGACAACGGCATGATCACGACGCTGACCCCCAAGCGCCTGGACGCGGTGCTCGCGCCGAAGGCGGACGCCGCCTGGCACCTGCACGAGCTGACCGCCGGGCTCGGCCTCACCGCGTTCGTGACGTTCTCCTCGGCCGCCGGGCTGGTGCTGGCGTCCGGCCAGGGCAACTACGCCGCCGCCAACTTCTTCCTCGACGCGCTCGCCGAGCATCGTCACGCCCAGGGCCTGCCCGCCACGTCCATGGCCTACGGCCTCTGGGACGTCTCCGTCGGCCTCGCGGCCGAACTCGGCGACGCCGACGTGGAGCGCCTGCGCCGGGCGGGAATGCCCCCGTTGACGCCGGACGAGGGACTTGAGCTGTTCGACCGGGCGCTGTCCTCGGGCGAACCGGTCGCGGTGCCGCTCCGCCTCGACCTCGCCGCGCTGCGCGGCCGGGGCGACGACCTGCCCGCGCTGCTGCGCGGCCTCGTACCGGCCGCGCGACGGCGGACGGGCGCGGGGCTGCCGCAGGCTCCTTCCCTGCCGGCCCGGCTCGCGGGCCTGGCCGCCGACCGGCGGGCGCAGGCCGTCCTGGACGCGGTGCGCACCCAGGTCGCCGGGGTGCTGGGCCACCCGTCCGGAGACGCGGTCGACCCGGACCGCGCCTTCGACGAGCTGGGGTTCGACTCGCTGGCGGCCGTGGAGCTTCGCAACCGGCTGAACGCGCTGACAGGGCTGCGCCTGCCCGCGACGCTGATCTTCGACTACCCGACCGCCGCCAAGGTCGCGGCCTTCGTCGAACAGCGGCTGGAACCGGTGCCCACCGCCCAGGCGGACACCGTCGAGGGCGAACTCCACCGGCTGGAGTCCCTCGTAACGGGCACCACACCCGGCGATCCCGGCCGTGACCGGCTCGCCGCCCGGCTGCGCGCGCTGGCCGACCGTCTGACCGGCCCCGCCCTGCCGTCCGAAGGCGCCACTCCGGCGGACGACGGCGACCTGACCGACGTCACCGCCGAGGAACTGCTCGACATCTTCGACAACGAGTTCGGCACCGCCGCCCACTGATTCCCCGGGCCGCCGGTGGGCACCCGGCCCGCCGTCGGGGTGGGCACCCGGCCCGCCGGCGGTTCGGTGCTGGGCGCTACCTTCCAGCGCTCCCCCTGTCTGTTCGTCAGCGCGTGGCGTGTCCCCGAGCGCTCGGGGACACGCCACGCGCTGACGAACAGACAGGGGGAGCGCTGGAAGGTAGCGCCCAGCACCGAACCGCCGGCGGGCCGGGTGCCCACCCCGACGGCGGGCCGGGTGCCCACCGGCGGCCCGGGGAATCAGTGGGCGGCGGTGCCGAACTCGTTGTCGAAGATGTCGAGCAGTTCCTCGGCGGTGACGTCGGTCAGGTCGCCGTCGTCCGCCGGAGTGGCGCCTTCGGACGGCAGGGCGGGGCCGGTCAGACGGTCGGCCAGCGCGCGCAGCCGGGCGGCGAGCCGGTCACGGCCGGGATCGCCGGGTGTGGTGCCCGTTACGAGGGACTCCAGCCGGTGGAGTTCGCCCTCGACGGTGTCCGCCTGGGCGGTGGGCACCGGTTCCAGCCGCTGTTCGACGAAGGCCGCGACCTTGGCGGCGGTCGGGTAGTCGAAGATCAGCGTCGCGGGCAGGCGCAGCCCTGTCAGCGCGTTCAGCCGGTTGCGAAGCTCCACGGCCGCCAGCGAGTCGAACCCCAGCTCGTCGAAGGCGCGGTCCGGGTCGACCGCGTCTCCGGACGGGTGGCCCAGCACCCCGGCGACCTGGGTGCGCACCGCGTCCAGGACGGCCTGCGCCCGCCGGTCGGCGGCCAGGCCCGCGAGCCGGGCCGGCAGGGAAGGAGCCTGCGGCAGCCCCGCGCCCGTCCGCCGTCGCGCGGCCGGTACGAGGCCGCGCAGCAGCGCGGGCAGGTCGTCGCCCCGGCCGCGCAGCGCGGCGAGGTCGAGGCGGAGCGGCACCGCGACCGGTTCGCCCGAGGACAGCGCCCGGTCGAACAGCTCAAGTCCCTCGTCCGGCGTCAACGGGGGCATTCCCGCCCGGCGCAGGCGCTCCACGTCGGCGTCGCCGAGTTCGGCCGCGAGGCCGACGGAGACGTCCCAGAGGCCGTAGGCCATGGACGTGGCGGGCAGGCCCTGGGCGTGACGATGCTCGGCGAGCGCGTCGAGGAAGAAGTTGGCGGCGGCGTAGTTGCCCTGGCCGGACGCCAGCACCAGCCCGGCGGCCGAGGAGAACGTCACGAACGCGGTGAGGCCGAGCCCGGCGGTCAGCTCGTGCAGGTGCCAGGCGGCGTCCGCCTTCGGCGCGAGCACCGCGTCCAGGCGCTTGGGGGTCAGCGTCGTGATCATGCCGTTGTCGGCCACACCCGCCGCGTGCACCACCGCGCTGAGCGGGTGCTCCGGCGGCACGGCGGCGATCACCTCCGCGAGCGCGGCGCGGTCGGACACGTCACAGGCGACGACGTCGACATGCGCGCCCAGCCCGGCGAGCTCCCGCCGGAGCTCGCCTGCGCCCGTGGCGGCCGGCCCGCGCCGGCTGAGCAGCACCAGCCGCCGAACCCCGTGCCGGACCACCAGGTGCCGGGCCACCAGCGCACCTAGCCCGCCCGTACCGCCGGTGACCAGCACCGTCCCGTCCCCCACCTCGCTCGCGGTGCCCGGCGCCGCCGGGCCCGGACGCGAAGCGCGGTCCGTGCCCTGCGCCGGGCCGGGCTCGGGGGCGGTCGCGCGTACGAACCGGGGTACGAGCACGCGGCCGTCGCGCAGCGCGGTTTCCGGCTCCGTCTGGCCCAGTGCCGCGTTCGCGGGAAGGAGGTCGTCGACGTCCACGAGGAGGAAGCGGCCCGGGTGTTCGGCCTGGGCCGCGCGGACCAGGCCCCAGATCGGCGCCTGCCGGACGTCCACGCCGGGGTCTCCGGGGACGGCGACCGCCCGGCGGGTGACGACGGTCAACGTCGCCCGGCCGAACCGCTCGTCCGACAGCCATCGGTTCAGCGCGTCCAGCACCCGTCCGGTGACGGCGCGGAGGTCGGCGGGGACGTCGGCGGTCGGTTCCCTGCCGCAGTCGAGCACGACGTTGTCGGGGACCGGTGCGTCGCCGGCGAGGTCGTCCCAATCGGCCCACGACCCGGGGGCGGAGGCCTCGCTCGGGGCGGGCACCCATCGCACGTGGAAGAGGGCGTCGTCGGGCTTGGCGCCCAGCTGCTCCGTCGAGACGGGCCGGGAGACCAGCGACGCCACGGACAGCACGGGGCTGCCGTGCTCGTCGGCGACGGTGAGGGAGAGGCCGTCCCTCTGGTCGGTCGGGGCGATGCGCACCCGGAGGGCCGTGGCGCCCGTCGCGTGCAGGGCCACGCCGCTCCACGCGAAGGGCAGGAGCGTCTGACCGCCGCCTTCACGGTCGGGGATGTCCAGGAGGCCGACGTGCATCGCGGCGTCGAGCAGCGCCGGGTGCAGGCCGAAGAGCGCGGCGTCGGCGTGCGCGTGCTCGGGGAGGGCGACCTCGGCGAACAGCTCGTCACCGCGCCGCCAGGCGGCGGCCAGGCCCCGGAAATGCGGGCCGTAGTGGTAGCCGAGCGCGGCCAGGTCGGGGTAGGCGCCCTCGACGGGGATCCGGGTGGCGTCGGCCGGTGGCCACTGCGTCAGCTCGGCCGCCGCGTCGGGCCCCGAGGGGGACAGCACACCCTCGGCGTGCTGGGTCCAGGGGAGATCCGGCTGGTTCTCACTCCTCGAATGGACGCTCACCGGGCGGCGGCCGTCTTCGCCGGGCGAGCCGAGAACGACCTGGACGGCGACGGCCTCTCGCCCGGGCAGCACCAGCGGGGCCTGGAGCGTCAGCTCGTCCAGGACACCGCAGCCCACGTGGTCACCCGCGCGGATCGCCAGCTCGACGAACCCGGTGCCGGGCAGCAGGACCGTGCCGAGCACGTCGTGGTCGGCCACCCAGGCGTGCGTACCGGTGGAGAGGCGGCCGGTGAACACCGCGCCGTCCGAGTCGGGCAGCGAGACCACCGCGCCGAGCACCGGATGGTCGACGCCGGTCTGCCCGAGCCCCACGGCTCCCCCGCCACCGGCGGCGGGCGCGCTCATCCAGTGACGCTGGTGCTGGAAGGCGTAGGTGGGCAGATCGACCCGCTGGGCGGCGGTGCCCGCGAAGAAGGCCCGCCAGTCGACGTCGACCCCGGCCGTGTGCAATTCGCCCAGCGCCGAGACCAGCGTGTGCGCCTGGGGACGGTTACGCCGCTGCGCCGCCACCAGCACGACCCGATCGGCCACAGCCATCGCCTGACCCGACCCCAGCACGGTCTCCTCGGACTCCAGGCACTGGGCTGCCATGCCGGTGAGCACCGCGTCCGGACCGACCTCGACCAACCGGGTCACACCCTGGGCGTGAACATGCCGCACGGCGTCGGCGAACCTGACCGGCCTGCGCACCTGCTCCACCCAGTACGCCGGGTCCGTCAGATCGGCGACCCGACCGGTCACCGTCGACACCACCGGGATCTGCGGCTCCTGGTAGGCGACCTGCCCCGCCACCACGGCGAAGTCGTCCAGCATCGGCTCCATCAACACCGAGTGGAAAGCGTGGGAGACCGCCAGCCGCGACACCCTGCGACCCAGCGCCTCGAACTCGGCCCGCACCCGCTCGACGGCATCAGCCACCCCGGAGACGACGACGGCCTGCGGGCCGTTGACGGCCGCCAGCGACACCCCCTCCGACAGCCACGGTTCGACTTCAACCTCGCCGGCCTGGATCGCCACCATCACCCCACCGGAGGGCAACTCCTGCATCAACCGGCCACGCGCCACCACAAGACGCGCCGCATCGGACAGTGAGAACACCCCGGCGACATGCGCCGCCGCCAGCTCACCGATCGAATGGCCCACCAGAACGTCAGGACGCACACCCCACGCGCCCAGCAGCCGGAACAACGACACCTCGAACGCGAACAACGCCGGCTGAGCGAACCCCGTCCCGTTCAACCGCTCGGCGTCCGCACCCCACATCACCTCACGCAGGCTCACACCCAGCAACGGGTCAACCTCGGCCGCCACCGCGTCGAACGCCTCCGCGAACACCGCGAAACCCTCATACAGCTCCCGGCCCATACCCAGCCGCTGCGCACCCTGACCGGTGAACAGCACCCCCAGCTTCCCCGGACGCGCCGCTATACCGGTGGACACTCCGGTGCCGTCCTGAGACAACGCGGCCAGACCGGCCAGCAACTCCTCACGGTCCGCGCCCACCACCACCGCGCGGTGACCCAGCGTCGCACGCCCGCTCACCAGCGAGTAACCGACGTCGGCCAGGCCGCAGGGTCCTGAGGCGTCGACGGCGGCCCGCACATGTGCCAGCAACCGCTCGGCCTGCCCACGCAACGCCCCCGCCGTCTTGCCCGACAGCACCCACGGCACCACCGGCAGGGACGCGGCCGACGCCAACGGATCGGCCGGTCGCGTATGCGGGCCGCCCGCTTCGGGCTCGCCGGTGCCCTGGTCGGGGGCCTGCTCAAGGACCACGTGGGCGTTGGTGCCGCTGAGGCCGAACGAGGACACCCCTGCCCGGCGCGGACGGCCCTCGACCGGCCAGGCGCGGGCCTCGGTCAGCAGCTCGACGGCGCCCTCGGACCAGTCCAC
>NZ_JARWAC010000048.1 GCF_029846175.1 Sphaerisporangium sp. TRM90804 | reverse complement strand
GCAAGCCCTCCACCACGGCGAACCGCCCCACCGGCCAGAGTGCCCACCCCTCGGCCAGGCGCCCGCCCCCACGACACGGAAACCCGCCCTCCCGGCCTGACCCCCGCACGCCCGCACCCACCCGGCGCACGTTCCCGCCGGGCGCGGCACCCCGCATCCGGCCCCGCGCCGACGAGATGCCCGACGAGATGCGGTGTGGCGAAGCCGGTAGACGGTTCACAGCGCACGTGATGCGCCTCTGACGTGCGGCACCGTCTCCGCTGCCGCCGCCCGCGACCGGTCCCGGTCGCCTCGGCCCGCCGCGGACCTCGCGGCGTGGCGGCCAGACCCGGTCCCGTGTCCCGTGTCCCCCTTTTTTTCGTCAGCGGCTCCCCGCTCCCGCGCCAGATCGGGTCGCATGGCAGAGCCCGCATCGCCGCCGACGGCCGGCCGACGCTCCGGCGAAGAGCGGTCAGGGCCTCCCGCTCCCCGGCCACGGGGCCGGGCGCGGTGAAGCAGGTACTGGCGTTACCTGGAACGACAGGCGCTGCCGCACCCCGGCAAGGAGGGTGTCTGCGTTATTGGCGGGAGAGTGCGCGAGTGAGGCCTGCCAGGATGGTCGTCGCGAGGATCCACCCCGCAGTGGTCATCCCCGCGGCGAGCCACTGTTGTGCGCCGCGCGGGCCGAAGGCGCTCTCCTGTCCGAAGCTGATGATCGGCAGGAGCAGGTCCAGGGTGTAGAGGAAGGCGTTGAAGGGGGGAGCCTCGCCTGGCTTGAAGGCCGGTGGCTGGTGGGCGATGAAAACGACCGTGCCGACAAGGAGAAGGGCCGCGAGCCAGAGCGCAGCGCGGAAGGGTCGGTAGCCGTACCCGACGGTCCAGTCCTGCACATGTCCCCACAGCCGCGCCCCGAGCTGCCGCCCGGACCGGCGGCGACGCTGTTTGGCCAGCAGCACGTCCCGAGCAGCCTCATCGTGACCCTGCCGGCGGTAGACGGCGGCCAACTGCTCATAGGGTTGAGGTTGGTAGGGCTCCCTGGCCAGCCAGTCGAGTCGCTCCCGGACAGGCAGGGGAGCCTCCAGGCCGTCGTAGGTGAAGCCGTTCATCAGGACGTGAGCAGGCCACCGGCCGGGAGCGTCGTCAAGCACGCCGACCCGACTGTGGCGAAGGTCGACGGCCCGCAGCAGTTGCGTCTGGGGCCCGATCTTCAGCGAAGCCGCTTCCACACCACGAAGGTGAAGGTCACCGTCGATGGTGGTCTCCGCAAGGCACAGCGTGGCGGCGATCCGGGAGTTCCTGATCGAGACGTCTCCCGTGGCCGCGAAGCCTTCGCAGCAGTCGATGCCCCCACCCGCGCTCACCTCCCACAGGGACAGAACCCGCCCGCCGGGATTACTGAGGGCGGCACCGTGAAACTCCAGGCTGCCCTCGATTCGGGCGTTGACGAGCACGATCTCCCCGTCGGCACGGAAGCCTTCGCTGCAGCTGAGCCTGCCGGTGACCCCCAGCCGACGCAGGGAAAGCGCCGTCGCACCCGGGTTGGACAACCTCCCGCCGTCGAAGTTGACCGATCCGCGGACCTGGGTGGAGTCCAGAAAGACCTCTCCGTCCGCCACGAAGCCTGGTGTGAACCGCAGTCCGCTGCCGATCTCCATCAGCGGCGCGTTCAGCGCGCGTCCTGCTGGATTGGCGAGGCTCGCCTGCGCGAAACGGAGCGAACCGGCCACGCGGGCTCCGCGCAGAAGGACTTCGCCTTCGGTCGAGAAGCCGTCATCGACGCGCAGCCCGCCCTCGACGCCGAGTCTCTCCGCGTTCAGGGCGACGCCGTCGGGGTTGGACAGCCGGGCTCCGCTGAAGACGCACCGGCGCCCTATCCGGGCGTCCTGCACGCTCAGCTCCCCCCAGGAGCGGAAACCGCCGGCACACGACAACCCGCCGTCGATGACGACCCCCTCGGCGGTGAGGCTGAAGCCGCCTGACCGCCCGACCCGTGCGCCATCGAGGGTCATCGTCCCGCCGATCCTGGCGCCAACGACGCGTAACTCCCCGTCGACGACGGCGTTCGCGCACAGAAGATCACGGTCGACGATCAGGCCGTCGGCATGGACCGCCTGAAGTGCGTGGATCGCTGCGCCGCTGAGATTCAGTGTTCCGGACACGTGGGCCCCGGCGAGCTGGATGGGGCCGGTCATCTCGCAGTCTTCCAGGCGCAATGCCCCGCCGATCACAGCGTCTACGGCCTGCAGTCCGGGTGCCCGGGAGGCCGCGAGGTCCACCAGGCCGGTGCGGGCTCCGGTGAAGACCGGTGCTTCCTCGAACTCGCACTTGTTCAGGATCAGGGGGTGTTGCACCTCGGCGTACGACAGGTCCAGTCGGCCCGCGATCCGGGCGCCGGACAGGTGCATGCCGGGCGTCTGCCCTGCAAGGCGTTCCCGGGCGCCGAGCAACATCCTTGCGATGATCGCAGCCCGAACGGGGGTGCCGGGAAGATCCACAGGACGCGCTGTGGGAAACGCCTCCCAGAGGGCGAGTTCCGGCTCGGACAGATCCTCGATGATCACAGGGCACTCCTGGAAGGTCGCACGCGCATCGGCAAGGAGAGCCTCCAAGGTCACCACCTGTCTTAGCAACCTTCACGCCCGGCCCATCCCTTGGGTCGCAGAGTGCGCGATTCGCAGCAGATGACCGGTTCTGCGAGAACCGCCGACCGCCCGACGCGTGTCCGATCTGCCGTCGATCTTCGTTCTCAGAGCCTCTCGCGGGACTCTCTTCTCCGAACACCGCCCGCGACACGTTTTGCGACATGACCGAGCTCGCGGATTCGGTTGCCGGTATCGAGCGGCAGGCCGTCAGCGGCTTGCCGGGGGCCCGGCGGGCTCGGTGGGGTGCTCGCCGAAGGCGGCGGTTAGCGCCTTGGCGATGAGCCCGGGCAGGTCGGCGCGCCCGTCGTCCTCGGCCCAGCGCACCAGTGCGGTGTGCATGGCGGCCAGGCACGCGCTGGCCGCCACCTGGGCGTGGAAGGCCGCGTCGGGATCGCCGGCGTCGTGCCCGAGGGCGTCGACGATCGCCCGCTGAAGGGCGTAGTGGTTGTCCAGGTGCCTGGCCCGCAGGGCCGGCGTGGAGATCATGAGGTGGAGCCGGGCGAGCAGGAACGCCCGGTCCGCGGCCGGCTGCCCGCCGTGGCCGCCGGTCAGCGCCGCGGCCGCCTCGACGAGCGCGCCGCCGATGCGCCGGACCAGGGGCCGGTCGGCGGGCGAGGCGGCGATGCGCTCGGCGACGAGCCGGCCGTGCGGGTCGGCGAGCACGAGGTCCTCCTTGGTGGGGAAGTGCCGGTACACGGTCATGGGCGAGACGCCCGCGGCCTGGGCGACGTCGGCCACGGTCGTGGCGTCGTATCCGCGCTCGGTGAACAGCCGGACCGCGTGCGCCTGGATCGCGCGCTGGGTCTCGGCTCTGCGCTGCGCTCGCAGGCTCGACTGCTGGTCCGGCATGTGATAGACCCTACCGGACTGGTAGTAACTACCAGTTTGGGAGTGACTAACAGAAAAGGGTGGGCGACATGACGGATCTGACCGCCAGGACGGCGCTGGTGACCGGGGCGTCGCGCGGCATCGGGCAGGAGATCGCTGCCCGGCTGGCGGCGAAGGGGGCGATGGTCGTCGTGCACTTCGGCACCGACGAGGACGGCGCCGCCGCGACGGTCGAGCGCATCGAGCGCGCCGGCGGGACCGCGCTCGCCGTCGGTGCGGAGCTGGGCGTGGACGGCGACGTCGAGACCCTCTTCGCGGGAGTCGAGGCCGGCCTGGCCGGGCGGCCGCTGGACATCCTGGTCAACAACGCGGCGGCCGCGCCCGCCGGCCCGCTCGGGGCCACGACGCCGGCGCAGTTCGACCGCCTGTTCGCGGTGAACGTGCGGGCGCCGTACTTCATCATCCAGCGGGCGCTGCCGTTGCTGCGCGACGGCGGCCGCATCGTCACCATCTCCTCGGTGGCGACCCGGATGGCCAACCCCGCCCAGACGTCCTTCGCCATGACCAAGGGCGCGGTCGAGACGATGAGCCTGACCCTGGCCAACCAGCTGGGGGCCCGGGGGATCACGGTGAACGCGGTCGCCCCGGGCGCCACCCGGACGGCGGCCAACGGGCCGGCCTTCCAGGCCCCCGGCCTGGCCGAGCTCATCGCCGCCACGACGGCGCTCGGCCGCCTGGGCGCGCCCGGCGACGTCGCCGACGTGGTGGCGTTCCTTGCCTCCGACGCGGCGCGCTGGATCACCGGTCAGGTCATCGACGCCAGCGGCGGCCTGTTCCTCGGGCCGCGCGCCTGACCTCGTGGCGTGCGTCGTGAAGGCGCCGGGACGCGGGGCGGGCGGCTCAGCGGGGGCGGGGGGTGACCCAGGTGGTGTGCTGGGCCTCGGGGGGGTCGGCGGTGAGGTGGACGACGGCGCGGGGCGGGGCGTCCAGGTCGGCGGCGTCCAGGACCAGCAGGTCGCTGCCGTGGCCGGCGAGGTCGCGGGTGAGCACGACCATCCACCCGTCGCCCTCCTCGCGGCCCCGGGGGACCAGGACCGGGCGGCCGGCGGATCGGCCGGGGCCCAGGCGCCGCACCGTGGTGGCGCCGGAGGACAGGTCGTGGCCGACCAGCCCGTGCCCGTCGGGGGTGGACCCGAAGACCAGGTGGTGGCCGCGCCCTGCCCACCGAGGGTCGACCGAGGGCAGCGTGAGGGCGCCGGTCAGCGGCCGCTCGGCCACGGTGCCGCCGGCCGGGTCGATCGTCCAGCGGTGCACCCGCGAGGCGCACTCCCGGGCCCGCAGCGGGTCGCGGATCGCGTCGACCACCACGCGCGTGCCGTCGTCGTAGGCGTTCACCACGGCGGGCACCCGGCAGGCGGCGATGGCGAACCAGCGGGGCTGGGCGCCTTCGGCGGCCCGGCGGGGCAGCAGCCCGATGCGCGCCGGGCGGCCGGGGCGGGCGCGGTAGGGGACGGGGGCGCCGGCCATGGCGGCGGCGCGGTCGTAGGTGACGGGCAGGTCGAAGACCACCACGTAGCGGTCGGTCAGCGCGACCGCGCTCATGAGCGGGGCGCCCTCCAGGGGGAAGGCGCGCGCGGCGCGGATGCCGCCGGGGCCGGCGACCAGGTGCTCGGCCCAGGGCAGGCCGGGGTAGGTGACGACGGTGTGCCATTCGGAGGTGGCGGCGTCGTGCACCGGCTGGGCGATGCTGGCGTGCCGCGACCCGCCGGCCACCGGGTCGGGGTCGGTGGCGGCGGCGGCGCGGCGGGCGGTGCCGCCCGACAGGCGCACCCCCCACAGCAGGTGGCGGCCGGCCGTGCCGTCGGGCCTTTTGGAGGCCCCCGGGTACGGGCTGACGCGCACGTAGACGCCGTCGATCTCGGGGGGAAGCGTGCCGTCCACCGGCAGGGGCTCTTCGCGGGGTGTGGAGGCCGACGCGATGGAAATCAGCGCCGCGATCGGGGCGATGTGCTCCGCGACCGTCATGAGCACCTCCTATGAGGCCAAGTGTTCCACGCACACCGTTATATAACGGTGTTATGTCGAACATAACGGCGTTATGCCATACTGTCAAGGTGAGCCCACGACGATCCAACCCAGACACGCGCCCCGCTCTCGTCGACATCGCCGCCCGCCTGCTGGCCACCGAGGGCCCCCAGGCGCTCACGGCGCGCCGCATCGCCGCGGAGGCCGGCAGCTCCACCATGGCCGTCTACACCAACTTCGGCGGGATGAGCGGCCTGGTCCGCGAGATGGTGTACGAGGGTTTCGCCCGGCTGCAGACCTACTTCTCCCACGTCGAGCACACCGCCGACCCGGTGGCCGACATGGCGCTGTTCGGCCGCGCCTACCGGCACAACGCGCTCACCAACCCTCACCTGTACGCCGTCATGTTCGGCGGCGCCTCGCTGGCGGGCTTCTCCCTGGGCGCCGAGGACCGCCAGTACGGCCGGTACACCCTCACCACGGTGATCGAGTGCGCCACCCGCTGCCTGGAGGCCGGCCGGTTCACCACCGGGGACGCCGTACTCATCGCCCACCAGCTCTGGACGGCCGTCCACGGCCTGGTGACGCTGGAGCTGGGGGAGTACCTCATCGAGCCGTGGAACGCCGAGCGCATCTTCGAGGCCCAGCTCGCCGGCCTGATGGTCGGCGTCGGCGACCGGCTGCCGGCCGCCGCGCGCTCGGTGAGCGACTCGCGCGACCGCCTGCCGGAGTTCCAGAACGTCAACATCGACCCCGCCGCCCTGCTCGACCAGGAGGACGTCCCCTCCTGACCCCGCACGCGCGCCGCCGCCACGGGCGCCCGCGCGGGCGTTCGACGGCGCCGGCGCTGACGAGCGGGTGGGCGACGGTCCCGGTGGTGCCGGCGGGCGCCGGCCGGGCGGGTTCGGCGAAGCCGTGGCGGCCGAGCCCGCGGTGGTGGCCTAGGTCCGGAACAGCGCGACGGCCCGGGTGCCGATCTTGAAGGACGCCCGGGGGCGCGGCCCGCCGCCCGCCGGGACCTTGCGGCCCCGCACCGTCACCGCGATCACGCTGTCGCGCGGGAGCACGGCCGTCAACGCGTCGAGCATGCCGGCGACTCCCGCCGCCGCGCCGGGGCCGTGCCAGTGGGTCTGCTCGCCGTAGGGGACGTCGGTGATCACGATGTCGGGTGCCCGGTGGCCCAGTGCCCGCCGCAGCTGGACGGGGTCCAGCGCGTCGGCCTGGCAGACCGCGTGCGGCAGGTCACCCCCGGCGGCGTCGAGTCCGGCGGCGAGCCGGTGGGCGGCCTGCGCGGCCGAGTCGTACGCCGGTTTGCCGAAGCGGGCGGCGCGCGCCCGCAGATCGGCGGCGCGGGCCGCCAGGCCGGCCCGGGTCAGCAGGGCGAGGTTGCGTTCGGCCAGGCTCCGCGCCCCGGGGTCGAGGTCGGAGGCCAGCACCGAGGCGATCCGGCGCCGGTGCAGCAGCGCCACGACGGTCAGCAGGTAGCCGCCGCCGCAGCACGGGTCCCACAGGACGGCGGGCCGGTCGCCGCCGCGCAGGGCCAGCGCGCGCTGGAAGATCTCGCTGGCCAGCCTGACGGGGAAGGCGGGGAACCCCGGGGCCGAGTGCAGCACCGCGCCGCTGGCCAGGTCCTCGTGGCTGGTCCGGGCGATCGCGTGACGGTAGGTCATGCGGTGGGGCGGCGCCGCTGGCGGGCGGCCTCGTACAGGACCACGGTCGCCGCGCCGGCGGCGTTCAGCGAGCTGGCCGAGCCGGCCATGGGGATGCGCGCCATGGTGTCGCACGCCTGCCGCCATCCCGCGCTCAGCCCGGTGGTCTCGTTGCCGATGACCAGCAGGGTGGGGCCGGTCAGGTCGAGGTCGGCGACGTCGCACGCGCCGCTCTCGTCGGTGCCCGCCACCGTCAGCGGCAGCCCCTGGGCGCGCAGCCGCTCCACCCACTCCAGCACCTCCCGGTGGGAGTGGGACCGCACCACCGGCAGCGCCAGCAGCGACCCGGTGGAGGCCCGCACCGACCGGGGGTCGTAAGGGTCGGCGGCGTGCCCGGTGACGATCAGGCCCGCGCCGCCGAACGCGTCCAGCGAACGCGCCATCGTCCCGATGTTGCCGGGGTTGTTCGGCCGGTCGAACACCGCGCCCAGGAAGGACGGCCCCACCTGGATGCGCGACAGCTCATCGTCTGGCAGCCCGGCCACCGCCACCAGCTCCGGCACGTCCTCGTCCTTGCCGCCCAGCTCCCGCAAAAGGTCGGGGGCCATGGCCACCCGCTCGCCGCCGGCCGCCTTCAGCATGTGCTCGGCCCAGTTCGACAGCGGCCGCTCGGCGTCGTAGATGAGCGCGCGCACCGGCCACCCGAACTCGACCGCCAGGCTGATCGGGCGCACTCCCTGGATCAGGAACTCACCGGCCCGCTGCCGCTTGGCCCGGTTGCCCAGCAGGGCCTGCCACTGCTGGAACCGCGCGTTCGCACGCGTGATGCGCACGTCCCCCGACGCCGAACGCCCTCGATTCGCCACGCCGTCCAGGATAATCGGATCTTCTGGAGGTGTTCTCGCGCGCCGGGGAACCAGCCGGACGTGCACGACCGGCGACGCCTCCCCCTCATGACCGCCACCACCCCTGAACCGCCCGGCGAGACGGGTTCGCCCTTCGCGGGCGGAGGCGGGCCGGTTCCCGTTCGCCTCCGCGCGCGGCGGCCGGCAGGAAAGCCGATGCCACCCGGCCGGCACGCCCCGGGCGCGCGTTGAGCGCCCGGGAAAGCGCGTTGCCCCCGGCGGGCCGCGAACGTTATGGTGGCTTTCGTGACTGCCGGGTCGGCCTTGGGCCATAAGCGAGTGGGGCACCCGGCCCGCGCGTGAGCGCCCGGCGGGCCAGAGGCCCGCCTTCCTCACCTCCACGCATCACGCGTGACATCCTGCCTGATCAGCGGCCTTCGACGCCGCCGGTTTCCCGCGTCTTCCCCCGATCGTCCCCGACGATGAATCGCCGGACGGACGCTTTTCCGGCGCGTCTTCCTTTTCTACGCCGCACCACGGCCGTAATCGGCCCGCCGACATTTCCCAACCGCCCGCCGGGCGGTTCTTCACCATGCCCGCGAACGGTCGCGGGACCACCGAATCGGAGAAACACCCGAAAATGCCCATCGATTTCAACCAGCAGATCATCGAGGAGTTCCGCGCCAACGCCGGACGGGTCGGCGGCCCGTTCGCCGGAGCCCGCCTGCTGCTGCTGACCACCACCGGAGCCCGCTCGGGCGCCCCGCACACCACCCCGCTCGGCTACCTGCCCGACGGGGGCGAGCAGGTGCTGGTCATCGCCTCGGCCGGCGGCGCCCCCCGCCACCCCGACTGGTTCCGCAACCTGACGGCCGACCCCCGCGTCACCGTCGAGAACGGGGTGTTCACCTACGAGGCGCGAGCCGTCGTCCTGGGCGGCGCCGAACGCGACCAGGCCTTCGCCCGCGCGGCGGAGGCCGACCCCGGATGGGCCGACTACCAGGCCAAGACCGCCCGCGTCCTGCCCGTGGTGGCTCTGCGGCAGGTGACCGGCGGGCCGCCGAACATCTCCGCCCCGTCGTGGGGCGCGGCCCTGAAACTGGTGCACGACGGGTTCCGGCACGAGTTCGCGCTGATCCGCAAGGAGATCGCCGAATCGGGCCCCGGGCTGGGCGCCCAGCTCCGGGTCAACTGCCTGACCCTGTGCCAGGGGCTGCACTTCCACCACACCGGCGAGGACGCCGGCATGTTCGCCGTCCTGGGCAGCCGGAATCCCGAGCTGGCCCCCACCCTGGACCGGCTCAACCGCGAGCACGAGCGGATCGCCGCCCTCATGGCCGAGCTGCGAGACGTCCTGTCGGCCGGCGACGCCGACCCCCCGCGCGTGCTGGCCGAGGTCGAGCGGCTCACCGAGGAGGTGGAGAGCCACCTGGCCTACGAGGAGGAGCAGCTCATCCCGATCCTGGACGCCACCCAGCCCTGAGGCCCGCCCCTCCCGGCGCCCGGAAGGAGGCGCAGGACCGCGCCTCTCCTGACGTCCCCGAAGGTCTCGCCGGACCGCGACCGTCCCGGCACCCCCGGGCCACGCGGGACCGCGACCGTCCCGGCGTCCCAAGGGGGGGCGCGCCGGGCCGCGCCGCCCGCGAGACGGCACCGGCACCGGTGCCGTCTCGGTCGGCCGCCCGCCGGGGACGCGGGTGGCCGCCCGCCGGGCAGGCGGGCCGGGGGGGACGCCGGGTCAAGAACGCGTGCGCTCCCGGTCAACCCCCGGCGGGGCTCACGGCGTGTCAGGGGTGGCTTTCACCGACGAGAGGAGACCGGGTGGACGCGGACTTCGCGGACTTCGTGCGACACCGGGGAGAGCACCATCTGAGAACGGCGGTACTGCTCACCGGGAACTGGCACACGGCCGAGGACCTGATGCAGTCCTGCCTGGGCAAGCTGTACCGGGCGTGGCCCCGGCTGGACACCAGCACCGAGCCCGACGCCTACCTGCGCCGCATCCTGGTCAACACCCACCGGTCCTGGTGGCGCGCCCGGTGGCGCCGCGAGATCCCGCGCGCCGAGATGCCCAACCTGCCCGGCCCCGGCGAGCTGGCGGAGGCGCTGGCCGTGGCCGAGGACGTCCGCAACGCGCTGGCCAAGCTGCCCGCCCGCCAGCGCACGGCACTGGTGCTGCGGTTCTTCGCCGACCTGCCCGAACAGGAGGTCGCCGACCTGATGGGCTGCTCGGCCGGGACGGTCAAGACCCACACCCACCGCGGCCTGCGGGCGATGCGGCGGCTGATACCACCCGACACGCTGGTCAACCGAACCGAGGAGGAAGGGAGTGGGATCCGGTGACGAACCGACACGAGGAGCCGTTCATGGATGAGAAGGAACTGCGCGCGTTGCTCATCAAAGCCACCGAGGACCGGCCCGCCGGCATCGACCTCCTGCCGGCGGCGACGCCCCGGCGCCGCCGGACCCGGGTGCTGGTGCCGGCGCTCACCGCGGCCGGCCTGGCCGCCGCCGCGAGCGCGGTCGTGCTGGTCCTGCCCGGGAGCCAGCCCTCGGCGCAGGCGCAGGTGGCGGCCGCGGCCGCCAGCACCGGCAGCGAGAGCTACCGCATACACGGCACCAGCGGCCACAAGGCGTTCGACGGCGCCTTCGACCCCGCCCGGCGCGTGGGCTACGTCACCCAGCCGGCCAACGGGGCCGAGACCCGGTTCGTCGGCGACCTGATGTACGTCAGAACCGGCCACGGCGCCAAGTGGATGGCCGGCCCCCGCATCGAGGGCGAGCTGAACAGCGCCCCGCAGGTGATCGCCCTGGTCAAACTCGCCCCGCTGGACCCCCAGGCGGCGCTGGAGCGGCTGAGGTCGGCCACCGACGTCCGCGAAGGCGGCCCGGCCTCCGGCGAGGGCTGGAGCGGGCAGCGGTTCACGTTCGCGCTCGAGGGCCAGGACGCCGGCCCCGGCAAGCTCCAGGGCGCCTCACCGGACGCCACCGGAACCGTCGACGTCGACGAGCAGGGACGCGTCCGCCGCCTGGAAGTGGCCTTCAGCGACACCGGCCAGCGCAACGTCACCGACTTCACCGACTTCGGCACCGCCGTGACCGTACAGCCGCCCCCCGCCGACCAGATCGAGCAACTGCCGTCCGACAAGAACCCCACCGACAAGCACGCCAACCCGTCCGACGCCCCCCACCGCCCCGAAGGCAAGCCGGTCGACGGCCCCGCCAAGCCCGCCGACAAGCCGTCCGAAGAGCAGCCGAACACCAAGACCCGCTAACCCGTCCACCACCCCTCCCACAGGCCCGGCCGAGCCCCGTCACCCCGCCACCACCAATCCGAACACGCCATACGCCCGCCCCCGCCACACCCTGGCGAACCCACCCGGCGCCGGTGTTGTGGTGTGGCGAGGTCGGCGCCGTGTACGGCGGCCGGGCCGGGCCGGTCCGGGCGGTGGTGGGCGGGATGGTCCCGCCATACCCGGCGGCGTCGCGTTCGCTCCCTTCGGTGGCCCGGGCCTTCCACGGTTCGGCGCGGCGGGCCGGGGGGCCCGGGCCCCCCGGCCCCCGGGGGGGGGGGGTGGGGGGGGGGGGGCCGGGGCCCCCCCGCGGGGCGGCCCCCCCCCCCCCCCCCGCACGCCCGGCCGGGCGGAGCGGGCGGCGGGCCGTGCGGCGGCGCGGAGCGCCGTCGCCTTGATACCTATAAGCA
>NZ_JARWAC010000047.1 GCF_029846175.1 Sphaerisporangium sp. TRM90804 | reverse complement strand
GCGACATGCAGCTCACCCAGCGCCGACACCAGCGTGTGCGCCTGCGGACGGTTACGCCGCTGCGCCGCCACCAGCACCGCATCCGTGGACTCGACGCTCTGGGCCGCCATCGCGGTCAGCACCGCGTCGGGTCCCACCTCCAGGAAGGTCCGCACTCCCCGGGACTCGGCATCCCGTACCGCGTCGGCGAACCGGACCGGCTTGCGGACCTGGTCCACCCAGTAGGCGGGGTCCGTGAGGTCGGCGATTTGGCCGGTCACCGTGGAGACGACCGGGATCTGCGGTTCCTGGTAGGTGACCTGCCCGGCCACGACCGCGAAGTCCTCCAGCATCGGCTCCATCAGGACCGAGTGGAAGGCGTGGGAGACAGCGAGCTTCGATACCCGGCGGCCCAGCTTCTCGAACTCGGCCTGGACGTGTTCCACGGCCGAGGCGACTCCGGAGATGACGACGGCCTGCGGGCCGTTGACGGCCGCCAGTGACACCCCCTCCGACAGCCACGGTTCGACTTCAACCTCGCTGGCCTGAATCGCGACCATGACTCCACCGGAGGGCAACTCCTGCATCAACCGACCACGCGCCACCACCAGCCGCGCCGCATCAGCCAACGAGAACACCCCGGCCACGTGCGCGGCCGCCAACTCACCGATCGAGTGACCCACCAGAACGTCCGGCCGTACCCCCCACGCGCCCAGCAGCCGGAACAACGCCACCTCGAACGCGAACAACGCAGGCTGAGCGAACCCCGTCCCGTTCAACCGCTCGGCGTCCGCACCCCACATCACCTCACGCAGGCTCACACCCAGCAACAGGTCGATCTCGGCCGCCACCGCGTCGAACGCCTCCGCGAACACCGGGAAACCCTCATACAGCTCCCGGCCCATACCCAGCCGCTGCGCACCCTGACCGGTGAACAGCACCCCCAGCTTGCCGGGCCGGGCCGCCGCACCCTCGCCGCTCTGAGACAGGGCGGCCAGAGCGGCCAGCAGCTCCTCGCGGTCGGCGCCCACCACCACCGCGCGGTGGTTCCAGGTCGCGCGGCCGGTCGCCAGCGAGTAACCGACGTCGAGCACGTCGCCGACCGGGCCGGGGCCTTCGGAGGCTTCGCCGGTGGCCCGCACGTGTGCCAGCAACCGCTCGGCCTGCGCGCGCAACGCCCCGGCCGTCTTGGCCGACAGCACCCACGGCACCACCGGCAGGGACGCGGCCGCCGCCGGGGTCGCCGCGGAATCCCCGGCCTCCGGCTCGTCGGCCCCCTGCTCGGGTGCCTGCTCCAGCACCACGTGCGCGTTGGTGCCGCTGACGCCGAACGACGAGACCCCGGCCCGGCGCGGACGGCCCTCAACCGGCCAATCACGGGCCTCGGACAGCAACTCCACCCGCCCGGCCGACCAGTCGACGTGGGTGGACGGCCTGTCCACGTGCAGAGTGCGCGGCAGCAGGCCGTGCCGCATGGCCATGACCATCTTGATGACGCCGCTCACGCCCGCGGCGGCCTGCGCGTGCCCGATGTTCGACTTGATCGAGCCCAGCCACAGCGGACGGTCGGCCGCGCGCCCCTGGCCGTAGGTCGCCAGCAGCGCCTGCGCCTCGATGGGGTCACCGAGCGTGGTGCCCGTGCCGTGGCCCTCGACGGCGTCGACCTCCGCCCCGGTGACGCCCGCGTTCACGAGCGCCTCGCGGATCACCCGCTGCTGCGCCGTGCCGTTCGGCGCGGTCAGCCCGTGCGAGGCGCCGTCGGAGTTGACGGCGCTCCCGCGCACCACGGCCAGCACCGGGTGGCCGTTGCGCCGCGCGTCCGAGAGGCGTTCGAGCAGCAGGACGCCGGCGCCCTCGGCCCATCCGGTGCCGTCCGCGCCGTCGGCGAACGCCTTGCAGCGGCCGTCCGGGGCGAGGCCGCGCTGCTTGCTGAACGCGACGAAGGGCGACGGCGTGCACATCACCATCACCCCGCCCGCGAGGGCCAGCGTGCACTCCCGCTTGCGCAGCGCCTGCGCGGCCAGGTGCATCGCCACCAGGGACGACGAACACGCCGTGTCGACCGTGACGGCGGGCCCCTCCAGGCCCAGCGTGTACGCGACGCGGCCGGAGATCACCGCGGCGGCGGTCGCGGTGGTCATGTACGCCTCGGCGACCTCCGGCGCGGCGCCCAGCAGGTGGACGTAGTCCTGGATGCCGGAGCCGGCGAACACGCCGACCGGCTTGCCGCGCAGCGCCTCCGGGCGGATGCCGGCGCGCTCGACGGCCTCCCAGCAGATCTCCAGGAGCAGCCGCTGCTGCGGGTCCATCGCGAGGGCCTCGCGCGGGCTGATCCCGAAGAACGCGGGGTCGAAGTCGGCCGCGCCGGTCAGGAAGCCGCCCTCGTCGACGTAGCTGGTGCCGGTGGCGCCGCCCGCGTCGCCGCGCAGGCGGTCGAGGTCCCAGCCTCGGTCGTCCGGGAAGCGGGAGACGGCGTCGCGGCCCTCGGCGACCAGCCGCCACAGGTCCTCCGGTGACCGCACCCCGCCGGGGTAGCGGCAGCTCATCGCGACGATGGCGATCGGCTCTTGGTCGGCGTTCTCCACTTCCTGGAGCCTGCGGCGGGTCTGGTGCAGGTCCGCGGTGACCCGCTTGAGGTAGTCGAGCAGCTTCTCGTCGTTGGCCATCTGTAGTCCCACCAAGTCCTTGTGTCGGGTCGCGTGGTCGCTCAGGCGAGGCCGAGTTCTCTGTCGATGAAGGCGAAGACGTCGTCGGCGGACGCGGTTTCGAGCCGGGCGCCGACGTCCGGGCCGTCGGCGGCGCCGATGGTCTCGGTGAGCCGGGTCAGCATGCTCTGCAGGCGGGTGGCGATCCTGGTGCGTTCGATCTCGTCGACGGGCATGTCCGCCACGGCCTGCTCCAGGCGGTCGAGCTGGGCGGGCACCGGGAGAAGTGCGTCGTCGTCCTGGCACAGCTCCGACCGCAGGTACGCGGCGAGCGCGTCGGGCGTCGGGTGGTCGAAGACCATGCTCGTGGGCAGGGTGCGGCCCGTCGCGGTGCCGAGCCTGGTGCGCAGGTCGACCGCCGCCACCGAGTCGAACCCCAGGTCGCCGAAGGCCCGTTCGGGCTGGACGCCGGCCGGTCCGTCGTGGCCGAGCAGCGCCGCGACATGCGAGCGCACCAGGTCGAGCAGGGTGGCGTGCTGGTCCGCCGCGGTCATCCCCGCCAGGCGCGAGACCAGGCCGGAGCCGCCGCCGGCGGGTTCGGGGCCGCCGTCGAGCGCGGCACGCGCCTCGGGCAGGGCGTCGAGCAGCGGGCGGGGGCGGGCGAGCACGTAGGTGGGGGCGAAGCGGGCCCAGTCGAACTCGGCGACCACCGGGTGTGCGTCGCCGCCCGCCAGGACGCGGCGCAGCGCGCCGATGGCGAGCGCCGGGCGCATCGCCGGGGCGCCGATGCGGCGCAGGGCGGCGCTGAGCTCGGCGTCCACCATGCCGCCGTCCCACGATCCCCACGCGACCGAGGTCGCGGCGAGGCCCCGGGCGCGCCGCCGCCGCGCCAGCCCGTCGAGGAAGGCGTTGGCCGCGCCGTACGCGGCCTGGCCCGCGCTTCCCCAGACGGCGGCGCCGGAGGAGAACAGCACGAACGCGTCCAGTTCGGCGTGGCCCAGCAGGTCGTCGAGGTGCCGGGCGCCGAGGACCTTGGCGGCGGCCACCTCGGCGACCTCGGCCAGGGTGAGCTCACCGCAGGTGGCGGGCCGCTGGGCTAGGCCCGCCGCGTGCACCACGGCGGTGAGCGGGACGTCGCCCGGCAGGCCGTCCAGCAGGGCGCGCACCGACGCGTGGTCCGCGACGTCGCAGGCTTCGACGAGCACCTCGGCGCCCTGGGCGCTCAGCTCCCGCACCAGTTCGGCGGCGCCCGGCGCCGCCGCGCCCCGGCGGCTGGTCAGCACGAGACGGCGCGCCCCGTCCGCCGCCAGCATCCGCGCGACGTGCGCCCCGAGCCCACCGGTGCCCCCGGTGACCAGCACAGTGCCACGCGCCCGCCACCCCCCGCCCGCTGTGGACCCGTCCGGGCGGGTCGCCGGGGACGCGTCCACCCCGCCCGCCCGGGACGCGGCCGGCCTGGTCGCCGGGGACCCGTCCGGCGCGGTCACCGGGGACGCGTCCGGCTTGGTCGCCGTGGCTCCCTCCGGCGTGATCGCCGGGGACGCCTCCGGCCTGGTCGCCATGGCTCCCTCCGGCGTGATCGCCGGGGACGCCTCCGGCCTGGTCGCCATGGCTCCCTCCGGCGCGGTCACCGGGGACGCGGCGGGCCTGGTCTTCGGGGACGTGGCCGGGCGGGTCAGCCGGCGGGCGAAGACGCCTGCGGGGCGGATCGCCACCTGGTCCTCGCCGGTCTGGCCGGTCAGGACGGCGCGGAGGCGTCCGGCGATGCGCTCGTCCACGTCCGGGGGGAGGTCGACGAGACCGCCCCAGGTCGCCGGGTGGTCGAGGGCCAGGCCGGCGCCCAGTCCCCACACGGCGGTCTGCCACGGGCTGACGGGGCCGGTGTCGGCGTCGGTGGCGACCGCGCCGCTGGTGAGGCACCACAGCGGGGCGGTCCAGCCGCGGTCGGCGAGGGCCTGGACGAGCGTGACCGTGTCGGCCAGGCCGCGGGAGAGCGCGGGGTGCGATGGATGCGGCCGCTCGTCCAGCGCCAGCAGGGAGAGCACGCCGACGGGAGCCTCACCCGCCTGGCCGTCCAGCCGCCCGGCGCCGTCGAGGTCGGCGGCCCACGCGGGCGGCCCGCCCGCCGGGGGGTCGCCGGCCAGCAGCTCCGCCATGGCCGACCGGTCGGCGCCGCCCGCGTCCAGCACGAGCACCCGCGTGCCGCTCGCGGCGAGCGCCTCGGTGATCGCGGTGGCCTGCTTGCCGCCGTCCGACGGCAGCAGCACGAGCCAGTGGCCCGGGGCCGGCGCCTGAGGCGAGCCGGCGTCGGCGACGGGGGCCCAGGTGAGCCGGTAGCAGACATCGTCGATCTCGGCCTCTTCGCGCTGCCGGACGCGCCAGGCCGACAGCGCCGGCACCACGGGGGCCAGCACGGCGGGGTCCAGGCCCAGCCGTTCGGCGAGCGAGGCGGTGTCGACCCGCTCGATCGCGTCCCAGAACACCGACTCGTCACGTCCAGCGGCGACGGGCACGGCGGCCGGGCCCGGGTCCACGGCCCAGTAGTGCCTGCGCTGGAACGCGAACGTCGGCAGGTCCACGGCCTGTGCGCCGCTGCCGGCGAAGAACGCGCGCCAGTCGACCGCCACCCCGCGTACGTGGGCGGTGGACAGGGCCGTCACCAGCTCGCGCCGCTCGCTCCGGCCGGCCCGCAGCACGGCCGCGAATGCGGCGCCGGACCCGGTGGGCAGGCAGTCGGCGCCCATGGGGGTGAGGGCGGCGTCCGGGCCCAGCTCCAGGAACGTGCGCACGCCCTTGGCCTCAAGCACGCGGACGGCGTCGTGGAAGCGGACGGTCTGGCGTACGTGCCGCCCCCAGTAGTCCGGTGTGCGCAGGTCACCGGCCTCTGCCAGGTCGCCGGTGACGGTGGAGACGATGGGGATCCGGGGTTCGTGGTAAGAGATCCGCTCGGCGACGGCGCGGAACTCGGCGAGCATGGGCTCCATCAGGGGAGAGTGGAAGGCGTGGGACACGGCCAGCCGCCGGGTCCTGCGGCCCAGGGCCGCGAAGTGCGCCACGATGTCGCCCACCGCGTCTTCCTCGCCGCTGACGACGACCGCGCGGGGCCCGTTGTGCGCGGCGACGCCGACCCGGGCGGTGAGCAGCGGCGCGACCTCCTCGGCCCCGGCTTCCACGGCGGCCATGGCGCCGCCGGGCGGCAGCGCCTGCATCAGCCTGCCGCGCGCGGCGACCAGCCGGGCGGCGTCCTCCAGGGAGAGCACACCGGCGACGTGCGCGGCGGCCAGCTCCCCGATGGAGTGCCCGGCGAGGTGGTCCGGGCGCACGCCCCAGGAGTCGAGCAGCCGGAACAGCGCGACCTCGACGGCGAACAGGGCGGGCTGCGCGTACTCGGTGCGGTCGAGCCGCTCCCGGTCCGTGCCCCACATGACCTCGCGCAGCGGCGCGTCCAGGTGGGGTCCGAACGCCTGGAGCACCTCGTCGAAGGCCTCGGCGAACGCCGCGTACGCCGCGTGCGCCTCTCGTCCCATGCCGAGACGCTGCGCGCCCTGGCCGGTGAACAGGTAGGCGGTCAGCGCGTCCGGGGTGGCCGTCCCGGTGACGATCCCGCTCGCCGGCGCCCCTTCGGCGAGGGCCCGCAGTCCACGTACCAGCTCGTCCCGGTCCGCCGCCAGGATCGTCGCCCGGTGCTCCAGCGCGGCGCGCGTCGTGGCCAGCGAGAAGCCCAGGTCGAGAAGCCCGCCCGCCGGATCCCCGGCGACATGGTCGGCAACCCTGCCCGCCTGCGCGGCCAACGCGGCGGCACTGTGCGCCGACACGGCAACCGGCACCACCCCGCCCGCCGGGTCCCCGGCGACGTGCTCGGCAACCCTGCCCGCCTGCGCGGCCAGCGCGGCATCGCCGTGCGCCGACACGGCAACCGGCACCACCCCGCCCGCCTCGGTACCGCTTAGCCGCTCGGGGGCCGGGTGCGGCGCGGGGGCGGGTCCCTCCTCGGCCGGGGCCTGTTCGACGATGACGTGGGCGTTGGTGCCGCTGAGGCCGAAGGACGAGATGGCCGCGCGCCGGGGGCGGCCGTGGTCGGGCCAGGGGGTGGGGTCGGTCAGCAGCCTGACGGCGCCGGCGGACCAGTCGACCATCGGGCTGGGGGCGTCGACGTGCAGGGTGCGCGGCAGGACGCCGTGCCGCATGGCCTGCACCATCTTGATCAGGCCGCCTATGCCGGCCGCGGCCTGGGCGTGGCCGATGTTGGACTTGAAGGAGCCCAGCCACAGCGCCTGTCCGGCGGGCCGCTCCCGGCCGTAGGTGGCGATCAGCGCCTGGGCCTCGATCGGGTCGCCGAGAACGGTTCCGGTGCCGTGCGCCTCCACCACGTCGACCTCGGCGGCCGAGACCTGCGCGGCGGCCAGCGCCTGGCGGATCACCCGTTGCTGGGCCGGGCCGTTGGGGGCCGTCAGCCCGTTGGACGCGCCGTCGGAGTTGACCGCCGATCCGCGCACGACGGCCAGCACCGGGTGGCCGAGGCGCCGCGCCTCGGACAGGCGCTCGACCAGCACCATGCCCGCGCCTTCTGACCAGGTGGTGCCGTCCGCCGCCGCGGCGAACGACTTGCACCGGCCGTCCGGGGCCAGGCCGCGGTCCTGACTGAAACCCACGAACGAGTCCGGCGTGCCCATCACCGTGATGCCGCCGGCGAGGGCGGCCGAGCACTCGCCCGAGCGGACCGCCTGGACCGCCAGGTGGAGCGCGACGAGCGAGGACGAGCACGCGGTGTCCACCGTGACGGCGGGCCCTTCAAGGCCGAGCACGTAGGCGATCCGCCCCGACGCGACGCTGGCCAGCCCGCCGGTCCCGCCGCCGCCCGGGTAGTCGTGGTAGACGACCCCGGCGAACACGCCCGTGCGGCTGCCCTTGAGCGAGGCCGGGTCGATGCGGGCGCGCTCGACGGCCTCCCAGGCCAGCTCCAGCAGCAGCCGCTGCTGCGGGTCGGTGTCCCGCGCCTCGCGCGGGCTGATCTTGAAGAACTCGGCGTCGAACTCGGCGGCGTCGTGCAGGAACCCGCCTTCGCGGCAGTAGGTCCTGCCCGGCGTGGCCGGCTCGGGGTCGTACAGGCCGTCGACGTCCCAGCCTCGGTCGGAGGGGAACATCGTGATCGCGTCGGTGCCCGCGGCGACCAGTTCCCACAGTTCCTCAGGCGAGCGCACGCCGCCGGGGAAGCGGCAGCTCATGGAGACGATGGCCACCGGTTCGTGCGGGCGAGCCTCCGCCTCGCGCAACCTACGCCTGGTCTGCTGCAGCTCGACGGTGGCCCGCCTGAGGTAGTCCCGGAGCTTGTCGTCACCGCTCATTGAAACCTCAACCAATCTCGAAGCGGTCGCGGGTCTAGGAGATGCCGAGCTCGCTGTCGAGCACGTCGAACAGCTCCTCATCGGTGGCCGTGTCCAGGCCGGTGTGCTGCGGCGTGCCGGAGACCGGGTCGCCGTGAGCGTCGTGCCAGCCGCGCAGGATCGCCTCCAGCCGGGCGACCACCGCTTCGGCGCCGGACCGGCCGGACTCAGCGCGGCCTCCGGGCTCGCCGCCATGCCCGGCGAACGTGGCGAGGGCGGCCTCGAACCGGTCGAGGTCGGCTTGCATGGCCGCGGCCGGGTCACCGCCCCCGGGTGCGATCCGCTCGCCGAGCATGGCGGCGGCGGCGCGGGGGGTGGGGTGGTCGAAGACCAGCGTGGCCGGCACCTCCAGCCCGGTGGCGGCGGCGAGCCGGTCGCGGAGCTGGGTGGCGGCCAGCGAGTCGAACCCGAGGTCCTGAAACGCCCGGTCGGCCTCGACGTCCGCCGCGGACGCGTGCCCCAGCACGGCGGCGGCGTGCGTGCGCACCAGGTCGAGCAGGGCCCGCAGCCGCTCGTCCGGGGCGAGCGCGCCGAGCTTCGCCTGAAGCCCGGCAGCGTCCCCGGCCACACGACCGAGCTCCCGCAACCGCTCCCGCCCCACGGCATCGGCGGTACCGCCCGTGCCCAGGGTGCGCAGCAGGACCGGCGCCCCGGCGGGAAGACCTCGCGGGCCGCCCCGATCCAGCCGCAGGCCGAGAACAGCGGGGACGCCCAGGCGCAGCGCCCCATCCAGCAGCCCCGGCACCTCCCCGACCGCCACGGCCCGGAGCCCGCTCACCCCCACGCCACGGCCACGGTCGACGGCCAGGCCACCATCGGGCGCGCGACCGGGGTCGCCGCCGGAGCCCCTCTCACCATGACGGGCACCGTCACTGTCACCATGACCACCACCGCTAAGGCCACGGCCGCCGTCGCCACCGTTCTCACGGCCACGAGCGCCATCACCACCGTTCTCACGGTCACGGGCGTGGTCGCCATCGCCGCCTGGCTCGCGGTCGGCGCCTGGCTCGCGGTCGTCGTACGGGCCGAGTGCCAGGCACACCGCCGGCAGGCCGAGTTCGGTGCGCCGGGTGGCCACCTCGATCAGGGCGGCGCCGACCGCTGCCTGCACGGCCTGTCCCGCGCCGGGCAGCACGGCGGCCGAGGACACGACCAGGATGAAGGCGGCGAGGTCGTGGGAGCGGGTCAGCTCGTCGAGCATCCGCGCGGGCTCCACCGCCGCGCGCAGGGCCGTGCCGAGTTCGGCGTCGTCGAGCCGCGCCAGCGGCGTCGGGCGGGCGCCCGGGGCCACGTGCAGGACCGCCTTGAGCGGGTGCTCGGCCGGGAGGGCGTTCAGGGCGGCGGAGACGGCGTCGGGATCCGCCGGATCGGCGGGGACGGCGCGCACGTCGACGTCCAGCCCGTCCAGTTCCCGGGCGGGCTCCCGCCCTCCCAGGATCAGCAGCCGCCGAGCGCCGTAGGCGGTCACCAGGTGACGCAGGAACATCCCACCGTCCCCCGTGACCAGCACCGTCCCATCGGAGAGGTCCGGCAGGGGCCCGGCGGAGCTCGTCGAAGCGAACCCGCCGTCCGTCGCCTTGGCCAGGCGAGGTGACATCAACACGTCGCCGCGCAGGGCGACCTCGGGCTCGCCCGTCGCGAGGGCGGCGTGGATCCGTGCGGGCTCGGGCTCCGCGTCGGCGTGCACGAGCACGAACCGGCCCGGATGTTCGGCCTGCGCGGCTCGCATCAGCGCCGCCACCGTGGCGTCAGGGGTGACGACGACCAGCCGCTCTTCCCGCTCATCCCCGCCCAGCAGGTCGTGGATCTCCTTCAGCACCCTCGCCCGGTCACCGGGCTCGGGAGCCCAGAGGTATCCGGCGGGCTCGGGCGCCCAGAGGTATCCGGCGGGCTCGTCGTCGTCCGTGACGGACGGCGGGGCCGTGACCGATGGCGCGTCCGTGACGGCCGGCGGGGCCGAGACGGGCAGCGGGGCCGAGACGGGCAGCGGGGCCGAGACGGGCAGCGGGGCCGAGACGGGCGCCCAGTCGAGCCGCAGCAGCTCGGCGGGATCGGCGAGGTGCTCGGCGGGCACTGGCCTGTGGGTGACCGACTCCACGGTGAGCACCGGAGCGCCGGCCGGGTCGGTGACGGTCAGCGCGGCACCGCCGTCCGGGGCGGGCCGGACGCTTATCCGCAGGGCGGTGGCGCCGGTGGCGTGCACGACGACCCCCCGCCAGGTGGCGGGCAGCAGCGGATGCTCTCCCGGCCCGGTGACCAGCGCCAGTTGCAGCACGGGATGCAGCAGCGCGGGGTGGAGCACGAACCGGCCGTCGCCGTCTTCGCCGACGGCGACCGCGACCTCCGCGAACAGCTCGTCACCGAGCCGCCAGGCGGCGACCAGACTCCGCAGCGCCGGCCCGTGGTCATGACCGCGAGCCAGCATCGTGGCGTCCGCGTCCGCAAGGTCGATCGGTTCGGCACCCGCCGGAGGCCACACGGCCGGAGTCCTCACGTCCGACGACGCCTTGGAAGCGGTGCGAGCGGCGGAGGCTGTGGAAACTGGGGCGGTGGCGAGGACGCCCGTGGCGTGGCGTGACCACGGCCCGTCGGCCGGGGCGCGGGTGTAGATGGCCAGGGCGCGGGTCTCGTCCTGGGCGGGTGGCTCGATCACGATGCGCAGGGCGACGTCGCCCGCCTCGGGAAGCACGACGGGGTACTCGGCCGTAAGCTCGCGCAGGACCGTGGTGGCCGTGTGACCGGCGGCCAGCAAGGCGAGATCTACCAGGCACGCGCCGGGAAGCACCGGCGTGCCGAACACGGTGTGGTCTCGGAGCCACGGCTGCCGCCGGGGTGAAAGCCTGCCCGTCAGGACGAGGTCGGCGTCCGGCGGAGCCGGCACGCGGGCGGCGACGATCGGGTGGCTGACGGGGTCGATACCGGCGTCCGCCACGTCCCCGCCCGTCACCGGACCGGCCCAGTAGCGTTCGCGCTGGAAGGCGTAGGTGGGCAGGTCGGCCTTCCCGGCTCCGGTGCCCGCGAAGAACGCCCGCCAGTCGACGTGAACCCCGGCCGTGTGCAGCTGGCCCAGCGCGGAGACCAGCGTGTGCGCCTGGGGACGGTTACGCCGCTGCGCCGCCACCAGCACGACCCGATCGGCCCCCTGCGTACCCTGCGCCACCGCCTGACTCGACTCCAGGCACTGGGCGGCCATGCCGGTGAGCACCGCGTCCGGACCGACCTCGACCAGCCGGGTCACACCTTGGGCGTGAACATGCCGCACGGCGTCGGCGAACCTGACCGGCCTGCGCACCTGCTCCACCCAGTAGGCCGGGTCCGTCAGATCGGCGACCTGACCGGTCACCGTGGAGACGACGGGGATCTGCGGTTCCTGGTAGGTGACCTGTGCGGCCACGGCGGCGAAGTCGTCCAGCATCGGCTCCATGAGCGCCGAGTGGAAGGCGTGCGAGACCGCCAGCTTCGACACCCGGCGGCCCAGTGCCTCGAACTCGGCTTGGACTCGCTCGACGGCGTCGGCCACCCCGGAGACGACGACGGCCTGCGGGCCGTTGACCGCCGCAAGCGACACCCCCTCCGACAACCACGGGGTGATCTCCTGCTCGGTCGCCTGGATCGCGACCATGACTCCGCCGGAGGGCAACTCCTGCATCAACCGGCCACGCGCCACCACAAGACGCGCCGCATCGGACAGTGAGAACACCCCGGCGACATGCGCCGCCGCCAGCTCACCGATGGAATGACCCACCAGAACGTCAGGACGCACACCCCAGGCCTGGAGCAGCCGGAACACTGCCACCTCGAACGCGAACAACGCCGGCTGAGCGAACCCCGTCGCATTCAACCGCTCGGTGTCCTGCTCAACGCTGTGGGACCCGTCCTGCTGGTCAGTCTGCTCCCGGTAGTGCTCGTCGGTCTGCTCCTGGTCGTGGGTCCGGCCCCACATCACCTCACGCAGGCTCACACCCAGCAACGGGTCAATCTCGGCCGCCACCGCGTCGAACGCCTCGGCGAACACCGGGAAGCCCTCATACAGCTCCCGGCCCATGCCCAGGCGCTGCGCACCCTGACCGGTGAACAGCACCCCCAGCTTGCCCGGACGCGCCGCTATACCGGTGGCCACTCCGGTGCCGTCTTGGGACAGGGCGGCCAGACCGGCCAGCAACTCCTCACGGTCCGCGCCCACCACCACCGCGCGGTGATCGAACCTCGCGCGGCCGATCGCGAGTGAATGGCCCACATCCAGGACGTGGCCTGCCGGGCCGCCACTCTCGCCGCGATCGCTCCCACCGCCGACGCGCTCGGCGCCCGCACTCTCGGGGACGACGCCGTCCGCGCCGCCCTCGGCGGCCCGCAGGTGCGCCAGGAGACGGCCGGCCTGCGCACGCAGCGCCCCGGCCGTCTTGCCGGACAGCACCCACGGGACCACCGGCAACGAGACCACCGGTGTTCCGGTGCCGCGCCGGGGACGATCCCCGGCCACGGCCTCGAAGGCGGCGTCAGGCGCATCGGGCCCGGCTTCGGCACCGGTCGGGGCGACGGTCGCGGGTTCGGAGGCCTGTTCGACGATCACGTGGGCGTTCGTGCCGCTGATCCCGAACGACGACACCCCCGCCCGGCGCGGACGGCCCTCGACCGGCCAGGCGCGGGCCTCGGTCAGCAGCTCGACGGCGCCCTCGGACCAGTCCACCTGCGGCGAAGGCGCGTCCACGTGCAACGTACGCGGCAACACCCCGTGCCGCATCGCCATCACCATCTTGATCACACCAGCCACACCCGCAGCCGCCTGCGTATGACCCATGTTCGACTTGATCGACCCCAACCACAGCGGACGACCACCCCCACGCCCCTGGCCGTAGGTCGCCAGCAGCGCCTGCGCCTCGATCGGATCCCCCAACGTGGTCCCCGTACCGTGCGCCTCCACCACGTCAACCTCAGAAACCGACACCCCGGCGTTCACCAACGCCGCACGAATCACCCGCTGCTGAGACGGACCATTCGGCGCCGTCAACCCATTGGACGCACCGTCCTGATTGACGGCGGAGCCACGCACCACCGCCAGCACCGGATGACCAAGACGACGAGCATCAGAAAGCCGCTCCAACAGCAGGACGCCCGCGCCCTCGGCGCAGGTCATGCCGTCTGCCGACGCGGCGAACGACTTGGTGCGGCCGTTCGCCGCGATGCCCCGCTGGGTACTGAAGTAGACGAACATGTCGGGGGTCGGCATCACGGTGACGCCTCCGGCCAGCGCCAGGGAGCACTCCCCGGAGCGCAGAGCCTGGGCCGCCAGGTGCAACGCCACCAGCGACGACGAACACGCCGTGTCCACGGTCACCGCCGGGCCCTCCAGCCCCAGCGTGTAGGCCACGCGGCCGGTGACCACGCTGCCCGCGCTGGTGCTTCCGGGGTCGCGGCCGAGGGCGTAGTCGTGGTACATCACCCCGGCGAACACGCCGGTCGCGCTGCCCTCCAGCGTCGTCGGGTCGATGCCCGCGCGCTCGACGGCCTCCCACGACGTCTCCAGGAGCAGCCGCTGCTGCGGGTCCATGTTCCGGGCCTCGTTCGGGCTGATCCCGAAAAAGCCGGGGTCGAACTCCGCCGCGTCCCGCAGGAACCCGCCCTCGCGGGTGTAGGTCCGGCCAGGCCTTCCCGGCTCGGGGTCGTAGAGGCTCTGGTCCCAGCCGCGGTCCCCGGGGAACCGGGAGATCGCGTCCACTTCCCCGGCGACCAGGCGCCACAGGTCCTCCGGGGAGGACACCCCGCCCGGGTAGCGGCACGCCATCCCGACGATCGCGATCGGCTCGTCGGGGTGACCGGCGGCGGCCCTGCGTTCGGCCTCGGCGAGTCGCCGGCGAGCGGTTCGCAGATCGGCAGTGGCTCTTTTCAGGTATTCGAGAAGCCGCTGCTCGTTGCTCACCGACGCGCTCCATTCTGGTCGAGGAATCTGGTCGAGGAATCTGGTCGAGGAATCTGGTCGAGGAATCTGGTCGAGGAACCGGTGCGAACCGCCCGTTGACGCGGTCGCCGTTTCGGGCAGGTCTCCCGTGGGCTTCGAATCGGTCCGAACGCTACTGAGCACCCCAGAGGCCACCAACCCTTAACGTCCCCTGTCGCCCCCCGTCACCCCTAGCGCCGTCCGCCGGCAGTGGGGCAGGCAGCCGAAAGCGCCCGCTGACCAGGGCGGACGGCGAGAGGCGTGGGGGGGGGGGGGGGGGGGGGGGGGGGGGGGGGGGGGGGGCGCGGCGGGGGGGGGGGGGGGGGGGGGGGGGGGGGGGGGGGGGGGGGGGGGGGGGGGGTGTGGGGGGGGGTGGGGGGGGGGGGGGGGGGGGGGGGGGGGGGGGGGGGGGGGGGGGGAGCGGTGCTGGCG
>NZ_JARWAC010000046.1 GCF_029846175.1 Sphaerisporangium sp. TRM90804 | reverse complement strand
TATGTGGCGTCCTGGAGCGGGTGGTTCGCCACCGCCTACGGCTACGGCCGCAACTGGGCCCAAGCCACCTCAAGCGGGCCCGTGTACTTCGTCTTCGACTCGCTGCGCTCCTGGTGGAACTACCAGTGGATGGTGCTGAGCTTCCACACCGGCCTCGACCAGTCGCACCCCTACCAGTCGGAGCCCTGGCAGTGGCCGCTGCTACTGCGCCCCGTCGCGTTCTTCTACGAGAGTCCCGGCGGCTGCGGCGCCGCCAAGTGCTCCCAGGCCGTGCTCGGCGTCGGCACCCCGATCGTCTGGTTCGGCGCGGTGGCGGCCCTGGTGGCGTTGATCGCCTGGTACGTGGCCACCCGCGACTGGCGGGCCGGGGCCGTGCTGCTCGCCTACGCCGTCGGCTGGGTGCCGTGGTTCTACTACGCCCTCGCCGACAACCGCACCATGTTCCTCTTCTACACCGCCCCCATGCTCCCCTTCATGATCCTCGCCCTCACCCTGGCGGCCGGGCTGCTGATCGGGCCGCCGGGTACCCGGCCGGTGCGCCGCATCGTCGGGGCCTCGATAACGGGCGCCTTCGTGCTCGTGACACTGATTAACTTCTGGTGGCTCTACCCCGTCATCGCCGCCGACATCATCCCCTACGACGACTGGCATCGGCGTATGCTTCTCGACCGCTGGATATGACCGCGATCTCATGAAACTCTGACTATCAGCTCTAACAGGTAGGTGACGTGGAAATCGTCCGTGGTGGTGGTCGTCGTCAGGGCCCGGCCCTATACGGCAGACTGCGGGGCATGCCCGCACCCGACGTCGCCGCGCTCCTGACCGAGCTCGAACGCGTCAGTCCGGAGGCCGTCGACGACGCACGGGTCGCCGTCGAGTGGCTCACCGGCGCCGAGCCGCTGGAGTCGATCACCCAGCTCGACGTCTGCGAGTTCCTCTGGTTCACGCTGCCGCTCAAGCTGAACGGCGACCACGCCGCCATCGCCTCGGCGCTGGGACGGCTGCTGCGCCTGGGCGACATGCACCGCTACGCCGCGATCTGCGACTCCCCGTCCACGGCGAAGATCCTGCGCACCTACGCCCAGGAGGGCGAGGACGCCGGCACCGCCGCCTACCAGCGGGCCCTGGGCGCCACCGGCGTGCTGCCGCCCGACGTGCCGGAGCTCGGCTGGAGCTCGATCATGGGGCCCGAGGAGCTGGGCGCCCACGTCGCCTGCGCCGCCGCGCTGGAGCTCGCCGTCGTCTCCGGCGACCTGCGGCCCGCCACGAGCGCCTGGAAGGCCCGCGCCGAGGCCCTGACCCGCCGGTGGCTCACGACCCCGCGCGCCGAGCTGGGCGGCGACAACTGGCTGAACCGCGTGCACGGCGAGCGTCTCAACCGCTGGGTGCTCGGCCGCGGCGCGGCCCGCCGCGAGCTGGCCCAGCCCTTCGAGGTGCGCCTGCACGCGCCGATCGACCCTCCCGGCGGCGCCCACTTCGCCGCGCTGCGCTGGCTGCTGGAGGCGGCGGGCCGGCCCGGGGGCGTGCCGCTCACCCAGCGGTACACCATCGCCCGCCCGCTGGTCACCGAGGCGGCCGAGCGGTTCGGCTGGACGATGGCGGGCACCTGGAGCGAGAGCGGGGTCGCCGCCCTGCGCACGCTGCGCAGGATCACCGAGCGCGAGATGCGCGCCGTGCGGCGCACGGGCAGGCGGCTGGTGGTGACCCCGGCCGGTCAGCGGCTGCTCGACGAGCCCGCGGCCATGTGGCAGGCCGCCAGCACGGCCCTGCTGACTCCCGCGACCGGCGAGTCCGAGCGTGAGATGTCGGTGCGCGAGGTCGGGCTGATGCTGCTGACCGACGGCGGCACGCTGCCGTGCGCGGCCCTGGCCGAGCGGATCACCGAGGTCGTCACCGGCGAGGGCTGGCGCACGGCCACCCCGGCGGACGTCGCCGCGCCGCTCACCGAGCTGCACCACCGCCTGGAGGCGCTGCACCTGTTCTCCCCCACCGGCGCCGCCCCGGCGAGCGCCCCGGCCGGCGAGCAGACGGTCGCCGGCGGCGGCCTCACGGAGGTCGGCCGTGCCGCGGCCCTCACCGCCCTGCGCGGCCAGGCGCTGCGCCCACGCAAGTACGTGACCTCCCCCTGACGGCGAGGACCGGCCGCGCGACCGCGGCCGGTCCCTACCGTGCGCAGGCGGGGCGCCCCGGCGGGCCCTCAGATGCGCGTGGGCGTCCGGCTGCCGTAACGGCGGCTCATGGCCTCGTCCGGCATCATCTCCTCGTAGCCCTGGCCGCCCATGCTCATGCCCGACTCGTGGCGCATCTCCTCTATGCGGAGCCCGACGCCCAACGCGAAGAACGTCGGCGCCCACTCCCCCACGAACAGGCCCCAGCGATCGGCGCGAGCGATGTCGCCCTCGTACTCCTTGGACAGGACCCAGGAGACGACCGTGAAGCCGATGGAGGCCATTCCCGCCGTGTACATCATGTGCGAGCGCAGGCCCATCTTGTGGAGTGTCTTGATCATTTGCCCCCCTTGGTAGCGGCGTACCGACGCTTGTTTTCTACCCTTCACCGTGGCCGGTAATGATAATCAGCGATAAGCGGGACAAAAGCGCTCACGCCGCATTAGGCCGCTTATTCCAGAACAAGAGGAAAGCAGGAAAAGGCGTTGGGATGACGCGTGCTAGGTGGGAACCGTGAGTATGGCGAGGATCTGCAGATGGGCGAAGACGCCGTCCAGCACTTGGTTCCGCGCGGACACGGACGTGACGGGGAAATCGGCGGGCACCAGGGCCAGGTAGAGGTGCCACACCAGCCCCGAGGACCCGGGGTACCCCGGCGCCAGCGACAGCGCCGACCAGCAACGCGTCTCGACGTCGACGCGCAGCTCGCGCTGGTAGTAGAAGCGGCCGTCCCCGGGACGCCGCTCGGGCGTGGAGTCGCGCGAGCGCGGATCGGCCTGCGCGACGACCACGACGCGCATGCCCTCCCCGATGACGCCCTGGTAGGTGCCGGCGAGGTCGATGCGCGGCCTGCCGCCCGTGCCGTCGACCGTGTACGACACCTCGGGGAAGGTGACCGCCTGATCGTGCTGGCGCACCGCCGTGCGAGACGCCAGCAGCTCGCACGGCCCGGCGGCGGCGCCCGGCGAGGGGGAGACGGCGCGTGTCGACCCGGAGAACCCGACCGCGGAGGCGATCAGCACCGCCGCCGCGCCGATCAGCGCCGGCACCATGACACGCGCCCACCCGGGACCGGCGCCCTCCCCGCTGCCGACCATGGCTCGAAAAACCCCCGCCCATGCCGATGAACGTTCGCTAACGACGGCGCCCGCCCGGACGCCGGTTCACCACTGTGGCATGGGCCGGAGATTTCGTTGGCCGTTATCCGGGAAACGCGTTGCCCAACAAATAGGCAATCAGATGATTCGCCCGGGAAAGACATATGGCAGCGCGGCCGAAGAGCGGGCCGCCATCGCTTCGGTGTCGTACCGGTTCTGCACGTAGGTCAGCGCGGACATGAACTCCGCCGAGGTCAGGCCGCCCCGGCGCGCGGCGCCTCCCCCGCCCGCCAGCGGCAGCGAGCCCGTGTCGGCCCAGCGCAGCCTGCCGTCGGCGGTGATGTAGCTCCTGGCCCGTCCCGCGTTGTCGGGGTGCACGCAGTACGGGATGTCGAGCAGGCCGCGTTTGAACGCCTGCACCAGCGCGTTGCCCACGTCGGCGTCGCAGTTCAGCACCGCCTCCACCATGGCGTACGCCTCCTGGTACACCTCCCCGCCCGCCGCCGCGGCCGGCTCGGGCGCGGCGCCCGCCGGGACGCCCGCGGCGTGCTCCAGCGCGGCGACGTTCTCCGCGATGGTGGGGATGCGCTGCGACTCGGCGACCGTCTTGACGATGAGCCGCTCGGCCCCGGTGCTCAGCGCGAGCGTCGCCGCACCGGTCAGCAGGCCCAGCGCGCCCCCGGCGGTCCTCGGGTACATGCCCATGTAGGTGTAGACCACGACGTGCCAGTCGACGTCCGGCAGCAACCGCGCGCACAGCCCGCGCAGGGCGTGCACCGCCTCACGGTCCTGGGCCGGGTTGGTCTGCTGCGCGTAGCTGACCGAGATGCTCCGCACGCCCTGCTGGCGGAAGAACAGCCCCTCCAGGGCGCTGATCGCCACGAGCTGGCTCGGCGGGCAGAGCTGCCCCATCATGCAGCCGCCGAACGTCTCCAGGTGCGGCTCCACGGCCGACTCCAGCAGCAGCCGGCAGGAGGCGCGCCAGTTGGCCACCGACTCGTCCAGCGGGGCGCGCCCGTAGGGCAGGCAGTACGAGACCGGCCCGCCCTCGGTGTCGCCCAGCCCGGCCGCCGCCATGGCGGCGAAGATGTCCAGCGGGCGCGGCGAACCGTGCCGCACCTGTACCGGGAAGGCGTCCGACCGCACGCCGCCGAGCATCCGGCGGGTGGTGTCCGGGGGGTGGGCGACGATCGGGTACCCGTTCAGCGCGACCCCGTCACGCAGCGCCCGCGCGGCCGAGCCGTGGTCGCCGACGCGGGTGTAGCTGTCGAGCGTGAGGGTGCCGACCGTCGTGGCGCGCGCGTCGCGCGTGGCCACCAGACCGGCACGCATCACCCGCGGGTCGGAGAATCCCATGCGCGGCTGCACGACGAGCACGCCGCGTTCGCGGTTGCGCCGCACGAACTCACCGAAGCTCACGTGCGGCTCCCCGGGGGATCGACGCGACGAAGTTCAGGAAGGAGACCATCCCGCCGGCGCGTTCCTCGAACACGGCGTCGAAGCCCGCGTCGAGCAGGTCGGCGACGTGCCGCTCGCTCTCGCCGCCCTGGATGCCGAGCTTTCCGCCGATCACCACCGGGACGGCCGCCAGCCCCGGCTCGGAGCGCAGCCGGCCGACCAGGCGCAGGCCCTCCTGGTAGCCGTGGCCGTTGACGCTGCTCACCACGACCATCTGCGGCGCGTGCCGCCCGCACTCGGCGACCAGCAGGTCGTCGGGGACGCAGGGGCCGAGGTTGACCACGTGGTAGCCCAGCTCCTGGATGAGCAACTGCAGGTACACCAGGTTCCAGGTGTGCGCGTCGGAGGAGACGGTGGTGACGATCACCGTCCCCCGCCGCCCGGCGGGCGGCATGCGGGGCGGGGCGGCCGTCTCGGCGCCCGGGTGGCCGCTCACCCGACCGGCTCGTACCGGCGGTCGAGCTGGATGCGGGACACCGACACCACCTCGCCGCCGCGCACGACCACCTCGGCCGGGGCGGGTCTGCCCAGGAAACCCAGCAGGCTGGCGGTGACGCCGTACGCGCCGACGTTGGGCACGGTCACGACGTCGCCCTCCGACAGCTCCGGCAGCGCCACGTCGCGCCCCAGCGAGTCGCCCGGGGTGCACAGCGGGCCGACCAGGCTGCCCACCTCGGTCCGCTCCCCCTCGGCCACCTCGACCTTCGCCGGCAGGAGCCGGCCCAGGCCGGACAGGCCGCCGAGCGCGTTGATCCCCGCGTCGAGGATGACGAACCTGCGGCCGCGGCTGCGCTTGACGTTGACCACCCGGGAGAGCATGAAGCCGCCGCCGGCCACCAGGTAGCGGCCCGACTCGCAGGCCAGCCGGGGGGCGCCGGCCCGCCAGCGCGGCAGGTGGAGGTCGAGGATCCGCTCCAGCTCCGGCCGCAGCTTGTCATACACCACGCGGCGGCCGGCCGCCGAGTACGGCGCGGCGAACCCGCCGCCGATGTCGAGGAAGGAGAGCGGCAGCCCCACCTCGCGCTCCAGCCGCGCGGCCAGCTCGATGACGTGCTCGTACTCGCCGATCAGGCTGGCCTCGTCGGCGGCGTTGCTCATCGTGAAGAAGTGGGCGCCCACCACGCGGGTGCCGGGCACGGAGGTGAGCCGCGGCATCGTCTCCGCGAGCGTCTCCCTGTCGATGCCGAACTGCGACGGCCGGCCCATCATGCGGATGCCGGTCGACGCGCCTGGCGTGGCGTCGTTGACACGCAGCACGCACTGGGCGGTGACGCCGTGCCTGCTCGCCACGGCGCCGACGTGCCGCAGGTCGGACGGCGACTCCACCGAGAACACGCGGACGCCGCGGCCGATGGCCTCCTCCAGCTCCGCGTCGGTCTTGCCCGGCCCGGTGTACAGGCATTCGCCGGCCCGGAAGCCGGCCGTCAGCGCGGCCGACAGCTCGCCGGTGGAGCTGATCTCGGCGCGGCAGGCCCGGCCGGGGCCCTCCCGCAGCGCGCGGGCCACGTCGGGGTGGGGGTTGGCCTTCAGCGCGTAGTACAGCTCGAAGCCCTCCGGCAGGGCCGAGAACAGGGCGTCGCGGGCGGCGACGACGTGGTCGAGGTCGTAGACGTAGAGCGGCGTGCCGAACCGCTCGGCCAGGTGGTGGTAGGTGCTCACTGGGTGGCCCCCTCTAGCAGTCGGCGCAGTTCCCTGGTGGCGTTCTTGCCGTGCGCGGTGAGCGGGAAGGCGGGCACGACGTGGCAGACGGCGGGGACCTTGGCCGCTTCCAGGCGGCTTCCCAGCTCCCGCAGGACGACGTGCGGGGCCAGGTCGGTCTCCACGCACAGCGCCAGGTCGTTGTCCTCGCCGGGTGGGATCACCCCGGCCGCGCGGACCCCGGGGATGTCCATCGCCGCGGCCTCGATCTCCAGCGTGCTCATCCTGATGCCCTTGCGCTTGAACATGTCGTCCCGGCGCCCCTCGAAGTACAGGTAGCCGTCCTCGTCCAGGTGTCCGTAGTCGCCGGTGTGCAGGCGCGGCCCCTCCCCTGCCGGGCCGCGGCGGAACGTCCTGGCGGTCAGCTCGGGCTCGCGCCAGTAACCGGGCATGACGTGCGGCCCGGCCGCCACGATCTCGCCGACCTCCCCGGCGGGCAGGCGGTTGCCGTCCGCGTCGACGATCAGCACCTCGGTGCCGGGAAGCGGCCTGCCGACCGCGTGCGGCCGCTCGCCGTCCTGCTCCGGAGGCATGATCGAGATGCGCTTGCACTCGGTCTGGCCGAACTGGCGGACCACCCGGGCGCCGGGGAAGACCTCGCGCAGCCGGGCGATCGTGGCGGACGGCAGGGCGGCCCCGGTGTTGGTGAACATGCGCACCGGCGCCATGGGCTCCGGGTCGCGGCCGGCCAGCGACACGATCATGCTCGCGAGCGACGGGACGACGGGCACGATCGTCGCGCCCACCTCGCGCATCCGCCTGAGCAGCGTCAGGTCCGACTCGGTGCCCGCGAGCACGATCTCCGAGCGCCCGAGGCACGACAGCAGCACCTTGTAGAGCCCGTAGTCCCACGAGAGCGGGAACCGGCAGAACACGACGTCGTCGGCGCGGTAGCCGAGCACGGCCTGGATCGCCCGCGAGGCGAAGACGACCTGGGCGTGCGGCTCGATCACGCCCTTGGGGGCGGCGGTGCTGCCCGAGGTGTAGACCAGGACGGCCACGTCGTCGGGACGGACCTCGACGGGCTCGGCCCGCGCGCCGCGCCCGGCCGCCGCCTCGACCTCGGCCCACACGGCGCCGAAGGCGTGCACGGGCACGCCGGTCATCGCGCAGATCATGGCGACGTCCGCGTCGGCCGCGACGACCAGGCCGGGCTCGGCGTTGTCGATCACCGAGCGCAGGTGGAAGGGCTTCATCGCCGGGTTGACCGGCACGAACACGGCGCCGCGGCGGGTCACTCCGAAGAACATCGCGACGAGTTCGCGGACCGTCGGCAACTGGACGACCACCCGGTCGCCGGGGCCGACGCCCTGGTCCTCCAGCCACGCGGTCACCGCGTGGCTGTACCGGGCCACGGTGGCGTAGGTCCACGCCCCCGAAGGATCGCGGACCGCGGAGGCGTCCGGGGTGTCCGCGACCGCCTCGTCGAGCAGAGAATGGACGAGCATGGCCTGCTGGGCAACGTCAACGCTTTCCAATGTCGCACTCCATGACGACGGGCCAGGTGAGTGCGCGGGCGGATCCCGCGCCCCCTGGCGTCGAATCGAATCCCTCGTTCCGGGCCTTTCGCGACGGAAGGTAGGCCGGGGCGGCCCGCGCCCGTACCCCTAGCTCCCCCAGAAGCCGCCGACCGGCCGCGCGCGGCGCGCCGGCGGCCCGAACGCGCCCGCATCCGGCAGGTAGGGGGCCCTAGGGGTGCGCGAGACGGCCGCCGCGCCGATCCTGTCCGGAGTCCGATGAAATCGACGCACGTGGATCAGGTTCGGAGCCGATGGACACGCAACCAGGACAGGGCACGGCGATGGTCTTCCCCGGCATGGGACCGGGCACCTTCACCGACGTGGCGAGGTTCATGTCGGTCAACCCCTTCGCCAGGAAGCTGCTCGCCACCGCCGACGACGTGCTGGGCTACCGCCTGGTCGACCGGTACCGGGAGAGCGACGGCCACTACGCCAAGGACGCGCAGATCGCCTTCATGGTGAACTGCCTGGCGCTCGCCCGGTGGGCGCACGACCGCCTGGAGGTGGCGCCGGACTACGTGGTCGGCCCCAGCTTCGGCTGGCGGGCCGTGACGGCGTACACGCGGGCGCTCGACCTGCCCGACGCCATCTCGATGGCGGCCCGGCTGGCCGACTGCATGGAGGAGTACTTCCGCGACGAGCACCCCGGCCTGGTGACGCACTCGATCGCCCGCGTGCCCCAGGACCGCCTGGCCGAGCTCCTGCGGGAGTTCGACGAGCGGGGCGAGTGGCACGACGTCTCGTGCCGCGTCGACCACGACTTCACCATGATCACCTTCGGCGAGCGGCAGCTCGACTGGGTGCTCCGGCGGGTGCGGGCGCTCGGCGGGCTGTCGCTTTACACGATGAAGCCGCCCATGCACTCGCGGGCCTTCACCTCGCTGCGGCACAGGATCACCCGGGAGGTCTTCGCCGGCCTGACGTGGTCCGACCCCGCGGTCCCGGTGGTCGCCGACCAGGACGGGCGGGTGCTCACCACCGGCGAGCAGGTGCGCGACCTCCTCCTGGACGGCTGCGACCACGCGGTGTGCTGGCCCGACGTCGTCTCGGCCCTCTCCGCCGCCGGGGTGGGCACGCTCTACGTCGCGGGGCAGGACGGCCTGTTCACCCGCGTCGCGTGCACCACCCGGGCGTTCGAGGTGGTGCCGATCACCCCGCGGTCGGTGATGCGCCCCGTGCGCGGGCGCCCGCCCCGGCGCCTCCTGGCCGCCCGTAGCTGACAGACCGCTCCCGGAAGAAAGGCCGGTCCACAGCCGGCACACCCCTGCCCCGGCTGTGGACCGGCCTTCGCCGCGTCCGGACCGGCGCCCTCCCGGCGCGCCCCCGCGCGGCCCGGCGTCCCGCCACTTCGGTGCGCCCGCCCGACCCGGCGCCCCACCGCCCCGGTGGGCTCGCGCCCGTCCCGGCGCCCCACCGCCCGAAAGGCCCACGCCCGACCCGGCCTCCCACCGCCCCGGTGGGCTCGCGCCCAGCCCGGCGTCCCCCCGCCCGGAAGGCCCACGCCCGGCACGACGCGGACGGACGGCGAACCGGCGAACGGCGGGGCCGGTGGGTACCGGCCCCGCCGTCGCGAACGCCGACCGGCGGTCACCGCCCGCCGACGGTGAAGGCGTAGAAGGTGCCCTCGGTGGTGCTGCCCGTCGTGCCGCCGCCGTACTTGAACCGCTCGTAGCCGTTGCCCCAGTACACCGTCCCGTTCACGACGGCCGGCCCCGCCATGCACGAGTACGGCGCGTCGAACTGCCACAGCGTGCGGCCGTTCGCCGCGTCGAGCGCGTACATCTGGTTGCCGGTCGAGCAGGCGAACACGACGCCGTTGGCGACGGTGAGCGGCGCCCAGGCGAAGCCGGCCGACGGGTCGGGCACCTGCCACAGGACGCGCCCGGTCCGCGGGTCGAGCGCGGCGTAGGAGCCGGAGGTGATCGTCGTGCCGCCGGCGATCTGGTACGGCGTCTTGTTGAAGTTGGCCTCGGCCAGGTAGACGCGCTGCCCGTCGTAGGCGGTGCCCCACATGATGCCGCCGACGTGCCCGCCGGGGCCCGCGGCGGCGCTCCAGACGACCGCGCCGGTGGTCGCGTCCATCAGCCAGTACTCGCCGCTCTTCTGGCCCGCGCCGATCACCTTGCGGAGCCGGCCGTCCGTGCCGCGGATGGTGAACAGGTGCGCGCCGTCGCCGAAGTCGTAGTCCCACCCGGGGTTCTGCGGGCAGTTGTTCGGCGGCAGGCCCGGGACGCACGCGGTGTTCCAGGCGTCGAACCGCATCGCGCCGGTGTTCCACTTGATCCGCCCGCTGGCGGTGTCCAGGGCGAGCACGGTGTCGATGTAGTTGTCGGGGGCGTAACACTGATGCGGCTTGCCGCCGGCGTTCTGGCAGTCGTGCACGCTCTGCGGCACGGTGTAGTTCTGGCCGGTGGTGAAGTAGACCGTGTTCGTCGCCACGTCGACGGCGGGGGTGCCCCAGACCGCGCCGCCGCTGTAGCCGCCGGGCTGCCCGCCGTTCGCCGGCACGGTGTACTGCCGCCACAGGACACGCCCGGTGCGGGCGTCGATGGCGTTCATGCTGCCGCGGAACACGCAGCACGGGTAGGTCGGGTCGGCGCCCAGCTCGTTCTCGCGCGAGGACACCCCGATGTAGATCACCCCGTTGTGGACCACCGGGGACGCCGTGATGACGGCCTTGAACTGCGTGTCGAGCTGGATGCGCCAGACCAGGGCGCCGGTGGTGGCGTCGACCGCCATCAGGTTGGCCTGCTCCCAGTCGCCGATGTACACCCGGTTGCCGACGACCGCGGGGCTGGAGCGGGACACCGAGGTGGCGTTGCCGGTGTAGTCGGAGACCTTGCGGCTCCAGATGCCGCGGCCGGTCTCGGCGTCGACCTTGTTGAGGTAGCCGCCCCAGTCGGGGAAGTACAGGGCGCCCGCGACCACGGCCGGCGTGGCCGACACGTCGCCGTGCGTCTTGTAGGTCCACTTCGCGCGCAGGCGGTGGACGTTGTCGCGCCCGATCCTCGACTCGGAGGGATTGGCGCGGGTGTTGGTGACGTCCCGCCCGATGAGCGGCCAGTCGACGGCGGGCGTGTCCATCGCGGTGGCCTGCGGCGCGGTGATCAGCGTGGCGCCGAGCAGGGTCACGGCGAGGAGCGCGAATCGGCGCGCCGCTCCCGGTCTCCGTGGTGACAGTCGACTGCCCATGGTCGTCCCTTCATGTGCTTCGCCGGTGCCCGCGGTCGCGGTGTTCCGCGCTGTGAGCGCTCCGCGCCGCAGGCTGTTCGCGGCGGAAGGTAACCAGCGCCGCCCGGTTGCAGGCAGCCCCTATCGGCCCCTAGTGGCGTCCGCTATCACCATCGGCCCGGCCGTGGCGGCGGTCGCGGCGACCGGGTGACCGGTGCCCTGACCCGCCCGCACCGGCGCGGGGACGGCGGCGTCGCCGTGCAGCCGCGCCGCCTCGGCCGCCAGCCGGAGCCGGTCGATCTTCTTGTTGGTGTTGAGCGGGAACTCCTCCAGCCGGTGGTAGTGGCGCGGCACCATCTGCGCCGGCAGCAGCCTGGTCAGCGCGCGGTGGAACTCCTGCGGCGACACCGGGTCGCCCAGGTAGAACGAGACCAGTTCGGTGCTGCCCGCGGCGGGCACGCCGACCACCACGGCGTCCAGCACCGGGGTGCCGTCGCGCAGCGCGTGCTCCACCTCGGCCAGCTCCACGCGGTAGCCCTGCACCTGCACCTGGGAGTCGACCCGGCCGAGGTAGATCAGCTCGCCGGTGTCCACGCGGCGGACCCGGTCGCCCGTGCGGTACCACCGCCTGCCGTCGCGCTGGAGGTACTTCCCGCGCCCGTCCTCGGGGTCCAGGTAACCGGCCGAGAGCTGCGGCCCGGACAGCCACAGCTCGCCCTCCACCGGCGAGGGCTCGCCGTGCTCGTCGAGCAGCAGCTCGGCGTGCCCGTCGTGCAGCCTGCCCAGCGGCACCACGCCGTTGACGCCGAGACGCGTCGACTCCTCCGGGCACCAGCGGTGCCGGTGGGTGGTGATCGTCATCTCGGTCGGGCCGTACACGTTGATCACCGCGGAGCCCGGAGCCGCCCGCTGCCAGTCGTCGGTGTCCCCGTACTGCAGCGCCTCGCCGCCGAAGAACGTCCAGCGCAACGAGGGCATGGCGCCGGGCGCGAGCCCGCCCACGCGCCGCAGGAGCGCGATGACGCTGGGGGCCGAGAACCACACCGTGACGCCGTGCTCGGCCATGAAGCCGGGCATGTCGCGGTAGGCCTGGGGCGGCACCGACACCAGGGGGGCACCCACGCCCCAGGCGCACCACAGGTCGGAGACCGCGGAGTCCCAGTTGAGGTTGGCCGCCTGGGAGAACACGTCGTGCTCGGTGAAGTCGTACCAGTCGTCCATGAGCGCGAAGTAGTGCGCCATGTTGCCGTGCGTCAGCCGCACCCCCTTGGGGCGACCGGTCGAGCCCGAGGTGAACAGCACGTAGGCGACGTCGCCGGGCTCGGCGCCCCGGGGCCGGTCGAGCCGGGTGCCGGGGCCGGCCGTCAGGAACGTGCAGCCCGGGGCGTGCGGCGCGGGGCCCGCGTACGGCGCGAGCACGGGCATCCCCCGCAGGTCCAGCTCGGGCAGCAGCGCGGCGCCCAGCTCGTCCACGATCAGCGCGGAGACCTCGGCGGAGTCGAGCATCGCGCGGACGCGGGCGGCCGGGAAGTCGGCCAGCAGCGGCACCACCGGCACCCCCGCGTACAGCGCGCTCAGGATGCCGATGTAGGCGGTCATCGTGCGCCCGGCCAGCACGCTGACGGCGGACGGCGGCCCGCCGGGGGCGCCGAGCAGCGCGCCGGCCCAGTCGAGCGCCATCTCGTGCGCCTCGGTGTAGGTGAGGGTGTCGTTCCCGGCCCGCACCGCCACACCGTGCGGGGCGCGGGCCAGGCCGCGCAGGAAGCGCGCGTGCAGCGCGGTGTCGGTCGTCTGGTGCATGTTCTCCTCCTCGCTGGACCGCACACGGCAGGGCGCGCATATTACGAGAAGAGGCGACCGAGCCGGAGAATGCGGCGGAAATCGGAAACGCGACTGCAGTCTAACCACGGCCGGATTGCTGTCAATAACGGATGGGTTGACATCTGGCGGATCCCGGCGTCATTATTCGGATATGTCTGAGAATCTGATCCACTTGACCGACGACGCCGTTTCCGACCACCCCTGGGACGCCGGTTTCGAATCGATCCTGCGACGATTCCTGCCCTTCCTGGGCGCCGGCGAGGCCCTGGCGGCCGACGCCCCGCTGCGTGATCTGGGGCTCGACTCCATCGGCACCGTCGAGCTGCTCGCCGCACTGGAGGACGCCTACGACCTGCGGTTCCAGGACGACGCGCTGGAGATGGGGAACTTCTCCACCCCCGGCGTGCTCTGGAAGACCCTCAGCTCGATCACCGACGACACCGTGTGAGACCCCCGGCCGGGGGGGGGGGGGGGGCGCCGCCGGCCGGGGGGGGGGGGCGCGGGGGGGGGGGGGGGGGGGGGGGTGTTTTGTGGGGGGGGGGGGGGGGGGGGGGGGTGGTGTTGGTGGTCACCTTTCC
>NZ_JARWAC010000045.1 GCF_029846175.1 Sphaerisporangium sp. TRM90804 | reverse complement strand
GGCGCCCGCCCCCCCCCCCCCGCCCCCCCCCCCCCCCCCGGGCCCCCCCCCCGCGGGGGCCGGGCCCCCCCGCCCCGCCCCCCCCCCGGCCCTTCCGCTTTCCCGGGTTTCTCTGATTTTTTTGTTCGCCGCGCCGGGCCGGCGCTTTTCCCCGGCCCGGCGCGTGCGGCGGTTCATGCCCGGCCCGCGTTTTCGGGCCGGGCTCGGTAGCACGCTTTTCCGGTGGGTGCGTGAATTCACCGCCGCCGTGAGCGCGCCGCGCTTGACGGCATTTCCGGTCATAATATTGTTCTCGTGTCCCCGGGAATCCCCAGGCGACCCCAGCCTCACCCTTATGCCGGGCCGGGCGCGTGAAAGAGCCCCCAGACCGGTGGTCCGGGGGCTCGTGGACGGGGTGCGGGGGGTGGAGCGGCGGTCAGTGCCGCGTCAGGGGGAGGTCGGGCACGGGCACCCGCTCGGGCTCGGGGGCGGGCGGGGCCTCGGCCGCGCGCTGCGTGTCGTTCTGCACCGAGCGGAGCGTGATCATCGAGTAGGCCACCGCCACGACCATCACGATCGCGCCGACGAGCGACGCGGCGTGCACCTCGGTGGTGAACGCCTCACGCGCGGCGGCGATCAGCGTGTCGGCCGCGGGGCCCGGCAGGTCGCGGGCCGCGGCGAGCGCGCCGCCCAGGGTCTGCCGTGCGGCTTCCAGCGCCGCCTCCGGCACGCCCGCGGGGGCCTGCAGGGCGGCGCTGTTCTGGTAGACCCCGGCGCCGACGCTGCCGAGCACCGCGATGCCCAGCGCGCCGCCGAACTCCTGGCCGGTCTGCAGCAGCGCGGACGCCGAGCCCGCCTGGTCCGGCGGGGCCTGGCCGACGACCAGCTCGGTCACCAGGGTCAGCACCGGCGCGAGGCCCACGGCGAGCACGATGATGCCGACGAGCATCCAGGGCAGGCCGTCCTGCACGGGCAGCCGGGTCAGCATGAGCATCGCCAGCGCGGCGAGGGCGAACCCCGCCCCGATGATGTACGCGGGCCGGACCTTGCGCACCAGGATGGTGGCCACCGGGACGGCGGCGCCGACCGCGAAGGTGCCGGGGACCGTCCACAGGGCGGCCTCCAGCGCGCTCATGCCGAGCACCGACTGCAGGTACTGCGTGCTGAACAGCGAGTAGCCCACCAGGAGGAAGGTGGCGAAGGTGTTGGTGACCAGCGAAGGCCCGAAGGCGCGCTGCCGGAAGAGCGCCGGGTCGATCATGGGGTGGTCGACGCGCCGCTGCCGCAGGACGAACACCGGCACCAGGAGCAGGCCCACGACGGCGCAGGCGACCGGCACCGGCTCGAAGCCCTCCAGCGCGAGGCGCTTGAATCCGTAGATGACCGGGAGCACGGCCAGCAGCGACAGCGCCGCGCTGAGCAGGTCGAACCGGCCCGCCACCGCCGCCTTGAACTCCGGGAGCAGGATCGGGCCGAGCGCGAGCAGCAGCACCATCACGGGGACGTTGATGAGGAAGATCGATCCCCACCAGAACTGGTTGAGCAGCAGGCCGCTGACCACCGGGCCGAGCGCGGCGCCGGCCGCGATGCCGGTGGACCACACCGCGACCGCGGTGCGCCGCTGGGTCTGGTCCTGGAACAGGTTGCGGATCAGCGCCAGCGTGGACGGCATCAGCGTGGCGCCGCCGATGCCCTGCAGCGCGCGGGCGGCGATCAGCATCTCGGGGCTTCCGGCGTAGGCGGCGGCGACGGAGCCCGCGCCGAACGCCAGGGCGCCGATCAGCAGCAGCAGCCGGCGGCCGATGCGGTCTCCGAGGCTGCCCATCGAGATGAGCAGGCCGGCCAGGACGAAGCCGTAGATGTCGACCATCCACAGCTGCTCGGTGTTCGTGGGCTGGAGGTCGATGCTGATGGAGGGGACCGCGAAGTAGAGCACGGTGAGGTCCATCGAGACCAGGAGCACTGGCAGGAGCAGCACGCCAAGCGCGATCCACTCCTTGCGACCGGCCTTGGGAGCCGCGTCGATTGCGTTCACTTCGCTCATGGCTCGAATCATACGAGCGTCTTAGTCGTCTGTATAGTACGTACGTATAATTAGTACATACGTATATCTCAGACGGATGGTAGAGTGCGGCCATGGGACATCGCGAGGACCTGCTCGTCGGTGCCAAGCAGTGCCTGTTCGACAAGGGCTACGCCCGGACGACCGCGCGTGACATCGTCGCCGCATCCGGGACGAACCTCGGTTCGATCGGCTACCACTTCGGCTCCAAGGAAGCGCTGATGAACGCGGCGCTGGTGCAGGCGACCGAGGAGTGGGGCGACGAGCTGGAGCGCGAACTGCGCAAGGACATCCCCGAGGCGGCGAGCCGCATGGAGCGGTTCGAGATCATCTTCGACCGGGTCATCGGGCTGTTCGCCAAGCACCGGGCGCTGTGGGCGGCGCAGTTCGAGGTCTTCGCCCAGCTCCCGCGCTCCCCGGAGATGCGGCAGTTCTTCGCCGAGTCGCAGGAGCACGCCCGCCAGGGGCTGGCCGCGCTGCTGCAGCACGTCGACCCCTCCTTCGACGACAAGGACGCCCAGCGGGTCGGTTCGTTCTACCTGGCGCTGATGACCGGCGTCATGGCCCAGCTCCTGACCGACACCGGCACCGCCCCCACCGGCCGCGACCTGGCCACCGCCGTCCAGATGATCGCCACCATCACCGCGAACTCCACCACCCCCCAGCCCTGACGGCCCATCCCTGAGGACGCCCCGCCCCGGCGGGACGTCCTTTCGCGCTGTCAGGACGCCGGCGGCGGCCCCGGCACGACGCCCCCGGCCACGCCGAAGGCGTCCCACGAAGCGCCGCGCGGGACGCCCCATCGCGCCGTCAGGCCATCGCCTGCCGCCACGACCGACGCCCCCGGCCATGCCGAGGGCGTCGCACGAGGCGCCTCGGGGACGCCCTCGACGGGTCAGGAGGTCGGCAGCTTCGCCAGCCACCCGTCGACGACCTCGGCCGTGGTGTCGACGTCGGCCTCCACGACGCTGAAGTGGGTGCCCGGCACCGTGACGACCGTGTCCGCGCCCTCCCACCGCGCCTGCCAGTCGCCCTCCGGCGCGGGGGCGGAGCCGAGCTGGAACAGCTCGCCCGCGCGCACGAACAGCAGCGGGGCGGCGATGGCCCGCTGCTCGAACTGGCCGAGCAGCTCGACGTACCGGCCCATCGCCGACAGCTCGGCGCTGCCGAAGGCGCCGAGCGTGGCCGCCTTGTCCGGCACCGCGTGCGCCATCTGGTCGAAGATCGCGGTGTTGGCGTCGTCCCCGACCCGGTAGGTGTCCACCAGCACCAGCCCGGCGGGCCGCACCCCGTGCGCCCGCTCCAGGCAGGCCGCCGTGGCGTGCGCGAGCAGGCCGCCCGAGGAGAACCCGAGCAGGGCGAAGGGCTCGCCGCCGGCCACCCGGAGCACCGTCTCGGCGAAGACCTCCACCGCCGCGTCCAGCGTGGCGGGCAGGCTCTCACCTCGCCCGAAGCCGGGTGTGGGCAGCGCAGACACCCGCGCCGAGAGCCGGGCCGCCAGCCGCGCGTGCTGGTGGACGCCGCCCGCGACGGTGGGCGTGCTCAGGCAGATCAACCGCAGCGGCGCCGGCCCGTCGCCCACGCGGGCCGTGCCGAACGTCACCGCCTCGGGAAGCCGGTCGACGGTAGCCACGGAGTCGAAGGACGGCCGCAGCGCGGCGACCGAGCGCAGCATGGCCAGGCCGGGCTGGAGGTTGCCCGACTGGATGGCGTCGAGGAACAGCTCGTACAGGGTGTCCCCCCGCGAGTCCGCCCGCTGCGCCGGGACCGCCGCGGCGGCGGCTCCGGGCGCGGCTCCCAACTGGTCGAGGACCTGTCCGGCCAGGTCGGTGGGGCTCTTGCTGTCGAACACCACCATCGCCGGCAGGTTCAGCCCGGTCGCCGCGTTCAGCCGGTTGCGCAGCTCGACCGCGGTGAGCGAGTCGAACCCCGACTCCAGGAAACCGGCGTCGGCGTCGACGGCGCCCGCGTCCGCGTGGCCGAGCACCTCGGCGGTGATGGCGAGCACGGCCGCCAGCACCTCCCGCTCGCGCTCGGCGGCGCCGAGCCCGGCCAGGCGGGTGCGCAGCGACCCCGCCTCGGCCGGACCGGTACGGCTGCGCCGCCGCGCCGCCGGGACCAGTCCGCGCAGCAGCGCCGGCACCTCGTCCTCACGGGCCCGCAGCGCGGCCGCGTCGACCCGCAGCGGCACCAGGGACGCCGAGCCGGACGCGAGCGCCGCGTCGAACAGCCACAGCGCTTCGGCCTCCGGCAGCGGCGGCGTGCCCGCGCGCCTCATCCGCTGCAGATCGGCCTCGCCCAGCCACTGGCTGAGCCCGGTCCGCACATCCCAGAGGCCGTAGGCGAGCGAGGTGGCGGGCAGTCCGAGCGCGTGCCGGTGCTGGGCGAGCGCGTCGAGGAACACGTTGGCGGCCGCGTAGTTGCCCTGGCCCGCGGCCATCACCAGGCCGCCCGCCGAGGAGAACAGCACGAAGGCCGTCAGGTCCAGTCCGGCGGTCAGCTCGTGCAGGTGCCACGCGGCGTCGGCCTTCGCGGGCAGCACCTCGTCGACCTGCGCCGGGGAGAGCGCGGCGACCAGGCCGTTGTGGGCGACTCCGGCGGCGTGCACGACGCCGCGCAGAGGACGCCCGGGGTCGATGTCCGCGAGCAGCCGCTCCAGCGCGTCCCGGTCGGAGACGTCACAGGCGACGACACGGGCCTGCGCCCCCAGCTCCGCCAGCGAGCCCCGCAGTTCCTCGGCGCCCGCAGCGGCCGGCCCGCTCCTGCTGGTCAGCACGAGATGCCGCACCCCGTGCGCGACCACCAGATGCCGCGCGACGATCGCCCCCAGCCCACCCGTACCCCCGGTGACCAGCACCGTGCCGTCCGGATCCCACATCGCCCCCGCCCCGGACAGGCCGGCCGCGTGACGGAACCCGTCGGCCACCGGCGCGGACCCTTCGGCCGGCGGCGCGGGGACGCCAACCATCGGCACGGCCCCTTCGGCCACCGGCGCGGACCCTTCGGCTGGCGGGGTGACCGGTGCGTCAGGGCTCGCGGGGACGGCGACGCGCGCCAGCCGGGGGGCGAGCACGGTGCCCGCGCGGATGGCCAGCTCCGGCTCGCCCGACACCAGCGCGGTCGTCATCACCTCGGGCGACTGGATTTCGTCGTCCACGTCGAGCAGGACGAACCGTCCCGGGTTCTCCGCCTGGGCGGCACGCACGAGGCCCCACACGGGCGCCTGCCGCACGTCCACCGCCTCCCCCGGGGACGCCGCCAGCGCGCCCCTGGTCACCAGCACCAGCCTGGACCCGGCGAACCGGTCGTCGGCGAGGAAGGTCTGCATCGCGGCCAACGCCTGGTGCAGCGCGGCCCGGACACCCCCCGGAACGCCCCCCGGCCCCGACGCCGCCGCCTGTCCGGCCACCGGCGTCACCAGCTCGGCCACCGGCGTCACCACCGCGACGGGCCCGGCGGGCTCAGCCGCTTCGACGGTCTCGCGGGATGCGGCCGGGCCGGGGGACGCGATCGGCAGGACCACGGTCCCCGGCAGCCCGGCTCCCGGCGCGGTGAGCGCGTACAGGTCGGCGACCGCCTCGGCGGCCGGTACGGCCAGGCCCGGCCCGGTGGCCGGTACGGCCAGGCCCGGGCCGGCGATCGTCCACGGGGCGGCGGGGGCCGCGCTCTGGGCGATCGGCTGCCAGTCGATGGCCAGCAGTGACTCGCCGTGGCCGTCGCCGCCGAGCTGCTCGGGGGACAACGGCCTCAGGACGAGGGCGGCGACGGTGGCGACCGGTGCGCCGGTGGCATCGGCGAGGTCGATGCGGACGGCGTTGCGCTGTCCCTCGGCGGGCGAGAGCCGCACCCGCAGGGCCGTGGCGCCACCCGCGTGCAGCGTGACGCCCGTCCAGGAGAACGGCAGCAGGGCCTGCCGCCGGTCCTCCTCCGCACCGAGGCCGCCGAAGCCGAGCGTGTGCATCGTCGCGTCAAGCAGGGCGGGGTGGAGGCCGAATCGCGCGGCCTGGGGGTGAGCGACCTCGGGCAGCGTCACCTCGGCGAACAGGTCGGGGCCGCGCCGCCAAGCCCGCGTCAGGCCCTGGAACACCGGGCCGTATCCGAACCCCCGGTCGTCCAGGGTGTCGTACAGCGGTTCGGCGTCCAGTTCCGTGGAGCCGGCCGGGGGCCAGGCGGTGAGGTCGGCGGGGAGTTCGGGGGTGCCCGCGCTGAGCACGCCTTCCGCGTGCCGGGTCCAAGGCGCGTCCGGGCGCTGCTCGGGGCGCGAGTAGATCCGCACTGCGCGCCGCCCCCGCTCGTCCGGGTCGTCCACCATGACCTGCAGGGCGACCCCGCTCTGCTCGGGCAGCACCAGGGGGGCGTGCAGGGTCAGCTCGTCGAGCATGCCGCAGCCGAGGTGGTCGCCCGCGTGGACGGCGAGCTCCACGAACCCGGTGCCGGGCAGCAGCACGTTTCCGTGCACGACGTGGTCGGCGATCCAGGGGTTGCCGTCCAGGGAGACGCGGGCGGTGAAGGTGACCGCGTCGGAGTCCGGTGCCGGGACCACTGCCGCCAGCAGGGGATGGTCGAGAGCGAGCTGCCCCACGGCCGAGGCGTCCCCGGTGGGCTTGGCCGCCTCCGCCCAGTAGTGCTCCCGCTGGAAGGCGTAGGTGGGCAGGTCGACCCGCTGGGCGGCGGTGCCCGCGAAGAACGCCCGCCAGTCGACGTCGGCCCCGGCCGTGTGCAGCTGGCCCAGCGCGGAGACCAGCGTGTGGGCCTGGGGACGGTTACGCCGCTGCGCCGCCACCAGCACGACCCGATCGGCCCCCTGCGTACCCTGGCCCGCCACCGCCTGACTCGACTCCAGGCATTGGGCTGCCATGCCGGTGAGCACCGCGTCCGGACCGACCTCGACCAGCCGGGTGACGCCGTCGGCCTTCACGGTCGACACCGCGTCCGCGAACCGGACCGGCCTGCGCACCTGCTCCACCCAGTAGGCCGGGTCGGTCAGGTCGGCGACCTGACCGGTCACCGTGGAGACGATGGGGATCTGCGGTTCCTGGTAGGTGACCTGCCCGGCCACGGAGGCGAAGTCGCCGAGCATCGGCTCCATGAGCGCCGAGTGGAAGGCGTGGGAGACCGCCAGCCGCGACACCCTGCGGCCCAGCGCCTCGAACTCGGCTCGCACCTCAGCGACCGCCGATGCCACTCCGGAGACGACGACGGCCTGCGGGCCGTTGACGGCCGCCAGCGACACCCCGTCCGACAGCCAGGGGGTGATCTCCTGCTCGGTCGCCTGGATCGCGACCATGACTCCACCGGAGGGCAACTCCTGCATCAACCGGCCGCGCGCCACCACCAGCCGCGCCGCATCGGCTAGCGAGAACACCCCGGCCACATGCGCCGCCGCCAACTCACCGATGGAATGACCCACCAGAACGTCAGGACGCACACCCCAGGCCTGAAGCAGCCGGAACACTGCCACCTCGAACGCGAACAACGCCGGCTGAGCGAACCGGGTGCCGTTCAACCGCTCAACGTCCCGCTCGACGTCCTGCTCGACGCCGCGCTCTTCGTCCCGCTCGTCGGCCGTCTCCCGGTCGTGCTCGTCGGTCTGCCCCTGGTCGTGGGTCCGGCCCCACATCACCTCACGCAGGCTCTCACCCAGCAGCGGGTCAATCTCGGCGGACACCGCGTCGAACGCCTCCGCGAACACCGGGAAGCCCTCATACAGCTCCCGGCCCATACCCAGCCGCTGCGCGCCCTGACCGGTGAACAGCACCCCCAGCTTGCCCGGACGCGCCCCCCGTCCTACGGCCCCACCCGGGCCGCCCTGAGACAACGCGGCCAGACCGGCCAGCAACTCCTCGCGGTCCGCGCCCACCACCACCGCGCGGTGACCCAACGTCGCACGCCCGCTCACCAGCGAGTACCCGACGTCGGCCAGGCCGCAGGGTCCTGAGGCGTCGACGGCGGCCCGCACATGTGCCAGCAACCGATCGGCCTGCGCACGCAACGCCCCCGCCGTCTTGCCCGACAGCACCCACGGCACCACCGGCAGAGACGCGGGCGCCCCGGAGGTCTCGGCACCGGCATGGGGCTTGGTGCCGGGGGTGGCGTCCAGGGCGGCGTCAAGCTCGTCGATGGGCGCGGTCGGGGCGACGGTCGCGGGTTCGGGGGCCTGTTCGACGATCACGTGGGCGTTGGTGCCGCTGATCCCGAACGAGGACACCCCCGCCCGGCGCGGACG
>NZ_JARWAC010000044.1 GCF_029846175.1 Sphaerisporangium sp. TRM90804 | reverse complement strand
CCGTCGTACTCGATGGTCACCTGGGTCTTGCCGTCGGGACGCAGGTAGGGCACCGTGCCGTCCTTGCGCACCTCCGACAGGCGCTGCGCCATGCGGTGCGCCAGGGTGATCGGCAGCGGCATGAGCTCGGGGGTGTCACGGCAGGCGTAGCCGAACATCAGGCCCTGGTCGCCCGCGCCCTGACGGTCGAGCTCGTCGCCGGCCTCCTCCAGCCGGTGCTCGTAAGCGTCGTCGACGCCCTGGGCGATGTCTGGCGACTGGGCGCCGATCGACACCGAGACGCCGCAGGACGCGCCGTCGAAGCCCTTGTGCGAGGCGTCGTAACCGATCTCCAGGATCTTCTCGCGGATCAGCCCGGGAATGTCGACGTACGTCTCCGTCGTGACCTCGCCGGCGACGTGCACCTGGCCCGTCGTGATCATCGTCTCGACCGCGACCCGGCTCTTCGGGTCACCCTTGAGCATGGCGTCGAGAATGGCGTCGCTGATCTGGTCGGCGATCTTGTCCGGGTGGCCTTCGGTGACCGACTCGGAGGTGAACAGGCGGCGGGACATCTTCACTCCTTGTGTTCGTGGGCCGCGAGGGTGCGCTCCTCGCGTCGTGCGGTGCGTCATCCAGGAATCGATTGTGGGCAAGCGCGCTCAAGGATCGGTCAACGGCGTCGCAGCTCCGTCGCACGAGCCTGCACGGACGTCCCCGCGCCTCCACGAGCACGCCACTGGTGCGGCCGCCGGCGGGAGAGGCCGCCGCGGGACGGCGGCGAACCGGCGGACCGCGTCCACCGACCCGCGAAACGGCACCCGCCCGAAATGGGCCGGCGGCCTTTTCTCCAGATCGTGCGCGCGCGTGAAAAGCAAGGGCCACCGTGCGAGTGGCGACTCACACGATGGCCCTTGCCCGCGTGGGGACTTGCTGCGAAGAAACCACCGACCAGGGACACCACCTCACCGTGGAGTAAAATTCGTCGCAAGCTCGATTTCTTCGATGCTAGGCCGCTCCGAGGCGACGCAGACACCCCTGCCGAACCCCTACGGAAGAAGGCCCGCAACCCGTCTGACCTGGAATACACGATTATCAACCGCGCGCCGATGTTTCGTATTCGGCCGACCGGTCACGTGTATCGATCCGGCACTGTGAATACGCCGACGGCGCGCCTGATTCGGGAGCCGTCGCCGCGATTCCCCGGCCGCCGGCGGGACCGCCGCGATCCGGGGCGCGAGCACCCCGGCACCACCCCGGCGGTGCCGGTCGCGACCCCCGAACCGTCCCCCGCCCCCCCCGGAGCGAGCCCGTGGGACCGGCCGTGAGAAGCGGCGTTCGCCGCCCGCCATCGCCGTCTCCGTATACCGGGCGTCACCGGCCGGCCGGCCCGGGGGCACGGGCCGCGGCGGCCCCGGTGACCGGCGGAAAGCCGTCGCCGTCGTGAACACGAGGCTGAGGAGGCCCGGGGACGGCTCGCCGGCCGCGGGCGGGCCCCGGTTCGGCGGAACCGTGTTCCGGAATTCTGGCCAGCGATCTTACCGACGGTAATGTAACTGGTTCCCCTAACCCCTAGGATGTACGATCTGGGGCGTAAGTTGACAGGTGCCGGGGGGAGGCCCGCGCCATCGTCGCACGCCTCGCCGAGCGGCGGTTCACAGCAGAGCCCGCTCGCCTTCGGGGCGGCGCGCCTGCTACTTCTCTCAGAACGACTGAGAGCGTGAAGACTTCCGGATGGGGCCGAGGTTTTCTGGCAAGGAGTTATCAGGTGGAGTTCCGTTTGCTGGGGCCACTTGAGGTGTCCGCGAACAGCCAGCGTCTGGACATCGGGGGCTCGAGACAACGCATCACTTTGGCCAACCTTCTGCTCGACGCCAACAGGGTCGTCACCGTCGACCGCCTGATCGACGCCATTTACGGGGAGGTGCTCCCCCCGACGTCGAAGGCGCAGGTGCAGATCTGCATCTCCGCCCTTCGCCGCCTGTTCGCCGCGAACGGGGAGCCGGCCATCATCTCCACCCATCCGCGTGGTTACATCATGCGCGTCGACGACGAGCAGCTCGACGCCCGCCGGTTCGAGGCGCTGACCACGCAGGCGCGCCGCGACCGCGACGCCGGCCACATCGAGGACGCCGTCAAGCAGTACCGCGAGGCCCTGGCGCTGTGGCGGGGCGAGGCCCTGGAGGGGATCGACAGCAGGCCGGTGCGCGCCGCCGCCAGCAGGCTCGCCGAGGACAGGATCACCACCAACGAGGACTGCCTGCAGCTGGAGCTCGACCTCGGCCGCCACTACGAGCTGGTCGGCGAGCTGACCGCCCTGGTGGCCGAGCACCCGCTGCGCGAGCGCCTGTGCGGCCAGCTCATGCTGGCGCTGTACCGCTCCGGCCGGCAGGCCGAGGCCCTGCGGGTCTACCGGTTCGCCCGCGAGACGCTCGTGGAGGAGCTGGGCATCGAGCCCAACGAGCAGCTCCAGCGCCTGGAGTACTCGATCCTGACCTCCGACGAGAGCCTCAACAGCCCCGTCCGGCAGACCGCCGGCACCGTCGGCGCCGCGGCCGAGCCCGCCGCTCCCCCGCCGCCGCCGGTGCCCGCGCGCCCCGTCCCGATCCTGCTGCCGGCCGCGGTCGCCGACTTCACCGGTCGCGGCAAGCAGCTCGACGCGATCCAGCGCGAGCTGTCGCTCGCCGCCGAGGACCCCTACCGCTTCGCCGTGCCGATCATCGTCATCGCCGGCAAGGGCGGCCTCGGCAAGACGACTCTGGCCGTCCACTCCGCGCACAGCGTCGCCGAGCGGTTCCCCGACGGCCAGCTCTTCGCCGACCTGCACGGCGGCGCGGGCCGTCAGATCAGCCCCATGCAGGTGCTGGAGCGTTTCCTGCGCGCGCTCGGCGTGCCGGGCCCGGAGATGCCCGACGGCCTGGAGGAGCGCGCCGAGATGTACCGGGCGATGCTCGCCGACCGCAAGACGCTCATCGTGCTCGACGACGCCGCCACCGAGGGCCAGGTGCTGCCGCTGCTGCCGGGGAACCGCATGTCCGCGGTGATCATCACCAGCCGGAGCCGGCTGGCCGGGCTTCCGGGCGCCATCCAGGTCGAGATGGACATCTTCGACACCGACCAGTCGATGGAGATGCTGTCGCGGATCGCCGGCACGGAGCGCATGCACGCCGAGGCCGAGGCCGCCCAGGCCCTGGCCGACCTGTGCGGGCGCCTGCCGCTGGCGTTGCGCATCGCCGGGGCCCGCCTGTCGGCCCGTCCCCACTGGAGCGTGGAACAGCTCGTCAGCCGCCTGGAGGACGAGACCCGGCGGCTCGACGAGCTCAAGCACGGCGACATGGGCATCAGGGCGAGCATCTCGCTGACCTACGAGAGCGTCGGCGAGGAGGCCAAGCGCCTGTTCCGGCTGCTCGCCGTCCTCGACAGCAGCGTGTTCTCCGGCTGGGTCGGCGCCGCCCTGCTCGACCGTCCGTACCACGACGCCAGAGACCTGCTCGACGACCTGGCCGACGCCCAGCTCATCGAGACGGTGGGCGGCTACGGCCCGCACACCCAGTACCGCTTCCACGACCTCATCCGCGTCTTCGCCAGGGAGCGCCTCGCCACCGAGGCGACGCCCGAGGAGCGCAGGGCGGCCCTTGAGCGTGTGCTCGGCGCCCTGCTCTACCTCGCCGAGGCGGCCAGGCGCCGGGTGTACGGCGACGCCAACGTCCTGACGCACGGCGACGCCGCGCGCTGGCCGCTCCAGGACAAGCTCGTCGACCAGCTGACCTCCGCGGCGCTCGACTGGTTCGAGCGCGAGCGCGGACTGCTGGTGTCGGGCATCCGCCAGGCCGCGCAGGCGGGGTTCACCGACCTGTGCTGGGACCTGGCGGTCACCGCCATGTTCGAGACGCGCGGCTACCTGGACGACTGGCGGGAGACCAACAAGATCGCGCTCGCGGCCACCCGGCAGGCAGGCAACATCCGCGGTCAGGCGGCGCTGCTGAACTCGCGTGGCGGCCTGCACATCACGCTGAAGCGCATCCCCGAGGCCCGGCGCGACCTCGAAGAGGCGATCGAGCTGTTCAACCAGTGCGGTGACGGCCGGGGCACCGGGCTGATCCACGGCCACATGGCCTTCCTCGACCGCATCACGGGCGACTACGAGGGCGCCATCGCGCACTACGAGCACGCCCTCGAAATGTTCAGCCGCATGGAGGACCACGCGTCCTCCGCCTACGTGCTGCACAACCTGGCTCAGGTGAGGCTGGAGGCCGACGATCCCGAGGGCGCCAGCCGCCTGCTGTCGGAGGCCCTGACGCTCAGCCGCCGCGGCGGCAACAAGCGGGTGGAGGCTCAGGTGCTCTACCGGCTGGGCGAGACCTACCTGAACTGGCGCGAGCCGGCCCTGGCGGTGGAGAGCTTCGAGAAGGCCATCGAGATCACCCGCGAGATCGGCGACCCGATCGGCGAGGCCTACGTCCTGGGCGGGATGGGGCTGGCACGGCTGCGGCTGGGCGAGACCGGCGCGGCCGAGGAGGCGCTGCGGCAGGCCGTCCATCTGGCCGTCAAGATCGGCGACCGGCTCGCCGAGGGCCGGAGCCTGCTGGGGCTGGGCGAGGTGGCGATGGCCCGCGGGGAGCACGATCACGCCGTCAACCATTTCCTGCAGGCGATCGGCGTCTTCCAGACGATGGGCGCGACGCCGAACGAGGCCCGCGCCCGGGCGCTGCTCGCCGAGGCGCAGGAAAAGGCCGACGGGCTGATCGGGGCGGCCCGGATAAGGTGAGCGAGGCGCGTGTTTCCCCCCGCCCTTTCGCCGCCGGCGCCGGCCGTACCGGATGAGCATCACCACTGGTTGACAAATCGCCCATATGTGTTTTACCGGCAGGCCTGACAATCGGCTCGCGGAGCCGAATGCGGGAGAACCCTTATCGGCCCCGTGCCACGCCCTGCCTCGGCGCATACCCTCGCCAACAGAGCGCTCTCGGAGATGCCCGGCTGTTTCTCTCCGCCGATACGCTCGTTGGGTGACCACTATACGAATGAGCGGAGTTCCTTCAGGCTCGGCAGGAGCCATGATCAAGGCCATTCTGCCCGATTGTGTGGTGGCCGCCGACCTCCTGACCGATCCGCCCGACCCGATGCTCTTCCCCGAAGAGGACAAGGCGATCGGCCAGGCCGACGAGCAACGGCGCGCCGAGTTCGCCACGGCGCGGGTCTGCGCCCACGACGCGCTCAGAAAGCTCGGCCTGCGACCCAGCCCCGTGCTGCCCGGCCTCCGAGGAGAGCCGCAGTGGCCCGCCGGGGTCGTCGGCAGCATCACCCACTGCCCCGGCTACCGGGCGGCCGTCCTCGGCCTGTCGTCCAAGGTGACCGCAATCGGCATCGACTCCGAGCGCAACGAGGCCCTGGTGGACGGCATCCTGGACGCCATCTCGCTGCCCGAGGAGCGCGAGGCGCTGCGCCGGCTGGCCACGGCGCACCCGCGCGTGCACTGGGACCGCGTGCTGTTCAGCGCCAAGGAGGCGGTGTACAAGGCGTGGTTCCCGCTGACCAAGCGGTGGATCGACTTCGAGGACATCGTCGTCACCCTCGACCCCGCGAGCGGCGTCTTCACCGCGCGGCTGCGGGTCCCCGGGCCGCGCGCGCACGGGCAGCGGCTCGCCCGCTTCACCGGCCGCTGGCTGGTGGACGCCGGTCTCATCCTGACGGCGGTGGTCGTCCCCGCCCCGGCTCGCCGGGGCCCGGCGCCCGCCTTGCAGGGGGCACGCGCGTGACCGAGGGCTTCGGCGGACGGGAGGGCGGGCTTGCCTCGTCCCCCTGAGGGCCGCCACACGCCGCCGAGGCGGGCGGTCCCGCCGGTGCGCGCGCGTCAGCCGGGCGCGACAGGAGGTCTGGGAGGCACGAAGAACATCTCGACGAGGCGGGGCAGCAGGTCCGGGTCGCCGGTCAGGCGCACCGTCCCGGCGGCGACGGCCTGTTCGGCCGTGATCGCGCCGGAGAACAGGGCGTGCAGCACCCCCGACTCCACCACCAGGCCGGCGCCCGGCAGGGCGCCTTCGGCCGCGCTCAGGGCGCCGTCGTCCACGAGGACGTGCACGACGACTTCGCCGGCGCGCAGTTCGTAACCCACTCGCAGCCCTCGTGCCCTGTCCGGCCGGAAGGTCGCGCGCAGGGACATGACGAGCGAATCGGCGGTGACGATCTCACCGGGTTCCGGTTCGCCGAGGGATCCGGCCCCCCATCGGCCCAGCCGCAGGACGACCTCCTCCAGCTCCCGGCCGTACGGGGTCAGCTCGTACACCACGGACCCCGCGGGCCGCGGCAGCAGGCGCCGGTGCACGACGCCGGCCCGCTCCAGCTCCCTCAGCCGCGCGGACAGGATGTTCGTGGGGATCCTCGGAAGGCCTCGCCGCAGGTCGGTGAACCGCTTCGGGGCCACGAGCAGGTCGCGGACGATCAGCAGGGCCCACCGCTCGCCGACGATGTCGAGGGCCCGGGAAAGGCCGCAGAACTGCCCATAGGTTCTGCCCGCCATGAACGCGATTCTAGCTCATGCTTAACGAGCTGCATTATGCTTGTTATTTACAAGTAGAATGGTAAATCCGAACCGCCTTGAGCGGAGAGGAGAGGAATGACCGGCAATGAACCGTCGCCCGCGGAGTGGTGCGACGACGGTGATCCGTCTATAGCAGCGCACGATCAGGCGCGCAGGCATATGAAGGATTCGACGACGTACTGGCTGACCTCGTGCCGTCCGGACGGCGGGCGCGACGTCGTCCCGGTGCCGGGCGTCTGGCTGGACGGCGCGCTGCACGTGGGCGCGAGCCGGGCCACCCGCAACGGCGCCGACCTGCGCCGCGACGCCCGCTGCGTGATCTCGACCGACGCCGAGGGCAGTGACCTCGTGGTGGAGGGCGAAGCGGCGATAGTGCTCGACGAAGGGAAGCTGGAGCGCCTGGCCAAGGTGTACGCGGCGAAGTACGGCTGCCCGGTGACGGTGCTGGGGGGCGCCTTCGTCGGCGAGCGGCTCCCCGGCGCGGGCTCGCCGCCCTACGACGTCTTCGAGGTGACGCCCGCGGTGCCGTTGGACTTCAGCGGCTCGTTCAGCGTCACCCCCTGGCGGTTCTGACCGCCGTGGTGCCCCCCGATCGAATGGGTGTGCGAATATCGCCTAGCATAACGCTATGACCAGTGGTTTTCAGGCTTCGTTGCTCGACCTGTGCGAGGAGGCTCCCGGCCCGGGCCCGCTCGGCGCGTCGGTGCGGCGCGTCGTCCTCGGCGACGGCGCCTGGGTCGACGTCCGCCGGGGCTGGATCACCGGCGCGGACGCGCTGTACGACCGGCTGGCGCGGGAGGTGCCCTGGCACGCCGAGCGCCGGCACATGTACGACCGGGTGGTGGACGTCCCCCGGCTGCTGAAGTTCTACGGCGAGGGCGAGCCCCTTCCCGACCCCCTGCTGGAGCAGGCGAGAAGCGATCTCGACGCGCACTACGCGAGCGAGCTGGGCGAGCCGTTCCGCACCGCCGGGCTGTGCCTGTACCGCGACGGCCGCGACAGCGTCGCCTGGCACGGCGACACGATCGGGCGCGGCTCCACCGAGGACACCATGGTGGCCATCGTCTCGGTGGGCACCCCGCGCAGCCTGCTGCTGCGGCCGCGAGGCGGCGGCCGGGCACTGCGGCACGACCTCGGCCACGGCGACCTCATCGTGATGGGCGGTAGCTGCCAGCGCACCTGGGAGCACTGCGTGCCCAAGACGGCGCGCCCCACCGGCCCGCGCATCAGCGTCCAGTTCCGCCCCCGCGGCGTCCGCTGAGCCTCAGCCACCGCCACCCGCGCCGGCCACCGCCCGCGCGCCGGCCACGGCCTGTCTGAGCGCCGCCCGGCTCACCTCGCCCCGGCGGCCCGCCAGCCGCAGCACATGGCCCTCTTCGGACACGGCGTACTCGTGGCGCTCGCCGCTCCGGCGGTACCAGCCCACCTCGTCGCGGTCGCACGACACCGGCGCGCTCAGCCGCTCGGCGTCGTGCACGGGCTTCTCCGGGCACAGCCCGTCGCTGAAGAAGCCGTGGTCGACCCCCAGCCACACCCGCCCGTCGCGCGGCGAGACGTAGTACGCCTGGAAGCCCTCGTCGTTGTAGCCGCTCATCGAACGCCTGGCCAGCTCGTACCCCGGGAGGTCGACGACGTACACCATGCCGGGTTCCACACCCTGGACCCGCAGGTCGTCCAGCTCGGCCCGGCTGATCGCCGCGCCGTCCCCGCAACCCGAGACGAGCAGGAGGCCGGCGATCGCGAGCGGGCCGCCTCGTAGCATCACGGTCCAACTATGTCGCAGGTGAGGCGGGCGGCGGCGGCCATCGCGCGCATGTCGCGGCCGGCACCCGGCACCGTGCGTGAAGTGCCCAGATCGCTCCGCGAATGTCCCCGGACGAGGTGAACGAGACGATCACCGGGCTTTCTCCGCCCGTTCGTCTCAGCGCCATGAGGGATCGGCAGGTTGGTGGACGTGGTGGCGCGGCCGGTCCCGGAGTCCTCCGTGACCGGCCGCCGCACGCCCGCCCCGACGACGCCGCGCGGCCCCGATGGGATGCGCGCGCGTCCCGCACCGACCAGAGGGACTCGCCATGACAAGACTTCGCGCCGCGGCCGCGATCGCCGTGCTCGCGGCAACGGCCGTGACGGCCGCCGCCGGCCCGGCCGCCGCCGACCCCGTGGCCCAGGGCAAGCACCGCCGCCACTTCGACCTGCAGGCGCACCGGGGAGGCCTGGGGCTGGTGGTGGAGAGCACGCTGGACTCCTTCGCCAACGGGCTGCGGGTCGGGGTCGCCACGCTGGAGCTGGACACCCAGATCACCGAGGACGGCCAGGCCGTCGTCACCCACGACCGCAGGGTGGACGCCCGCAAGTGCCGGGACACCGGCCCGGCCTCCCCGGGCGACCCGGAGTTCCCCTACGTCGGCAAGTACGTGAACACCCTTACCCTGGACCAGGTGCGCACCCTGGACTGCGGCTCGCTGACGCTGCCGGACTTCCCCGGCCAGCGGCCGGCCCCCGGCGCGCGGATGCCGCTGTTGCGCGAGGTGTTCGACCTGGTCGACCGCTTCCGCGCCCATGACGTCACGCTCAACGTCGAGACCAAGGTGGAGGCGGGGGCGCCGGCGGAGACCGCGCCCCGCGAGCAGTTCGTCCAGGTCGTCGCGCGGGAGGTGCGGCGCGCCCGGATGCTGCGGCAGGTCACCGTCCAGAGCTTCGACTGGGGCGCGCTCATGCGGATGCGCCAGGTCGAGCCCCGCCTGCCGCTGGTGGCGCTCACCAACTACGACTTCCTGCAGACCGGCCAGCCGGGGGCGTCGCCGTGGCTGGGCGGCATCGACGTCGACGACTTCGGCGGCGACCCGCTCAGGGCCGTCGCCTCGTTCGGGGCCGACGCCTTCTCGCCGGTGCACGGATTCCCGCAGAACGGCAGGATCACCGACCCGGGGTACCGCCCCTACGTCACCGCCGACATGGTCGGCCGGGCCCACCGCCTGGGCCTGAAGGTGATCCCCTGGACCGTCGACGACGAGCCCACCATGAACAAGCTGATCGACGACGGCGTCGACGGGCTGATCACCGACTACCCCGACCGCCTGCGCGGGGTACTCGCCGCCCGCGGGTACAAGCTCCCCAGGCAGTACCACGGCCCTCGCGGCTGACCTGCTCCCGAGACCGGCGACCGGCGGACGCGGCGCCCGGGGCGGGCCCTCGCGGGGCCCGCTCCGGGGCGGCCTGTCCACGTATTACTGCTCGGTAGCTCCGCCGCTTAGTACAGGGTGCTCGCCGCGCGGCCGGACTAACTTCTGTCCGGGCCGCCGAGAACGGCGGCCGGCCGTCTTTCCCTGAGTCGAGGAGCACGCTGTGAGCACCACCCACGCCGGGACGTCCCGTACCGCGCGACTGACACTGCTGGCCGGCGTCGCGGCCGCCGCGATCGGCGCCGCGCCGTCCACCGGGCACGCCGCCGCCGGCGCGCTGGTCGAGGTGGACCGGAACACCCTGTCCCACATCGCCGGACCGGACGAGGACAACCGCGTCCGGTTCTACCGGAGCGGCACGAAGATCATGGTCATCGACGCCGTGCGGATCACCGCCGGCGACGGGTGCGACCGGATCAACGACTACCGGGTGAGCTGCGACTCGACCGGGGTGGGCGCGATCGTCGCCCTGCTCGGCAACCGTTCCGACTCCGTCGCGATCGACGTCCCGCTGCCCGCGTACGTCGAGGGCGGCTCCGGGAACGACGCCTACTACGGCGGGACCGCGCCCAGCGAGAGCCGGGTGTTCTACATGGGCCAGGGCGACCAGGACTGGGTCAGCTACGCGCTGACCTCCCAGCCCTCCCGGGTGACCCTGGACCACCTGGCCAACGACGGCCGGATCGGCCTGGACAGCGACAACATCCAGCCGGACGTCGAGCACGCCGTCGTGAGCTCCACGTCGACCGCGGGCCTGATCCCGCCCGCGCCGGCACCGGCGGGCTGACGCCGCGCGGCGCCCCCGCCGTGCCGCTCAGTCGAGGGCGCCGAGCGTGATCCCCTCGACGATGTGGCGTTGCGCGGCGACGGCGACCAGCAGCACCGGGACGATCGTGATGAGCGACGCCGCCATGATGAGGTTGTACTGGGTGGTGAACTGGCTCTGGAACACCGACAGGCCCTGCGACAGCACGGCCATGTCGGTGGTGTTCACCACGATCAGCGGGAACAGGAAGTTGTTCCAGTTCTGCAGGAACAGGATGATGGCCAGCGCCGCGGCCACCGGGCGCGCCAGCGGGGCGTACACGTGCCAGAAGACCCGCGCCTCCGACGCCCCGTCGATGCGCGCCGCCTCGCCGAGCTCGCGCGGCGTGCCCAGGAAGAACTGGCGGAACAGGAACGCGCCCAGGGCCGAGGCGATGTTCGGGACGATGAGGCCCTGGTAGGTGTTCAGCCAGCCGAGGTCGCCCAGAAGCTGCGACAGCGGCACGATGATCGCGCTGAACGGCACCATGAGGCCGCTCAGCGCGAGCAGGAACAGCGCGCGCTTCCCCGGGAAGTCGAGCATGGCGAAGGCGTAGCCGGCCAGCAGCCCGCTCGCGAGCTGGCCCGCGGTGGCGGCGACGCCGAAGATCGCGGTGTTGAGGTACCAGCGGCCGAACGGGGCCTGCGACAGGGCCCGCCCGATGTTCGACCACTGGGGGTCGGCGGGCCACAGCGGGGCCGCGGGGTTGATGATCTCGGCGTCGGTCTTGAGCGCGCTGATCGCCATCCAGACCAGCGGGAACGCCACCACCAGCACGGCCAGGCCGAGCAGGGCGTAGACCACCGAGCGGCGGGCGATCAGGCTAGCGCGCACGGCCGGCCCGTCCGAGCAGCCAGATCTGGGCCAGGGTGACGGCCAGGGAGAGCAGGAACAGCGCCACCCCCATCGCGTTGGCGCGTCCGGTGTCGAACTGGACGAACCCCTCGTCGTAGACGTAGTACAGGGCCGTGCGGGTGGCGCCGTCCGGCCCGCCCTGGGTGAGCACGTAGATCTGGGTGAAGGTCTGCAGGCCGGTGAGCGTGGTGACCACCCAGATCAGCAGCGTCTGGCGCCGCATCATCGGCCACTGGACGTGGGCGAACCTGCGCCAGCCGCCCGCGCCGTCGACGCTGGCGGCGTCCAGGACGTCCCGGGGGATGGACTTCAGGGCGGCCAGGTAGAGGATGACGTTCTGCCCGAAGAACTGCCACGCGCCGAAGGTCAGCACGGCCAGCAGCGCCAGGCCGGGCGAGGACAGGAAGTCGGCCTGCGGCAGGCCCAGCGCGGTCAGCAGGCGGTTCACCAGGCCGAACTGCGGCGCGAACATGTTCGCCCAGATCAGCGCGGTGGCGACGACGGGCACCACGAGCGGGATGATGAACGGCGCCCGCAGCCGGGCCACGCCTTTGGCCCCGGAGTTGAGCAGCAGCCCCAGGCCGAGGCCGACCGCCATGGTTAGCACGACGAACCCGGTGGTGTAGACGCCGGTCACGCCGAGCGCCTGGCCGCCGCCCTCGGCCAGCATCCGCCCGTAGTTGTCCAGCCCGACGAAGCTCGGCGCCAGGTCGAACACGCCGCCGCTGTACAGGCTGCGCCACAGCAGCATGGCCAGCGGCACCAGGGAGAACAGCACGGTCAGCAGCACGGTCGGCGCCACGAAGGCGTAGGCGAGCCCCCAGGTGCGGTACCGCCGCCGCATCAGCCGAGTTTCTTCAGCGCCGCGTCTCCCGCGCGCGCCGCCTCGGCCAGCGCCTCGGCCGGGGTCTTGCGTCCCTTGAGCGCGGCGTTGATCTCGGTCCAGAGGCTCTGGGAGATCGCGTTGTACGCGGGCGTCATCGGCCGCACCTTGCCGGTCTTCTCGGCCTCGGCGAACACCGGGTACGTCGCGTCGCCGGCGATGTGCTCCTTCAGCGCCGGCTGGTCGAGCTGCGCGGGGTCGGAGGGCAGCCCGCCGCTCTTCACGGCCAGGTAGGCGCCCTGCTCGGGCGTCGACAGGAACTTCAGGAACGCCAGGCCGGCCTTCTCGGACTCGGCGCCGGTCTTCAGCAGGGCGGCCACCCCGATGCCGATGCTCGTCGAGGTGCCCGCGGCGCCGGCGGGCATGGGCGCCACGCCGAAGTCGACGCCGGCCTTCTCGAAGGTGGGGACGGCCCACTGGCCGTTGACGATCATGGCGACGGTGCCGCTGGCGAACGCGGGCGCGCCGTCGAAGCTGCCCGCCTGGGCGTAGCTCGTGCTCGGGGCGGCCTTGTTCTTGATCAGGTCGACCCAGGTGGTCAGCGCCTTGACCCCGGCGGGGCTGTTGAAGGCGGTCGCCGTCCCCTCGGCGTTGAGGAAGGAGCCTCCCTCGGCGTGGAGCATGGGGGACCAGGCGAAGGTGATCCACTCGGCCTCGCCGAGCGGCACGTAGAAGCCGTACCTGTCCTTCGCCGGGTCCGACAGCTTCGCGGCGTCGGCTGCCAGCTCGGCCCACGTGGCCGGCGGGCGCTCGATGCCGGCGTCGGCCAGGGCCTTCTTGTTGTAGAAGAGCACGATGTCGCCGACCCCCGCCAGGGCCATGCCGAGCTGGCGCCCCTTGTGGAACAGCGCCTCCCTGATGCCCGGGTACAGGGCGCCGGTCTCGGCGGTCAGCTTGCCGTCCAGGGGGATCAGCTTGCCGCTCTGCGCGATGACCGGCAGGTCGGAGGGGTTCTGGGTGAGCAGGACGGTGGGGTGGGTGCCGGTCCGCAGCGCGGAGATCACCTTCGGCAGGTACTGGTCGGAGCTGGCGATGAACTGCCCCTTGGACCGCATCCCGGGGTTGGCCTTGGCGAACGCCGCGTCCACCTCGGCGATCTGGTCGGGCTGCCAGCCGCTCGTCCAGTAGGTGAACGTCGCCCCCGCCGCCCCGGAGCCGCCGCCCCCCGACCCGGTCTGGCCGCCCTGGCCGCCCTGGCCACTCTGGCCGCCGCCGCACGCGGCGGCGGCGAGCACGAGGCCGGACGCGATCGCGCCGGCGAGGACCTTTCTGCCGAACAGCATCCGCACTGTCGCCTCCTGGACAGGAAAGCTGCTTAACCGGTAGGTAAAGATCAGCTTACGGGAAGCCCCGGCCGTAAACCCGCACCCGCTTCGCCGCGCCCGTCCACCCGGCCGGCCCGCCGGGATCGGCGCAGGTTTCCGCGCACGACGATGGGTACGGCGAGGGAAGCAGGACGAAGCGGGGCCCACACGCCCGGCCGCGAATCGGCAGCCACTGAAAGGACCGTGTCCATGCCCAACCGGCAGCGCGTTGTCATCGTCGGCGGAGGTTTCGCGGGTTTCACCGCGGCGCGCCGCCTCTCCCGGCTCGCCCGAGGCGCGGTCGAGATCGTACTGATCAACCCCACCGACTACTTCCTCTACCTGCCCCTGCTCCCGGAGGTCGCCGCGGGCATCCTGGACCCGCGCAAGGTGGCGATCCCGCTGGCCGGGCAGTGCCGGGGCGTCCGGCACCTCCTGGCCGCCGTCGACCGCGTCGACCTGGCGGCGCGGCGGGTGCACTGCACCGACGCCGAGGGCAACCAGCGCGACCTCGGCTACGACCGCCTGATCGTCACCGTCGGCAGCGTCAACAAGCTGCTCCCCATCCCGGGCGTCGCCGAGCACGCCCACGGGTTCCGCAGCATCGCCGAGGCGCTGTACCTGCGCGACCACCTGATCCGCCAGATCGAGCTGGCCGACGCCACCGACGACCCGGCCGAGCGGGCCGCGCGCTGCACGTTCGTGGTGGTGGGCGCGGGTTACACCGGCACCGAGGTGGCGGCGCACTGCCAGCTGCTCACCCTGGACGCGCAGCGGCACCGGCCCGGCCTGCGGGGGCAGGGCCTGCGCTGGATCCTGGCGGACGTGGCGCCGCGCATCCTGCCCGAGCTGGACGAGCGCCTGTCCCGCACCGCCTACGAGACGCTGGTCCGCCGCGGCATCGAGATCCGCACGGGCACCACCGTGGCCGAGGCCACCCACGAGGGGGTCAAGCTGTCCGACGGCGAGTTCGTGGCCACGCGGTCGCTGATCTGGTGCGTCGGCGTCGGCCCCGACCCGCTGGTGGAGTCGCTGGGGCTGCCCACCGTGAAGGGACGCCTGCTCGTCGACGAGTACCTGTCGGTGCCGGGGCACCCCCGGGTGTTCGCCTGCGGCGACGCCGCGGCGGTGCCCGACCTCACCCGGCCGGGCGAGTACACCGCGCCGACCGCCCAGCACGCGACCCGGCAGGGCAAGCGGGTGGCCGACAACGTCGCCGCCTCCTACGGGCGCGGTGAGCGGCGCCCGTACCGGCACAAGGACCTGGGGTTCGTGGTCGACCTGGGAGGGGCCAAGGCTGCGGCCAACCCGCTGGGCATCCCCCTGTCGGGGCTCCCGGCCAAGGTCGTGACCCGCGGCTACCACCTGCTGGCCGTCCCCGGCGGGCGCACGCGCATCGCCGGCAACTGGCTGCTGGACGCCGTGCTGCCCCGCCAGACCGTGCAGCTCGACCTGGTGCGGGGCGGCGCCGTGCCGCTGACCGCCGACACCCCCGAAAGAGCGCAGGGGGTGAGCACCGGCTCCTGAGCCCCGCGCTCCGCGCGGGCCGCGCGGGCGCTCACCGGCCGTGGCGGCCCGCCCCGAGGCCCCCGCCAGGCACGAGTTTGACCCGCGCGGGCGGGGTCAGTGGGCCCGCATGATCCGTGATGACGGTGACCCGGCGGCGCGCGTCCTGGTGGGCACGGCGTCCTGGACCGACAAGAGCCTGCTCGACTCCGGGTGGTACCCGCCCGGCGTGTCCACCCCGGCGCGGCGGCTGGCGTACTACGCCGAGCGCTTCCCGCTGGTGGAGGTGGACGCCACCTACTACTCGCCCCCCTCGCTGCGCACGGTGGAGGCCTGGCGCGACCGCACCCCCGCCGGCTTCACGTTCAACATCAAGGCGTTCTCGCTGCTGACCGGCCACCCGACGCCCGCCAGATCCCTGTACAAGGACCTGCGCGAGCGGCTCGGGCCGCGCGAGGGCAACCTGTACCCGCGCGACGCCGGCCCGGAGATCGTCCAGGAGGTCTGGACGCGCTTCCTGGACACGCTGCGGCCGCTACACGAGGCGGGCAAGCTCGGCGCCGTGCTGCTGCAGTTCCCGCCGTGGTTCCCCGCCGGGGAGGCGAACCGGCGGCACGTGCTCGCCTGCGTGCGGCGCTGCCTGCCGCTGCGCGCATGCGTGGAGTTCCGCCACCACAGCTGGATGGAGGAGGGCGAGCGCGAGCGGACCCTCGGCCTGTTGGCCTCCCACGGCGTGCCGTACGTGTGCGTCGACATGCCGCAGGGGCACGCCTCGTCGATCCCGCCCGTCGTGGCGGCGACCGCCGACCTGGCCGTGTTCCGCTTCCACGGCCACTCCGAGAAGTGGACGAGCAAGAGGATCGAGGAGCGCTTCGCGTACCTGTACTCGCAGGAGGAGCTGAAGGACTGGGCGGGCAGGATCGCCGAGCTGGCGGCCGGCACCCGCACCACGCACGTGCTGATGAACAACTGCTGCGCCGACAACGCCCAGCGCAACGCCGCCCGGCTCTCGGCCATGGTGGCCGAGCAGCTTGGCGCGGCTCAGACGTCCACGGAACCGCCGGTGCGCCAGTAGACGTTGGCCTCGCGGCCCAGCATGCCCTCGACGACCAGGTGGCGCCGCAACGCGGCGTAGTCGTCGTGGTAGGCGCGCAGGATGACGTTGACGTCCTTCTCGGGGTAGCGCACACCGGGCTCGAAGGAGCGCGCGATGTAGTCGAGCACGGCCCGGAGCTTCTCATGCCGCGAGGGGATGGCGCGCAGGCGGCCCTCCACCAGGAAGTTGCGGATGACGCGCTCGTGCTCGGGCACCGGGGCGGGCTTCTCTGCGGTCGCGTGCAGCAGCTCGCGGAACCGCTCACGCCGCACCCGCCAGCCGTCCCCCTCGCGGACGGCCAGGCCGCCGCGCTGCAGGCGCTCAAGGGCCCGCTGGACGGCGTCCGGGGGCAGGCCGCAGCCGGCGGGGTCGCCGCTGAGCACCAGGGCGGACAGCACGCGCAGGGTGTCCTCCTGGTAGAGCAGCCCGAGGACGCGCCTGACCTCCTCGGCCTCGCCCGCGACCGCGCTCTCCTGGTCGGTCACTCGGCACGCTCCCCGACGCCGGCGCCGTACTCCTCGTCGGAGACCGCGTGGTGCCACCGGGTGCGGCCGCTGGCGGTCACCGCGATGTGGACGAAGGTGTCGTCGGCGGCGGCGCCGTGCCAGTGCCTCTCCCCCGGCTCGACGTGGACCCAGTCGCCGGGGCCGACGCGCGTGCCGGCGACCTCCCCCTCGCGGGTGACCACCCCGCGGCCGGCGATGACGTGCAGCGCCTGCTCGCCCTCGTGGGTGTGCCACCCCGACCGGGAGCCGGGCTCGTAGGTGAACCGCTGCGCCCGCAGGCCGCCGGGGCGCGCCTCCTCGATGATCCTGGTCTCCCAGACGCCGTCGGTGAAGCGTTCCGGCTCCGGCCGGGTGGCGCTGACCTGCCCCTCGTGTATGAACTTCATGGTGACCTCCGTCGCGGCGACCGCGGACGACGTGAACACGCCACGGCCATTATCCCGTTTCCGGCGGCGGCCCGATCACCCGCGGCCGCGGCCTAGACCGCGCGGTGGTACTGGTCGGGCCAGCGGGGCTCGGCTCCCAGGGCGCGGGCGGCCCGGTTGGGCCAGTAGGGGTCGCGCAGCAGCTCCCGGCCCAGCAAGACGGCGTCGGCCTGCCCGGAGGCGACGATCTCCTCGGCCTGCCCCGGCTCGGTGATCAGCCCGACCGCGGCGACCGGCAGGTCGGTCTCGGCCCTGACCCGCGCGGCGAACGGCACCTGGTAACCCGGGCCGGTGGGGATGCGCGCCCCGGCGGCGTTGCCGCCCGAGGAGGCGTCCAGCAGGTCGACGCCGTGGGCGAGCAGGTCCTTGGCGAGCCGCACGGTGTCGTCGGCGGTCCAGCCCTCGCGTCCGTCGTCGGGGTTCTCCCGCAGCCACTCGGTGGCCGAGACGCGGAACAGGACCGGCAGGTGGTCGGGCCACACCTCGCGCACCGCGTCCACGACCTCCAGCGCGAACCGCGTCCGGCCCTGGTAGGAGCCGCCGTAGGCGTCGGTCCTGTGGTTGCTGAGCGGCGAGAGGAACTCGTTGATCAGGTAGCCGTGCGCGCCGTGCACCTCCACCACGTCGAACCCGGCGGCCAGGGCGCGCCGCGCCGCGGCGGCGAAGTCCTCCACCACGCGTCCGATGTCGCCTGCGCTCAGCTCCGCCGGGGTCGGGTGCCGCTCGGTGAACGGCACCGGGCTCGGCGCGACCGGCCGCCATCCGCCCTGGCCCGGGGCCAGGGGGCCGCCGCCGAGCCACGGACGGTCGGTGGACGCCTTGCGGCCGGCGTGGGCGAGCTGGACGCCGGGGACGGCCCCGTTCTCGCGCAGCAGGCGGGCGACACGCGCGAAGGCCTCCTGCTGCCGGTCGTTCCACAGCCCGAGGTCGAACGGCGTGATCCGTCCCTCCGGGTTCACCGCGGTGGCCTCGGTGAGGATCAGCCCGGCGCCGCCCACCGCCCTGGAGCCCAGGTGGGCGAGGTGCCAGTCGGTGGGGGCGCCCCGCTCGGGGCCGTCGGGGGCCGCGCAGTACTGGCACATGGGGGCCATCCAGGCCCGGTTGGGCACGGTGAGGCTCCGTAGTGTCAGGGGCTGGAACAGGGCGCTCACGATCATCATCCTCCGCCTCGTCGGATCGGCGTCCCCTCCGGGGGCCTGCGCTAGTACGATAACCGACGTACTACGGTGGATGTCAAACTACGACGGTCTTCGTACAATGAGGGTCGGGACCGCAGGGAGGAAGGCGTCGTGTCGCTCGCAACAGCAAGGAACCTCGACCACCCCGAGCCCGAGGCGATCCGCCTGGAGGCCGTGCTGCACGCCCTCTCCGACCCCATGCGCCTGCGCATCGTGCGCTTCCTGGCCTCCCTCCCCCTCGGCGAGGAGGCCGCGTGCTCGGCCATCGACCTGGTGGTCAGCAAGTCGACGACCACCCACCACTTCCGGGTGCTGCGCGAGGCGGGCGTGATCGTCCAGGTCTACCGGGGCACGGCGAAGATGAACCGGCTGCGCCGCGAGGACCTCGACACGCTGTTCCCCGGCCTGGTCGACACCGTCCTGGACGCCGACACGCGCCAGCGCGAGCGCGCCGACTGACCCTCCGGCGCCCGTCGACCAGCGGCGCCGCCGCGCCCGCGGCCCGAATGTGATGTTCGGACCTCTTGCGATCCGCCCTCGGTTGGTGAATATTTTCATCCAATCTCTCGGACATGAAAGGAACCACCCACGGCACCGGGTGTCCGGGGACGACCAGGGCCGCGACGGCCGCGCCGCGTGAAAGGGAGCTGAGACGATTGGACGTCAGTGCCACCGCCTATGTGCAGAAGGTCGAGAGGCTGGTGCACGAGGTCGCCAGGAGCCAGGCGGAGGCCGTCGGGGAGGCCGCGTCACTGCTCTGCGCCTCCCTGCGCGGTGGCGGGGTGATCCAGGCATTCGGCTCCGGGCACTCGGAGGCGATCGCGATGGAGATCGCCGGGCGGGCCGGCGGGCTGGTGCCCACCAACCGGCTGGCCCTGCGCGACCTCGTGCTGTACGGCGGGGAGCCCGCGTCCATACTCGGCTCGCCGGAGCTGGAGCGCGACCCGACGGTCGCCCGCCGCGTGTTCGACCTGGCGCCCGTCCAGCCGCCGGACGCCTTCGTGATGATCTCCAGCTCGGGCGTCAACGGCTCGGTGGTCGAGCTGGCCTCCATCGTCAAGGAGCGTGGCCACCGCCTGGTGGCGCTGACGTCGGTCCAGCACAGCACCGAGATGAAGTCCCGCCACCCGTCGGGCCTGAAGCTGCTCGACCTGGCCGACGTCGTGCTCGACAACGGCGCGCCCTACGGCGACGCGATCATCGGGCTGCCCGGCGGCGGCACGTTCGGAGCGGTCTCGACGATCACCTCGGCGCTGCTCGCCCAGATGACGGTCGCCGAGGTGGTGAGGCGGCTGCTGGAGGCCGGCGAGGCGCCGCCGATCTACCGGTCGTCCAACGTCGTCGGAGGCGACGAGCACAACCGGGCCCTCGAAGCCCGCTACGCCGGGCGCATCCGCCGTGGCGGCTGACCGCCGCCCGCCGGGGTGGCCGATCACCCGGCGAGCCGGCCGCCGCCCGGCGTACGGTTGATCACGTTGACAGCGGCATTTGACACCATCGACTGACCACGTGCGCTGAGGCCCTCCGGCCACGGAGGACCCGGCGCGGTGACCGCTCCAGCCCCCCAGGAGAGACCATGGCGGACAACTCCCTTTCCCGGCGCGAGCTTCTGAGAAGCGCCGCCCTCGCCGGCCTGCTGCTGCCGGCGGCCGGCGCGCTCGGCGCCTGCGCGACGCCGTCCGGCGGGGGCGCCCCGTCGCAGGCCCCCGCGACCGCCGCCACCTCGGCGGCCAACCCGCTCGGCGTCCCCGGCGACAAGCCGCTGGAGATCGTCATCTTCGACGGCGGGTTCGGCGACGCCTACGCCAAGAACATCCACCAGCCGCTGTTCAAGACGAAACACGCCGGGGTCGAGATCAAGCACTCGGCCACCAAGGAGATCGCCAAGACGCTGCAGCCGCGCTTCGCCGGCGGCAACCCGCCCGAGGTGATCAACAACAGCGGCGACAACGCGATGGACTTCGGGGCCCTGGCGCAGGACGGCCAGCTCCAGGACCTGAGCGCGCTGCTGGACGCCCCGAGTTGGGACGACCCCGGCGTCAAGGTGCGCGACACCATCCTGCCCACCGCCGTGGAGATCGGCAGCTACGACGGCACGTTCTGCGTGCTGAACTACGCGAGCACCGTGTGGGGCATCTGGTACTCGCAGAAGCTGTTCGGCGACAACGGCTGGGAGGTGCCCACCACCTGGGAGCAGTTCACGGCCCTGTGCGAGACGATCAAGAAGTCGGGCAAGGCCGCCCCGTTCACCTACGCGGGCAAGCACCCGTTCTACATCTACGAGACCATCCTCACGCTCGCCGCCAAGATCGGGGGCGTCGACGTGCTGAAGGACATCGACAACCTGGAGCAGGGCGCCTGGAAGGCCGAGCCGGTCGCCAAGGCTGCGGGGGCCTTCGCCGAGATCGGCGCCAAGTACCTGCTCCAGGGCACCGAGGGCCTGGACCACATCCAGACCCAGACCGCGCACAACAAGTACGAGGTCGCGATGCTGCCCTGCGGGTCGTGGCTGGAGAACGAGCAGAAGGACACCACCCCGGACGGCTTCGGCTACGCGATGTTCCCGCTGCCGTCCTTCTCCGACGCCGACACCCTGCCGCACGGCACGCTGCACTCCCGGCCCGGCGAGGAGTACTTCGTCTCCGCCCGGTCGGCCAACCCGCGCGCCGGCATGGAGTACCTGCGCGCGATGCTGTCCAAGAAGGGCGCGGGCGACTTCACCGAGCTGGTCAGCACGCTCACCGTCGTGAACGGCGCCGCCGAGGGACGCACGCTCCAGCCCGGCCTGAAGAGCGCGGCCGCGGCCCTGGAGGCGGCCGGGGAGAACGTGACCTACTTCCGCTTCCGCCAGTGGTACAAGGAGCTGCACGACGAGGTGGCGGCCGCCACGGGGCAGCTAATGGCGGGCCGGCTGGAGGTCGGCGCCTGGGCCGACCGCATCCAGCGCAAGTCCGACGACATCAAGAACGACTCCTCGGTCAAGAAGTACACGCGCTGACCGCGCGGGGGGAGTGCCGCCCTGCGGCACTCCCCCGGGCCGGCACGAGAGGCGGGAGCAGCACGATGGGCGCGAGGTCGCCGTTCACCATGGCCGGCAGGGCGTCGTTCACGCGGGCGCGGTTCATCGCGGGGTTCCTCGCCGTCCCCGTGCTGCTCTACCTCGTCTACGTGATCTCGCCCTACGCCCAGGCGTTCTACATCGCGATGACGAACTGGCGGGGGGTGAACGCCTCCCCCCGGTTCGTCGGGCTGGAGAACTTCCAGAGGCTGCTGGGCGACGAGGTGTTCTGGACGGCGGTCGGCCACAACGGCATGCTGCTGGTGCTGCTGCCCGTGCTGACCATCGCGATCGCCCTGTTCTTCGCCTTCCTCCTCAACGCGGGCGGCGCCGGGCGCGGGGTGTCGGGCGTGTTCGGGTCGGGGTTCTACCGGGTGGTGTTCTTCTTCCCCCAGGTGCTGGCCGTGGCGATCGTCGCCGTCCTGTTCCAGCAGGTGTTCCGGCCCGACAAGAGCGGCATGCTGAACGCGCCGCTGATCGCCCTGGGGCTGGAGCCGATCGGGTTCCTGTCCAACCCGAACGTCGCGTTCTGGTCGATCCTGGGCGTGCTGGTCTGGCAGGCCGTGGGCTTCTACGTGGTGCTCTTCTCGGCGGGCATGGCCTCCATCCCGCGCGAGATGTACGAGGCGGCGCAGATCGACGGGGCCGGGCGCGGGCGGCTGTTCCGCCACGTGACGCTGCCGCTGCTGTGGGACACCGTGCAGGTCGGCTGGATCTACCTGGGCATCGCCGCCCTGGACGTCTTCGCGATCGTGTGGGTCATGACCGCCGAGCACGGCGGCCCCGACCACTCGACGACCGTGATGGCCGCCGAGATCTACCGCAACGCGTTCCAGTACTTCAGGTTCAGCTACGCCTCCGCGATGGGCGTGGTGCTGTTCTTCTTCACGGTCGCGTTCGCGGTGCTGGCCCTGCGCCTGTCACGCCGCGAGCGGGTCGAGTTCTAAGGGAGGCCCGGGTGGTCACGCAGGCCGAGAAGGTAAGGCTGAGCCGCGGCGCGGCCCGCGCGCGGCGCAGGCTGAGCCTGGGCCCGCTGTCGGGTCTGTCGCACGTCGCGCTGCTGGTGTGGACCGTCCTGGTGGTGGTGCCGATCGTGTGGACGTTCCTCGCCTCGGTCAAGAGCGAGGACGAGATCTTCGGCAACGCCTGGGCGCTGCCGGAGACCCTGCGCTGGGACAACTGGGCGCGCGCCTGGGAGCAGGCGAGCGTCGGCCGGTACATGCTCAACAGCGTCGTGGTGGTGGCCGCCGGCACCTTCGGCACGATGCTGTTCGGCTCGATGGCGGCGTACGTGCTGGCCCGCTACCCGTTCCGCGGCAACCGGGCGATCTACCTGCTGTTCGTCTCCGGGCTGGCCTTCCCGGTGTACCTGGCGCTGACGCCGCTGTTCTTCGTGGTGCAGAACATGGGCCACCTGCCGCTGATCGGCCAGTTCATCGGCCTGGACACCCGCGGCGGCCTGGTGCTGGTGTACATCGCCTACTCGCTGCCGTTCACCGTGTTCTTCCTCGCGGCGTTCTTCCGCACGCTGCCGCACGCCGTCGCGGAGGCGGCGTTCGTGGACGGCGCCTCCCACAGCAGGGTGTTCTTCCAGATCATGGTGCCGATGGCGCGCCCCGGCATCGTCAGCATCACGATCTTCAACGTGCTCGGGCAGTGGAACCAGTACCAGATCCCGCTCGTGCTGCTCAGCGGGCAGTCCAAGGACAAGTGGGTGCTCACCCAGGGCATCGCCGACATCTCCACCGCGGCGGGCTACGACGCCGACTGGGCGGCCCTGTTCGCGGCGCTCAGCATGGCCATCCTGCCCATGCTGATCGTCTACACGATCTTCCAGCGCCAGATCCAGGCGGGGCTGACGGCGGGCGCGCTCAAGTAGCGCTCACCCGGTGCGCACCCAGCCGCGCCCGCGCCCGGAGATCCGGCGCTCCTCGGGGTCGGTGCCGCCCCAGATGCCGTGCTCCTCGCGGGTGCGCAGCGCGAAGTCCAGGCACGGCTTGCGCACCGGGCACCGCCGGCAGACCGCCTTGGCCCGTTCGTGCTGGGCGTGCCCCGGGCCCTTGGCCGAGATCGGGAAGAAGAGCTCGGGGTCCTCCCCCCGGCAGGCGGCGCGGCGTGGCCACGAGCGGGCGGGTGTCACGGTGTCCTGCATGGCCATGGCGATCCCAACACGAGTGAGCGGCGCGTGACCGTTCCGGTCAGCCCAGATTCGCGTGCCCGCGGTGATCCGGTTGACACCCGTTTGGGAGATGACTTTGCCATGCCATATTCGGTATTTCGGACAGAAGAATCTTCCGGTTCAGCGCTGCCGCCCGCCCTCCTCGGGGGTGAAGCGCACCGGGAGCGACACCGGCCCGCGGGTGATGCCGTCGGGGATCCACTGCGGCGCGGTGCCGGGATCGGCCCAGCGCAGGTCCGGGAAGCGCTCCAGCAGGACGCGCAGCGCGATGAGCCCCTCCAGGCGGCCCAGCGGCGCCCCCAGGCAGTGGTGGATGCCGTGGCCGAAGGCCAGGTGCCGCGGCGAACGGCGCGTGACGTCCAGGACGTCGGGGTCCCCGCCCTCCTCCACGCCGGCGTCGCGCCCGGCCGACGTCAGGGCGACCGTGACCGCGCCCCCGCGCGGGATCACCTGTCCGCCCAGCACGATCTCCTCGGTGGCGAAGCGGGAGGGCGTCGTCTCGACCGGCGCGTCGAAGCGCAGCAGCTCCTCCACCGCGCCGGGCAGCAGCTCCGGGCGCTCGCGCAGCAGGCGGGCCTGCTCCGGGTGGTCCAGCAGGGCCAGCACGGCGTTGCCGAGCAGGTTGACGGTGGTCTCGTGGCCGGCCACCACCAGCAGGACGGCGGTGCCGAGCAGCTCCTCCTCCGACAGGCGGCCGTCCTGCTCGTCGTGCACGGCGATCAGGCCCGACAGCAGGTCGGGCCCGGGCCGCAGGCGGCGCTCCCTGAGGATCTCCCCCAGGAGGGCGTTCAGGCCGCGCAGGCCCTCGCGCTGCTCGTCGGAGGGGTCGCGCAGGGCCGTGCGGGTCAGGCGGCGGACGTCGGCGCGGTGCTCCTCGGCGATGCCGAGCAGCTCGCAGATCACGGCCATCGGCAGCGGGCCGGTGTAGGACTCCACCATGTCGGCCTCGCCGAGCGGGGCGACGGCGTCCAGCAGGCCGGTGGCGATCTCGGTGATCCGCGGAGCCATGGCCTCGGTCCGGCGGGGCGTGAACGCGCTGGCGGCCAGCCGCCGCAGGCGGCCGTGCTCGGGCGGGTCGGAGGTGAGCATGTTCCCGCCGAACCCGGTTCCGGGGAACAGGATGTGGTAGCCCGCCGCGCGCAGGCGTTCCGCGGCCGGCTCGGGATCCTTGCCCAGTTTGGGATGGGTGAGGGCCTCGCGGGCGAGATCGTAGCCGACGACCATCCATCCCCTGAAGCCGTCCGGCCGGCGGATGCGGTGGATGGGCCCGCGCGCGCGCAGTTCGGCGTACCGGGCGTGGGCCTCGGCCTTGAAGTCGGGGGTGCCCACCAGAAGCGGGGGTTCGCGTCGCGGGGACGAACCCGCGCCGGACGGTTGTGCGGTCATCGTCGTCGTCCTAAGGATCGGTCGTGCCCAACGGGCCGCGGGGACGCGTCGCGGTCATGGGCGCCGCGAGCGCGGGTCGCGGTCGTGCCGGCCCCTGCGGCCGGCGCGACACCCCCCGGATGCTGCTAAGACGCATAAACCGACTGTATCCCCCCGAAACTGGACCCTATAAATCGGCACATTCCACGCGATCTAGGGACTTGACGAAGATTCTTACTTGACGAAGACTCCTCTGCACCCGCGTGCTTCTCGCCGGGACGCCCCTGCCCCGGGAGCGGCACGCCAACGGAGGAAATCGTTCATGAGGAGCTCCCCCCACGGCAGAGGCGCCGGCCGGGTCGTCGTCGGACTGGCCGTTCCCCTCGTCCTCGCCTTCGGCGCGCTGCCCGTCCTCGCCGCGCCCACGCCGACGCCGATCTCGACGGCTCCGGACCGGCAGTCGAGCACCGCCCGGGACGGCGTCGCCCTCCTGCGCGTCGTCGTTCCCGACCAGAACGGCGTCGACCGGCTCAACTCCATGGGCGTCGACCTGGCCGAGTACACCAAGCCCGTGGACGGCGGCATCGAGGTGCACGCCGTCCTCAGCCCCCGGGAAGCGCAGACGCTCCGCGACCAGGGGTTCAAGGTCGGCGAGGCCATCTCGACCCCCGCCGACGCCACGCGCAACCAGGCCGAGCGCCGCTCGGCGATCGAGTCCGCCGAGGAGGCGGAGGCCGAGCCCGACACGCTGACCCCCCTGCGCGCCGAGTGGTTCACCAGCGTGGACGACCAGCGCTTCCTCGCGGTGGAGATCAAGTCGAGCGCCGTCGACGCCGAGACCGTGCTCACCGCGACGTGGGACGGCGGCCGGGGAACCCCTCCCGGCTCGGGCGGCACGGCCACGATGTCCCGGTTCACCGACGCCGGGCAGTACATGTACCACCGCTTCAACGCCCCGCTGCCGGTCGAGCACACGCCGGTCAAGGTCACCGTCACCAGCAACAAGGGCGGCTCGGTCACGGTGCCGGTGGTCAAGTGGCTGGGCGAGCGGCGCAAGGCGCCGGGCAGGCACTACGTCTCCGACTTCGTCGACCACTACATGGACCCGACCGAGGTCACCGAGCGGATCACCGGCCTCGCGTCGCAGTTCCCCAAGATCGCGCAGATCGTCGACCTGCCGTACAAGACGAACGGCTACCGGCGGGCGGCGCAGGCCCAGTTCGGCACCGCGGCCGCGAGCACGCTGTACGTCACGTCCAAGGCGTTCGGCTCCGAGGGCGGCAACGACGTCAGCGTGGCCCTGGTGAAGCCCGACGCGGCCTCCAGCGCGCTGTCGGTGACCGTCACCGGCAAGGACGTCGTGGTGAACCTGGCCACGGACGCGTCCGCCGCCGTCGCGAGCACCGCCCGCCAGGTGGTGGACGCGCTCAACGGCGACGCGGCGGCCTCGGCGCTGCTCACGGCGAGCACCTACCGCGGCGACGCGGGCGCGGGCCCGGTGGCGGCGTCGGCGGCGGTGAAGCTGACCGACGACCTCAAGGCGCCGGCGGACATCAGGCGCGAGCCGTTCCAGATGAAGGCGCTGCGCATCGGCAAGCACCGCGACGGCTCCAAGGTCGGCGTCTTCCTGTACTGCCAGGAGCACGCCCGCGAGTGGGTGACCCCGCTGGTCTGCGTGGAGGCCGCCGAGCGGCTGCTGCGCAACTACGCGCACGACCCGCGCACGAAGAAGCTCGTCGAGGACCTGGACATCTTCGTGATGCCGACCGTCAACCCCGACGGCGGGCACTACTCGATGTACGACTTCAACATGCAGCGCAAGAACATGACCAACCGCTGTCCCCCCGCCACGGGCGACCCCGCCGCGCGCAACTCCTGGGGCGTGGACCTGAACCGCAACTTCTCGGTCGGCTCGCTGTTCGACGGGTACAGCGGCGCGTCGTCGAACTGCACCAGCGGCACCTACGCCGGCCCGTCGGAGCTGTCGGAGCCCGAGGCGCGCAACGAGGTGTGGCTGACCCGCCAGTACCCCAACATCAAGTTCGCGATGAACACGCACTCCTACGGCGGCTACTTCATGTGGCCTCCGGGGGCGTACAAGGTCCCCAGCCGTGAGCTGCTCCCCCGGGCCGACTTCGGCACCGAGAACTTCTTCTGGGACGCCTCCGGCCACATCCTGTCGGCGGTGCAGTCGTGGCGCGGCACGGCGATCTGGCCGGGCCGCACGGGCCCGGTGCCCGACGTCCTGTACTCGGCCGCCGGCAACAGCGCCGACGAGCACTGGTACAGCCGCGGCATCATCGGCTGGGACTTCGAGGTGGGCGCCGACCTGTACAACAAGACCACCGGGCAGTTCGAGCCGGTGGGCTTCCAGCCGGAGTTCGCCGAGGGCCACCAGGAGGCCATGGAGTTCGCCTCCGGGCAGATCGCCATCCTGGAGGTCGCCCGCGCGTACGCAGGCGACGACCGCCGCCCCGAGTCGGACCTGAAGGTCACCGCCCGCACCCCCACGTCCGCGACGTTCACCTTCGAGATCGACGAGCCGGCCAACATCTACTACACCCTGGACGGCTCCCGCCCCACGCTCAGCTCCCCCAAGCTGACCTCCTCCGGAGCCCGCGAGGGAACCCAGCGGATCACCGTCACCACGACCACCACGGTCCGCTGGTTCGCCGTGGACGTGGCCGGCAACACCGAAGGCGGCTACCGCCCCGAAGGCACCCGTGACAACTATCAAAAGGAAAAGATCAGACTGACCGACCCCCGCTGACGTCACCCAACCCCCGCCCGCCGGCCCGCAGGACGGCGGGCGGCGGCGTCCCGCAGAGCGGAAGATCCCCGGCGAGCCCGGCTTCGTGTCTCAAAGCGAGGGGCCGCGTCGCCCGCGCTCAGCCTCCTGGCAGGAGCCGCGACCGCTCACCGGGTCCTTCGCGACCCCCGCGCTCCGCGCGCGACAGCGAAGGGCTGTCCTTCTCGGGGAAAGCCCCCGAACCCCCCGGCGGAGAGCCTCCGGCCCTCGCACTCCCTGTGCGCGCCCGCTATGAACAGGCCGATCCATGCGCACGCGACGGGCGAGGACATTACCGTTGAGGGCATGATCATCTGGGTCGCCTCGTTCCCCCGATCAGGCAACACCTTCCTCCGCATCATCCTCAGGCAGCTGTACGGCGTGTACACCTCCACCGTCTACGACGTCGACGGCGTGGCCGCGCGGCTTGGCCCTGACCTGATCGGCTTCGAGGAGCGTCCCTCCTCGATCGAGGAGATGCGCGCCTGCGAGAAGCCACATTTCGTCAAGACGCACCGGCAGCGTGTGGGGGAAGAGGATCGCGCGATCTGTCTCGTCCGAGACGGCCGCGACTCCATAACCTCATGGGCCCGCCTGACCGGTGCGCCTGACGTCGAGGCGGAGCTCCGCGCGATGATCAATCGCCGTGACGAGGTGGGAACGGGCAGTTGGGGGCGGAACGTACTGAGCTGGCTACGTCCGCCCGCGCCCCATCGCGTGACGCTCCGCTACGAGGAGCTGATTCGCGAGCCGCGACGGACCGTCGAGAAGGCGCTGGCCACGCTGACGCCGACGCTACGGCCACTACCCGATGCCCGCATTCCCACCTTCGCGGAGCTCCAACGGGTCGATGGCGGCTTCTTCCGGAGAGGACACACGGGCACACACTCGGACGAGCTGCCAGAGGACCTGCACCAGCTCTTCTGGTCCCGCCCCGACAACGTCACGGCCATGGAGTTGCTCGGGTACTCACGCGATGCGTGAGGGCTGACCCCTGACCGCGACTCAGATCATCGGTCAACCCCGCGCACCGCCGCCCGGCCGGTGCGGCCGGGCGGCTTGGAGCGGTGCCGGTGGTCGGCTTCCTCCTCAGCTCTGGGGGACCAGGCGGAAGGACTGGGCGGCGGAGCCGTTGCAGGTGTACTGGACCAGTTGCACGGAGTCGGCCGTGGAGGCGGCGGGGACGTCGAGGCATTTGCCGCTGCTCTTGTTGACGAGGTGGTAGTGGCCGTCGCCCTCGGGGACGGGCTGCCACTGCTGGTTGTTGCCGCCGCCGTAGGTCCAGGTCTGGATGGGGGCGTTGTCGGCGGTCGAGACGTCGGTGACGTCGAGGGCCTGGGCGCTGTTGCCGCGGTTGTTGACGCGGACATAGCCGCCGCTCGTGGGGGCGAACTGGTACTGCTGGGCGTTGGACGCGTTGCAGGTGTACTGCTGGATCGCGGTTCCGTTGGCCGTGCCGGCCGCGCGGGCGTCCACGCACTTGCCGCTGCCCTTGTTGACGACCGAGTACCAGGTCGACGGGGAGATCGGGTCGGTGGGGGGAGGCGTGGTGCCGCCACCGCCGCCCAGCCAGAGCAGGCCGTTGATGAGCCACTGGTTCTGCTGGGCGCTGGCGAAGGTCGACGACGTGCGGGTGTTGGTCGAGTAGTTCATGGCGTTGTGGCCGAAGTTGGCGTACAGCATCTTGTAGTTCTTGTTCGTCCACATGATGGGGTAGAAGCCGCTGCGCCACTGCTGGTTCGGGTCGGTGCCGACCGGGAAGCTGGAGGCGTCGATCGACGCCAGGATGTCGATGTCGGGGTTCTGCCGCAGGTCGCGGCTCCAGGAGTACCACTCGCTCACCGACGACTGGATGGTCGCAGGCAGACCCGCCGTGGACGGGTGGCCGCGGTCCTCGATCCTCAGTGTCTCGGCGGTCGGGCCCCAGGTGTTCGTCTGGAACGCGCCCGAGCCCAGGAGGGTGTTGTGGTACCAGCTCCACGAGCCGGGGTCGGTGGTGAACGCGCTGACGTGGAAGCCCATCCACGCACCGCCGTTCTGCAGGTAGGTCTGGAACGCGGCCCGCCGGTTCGCGGGCGGGAGGTCGTCCAGGAACATGACGACCTTGTACTGCGACAGGCCCGCGGCGCTGAGGCGGCTCCAGTCGGTGGTCGCCTCCCAGGTGAAGCCGTTCTGCGCGGCGGCCGAGGGGAACCATTCCCTGGCCTCTTTGCCGAAGTCGATGTGGGCGGCGTCCCAGGTGCCGTTGTAGAAGGCGAGCACCTTGAACGGGGCGGCGGCGGCCTGCTTGGCGACGGCGCCGTTGGCGGGGCCGGCGGCCAGGCCGATGGAGGCGGCGACGGTGAGGCCGAGGAACGCGGCGAGGGAGCGTTTCACGAGGTTCGCGGGCACGGGTGATCCTTCAGCGGTGGGGGGTGACGGGTGCCGAAAGTGGTGACGGCGGCCGCTGTCGCGGCGTGCCGTCGCGTACGCGCCGATGGGCGACCGCGCCTGTGCGCCGTTGCGGGGACGGCGGAAGCCCTCGGACCACCGAAAGAGCCTTTCTTTAAGAAAGTTTACTAACAGTGAGCGTGCGCTGAGGCTACGATCACCCGGGTGGCACTGTCAATGGCCGAGTCAGGGGCGTGATCACGAGTCCCGGTGATCCCGTTGGTAGGGTGAGGCCGTGCTTTGACGCAGGCCCGGCAGCCGGGCGCCCCCTTCATCTCCTTCGTTTCCCGCCGAACTCGGAACCGACGAAGGAGTGATCCGCCATGACCACGTCGATCCCCGTCGACGTCCCCGACGCGCTGGCCGCCTCGTACAGCAAGAGCCAAGGCGCGGCCGGGCGCGCCTGGGTCGCCGCGCTGCCCGGCCTGGCCGCCGGCTTCCTGGACCGCTGGGCGCTGCGGCGGGACGGCCCCGCCAGGCACGGCATGGCCTCGCTCGTGCTGCCGGTCATCCGCGCGGACGGCACCGGCGCCGTGCTGAGGCTCCAGCGGCCCACCGAGGAGAACGCCGGCGTGGTCACCGGCCTACGGGTGTGGAACGGCGACGGGGTGGTTCGCCTGCTCGACCACGACCCGGACACCGGCACCACGCTGCTGGAACGGCTCGACGCGAGCCGCCCGCTGTCGTCGGTGCCCGACGACGGCGAGGCCCTGCGCATCCTGGCCGGGCTGCTGGCGCGCCTGGTCGCCGTCCCCGCGCCCGGCGGTCTGCGGCGCCTGGCCGACGTCGCCGCCGCCATGCTCGACCAGACGCCCGGCGCCGTCCCGGCGCTGCGCGACCCCGCCGAGCGGCGGCTGGTGCGCACCTGCGCGTCGGCCGTGGCCGAACTGGTCGGCGAGCCCGGCGACCGCCTGCTGCACTGGGACCTGCACTACGACAACGTCCTGGCCGGGCGGCGCGAACCGTGGCTGGCCATCGACCCCGAGCCGCTGGCCGGCGACCCAGGCTTCGACCTGCTGCCCGCCCTGGACAACCGGTGGGAGGAGGTGGTGGCGACCGGCGACGTGCCGCGCGCGGTGCTGCGCCGCTTCGACGTGCTCACCGAGGCCCTCGCCCTGGACCGGCGGCGTGCCACCGGCTGGACGCTCGGCCGCGTGCTGCAGAACGCCCTGTGGGACATCCAGGACGGCGAAACCGCCCTGCACCCGGCCCAGGTCGCGATCGCCACGGCCCTGCTTGACGGTCAAACCCGTCGCGGCGCCGGGCCCCGCGCCTAGGGTGGCGGGCGTGAGCCCGCACCCGGCCGAGGACGGCCCTCCCGCCGAGGCTTCCGAAGCCGTTGGCAAGGAAGCGTTCGATCTCGCCGGATACGTCGAGCGAACCAGGGGCGGGCCGTGCTTCGTCTGCGCCATCGTGTCGGGCGCCCCCGGGCACGACCTCGAACGGATCGTCTTCGAGGACGAGCACCACGTCGCCTTCCTCGACCGCTACCCGACGATACCGGGCAAGGTGCTGGTGGCTCCCAAAGCACATGTCGAGCACGTGGTGCGCGACCTCGCGGAAGAGGCGTTTCTGCGGCTGATGAGCGTCGTCCGCCGGGTCGCGCTGGCGGTCGAGGCGGTGGTGCCCTCCGAGCGCACCTACCTGCTCTCGCTGGGCAGCCAGCAGGGCAACACGCACCTGCACTGGCACATCGCCCCGCTGCCGCCGGGAACCCCGTACGAACAGCAGCAGTATCACGCCCTGATGACCGAGAACGGCGTGATCCCCTGGTCGGCGGGCCAGGCGGACGACCTCGCCGAACGCATTCGCGCGGAGCTGGCGACAACCGGCTGAATCGTTATTCCATTCTCCATTTCTCACGCCGCGCTCGTATTCGAATATCCGGCGCCGGCGATCTCCGGCATGCCCGCGTCCGGGCCGTCCTGAGGCGCGGAACCGCTCGCGCGCGGCATTGACGACCCGCCGCGCGCCCGCCGGG
>NZ_JARWAC010000043.1 GCF_029846175.1 Sphaerisporangium sp. TRM90804 | reverse complement strand
CTCATGGACGACCTCCCCGAAGTGGCCGAACTCGACCTCAACCCCGTGATCGCCACCCCCACCGGCGCAGTCGCCGTAGACATACGCGTGCGACTCGCGCCCGCCGGGCCGCGTCAGTCGCCGTTCCGCCGCCGGCTGCGCTGACGTCCTCATCCTTCTGGCGTGATCGCCATCCTCCTCCCGCGCGACGCGATCCGCCCTTCCGGCGCGTGAGTCGTCCGCACGGTGATGAGGGGTCGATGGCCAAAGCCCCTGCCGGGGTGGACTTCCGCCTTCTTCGCCGGAGGGCGCCGTGGAGGTGGGATGGAGCTGAAGGGCGAACAGAAGATGGAGGTGGACCGATGGGCACGTCAGTGCGCGGAGAGCCGAGGGGGTTCCTCCCCGACCTCATCGATTGGCTTGAGGCTCCGCTGGCCGGTCTGCGGCCGGCCGTGGGGCAGGCGATCCGGTTCGAGGACTACGTCCTGGACGGCCGGTACGTGTTGCGTGCCGAGCTGCCGGGTGTCGACCCGGACAAGGACGTCGAGATCACACTGGCCGGCGGGGTCCTCACGATCCGCGCCGAGCGTCAGCACGAGGAGAAGGACGAGCACCGCTCCGAGTTCCGGTACGGCTCGCTCACCCGATCCATCGCGCTGCCGCCCGGCACCGACGACAGGGACGTCAAGGCCGTCTACGACCGGGGAATCCTCGAGGTCAGCGTCAAGCTCGCCGAGGACAAGCAGGAGGGCAGGCGGATCCTCGTCGGCCACACCTCCGGCAAGCCCCAGAAGAAGGACTGAACCACCCGCTCGCGGGCCCGCCCCGCATCGGGCCCGCGAGCACCTCAAGCACCTCAAGGAGGTCGTCATGCACATGAAGGTGCAGAACGTCATGACCACCGATGTGGCGTCGGTCGAGCAGGACACGCCGTTCAAGGACATCGCCGAGCTGCTCATCGCCCGTGAGGTCAGCGCGGTCCCGGTGGTGGACGCCGGCCGCCGCGTCGTCGGAGTCGTCTCCGAGGCGGACCTGCTCCGCAAGGAGGAGTTCAGGGACCAGTTCTACCGCGAGGGCTACCGGCCCCCGCTGCGCGCGCGTCTGCGCGACCGGCTCGCCGGGCACGCCGGGCACGCCGAGGCGCGGGGCGAGGTCGCGGCGGACCTGATGAGCACCCCGGCCCACACGGTCGGGCCCGGCACCACGGTGGTCACCGCCGCCCGGCTCATGGACGAGCACGGGGTGAAGCGGCTGCCCGTCACCGACGACGAAGGCGGGCTTGTGGGCATCGTCAGCCGTCGCGACCTGCTGAAGGTCTTCGTCCGCGGCGACGAGGACATCTCCCGCGAGGTCCGGGACGACGTGCTCACCCATTCCCTGTGGATCGAGACCTCCGATGTCAAGGTCGCCACCTGCCGGGGAGTGGTGACCCTGAGCGGCCACCTGCGGTTGCGAAGCGAAGCCCGGCTGGCCGCGCGGATGGTCCGGCGGGTCAACGGAGTCGTCGACGTGGTCGACGAGATCGGTTACGACGAGGACGACACCCCCCGGTGGCAGGCGTCGTGACCGGGGGGCCGCCTGGCGGCCGACCCGGTCGACGCGGGCTCCCACGCCAGAGGCGGCGTGGGAGCCTCGCCGTTCGGCTCGGCCGGCCCGGCGCTTGCGCACGACTCCTTCCGCCCCGGGGCCGTGTTCCGCCGAAGCCGGTTCCCGTGCGCCGCGCTCGCACCGCTCCTCGGTGAGAGCGCGGCCCCGGGAGATGCTCTCGCGCACCGCAGGCGGCACCGCTCACGTGGACGCCGGCAGGGCCGCGCGGCCCGCTTCGAGGCGGGCTATGGGGATCCGGTAGGGGGAGCAGGAGACGTAGTCGAGGCCGGTCTCGTGGAAGAACCGTACGGAGGCGGGGTCGCCGCCGTGTTCGCCGCAGACGCCGATCCGCAGATCCGGCCGGACGGCCCGTCCCCCTTCGACGGCCAGCCGGACCAGCCGGCCCACGCCTCGCCGGTCGATGCTCTCGAACGGCGACTCGTCGATGACGCCCAGCCGAAGGTAGGCGGGGAAGATGGTTCCCTCCACGTCGTCCCGGGAGAAGCCCCAGGTCATCTGGGTCAGGTCGTTGGTGCCGAACGAGAAGAACTCCGCCTCCCTCGCGATGTCGCCGGCGGTCAGCGCCGCGCGCGGAACCTCGATCATGGTGCCGATCGGGATGGGCGGGGCCCCGGCGACCCCGGCCAGGACGCGTTCGGCCTCGGCGCGCACGGCCGCGAGCTCCCGGACGTCGCCGACGAGCGGCACCATGATCTCGGGCAGGGGGTGGCCGCCGGCGGCGGCCCGGTGGGCGGCTGCCTCGCCGATCGCCTGGACCTGCATGGCGAACAGGCCGGGCACGAGCAGGCCGAGCCGCACGCCGCGAAGGCCGAGCATCGGGTTGCTCTCGTGCATGCGGCGCACGGCGCTCAGCATGGTGCGGTCGTGTTCCAGCGCGGGGTCGTCCGGGGCGGCCGCGGTCCGGGCGACGAGCTCCTCCAGGGACGGCAGGAACTCGTGCAGCGGCGGGTCCAGGAGCCGGATCGTCACCGGCAGGCCGTCCATCACCTCCAGGATGCGGGTGAAGTCGGCCCGCTGGAGCGGCAGCAGCGCGTCCAGCGCGGCGCGGACGTCGCCTTCCTCCTCGGCGAGGATCAGGCGTTCGACGAGCGCGCGGCGTTCGCCGAGGAACATGTGCTCGGTCCTGCACAGGCCGATGCCGGCGGCGCCGAACCGGCGGGCGCGGGCGGCGTCCTCCGGGGTGTCGGCGTTGGCCTGGACCTCCAGCCGCCGGACCGCGTCGGCGCGGGCCATCATCCGGTCGACCGCCGACACCAGCGGGCTGGAGCCGGCCTCCAGCTCCCCTTCGAAGTAGCGCACCACGGGCGACGGCCTGACCGGCAGCGCGGTCAGGTACACCTTGCCGGTGGCGCCGTCCACCGACAGCAGGTCGCCCTCGCGCACGACCAGGTCTCCGACGCGGAACATCCGGCCCTCGGCGTCGACGTCCAGCTCCTCCGCGCCGCAGACGCAGGTGCGTCCCAGGCCGCGTGCGACGACGGCCGCGTGCGAGGTCTTCCCGCCCCGGCTGGTGAGGATCCCGGTGGCGGCCAGCATGCCGGGCAGGTCGTCGGGGTTGGTCTCGCGGCGGACGAGGATGACCGGGCCGGTGGCCTCGGCCGCCCGGCGGGAGTCGAAGACGACCCGGCCGCACGCGGCGCCCGGCGACGCGGGCACGCCGGTGGTGATGGGCTCGGGCGCTCCGGACAGGTCGAACCGGGGGAACATCAGCCGCGCGAGCCGGGTGCCGTCGACGCGGCGCAGTGCCTCGTCGAGGTCGATCGTCCCCTCGTCGACGAGCTGGGCGGCGATGATGAAGGCGGCGGCCGCGGTGCGCTTGCCGACCCGGGTCTGCAGCAGCCAGAGCCTGCCCTCCTCGATCGTGAACTCGATGTCGCACAGATCGCGGTAGTGCCGCTCCAAGGTCTCCATCGCCGAGCCGAGCCGGGCGAAACTGGGCGCGTCCAGCCGGGCCAGCTCCTGCAGGGGGAGGGTGTCGCGGATCCCGGCCACCACGTCCTCGCCCTGGGCGTTCGGCAGGTAGTCGCCGTAGACGCCGCGGGCGCCGGTGGCGGGGTCGCGGGTGAAGGCGACGCCGGTGCCGGAGCGGGGTCCCCGGTTGCCGTACACCATGGCCATGACGTTGACGGCGGTGCCGAGGTCGTCGGGGATGTGCTCGGCGCGGCGGTAGACGCGGGCGCGTTCGGTGTTCCAGGAGCGGAAGACGGCCAGGACGGCGCCCTCCAGCTGCTCGGCCGGGTCCTGGGGGAAGGGCCGGCCGGTGTGCGCGTGGAAGATCTTCTTGTACTCCTCGACCAGGTCGCGCAGGTCGGACGCGGACAGTTCGGGGTCGGTGGCCACGCCCGCCGCCCGGCGGTGGGAGGCCAGGGCCTGCTCGAACTCCTCGCCGGGCACGCCCTCGACGGTCGAGCCGTACATCGAGATGAGGCGCCGGTAGCAGTCCCAGGCGAAGCGCTCGTCCCCGGAGGCCGCGGCCAGGCCGGCCACGCCGGCGTCCGTGAGGCCGATGTCGAGGATGGTCTCCATCATGCCCGGCATGGAGAACCTGCCGCCGGACCGCACGGACAGCAGCAGCGGGTCCGCCGGGTTCCCCAGCTCGCGCCCCATCAGGCTCTCGACCCGGCTCACATGGGCGGCGACGCAGGCCGACAGGCCCTCGGGCAGGTCGCCGGTGTCCAGGTACGTGCGGCAGGCCTCGGTCGTGATGGTGAAGCCGGGCGGGACGGGAAGGCCGAGCCGGGTCATCTCGGCCAGGTTGGCCCCCTTCCCGCCGAGCAGGTCCTTCATGTCCATGCCGCCGTCCGCGAAGTCGTACACGTAGGTGCGCATCGCCGTCTCCTCCGGTGGTCGGGGTGGGTTCAGCCGGTCGTGCCGTGGTAGGCCGCCCGCATCAGGCGCCGCATGTCGTCGAGCATCGGCATGCGCGGGTTGGCGGGCGCGCACTGGTCTTCGTAGGCGTTGCGCGCCTGCTGGGGGAGCGCGGCCATGAACAGCTCCTCGTCGACGCCGAGGGCCTGGAAGGACGGTTCGATCCCGGCGGCCGCGCGCAGCCGCTCCACCTCGGCGGCCAGGGACTCCACGCCCTGTTCCGGGGTGGCCGCGGGAAGGCCGAGGCTCTGGGCGATCTCCCGGAAGCGTTCGGGCGCGCGGTAGTGCTCGTACTTGGGCCAGCCGGTCAGCTTGGCGGGGACCGTGCCGTTGTAGCGGATCACATGCGGCAGCAGGACCGCGTTGGTCCGGCCGTGCGCGATGTGGAAGGTCGCGCCGAGCGTGTGGGACATGGCGTGGACGATGCCGAGGAAGGCGTTGCCGAAGGCCATCCCGGCGATGGTGCCGGCGTTGTGCATGCGCTCGCGCGCCTGCGGGTCGGCCGAGCCGCGCCGCACCGCGCTCTCCAGGTTCGCGGCGATCAGCTTGATCGCGTGCAGGGCCAGGCCGTCGGTGAAGTCGCTGGCGTAGACCGACACGTAGGCCTCGATGGCGTGCGTGAGGGCGTCGAATCCGCTGTCGGCGGTGACGACCGGCGGCAGGTCGGCCGCGAGGACGGGGTCGACGATGGCGACGCTCGGGGTGAGCGCGTAGTCGGCCAGCGGGTACTTCTTGCCCGTCGCGGTGTCGGTGATCACCGCGAACGGGGTGACCTCCGCGCCGGTGCCCGAGGTGGTCGGCACGCAGACCAGGCGTGCCAGGCCCCCCAGCGGCGGGAACCTGAAGGCCCGCTTGCGGATGTCGAAGAACTTCTGCCGCATGTCGGCGAAGACGACCTCGGGGTGCTCGTAGCGCAGCCACATCACCTTGGCCGCGTCCATCGCCGACCCGCCGCCAAGGGCGATGATCGTGTCGGGACGGAACGCGCGCATCAGCGCGGCGCCCCGGTCGACGGTGGCGACGCTCGGCTCCGGCTCCACGTCGTCGATGATCTGCAGCGCCACCCGCTCGGGACGCCGGCCGAGGACGGTGAGGACGCGGTCGACGTAGCCGAGCCGGGTCATGGTCGCGTCGGTGACGATCGTCACCCGGTGCAGGCCCGGCATGTCGGTCAGGTAGCGGATGGCGTGCGGCTCGAAGTAGATCTTCGCGGGGATCTTGAACCACTGCAGGTTGTTGGTACGCCGGCCGATCCGCTTGATGTTGAGCAGGTCGACCGCCGAGACGTTGTGGGAGACCGAGTTGCGGCCGTAGCTGCCGCATCCCAGCGTCAGCGAGGGGATGAACGCGTTGTAGACGTCGCCGATGCCGCCCTGGGAGGCGGGGGCGTTCCAGATGATCCTGACCGCCTTCACCCGCCGCCCGAACCTCTCGGCGAGCTCCTCGTCGGCGGTGTGGATCGCCGCGCTGTGGCCGAGGCCGCCGAACTCCACCATGCGCTCGGCCAGGACGATGCCCTCCTCGGTGCCGCCCGCGCGCAGCACCGCCAGCACCGGGCACAGCTTCTCCCTGGTCAGCGGCTCGGCGGGCCCGACCTGGCCGACCTCGGCGAGGATCACCGAGGTGCCCTCCGGCACGGTGAACCCGGCGCGTTCGGCGATCCACGCCGCCGACCGGCCGACCACCTCGGGGTTGATCCTCGTCTCGGCGCACGACCGGCCGGCGGCGGTGCCGAACAGCAGCTCCTCCAGCTTGCGTTTGTCGTCCGCCGTGGCCAGATAGGCGTGCAGCGTGGCGAACTCGGCCAGCGCGGCGTCGTACACCGCCGTGTCGATGATCACCGCCTGCTCGGAGGCGCAGATCATGCCGTTGTCGAACGACTTGGACAGGACGACGTCGTTCACGGCCCGGCGCAGATCGGCCGTGCGCTCGACGTACGCCGGCACGTTGCCCGCCCCCACGCCCAGCGCGGGCTTGCCCGCCGAGTAGGCCGCGCGCACCATGCCGTTGCCGCCGGTGGCCAGGATCGTCGACACGCCGTCGTGGCGCATCAGGGCGCCGGTCGCGTCGAGCGACGGCTCGGCGATCCACTGCACGCAGTGCTCCGGCGCCCCCGCCGCGATCGCCGCGTCCCGGACGACCCTGGCGGCGGCGGCGCTGCACTCCTGGGCGGCCGGATGGAAGGCGAACACGATGGGGTTGCGGGTCTTCAGTGCGATCAGCGCCTTGAAGATCGTGGTGGAGGTCGGGTTGGTGACCGGGGTGACGCCGCAGACGACCCCGACCGGCTCGGCGATCTCGACCAGGCCGCTGATGTCGTCGCGGGAGACGACGCCGACGGTCTTCAGCGCGGCCATGCCGTTGGTGACGTGCTCGCAGGCGAAGATGTTCTTCACCGCCTTGTCCTCGAACACGCCGCGCCCGGTCTCCCGCATGGCCAGCTCGGCCAGCGCGGCGTGCTCGTCCAGCGCGGCGACGGAGGCCTTCTTGACGATGTGGTCGATCTGGTCCTGGTCGAACGCCGCGTACTCCTCCAGCGCCTTCAAGGCGTTCCCGACCAGAGAGTCGATCATCTCCTCGACGGGGGCCGGGATGCGGGCGGCCTGCTCGGCCATGGGGATCACCTCGGGGTGTCTCGTGTCCTGCGGTCGCCTTCAGCATCTCGGCTGACCGCCTCACGCACCGGAGCGCTTGGGCCCCGGTCGCGCCCCCGAAGGGCACCTTCGCCGGGGCCCCAGGTCCCGAATCGGACACCGGACCGGCCGGAGCGCGCGATCGCGGCTCCGGGGCGGGCGGCGTGTCCGCCGTTCCGCCTCATGCGCGCGGGACGCTCCCGGGCGGCGCGTCGGCGTGCCGGCGCCCGGCGCACGCTCAGACGGTGGTCACCCCGTGGGCGCGGAACTGTGAACGGACCCGGTCGAGCAGTTCCGGTCCCGGCGGGGTGACCTTCGCCAGGGGGAAGGACAGCCCGAGGCGCTGGTACTTCTCGGCCGCCATGCGGTGGAAGGGCAGCACGTCGACGTGCTCCACGTTGCCGAGCCCGGCCACGAGACGGGCGATGCCGTCCACGTTCGCCGGGTCGTCCGTGAGGCCGGGGACCAGCACGAAACGCACCCAGACCGGGCGGCCCAGCGCGGCCAGGCGACGGGCGAAGCGCAGGGTCGGCTCCAGCTCGCCGCCGGTCAGCCGGCGGTAGCCCGCCGGGTCGGAGGACTTGACGTCCAGCAGGACCAGGTCGGTGTCGGCGAGCATCGCGTCGGTCGCGCGGTCGCCGAGGAAGCCGGAGGTGTCCAGCGCGGTGTGCAGGCCGCTGTCGTGGCAGCGGCGCAGCAGCTCGGCGGTGAAGCGCTCCTGCAACAGCGGCTCGCCACCGCTGACGGTGACGCCGCCGCCGGCGACGGTGATGAACCGGCGGTACCTCTCCACCTCCGCCATGACCTCCTCCACCGTCACCCGGCGGCCGTCGCGCATCCGCCAGGTCTCGGGGTTCTGGCAGTACAGGCAGCGCAGCGGGCAGCCGCAGGTGAACACCACGAACCTGGTCCCCGGCCCGTCGACGCCCACCGAGACGTCCCAGGAGCTGATGACGCCGCCCGGAGGGGCCGGGCCGTGGCCGCCCGGCCCCTTCGGTAGCGCCGTCTCCCCGGTCGTCACAGCGACCCGTGGAAGGTGCGCTGGACGACGTCCCGCTGCTGCTCGCGGGTGAGGCGGGTGAAGTTCACCGCGTACCCCGACACCCGGATCGTGAGCTGCGGGTAGCGGTCCGGGTGCTCCATCGCGTCCAGCAGGACGGCCCGCGTCAGCACGTTGACGTTCATGTGGAACCCGCCCGCGTCGGCGTAGCCGTCCAGCACGCCGACCAGGTTGCTCACCCGGTCCTCCTCGGTGCGGCCGAGGCCTTCGGGCGTGACGGTGTTGGTGAGGGAGATGCCGTCCCGCGCCTCGTCGTAGGGCAGCTTGGCCACCGACAGCGCGGAGGCGATCATGCCGTGCCGGTCGCGGCCGTTCATCGGGTTGGCTCCCGGGGCGAACGGCTCGCCGGAGCGGCGCCCGTCGGGAGTGTTGCCGGTGTGCTTGCCGTACACGACGTTGGAGGTGATGGTCAGCACCGACTGGGTGTGCTCGGCGTTCCGGTAGGCGGGGTGGCGGCGGACCTTGGCCATGAAGGAGCGGACCAGGCCGGTGGCGATGTCGTCGGCACGGTCGTCGTTGTTGCCGAAGGCGGGGTAGTCGCCCTCCACCTCGTAGTCGACCGCCAGACCGCTCTGGTCGCGGATCACCCTGACCCGCGCGTACCTGATCGCCGAGAGACTGTCGGCGGCCACCGAGAGCCCGGCGATGCCACACGCGAGCGTCCGTTTGACGGGATAGTCGTGCAGCGCCATCTCGATGCGCTCGTAGGCGTACTTGTCGTGCATGTAGTGGATGACGTTGAGCGCGTTCACGTACGTGGCGGCCAGCCAGTCCACCATCCGGTCGAACGCGGCGGCCACCTCCTCGTGGTCGAGGTACTCGCCCGTCAGGGGCGGGTGCGCCGGCCCGACCTGCTCGCCGGTCATCTCGTCGCGCCCGCCGTTGATCGCGTACAGCAGCGTCTTGGCCAGGTTGACCCGGGCGCCGAAGAACTGCATCTGCCTGCCGACCGGGGCGGCCGACACGCAGCACGCGATCGCGGTGTCCTCGCCGTAGCGGGGCCGCATAAGGTCGTCGTTCTCGTACTGGATCGCGCTGGTCTCGATCGACAGGCGCGCGCAGAACCGCTTGAACGGCTCGGGAAGCCGCGGCGACCAGAACACGGTCAGGTTCGGCTCCGGCGCCGGGCCGAGGTTGCGCAGCGTCTGCAGGTAGCGGAAGCTCGTGCGGGTGACCAGGGTGCGGCCGTCCTCGCCCATGCCGCCGATCGACTCGGTGACCCAGGTCGGGTCGCCGGAGAAGAGCTGGTCGTACTCCGGGGTGCGCAGGAAGCGGACGGCGCGCAGCTTGATGACGAAGTCGTCGACGAGCTCCTGCGCGCGCTCCTCGGTGACGACGCCCTCGGCCAGGTCGCGCGCGAAGTAGACGTCCAGGAAGGTCGAGGTGCGGCCGAGCGACATGGCCGCGCCGTTCTGCTCCTTCACCGCGGCCAGGTAGGCCAGGTACAGCCACTGGATCGCCTCGTGCGCGGTGGAGGCGGGCCGGGAGACGTCGCATCCGTAGGAGGCGGCCATCTCCACCAGCTCGCCCAGCGCGCGCACCTGTTCCGACAGCTCCTCGCGGTCGCGGATCACCGCGTCGGTCGCGAACGCTCCGTCGAGGCCGGCCAGCTCGGCCTTCTTGGCCCGGATGAGCCGGTCGACGCCGTACAGCGGGACCCGGCGATAGTCACCGATGATCCGGCCCCGGCCGTAGGAGTCGGGCAGGCCGGTGATGACCCCGGAGCGGCGCGCGGCGCGGATCTCCGGGGTGTACGCGTCGAACACGCCGTCGTTGTGGGTCTTGCGGTACCGGGTGAAGACCTCCCGCACCCGCGGGTCGAGCGTGTGGCCGTACGCGGCCAGCCCGCTCTCCACCATCCGCAGCCCGCCCGCGGGCATGATGGCCCGCTTCAGCGGCGCGTCCGTCTGCAGGCCCACGACCAGCTCGTGGTCCCGGTCGATGTACCCCGGACGGTGCGCGGTGATCGACGACGGCGTCGTCGCGTCGACCTCGTACACGCCGCGGCGCCGCTCCTCGGGCAGCATCGCGGCGAGCTTGCCCCACACCAGCCGCGTCCGGGGCGTCGGGCCCGTCAGGAACGACTCGTCGCCCTCGTACGGCTCGTAGTTGTCCTGGATGAAGGCGCGCACGTCGACGGTCGTACGCCACGCCGTCCCCTGGAACCCGCGCCAGGCCGCACGTTCCGCCGTCCGCGTCCGGTCCGCTGTGACAGTCATCGGATGCTCCTCATGTCGGCGTCTCGCTTCGAATGTCGCGCACCGCCGCCCAGAACTCATCGATCAGAAGTCCCTGATCATCGGGACGAAGGGCCTTCGGCGACAGGCGCGCAGACCGGTCGCGCCGATGGGGGTACGGGCCGCGGGCCCCCGCGATGCGGTCCTTCGCCTCTACGGCGGCGCGCCGGCCGCGCCGGACGATCGTCTGGGAGCCCACATCTGGAGGAGTCATGATGAAGATCGGTATCAACGGGTTCGGCCGGATCGGCAGGGCCGTCCTGCGGCGAGGGCTCGCCCAGGGACTGGACATCGTGGCGATCAACGACGTGACGGACGTGGAGACGCTGGGCCATCTGCTCAAGCACGACTCCACCTACGGCGTCTACGACCGCCCGGTGTCGGTGTCGGCGTCGGCTCTCGTCGTGGACGGTCACCGCATCCCGGTGACCGGTCATCGCGACCCGGCCGGCATCGACTGGGCCGGGTTCGGCGTCGACCTCGTCGTCGAGGCCACCGGCAGGTTCAGGAGCCGGAGCGACGCCGAGCTGCACCTCAAGCGGGGAGCGCGCAAGGTTCTCATCTCCGCGCCCGGCAAGGACGTCGACGTCACGCTCGTCCCCGGCGTCAACGACGCCGCCTACGACCCCGTGTCGCACCAGGTCGTCTCGATGGCCTCGTGCACCACCAACTGCGTCGCGCCGATGGTCAAGGTGCTCCACGACAACTTCGGACTGATCAAGGGCTTCATGACCACCGTGCACGCCTACACCGGCGACCAGCGCCTGCTGGACGGCCCGCACAAGGACCCGCGCCGGGCGCGGTCGGCCGCGGTGAACATCGTGCCGACCACCACGGGCGCGGCACGCATGGTGGGTGAGGTGCTGCCGGAGCTGAAAGGGCGCCTGGACGGCATCGCGCTGCGGGTCCCGGTCGTGGACGGCTCGCTGACCGACCTGTCGGCGCTCCTCGCGCGCCGGACGACCCCCGATGAGATCAACCAGGTCTTCGCCGAGGCGGCGCTCGGCCCCATGGCGGGCGTCCTGCGCTACAGCACCGCTCCGCTGGTGTCCAGCGACGTCATCGGCGACACCTCGTCGTGCGTCTTCGACGCCCCGCTCACCCAGGCCGACGGAGACCTGGTGAAGGTGTTCGGCTGGTACGACAACGAGTGGGGTTACGCCTGCCGCCTCGTGGAGACGGCCACCAGGATCGCCGGTGAGCGCGACGGGACTCGCCCCGAGTGACCACATCCGAGCTCGGCCGCGCGGCGAGGCCTTCGGCCGTCGGCGCCCGCCCCGTCTCGCCGGCGGCGGTGCGCCTCGCCGCGCGGCCGCCGCAGTCAGGCGGCGTCCCCTCCTCTGGCACGCCCCGGCACGGATCTCCGGCGTCAGCTCTGGTGACCGGTGACGCCGGGGCCGTCCGGCTGGTCGTGCCGGTCGGCGTCGTGCCGGGCGCGGGGGGACGGGTGCAGGACGCGGTCGAGGCGCACGGCGGCGTAGCCGAGCGTGGACAGGGCTGTGACGATGAGCAGGTCGCCCGGGGCCAGCGGCTCGGTGCCGAGGAGTTCGCGCAGTGGCGGGAGGTAGATTCCGGCGAGCTGGAGGAGGAAGGCGCCAGCGACGGCGAGCAGCAGCATCGGGTTGGCCGTCGAGCCGGGCCGGGTGCGCGATCCGATCGCCACGCCGAGCTGGGTGACGCCCAGGGCGAAGAACGCCATGCTCTGCCACGGCCGTCCGGTGTGGGCGGCCCAGACGGCGACGCCCAGGGTGACGGCGGTCAGCACGACGCTGATGCGGATCACCCGCTGCCACAGCCCGCCCCCCAGGATGCTCTGGGTGGGGGAGCGGGGTGGGCCGGTCATCGCCCCGGGCAGGGACGGCTCGCCGCCCAGGGCGACCCCCGGCAGGCCGTGGGTGATCAGGTTGATCCACAGGATCTGCGCGGGCAGCAGCGGCAGTGCCAGGCCGGCGAACGGGCCCAGCAGCATGACGGCGATCTCGGCCGCCCCGCCCGACAGGCCGTACACCAGGAAGCGGCGGATGTTGGCGTACACCCGGCGGCCCTCTTCGACGGCCGCCACCACGGTGTCCAGGTTGTCGTCGGCCAGTACGAGGTCGGCGGCCTGGCGGGCCACCTGGGTGCCGCGCTCGCCCATCGCCACGCCGATGTCGGCGCGTCGCAGCGCGGGGCCGTCGTTGACGCCGTCGCCGGTCATCGCGAGGATGTCGCCGCGGTCGCGCATGGCCTGGATGAGGTCGAGCTTCTGCTCGGGTGTGGCCCGGGCGTAGACGCCGGCCTCCTCCCGGCCGGGGTCGCGGCAGTCGACGACCCGGTCGCCGGCGTCGATGACGCCCAGCTCGACGGCGATGGCACGGGCGGTGCCCGGGTGGTCGCCGGTGATCAGGACCGGCCGGATCCCGGCCCGCTTGCAGGCGGCGATGGCGGCGGCGGCAGCGGGACGCGGCGGATCGAGGATCGCGATCAGCCCGAGCAGCGTCAGCCCCGCCTCTCGGACGGCGTCCGGCACGGCGTCCAGGTCGGCGCTCGCGACGGCCAGGACGCGGTACCCGGCGTGGGCGAGCCGGTCGGCGCGCTCCACCGCGCGGGCCAGCAGCGCGGCGTCGTCCGCCAGGACGGCGGGCTGCAGTACCGCCTCCGGAGCGCCCTTGCAGATCACCCGGGCGTGGCCGTCCGGCGACCGGTGCACGGTGGTCATGCGCTTGCGCACGCTGTCGAAGGGCACCTCGGCGACCCGGGGGAACCGCTGGTCCACCTGTGCGCGGTCCAGGCCCAGCTTGGCGGCGGCGGCGAGCAGCGCCGCCTCGGTGGGGTCGCCCAGCGCCGTCCACGCGCCGTCGGGCTCGCGCCCGAGCCTGGCGTCGTTGCACAGCAGCGCCGCGGTCAGCAGGCCGGTGAGACCCGGGTCGTCCGGACTCCCGCCGAAGACGATCTCGCCGTCGGGGCCGTATCCGGAGCCGGTGGCCGTCGCCTCGCCGGTGGGCGTCCACATCGACCGGACGACCATGCGGCCCTCGGTCAGCGTGCCGGTCTTGTCGGTGGCGAGCACGGTCACCGAGCCCAGCGTCTCCACCGCGGCCAGCCTGCGCACCAGGGCATGGCGGGCCGCCATCCGGCGGGCTCCCAGCGCGAGGCTCAGGGTCACCACCGCGGGCAGGGACTCGGGCACGGCCGCGACCACCAGGCTGATGGCGGTCAGGATCATCAGCTCCAACGGCTGACCGCGGACCAGCCCGAGCGTCAGCACGATCACGCACAGCAGCACCGCGACACCGGCGAGCAGACGGCCGACGTCCATCAGCCGCCGTTGCAGCGGCGTGAGACCGGCGCCCTTGACCATCAGGGAGGCTATGCGGCCGGTCGTGCTGGCGATCCCGACGGCGGTGACCACGGCCCGGCCGCGTCCCCGCACCACGACGGTGCCCGCGGACGCCGTCTGCTCGGCGCTCTTGTCCACCGGCACCGACTCGCCCGTCAGGGCCGACTCGTCGACGAGCAGCGCCGCCGATTCCACCACCCGGGCGTCCGCCGGAACGATGTCGCCCTCGGCCAGCACCAGCAGATCCCCGACGACGACGTCGGCCGCCGGAAGCAGCCTTTGGGACCCGTCACGCACCACGCGCGCCGTGGGCGCGGTGAGCTGGGACAGGGCGGTGATGGCACGGTCGGCGCGGATCTCCTGCCCCACCCCGACCGCGGTGTTGACCAGGATCACCAGCATGATCACGGCGGTGTCGGTCCAGTCGCCCGTGGCCAGGGTCAGCGCCGCCGCGACCAGCAGCACCAGGATCAGCGGGTCGCGAAGCTGGGCGGTGATCCGCCGCCACAGCGGGACAGGCGGCTTCTCCGGCAGCAGGTTCGGCCCGTCCCGCGCCAGGAGCGCGGCGGCCTCCGCCGACGACAGACCACGAATCGGCTCCGTCGCGATGATCTGCTCCCCGCTCATCCGTCATCCCCCGGTCGATCCGATCAAGCGCGCCATGGTTCCGGTAGCCAGTGTTCACAGCGGGTGACCGATCCGACAGGGACGAAGGTCCCGACGGCCGGGACCTAAAGCGTGCGGCTCGTCCCGCGTCGTCCCGGAGCCGAACCGGTGTGCGGCCTCCACCCGCACCTATCCCCGGCGCGGGACGGGGATCAACCTCGTGGCCGTGGCGTGGCGGTGCGGGTGCCCCCAAGGCGCCGTCCGCCGCGCACGCCCGGGGAGAAGGTCCCCGCGGCCGGGGCACTTGGCCACTGTGCGCGGCCCGGGCCCGGTGGTGGCATGAGAGGAGGTACAGGACCCCTGGCAAGGAGAACGATCATGACGAACACGATCGTCGTCGGAGTCGACGGCTCCCCGGCCGCGTCGGCGGCGGTGGAGTGGGCGGCCGACGACGCTGCCCGCGGGAACGCCGCCCTGAGGATCGTGCACGTCCGGGAGCAGTGGGGGGACGGCGCGCCGTTCCACGCGATGCCGGGCTTCGAGGACTCCCTGTCGGAGTACTGCGACGGCGTGGTCGCCGCGGCGGCCGCACGGGCGCGTCAGCGTGCGCCGGGCATCGAGGTGGAGACGGTTCTGGCCAGGGGCGCCGTGGTCGAGACGCTGACGGGTGAGGCCGAGCGCGCCGAGGAGGTCGTTCTCGGCAGCAGAGGGATGGGCGGCTTCGCCGGACTGGTGCTCGGCTCGGTGGGGATGGCAATGGCCGGGCACGCCCCCGGACCCGTCGTCATCGTGCGCGGCCGGCGGCAGCACGTGTTCGGCGAGATCGTCGTCGGCTTCGACGGATCCCCGGGGTCGGAGGCCGCGCTGGAGTACGCCTTCGACCAGGCCAGGGCTCGCCACGCGCGACTGCGGGTCGTGCACGCGTGGCAGACACCGGTCTTCTCGCCGTTCGCCCTCGGTTACTCCGACCTGATGGGAGACGTGTTCCGGAGCCAGGCGGAGCTGTTCCAGCAGCGGCTCGACCCCTGGAAGGGCAAGCACCCTGAGGTGACGGTGGCCGGAACGGCCGTCTGCGAGCACCCGACCTCCGCCCTGTCCGACGCCTCCCGCGACGCGGACCTCGTCGTGGTGGGCTCGCGAGGGCTCGGCGGAGTCGGCTCGGCCCTGCTGGGCTCGGTCAGCCACGGCGTCCTGCACCGCGCCCACTGCCCGGTCGCGGTCGTCCGGCCCCGCCCGGACAGGTGACCGGCGCACCCGCCGTCCCGGCGGCCGCCGACGGTCCGGCGGCCGCCCGCGGCGGGGTGCGCCGTGGGAGCGACGGCCTCCCCTACGAGGGCGACGGGGCGCGACGGCCGGTGCCCGCCCCGCGCCACTCGATCAGGAGAAGGGTCGCGTCGTCGCTGGTACGTCCGCCACGTTCCTCCTTCAACGTCCGGGACAGCCAGCGGACGGCCCCGCTGACCCGCTCTCCCGTCCGCTGCATCCGGTTGACGCAGCCGATGAGCCGCTCCACGCCGAACGGCCGTCCCTGAGCGTCGCGCTCCTCGATCACACCGTCGGTGTAGAACAGCACCCGGTCACGGCGTCGGAGCCGGACCTCGCCGATCCGGGGCTGGTGGCCGCCGAACCCGACCGGCAGGGTCGTCGGCCCCTCCAACTGCCGGGCGACCTCGTGGCCGCGGATCAGCAACGGCGCCGGGTGGCCCGCGTTGACCATCTCCAGACGCCCCGTGGAGATGTTCAGGTGCATCATCTGGGCCGTCACGAAGTGGTCGGGCCCGAACTGGCCGGCGATGGCCCGGTCCATGAACGCGTACTTCTCCGCGAGCCTGATCTCGGCGCGCCTCGCATGGCGGTAGGCGCCGACGGCGACGGTCGCCATGGTCGCGGCGTGCAGGTCGTGGCCCATGGCGTCGAAGACGGCCGCGTGAAGGACGCTGTCGTTGAGGGCGTAGTCGAAGCTGTCGCCCGCGATTTCGTAGGCCGGTTCCAGGTTGCCCGCCAGCTCGACCTGCGGGAGGCGCATCACCAGCGGCGGCAGCAGCGACCACTGCATCTCCGCGGCCACGCTCATGGGTTCGCGACGTCGAACCTGGAAGAACTGGTCGGTGTACATCTGCTTGGTGGCGAGCAGGCCGGCGACCACGATGGACAGCCGGCGCAGCAGCCGGCGGTCGTCGTCGTCGACGGCGTCGAAGGTGCACGCCAGCACCCCGAGTTGGTCGCTGCCGTCCAGCAACGGCATGTACACCCGGACGCCGTCGGGCCTCGGCACCTGAACGTCGGTGACCCGCAGGAAGGCGCTCCCGGCGGGGGAGTCGTCGATCGGCTGCGGTTCGGTGACCCCCAGGCCCCGCCCCGGCATGGGGACCAGCAGCGACTGCGCGTAGTCCTGCAGCAGAATCGAGACGTCCCGGCCGCCCATCCTGCCGACCTGCTGGGCGACGAGCGGCGCGATCGACTGGGGTGGCGAGCGCAGGGCCTGGTCCAGCAGCACCCCCAGCACCCGCTCGCCGAATCCCTCCGAGCGGTCCGGCGCCTCTGCGCCGGGCAACGCCCCCTCTTTCACCATGCTCGCGCCCCTCAGGGGGTTCTTCCCCCCGCCGGTGATCTCACCCGCGGCCGGCGGCTCACCCGCACCGCGGTGACCTTGTACTCCGGACACGCCGTCACGGTGTCGGCGTGAGCGGATGTGAGGGTGTTGACTCCGCTGGAGGGAAAGTGAAAGGCGCAGAACGCCTGGCCGGGCGACGTCTGGTCGGTGAGCCTGGCGACGAGGCGGGCCCGGCCGTGGCGGCTTTCCACCACGACCCGGTCACCGTCACGGAGGCCGTGGCGGGCGGCGTCGGCGGGGTGAAGGTCGAGCAGATCCACGTCGCCGAGCCGGAGGTTGCCCGTGCGCCGGGTCATGCCGCCCGAGTTGTAGTGCGCCCAGCGCCGTCCGGTGACCAGGATGAGCGGGTAGCGGTCGTCGGGCTCCTCTCCCGGCGGCAGGTAGGGAGGGCAGGCCAGGTGGGCGAGCCCGTCGGGGGTGGCGAACCGCTGTGGATACAGCCGAGCCTCGCCGGGCGCGTCGAGGTCCGGACAGGGCCACGGCGTGGCGCCCTCCCGGTCCAGCCGCTCGTGGGTCACCCCGGCGAACACGGGGGCGACCTTTCCGCACTCGGCCAGCGTCTCGGCCGGTGTACGGCACCTGAGATCGACGCCGAGAGCCGCGGCCAGCGCGTGGACGGTCGCGAAGTCGGTCCGCGCCTCGCCGGGAGGGACGAGCGCCGGGCGCACCCGCTGGAAGCGGCGGTCGAAGTTGACGAAGGTGCCGTCCTTCTCCAGCCAGGAGGCCACCGGTAGCACGACGTCGGCCCGGCGGGCGGTCTCCGACAGGAACAGCTCGTTGCAGACGACGAGGGGACAGGCCTCCAACGCCTCCGCCACGCGGTCGGCGTCGGGGTCCGTCGCGCACACGTCCTCTCCGATGACCCACAGCGCCCGCAGCTCTCCGGAACGGGCGGCGGCGAACATCTCGGGGATGCGCAGGCCCGGCCGCTCCGGCACCGGGACACCCCAGACGGCGGCGGCCCTCGCCCGCGCCGCCGGATCGCCCACCTTCTGGTAGCCGGGCAGGACGTCGGGCAGAGCGCCCATGTCGGAGGCTCCCTGCACGTTGTTCTGGCCGCGCAGCGGGTTCACCCCGTACCCGCGCCCGGGACCGGCCGCTCCCCGGATGATCGCCAGGTTGGCCAAGGTCCGCACCCCGTCGGTACCGTGCAGATGTTCGGTGACTCCGAGCCCGTAGAAGATCGCCGGGCGCTCGGCCCGGCCGTAGAGGCGGGCGGCGGCGACGAGATCCTCCGCGGGGATGCCGGTGATCGCGGCCACTCGCTCCGGAGGATAGCCGGCGAGCAGCTCGGCGAGTTCCGTCATACCCGCCGCGTGATCGCGGAGGAAGTCCCGGTCGGCCAGCCCTTCGGCCAGCAGGATGTGGGCCAGGCCGTGGAAGAGGGCGACGTTGGTGCCGGGCCGGGGGCGCAGATGCACGTCGGCGTACTCGGCCAGCCCCACCGCGCGAGGGTCGGCGACGACGAGACGCGCTCCGCGCAGGACCTTCTGGAACAGCCGTGCTCCCACGACCGGATGGGCTTCGGCCGGGTTGGCGCCCACCACGAGCAGGCAGTCGGCCTTCTCGGCCTCCTCGAAGACGTCGGTGCCGCCGGGCAGCCCGAACGAGGCGGTCAGCCCGGCCGCGGACGGCGAATGGCACAGCCGGGAGCAGTTGTCGACGTTGTTGCTGCCGATCACCACCCGCATGAACTTCTGGACCAGGTAGTTCTCCTCGTTGGTGGCTCGCGCCGAGGAGATCGCCGCCACCGCGTCCGGGCCGCCCTCGGCCACCGCGGCTCGCATGCCCCGGGCGACGTGCGCCAGCGCCTCGGCCCACGAAACCGGCTCGAAGCCGCCCCGTCGCCGCAGCAGCGGCCGGGTGAGCCGGTCGGGCGCCCTGACGAAGCCGTGTGCGAAGCGGCCTTTGACGCACGCGTGGCCCCGGTTGACCGGACCCTCCCGGTCGGGCAGGACGGCCGCTATCTCGCCGTCGCGGGTCAACACCTCCAGTGAGCACCCGACCCCGCAGTAGCCGCAGGTGGTGCGGGTGCGCACCGGAGCCGTCCGCGAGGCGCCGACGGGCATGCCGGGCTCGGTCAGCGCACCGGTGGGGCAGGTGTCCACGCAGCCTCCACAGGCGACGCAGTCGGAGTCCGCCCACGCTCCTCCGGTGCCGGGGGTGACGACGGTGTCGGCGCCCCGCCCGGTCAGGGTGAGCGCGAAGGTGCCCTGCACCTCGGCGCACATCCGTACGCACCGGCCGCAGGCGATGCACAGGTCAGGGTCGAGGTGCACGTAGGGATGGCTTTCGTCGCGCCCCCGGACGCCCTCCTCCCGGGCCTGACCGGGGGTGACGCCCAGGGCGTGGCAAAGCCTGGCGAGCTCGGTCCCTTCCGCGCCGCCGTCCAGCGCCGAGGGCGGAAGGGCGGAGACGATCAGCTCGACGGCCTCGCGGCGCAGCGCCACGAGCCCTTCGCCCGTCACCTCGACCGACATGCCGTCGGCCGCCGGGATCACGCAGGCGGCCACCGTGTTCCCGCCGGTCCGCACCAGGCAGGTCCGGCAGGAACCCGCCGGGGTGAGCCGATCGTCATGACAGAGGGAGGGCAGTTCGACGCCGGCGGACCGCACTGCCTCGAGGAGCGACGCCCCCTCGGGCACCGTGACCGGCACGCCGTCGACATGCACCCTCACGGGTATCCCTCCGCGGGAGTCACGCACGAGATGACACGGTCCTCGGGCGTGAGCGCCCGAAAGCCCGTTCGGCGGGGTGGGCGTCCTCGGATCCTCACGGGTCCCACCCCGCGAGTTCGTCGCCGTACGCGCGGGCCAGGCTTCGTACGGCCGCCGGCACCCGCCGGCCGAAGGCGCACAGGCTCGCCTCGCCCATCACGCGAAGCAGCCGCGCGTACTCCTGCCGGGGCAGGCCGCCGGAGGCGATCCTCAGGCCCGCGCGGGAACCCACCCGGCACGGCGAGCAGGCCCCGCAGCTCTCCGCGGCGGCGAACTCCCACACGTGCCTTAGCACCTCCTCGGGCGTCGCCGTCCGCCGGTCGAAGGCCACCAGGCCGGCGTGGCCGAGTGCCGCGCCGTGCTCGGCCAGCGCGGCCTCCGTCAGCGGCACCTCCAGCTCGTCGGGGGCGAGAAAGCCGCCTAGGGGGCCGCCGACCTGCAGCACCGCCATCTCGGCTCCCTGTCGCAGTCCGCCGCCGAGTTCGCCGACGATCCGCGCCACCGGCGTGCCGAGTTCCACCTCATAGCAGCCGGGCCGGGCGAAGCGCTCCGACAGGCACACCAGCTTGGTGCCCGTCTCGGTGCGCGTGCCGCGCCGGGCGTAGGCCTCGCCGCCGTGTTCCACGATCCACGGCACGGAGGCCAGCGTCTCGACGTTGTTCACCACGGTCGGGGCGTCCCACAGCCCGCGCGCGGTGGGGTACGGCGGGCGCGGGCGGGCGCATCCCCGGCGGCCTTCCAGGCCCGCGATCAGCGCGGTCTCCTCACCGGCCACGTAGGACCCCGCGCCCTCCACGATCTGGACGTCCAGATCGACGCCGCTGCCGTGGACGGCCGTGCCCAGGTGACCTTCCTCGTACGCCCGGCGGGCCGCCTCCCGCATCCGCTCCAGCGCCATGGGGTACTCCGAGCGCACCAGCACCACCGCCTGGCGGGCGTGGCACGCGAAGCAGGCAAGGGCCAGGCCTTCCAGCACCCGCTGCGGATCAAGCTCCATCAGCAGCCGGTCGGCGTAGGACCCCGGATCGCCCTCGTCGCCGTTGGCCACGACCACCGTGTCCGGCGAGCCTCCCGCCGTGGTCCATTTGGCCGCCACGGCGAAGCCGGCCCCGCCGCGCCCTCGGAGCCCGGAGGCGGCCACCTCCCCGAGCACGCGCTCCGGCGTGCTCCCGCGTACCGTGTCCGGCCACACCCGCCAGGACGGCTGCCCGGCGAGGACCCCTGCCAGCACCACCGGATCGCCGGTCGCGTCGGCGGCCGGGACGGCGGGCGCGCGGGCGGGCACGTCACCGCGGAGCTGGCCGGCGAGGTCGGCTCCGGTACAGGGGGTGTCGCCGTCGAGACAGGCCGGGCTCGCATAGCAGTACCCGAGGCAGCGCGTCGTCTGCAACGACACGTCCGGCCCCGGATCGGCACCGTCGGCGACGACGCCCAGCGCGTCCTCGACCTCGGCCACGTGCAGGCCGGTGGACGCGGCGAAGCACGCCGCGGCCGTGCAGACGCGTACATGGCGCAGGGCATGTGGAGCGGCGAGGTCGGCGTAGTAGCCGGCCGGGCCCAGTCCGGCCGCCGCCGGCAGCCCGAAGCGTCGGGCGATCTCGGGCGCCCAGCCGGGCGGCCCGCCCGACGCGCCGGCCGCGGCTTCGGCGAGGGACTCCAGCAGCCGGACACCCGGACGTCCACGCCGATCGGCCAGAGCCCGAAACGCATCGAAGCCACTCTCCAGCCCCATGGCCTCATCATGCGCACGTCCAGCGGACTCCAGAGCCGGTCGTCTTCGCTTTGAGCCACTCTTGGCCGTTCGATGCCGGGATCTCGACGTTCCCGCTTCCATCCCGTCAGTCCGGTTCCATCGAGGGGCGCCGGAACCGCCATGAAGTGGGCTCCGAACGGGGGCCGAGCGCGACGAGGGCCTGTTCGAGTGCCTGCCGCGGGGACGTGCCGGTGTCGATCTCCACCGACTCGGGCCACGGCGCCGTTCTCTGCCGCAGGACCTCGGCGATCGCCTGGTCGGCGTCCGACGCCCCGCCCGTGCGACGCGACAACCGCTCCGCCGTGACCTCGGGCATGGCGGTGCAGCGCAGCGCCACCATGTCGGCGAAGGCGTCCCGGGCGAGCCGGCCGGCCGCGGCCCGGTGCGCCTCGTCTGTCCAGGAGGCGTCGAGGATCACCGACTCGCCGAAGCCGAGAAGCGCGCGGGCGCGGGACATCAGCTCCCCGTAGGTCCGCTCGGTCCACTCGCTCGTGTAGACGCCCTCCCCGAACGGCGCCCCGGCCGGTTGGTCGGGGGTGATGCCGGCGAGCTCCTTCCGGACGCGGTCACTGGCCAGCAGCGTGTATCCGAGGTGGCCGGCCAGTGCGGCGGCCAGGGTCGATTTGCCGGTGCCGGGCAGCCCTCCGACGAGGATCAGCGCCGCCGCGCCCGCCCGGAGGTGGCGAAGGCTGAGTTCACCCAGGTTGCGGGCTTCCCAGGCGGCGTCGGCGCCTCCCTGCGCATGGCGTACGCAGGCGACCTTCGCCCGGACGAAGGCACGATAGGCGACGTAGTGGTGCCACAGGGACGGCGGCGCGGGATCTCCGGAGAAGTCGGTGTACCAACGCAGGAACAGCTCGGCGAGGCGAGGCGAGCCCAGCCGCTCCAGGTCCATGGCGAGGAACGCGGCGTCGTCGAGGCCGTCGAGGTATCGGAGCCTTGGGTCGAACTCCAGGCAGTCCAGGATCTGCGGGCCCTCCTCCAGGCAGAAGATGTCCTCGGTCAGCAGGTCACCGTGGCCTTCCACGATGCGCCCTCGCCGCACACGGGCGGCGAACAACGGCTCGCGACCGTCCACGAAGCGCAGGGCGAGCCGCTCGATCTCCGACGCGAGCTCGTCGTCCAGGACGCCAGGCAGTTTTCCGACCTGCCGGAAGCTCGCCGTCCAGCGTTCCCGCAGGGCCGCACCGCCTCCCTCCCGGTCGATCTCCGGGCCGTGGCGAGCCCCGCCGTGCAGGCTCGCCACCATCCGGGCGATCCGCCGCAGCTGCCCCTCCACCGGCCTTCCCGCGCGGACGAGCGCCGCCAGACGCCGCTCGTCGGGCATGCGCCGCATCACCACGAGGTGTTCGCAGGTCTTTCCGTCCGGCCCGAGCACGTCGGCCACCCCCTCGTAGACCAGGGGGGCGAGCCGGCGGTTGAGCTCCACCTCCTCCTCGCAGACCGCCCGCCTGGCCTCCAGCGTGGTGAAGTCCAGGAAGCCGAGGTCGACCGGCTTCTTCACCTTGTACGCGTGGTCCCCGAGCAGGATCACGACGGCGGTGTGCGTCTCCTTGACCTGCGCCCACGGCGCGGGCGACGTTCCGCGCCCGCCTGGTTCACGCGCCCTCATCGCACGTCCCCCCACCGTGCGCGTCCTCGCACTCCAGCTCGTCGACCACGTCCACCACGCCGTTGACCCGCCCGGTCATGCCGACGGCGATCCGCGCGTCCGTGGTGCGAGCCACCCGCCCGCTCAGGGTCACTACCCCGTCGGACACCGAGACGCGCACCGCCGGCGGGCGGGCCCACAGGGGGCCTTCGACGACGTCGTCCCGTACTTCGCGGGCGATGGCGTCGTCGGTCCGCGCGAAGACGGTCAGCAGGTCGTGGCGGCTGACGATGCCCTCCAGCACCCCGTCGTCGTCGACGACGGGGAGGCGCTTGATCCCGTGCTCGCTCATCAGCCGGGCGGCCGTCACCACGTCGGCGTGCGGCTTGACGGTGATCGCCGGCCTGGTCATCAGGTCGCGGGCCGTGTCGCCGCGCGCCCGCCGCTCGGCCGGGGCGCCCTTCCGGCCGACGCGCTCGCGAAGCCGGGTACGAAGGGGAGGGCGATATCCCTCCCGGTGGTACCGCTCCCTGAACTGCTCTTTGCGCAGCAGATCCGCCTCCGAGACCATCCCGATGACGTGACCTTCACCGTCCACCACGGGGGCCGCGCTGACCTCATGGTTCACCAACACCTCGGCCACGTCCTTGAACGGGGTGCCCCCGTTGACCGAGGCGACCCGTCTGGTCATGACATCCCGCACCTTCACGCGCATGGCTGCTCCCTTCAGGACGCCTACGCTTCCATCGCATCCGCGACGCCCCACGGTGAGAAGGGCCGCAGGACCCATACCTGAGGGCGTTAAGGACTTGGCCGGGCCGGCGCGTCCCGATGCATCCGCGCGCCCTCACCGCATGGACGTGGGCATGCGCCGACCGGCGCGTCTCAGAGTCCGTGGATCCGGCGGCCGGTGATCCGCCGAGGGGCGACGCGGATGTAGAGCCCACGTTCCCCTCCGGCCCACGGCTCGACCTCCGAGCACGTCACCTCGGGAAGCTCCTCCGGCGGGACGTGGTGAGCAGGGCCCTGCACCAGCACGCTCCAGCCCGCCCGGGCGGCCTCGTCGATGCGGTCGACCTCAAAAGCGATCTTGAATTCTCCCCCGGTGGCGTCGCCGGTTCGCAGATCCTCGTCCATGGGACCACCCGCCTCGGTACGGAAGACGATCGACCCCTGATGGAGCCGGTAGTTGACCGGGAGCACGATCGGACCCCAGCTGCCGTCGAAGGCCACCCGCCCGATTCCTCCGGGCTCGATCAGGCGTAGGCACTCCTCGGGATCCAGCCTCTCCAGGGACGGGTGAAGCGAAGCCCTGCCCTGCCCCTGCGGCCGGTCCATGCCACCGCCGCGCAGATCCTCGACGGTGGTGTCCAGGGCCCGGGCCACCCGCGACAGCGACCCGTCGTCCAGGGATGACGGGTTCTCCTCGAGATACTCGATGAACCCGGTCGCCATCTCGGCACGCTCGGCGAGCTGGTCGCGGCTGAGCCCGAGACTCTCCCGCCGATGCGCGATGCGACGAGACAGGTCGCCCGGTGAACCCTTACGCGGTGCCATCCTCACGCCCTCCCTGCTCGCGACCGGTTGATACCGGCGACTTCCGCGGCCGGACGGCCTCGACACCGTGCACCGGGTCGTGGAGGTCCAGGACGCCCGCCGCGGCACCGCCGCGCGAGCCCCTCGCCGGGTCACCTCGGGGAGCCCTGACTACGACGCTACAGGCGGCCCGGTCTCGGCGGCAGGGACCTCCGGCCCAAGATCGGACACCGAAAGGCCCACCTCGTTCTGGACCAGCAGCGCCGCCACGTCCTCGAACGAGGACCAACGACTCTGTCGTTCCCCCGGGCCACCCGCTGGAATCAGATGGAAGACGTGACTAGGGAGACATCATGATCATTGTGGGGGTCGACGGCTCGGAGGCCGCGCTGGAGGCGGCCCGATGGGCCGCCCGGGAGGCCGTGCTCCACGGAACCTCGCTGCATGTCGTCCATGCCATGCCGGCGTGGGCGTGCGACCCCCACGACGGACCGTACACGGAGGTCGCCCAGTGGATGCGTGACGGCGCGGACTCCCTGCTGGAAGAGGCGGTCAACCAGGCTCTGCGCGCCGAGCCCGGTGTCGAGGTGACGCGCGCGCGCCTGCCTTCCGACCCGCGGCCCGCGCTGATCCGGGCGGCGAAGGACGCCGAGCTCCTCGTGGTGGGCAATCACGGTCTCGGCGGATTCCGGGGCCTGCTTCTCGGGTCGGTGGCACTCGGCGTGTCCGGCTTCGCGCCCTGCCCGGTGGCCGTCGTCCGCGGACCGGCGCCGTCGGCCCGGTCGCACATCGTGCTGGGGGTCGACGGCGCGGAGTCGGGCGCGAACGCCGTGGAGTTCGCCTTCGCCGAGGCCGAGCGCAGAGGGGTGGAACTCCTGGTGGTCCACGGTGCCGCCGAGGCCACCGGCCCGCAGGAGCGGTGCGTCCCGGCCGAGGTCATCGAGAGCTGCAAGGATCGGCACCCGGGGACCAAGGTGATCGAACAATCCGTTCCGGGGCATCCGGTGGACGTCCTCCAGCAGGCATCCGAGGATGCCGCGTTGCTGGTCGTCGGGTCGCGTGGACGCGGCGGCTTCACCGGCCTGGTGCTCGGCTCGGTGAGTCACGCCGTTCTGCATCACGCGCGATGCCCCGTGGTGGTCGTGCCGGCACGCTACGGCGATTGACGCCACCCGCACGCGGACGAGATGGGCGTACGCCGCGTGACGAGCCCGAGCCGGGTAGCCGGTTCTCGGCGGCCGGAGTTGCGCGACCATGCGCATCGGCCCGGTCAGTGCCCCGCTGGCGCGGCCCCTCGCCGTGGGAGGGGCCGCGCCCGTGGTGTCGCGGCCGGGCCTCGCAGCCGGTTCGCCTGTCATTCAGGTCGGTGCGGTCGGTGCGGTCGGTGCGGTCGGTGCGGTCGGTGCGGTCGGTGCGGTCGGTCAGGTCGGTCAGGCGACGACGCAGGGGATGCCGTTGAGGGTGAAGGCGGTGGGTTCGGCGGTGTTGCCGGTGTGGGTGGCCTGGAAGCCGATGTCGATGGTGGCTCCGGGGGCGAGCGTGGCGTTGTGGCTGACGTTGCGGGCGCTCACCTGGCCGCTGGAGGGCGTGTAGGTGGCGTTCCAGCCCGAGGTGATGGACTGGCCGGAGGGCAGGGTGAAGACCAGCGTCCAGCCGTTGATCGCCGTGGTCCCGGTGTTGGTGATGCTGATGCCGGCCGTGAAGCCGTTGTTCCAGGCGCTCATCGTGTAGACGACCCGGGGCCCCGTCCCGGGGTCGCCGGTGGGCGTCGGGGTGGGCGTGGGGGTGGGCGTCGGGCTGGGCGAGGGACCGGGGCCGGCGCCGGTCACGAAGGTCGTCACGCTTCGAGCGGGAAGCGTGACGGTGAGGGAGCCGTTCGACATGCTGGTCGCGCCCTGGGGCGCCACGTTCCTGCTCGCGTCGGTCAGCCAGGAGGAGACGCTGCCGGACGCGGTGCTGTTCGACACGGTGAACTGCTGGCTCACCGAGGAGGTCCCCTTGTTGACGGCGACGATGACGATGGATTCCGGACCCTGGTACGCCGAGACGTAGACGTTCGAGGCCGGGTTCGCCGTCGCGTCGATCCGTACGTATCCGGGGCGGACGAACCTGGCGAAGTGCGCCATCATGGCGCCGCGCTTGCTGATCTGGCCGTCCTCACGCATGGGGCCGTAGCTGCGCCGGATGTACCACCAGATGTACGCCTGGAACTCGGCGTCGACCATGGCGCGGTGGATGTGTTCGCCCACGTCGAGCGCCTGGGGCCAGAGGTCCGCCGAATCGCTGCTGTTGGGGTGGTACACCTCGGTCATCCAGAGCTCTTTGCCCGCGCCCTTCTGCTTGAAGAGGGGGTAGGGGAAGTTCGAGAACGGCGTGCCGTAGAGGTGAGCCCCGATGATGTCGACGTTGGCGAGCGCCACGGGGTCGTTGAGGATCGGGTCCGAGATGTTCTTCAGGTACTGGAAGGACTCGGGGGCGATGACCCTGGTGCTGATCGAGCCGGCGTTCTCCTTCAGGAACCGCAGGAGTTCGGCGGGAGTCCACCACGTCCAGTCATGCGCGTAGTCGGGCTCGTTCTGTACTGATATGCCGTACAGGTTCACCCCGTTGTTCCGCATGTGCGTGGTGAAGTCGTTCAGGTGCTGGGCGTAGGCGCCGTACATGTTGTACCTGAGGCGTTTCGCGTTGGTCTGGCTGCCGCGCGTGAAGGTCTCGATCATGTTGGCGGGGGGATTCCACGGCGACGCGATGACGCTCGCCCCGAGCTCGATCGCACGCCTCGCCGTGGCCACGTCACGGCTCCAGTCCGCCTGGTTCTCGGGGACGGGGATCCTCAGCACGGAGAACCCCAGCCGGCCCTCGCCGGTGCCGAACGCCGTCTCCCGCTGGGCGGCCGTCAGATCACCGATCCACGCCGCGAAGGCCATGCCGCCGAAGCCCCGGATCGTCTGCCGCCGCGCCGACGGATTGATGACCGCCGTCGCGGCCGCGGCTCCCGGCGCCCCCACGACCGCCGCCGTGGCCGTGATGATCGGCACGGCCCCCAGCGTCGTCAGGACGTTCCTCCTGCTCAGCAGGCTTCGCTCGCCGCTCACAGTCTCATCGTGGTCTTGCGTCATGTCCTGTCCTCTTGGCTGTCGGTGCTGATCCGTGCTTTCCCGGCCCCGCTGGACCGGCCGTGCCGATCTCCGGCTTCGCGACCGGCTCTCAGACGAACCGCCAGAGGCGGTCGCTCCCGGTGCCGTCGTCGGCGAGCACGATCTGCGCGCCCTGGGCGGTGGAGCCCCCGCTGACGCCGAGGACCCGGCCGCCGTTGGCGCACTGGATGCGGAAGTAGCCGTTCGAGCCGTGGCGCAGGCGCCACCGGTGGTCGCTGGTGCCGTTGTCGGCCCACTGGACGACTCGGGAGCCGGCGGCCGTGGCGGCGTTCTCCACCCCCAGCACCTTGGCGCTGTTGGAGTTGCGCAGGCGCAGGTAGCCGCCGGTGTCGACGACGGCGGTCCACAGGTGGTCGGTGGTGCCGGTGTCGCCCCACTGGATGACCGCGCCGCCGTCGGCGGTCGACATGTCCTGCACGCCCAGCACCAGGCCGCTGGCCAGGTTCTGGATGCGCCGGGCGCCGTTGGGGACGAACCGCCACTGGTTGTCCAGGCTGCCGTTGTCGGAGTCCTGGACGGCCTGGGCGCCGTTGGCGGTGGAGCCGTTCTGGATGGCCAGCAGCTTGCCGCTGTGCACGTTGCGGATCTTGTGCGAACCGTCGCCCACGTCCACGACGGTCCAGCGGTGGTCGGCGGTGCCGTTGTCGGCCCACTGCAGGACGCGGGCGTTGTCGGCGGTGGACATGTTCTCCACCCCGAGCACCTTGCCGCTGTTGACGTTGCGGAACCGCAGGGCGTTGCCGTCCACGACCGCCTCCCAGTCGTGGTCGGCGGTGCCGCTGTCGGTCCACTGCAACGCCAGGCCGCCGTCGGCGGTGGACATGTTCTGGATGCCCAGCACCAGGCCGCTGGCCGCGTTCGCCAGCCGGAAGCTCGCGCCCCCGCCGCCGCCCTGGCCGGTGGTGCTCCAGTAGACGGTGTAGTTGTGCCCGTGCGCGTCGTAGAACGGCCCCAGGTTCACCGTCGCCGAGTTGGCGGTGGCGGTGAAGGCGAGCGCGGTGGTGCTGGTCCGGGTGATCGAACCGGTGTTGAGGGACGGCAACGCGTTCAAGGTGGTGTTGCCGTAGTTGCCCGACAGCACGACGGGGCCGTAGGTGATCGCCTGAACGTTGGGGTTGTCGTTGGCGGGCTTCATGACCACGCGCATGGGCAGGCGGACGGTGACGGTGTCGCCGGGGGCCCAGGTGCGGGTGAGGGTGGCGTAGGTGCCCGGCGTGGTGGCGACGTCCTGCTGGGCGCCGTTGACGCTGACGGTGGCGCCGCTGGTCCAGCCCGGGATGCGGATCCGCATCGTCCACGATCCCGCCGCGTTCCCGCTGACCTGCAACGTGGTGGTGTCGCTCGCCGGGAAGGACGTGGTCTGCGTGACCGTGATGCCGCGCTGGGTCCAGTTGAGCACCGACGGCATGAAGAGGTTCACCGACAGCGTCGTGCCGTTGTGGAAGTAGATGGAGTCCATCAGGTTGGTGTTGACCTCCACCCCCGACCCCTGGCAGCACCAGAACGAGTTGTAGTCGGTGCTCCAGGTGCCGCCGCCCCACGCCGGGCCCACGCCACGGCGGCCTCCGGCCCGCAGCGGCGTGAAGTACGTGATGTGCCCGTGCCCGTCGGCGGGGTTCTGCGCGCCGATGATGTGGTTGAGCAGCGCCTGCTCGTAGAAGTCGACGTACGCCACGCGGTCGGGGTCGAGCAGCCACAGCTCGCGGGTCAGTTTGAGCATGTTGTAGGTGTTGCAGTGCTCGCAGGTGTCGTTGGTCAGGTACCCGGCGATGGCGTTGGGGGCCCGGAAGTGCTCGGCCTGGCTGTTGCCGCCGATCACGTAGGTGTGCGCGCCGACGGTGATGTTCCAGGCGTTGGCGGCGATGTCGCGGTAGCGGGTCGTGCCCGTGGCCTTGTACTCGCGGGCGGCGCCGATCCACTTGGGCACCTGGGTGTTGGCGTGCAGGCCGTTGAGCCGGTCCTGGTTGGCCGCCAGCGGGTCGAACACGGAGGCGTGGTCGAACCGCCGGGCGGCGGTCAGCCAGCGCCCGTCGCCGGTCTGCTGGTACAGATCGGTCAGCACGGCGTTCATGCCGCCGAACTCGGTGCCCAGCATTGACTGCATCTGGGAGGCGCTCAGCCGGCCCGTCCGCCAGTCGACCCAGCCGGCGAACGCGAGCAGCACGTCGCGGGCCTGGGTGTTGCCGATGTGACGCCAGACGTCGAGCAGGCCGGCCAGGGTCTTGTGCACGCAGTAGTACGGCACGTTGCCGTTGTTCAGCGTGCGGGCCTCCAAGGCGGTGAAGTCCGACTCGGGGAAACCCGACAGGTAACCGGCGTTGAACCCGGCGGCGGCGTTGTTGGCCTGGCACTTGGCCAGTTCGGCGACCATCTGGTTGGCCTTGTCCCGGCAGGTGGTGTCGCCGAGCACGGCGTAGGCCTGGGCCCACGCGGTGAGGAAGTGGCCCTGCATGTGGGTGCGGAACGGGAACGTGGGAGCGTCCCATCCGCCGTTCTGGGCGGCGCCGTTGGTGGACAGCCGGTGGTTGGCCCGGAAGTTGTACAGCAGGCGGTTGACGTCGACGTACCGCAGGTACGACAGGGTGCGGTTCTGGTTATCCATCCAGCGGCTGGACGTCAGTCGCACCTGCCCGAGGTCGAACGCGTACGCCGACACCCCGATGTCGGGCCGCACGGGGGGCACGATCGCGGCCTCGGCCGCCGGAGTGCCGACGGCCTGGGCGGCCGTGGAGGCGACCACGGCGACGCCGGCGGCTTGGAACAGTTGACGGCGGCTGAGCGGTGCGGAAGACACTTGACCTCCGGAGAGACGGATAAGCTGTTAGCGCTAACATTCGGCATGCTACGAATCGGTTCGATGTTCTCGGCCGTCGGAGTCGCTCAGTGAAGGCGGGCGGTCGTGAGGGATCGCGTGAACCGCCGCGCTTCGGCGGCGCCGGGTGAAGACAGTGTCGAAACCCCTACGAAACATGTCAAGGCTGTCGCCCAGCTCCGGTCCTCACGGGAAGCCGGTCCGGAGCCGTCAGGAGGCCCGCCGACGCCGGTTCGATCAGGGGAGTGCGCCGCCAAGGCCACCTCCGGCCCTGCCGGGTCCGCGCGTCGCTCGTCCGGCGCGATTTCCCCCGCTTCTGGGATGTCGCTGAAAGTTTCAGTGCCGACGACCGTGCTTGTTACCGTTAACAGCCCTCATCGCCGTCGGACGGACGCCTCGGGCGCGGCGGGCGGGAACCCCGGCAGGGGGCAGGCGCAGGGGTGGGCGCACCGGAGGCCCCCCGGTGCGGCGGGGCGCGTCAGGGCCCCGGTGGCGCGACCGACTCGCGTTCGCGGAGCGGCATCGGGACGCGGTGAACCCCGGTCTCGCGGGCGGCGCCGGCGCGGTGGTGGCGGATCTCCGTGAAGAGCACGTCCACGGCCTTCCGGCCGAGCTCGTAGTGCGGGAGGGCGACCGTGGTGAGCTTGGGGCGCATCCACGAGGCGAGGGGGTGGTCGTCGAACGCGACCACCGAGACGTCCTCCGGGACCCGCAGGCCGTACTCGCCGAGCGCCTGGTACGCGCCGAAGGCGATGCGGTCGTTGAAACAGATCAGCGCCCGCGGGCGTCCGGCCTCAAGGATCGCGCGCGTGGCCTCCAGGCCGTACTCCGGCTGCCAGTCGGCGGAGAGAGGCGCACCGGCGATCTTGACCCCCGCCTCCTTCAGCACCTCCCGGATGCCGGCGAGCCGTTCCACGGCGGCGGCGCCGCCCGGGGGCAGGTCGCGTGCCCGGGGGCCGGCGCCGATCAGGTGGATGCCGTCGCGGTGGCCCGCCTCCAGCAGCACGCGCGCCGCCGCGCGCCCGGCCTCGACCTCGTCGGGCAGGATCGACGGCAGCGCCGCCGGCTGCCTGGACAGGGCGTTGAGCAGAACGGCGGGCGAGGCCGTGATCTCCTTGGGCACCTTGATCGTCCTGGTGTACATCGAGGCCAGGACGATGCCGTCGACCTGGCGGTCGTGCATGGCCTGCAGCAGACGCCGCTCCAGCTCCGGATCGCCCTCGGTCTCACCGATGAAGAGCATCACGCCGCGGTCCCGCGCGGCCTCCAGCGCGCCTTTGATCATGTCCCCGGCCAGCCGGGAGGTCGCGACCGTGTCGGACACGAAGCCGATCGTCCTGGTCGTGCCGGTGCGCAGCCCCACCGACACCGCGTTCGGACGGTACTGTGACTCGTCCGCCGCCTTCAGGACACGCTGCTCGACCTCCTCGGAGATCCGCATCTCCCGCCCACGGCCCGACAGGACCAGCGACGCGGTGGTGGGGGAGACGCCGGCGGCCTTGGCGACATCGGCCAGCGTGACCCGGCGTGGGCTCACCGGCGGACCTCCATTGTTCAGGTCGTATTACGAGGGCTTGACATCGGCGGAGAGCTACGGTGAGACTATCGCACCGCTAATACGATTTAGCAACCTAATCGGGACTGCTGACGCAGGTCAGGGGTCCCATTGCACGGAGGAGACGCAGATGTCGCGTCGAGTTCGCCCCCGCTGGCACACGGCCGCGCTCACGGTCGTCACAGGAGGGATGTTGGCCGCCGGCTGCGCCGCCCCCGGAAGCGACGCGCCACAGGCCGAGAACCCCACCGCGGCCGCCCCCTCGACGGCTCCGGCCTGCGGCACGGCCCCGGTCACGCTCAACGCCTACTTCGAGACCGGGTTCCCCCTGCCCAAGGCGCTCACCGCCGAGTTCTCCAAGCAGCACCCGAACGTGAAGTGGGACATCCGCGAGGATCAGTTCGCGGTGATCACGCAGAACGCCCCGCGCGTGCTCGCGGACGACCCGCCGGACCTGATGCGGCTCCCGCAGGTCTCCGAGCTGGTCAAGGACAACCTGCTGAAGAACATGGACGGCTACGCGCAGGCGTTCGGCTGGGACGAGTGGCCCGCCTCGCAGCTCCAGCAGATGCGCATGGCCCCCGGGGGCAAGACCCGGGGCGAGGGGTCGCTGTACGCGACGGGCCTCAACTTCAGCATGACCGGCGTCTTCTACAACAAGAAGCTCGCCGCCCGCATCGGGATGTCGGCCCCGCCCACCACCCTGGCGGAGCTGGACGACCTGCTGGCCAAGGCCAAGGCCGCGGGCATCGACCCGATCGCCCAGTTCAACGGCGGCGCCACCGGCGGCCTCGCGTTCCCGCTGCAGAACCTCATGGCCGCGTACGGCCCGGCGGCCCCGATCAACGACTGGATCTTCCAGAAGCCGGGCGCCACGATCGACACGCCGTCCAACCTCCAGGCCGCCCAGCACCTGGCGAAGTGGACCAAGGCCGGGTACTTCTGGAAGGACGTCAACGCCGTCGACTACGCGACGATGATGAGCCGCTTCATCGACGGCAAGGGCCTGTTCATGTTCAACGGCGACTGGGAGTCGGGCAACCTCGACAAGCAGATGGCGGGCGACGCGGGCTTCTTCCTGATGCCGTCCGCCCAGGACGGCGGCGAGCTGGCCGCGATGTCGGCCCCACTCGCGTTCGGCGTCGGCGCGCGATCAAAGAACGCCGACTGCGCGGCGTTCTTCCTCAACTGGGTGGCCACCGACTCCAAGGCCCGTGACATCACCGTGGAGGTCGGGGGCTCACACCCGATGGGCCCGGCCGACGGGCACATGCCGTCGGTGAAACCGGGAACCGTCACCGAGAGCACGCTCGCCGCCGGCGCGAAGATCGCCGAGGACAACGGCGCGATGGACTTCATCGCCAACGCCACCGGGGCGATCTACGCCAAGAGCTGGACGCCGAACCTGCAGAAGCTGGTCGCCGGGCAGCAGACCCCGGAGGGTCTGCTGAAGGCCGTGCAGAGCGACTACAAGAGCCAGGTCGGAGGGAACTGAGCCGTCATGACAGGGCCGACTCCCGACAAAGCGGTCGATCTCGCCGAGAGGCGGCCCGGTCCGACGGCCAGGACGCGCAGCCGCGTCCGGCGCGGGGGGCGCCGAGGGTCCCGCCTCATCGGCTGGCTGTTCGTCCTCCCCGCGCTGGCCTTCTACGTGGTCTTCGTGCTGCGGCCGATCACGCTGACGTTCCAGTACTCGTTGTACACGTGGAACGGCATCGGGCCGTCCACCTGGGCCGGGGCCGGCAACTACCTGAAGGTGTTCACCGATCCCGACCTCTTCCAGTCCATCCTGAACGCCGTCAAACTGATCGTGTTCTTCAGCGCGATCCCGGTCCTGCTGGGCCTCGCCATCGCCTCGGCGATCCGGCGCGTCGCCGCCAGCCGGCTCGCCCTCGTGGCGCGGACCGTCATCTTCCTGCCGCAGGTGATCCCGCTCGTCGCGGCCGGGATCGCCTGGAGCTGGCTGCTGTCCTCCACCGGAGTGATCAACCAGGTGCTCACCGCCGTCGGACTCGGCGGGGTGACGCGGGCCTGGCTGGGCGACTTCTCGACCGCCCTTCCCGCGGTCGGCGTGATCGGCGCCTGGGTGCTGCTCGGCCTGTGCACGCTCCTCCTGCTGGCGGGCATGAGCAAGATCGACCCGGCGCTCTACGAGGCCGCCCGGCTGGACGGCGCCGGGCCGCTGCGCGAGTTCGTCTCGATCACCCTGCCCAGCCTGCGGCAGGAGATCGCCGTCTGCGTGACGGTGACCGTCATCGCGGCCCTCGCCAGCTTCGACATCATCTACATCTCGACGCAGGGCGGCCCCGGCAACGCGACCATGGTTCCCGGCCTGGAGATCTACTACCTGGCCTTCTCCGAACGGCAGGTGGGCGTCGCGTCGGCGTTGGCCGTGGTGCTCATGGTGCTCGTCATCGCCGTCGCGCTCCCCATCCAATGGCTCACCAGGGACAGGTCGTCATGATCACTGCACGCCGGGAGGCGTGGACCGGAAAGCTCCTCCTCGTCCTGCTGATGGGGATCACCCTGCTGCCGTTCCTCAGCCTGTTCGTCACGGCCCTGCACCCGTCGGGCACCTATCCGCCCGGCCTGAGCTGGCCCGGCGACCCGCACTGGGGGAACTTCCTCCAGGCGTTCCAGGCGGCGCGCATGGGGGAGCTGCTGAAGTCGAGCACGCTCATCGTGCTCGGCGTGGTGCCGCTCTCGCTGGTGATCGGCACGATGGCCGGTTTCGCCATCGGCCACCTGCGGACAGCCGGGCGGAACGTTCTGTTCGTCGGGTTCGTACTCGGCCTGACGCTGCCGTTCGAGGGCATCATCACCCCGCTGTACTACCAGGTGCGGGACATGGGGCTGCTGAACACCCGGTGGGCCATCATCCTGCCGCTGATCGGGCTGTTCATGCCGTTCTCGGTGTTCTGGATGCGGGCGCACTTCGTGAACATGCCCGAGGAGCTGTCGGAGAGCGCGCGGATCGACGGGGCGAACGTGTGGCAGCTCTTCTGGCGGATCCACGTGCCGCTGGCCATGCCGGCGATCTCGTCCCTGGCCATCCTGCTGTTCCTGTGGACCTGGAACCAGTTCCTCCTGGCGATCGTGCTGGTGGACGACCCGCTGAAACGGACGATGTCCGGCGCCCTGGGCGCCTTCCAGGGACAGTGGGGGACCGACATCCCGCTGCTGAGCGCGGGGTCGCTGCTCATCCTGGCCCCCACGCTCCTGATCTTCCTCGCCTTCCAGCGCCGGTTCGTCACGGCTCTGCTGCAAGGCTCCCTGAAGGGCTGATGGACGACACCGCGGTCTACGGCGCGATCGAGGCGGGCGGCACCAAGTGGGTCTGCGCGGTCGCCGGCCCCGGCGGCCGCCTGCTCGCCACCGACACGATCCCGACGACGACCCCCGCGGAGACCCTCCGGGCCGCGATCGGCTTCTTCCGGCGGCACGAGCCGTCGGCGGCGCTCGGCGTCGGCACGTTCGGGCCGGTCGACCTGCGCCGGGACTCGCCCACCTATGGCCACATCACGAAGACGCCCAAGCCGGGGTGGTCGCACACCGACGTCGTCTCGCCGCTGCGCGCCGCGCTGGGCGTCCCGGTCGCCTTGGACACCGACGTCAACGCCGCCGCGCTCGGCGAGTGGCGGCACGGCGGCGGGGCCGGGCTCGGCACGTTCGCCTACATGACGGTCGGCACCGGCATCGGGGTGGGGGCGGTGGTGCACGGCCGGCTGCTGCACGGCCTGCTGCACCCCGAGTTCGGGCACATCCGCGTGCCCCGCGATCCGGCCGACCCGTTCCCGGGGAGCTGCCCCTACCACGGGGACTGCCTGGAGGGACTCGCGTCCGGTGCGGCGATGCGCCGCAGGTGGGGGCGCCCGCCCGAAGGGCTGGACGACGCCCGGGCCTGGGAGCTCGAAGCGGGCTATCTGGCCCTGGCCGTCGTCAACCTGATGTACGCGCTGTCGCCCCAGCGCGTCATCGTGGGCGGCGGCATCGCCAAGCGCCCCGGCCTGCTCGCCCGGGTGCGGGAACGTGTGGCGGACCTCGCGGCCGGGTACCCGGCCGCGCCGGCGCTCGACGACTACCTGGTCGCGCCGTCCCTCGGCGACCGCGCCGGCGTCCTCGGCGCGGTCGAGCTGGCACGGGAGGCGCCGGGGGACGCCGACGAGCACGCCTGAAGGACCTTCGCCCGGTTCGTAAGATCCCTTCGGCGCTCGCCGCCCGGCGGGGAGGGGCATGACCCGTCCGCCCGTGCTGGGCGAGTGGCACCCCGTGACGGCACCGAAACGGCGCGACGGCGCCGCGACGGACTCGCCGGACGGGCGGACGGGGGCAGGTGGGGCCCGACGGGCCTTGTGTTAGCGCTAACACAAGGCCCGTCGGGCGTTTCCCCTCTCGACGGAGGTCGTGGTGGTGGAGCGGACGTCGGGCCCGGGCGGGGGCCGGGGAGCCGGAGCGCGAAGGCGACGGGAACCGTCGCGCGTCACGCGCGCCCCCGGCCGGGCCGGTGGAGGTCGTCCGGGGGTGCGGTGTGACGGCGGGCCGGCCGGAGTGCGGTCTACCCGTTCCAGGTCCATCTCTGGGTGGCCTGGCCGTTGCAGGTGGCGATGGTCACCGCGGCGGTGTTGCCGGTGCCGGTGGCGTTGAGGCACAGGTTGTTGGCCACGCTGGTGACGGTGCCGTTGGAGTTGCGGTTCCACTGCTGGTTGGAGTTGCCGTGGCAGTCCCACAGCTGCACCCGGGTGCCGGAGCCGGCGCCGGTCGGGGAGTCCAGGCACTTGCCGAGGATCTGCAGCTGCCTGCCCGAGGTGTAGGCGAACCGCTGGTTGGGGTCGCTGTGGCAGTCGTAGACCTGCAGCAGGGTGCCGTTGGAGCTGCCGCTGTAGGGGGAGTCCGCACACCGCCCGGCTCCCTCGTTACGCAGCCGGAACGTCGCGCCCGGCGTGGGGGTGACGGTGGGGGTCGGCGTGGGGGAGGGGGTGCCCGGGTCCAGGCTGCCGGGCACGGAGCGCAGGGCGTTGTACCAGACGGCGGCCATCTTGTTGTAGCCGCCGGCGTTGGGGTGGATGCCGTCGGCGAGGTCGGCGCTGGTCAGGGCGTTGTACATGTCGACCAGGTGCACGCGGCGGCCGGCGTTGGCCCGGGTCTGCACGATGCCGGGGATGGCGGCGTTGAACGAGCGGACGGTGTTGGCGGCGCCCGGCAGCGGAATGATCGTGGCCACGAACACCTCGGTGCCGGGCGAGGTGTTCGTGATGCGGTCGATCAGGGCGGCCAGCCGGTTGGCGGCGCCGCCGGGGTCGTTCGACCACATGTCGTTGGTGCCGATGTGCAGCAGGACCGTGCGCGGGGTGTAGCGCTGGAGCCAGCCGACGATGTTGGCGTCGATCTGGTCGATGCGCCACCCCGAATGGCCCTCGTGGTCGTGGTCGCCCAGCGAGGCCGGGCCGTTGAACCCCGACCCGACGAAGTCCACCGTGTATCCGCCGGCCACCAGCCTCTGCCACAGATCGATGCGGTAACCACCCGGCACGTTGTAGCCGTCGGTGATGGAGTCACCCAGCGGCATCACCCGCACCCCGCCGTTGGACTCCGCGCCGGCGACGCTGGTCTGTATCACCACACCGAGCGCGGCCATGGTCACGGCTAGAAGCGTCGCGGTGAACCATCGTCTCCACCTACGCATGCTTACCTCTCCGGCAGATTGAAGCGGACGCCACTCACGGCCCTTTGTTAGCGATAACAATTTCCATCAAGGCGGACGAACGGTGTCGGTCGCTGGTAGAGCCGATACGGGCCGTCGGGTCCCGTTCTCTTCTCCGACGAGCATCGCGGCGGTAGAGCGGAGCAAATATCAGGCGGCGAGACGACGTCAAGAGCGTCACGCCTCACGGTGCCGAGGGAGCCGCCGGCGATTCGCCCACCTGCGACTCCATGGGCCGCCCTATCCGCCGCGCCGGGAGCGCGAGATGAAAATTTCACCGCCGCGCCTCAGCCGGGCGAGCGGGCCGAGGCTCGCGGAGGGCCCCGGAGGCGTCGGGGCCAGGTGGTGGAAGGGGGGGCTGCCGAACGGTGACGGAACTCCCGGGCCCGCCCTCCGGAGCCGGCACGCCTCACGGCGGGGGTGCCGCGGGCCCTGGGCCCCGCACCCCCGCCGTGAGGCTCATGGGACTACGCCGTCGTGCAGGTCGCGCCGTTGAGGGTGAAGCTCGCGGGGGAACTGTTGGTGCCGCTGTAGGTGCCCTGGAAGCCGAAGCTCAGCTGGGCGCCGGGGGCGACGTTGCCGTTGTAGGCGACGTTGCGCGCGGTGACCTGGGTGCCGGACTGGGTGACGGTGGCGTTCCAGGCGCTGGTGACCTGCTGGTTGCCGGGCCACGTCCAGGTGGAGGTCCAGCCGGCGATCGCGGTGGAGCCGGTGTTGGTGATGGTGACGGCGGCGGTGAAGCCGTTGTTCCACGTGTTGGGGGTGTAGGTGACGCGGCACGCGCCGCCGAAGGTGGGAGTCGGGGTCGGGGTGACGGTCGGGGTGACGGTCGGGGTCGGGGTGACCGTCGGGGTGGGGGTGGGGTTGGTGCCGGTCAGGCCGAAGAACTGGACGGCGATGGCGGCCATGCCGCTGGAGGGGAGGTTGTGGCCGGCGCCTTGGATGCTGTAGGC
>NZ_JARWAC010000042.1 GCF_029846175.1 Sphaerisporangium sp. TRM90804 | reverse complement strand
CGGGGTTCGTGGCGCTGCAGCGCCGGGACCAGGATCAGGCCGTGACCGTGATGCGGGGTCTGGCCCAGCTCCACGCGAACGGTTTGGCGGTCGACTGGGCCGCGGTGTTCGCCGGGACCGCAGCCGCGCAGGTCGACCTGCCCACCTACGCCTTCCAGCGCCAGAAGTACTGGATCGACAGCGTCGCGCCCGGATCGGCGGAGCAGGCCGGTCCCGGCCCGAACTCCACCGGCCACCCGCTGCTGACCTCGGCCGTCACGCTGGGCGGCGACCAGGGCGCCGTGCTGACCGGCCGGCTGTCGCCGCGCACCCACCCCTGGCTCGCCGGTCACACCCTGGGCGGCACGGCGTTCCTCCCCGTGTCCGCCCTGGTCGACCTGGCCGTCCGCGCCGGTGACGAGGTGGGCTGCCCGCTGCTGGCCGAGCTGGAGATCACCGCGCCGCTGGCCGTCCCGGAGCGCGAAGCCGTCCAGATACAGGTCGTGGTCGGGGCTCCCCGGGACGACGGACGGCGGCCGGTCACGGTCGACGCGCGGCAGGCCACCCCCCCGAAGGCGACGGGCCGTTCCGGCGTCTCCAGCGGGTCCGGGCCCGTCCAGGACCCTCCGGGCTCGTGGGTCCGTCACGCCACCGGCCTGCTCGCCGAGTCGGCGCCAGCGCCGGTGTTCTCGCTGGCCGCGTGGCCGCCGCCCGGCGCGGTCCCGGTCGAGCTCGACGGCTTCTACGACGGGCTCGCCGCGCACGGCCACGGGTGCGGGCCGCTGTTCCAGGGCCTGCGCTCGCTGTGGCGCCAGGGCGATGAGCTGTTCGCCGAGGTGCGGCTGCCCGGCGACGCCGACGCGGCGGGGTTCGGCCTCCATCCCGCCCTGCTGGACGCGGCGCTGCATCCGCTGCTTCCCGGCGCCGGCCCGGCCGCCACGGGCGTGTCGTGGCGCCAGATCGCCCTGCACGCCACCGGAGCGAGCGCGCTGCGCTGCCGGCTCACCCCCGAGGGCCCGGACGCGTTCCGGCTCCGGGTGGCCGACGAGGCCGGGGAGCCGGTCGCCGAGGCCCGCTCGGTCACCCTGCGCGCGCTGCCCGCCGAGGCGGACACCCCGGCCGACGACCTCGCGTCCGGCTCGCTGTTCCGTGTCGCCTGGTCACCGGCCGCCCTCCCCGACGCCGGTGACATCACCGGCCGCTGGGCGCTGCTCGGCGAGACCGGCGGCCGGCTCGGAGCCGTCGCGGGGCTCGGGCTCGCCACCCTGGCGGAGGCCGCCGCCGCCGGAGATCCGGTGGACGCGCTGGTCGTCGTCGCCGGCCGGGACCCGGCCGCCGAAGGCGATGTCGCGGGCTCGGCGCGGCGGGCCACCACCCGCCTGCTGGAGCTGGTGCAGGACTGGCTGGCCGGCGACTGGCTCACGCGCCCCCGCCTGGTGGTGATCACGGGCAACGCGGTGGGCACCCACGCCGGCGAGGACGTCGATCTCACCACGGCCCCGCTGTGGGGCCTGGTCAGGGCGGCCCAGATCGAGCATCCCGGCGGCATCACGCTGATCGACGCCGACGACGACCCCGCCACCACCGCCGTCCTGCCCGCGGCGATCGAATCCGGCCACGACCAGCTCGCCGTCCGCGCGGGCCGCGCGAGCGTCCCCCGCCTGGCCAGGCTGTGCCGAACCCCCCAAGGAGCCCCGGAACCCGGCACGAACGGCACGGCGCCGCCGCTCCTCGCGGGCGCACCCCACCCGGCCATGCCGCACGGGAACGGCGGCCCGGCGCCGGCCCCCCACCCCGACCGCACGCCGCCGCCACTCCGCACGAGCGCGTCCCGGTTCGCCGGGCCGCGGGGGATCGGCGGGCGGGCGCTCGATCCGGACGGAACGGTGCTCGTCACCGGAGGCACGGGGTCGCTCGGCGCGTTGTTCGCCCGGCACCTGGTCACCGAGTACGGGGTCCGGCGGCTGGTGCTGACCAGCCGGCGCGGGGGCGACTCTCCGGGGGCGGCCGACCTGCGCGAGGAGCTGACCGGGCTGGGGGCGCGGGTCGAGATCGTGGCCGGAGACGTCGCCGACCGGGCCACGGTCGCGGCGCTGCTGGCCGGCATCCCGGCCGCGCATCCGCTGACCGGGGTAGTGCACACCGCGGGTGTGATCGACGACGGGATCATCACGTCGCTGACCCCCGGCCGCCTCGCCTCCGTGCTGGCCCCGAAGGTGGACGCGGCCCTGCACCTGCACGAGCTGACCGCGGACCTCGACCTGGCGATGTTCGTGCTGTTCTCCTCGGTCGCGGGCATCATCGGCTCACCCGGGCAGGCGAACTACTCGGCGGCCAACCTGTTCCTGGACGCGCTCGCCCACCACCGCCGGGGGCGCGGGCTGCCCGCCGTCTCCATCGCCTGGGGCGCCTGGGCGCAGACGCACGGCATGGCGGCCCGCCTGACCGAGGCCGACTGGAACCGCGCCACCCAGGCGGGCCTGCGGCCGATCTCGCCGGACGAGGGGCCCGCGCTGTTCGACGCCGCGCTCGCCGCCGACGACGCCGTCCCGGTGCCGATGCACCTGAACCTCGACGTGGTCACCCGGCAGCACGGTCCCGTCCCGCCGTTGCTGCGCGGGCTCATCCGCAAGCCGGTCCGCCGGATCGTCACCTCGGCGGACGGCGGCGGCGCGCTGGCCGACCGGCTGACCGCGCTGGACCCGGCCGAGCAGCGGGCGCTGCTCCTCGGGCTGGTGCGCACCGCGGTCGCCGCGGTGCTCGGACACGGCACCACCGAGGACGTCGCCGACGACGCCGTCTTCACCGACCTCGGCTTCGACTCGCTGACCGCGGTCGAGCTGCGCAACCGGCTGACGTCGGAGACGGGCCTGGCCCTGCCGCCCACGGTGGTGTTCGACCACACCACTCCGGCCGCGCTGGCCGACCACCTCCGCGCGGAGGTGCTCGCCGGGGCGGCGCCGGCCGACTCCGCGCCGTCCAGGTTCGACTTCGACGCGGAGATCCGGCTCGCCGCCGACGTGGTGCCCGCCGCCGAGGTCACCACCGAGCTGGGCGACCCGGCGCACGTCCTCCTCACCGGCGCGACCGGGTTCCTCGGCGCTTTCCTGCTCCGCGACCTCATGCGGTCGACCCGGGCGACGGTGCACTGCCTGGTTCGCGGCGCCGACGAGCGGACCGCGCTGGAGCGGCTGCGGGCCAACCTGGCCTGGTACGGGCTCCTTGACGAGGTGGACGTCCGGCGGCTGGCGATCGTGCTGGGCGACCTGGCCGAACCGCGGTTCGGCCTCGCCCCGGCGGCGTACGACGCCCTGGCCCGCATCGTGGACGGGGTGTACCACGCGGGCGCGACCGTCAACTGGCTGCATCCGTACAGGTCGTTGAAGGCGTCCAACGTCACCGGCACCGAGGAGGTGCTCCGGCTGGCTGCGCTGCACCGCACGGTGCCCGTGCACCACATCTCCAGCACCGGAGTGTTCGCCGGCCCCGCGGCTGACGGCGCCGGGCTGGCGCCGGAGGACCCGATCGGGCCGCCCGACGCACTGACGAACGGGTACCGGCAGTCCAAGTACGTGACCGAGAAGATCATCGAGCTGGCCCGGGAGCGCGGGCTGCCGGTGTCGGTCTACCGGGTCGACGTCGTGTCGGGCGACCAGCGCACCGGCGCGTGCCAGACCCAGGACTTCGTCTGGCTCAGCCTCAAGGGCTGCCTGCAGGCCGGGGCGCTGCCGAAGGGCGCCGACGCCTTCTTCCCGATGGTTCCGGTGGACTACGTCAGCGCGGCGGTGACGCGGCTGTCGCAGGCGCGGGCCGCCGGCGGCACCTTCCACCTCGGCAACCGGACGCCGGTCGCGTTCCAGGACATGGTGGCCTACCTGCGCGACTCCGGCTACGCCGTGGCCGAGACGTCCTGGGACGACTTCGTGGCGACCGTCAAGGCCGACCGCGGCAACGCCCTGTTCCCGGTGATCGACATCTTCCGCGACTACCTGACCGCCGGCGAGGCCGTTTACATGGCCATCGACGCCGGCTCGACCGAGCGCGCCCTCGCCGGCTCGGGCATCGGGTGCCCGCCCATCGACAGGGACCTGTTCGGCAGGTACGCGAGGTTCTTCGCCGAGGCGGGCTACTTCCCCGGCCGCCCGGCCCTGGCCGACGCGGGCTCCTGAACGACCGGCGCGCCTCTCCGCACGGGGGCGCGCCGGCCGTGCCAGGCCGTACCCGGGCCAAGCCGGCCCCGGGTACGGCCGGGCCTGGTTCAGTCGACCTCGACGTCGTCGAGGAGGCGCAGCAGGCGCGAGAGCACGCGCAGGCAGGAGTCGACCTCGACGTCGGTGAGGTCGCCGCCGGCCAGGCGCAGCACCGAACGCTCGCGGTCGAGCACGGCGATGACGGCGGCCCGGCCCTCCTCGGTCAGCCGGATGAGCGAGGACGGGCGACGTGGACGCCTCGGTCGAGGCGTTCCTGACCCTCGGCGCGGGCCCGCACCGTCACCTGAAGGACGTCGACCCCGACGTCGTCGACCGCCTGCGCCGGATGGCCACGACCACCATGTCCAAGCACACCGCCGGCGAGCCGGACCACGTCGTCCCGGTACGCGACACCTGGGAGCGCGTCGGCCGCATCGGCGTCCCCGTGCTGGCGATCAACGGCGCCGCCGACTCCCCCGACCATCTCGCCATGGCCGAACGCCTGGCCGGCGCCGTCCCCCGAGGCCGCTCGATGCTCATCGACGGCACCGCCCACTACCCCAACATGGAGCGCCCCGACCTCTTCACCAAGGCCCTCGAACACTTCCTGCACACCTTGTGACCCCGCCCCCACCCGGCGGCCTCCCGAAACCACCGCCCACGATCGACCGCCCCGGGAACCAGCCGACCACCGCCCCCTGGATGGCGCCTTCGGCACAGCCTTTCTAGGCGACTCCCACCCAGCCCACCACCCACAGTCGCGCAAGCGAAGCCACCCCCGAGTCGACGTGGGCGGGGGTGAGGAGGGTCTTACAACCCTGAGAACAACGGCTTGCGCGACGGGCGCGCGGCGACACTCAGCGATGCCGCCTCTAGAAGGCGCGCCGAAGGCTTCAGGGCGGGCGCCGTCGTGTGGTGGGTGAGGCGGCGTGTCCGCTTGGACGGCGGTTCAGCGGGAACCGCCGTCCAGGAAGGCGAAGAGCTCGTCGTCGGTGGCGTCGTCGACGTCGATGCGGCCGGGGCCGCGGGCCGCGTCACTCATGGCGGTCAGGCGGGCCAGCAGCTCTTCCAGGCGGGCCGCGATGCGCTCGCCCTCACCTCCGGTCACGTCCCGCAGTGCCGACTCCAGCCCGTCGAGGTGCGTGAACGCCGAACCGGCCGGCGGCGTGCTCTTGGAGGCGCTCAGGATCTCGGCGGTGAGGCGGTGGGCCAGCTCGGCGGGGGTCGGGTGGTCGAACACCAGCGTGGCGGGGAGGCGCACCCCGGTCGCGGAGCCCAGGCGATCGCGAAGCTCGACGGCGGTCAGCGAGTCGACCCCGAGCTCCTTGAACGCGCGACCGGCCTCGACCTCCTCCGTCGACGGGAACCCCAGAACATCGGCGAGCTGGGCGCGCACCAGGTCGAGCACCACCCCGTGGTGCTCGACCTCGGGCAGGGCCGCCAGCCGCGACGCCACCGGCGACACCGCGCCCCCGCCGGGCCGTGACGCCGGCCGGGCCCGCCCGCCGGCCAGCCGGCGGAGCAGCGCCGGCACGACCGGCTGGACCCGCACCGTCGCCAGGTCCAGCCGGACCGGCGCCAGCAGCGGCTCGTCCACCGTCAGCGCGGCGTCCAGCAGGGCGGCGCCCTGCTCGGCCGACAGGGGCAGCGCGCCCGTACGCGAGATCCGGCGCAGGTCGGCCTCGCCCAGATCCCTGGTCATCTCGCTGCGCTCGTCCCACATCCCCCATGCCAGCGACACCGCCGGCAGGCCCCGCGCCCGGCGGTGGCACGCGAGGGCGTCCAGGTAGGCGTTCGCGGCGGCGTAGTTGGCCTGCCCCGCCGCGCCCAGCATGCCGGACATGGAGGAGAACAGCACGAACGCCGACAACGGCAGGCCCTCGGTGAGCTCGTGCAGGTTCCACGCCCCGTCCACCTTCGGGCGCAGGACGGTGTCCATCTGCTCCGGGGTCATCGTGGCCAGCAGGCCGTCGGCGAGCACGCCCGCGGCGTGCACCACCGCGGTCAGCGGGAAGCGCGGCGAGATCCCGGCCAGCAGCTCCGCCGCCGCGTCACGGTCGGCCACGTCACACGCGACCACGGTGACCTCGGCGCCCAGCGCCGCCAGGTCGGCCACCAGCCGACCGGCTCCGGCGGAGGCCATGCCGCGGCGGGCGGCCAGCAGCAGGTGCCGCACGCCGTGCCGGGTGACCAGGTGCCGCGCCACCCCCGCCCCGATCATGCCGGTGCCCCCGGTGATCAGCACCGTGCCGTCGGGGTCGAACGCGGCGGGCACCTCCCCGGTGCGCGCGCGGTCGAGCCTGGGCGCCCGCACCTCCCGCGCCCGGACCGCCAGCTGCGGTTCGTCCCCGATCAAGCTCGCGACCGCGGCCCATGGCACGGGCCCGCCGTCCACGTCCAGGAGGCCGAACCGGCCCGGGTGCTCCGTCTGGGCCGAACGCACCAGGCCCCAGACCGCCCCCTGGGCCAGGTCCTCGACCGGCTCCCCCGGCGTGGCGGCCACCGCGCCGTTCGTGACCAGCACCAGGCGCGCGGACGCGAACCGCTCCTCGGCCAGCCAGTCCCGCACGATGCCCAGCACCGTGTGCGCGACCCGCCGGACGTCCGGGCCGGACGGGCACGGCAGGAACACGACGTCCGCGCCGGCCTCCGCCTCGGACAGCGCGTCCGCGCGCGTCCACCGCGGCTCGGCCCGCGGTGAGGCGGGCACCGCCTGCCAGTCGACCCGGAACAGCGCGTCGGCCGGCGCCCCCGCCTCGTCGCGCGGCACCGGCCGGAACCGCAGACCGTCGATCGACGCCACCGGCGCGCCGGAGGCGTCGTACATCCGGACCGAGAGCGTGCCGGGACCGGTGGGCGTCAGCCGTACCCGCACCGCCGGCGCCCCCGGGACGTGCACGGACACGCCGGTCCACGCGAACGGCAGCGCGATGCCGTCCATGCCGCTGAGGAACGGCCCGAGACCGACCGCGTGCAGGGCGGCGTCCAGCAGGGCGGGGTGGATGACGTACCGGCCGGCCTGGCCCGCCTGTTCGCCGGGGAGCGCGACCTCGGCGAACACCTCCTCGCCGCGGCGCCACATCGACGTCAGCCCCTGGAAGACGGGGCCGTATCCGTAGCCGCGCCCGGCCAGCTCGTCGTACGCGCCGTCGACGGCGACCGGGGTGGCGTCCCGCGGCGGCCAGCTCGGCTCTCCCCCGTCCGGCGTGGCGGCGGCCGGGGCGGCGACGCCGGTGGCGTGCAGCGTCCACGGGTGCGGGTCGGGGGTGTCGGGCCGCGAATGCACCCGCACCCGGCACCGCCCCGACTCGTCCGGCCCGTCCACCGTCACCTGGACCCGTGCCCCTCCCCGTCTCGGGAGCACCAGGGGGGCGTGCAGGGTCAGCTCCTCGACCGACGCGCACCCAGTCTCGTTCCCGGCGCGCAGTGCCATCTCGACGAACGCGGTGCCGGGAAGCAGGATCCGGCCGCCCACCTCGTGGTCGGCCAGCCATGGCTGGGCGGTCACCGACAGGCGGCCGGTCACCAGCACGCCACCGGACTCCGGCGCCTCGACCATGGCGGCCAGCAGCGGGTGCCGCACCGTGGACAGCCCCGCCGAGGTCACGTCACCGGCCGGGGCGTCCAGCCAGTAGCGCCGGCGTTGGAAGGCGTAGGTCGGCAGGTCGACGTGGCGGGCCCCGGTGCCGGCGAAGACCTCGGTCCAGTCGACGCTCGCGCCGTGGGCGTGGGCCCGGGCGAGCGCGGTCAGCGCGGTGGCGGCCTGGGGCCGGTCACGGCGTTGCAGGGCGATGAAAGCCGCGTCCGCGACGGCGTGCCCCAGGGCGGTGAGCACGGCGTCGGGTCCGATCTCGACGAAGCGGGTCACGCCGTGGTCGTGCAGCCACCGGACCTGGTCGGCGAACCGCACCGGCCGGCGCACCTGCTCCACCCAGTAGCCCGCCGCCACCCGTTCCGCGTCCCCGGTCAACGGGATGGCCGGGTCGGTGAACGCCACCCCGTCGAGCACCTCGCCGAACTCCGCGAGCATCGGGTCCATCAGCGGGGAGTGGAAGGCGTGGCTCACCCGCAGCCGGCTGGTCCTGCACCCCCGCTCGCGCAGCCGCTCGGCGACCTCGACCACGGCCGCCTCGACACCGGAGATCACCACCGAGTCCGGCGCGTTCACCGCCGCGACCCCCACCTCGGCCTCCCGGCCGACCAGCACAGACACGACCTCATCCTCGGTCGCCTGCACCGCGACCATCGCCCCACCCGACGGCAACCCCTGCATCAACCGCGCCCGCGCCGCCACCACCCGGCACGCGTCCTCCAGCGACCACACCCCGGCCACATACGCCGCAGCCAGCTCACCGATCGAATGCCCCGTCACATAATCCGGAACCACACCCCACGACCGGACCAGCCGGAACAACGCCACCTCGAACGCGAACAGTCCCGGCTGCGTCCACCCCGTCTCATCCAGACCCTCACCGCAGAACACCACATCCTTCAACGACCCGGGCAACAACCCGTCGAAGGCCGCGCACACCTCGTCGAACGCCGCCGCGAACACCGGGAAGTCCGCGTACAGCTCCCGGCCCATCCCCGCCCGCTGGGCGCCCTGACCGGTGAACAGGAAAGCCGTACGACCCGCGCCCGCCACACCGCGCACCACGCGGGAGTCCGAACCGTCCTCCGCCAGCGCCCGCAACCCCGCCAGCAGACCCTCACGGTCACCGGCCACCACCGCCGCACGATGCTCGAACACCGACCGCGACGACACCAGCGAGAACCCCACATCAACCGGATCGATCTCCGGCCGGGACTCCACGAACGACACCAACCGACCCGCCTGCGCCCGCAACGCCCCCGGCGACTTCGCCGACAGCACCCACGGCACCACCCCACCAGGCACGGCCCCCACCAACCCGGCCCCCACCGGCTCGATCGCCTCGGGCTCAGCCCGCTCCGGTCCTACGGCCACCGCGCTCGACGCGGGCTGGACCGGCTCCGGCCCCGCATCTGCCTGTGGGTCCGGCTCGTCTTCGGGGGCCTGCTCCACGACGACGTGGGCGTTGGTGCCGCTGATCCCGAACGACGACACCGCGGCGCGCCTCGGACGTCCCGCCTCGGGCCACGGGCGGGTCTCGGTGAGCAGCTCGATCGCACCGGCCGTCCAGTCGACCTCGGGCGTCGGCTCGTCCACGTGCAAGGTCTTCGGCATCATCCCGTGCCGGAGCGCCAGCACCGTCTTGATCAGGCCGACGACCCCGGCCGCCGCCTGCGCGTGCCCGATGTTCGACTTGACCGATCCCAGCCACACCGGCCGGCCCTCGGGGCGCTCCCGGCCGTACGTCGCCAGGATGGCCCTCGCCTCGATCGGGTCGCCCAGCCGCGTTCCCGTCCCGTGCGCCTCCACCAGGTCGACCTCGGCCGCCGGGACGCGGGCGTTCGCCAGCGCCTGCCGGATGACCCGCTGCTGCGCCAGGCCGTTCGGCGCGGTCAGGCCGTTGGACGCGCCGTCCTGGTTCACCGCCGAGCCGCGGATCACCGCCAGCACCCGGTGCCCGTTCCGCCGGGCGTCGGACAGGCGCTCGACCACGAGCATGCCCGCGCCCTCGGACCACCCGGTGCCGTCCGCGCCGGCCGCGAACGACTTGCACCGGCCGTCGGGCGCCAGCCCGCGCTGCCGGGAGAACTCCACCAGGATGCGCGGGCTCGTGGTGACCATCGCGCCCCCGGCCAGCGCCAGGTCGCACTCGCCCGACCGCAGTGCCGCGATCGCCAGGTGCACGGCGACCAGGGACGACGAGCACGCCGTGTCGACCGTGAGCGCCGGGCCCTCCAGGCCGAGGGAGTAGGAGATCCGGCCGGAGGCGACGCTGCCGAGCGTGCCGGTCATCAGGTAGCCCTCGGCGCCGCCCGCCGTGACGTCGGACTGCGCGCCGTACCCCTGCGGGCCCGTTCCGGCGAACACCCCGGTCCTGCTGCCGCGCAGCGTGTGCGGGTCGATGCCCGCCCGCTCCACCGCCTCCCACGACGTCTCCAGCAGCAGCCGCTGCTGCGGGTCCATCGCGACGGCCTCGCGCGGCGAGATGCCGAAGAACGCCGCGTCGAAGTCCCCCGCGTCGTGCAGGAACCCGCCGCCGCGCGTGTAGTAGGTGCCCGGCCGGTCCGGGTCGGGGTCGTACAGGTTCTCGACGTCCCAGCCGCGATCGGCCGGGATCGCGCCGACCGCGTCGACGCCCTCCACGACCAGGCGCCACAGTTCCTCGGGCGTGGTGACGCCGCCCGGGAGGCGGCACGCCATTCCCACGATCGCGACCGGCTCGTCCGGGGCGGCGGGCGCGGTCGTGACTTCGGGCGGTGCGGGGCGGTCGCCGACCAGCACGGTCAGCAGGTGCTCGCCCAGCGCCTCGGGCGTCGGATGGTCGAACACGACGGTCGCGGGCAGCGCGAGACCGGTGCGCGCGACCAGCCGGTTGCGCAGTTCGACGGCCGTCAGCGAGTCCAGGCCCAGCCGGCGGAACGGGACGTCCCCCGCCACTGCGCCGCCGTCGGCGTGCCCCAGCGCGGCCGCCACCTCGTCGCGCACCAGGCCGACGAGGAACTCCTCGCGGTCGGCGGCGGACATCGCGATGAGACGGTCGGCCAGCCCCGTCCGCCGCACGCCGGTCGCGGCCACGCGGCGGGCGGCGCGGCCGGTCAGCCCGCGCAGGATCGGCGCGGCCACCCCGGCCTGCGAGCGCAGCACCGCGAGGTCGTACCGGGCGGGCACCACGGCGGCGCGACCGGTGCGCGAGGCGCGGTCGAACAGCTCCGTGCCCTCGTCGGTGGAGATGGGCCGCAGGCCCGACCTCAGCCACCGGTCGAGCTCCTCCCGCGGGACCTCGGTCTCCATGCCGCCTGCCGCCCACAGCCCCCACCCCAGCGACGTCGCGGGCAGGCCCCGCGCCCTGCGGTGCGCGGCCAGGGCCTCCAGGAACAGGTTGCCCGCGGCGTAACCGCCCTGGCGGGGGCCGCCGATGGTGGCGGCCAGCGAGGAGAACAGCACGAACATCGTCAGGTCGGTGTCGCGGGTCAGCTCGTGCAGGTGCCAGGCGGCGTCCACCTTGGGACGCAGCACGGCGGAGACCCGGCTCGCGGTCAGCTCGGTGAACGCCACGTCCTCGGCCACCCCCGCCGAGTGCAGCACCCCGGTGAGCGGGTGCTCGGCCGGGATGCCGGCCAGCAGCTCGGCCAGGGCGTCCCGGTCGGCGACGTCGCAGGCCACGATGCGCACCTCGGCGCCCAAGGCCGACAGCTCGTCCCGCAGCTCGGCCGCGCCCGGGGCGGCGGGCCCGCGCCTGCCCGCCAGCACCAGGTGCCGGACGCCGTAGTGGGTGACCAGGTGCCGGGCGAACAGCGCGCCCAGCGCCCCGGTGCCGCCGGTGATCAAAACCGTGCCGTCCGGCGCCGGGTTCGAGTTCGGGTCCGGGTTCGAGTTCGGCTTTCCATCCGAGTTCGGGTTCGGGTTCCCGTCCAGGTTCGGGTTCCCGTCCAGGTTCCGGTTCCCGTCCAGGTTCCGGTTCCCGTCCGGGTTCGGCGCCTGCGCCTGCGGCTCGGTCTCGGCGGGCCTGGCGAGCCTGGGGACCAGCGCCGCGCCGGCCCTGATCGCCACCTGCGGCTCCCCCGAACGCACGGCGGCCGGCAGCAGGCCGGCCGAGGAGGGGTCGTCGTCGAGGTCGACCAGCGTGACGCGCTCCGGGTGCTCGGACTGCGCCGAGCGCAGCAACCCCCACACCGCCGCGCCGGCCAGGTCCGCGGCGTCCTCGCCGGGGCCGGCGGCCACCGCGCCGCGGGTGACCACCACCAACCGGCCGGCGGCCGGCCGCTCGTCGGCCAGCCACCGCTGGACGAGGTCCAGCGCCTCACGCACCGCCGCGTGCACCGCACCGGCGACCTCCGCGCCTTCAGGCGCCTCTCCGGCCCGCACGGCGAGAACGACGCCGGCGCCGTCCGCCCCGGCCGGCTCGCCGTCCGAGCGGGCACGCACCCCGGCCGGCGCCCCGCCGCTCGGCATGGCCACGACGATCTCGGCGCCGTCCGCCCCGGCGAGGTCGCCGCAGCGGCGGACCGGCACCCCGGTGGCCGTCAGGGCTTGTTCGACGCGGTCGCCGGCGGGGCCCAGCAGTGCCCATGGGGCGGACTCGGCGGGCGGGGCGGGCAGGCCGGCCGGGATCCAGTCCACCGCGTAGAGCGCGTCGAGGGCGCCTCCGGTGGCGGTGAGCCGATCGGCGGGCACCGGCCGTGTGAGCAGCGACCGGGCCTCGGCGACCGGCTGCCCGGTCTCGTCGGCCACCTGGAGCGTCGTCGAGTCGTCGTCACGGCTCACCCGCACCCGCAACGCGGTCGCGCCGGTCGCGTGCAGGGTCACCCCGGCCCACTCCAGCGGCAGGGCGATCCCGTCGTCGCCGGCCGGGACGTCGAGCAGCGCCGGGTGCAGGGCGGCGTCCAGCAGCGCCGGATGGATCCCGAAGCGGACGGCCTCGGCGGCCACCCGCTCGGGCAGCCGCACCTCGGCGAACACCTCGGCGCCGCGCCGCCACACCGACTCCAGGCCCTGGAACACCGGCCCGTACCCGTAGCCGCGCCCGGCCAGGTCGGCGTACACGCCGTCGACGGCGACCGGGGCCGCTCCCACAGGCGGCCACGCCTCCAGCGTCCAGTCCGGCGCCGGACCGGGGGCGCCGAGCAGGCCGCCGGCGTGCGCCGTCCACCGCTCGGCGTCGGCGCCGTCCGGGCGGGAGTAGAAGGTCACCGGACGGTTCCCGTCCTCCCGGGGGCCGCCGACCACGATCTGGACGAGCACTCCCGCCCCGCCGGGCACCACCAGCGGCGCCTCGATCACCAGCTCCTCCAGCACCGGGCGGTCGACCTCGCCGCCGGCGCGCAGGGCCAGCTCCACCAGGGCGGCCTCCGGGAGCACCACGGCCTCGCCGACGGTGTGCTCGGCCAGCCAGGGGTGCGTCCCCATCGACAGGCGGCCGGTGAACACCACCTCGTCACCGCCGGCCACCCCGACCACCGCGCCCAGCAGGGGATGCTCCGCGCCCCGCAGCCCCGCCGCGCTGACGTCGCCGGAGGCCGGCTCCGCCAGCCAGTAGAAGTCCCGCTGGAACGGGTACGTCGGCAGCTCGACCCGGCCGGCCCGCGTGCCCGCGAACACCGCCGCCCAGTCGACGCCCGCGCCCCCGGTGTGCGCCTGGGCGAGTGCGGTGATCGCGGTGGCGGTCTCGGGCTGGTCGCGGCGTTGCAGCGCGACGAACTCCGCGTCCACGGTGTGCTGGCCCAGCGCGCTGAGCACCCCGTCCGGGCCGATCTCGACGAACCGGGTGACGCCCTGGTCGCGCAGCCAGCGCACCTGGTCGGTGAAGCGCACCGTCTGGCGCACCTGCCCCACCCAGTACTCCGGGGTGCACACCTCGGCCGCGTCGGCGACCAGCGGGATCTCCGGCTCGGTGAACGCCGCGGCGTCCAGGACGCGGCCGAACTCCGTCAGCATGGGGTCGACCAGGGGCGAGTGGGCCGCCTGCCCGATGCTCAGCCGGCGGGTCTTGCGCCCCTGCCGCTGCAGGTGCGCGGCGACCTCGGTGACGACGGCCTCGACCCCGGAGACGACCACCGAACGCGGCGCGTTGATCGCGGCGATCCCCGCCTCGGACTCCAGCCCGGCCAGCAGGGGCGCGACCTCCTCTTCCGTGGCCTCGACGGCGATCATGGCTCCGCCGCGCGGGAGGGCCTGCATCAGGCGCGCCCGCGCCGCCACCACCCGGCAGGCGTCCGCCAGGGACCACACCCCGGCCGCGTGCGCCGCGGCCAGCTCGCCGATCGAGTGGCCGGTCACGTAGTCGGGGACCAGGCCCCACGACCGCACCAGGCGGTACAGGGCGACCTCGAACGCGAACAGCGCGGGCTTGGTCCACCCGATCTCCTGCAGCCCCTCGCCGGTGAACACCACGTCCTTCAGCGACCCGGGCAGCAGCCCCTCGAACCCGGCGCACACCTCGTCGAACGCCCGCGCGAACACCGGGAAGTCCTCGTACAGCCCGCGGCCCATGCCCGCCCGCTGGGGGCCGGCGCCGGTGAACAGGAAGGCCGTGCGGCCCGCGCCGGCCGTCCCGCGCGTCACGGACGGTCCCGAGGCGTCCTCGGCCAGCATGCGCAGGCCGTTCAGCAGGCCGTCGCGGTCGCCCGCGACCACCGCGGCGCGGTGCTCGAACGCCGAGCGCGTCGTGGCCAGCGAGTACGCCACGTCGGCCGGGCGCAGGCCGGCGTCGGACTCCACCAGCGACACGAGCCGGGCCGCCTGCCCGCGCAGCGCGTCCGGCGTCTTCGCCGACACCAGCCACGGGACCACCGGCAGCGCCGTCTCCGGCCCGGCCTCCTCGGGCTCGGGCGGCGGCGCCTGCTCCAGCACCAGGTGGGCGTTGGTGCCGCTGATCCCGAAGGCGGACACCGCCGCCCGTCGCGGCCCGCCGGTCGGCGGCCAGGGACGGCTCTCGGCCAGCAGCTCCACGGCCCCGGCCGACCAGTCGACCTGGGACGTCGGCCGGTCCACGTGCAGCGTCTTGGGCAGCACGCCGTGCTGGAGGGCGAGCACCGTCTTGATCACGCCGGCGACGCCGGCCGCCGCCTGGGTGTGGCCGATGTTCGACTTCAGCGAGCCCAGCCACACGGGCCGGTCCTCGTCCCGGCCCTGGCCGTAGGTCGCGAGGATGGCCTGCGCCTCGATCGGGTCGCCCAGCCGCGTGCCGGTGCCGTGCGCCTCGACCAGGTCGACCTCGGCGGCGGACAGCCCCGCGTCGGCCAGCGCCTGCCGGATCACCCGCTCCTGCGAGGGCCCGTTCGGCGCGGTCAGCCCGTTGGACGCGCCGTCCTGGTTCACCGCGCTGCCCCGGATCACCGCCAGCACCCGATGCCCCTCGCGCCGCGCGTCCGAAAGTCGCTCCAGCACCAGCATGCCGGCGCCCTCGCCCCACCCGGTGCCGTCCGCGGCGTCGGCGAACGACTTGCACCGGCCGTCGGGCGCCAGGCCGCGCTGGCGGCTGAAGGAGATGAACAGACCGGGCGTGGCCATCACGGTGACGCCGCCGGCCAGCGCCAGCCCGCAGTGGCCGGCCCGCAGGGCGGCCACCGCCAGGTGCAGCGCCACCGACGACGACGAGCACGCCGTGTCCACCGTGATCGCCGGGCCCTCCACGCCGAGCGTGTACGCGACCCTTCCGGAGACGACGCTGGTGGTGGTGCCGGTGAGCAGGTGCGCGTCGGCGTCGTGGTCGGCCAGATGGAGCCGGGGGCCGTACTCCTGGGAGATCACACCCGCGAACACCCCGGCCCGGGTGCCGCGCAGCGACGCCGGGTCGATGCCGGCCCGCTCCAGGGCCTCCCACGAGGTCTCCAGCAGCACCCGCTGCTGCGGATCCATCGCCAGCGCCTCACGCGGCGAGATCCCGAAGAACGCCGCGTCGAACTCCGCCGCGTCGCCCAGGAACCCGCCGTGCCGGGTGGAGGTGCGGCCGGGCGCCTCGGGGTCCGGGTCGTACAGCGCCTCGGCGTCCCAGCCCCGGTCGGCGGGGAACCCGGCGATCGCGTCCTCGCCGCCGGAGACCAGCCGCCACAGGTCCGAGGGCGAGGCCACGCCGCCGGGGAACCGGCAGGCCATGCCGACGATCGCGATCGGCTCCCGGGCCGACCGCTCGACGTCCTGCAGCCGCTGCTTGGTCTGGTGCAGCTCGGCGGTGACACGCTTGAGGTACTCGACGAGCTTCTCTTCGTTGCCCATTACCGCGACCCCACCCTCCCGATGGTGCGCACGCCCGGTCAGGACGTGCCGAGCTCGCTGTCGATGAAGTCGAAGAGCTCGTCGACGCTGGCCGATCTCAGGCGCTCGGCCACCTCCGGCAGCTCGCCCGCCCCGGCGGCGGGGGCCTCCCTGACGTGCGTCAGCAGGCTTTCCAGGCGTGCCATGACGGCGGCACGCAGCTCGTCGTCCGGGGTCAGGCCCACGATGCCGTGCTGGATCCGCTCCAGCTCGGTCAGCAGCGCGGACGGCGGGGGCTCCGCGGGCGCCTGGGCCAGACCCAGCTCGGCGCGCAGGTGCCCGGCCACCGCCGCCGGCGTCGGATGGTCGAACACCAGCGTGGCGCGCAGGCGCAGCCCGGTCGCCGCGCTGAGCCGGTTGCGCAGCTCGACCGCGGTCAGCGAGTCGAACCCGAGCCTCTTGAAGCTCTGCCCGGCGTCGACCTCGCTCGCGGCGCCGTGCGCCAGCACCGTGGCGGTGTGCTCGCGCACCAGGTCGAGCAGGGCCCGTTCCCGGCCCGCTTCGGACATGCGGGCCAGGCGCGCGTCCAGCGGGGCCTCGTCGGAGGCGGTGGCGGCCACGGCGGCCCGCCGCGCCCGGACGGGGCGGACGATCCCGCGCAACAGCGGCGGCACCCGGCCCTGCGCCCGCAGCGCCTCGGCGTCCAGCCGCAGCGGCACCAGCACGGCCTCGCCCGCCCCGGCCGCCGCGTCGAACAGCGCCAGGCCGTCCGGCGTGGACAGCGGGGCCAGCCCGGAGCGGGTCATCCTGCTCAGGTCGGCGGCGGCGAGCCCGCCGGTCATGCCGCCGGGCTGCTGCCACAGTCCCCAGGCCAGCGACACGGCCGGCAGGCCGCGGGCGCGCCGGTGCTGGGCGAGGGCGTCCAGGAGCACGTTGGCCGCCGCGTAGTTCGCCTGGCCCGGCAGGCCGAGGGTTCCGGCGGCCGAGGAGTACAGCACGAACATCGACAGGTCCATGCCGCCGGTCAGTTCGTGCAGGTGCAGCGCGGCGTCGGCCTTCGGCCGCAGCACGCGGTCGAGCTGCCCGGGGCGCAACGCCTCGATGACGCCGTCGTCCAGCAGGCCGGCCGCGTGCACCACCCCGGTGAGCGGATGCTCCGCCGGGACGGACGCCAGCACGGCGGCGAGCGCCTCGCGGTCGCCCGCGTCGCAGGCTGCCAGGGTGACCGTCGCGCCGAGCGCGGTCAGCTCCGCCGCGAGCGCGGCGGCGCCGGGCGTGTCGGGCCCGCGCCTGCCGGTCAGCAGCAGGTGACGCGCACCGTGCCGGGTCACCAGGTGGCGGGCGAGCATGCCGCCAAGTGCGCCGGCGCCGCCGGTGATCAGGATCGTGCCCGCGGGGTCGGGCGGCGCGGGCAGGGTGAGCACCACCTTGCCGATCTGCCTGGCCTGGCTGACGAACCGGAAAGCCGTGCGCGCCCGCGACAGCTCCCACGCGCGCACCGGCACGGGCTGGAGCGCGCCCCGGGCGAACAGCTCCATCAGCTCGGCCAGCATGTCCCCGACGAGGCCGGGGTCGGCTGCCAGCAGGTCGAGCACGCGGTAGTCCACCCCGGGACGGGTCGCCCGGACGTCCTCGGCGGCGCGCACGTCGGTCTTGCCGATCTCCACGAAGCGGCCGCCGGGGTGGAGCAGGCGAAGCGAGGCGTCGACGAACTCCCCGGCCAGCGAGTTCAGCACCACGTCGACCGCGCCGAACCGGTGCTCGAACTCGCGGGTCCGCGAGGAGGCGAGGTGCGCGTCGTCGATGCCCCGGGCGCGCAGCGCGTCCCACTTGCCGGGGCTCGCGGTGGCGAAGACCTCGGCGCCCCAGTGCTTGGCCAGCTCGACGGCGGCGAGGCCCACGCCGCCGGCGGCCGCGTGGACGAGCACCCGCTCGCCCGCACGGAGCCCGGCGTCGTGCCGGAGCGCGTGGTAGGCGGTGAGGAACACGACCGGCACCGAGGCGGCCTGGGCGAACGACCACCCCTGCGGGATCTTGGTCACCAGCCGCCGGTCGGCGACCGCGACCGGGCCGAACGCGCCGCGGAACAGGCCCATGACCCGGTCTCCCGGCGCGAGGCCGGTCACGCCGGGCCCGATGTCGAGCACGACTCCGGCGCCCTCGCACCCCATCTCCCCCGCCTCGGGGTACATGTCGAGGGCGATCAGCACGTCGCGGAAGTTCACGCCCGCGGCGCGCATCGAGACGCGCACCTGCCCGGGGCCCGGGGGCGCGCTCGCCTCGGGGCTGTCGATCGGCGCGAGGTTCTCCAGCGTGCCGCGCTCGGTGACGTCCAGCCGCCACGCCGCGGCACCCGCGGGCGGGGCCGGGGTGTCCGGCGCGGTGAACCTGGCCAGCCTCGGCGCCCGCGGCCGGCCCGCCCGGATGGCGAGCTGCGGCTCGCCTGCGGCCAGCGCGGCCGGCAGCGCCGCGACGGACGCCTCCAGGCCGTCCAGGTCGACCAGCACGAACCGGCCGGGATGCTCCGACTGCGCCGACCGCACCATGCCCCAGGCCGCGGCGCCCGCCAGGCCGCCGGGGTCCGGGGAGGGCTCGGGGGCGTCGGCCGACTCCGCGAAGACGGCGCCGCGCGTGAGCAGCACCAGCGTGGACGCGGCGAACCGCTCCCCGGCCAGCCACTCCTGGAGCAGCTCCAGCACCCGCCCGGCCACGTCCCGCGCCCCTTCGGCGGTGGCCTCCCCGGCGAAGCAGGCCAGCACCACCTCGGGCACCACCCGCCCCCCGGCACCGAGCCCGGCCAGATCCGGGGACGTGACCAGCCCCACCCCGGCGGCGCCAGGCACTCCCGGATCAGAAGACGCACCCAAACCCGACCCACCCGCACCGAAGCCAGCCGGATCAGGGGACGCGACCGAACCCGACCCACCCGCACCGAAGCCAGCCGGATCAGGGGACGCGACCGAACCCGACCCACCGGCGGCGAGGCCGGTCGGGTCGGGGGACGGGGCGAGGCCTGTGGCGAGCGCGAACTCGTCGGGGCCGACGATCGCCCACGAGCGTGGGGCGGTGGGTTCCTCCGGGACGGGGACCTCGGTCCAGTCCAGGCGGAACAGCGCGTCCGACGGGCCGGGAGGCGCGGTGGGAAGGGCGGCGGGGCGCAGGGCCAGGGACTCCACCGAGGCCACCGGGCGGCCGGTGGCGTCGGCCAGGCGCAGGGAGACCGCGCCGTCGCCGTCGGGCGCGATGCGCGCCCGCAGCGTCGTGGCGCCGGTGGCCCGCAGCGAGACGCCGCGCCAGGCGAACGGCAGGCGGCATCCCGGGCCGTCCGCGACGGCGGGGTGCAGGGCGGCGTCCAGCAGCGCGGGATGCAGCCCGAACCGGCCCGCCTCGGGCGCGAGCTCCGGGGGCAGCGCCACCTCGGCGAAGATCTCCGAGCCGCGTCGCCACCAGGAGCGCAGCCCGCGGAACGCGGGCCCGTACCGGTAGCCGAGGTCGGCCCAGCGGGTGTAGTCGCCGTCCCACTCCTCGGCCACCGCGCCGGGCGGCGGCCAGACGCTCAGCTCGAACGACTCCTCTTCTCCGGACGTGAGCACGCCGCTCGCGTGCCTGGTCCAGGCCGTCCCGCCCGAGCCACCGGAACCGCCCGAGCCACCAAGACCGGACGAGCCATCAAGACCGCCTGAGCCACCAGGACCGGCCGAGCCACCGGGGCCGTCCGTGAGCCGGGCGTGCACGGCGAGGTCGCGGCAGCCGGACGCGTCTTGCTCGCCCACGGTGACCCGGATCGCCACCCCGCCGCGCGGCGGCAGGGCCAGCGGCGCCTCCAGGGTCAGCTCGGCCACCCGGTCGCAGCCCACCTCGTCGCCGGCGCGCAGCGCCAGTTCCACCAGGGCCGTGCCCGGCAGCAGGACGGTGTCGAGCACCCCGTGGTCGGCCAGCCACGGCTGGGCCCGCAGGGACAGCTCGCCGGTGAGCACCACGCCGCCGGACTCCGGCAGCTCCACCACCGCGCCCAGCAGCGGATGCCCGGCCGCGCTGAGCCCGGCCGCGCCGATGCCCGCGGAGCCCGGGACGGACGCCGGCTCGAACCAGTAGCGCCGCCGCCGGAACGGGTACGTGGGCAGGTCCACCGGCCGGGCGCCGGGCAGGACGGCCTGCCAGTCGACCGGCACCCCCCGGACGTACACCTCGGCCGCGGAGGTCAGGAACCGCTCCAGGCCGCCCTCGCCGCGGCGCAGCGACCCCACGGCCGCCACGTCGCCGGCGGTGTCCTGGATGGCCATGGTCAGCGTCGGATGCGGGCTGACCTCCACGAAGACGGTGTGGCCCCGCTCGGCCAGCACCGTGGCGGTGTCGGCGAACCGGACCGGCCGGCGAAGGTTGCGGTACCAGTACCCGCCGTCCATGCCGGCGGTGTCGAACGGGCCGGCGGTCACCGTCGAGTAGAAGGGGATCCGCGAAGTGCGGGGCGTGAGCCCGGTCAGCAGGCCGTCGAGGTCGTCCTTGATCCACTCCACCTGCGCGGTGTGCGACGCGTAGTCCACCGCGATCCGGCGGGCGCGCACGCCCTCGGCCTCGCACTCCGCGACCAGCTCGTCCAGCGCCTCTGGCTCGCCGGCGACGACCACCGACTCCGGGCCGTTCACGGCGGCCACCGAGACGCGGCCGTCCCACCGCCGCAGCCGGTCGGCCATTTCCTTCTCGGGAAGCGAGACCGACACCATGCCGCCCCTGCCGGACAGCGCGCGCACCGCCTTGGAGCGCAGGGCGACGACCTTCGCCGCGTCCGCCAGGCTGAGCGCGCCGGCGACGCAGGCGGCCGCGATCTCGCCCTGCGAGTGCCCGACCACCGCGGCGGGCTCCACCCCCAGCGAGCGCCACAGGGCCGACAGCGACACGTTCATCGCGAACAGCGCGGGCTGCACCACGTCGACCCGCTCCAGCGCGGTGGCGTCCCGCAGCACCTGTAGCAGGTCCCAGTCGACATGCGGCGCGAGCGCGCCGGCGCAGGCGCGCATGGACTCGGCGAACACCGGCGACGCCTCCAGCAGGCCCGCCGCCATCCCCGCCCACTGCGAACCCTGCCCGGGGAACACGAACACCACCCGCGGCGTCTCCCCGGCGGTGCCGCGCACCACGCCGGGCGCCGGGCGCCCTTCGGCCAGCGCGGCCAGCCCTCGCCGCAGGGCGGGCAGGCCGTCCCCGACGACGACGCCCCGGTGCGGCAACCCGGCCCGCGCGGCGGCCAGCGAGAACCCGACATCCGCCGCGCCGGGCGCGCCCTCGGCGTCCATCAGGGACGCCAGGCGGCCGGCCAGCTCCCGCAGCGCCTCCTCGTCCCCGGCCGACAGCACCCACGGCACCACGGCCCCGGCGGCCTCACCGTCCGAGACCCGCCCACCGGACGCCTGCCCGAGCGGCCCGGCGGCCTCGCCGTTCGGAACCTGCCCACCGGACGCGCGCCCGAGCGGATCGGCGGCCTCACCATTCGGAACCCGCCCGTCAGACGCGCGCCCGAGCGGGTCGGCGGGCTCGCCGTCCGAGACCCGCCCACCGGACGTCTGCCCGAGCGGCCCGGCGGCCTCACCGTTCGGAACCCGCCCACCGGGCGCGCGCCCGACCGGGTCGGCGGGCTCGCCGTTCGGGGCGTGGTCGGCGGGGGCCTGTTCGAGGATCAGGTGGGCGTTCGTGCCGCTTATGCCGAAGGACGACACCCCGGCGCGCCGGGGACGCCCGGTCCGGGGCCACTCGCGGGGCTCGGTGACCAGCTCGACCGCGCCGGCCGACCAGTCCACCCGGGGGGTCGGCTCTTCGACGTGCAGGGTCTTGGGGACCATGCCGTGGCGCAGGGCCAGCACCGTCTTGATCACGCCGGCGACGCCGGCGGCGGCCTGGGCGTGGCCGATGTTGGACTTCAGCGATCCCAGCAGCAGCGGACGGTCGCGGTCGCGGCCGTAGGCGGCCAGCAGCGCGTCGGCCTCGATGGGGTCGCCGAGGCCGGTGCCGGTGCCGTGCGCCTCCACCACGTCGACGTCCGCGGCGGTCAGGCCGGCGCCGGCCAGCGCGCGGCCGATCAGCCGTTCCTGCGCGACCCCGTTCGGGGCGGTCAGCCCGTTCGAGGCGCCGTCCTGGTTCACCGCGCTGCCGCGCACCACGGCCAGCACCCGGTGGCCGTTCCGCCGGGCGTCCGACAGCCGTTCGAGCACGACCATCCCGGCGCCCTCGGCCCACGCGGTGCCGTCGGCGGACGCCGAGAACGCCTTGCACCGGCCGTCCGGGGACAGGCCGCGCTGCCGGCTGAACTCCACGAACATGCCGGGGTTCGCCATCACGGCGACGCCGCCCGCCAGCGCCAGCGCGCACTCGCCCTGGCGCAGAGCCTGGGCGGCCAGGTGCAGGGCCACCAGCGACGACGAGCAGGCGGTGTCCACGGTGACCGCGGGCCCCTGCAGGCCGAGCGTGTAGGCGACGCGGCCGGACACGACGCTGACCGTGCTGCCGGTCAGCCGGTAGCCGTCGTAGCCGTCCTCGGCCGCGCGCAGGCTGGGGCCGTACTCCTGTGCCATCGCCCCGGCGAACACGCCCACGTTCGCGCCCTTCTGGCGCGCCGGGTCGATCCCGGCGCGCTCCAGCGCCTCCCACGAGGTCTCCAGCAGCAGGCGCTGCTGCGGGTCCATCGCGGTCGCCTCGCGCGGGCTGATGCCGAACAGCTCCGCGTCGAACCGGTCCGCGTCGTGCAGGAAACCGCCGTGGCGGACGTAGGTCGTCCCGGGCCGGTCGGGGTCGGGGTGGTGAAGACGGTCCAGGTCCCAGCCGCGGTCGGCCGGGAACTCCGAGATCGCGTCCGTGCCGTCCGACAGCAGCCGCCACAGGTCCTCGGGCGAGGCCACCCCGCCGGGCAGGCGGCACGCCATGCCCACGATCACGATCGGGTCGTCGCCGCCCGCCTCGGGCGAACCGGGCGAACCGGGCGAGCCCGTCCCCGGTCCGGCGTCCCCGGCGCCGGACAGTGCGGCGCTCAGGTGGCGGACCAGCTCGTCCGGGGTCGGGTGGTTGAACAGCAGGCCGGAGGGCAGCCGCATCCCGGTCGCCGCGCTCAGCCGGTTGCTCAGCTCCACCGACGACAGCGAGGTGAAGCCCAGCTCCCTGAACGTCAGGCCCGGGTCCACCGCGGCCGGCGTGAGGTGCCCCAGGACGATCGCCACGTTCGTGCGGACGATCTCCCGCAGCGCCGCCTCGGCCTCGTGCGCGGGCAGCCCGGCCAGCGCGGGCGCGTCAGCGAGCCCGTCCGCCTCGGCGTCGTGCCCCGACGGCGTCCCGGCGTCCGCGGCCTCCCCCGCGGGCGGGTGGAGCCGCGGCCGGGCCGTGCCGTCGGCGGCGTCCAGCCAGTGCCGGGCGCGCTGGAAGGCGTAGTGGGGCAGGCTGATCCGCCGCGCGCCGGTGCCGGCGTACACGGCGTCCCAGTCGACGACGCCGCCCCCGGCGTGCAGCTCGCCGAGGGAGGTCAGGAACCGGCCGAGCCCGCCGTCGCCGCGGCGCAGCGAGCCGACCACGACGGCGCGGTGCTCGGCCGCGTGCTCGATGGTCTCCTGCACGGCCGGGAGCAGCACCGGGTGCGGGCTGCACTCGACGAACAGGGCGTGGCCGTCGCGCACCAGCGCACGGGTCGCCCGGTCCAGCTCGACGGTCTGGCGCAGGTTGCGATACCAGTGCCCGGCGTCCAGCCCGGCCGTGTCCAGCACGTCACCGGTCACCGTGGAGTAGAACGGCACCGGGGCCGGCCGCGGCTCCACCTCGGCCAGCACGTCCAGCAGCCGCTCGCGGATCGGCTCGACGCCGTCGCAGTGCGAGGCGTAGTCGACCGCGACCCGGCGCGCGTCGACGCCCTCGGCGGCCAGCGACGCGAGCAGCTCGTCCATGGCGGCGGGGACGCCGGACACCGTCACCGACGACGGCCCGTTCACGGCCGCGATCCACAGCGAACCGGCCCAGCGGTCCGTCCGCCGCCGCACCTCCCCGGCCGGCAGCCGGACGGACGCCATCGCGCCGCTGCCGGCCAGCGTGACCAGCGCCCGGCTGCGCAGCGTCACCACACGCGCGGCGTCCTCCAGGGAGAGCGCGCCGCAGACGTGGGCCGCGGCGATCTCGCCCTGGCTGTGGCCGACGACGGCGGACGGCTCCACGCCGTACGACCGCCACAGCCGCGCGAGCGACACCATCATCGCGAACAGCACCGGCTGGACCACGTCCACGCGGTCGGTGCCGGGCGCGCCCGGCGCCGACCGCAGCACGTCGCGCAGCGACCAGTCGACGTACGGCGCGAAGGCGGCCTCGCACGCTTCGATCTGCTCGGCGAACGCCGGGGCGGTGTCGAGGAGGGCGACGCCCATGCCCGCCCACTGCGCCCCCTGCCCGGGGAACACGAACACCGTCTTGCCCGCGACGGCGCCGGACCCGAGCACGACCCCGTCGGCGGCGGCGCCGGCGGCGAGCGTCTCCAGCCGTCGCGTCAGCTCGGCGCGGTCGGCCCCGACGACCACCGCCCGGTGGCGGAACGCCGTGCGGGTGGTGCCCAGGGACAGGCCGACGTCGGCCGCGTCCAGCCCGGGCTTGTCGGCCAGGTGCGACAGCAGGCGCGCGGCCTGCGCGCGCAGCGCCTGCGGCGTGCCGCCCGACACCGGCCAGGCCAGCGCCTTCGGCGCGGAGCGCGAGACCGGCCGGGGGGCGGGGGCGGGGCGCTCGCACAGCACCAGGTGGCAGTTCGTGCCGCCCATGCCGAACGAGCTCACGCCCGCCACCAGGGGACGGTCCGGTTCGGGCCACCCGGTCAGCTCGGTCTGGACCCGCAGGCGCAGGTCGGCCAGCGGGATGCCGGGGTTGGGCGTCTCGAAGTTCAGGCTGGGCGGCAGCTGGCGGTGCCGCAGGCTCAGCGCCACCTTGAGCAGGCCGGCGATGCCCGCGGCGCCCTCCAGGTGGCCGATGTTCGTCTTCACCGAGCCCACCAGCAGCGCGGAGCCCGCCGGGCGCAGACAGCCCAGGGATGAGCCGAGCGCGGCGGCCTCGATCGGGTCGCCCACCTTCGTGCCGGTGCCGTGCAGCTCCACGTACCGCACGTCCAGGGGGTCGACTCCGGAGCGCCGGTAGGCCGCGGCGATGACCTCCTCCTGCGCCGACCGGCTGGGCACGGTCAGCCCGGCGTCCGTGCCGTCACCGTCGCCGTCGTTGTTGACCGCGCCGCCGGCGATGAGGCAGTAGATCTCGTCCCCGCCGGCGAGGGCGGCCGACAGCGGCTTGAGCACCACGGCCCCGCCGCCCTCACCGCGCACGTAGCCGTTGGCGCGGGCGTCGAAGGTGTAGCAGCGGCCGTCCGGCGACAGGCCGCCGAACCGCACCGCGCCGAGCGTGGTCTCGGCCAGGATATTCAGGTTCACGCCGCCGGCGATGGCGACCGCGCAGTCGCCGCGCCGCAGGGCCTCGGCGGCGAGGTGGACGGCGACCAGCGACGAGGACTGGGCGGCGTCCACGGTCATGCTCGGGCCCCGCAGCCCCAGCGCGTGCGAGATCCGGTTCGCGATGATGGCGCGGCGCGACCCGGTCATGGTGTGCTGGTCGACGGCGCCGGGGCCGAGGCGGTCCTGCAGCAGGGCGTAGTCGTCACCCATCACGCCGACGAACACCCCGACCTGGCCGCCCGCGAGGGCGGCCGGCACGATGCGCGCGTCCTCCAGCGCCTCCCAGCTCAGCTCCAGCATGAGCCGCTGCTGCGGGTCCATCGCCGCGGCCTCGCGGGGGGAGACGCGGAAGAATCCCGCGTCGAACCGGTCGACCGCGTCGAGGAACCCGCCGAAACGGTGGGGCAGCGAGCCGCCGGGCCACCGGTCCTCCGGGGCCTCGGCGACCGCGTTCACCCCGTCCCGCAGCAACCGCCAGAAGTGCGCGGCGTCCGGCGCCTTCGGCAGCCGGCACGACAGCCCGACCACGGCGATCGGCTCGCCGTCCGCCTCAGCGCCCTCGCTCGGCCGGGTGGGCGCACCCCTCAGTGGATCCACGTCACCGAGGGCCGGATGTCGAGCAGGGCGCGACTGTAGTCCTCGAAGATGATCGGGGCGTTCAGGCTGTTGTGCCGGCTGCCGACGTTCAGGTCGCGCCAGTACCGCTGCAGGGGGTTCGACAGCGCGAAGCCGCTGGCGCCCGCGACGTCGAGCAGCTTGTCGACGCCCTCCCTCGCCCGGCCCAGGGCCGACGCCATGTGGGCCCTGACCCGGCTCCGCTCCACCCAGGGCACCGGGGCGGCGGGGTCGATCCCGTCGAGCGCCTCCCCCGCGTGCAGCATGTGCAGCACGGCGGTGTCGATCAGGTGGGCCGCCTCGGCGAACCGGAGCTGCACCGCCGGGGAGTCCGCCGATGAGGTGTAGGTGGTGAAGGTGATCGGCCTGCCCTTGGCGAGGATCTCGCGCGTCGTGTCCAGCGCCCCCTGGGCGGCGCCCACGAGCGCGGCCAGCGACTGCAGGCTTCCCTTGATGACGTCGGTGCCCCGGTCGTCCTCGCCGGGCTGGTTCTCGCCGGACAGGTCGTAGACCAGCGTCCGGTAGTCGGGGATGAACAGGTCCGTCGCGACGATGGTGTGGGTGCCGGTGCCGGACATGCCGGCGCAGCTCCACGTCTTCTCGACGGTCACCTGGTCGATCGGCACCAGGCCGAACATCAGCGCGCCCGGCTGCTCGCCGTCGAAAACGAAGACCGGCCCCATGAACACCCAGTCGGAGAACTCGCTGCCCGAGCTCCAGGGGAAGCGTCCGGAGATGGTGTGGCCGCCGTCGACCCGGACGGCCTTCGCGCCGCTCAGGTTGGAGGTGGACAGCACCAGCACGTCGGGGTTGCCGGCGTACATGTCGTCGAGCGCGGCCTCGGGGAAGGTGAGCGTGAAGCTGGTCGACGCGGCGTCGTTGGCGACGATCCAGCCGGTCGAGGCGCATCCCCGGCCCACCTCGAAGATGATCTTCAGCAGGTCGGGCAGGCTGAGGTCGTGTCCCCCGTACCTGACCGGGGTGGTGAGCCGGAACAGGCCGGCCTTGCGCAGCGCTTCCAGGTTGTCGGCCACGGGACGCATGTCGCGTTCGGTCTGCGGGGCGTTGGCGCGCAGCAGCGGGACGAGCTCGCGAGCACGGTCCAGCAGCTCCTTCGCGTCGTCCGGCCGCCCGATGGTGCCGCCCGACTCCCCGGGCATGACTACGGTCACAGGTCCTCCTCCGTCAGAGCGCGCACTCGCGTAGCCCTCGCCCGCCAGTAAACGCCGCAGATCCCCTGGTGCCTTGCTTCGTGGTGACAAATCCGGGCGGCCGGTCTGGTTCCCCGGACCAGGCCGCCCGGACCGTGGATCAGACGACCTGCCGGAAGCCGTGCCGCTCGGCCAGCTCGGCGATCTCGCGCACCCGCGCGCCGGTGAGGGGGCCGCCGGCGTGGCCGGAGCCGGCCAGCGCGAGGACGACGGCCTCGACGGCGGCGGCGGACATCCGCCCCTCCCCGAGGGACCCTCGCGCCCCCGGCGGCATGCCCGCGCCGTCCGGGGCGCTCAGCACGCCGCCCAGGACGAACCGCAGGTCGTCGCGGAGCGCCCGGAGGCCGGGCGAGAGGGCGCCGGACCCGGCGACGTCGCAGACCACCGTGCCGTCGGCGAGGTGCTCACCGGTGAGGACGGGGCCCAGGCCCGGGGCCGCGGAGACCACCAGCTCGGCCTCCCGCACCGCGAAGGGGTCGTCGGTCAGGACGACGAACGGGTCGCCGCCGTACCGCTCTTCGAGGTACGCGGCGATCAGCTCGCCGCTGGGGACGCTCGCGTCGCGCTTCTCCCGCATCCACTCGTCGATCAGCGGCTCCTTGGACAGCAGCGCCGGGATGCCGGCGACCGCGCCGCCCTCGGCGATCAGGGACCACGCGTCCTGGTAGACGCGGTGGGCCGTCGCCCGGAGCCGCCCGGCCGAGCCGTCGCGGCCGCTGCCCAGCAGGATGATCTTGGATACCCGTTCCGCGCCGAGCGCGGCGCAGACGGATCCGACGCGCCCGCCGCCGCCGGCGACGGCCAGCGTCAGCCCGTCCAGGCCGCCGAAGCGCTCGCGCGCCGCGGACTCCAGCGCGTTCATGGCGGACGCGACGGTGAGCGCGGTTCCGGAGGTGAGCGTGATCCGCGGCACCCGCAGCGCGGCGCCGTGGCCGCTCAGCGCCCCGATGGCGAAGCCGAGCCCGGCGACCTCGCAGCCGTCCTCCCTGGCCGCGAGGACCCGGGCCTGGATGTCGGGCAGGACGGCTCCGGCCTGTCCCGCGGCGAGGTAGCCGTTCATCTGCCCGGCGGTGGCCAGCAGCGGGTAGACGGTGAGGTCCACCGACGCGCCCTCGGAGGTGTCGACCCGCACCGCCGGGAGCGGCGTCGTCGCCTTGAGCGGCTCGTGCCTGCGGACGTACGCCTCCAGGTCGTCGTCGCCGAGCTCCGCCAGCGACGGGTCCAGCTCGCGCAGCAGCCCTGGCTCCGTCAGGTAGGTGACGAACGCGGCCTTGCGCGCGGGCGGGCCCGCCTGCTCGGCCCGGCCGCCGTCGGCCGGCGCCTGCGCGGCGGCCCGGAACTCCCTGATCTCGGCGCGCGGCTTCACCGACCCCGGCCGGGTCAGCGGGTGCACCAGGTGCAGGGCGTCGGAGGCGCGCAGGATCAGGCACAGCTGCTCGACGCCCCTCTCCAGCCGCTCGATGTCGTCGTCCGAGATGAGGATCGACGGCTCGATGCGCAGCACCCCCGGGTCGCTCGCGGTCGGCCCGATGCGGATGCCGTGGACGTGCAGCAGGTAGCTGGCCAGCGTGTAGCTGAGGGTGCCCGAGCGGGCCTTGTCCCTGACGATCGCCGACGGGGCGGCGCTCTGGTCGGCGAACTCCAGCCCGATGAGCAGCCCCCTGCCGCGGACCTCCTTGATGACGTCCGGGAACCTGGCGGCCAGCCCGTTCAGCACGCCGATGATCCGCTCGCCGCGCTCGGCGGCGACCCGGTAGGCCTGCCCCCCGTCGGCTTCGAGAAGGCGCAGCGTGGCGAGCGCGACGGCGGTGGAGAACCCGTCCTTGGCGAAGGTCGAGCTGTGCATCAGCCCGAACTCCGGGCGGTAGAGGGAGTCGCGCACCAGCGTCGCGGACACCTTCGCGACGCCGCCGCCCAGCGACTTGCCGAGGGTGTAGTAGTCGCCGCGCAGCCCGATGTGCGAGCCGGCGAAGAAGGCGCCCGTCCGGCCCATGCCGCTCTGGATCTCGTCCACGATGATCGGGCAGGAGATCTCGTCGCAGATCCGCCGCAGGTGCCGCGCGTAGTCCTCGGTGAGCGGGCGGATGCCGCCCTCGCCCTGGATCGGCTCGACCAGGAAGCCGGCGAAGATCGGGAAGTCCCGTTCGACGACCCGCACCCTGCCGTCCACCACCGCGACGTCGAACACGGTGGCGCGCTCCTCGGCGACGATCCGCTCGACCGCCTCCGGGTCGCCGGCCGGCACGAACTTGACGGCCGGGCCGAGGGTCTGGAACGCCGCCCGGTAGAGCGGGTTGTGCGTGAACTGCACGGCGCCGGTGAGCTTGCCGTGGAAGGCGCCCTCCAGGGCGAAGAAGACCGGCGGGCGGGCCAGGTGCGCGAGGTTGCCCCCGGCCAGCGCGGTCAGCGACGCCACCAGGGCCTCGACGTCGGCCGGCGGCTCGTGGCCGCCGGGCATCGTGTCCGGCAGCTCCGCCTCCCCGCCGCCGACGGCGGCGACCGCGGCGCCGATGTTCCACTCGATCTCCTCGAACAGCGCCTTCACCCGCAGCAGCCGGTCGAGCTCGGCGTGCTTGAGCGCGACCTCGATCGCCTCGGCCCCGCTGTTGGCGTAGGTGACGGCGTAACGCTCGACCCCGGGGAACTCCCGGCGCAGGACGTCGTTCAGCAGGCCGCTGAGCTCGTCGGCGGCGGCGGCAACGGAGAGCTGCGCGTGCACCGGCGAGTCGGCGTCCAGGAACTCCTTGGCCCGGGCCACGATCTCCGGAGGGTTGTGGCCGAGCAGCAGCGCGCCCCACCCGCCCACCAGGTCGAGGGCCGCCACCTCGGCGCCGTTCTCGTCCCGGTGGTACAGGGTGCCGCCCTTGGCGCGGGTGTAGACGACGTCCATCCTGCTGACGGCCAGCAGCGCGGTCAGGAACCAGTCGGAGTAGGGGGTCGGCGTGGTCATCGGGGACTCCTCGGATCGGTGGGAGGGGCGCGGATCGGCCGTCAGTCGAGGGCGCGGCCCAGTTCGTTGTCGATGAAGGCGAAAACCTCGTCCTCGGTGGCCGCCTCGATCGCGCCGGCCACGTCGTCCCCGTCGCCGGGGCCCGCCGCCTGGTTCCAGCGGGACAGGATGGCGGCCAGCCGGGCCGCGATCGCGGCGTGCTCGCCGTTCGCCGCGGGGGCGGACATCAGGGCCGCCTCCAGCTTGTCCAGCTCGGCCAGCACGGTGCGGTGCGTGCCGCCGCCGGCCACGGCCAGCCGGTCGGTGAGATGCTCGACCAGCGCGGCCGGGGTGGCGTAGTCGAACACCAGCGTGGTCGGCAGGGACAGGCCGGTCCGCTCGACCAGCCGGTTGCGGAACTGCACCGCGGCCAGCGAGTCGAACCCCGAGTCCTTGAACGACGTGGTCAGCGCGACCTGGTCGGGGGCGGCGTGCCCGAGCACCCGGGACGCCTCCGCCCGCACCAGGTCTCGCAGGTACTGCTCGGCCTCCTCCCGGCTCATCCCGGCCAGCCGGTCGGCGCCGGCCGCCGCGCCCGCCGTCCTGCGGGCGCTCGCCGGCACCAGGTCGCGCAGGACGGCCGGGACCCGCTCGCGGCGGATCCAGGCCAGGTCGAGCGGGGCGGGCGCGACCACGGCCGGCCCGGCCGACAGCGCCGCGTCGAACAGCTCGGCGGCCTCGTCCGGGGCGATCAGCCGCAGCGCGCCGCGCGCGCCGTCGGTCATCCGCCCCCACGCCATCGACACCGCGGGCAGGCCACGCGAGCGGCGATGCCGGGCCAGCGCATCCAGGACGGTGCTCGCCGCGGCGAGCGTGCCCTGTCCGGCGCTGCCCAGCACGCCGACGACCGAGGAGGACAGCACGAACATCCCGAGGTCGGCGCCGGAGGTCAGCTCGTGCAGGTGCCAGGCCCCGTCGGCGTTGTCGCGCAGCATCCGGGCCACCCGGTCGGCGGTCAGGGAGGTGAGCACGCCGTCGTCCAGGGCGCTCGCGGCGTGCACGACCCCGGTCAGCGGACGGTCGGCGGGGATGCCCGCCAGCACCCCTCGCACGGCGGCCCGGTCGGCCGCGTCGCACTCCACCACCTCGACGCGTGCGCCCAGGGCGGTCAGCTCCTCGCGCAGCTCGGCCGCGCCCGGGGCGTCCGGGCCGTCGTGGCCGGTCAGGAGCAGGTTGCGGACGTGATGCCGGGTGACCAGGTGCCGGGCGATCAGCGCGCCGACCGCGCCGGTGCCGCCGGTGACCAGCACGGTTCCGTCCGGGTCCAGCTCGGGCGCGCGGGTCGCAGCGGCCGTGACGCGGGCCAGCCTGGGCACCAGCATGGTCCCGGCGCGGACCGCCGCCTGGGGTTCGCCCGACTCGAGCACCCCGGGCAGCAGGTCGGCCGACGACGGGTCGTCGTCCAGGTCGACCAGCACGATGCGGCCCGGGTTCTCCGACTGCGCCGAGCGCAGCAGGCCCCACACCGCCGCGCCCGCGAGGTCGCGCACGTCCTCGTCCGGGCCGGCGGCGACCGCGCCGCGGGTCACGACGGCCAGCCGGTTGTCGGGGAGGTCGGTCACGCCGACCCACTCGCGCGCCCAGTCCAGCGCGCGCTCCACGGCCCGCCGTGCCGAGGCCGCCGGTTCGCCGCCCACGGCAGAGCCGTCGGAGGCGTCAGAGGCGCCGGAGGGTTCGGCGAGCAGGACGTCCCACGGCATGTACGACTCGGCGGCCTCGGCGATGTCGGCGAACGCCAGTTCCGCCACCCGGTCGAGGTCACCGGCCGCGGTGCCGAGCACCGCCAGGCCGCCCGACTGCTCCGCGGTCGTCTTCGGCGGCTCGGCCGTGATCCATCGCAGCTCCAGCAGCGCGTCCGCGGCGTCCGTCCCCGCCGGGACGAGCGTGTCCAGCGGCACAGGGCCGAGCCGCACAGAGCTCGCCTCGGCCACCGGCCGCCCGTCCTCGCCGGCCGCCTGGAGCAGGAACGCGCCCTGGCCGTCCGGTGCGAGCCGGACGCGCAGCACCGTCGCGCCGACGGCGTGCAGCCGCACGCCGGCCCACTCGACCGGCAGGCGGGTGACGTCGTCGCCTGCGGTTCCCGGCCCGGCGAGCAGCGGGTGCAGGGCCGCGTCGAGCAGGGCCGGATGCAGCCCGAACCCGGCCGCGTCGGCGGCCGCCCCCTCGGGCAGCCGCACCTGCGCGAACAGCTCGCCGCCCAGCCGGAACAGCGACTCCACGCAACGGAAGACCGGCCCGTACTCGTACCCGGCGTCCGCGAGGTCGTCGTACAGTCCGGCGACCGCGACCGGTTCGGCGTTCGCCGGGGGCCAGGCGGGCCAGGCGAAGTCCGGCTCGGCCCCTGCCGGGCCGAGCACGCCGGTGGCGTGCAGCGTCCAGTCCCGCACCACCGCCCCGGCGTCGCCGGGCCTGGCGTGCACCGCCACCGGCCGACGTCCGCCCTCCCCCGGGGCTCCCACCACGACCTGCACCTGGACGCCGCCGCGCTCGGGCACCGTCAGCGGCGTCACGGCCGTCAGCTCGGCCAGCGTCGGGCAGCCGACCTCGTCGCCGGCGCGGATGGCCAGCTCCACCAGGGCTGCCTCCGCCAGCGGCGTGACCCCGGCGACGGCGCGGTCGGCCAGCCACGGGTGCGCGCCGCGCGACAGCCGGCAGGTGAACACGACCTCGTCGGTCCCGGCCACGGCGATGGCGGCGCCCAGCAGGGCGTGACCGGCGGCGTGCAGGCCGAGGCTGCCGGCGTCCACCGCCGTGGTGGCGCGGTCGGCCATCCAGTACGACTCGTGCTGGAAGGCGTACGTGGGCAGTTCCACGCGGCGGGCGCCGGTGCCGGTGAACACGGCCGCCCAGTCGACGGCCGCCCCGGAGGCCGACAGCCCGGCCAGCGCGGCCACGGCGCTCCACACCGGGGGCCGGTCCGCGTGGCGCACGGCGATGAGCCGGTCGTCCGCCAGGCCGGCGGCCTCGTCGGCGAGCCCGCCGGCCGGGCCGACGGCCACGAACCTGGTCACCTCCCGTGCGCGCAGCCAGCGCACCGCCTCGGCCGGCCCCCGCCCGTGCTCCGGGGAGCCGGGGCCGGCGGCCGTCGTCGCGGGCCCGGCCGGGTGCTCCGGCGGGCTCGGGTCCTCGGCCGTGAGCGGCCGGCCGGTGGCCATCGACACCACCGGGATCGGCGCGGGGCCCCAGGTCTCCTCCCCCGCCGCGTCCCCGGCCGCCACGAGGCGGCAGGCGTCCGGCAGGGAGAGCGCGCCGGCGAGATGCAGGGCGGTGAGCTCGCCGATGCCGTGCCCGGCCAGGTAGTCGGGGGTCACCCCCCACGAGCGGATCAGCCGGAACAGGGCGACCTCGTAGGCGAACACCTCCGGTCCGTCAGCGCCGGGCGCCTGGCCTCGCGCCGGCTCCGGCAGCTCCTCGAACGCCGCCCGGACCCGCTCGATCGCCTCGGCGAACACCGGGAACGCGGCGGACAGCTCGGCCGTGCCGTCGGGGCCCGCCCCCTCGCCGGGGAACAGGAACGCGGTGCGGCCCGGGCCGGCCACGTCGTGCACCACGCCGGGGCCGGAGCCGCCTTCGGCGACGGCGCGCAGCCCCGCCACCAGCCGGTCGCGGTCCGCCGCGACCACGGCGGCGCGATGGGCGAACACCGAGCGGGTGGTGGCCAGCGAGTACGCCACGTCGGCCGGGCCGAGGCCGGGGTCGGCGTCCACGAACGACAGCAGGCGCTCGGCCTGCCGCCGCAGCGCCTCCGGCGTCTTGCCGGACAGCACGCACGGCGCGGGGCGCTCCGCCCCCGGCCCGGTCGGCTCGGGCTCGGGCTCGGGGACCTGCTCCAAGATGACGTGGGCGTTGGTGCCGCTGACGCCGAACGAGGACACCGCGGCCCGCCGCGGCCGGTCGACGTCCGGCCACGGGCGGGCCTCGGTGAGCAGCCCGACCGCGCCGGCCGACCAGTCCACCTGCGGGGTCGGCTCCTCCAGGTGCAGCGTCTTCGGCATGAGCCCGTGCCGCAGGGCCAGCACGGTCTTGATCACCCCGGCCACGCCCGCGGCGGACTGCGCGTGGCCGAGGTTGGACTTCACCGAGCCCAGCCACACCGGCCGGTCCTCGTCCCGTCCCTGCCCGTAGGTCGCGAGAACGGCCTGCGCCTCGATCGGGTCGCCCAGGCGGGTGCCGGTGCCGTGCGCCTCGACCAGGTCGACCTCTGCCGGGGACAGGCGCGCGTTGGCCAGCGCCTGCCGGATCACCCGCTGCTGCGAGGGGCCGTTGGGCGCGGTCAGGCCGTTGGAGGCGCCGTCCTGGTTCACCGCGCTGCCGCGCACCAGGGCGAGCACCGGGTGGCCGTTGCGCCGCGCGTCGGCCAGGCGCTCCACCAGGAGCACGCCGACGCCCTCGGACCAGCCGGTGCCGTCGGCGGTGGCGGCGAACGACTTGCACCGGCCGTCCGGGGCCAGCCCGCGCTGCCGGGAGAACTCCACGAACACCCCCGGCGACGCCATCACGGTCGCGCCGCCGGCGATCGCCAGGTCGCACTCGCCCGACCGCAGCGCCTGCGCGGCCAGGTGCAGGGCCACCAGCGACGACGAGCACGCGGTGTCCACGGTGATCGCCGGTCCCTCCAGGCCCAGCGTGTAGGAGATGCGGCCGGAGGCGACGCTGCCCAGCGTGCCGGTCATCAGGTACCCCTCGGCGCCCTCCAGCGCGACGCCCGACCTGGTCCCGTACCCCTGGGGCGCGGCGCCCACGAACACGCCGGTGGCGCTCCCCCGCAACGCGTGGGGGTCGATGCCGGCCCGCTCCAGGGCCTCCCACGAGGTCTCCAGCAGCACCCGCTGCTGCGGATCCATCGCCAGCGCCTCACGCGGCGAGATCCCGAAGAACGCCGCGTCGAACTCCGCCGCGTCCGCCAGGAACCCGCCGTGCCGCGTGGTGCTGCGGCCGAGCGACTCCGCGTCCGGGTCGTACAGCGCCTCGACGTCCCAGCCCCGGTCCAGCGGGAACTCGCCGATCACGTCGACGCCGTCGGCGGCCATCCGCCACAGGCCCTCAGGTGAGGAGACCCCGCCGGGGAACCGGCAGGCCATGCCGACGATCGCGACCGGCTCGTCCAGGTCGACCGGCACGGCGGTGCCCTCCACCGGGGCCGCCGGGTCGCCGGCCACCTCGGCCAGCAGGTGGTCGGCCAGGGCGAGCGGCGTCGGGTAGTCGAAGACCACCGTCAGGGGCAGCGCCACGCCGGTCGCCGAGGCCAGCCGGTTGCGCAGCTCGACCGCGGTCAGCGAGTCGATCCCCAGCCCGCGGAACGCCACGTCCTCGGCGATCCCGTCTGCGCCGGCGTGCCCGAGCACGACGGCCGCCTCCCCGCGCACCAGGTCGACCAGGGTCCGGCGCCGCCGGTCGGCCGGCAGCGCGGCCAGCCGGTCGGCGAGCCCGCCCGCCGCGCCGGACGCGGACCGCGCGACCGGGCGCGCGCCCCTGCCCGCCAGCCCGCGCAGGATCGGCGCGACCGCCCCGGGCGCCGACCGCAGCGCGGGCAGGTCGAAGTCGACGGGCAGCAGCACGCCGCGGCCCATGGCGTGCGCCTGGTCGAAGAGCGCGACGCCGACCTGCGGGGTGATGGGCCGCAGGCCCGACCGGGTCATGCGGTCGCGGTCCTCCTGGGTCAGCCGCGCGTCCATGCCGCCGCCGGAGGCCCACAGACCCCAGCCGAGCGAGACGGCGGGCAGGCCCTGGGCGGCCCGGTGCCGGGCGAGCCCGTCGAGGAACGCGTTGGCGGCGGCGTAGTTGCCCTGGCCCGCACCGCCGGTGGTGCCGACGAGGGAGGAGAACAGCACGAACATGCCGAGATCCATGGTTCTGGTCAGCTCGTGCAGGTGCCACGCGGCGTCGGCCTTGGGCCGCAGGACGCCGGACACGCGCTCGGGCGTCAGGGCGTCGATCACGCCGTCGTCCAGCACCCCGGCGGCGTGCACCACGCCGGTCAGCGGGTGACCGGCCGGGATGCCGGCCAGGAGGCGTCGCAGCGCCTCGCGGTCCGCGGTGTCACAGGCGACGATCTCCACCCGGGCGCCGAGCGCGGACAGCTCGGCGCGCAGCTCGGCCGCGCCCTCGGCGCCGGGGCCGCGGCGGCCGGCGAGCACCAGGTTCCTGACCCCGTGCCGGGTGACCAGGTGCCGCGCGAACACCGCTCCCAGGGCGCCGGTGCCACCGGTGACCAGCACCGTGCCGTCGGGGCGCAGCGGGGCGGGGAAGGTGAGGGCGACCTTGCCGATGTGCCTGGCCTGCCCGATGTGCCGGAACGCCGCCTGGGCCTGGGTGATGTCCCAGGTGGTCACCGGGAGCGGCCGCAGCGCGCCCCGCCCGAACAGGTCGAGCAGGAACCGCAGCATCTCGCCGATCCGGTCCGGCGTCGCCTCGGCGAGGTCGAAGGCGCGGTAGCGGACGCCGGGGTGCTCGCGGGCGACCTGGTCGGGGTCGCGGACGTCGCTCTTGCCCATCTCCAGGAACCGGCCGCCGCCGGGCAGCAGGCGCAGCGAGGCGTCCACGAACTCGTCGGCCAGCGCGTCCAGCACGACGTCCACGCCGCGGCCGCCGGTGGCCTCGCGGAACCGCTGCTCGAACTCCAGGGTGCGGGAGTTGGCCAGGTGGTCGCCGTCCACGCCGAGCGCCCGCACCGCGTGCCACTTGCCGGGGCTCGCGGTGGCGTACACCTCGGCGCCGAGGTGCCGGGCCAGCTGCACCGCGGCCATGCCGACGCCGCCCGCCGCCGCGTGGACCAGCACGGACTCGCCCTCGCGCAGCCCGGCCAGGTCGCGCAGGCCGTACAGGGCGGTGAGGAACACCATGGGCATCGTCGCGCCCTGCGCGAACGACCAGTCCTGCGGCATGACCGCCAGGTAGCGGTGGTCGGTCACCGCGACGGGGCCGAAGGCGCCGGACACCAGGCCCATCACCCGGTCGCCGGGCGCCAGCCCGGTCACGCCCGGCCCGACCTCGGTCACCACGCCGGCGGCCTCGCCGCCCATCTCCGCCTCACCGGCGTACATGGCCAGGGCGATCAGGACGTCCCGGAAGTTCACGCCGGCCGCGCGGACGTCTATGCGCACCTGGCCCTCGCCCAGCGGGGCGGCCGCCCCCGGCCAGGGGAGCAGCGCCAGGTTCTCCAGCGTTCCCCGGGCGGTGCTGTCCAGCCGCCACGGCACGTCCTCGGGCGCTGCCAGCCGGTCGCCGGCGCTCGCGGGCGTGAGCCGGGGCGCCAGGGCCTTGCCCGCGCGGACGGCCACCTGCGGCTCGCCCGACTCCAGGACGGCCGGCAGCAGGGCGGCGGACGCGGGGTCGTCGTCGAGGTCGGCGAGCACGATGCGGCCGGGGTGCTCGGCCTGCGCCGAGCGCAGCAGCCCCCACACCGCCGCGCCCGCGAGGTCCGGCACGTCGCCGGCCGGGTCGGCGGCCACCGCGCCGCGGGTGACGACCAGCAGGCGGCCGGCGGCCGGCTGCTGGACCAGGGCCAGCGCCCGCAGGAGGGCCGCGCGCACCGTCTCGCCGACGTGCCCGCCGTCCGCGGCCCCACCGGTGAGCGTCACGAGGGCCACGGGGGCGTCGGCGGCCTCGGCCGGATCCTCGTGGAGCCGCACGCCCGCGGCCGTCAACGCCCGGCCGATCCGGTCGTCGACCTGGTCGAGCAGTGCCCACGGGCCGGCCTGGGCCGGCGCGGCGGGCAGCGGGGCGGCGACCCAGTCGACCGTGTAGAGCGCGCCGGCCGTCGCGCCGCCGGCCCCGGCGAGCGGGTCGACCGGCCGCATCACCAGCGACCGCACCTCCGCGACCGGCCGCCCGGTCTCGTCGGCCACCTCCAGCCGCACCGCGTCCGCGTCCCCGCGTGCCAGCCGTACACGCAACGCCGAGGCGCCCGTGGCGTACAGGCTCACGCCGTTCCAGGCGAAGGGCACCATCACGCCGGCATCGGCGACCGACGGCCCGAAGCCGATCGTGTGCAGCGCGGCGTCCAGCAGCGCCGGGTGGACGCCGAACCGGGCGGCGTCGGCGACCTCCCGCTTGGGCAGCCGAACCTCGGCGAAGACGTCCTCGCCGCGCCGCCACACCGATCGCAGCCCCTGGAACACCGGGCCGTACCCGTAGCCGGCCTCGGCCATCCGGTCGTAGGCGCCCGCCAGCTCGACGGGCTCCGCGCCGGCGGGCGGCCAGGCCTCCAGCGAGAACGCCGGCACCGGGCCGGCCGGGGCGAGCGTGCCGGAGGCGTGCGCCGTCCAGCGTGAAGCGGGGTCGCCGTCCGGGCGGGAGTAGACGGCCACCGGGCGGTGCCCGGTCTCGCGGGCCTCGCCCACCACCACCTGGATCTGCACCGCGCCGCGGTCCGGCACCACCAGGGGGGCGGCGATCAGCAGCTCGTCGAGCACCGGGCGGTCGACCTCGTCACCGGCCCAGATGGCCAGCTCGACCAGGGCGGTCCCCGGGAGCAGCGCCACACCGCCGACGCGGTGGTCGGCGAGCCAGGCGTGGGTGCTCAGCGACAGCCGGCCGGTGAGCACGACCTCGTCGCTGCCGGCCACGACGACCATCGCGCCCAGCAGGGGATGCTCGGCGGTGCGAAGGCCCGCCGCGGTGACGTCACCGGCGGCCGACCCCTTCAGCCAGTACGAGTCGCGCTGGAAGGCGTAGGTGGGCAGCTCGACGCGGCGCGCTCCCGTCCCGAACACCGCCGCCCAGTCCACGGCCGCGCCGCGGGCGTGGGCCCGGGCCAGCGCCGTGACGGCGGCGCGGCTCTGGGGATGGTCGCGGTGGTGCAGGGGGATGAAGTCGGCGTCGACGGTGTGCTGGCCGAGTGCGGTCAGAACGGCGTCGGGGCCGATCTCGAGGAAGGTGGTGACCTCGTGGTCGTGCAGCCACCGGACCTGGTCGGCGAACCGGACGGGGCGGCGCACCTGCTCCACCCAGTAGGCGGCCGAACGCACCCGCTCGGGGTCGGCGGACAGCGGGATGTCAGGTGCGGCGAACTCGACCCCGTCGAGCACCTCGCCGAACTCCTCCAGCATCGGGTCCATCAACGGCGAGTGGAAGGCGTGGCTCACCCGCAGCCGGCTGGTCTTACGCCCCTGTGCCTTGAGCCGTTCGGCGACCTCCAGCACGACCGCCTCGACACCGGAGATCACCACCGAGTCCGGCGCGTTCACCGCCGCGATCCCCACCTCGGCCTCCCGGCCGGCCAGCAAAGGCGCGACCTCGCCTTCGCTGGCCTGCACGGCGACCATCGCCCCGCCCGACGGCAACGCCTGCATCAGACGAGCCCGCGCGGCCACCACCCGGCACGCGTCGGCGAGTGACCAGACGCCGGCCACGTGCGCCGCCGCCAGCTCACCGATCGAATGCCCCGTCACATAATCCGGGACCACACCCCAAGACCGGACCAGCCGGAACAGCGCCACCTCGAACGCGAACAGTCCCGGCTGCGTCCACCCGGTCTCATCCAGCCCCTCACCGGAGAACACCACATCCTTCAACGACCCCGGCAACAGCCCCTCGAAGGCCGCGCACACCTCGTCGAACGCCGCCGCGAACACCGGGAAGTCCGCGTACAGCTCCCGGCCCATGCCCGCCCGCTGGGCGCCCTGACCGGTGAACAGGAAAGCCGTACGACCCGCGCCCGCCACGCCGCGCACCACGCGGGAGTCCGAGCCGTTCTCGGCCAGGGTCAGCAGGCCCGCCAGCAGTTCCTCGCGGTCGCCGGCCACCACGGCGGCACGGTGCTCGAACGCCGTCCGCGTCGTCGCCAGCGAGTACCCGACGTCCACCGGGGCGAGGCCGGGAGCCGTCCGCAGGTGGGACGCGAGCTGGGCGGCCTGGGCGCGCACCGCCTCCGGCGTCTTCGCCGACAGCACCCACGGCACCACCGGCGGCGCCGCCGCCGGCTCGGCGGTCTCCGGCTCGGGTTCGGGGGCCTGTTCCAGCACGACGTGGGCGTTGGTGCCGCTGACCCCGAACGACGACACCGCGCCGCGGCGCGGACGCCCGGTCTCCGGCCAGGGGCGGTTCTCGGTCAGCAGCGCCACCGCGCCGGCCGTCCAGTCGGCCTGCGGGGTCGGCTCGTCCACGTGCAGCGTCCTCGGCATGAGCCCGTGCCGGAGCGCCAGCACGGTCTTGATCACTCCGGCCACGCCCGCGGCGGACTGGGTGTGACCGATGTTCGACTTCACCGACCCCAGCCACACCGGCCGACCCTCGGCGCGCTCCTGGCCGTAGGTGGCGAGCAGTGCCTGGGCCTCGATCGGGTCGCCCAGGCGGGTGCCGGTGCCGTGCGCCTCGACCAGGTCGACCTCGGCCGGGGACAGGCGCGCGTTGGCCAGCGCCTGCCGGATCACCCGCTGCTGCGAGGGGCCGTTGGGCGCGGTGAGGCCGTTGGACGCGCCGTCCTGGTTCACCGCCGAGCCCCGGATCACCGCCAGCACCGGGTGCCCGAGCCGTCGCGCGTCCGACAGCCGCTCCAGCACGAGCATGCCGGCGCCCTCGGCCCATCCGGTGCCGTCCGCCGCCGCGGCGAAGGACTTGCACCGGCCGTCCGGGGACAGCCCGCGCTGCCGGGAGAACTCCACGAACGTGCCGAGCGAGGCCATCACGGTCGCGCCGCCGGCGAGCGCCAGCGTGCACTCGCCGCCGCGCAGCGCCTGGGCGGCGAGGTGCAGGGCCACCAGCGACGACGAGCAGGCGGTGTCCACGGTGATCGCCGGGCCTTCCAGGCCCAGCGTGTAGGAGATGCGTCCGGAGGCGACGCTGCCGATCGTGCCGGTCATCAGGTAACCCTCGGTGCCGGCCACGGCGGCGTCGGGTTGCGCGCCGTACCCCTGGGGTGGCGCTCCGGCGAACACGCCGGTCCTGCTCCCGCGCAGCGAGACCGGGTCGATGCCCGCCCGCTCCAGCGCCTCCCACGACGTCTCCAGCAGCAGCCGCTGCTGCGGATCCATCGTCACCGCCTCACGCGGCGAGATGCCGAAGAACCCCGCGTCGAACTCCGCCGCGTCATACAGGAACCCGCCACCACGCGCGTAGAACGTGCCCGGCCGATCGGGATCAGGGTCGTAGTGACTCTCGGCGTCCCAGCCCCGGTCCTCGGGGAAACCGCCGATCGCGTCGACGCCGCCGGCGACCACCCGCCAGAGGGCGTCGGGCGAGGACACGCCGCCGGGGAAGCGGCACGCCATGCCGACGATCGCCACCGGCTCGTCCGCGCCGGCCATCGCCGCGACGGTCTCCACCGGGGCGGCCTGGTCGCCGGCCACCTCGGCCAGCAGGTGGTCGGCCAGCGCGAGCGGCGTCGGGTAGTCGAAGACGACGGTGGGGGCCAGCGCCACGCCGGTCGCCGAGGCCAGCCGGTTGCGCAGCTCGACCGCGGTCAGCGAGTCGACGCCCATCTGCCGGAACGCGACGTCCTCGGCGAGGCCGTCGCCGCCTGAGTGCCCCAGCACCATGGCCGCCTCGCCGCGCACCAGGTCGACCAGCGACCGGCGCCGCCGGTCGGCCGGCAGCGCGGCCAGGCGGTCGGCGAACCGTCCCGCCGCGCCCGTCGCAGACCGCGCGACCGGGCGGGTGCCCCTGCCCGCCAGGGCCCGCATGATCGGCGGGACCGGCCCGGGGGCCGAGCGCAGCGCGCGCAGGTCGATCGGCACGGGCAGCAGCGCCGCCCGGCCGGTGGCGAGGGCCTGGTCGAACATGACCAGTCCCTCGTCGGCGGAGATGGGGCGCAGGCCCGCCTGGGCCATCCGGCCGCGCTCGGCCTGCGTCACGCCCGAGCCCATTCCGCCGGCGGTCGCCCACATGCCCCACCCGAGCGAGACGGCGGGCAGTCCCTTCGCCGCGCGGTGCTGCGCGAGCCCGTCGAGGAACGCGTTCGCGGCGGCGTAGTTGGCCTGTCCGGCGCTGCGCATCGTGCCCGCCATCGACGAGAACAGGACGAACATGCGCAGGTCCAGGCCCTCGGTGAGCTCGTGGAGGTGCCAGGCGGCGTCCACCTTGGGGCGCAGGATGTCGATCATCCGCTGCGCGGTGAGCGTGGTGACCACCCCGGCGTCCGCCGTCCCGGCGGTGTGCACTACCCCGGTCAGCGGGTGCTCCGCCGGTACAGCGGCCAGCAGCGCGGCCACGGCCTCACGGTCGGCCGCGTCACAGGCGACGATCTCCACCCGGGCACCCAGCTCCGACAGCTCGTCCCGCAACTCGACCGCACCCGGCGCGTCCAGCCCACGACGGCTGGTCAGCACCAGATGCCGCACCCCATAACCCACCACCAGATGCCGCGCGAACAACGCCCCCAACGCCCCGGTACCACCGGTCACCAGCACCGTCCCACCCGGCTCCAGCACCGGTGATCCGGCCGCCGGGCTCGCGTCCGGCGCATCGCCGCCGGTCTCCCGCGCCGACCCGTCCCGGTCCGGCGCCGGCGACTCTCCCGGCGAGGCCGTACCCGGTGCGCCGGCGCCATCGGTGACCGGCGCCGACCCGTTCCACCGCGGCACCGGCGCCTGGCCGGCCGAGACCGCGTCCACAACACCGGTGGCCGGCGCGGTTCCGTTCGCGTTCGGCGCCGGCGGTTCACTCGGCGAGGCCGCGCCCAGTCTGGCTACCAGCAGCGTTCCCGAGCGGACGGCGATCTCGGGTTCGCCGGAGCGCAGCGCGGCCGGGAGCAGGGCCGTCGAGGAGGGGGCGTCGTCGAGGTCGACGAGCGTGATGCGGCCGGGGTGCTCGGCCTGCGCCGAGCGCACCAGACCCCACACCGCCGCGCCCGCCAGATCGGGCACCTCGTCGGCGGGGCCCGCGGCGACCGCACCCCGGGTGACCACACCGAGCAGGCGCCCTGCGAGCCGCTCGTCGGACAGCCAGTCCTGCACCCAGGCCAGCACCCGCACGGCGGCGTCGCGCACCGAGCCCGGCACCCCGGCACCCGTGGCGGGTGACTCGGCGACCAGGACGTCCCAGTCGCCTGCCGCCTCGGCGGCCTCCGCGACGCTCGTGTACCGCGCCCGGGCCAGCCCGTCCAGCCCGCCGTCCGGGGCCTCCAGCGACGCGAGCCGGTCCACGGGCTCGGCGGACACCTCCGCGTCCACGGGCTCCGTGGGCTGCCCATCCACGGGCACCGCGGCGGCCACACGGTCAGCGGGGGTCGCGGGCGGCTCGGCGCCGGCCGGCTTCGCGGACGGCTCGACGGCCGCGCGACCCACGGGCCGCTCGACGGCGGCGGAGCGCGCGGGAGGGTCGACGCGGTGCCACCGGATCTCGAACAGGGAGTCCGCCGCGCTGTCCCGCACCGTGCCGGGGGTCAGGGCGCCGAGGCGTACGGAGTGCGCGGCGGCGACCGGGCGGCCGGTCTCGTCGAAGGCCTCGAAGCGGAACGTGTCCCGCCCATGCTGCGTGAGGCGCACGCGCAGGGCGGTCGCGCCGGAGGCGTGCAGGGTCACGCCCTCCCAGGAGGTCGCCGCGCGGGCGGCACCGGGTGCCGCGCCCAGCAGGGGGTGCAGTGCCGCGTCCAGCAGGGCGGGGTGGATGCCGAACCGGGCGGCCTCGGCGAGCGACCGCTCGGGCAGCCGCACCTCGCCGAACCGGTCGTCACCCAGCCGCCACGCGGCCTCCAGGCCCTGGAACACCGGCCCGTACCCGTGGCCGGCGTCCGCCAGGTCCGCGTACAGCTCGTCCACCTCGACCGGTTCGGCCCCGGCCGGGGGCCAGCTCGGCTCCGCCGCGTCCGGCTCGGCCTCGGCCGGGCTCAGCGCCCCGGCGGCGTGCTGGGTCCAGCGCGGGCGTGTGTCGCCGGTGTCGGGGCGGGAGTGGACGGACACCGGGCGGCGGCCCGTCTCGCCGGGTTCGCCCACCACCACCTGGACGAGCACGCCGCCGCGGTCGGGCACGACCAGCGGCGCCGTGACGTCCAGCTCCTCAAGCGTCGGGCAGTCGACCTCGTCTCCTGCGCGGATCGCCAGCTCGACCAGCGCGGCCGGCGGCAGCAGCGCCACGCCCTCGACCCGGTGGTCGGCGAGCCAGGGGTGCGTGCTCACCGAGAGCCTGCTGGTGAACACCACCTCGCCGCTGCCCGCCATGGTGAGCACCGCGCCCAGCAGCGGGTGCCCCGGAGCCTGGAGCCCCGCCGCGGTGACGTCGCCCGCCTCGGCGTCCCCGCTCAGCCAGTAGGCCTCACGCTGGAAGGCGTAGGTGGGCAGGTCGACCTGCGCGGCTCCCGTCCCGGCGAACACCGCCGCCCAGTCGACGGTCACGCCATGTGCGTGGGCCTGGGCCAGGCCGCGCATCACGGTGTGCGCCTGGGGCCGGTCGCGGCGTTGCAGCGCGACGAACCCCGCCTCGACCGTGCGCGACCCGAGCGCGGTGAGCACGCCGTCCGGCCCGACCTCGATGAACCGGGTCACGCCGTGCTCGTGCAGCCGGCGCACCTGGTCGGCGAACCGGACGGGGCGGCGCACCTGCTCCACCCAGTAGGCGGCCGAACGCACCCGTTCGGCCCCGGCGCTCAGCGCGATCACCGGCTCGGCGAACTCCACCGTGGACAGGACCTCGGCGAACTCCTCCAGCATCGGATCCATCAACGGCGAATGGAAGGCGTGGCTCACCGTCAACCGGCTGGTCTTACGCCCCCGAAGCTTGAGCCGCTCGGCGACCTCGACCACGGCCGCCTCGGCGCCGGAGATCACCACCGAGTCGGGCGCGTTCACCGCCGCGATGTCCAGCTCGGCCTCCCGGCCGGCCAGCAAGGGCGCGATCTCGTCCTCGGTGGCCTGCACCGCGACCATCGCCCCGCCCGGCGGCAGCGCCTGCATCAACCGCGCCCGCGCGGCCACCACCCGGCAGGCATCGGCCAATGACCACACCCCGGCCACATGGGCCGCCGCCAGCTCACCGATCGAATGCCCGGTCACGTGGTCGGGGGTGATCCCCCACGACCGGACCAGCCGGAAAAGGGCCACTTCGAAGGCGAACAACGCGGGCTGGGTCCATCCGGTGTCGTTCAGCCCGTCACCGGAGAACACCACGTCCTTCAACGGCCCGGGCAGCAGTCCATCGAACGCGGCGCACACCTCGTCGAACGCCGCCGCGAACACCGGGAAGCCCTCATACAGCTCCCGGCCCATCCCGGCCTGCTGCGCGCCCTGACCGGTGAACAGCAGCGCCGTGCGGCCCGCGCCCGCGACACCACGCACGACGGCGGGCCCCGAACCGTCCTCGGCCAGCGCCCGCAGCCCCGCCAGCAGACCCTCACGGTCACCGGCCACCACGGCGGCACGGTGCTCGAACACCGACCGCGTCGACACCAGCGAGAATCCGACATCCACCAGCGACAGACCCGGATCAGACTCCACGAACGACACCAACCGGCCCGCCTGCGCCCGCAACGCCCCCGGCGTCTTCGCCGACACCAGCCACGGCATCACCGGCAATGCGGACCGCACCGTGTCCGGCACCGTGTCCGGCACCGTGTCCGGCACCGCCTCGGCCTGCCCGGCCGCGTCCGGTCCGCCCGTGCTCAGCAGCGCCGCGTCCGGCTCCGCTCCGTCATGCCGCACCGCATCCGGCAGGGCCGCGTCCGTCGCGGCTGGGGCGAGGATCCCCCGGGCCGGTTCCGGCTCGGGGGCCTCTTCCACGATGACGTGGGCGTTGGTGCCGCTGACCCCGAACGACGACACCGCGCCACGGCGCGGACGCCCGGTCTCCGGCCACGGACGGTTCTGCGTCAGCAGCGCCACCGCGCCGGCCGACCAGTCGGCCTGCGGGGTCGGCTCGTCCACGTGCAGCGTCCTGGGCATGAGCCCGTGCCGGAGCGCCATCACCATCTTGACGACCCCGGCCAGCCCGGCCGCCGCCTGGGCGTGGCCGATGTTCGACTTCACCGAGCCCAGCCACACCGGCCGGTCCCCGGGGCGCTCCTGGCCGTAGGTAGCGAGAATGGCCTGCGCCTCGATCGGGTCGCCCAGCCGCGTTCCGGTCCCGTGCGCCTCGACCACGTCGACGTCGGCGGCGGTCAGTCCGGCGTTCGTGAGCGCCTGGCGGATCACCCGCTGCTGCGAGGGGCCGTTGGGCGCGGTCAGGCCGTTGGACGCGCCGTCCTGGTTCACCGCCGAGCCGCGCACGACGGCCAGCACGCGGTGGCCGTGACGTCGCGCGTCCGACAGCCGTTCGACGAGGAGCATGCCGGCGCCTTCGGACCAGGAGGTGCCGTCGGCCGCCGCGGCGAACGCCTTGCACCGGCCGTCCGGGGACAGCCCGCGCTGGCGGGAGAACTCCACGAACCCCTGCAGGGTGGACATCACGGTGACGCCGCCGGCGAGCGCGAGATCGCACTCCCCCGACCTCAGCGCCTGCGCGGCCAGGTGCAGAGCTACGAGCGAGGAGGAGCACGCGGTGTCCACGGTGATCGCCGGACCCTCCAGGCCCAGCGTGTAGGAGATGCGGCCCGAGGCGACGCTGCCGATCGTGCCGGTCATCAGGTAACCCTCGGTGCCCTCCACCTTCAGGTCCGACCGCATGCCGTAGCCCTGCATGGTGACGCCGGCGAACACGCCGGTCCTGCTCCCGCGCAGCGAGACCGGGTCGATGCCCGCCCGCTCCAGCGCCTCCCACGACGTCTCCAGCAGCAGCCGCTGCTGCGGATCCATCGTCACCGCCTCACGCGGCGAGATCCCGAAGAACCCCGCGTCGAACTCCGCCGCGTCATACAGGAACCCGCCACCACGCGCGTAGAACGTGCCCGGCCGATCGGGATCGGGGTCGTAGTGACTCTCGGCGTCCCATCCCCGGTCGTCCGGGAATCCGCCGATCACGTCGGCACCCTCGGCGACCAGGCGCCACAGCTCCTCGGGGCTGGCAGCGCCGCCGGGGAACCGGCAGGCCATGCCGACGATCGCCACCGGCTCGTCCGCACCGGCCGTCACGGCGGCGCTCTCGACCGGGGCGGCTTCGTCGCCGGCCAGCTCGGTGAGCAGGTGTTCGGCCAGGGCGAGAGGGCTGGGGTAGTCGAAGACGACGGTGGCCGACAGCCGCAACCCGGTGCGGGTCCCCAACCGGTTGCGCAACTCGACCGCCGTCATCGAGTCGAACCCCAACTGCCGGAACGCCACCTCCCCCGCCACCCGGCCCACATCGGCATGCCCCAACGCCGCAGCCGCCTCCGTACGCACCAGCTCAACCACCAACTCCAACCGCCGCGCCACCGGCAACCCCGCCAACCGGCCCACCAACCCCGCATCGGCCACACCCGCCGCCGCCACCCGACGACCCCCGCCACCGATCAACCCCTCCAGAACCGGCGCCACCAAACCAGCCCGCGACCGCAACACCCCCAGGTCATACCGAGCCGGCACCACCACAGCCCGACCCACACCCAACGCACGATCAAACAACACCCGACCCTCATCAACCGAGATCGCCCGCAACCCCGACCACAACCACCGATCCACCTCCGAACGCGCCACCCCCGCGTCCAGACCACCCTCAGTCGCCCACAACCCCCACCCCAACGACACCGCACTCAAACCCCGCGCCGCCCGAAACTGCGCCAACCCATCCAAAAACGCATTCCCCGCGGCATAACCCCCCTGCCCCGGACCCCCCACCGTCCCCGCCAACGACGAGAACAACACAAACAACCGCAACCCCAAGCCCTCGGTCAGCTCATGCAACACCCACGCCGCATCCACCTTCGGCCGCATCACCCCCGACACCCGACCCGGCGTCAACTCAGCGACCACACCCTCTTCGGCCACCCCGGCGGCGTGCACCACGCCGACCAGGGGATGCTCCGCCGGTACGGCGCCCAGCAGCGCGGCCACGGCCTCACGGTCGGCCGCGTCACAGGCCACGATCTCCACCTGCGCGCCCAGCTCCGACAGCTCGTCCCGCAGCTCGACCGCACCCGGCGCGTCCAGCCCACGACGGCTGGTCAGCACCAGATGCCGCACCCCATAACCCACCACCAGATGCCGCGCGAACAACGCCCCCAACGCCCCGGTACCACCGGTCACCAACACCGTCCCACCCGGCTCCAGCACCGGCACCGGCGCCTCGGGCTTCGCCAGCCTTGACAGCCGGGGCACAAGCACCCGTCCCGCGCGAACCGCCGCCTGCGGGTCGGCAGAGTCGACGACCTCGGGCAGCGACCCGAGCGAGGACGGATCGTCGTCGACGTCGACGATCACGATGCGGCCGGGGTGCTCGGCCTGCGCCGAACGCAACAACCCCCACACCGCCGCACCCGCCAGATCCACCACATCCTCGGCCGGACCAGCGGCCACCGCACCCCGCGTCACCACCACCAGACGGCTCTCCGGCCCCGCACCCGCCAACCAGCGCTGAACCAGATCCACCGCCCAGCGAACCTCGGCGTGCACCGCCTCCGCGACAACGTCGCCGCCGTCAACGCCGGTCAGCGCCCCGCGCACCGGAAGCGCGACGACAACGTCGGCGCCGTCTGTCTCGATGGGCTCCTCGCACCAGCGGACCGGCACGCCCGCGGCCGCCAGGCGGCGCTCGACGTCGTCGTCGGCCTCGCCCAGCACCGCCCAGGCGCCGGGGTCCCCCCGCCTGCCGCCACCGGTGGCCGGGACCCAGTCCAGCCCGAACAGCCAGTCGCCGACCGCGCCGGCGAGCTCGTCGGCCACGACCGGGCGCAGCACCAGCGAACCCGCCTCGGCGACGGGCTCGCCCATCCCGTCCGCGACCTGGACCACCAGCGCGTCGGCGCCGGCCGGCGCCAGCCGCACCCGGAGCATCGAGGCCCCGGACGCGTGCAGCGCCACGTCGGTCCACGCGAACGGCAGCGCGACGCCGTCCACGCCGGCGAAGAACGAGCCGTAGTTGATGGCGTGCAGGGCGGCGTCGAGCAGGGCCGGGTGCAGTCCGAACGCGGTGATTTGGGACACCTGCTCCTCCGGCAATGCGACCTCGGCGAACACCTCATCGCCGCGCCGCCACACCGACTTCAGGCACCGGAACGCCGGCCCGTAGTCGTAACCGCGCTCGGCCAGTTCCTCGTACACGTCCCCGGCCGCGACCGCGACCGCGCCGGGCGGCGGCCACGCCCGCAGGTCATAGCCGGGCCGCCGGTCGGCGGCGGCCAGGACCCCTGCGGCGTGGCGGACCCACGCCGTGGCGTCCTGCCGGGAGTGCACGGTCACCGGTCGCCGGCCCGATTCGTCCGCGTCGTCCACCGTGATCTGCACCTGAACGCGCCCGGACCGGGGCAGCACCAACGGTGCGTGCAGGGTCAGCTCTTCCAGAAGCTCGCAGCCGACCTCGCCGCCGGCCCGTAGGACCATCTCCACGAACGCGGTCCCGGGCAGGATGACCGCGCCCAGCACCGCGTGGTCGGCGAGCCAGGGCTGCGCGGCCAGGGACAGGCTGCCGGTGAGCACCACCGCGCCCGACTCGGGCGACTCGACCATCGCGCTGAGCAGCGGGTGCCCCACGGTGGTCAACCCGGCCGCGGCCACGTCGCCTGAGCCGGAGCTCTTCATCCAGTACGAGTCGCGCTGGAAGGCGTAGGTGGGCAGGTCGACACGGCGGGCCCCGGCCCCGGCGAACACCGCGGCCCAGTCGACCGCCACACCCTGCGCGTGGAGCTGGGCCAGACCCCGCATCACGGTCACGGCCTGAGCCTGGTCCCGGCGCTGCAGCGCCACGAACCCCG
>NZ_JARWAC010000041.1 GCF_029846175.1 Sphaerisporangium sp. TRM90804 | reverse complement strand
TGAACGCCCTCAACGCCGCCACCCCCAGCCCGAGCCCCACGGCGACCCCGACGGTCACCCCCACCGTGACGCCCACCACGACGCCCACGCCGGGCACCTCGTTCCGGCTGCGCAACGAGGGGGCCGGCCGGTGCGTGGACTCGCCGAACAGCGCGACCGCCAACGGCACGCAGCTGCAGGTCTATGACTGCCACACCAACGCGAACCAGCAGTTCGGCTACAGCTCGGGCAGGCAGCTGCAGATCCTCGGCAAGTGCCTGGACTCCCCGACCAACGCCGGCTCCGGCACCCGGGTCCAACTCTACGACTGCCACGGCAACAACAACCAGCAGTGGGCCTTCAACTCCAACGGCACCGTCACCAGCGCCGCCAACAACCTGTGCCTCAACGCCACCGGCACCGGCAACAGCTCCGGCGTGACCATCGCCAGCTGCAACGGGTCGGCCAACCAGAGGTGGACCAGGTCGTAATCGCAGACCGCCCGTCGTCGACCCGCCGGGCCCAGGCCACCACGCCTGGGCCCGGCGGTCTTCGTATGGGCCGCGATCGTGGGCACGTCGTCCCGGGCGACCCGGCCGAGGCCGGGTCGCCCGGACGGCTGTCGCCCGTGAGCCGCCGGCCGCGTCCAGGCACCGGCCCGGACCCGCGCCCCGGATCGCACCCGCCCCCGAAGGAGAGGGGGACGGAGGGGATCCGGGCCGACGGCGTCGAGCCCGTCGAGGATCGCGGTAGGGCGGTCGCTTGTCGAAGCCGGCGGCGAACAGCACGGGTGGACGACTCGGTGAGAGATCGGGGATCCGACGCCGGGTCGCGGCGACAGGACGCACGACGACGGCGTGACAGAGCACGGCCTCCACCACCGGATCCCAGGAGACCGCTCGGGACTCAGTGTGGAATATGTCTGAAACATGTCAAGCGGTGCCGCGTGACTGATCACGGCGCGAGCTTGGAAGCGAGACCAGGGCGCCGGTCCGGCTCCCGTCGCGGCCCGCATCCGGGGAAGCGGCCACCAACTGCGAGTACCCGCCCGCGAGTGAAATTTTCAGCTCGGCACATCTTCGGCGAGGGGCGTGTGCGCGGATGGAAACAGTGGTCGAGACCGGAACGACGGGGTGGGTCGCCGGGCCGATGAGAAGGCTTAGGTCTTGACAGGGTTCGCCACGTCGTATTAGCTCCGCCGCACCACCACCCATGACCATCCCACGACAGGACCTCAGCTCCCCACCACCGTTGTTAGCGCTAACAGCACGTGTCCATGGCCGGTCGCTCGGCGTGGTCGTGGTCCCCACCGCGACCGAGCCGTCATGGAAATCTCGATGACGAAAGGACACGGCGTGAAACTGACGATCAGAGCCGTGCTGGCGACCGCCGCCTCGATTCTGGTGGCCGCGAGCATGCTGTCGGCGATCCGGCCCGCCGCGGCGGCGTCGCTGACACGGGTGACGAGCTTCGGGAACAACCCCACGAACCTGAACATGTACTGGTACGTCCCCGACAACGTCGCGGCACGCCCGGCGCTGCTGGTGATGGTCCACTTCTGCACCGGCACCGCCGGCGGCGTCTTCACCGGCGTCGGCCGCGACTACGTCACCGCCGCCGACCGCTACGGCTACATCATCGTGGTTCCCGAGGCCACCCGTGAGGGGCGCTGCTTCGACGTGTCCACCCCCGCCGCGCTCAGGCGCGACGGCGGCGGCGACTCCACCGGGATCATGTCCATGGTCGCCTACGCCCGGCAGCGCCACGACGTCGACCCGGCCCGCGTCGTGGTGAGCGGTTTCTCCTCCGGTGGCATGATGACCAACGTCCTGGCCGCCCAGTATCCGGACGTGTTCTCCGCCGCCGCGTCGTTCTCCGGCATCCCCGCCGGGTGCTTCGCCACCACCAACGGATCCCTGTGGAACAGCCAGTGCTCCGGCGGGAACCTCATCAAGACCCCCCGGCAGTGGGGCGACCAGGCCCGCGCCATGTACCCCGGCTACACCGGCCGCTATCCCCGCATGCAGGTCTGGCACGGCACCACCGACACCACCCTCGCCTACCCCAACTTCGGCGAGCAGATCAAACAGTGGACCGATCTCAACCAGGTGAGCCAGACCCCGGTCTTCACCGACAGCCCCCGATCCGGCCTCACCCGCACCCGCTACGGCGGCACCGGGAACCAGCCCCCCGTCGAGGGACTCAGCTTCGCCGGCTACGGCCACTCCCTCCCCCTGGACGGCATGTTCCCCCACGCCCTCACCTTCCTCGGCCTGGACGGCACCGCGTCACCGACCCCGACCGTCACCCCCACCCCGGCCCCCACGCCCACCCCGACCTCGTCGGGCCCGGGCGCGATCCGCAGTGCGGGTTCGGGCCGGTGCCTGGATGTCAACGGCGCCTCTCAGGCCAACGGCGCGCAGGCGCAGATCTGGGACTGCAACGGCCGGGCCAACCAGCGGTGGACCCCGACCAGCGCGGGTGAGCTGCGGGTGTACGGCGGCAAGTGCCTGGACGTGTCCGCCCTCGGCACCGCGGACGGCACCGCGGTGCAGATCTGGGACTGCACCGGGGCGAGCAACCAGAAGTGGCGGTTCAACTCCGACGGCACCGTAACCGCCGTCGGCGCGAACAAGTGCCTGGACGTCCCCGGCAACGCCACCGCCAACGGCACCAGACTCGTCATCTGGTCGTGCAACGGCGGCGCCAACCAACGCTGGACCCGCACCTGACCCACCACCACCACGCCGAGACCGGTGTTCCGGCGACCCACGGCCAGGCCGTGCGATCCCCGGGCGCTCCTCAGCGCTCCTTTCCCCCCAGGGAGTAGAAAATGCAGATCTCATCCGCTCCATCATCGGGCCGCGGACGGCACCCGCGAACGGCCGTCGCCGCAGCGGTGACCGCGGTGCTCGCGACGCTGCTCGCCGGCATGCTCACCTGGGCGGTGCCGGCCTCGGCCGTGGCGGCGCCGCTGGTCGGCGCCGCCTCCCAGCGCTGTCTGGACGTGCGGGGCAACGTCGACACTCCGGGCACCGCCCTGAACATCTGGGACTGCACCGGCCAGGCCAACCAGGCGTTCGAGTTCACCTCCGCGGGCGAACTGCGGACGTGGAACGGCACGCGGTGCGTGGACGCGTACGGCAACCAGACCACGCCGGGCACGCAGGTGATCATCTGGTCCTGCAACGGGCAGGCCAACCAGAAGTGGCGGCAGAACGCCGACGGTTCCATCACCGGCACCCAGTCAGGCCTGTGCCTGGACGTGAACCAGGCGGGCACCGCCAACGGCACCGCGGTCATCCTGTGGAACTGCAACGGCCAGAGCAACCAGAGGTGGAGCGTCACCGGCGGCGGCACCCCGACCCCGACCCCGACGCCCACCTACCCGGACGGCGCCCGCCCCTGCGACATCTACGCCTCGGGTGGCACGCCGTGTATCGCGGCGCACAGCACGACCCGGGCGCTGTTCAGCGCGTACAGCGGGAACCTGTACCAGGTCAGGCGCTCGTCCGACAACACCACCCGGAACATCGGCGTCCTGAGCACGGGCGGCACCTCCAACGCCGCGACCCAGGACTCGTTCTGCAGCGGCACCTCGTGTGTCATCACCGTCGTCTACGACCAGTCGGGGCGCGGGAACGACCTGTGGTACCAGGGGTCGAGCGTGGTTCCCGGGTCCCCGCAGAGCAGGCCCGCGACCGCCACCACCGAGTCGCTGGCCGTGGGCGGCAACAAGGCCTACTCGCTGTACATCAACCCGGGCAACAGCTACTGGCGGGACGGTCACCTGACCGGCGTCCCGACCGGCGCCGCGCCCGAGGGCATGTACATGGTGACCAGCGGCACGCACGTCAACAGCGGCTGCTGCTTCGACTACGGCAACAGCGAGACGACCAGGAAGGCCGACGCCGCCGGCGCCATGGACGCGATCAACTTCAGCAGGCAGTGCTGGTTCGGCGGGTGCTCCGGAACCGGTCCCTGGGTCCAGGCGGACCTGGAGTGGGGGCTGTTCCCGGGAGGCAGCCAGTCGTGGAACCCGAACCAGAGGGCCTTCACCAGCAAGTTCGTCACGGCCACGCTGAAGAACAACGGCACCAGCCGGTTCGCGATCAAGGGCAGCAACGCGCAGTCCGGGAGCCTGTACACCCTCTGGGACGGCGCGCTGCCCCCCGGATACAGCCCCATGAAGAAGCAGGGGGCGATCATCCTGGGCAGTGGCGGCGACTGCTGCAAGCCCGACGGCGGCGCCAACCTCAGCGCGGGGACCTTCTACGAGGGCGCCATGGTCGCGGGTTACCCGTCCGACGCGACCGAGAACGCGGTACAGGCGAACATCGTCGGCGCTGGCTACCGCTGAGCACGACGTCGTTTCCGCCGGATCGGTGATCCGCCTCGAGAGCGAACGCCGGCCGCCCCTCCCCCAGAGGGCCGGGTGGCCGGCGTCCGGTCGTGCGCGACCTCGGCGCGGCTTCCGAACCGATTCGAGTAACCGCCGCCCCGCAATCGGACCGGCGGGGCCGCACCGCTGTTCGGCCTCCCATCAGGGCATCTAACATGTCCTTTACTCCGACAAAACCTGCCATTGACACCCCTCGAACGCCAGTCTTAAGCTTCGAGCGAATCGGTTCGACAATGGGTACTCCGATAGACCGCCGATCCGCCCGGGCGAGCTTTTCACCCGCGTGCACGGCACCCGGACCAGGTCGCGAGGACTCCGCGACGAGCCTGGGCGAGGTCGCCCGCCGGGCCGAGGTACGGCGCGGCGCATCGCCTGTGATTCACACGCCCCCCGCCCTCCCGTCCAAGGAGTCACGAGTGGACATCACCTCCGGCCCGCGGCGCGGAACCCGTCGCCGGCTCGCCGCACTCCTCGTCGCCGGCGCGCTCGCCGTCGCCTCAGTCGTGACGGCCGCCTCGCCCGCCGGCGCGGCCGACCAGTCCATCGCCGTCGACTTCTCCGTCGCGGGCGGCTCGCCCAGCTACCGCGCCTCGGGATGGATCTACGGCATGACCGAGAACGCGTCCGCGCCCGCGGACCAGTGGTTCCGGGACGTGAAGTTCCGGTACATGCGCGCCGGAGGCGCCCAGCTCGACAGTCCGGGCGGCTGGGTCTCGGGCAAGTACGACCGCCGGTGGAACGCGACCCGGGCCCAGCTGCTGCGCACCAGGGCGCTGGGCGGCGAGTTCATCCTGCTCGTCCACGACCTGTGGGGCGCCGACGGCTACCCGATCTCACGCTTCCCCGGCGACAACGGCAACTGGACCGACTACGACAACTTCCTCACCCGCCTGATCAGCGACGTGCGGGCGACCGGCGTCCCGGTGCAGTGGGACCTGTGGAACGAACCCAACATCACACTGTTCTGGAACCGCCCCCAGTCCCAGTACCTCGAACTGTGGCGGCGCACCTTCCAGCGCGTCCGGGCCGCCTTCCCCGAACAGCTGATCGTCGGCCCGAGCTGCGCCTGCGTGCCGTCCACCACGCACGCGTTCTGGAACCAGTACCTGGACTACGTCAAGGCCAACAACGTCGTGCCCGACATCATCAGCTGGCACTCCCTTCCGGGCGACCCGGTGGCCAACGTGGCGGCGGCCGACACCACGCTCAACTCCCGGGCCATCGCGCATCCGCGTCCGTACCAGATCAACGAGTACGGGGCGTCCAACGAGCAGAACCCGGCGGACGGCGCCTGGTACATCGCCCGGCTGGAGAGGGCCGGCGCCGACGGCCTGCGCGCCAACTGGGCGGGCGGCGGCAACCTGCACAACGATCTCGGCAACCTGCTCGTGCGCAACTCCTCCGGCCAGCACCAGCCGAAGGGCGAATGGTGGGCCTACCGCTTCTACGGCTCGCAGACCGGCCAGATCGTGTCCGTCACCCCCAGCGCCAACTACGACGCGTTCGCCACCAAGGCGGCCGGGACCGCCAAGATCCTGGTCGGCGGCGGCACCACGACCGGCAACGTCGCCGTCAACCTGCGGCGCCTGGACACCACGAGCGGCATCGTCGAGAACAACCAGGTGCGGGTCGTCGCCGAGCGCATCCCCTACAACGGCGGCGGCGCCGTCACCGGACCGGTCACCGTCCAGAACTCCGTGGTGACCCTGTCCGGCAACGGCACGACGGTCAACCTGCCGCACACCGCCGTCGACGACACCTACACCATCACGCTGCTGCCCCCCTCCTCCGACCCCGGCGGCGGGTCGACGTCGGTGCTGCGCAACGTCAACGCCGGCCGGTGCCTGGACGTCCCGAACTCGACCACCACCAACGGCACCCAGCTGCAGCTGTGGGACTGCGGAACCGGCGCCAACCAGCGGTTCACCCAGACCGCCGGCAAGCAGCTGCAGGTGTACGGCAACAAGTGCCTGGACGCCTCCGGGCAGGGCACCGCCAACGGCACCCAGGTGATCATCTGGGACTGCAACGGCCAGACCAACCAGCAGTGGAACGTCAACGGCGACGGCACCGTCACCGGCGTGCAGTCCGGCCTGTGCCTGGAGGCGAGCAACTTCGGGACCGGGAACGGGACCAAGGCGCAGCTGTGGGCCTGCACCGGCACGAGCAGCCAGAGATGGACCCGGAGCTGACCCGGCGACCATCGACGACCGGCGGGGCCGGCACGGAGTCCGGCCCCCGGACAGGCGACGGCCCGAATCCGCGAGACGACCCCGCACAACCGGAGATAGGCCGAACAGGAGACGTCATGCCCCTCAGACATGCGAGAAGGGCGCTCGCGGCGGTCGCGAGCGCGTTGGTCACCGCCGCCTGCCTGACGGCCGGCGGCACGGCCCAGGCGGCCGCGGCGTCCGGGCCGTGCGACATCTACGCCGCGGGCGGTACGCCGTGCGTGGCGGCGCACAGCACCACCCGGGCGTTGTACGGCGCCTACAACGGGCCGCTGTACCAGGTCAGACGCGCCTCGGACAACACCACCCGCGACGTCGGCGTCCAGGCCGCCGGCGGAGTCGTCGACGCGGCGACCCAGGACACGTTCTGCGCCGGCACGACCTGCCTCATCACCATCCTCTACGACCAGTCCGGCCGGAACAACCGCCTCACCCAGGCGCCCCCCGGCTACTGGCCCGGCCCTCTGCCCGGCGGATGGGACAACCTCGCCGACGCGAAGGCGGCGCCGATCACCGTCGGCGGCCAGAAGGCGTACGGCGTCCGCATCGAACCCGGCACGGGCTACCGCAACAACAACACCAACGGCGTGGCGACCGGCGACCAGCCCGAGGGCATCTACGCCGTCGTCGACGGCACGCACTACAACCAGTGGTGCTGCTTCGACTACGGCAACGCGCAGACCGACGGCCAGGCCGACGCCCCCGCCATCATGGAGACCGTCTACTTCGGCGCCAACAAACAGTGGGGCTACGGGGCCGGGGCCGGCCCCTGGATCATGGCCGACCTGGAGTGGGGACTGTTCTCCGGGGTGAACGCGGGCTACAACAACCTCGCGCCGATCAACCACCGCTTCGTCACGGCCATCGTCAAGGGTGAGCCGAACCACTGGGCGATCCGTGGCGGCAACGCGCAGTCGGGCGGCCTGACGACCTACTTCGACGGACGGCGCCCCAACGGGTACCACCCGATGAAGAAGGAGGGCGCCATCCTGCTCGGCATCGGCGGCGACAACAGCGTCTCCGGTCGCGGCACGTTCTTCGAGGGCGTGTTGACCTCGGGTTACCCGACCGCGGAGACCGAGAACGCCGTACAGGCCAACATCACCGCCGCCGGCTACGCGCCCGCGGCCGGCAACCCCCAGCAGGGCGTCCAGATCGTGGGCGGCCAGTCCGGCCGATGCGTCGACGTGCCCAACTCCAGCACCGCCAACGGCACCCAGGCGCAGATCTGGGACTGCGGCAGCGCCACCAACCAGCGCTTCACCCACACCACCGGCAGGCAACTGCAGGTCTACGGCAACAAGTGCCTGGACGCCTACGCACAGGGCACCGCCAACGGCACCCAGGTGGTCATCTGGGACTGCAACAGCGGCACCAACCAGCAGTGGAACGTCAACACCAACGGCACCATCACCGGCGTGCAGTCCGGCAAGTGCCTCGACGCCAACGCCGCCGGCACCGCCAACGGCACGAAGCTCATCCTCTGGACCTGCAACGGCCAGGCCAACCAGCGATGGGCCCTGCGCAGCTGACCACCCCGCCGACCGCCATCCGGAAGGATTCGATGAATGTGAAGCTGAGCCGTCTCATCGCCACCGCAGGCATCTCGTTGCTCCTCGTAGCCGCCGGCGGTCACGAGGTCTTGGACGCGCCGCCGGCCCAGGCCGCCACCACCGGCCCATGTGACATCTACGCCACGGGCGGCACGCCGTGCGTGGCGGCGCACAGCACCACCCGGGCGCTGTACGGCGCCTACAACGGCCCGCTGTACCAGGTCCAACGCTCGTCGGACAACGCCACCCAGGATATCGGTGTGCTGGGCGCGGGCGGTGTCGCCAACGCCGCCGCGCAGGACTCGTTCTGCGCCAACACGAACTGCGTCATCAGCATCATCTACGACCAGTCCGGCCGGAACAACCGCCTCACCCGGGCGCTCGGCGGCGGCGTGCCCGGCCCACGTCCCGACGGATCGGACAACCTCGCCGACGCGAAGGCGGCCCCGATCACGATCGGTGGCCAGCGGGCGTACGGCGTCTACATCGCTCCCGGCACCGGCTACCGCAACAACAACACCAACGGCATCGCTACCGGCGACCAGCCCGAGGGCATCTACGCCGTCCTCGACGGCACGCACTACAACGGGGGGTGCTGCTTCGACTACGGCAACGCGCAGACGAACGCCCTCGCCGACGATATCGGCATCATGGAGACCATCTACTTCGGCAACAACAAAGTGTGGGGCTACGGGGATGGCAACGGTCCCTGGATCATGATGGACATGGAGTGGGGACTGTTCTCGGGGGTGAACCCGCGATACAACCCCATGCCGCCGATCAACCACCGCTTCGTGACCGCCATCGTCAACGGCGAGCCGAACCACTGGGCGATCCGGGGCGGCAACGCCCAATCAGGCGGCCTGACCAACTACTTCGACGGGCGACGCCCCAACGGCTACCACCCGATGAAGAAGGAAGGCGCCATCCTGCTCGGCATCGGCGGCGACAACAGCAACACCGCCCGCGGCACCTTCTACGAGGGCGTGCTGACCTCCGGCTATCCCACGGCCGAGACCGAGAACGCCGTACAGGCCAACATCACCGCCGCCGCCTACGCCCCGTCGGGCGGTGGCAACCCGCAGGGCGTCCAGATCGTGGGCGGCCAGTCCAGCCGATGCGTCGACGTGCCCAACTCCAGCACCGCCAACGGCACCCAGGCGCAGATCTGGGACTGCGGCAGCGCCACCAACCAGCGCTTCACCCACACCACCGGCAAGCAGCTGCAGGTCTACGGCAACAAGTGCCTGGACGCCTACGCACAGGGCACCGCCAACGGCACCCAGGTCGTCATCTGGGACTGCAACAACGGCACCAACCAGCAATGGAACGTCAACACCAACGGCACCATCACCGGCGTGCAGTCCGGCAAGTGCCTCGACGCCAACGCCGCCGGCACCGCCAACGGCACGAAGCTCATCCTCTGGACCTGCAACGGCCAGGCCAACCAGCGATGGAGTCTGCGCGGCTGACCCGGGGGCGTCCGCGAGCTCGGTGCGGGCCCCGGCCCGCGCCGGCTCCGACGCGGTGACGGCCGTCAGAAGGCCCGGCTGCGAGATCCCTCTCGCCGCCGGGCCCGTCGTCGTGCACGCCATCGGCCCGGCCATGGCCGAGCCCGCCTCCGCGCTCAGGGGGAGAGCGCCGTCACCCTGCCTTCGCGGCGCTCGTGGGCGGCGGCGAAGATGAGGTACGCGCTGGCCGTCCAGGTGTAGGCCCGGTCGCGCAGGCCGGCGCCGCTTCGGGCGTCGAAGTTCTCCGCGAATCCCGACTTCTCGCACAGGGCGCGGAAGCGGGTGCTGATCTCGTCGGCCAGCTCCGTGTAGCCGGCGCGGCGAAGGCCGTCCTCGATCAGGACGGTGGAGGGCGCCCAGATGGGCCCGCGCCAGTACCCGTCGTCGCGGTAGTGCGGCGACGTGGGCAGCTCCGTGGCGAGCCCGAACGCCGTCAGGTGCCTCTCGACGCCGCGGGCCAGCGACGCCCGGACGGCTTCGGGCAGCTCCTCCCCCAGCACGATCGGCATCAGATCGAGCAGGCTGGAGCTGGACCAGGTGCGTCCCGTGTGGGCGCCCCGGGCGACGAACCGCTCACCGGTCCACAGCTCGGCGAGCAGCGCGTCGAGCATGCGGTCGCCGGCCCGCGTCCAGTGAGCCGCGTCCGCGGACCGCCCCAGCTCGCCGGCGAGACCGGCGAGCCGGCGCATCTGGAGGATGAGGAAGGCGGCCAGGTCGGCGGTCTCGACGACGCGCTCGGGATCGAAGGTGGTGGCGTTGTCCCAGCCGCTGTCGTTGCCGTGCTGGTAGTGGGCCAGCTCGTGGCCGGGCACGCGCCGGTGGCTCAGCCAGAAGGTCGTCCACCGCTCCAGCAGGCCGTAGACCTCGGCCGGCTCGTGTTCGCGCGACGGGTCCAGGTGCCCCAGGGCCCAGCCGTGGATCGGCGGCTTGACGAAGTTGTACAGGATCTCCGAGTGCGTGATGGAGTCGGGCAGCGCGCCGGCGGCGTCCTGGTGGTCGAACACCAGCCGGTACTGGTCCCACGCCAGGGCCGGCAGCCCGTCGGCGAGGGCGATGGCGTTGAAGCAGTGGTCCCAGCTCCACACCTTGTCCATCCAGTGCTTCGACATCAGCACCGCGGGGCGGGTGACGAACCCGGCGGGCCGGACCGTGGCCGACCAGAGCACGTAGGCGGCCAGCTCGGCGGCGGGCGTGCGGTCGCCGCGCCAGGGCGCCACCGCGTCGCGGAACGTCTCGAACTCCGAACGGGCGGCGGCGACCACGTGCTCGAAGCCGTTCCCGCCCCGGTAGGGGGCGCGGGCGGTCTCGTACTCCTCGACGGCGATCTCCCACCCCTCGCCGCCGGGCAGCACGATGCCGCGCTCGGCCGTGCCGAGCGCCTCCGTGCCGAGCTGCTCGGCGACCCGCCCCGCGACCAGCGTGACCCGGTAGCGGCGTCCCGTCTGGTACACGGTGAAGACCCACGCGCCGTCGCGGGGGTCCTGGTAGAAGTACGGGCCGCCGAACGGCGTCAGCACCGCGTCGGCCGCCAGCAGGCGCAGGCCGAGGCCCTGACCGCGCACGCGTACGGTGTCCGGGTCCTCGTACGCGAGTTCGATCCGGCCGGCGTCGCAGCTCCAGGTGAGCCGGTGCGGGGCGGCGTCGACCGCCGTCTCGGCGCGGGCGTCCCCCACGGTGGGGATCAGCCGCAGGATCGGATGCATCCCGGTCTGGTGCGAGACCAGGTGGACGTCCTCCATGTAGGTCTTCTCCGCGACCACCGGGGAGAAGTCGAACCAGGATCCGCGGTAGCTGAACGGGATCTCCTGCAAGACGAAAACCGGGCCTGCGGCGGCGGTCATGAAGAAAGAGTCCCTTCTGTCGGGCGGCGGACCGCTCAGTTCTTCACCGCTCCGGCGGTGACACCGGCGGCGACGTAACGCTGGGCGATGACGAGCAGGATCGCGGTGGGGATCGAGGCGACCACGGCGGTGGCCATGACGGCGTTCCACTGCTGGTTGTTGTTGCCGATGTAGTGGTAGATGCCCAGAGTGATCGGCCGGAGACCGCCTCCGCCGTCGAGCGTGCTGGCGAAGACGAAGTCCGACCAGGCCCACAGGAACGCGAACAGCGACACCGTGATGATGGAGTTCCGGCTGACCGGCACGACGATCGACCAGAAGGTGCGCAGCGTTCCGGCGCCGTCCACCCGGGCGGCCTGTGTCAGCTCGTCGGGGATCGCGGACATGAAGGCGGTGAGGACCAGCACCGCGAACGGCACCGCGAGCGTGGAGTCGGCAACGATCAGCCCGGGAACCGTGTTGAGCATGCCGAGGTTGAGGTAGACGGCGTAGAAGCCCATCGCCATGATGATCGCGGGGATCATCTGCGCGATCAGCAGGACGAAGCCCAGCGCCCCGCCGCCGCGCGGTCGCAGCTTCGCCAGCGAGTACGCCGCGGGCGCCGCGACCAGCAGGGTCAGGGCCACCGTTCCGAGGCCCACGACCACGCTGACGCCCAGGTAGGGCGACTGCTGGTCGATAACCGCCCGGTATCCCTCCAGGGTGCCGTTCAGGGGGAACAGGGAGGGAGGGCTCCTGCGCATGTCCTGGTCGCGGGTGAAGGACACGTTGACCATCCAGTAGACCGGGAACAGCATCACGCCGGTGAGCGCCAGCCCGATCACGGTCCTCCACCAGCCGCGCGCGGCTCTCATGAGAAGATCTGCCTTCGCTGCGCGCGGATGTAGACCAGCCCGAAGACCAGGGCCATCACGATCAGCAGGTTGCCCACCGCCGCGCCGGGCCCGAACTCCGGCACGAGGTTGCCGAAGCCCAGCCGGTACGACCAGGTGGCGAACGTGGTGGACGAACCGCTGGGGCCGCCCCTCGTCATGATCCAGATGATGTCGAACACCTTCAGCGTGTAGACCAGGCCGAGCAGCAGCGTGACCGCCGACACCGGGCGGAGCAGCGGGAAGGTCACCCGCCAGAACCGCTGCCAGCCGGTGGCGCCGTCCAGTGCCGCCGCCTCGTGGATGACCGGGTCGATGGCCTGGAGACCGGAGTAGAGCACCACCAGGTTGAACGGGACGCCGATCCAGACGTTGGCGATGATCACCGACCACAGCGACCAGTCCGGGGAGGTCAGCCAGTGGACGGGGCCGGCGCCGAACAGGGCGAGGAAGGCGTTGACGACGCCGGAGTCGCTGTTGAGCATCCACGACCAGGTGGAGGACGACACGATCAGCGGGAGCAGCCACGGCACGAGGAACAGCGCTCGCAGCGTGGCCGACAGCCGGAAGTTCTTGACGAAGAACAGGGCCAGGGCGAGCCCGATGGTGAACTGGAAGGTCAGGGACACCAGGGTGAACACCAGCGTGTGCCACAGCGCGGGCCCGAACGCAGGGTCGCCGAGGACCTCGGCGTAGTTGGCGAACCCGATGAAGGGCGCGTCCCCCTGGACGAAGGAGCGCACCGTGTAGTCGCGCAGGCTCAGCTCGAGGTTGCGGTACAGCGGGTAGGCGTAGAACAACAGCAGGTACCCGGTGACCGGGGCGAGGAAGGCCCATGCCGCCCACTGGGCCGACCGGGGCCGCCGTACGGCCCGGCGGCCCCCCGCCGCCGCCGGGACGGGTCCGGCGGCGGGAGGGGCCTGCGCCTGTGTGACTCGGTTCATTCCCTTGTCGTCCGCGTGCCTACTGTGTTGCGTTCGCCGCGGCGGTCTGCGCGTCGGTCATCGCCTGCCGCGGGCTCGCCGATCCGCTCAGCGCCGCCTGTACCGCGGCCCACATCGGCTCGGAGATCTTCGGGTACTTGGTGCCGAGGTCGTCGCTGGTGCGGCCCTTGGCGGCCTTCACCGCCTCCACCCACACCTTCAGGTCTGGGTTCGCGGCCACCTGCTCGGACCGCACCCGCTCGGTGGGCGCGACGTACGACAGGGTGGTCGTCGTGGTGAGCGAGTTGCCGGTGTCGGTCAGGCAGGCGACCAGCTTCTGCGAGGTCGCGTAGCGAGCGGTGTCCTTCTGCACGGGAATGCCGACGAACTCGCCGCCCGTCGGCGCCGGCGCCGTTCCGCCGTCCTTGCCGGGGATCGGGATGACGCCGTAGTCGAACCCGGCCTTCTCGGCGTTGGCGAGCTGCCAGGTGCCGTTCTCGGCGAAGGCGAAGTCGCCGGTCGCGAACTCCTGCCAGCTCGTCGTCTGGGTGTTGTTGATGACCGAGTTGGGGGCGTACCCCGCCTTCAGCCAGTCGGTCCACAGCGTCACCGCCGCGACCCCCTCGGGAGAGTCGAGCTTGGTGAGCTGGGCGCCCGCGCCCCAGAACCAGGGCAGGAACTGGAAGCTGCCCTCCTCGGTGCCGATCGCGGAGAAGGTGATGCCCTTCTTCCCGGCCGCCTTCACCTTCTTCAGCGCCTCGGTCAACGACGCCCAGTCCTTGACCGACGCGACGTCCACACCGGCCTTCCCGAGCACCTCCTCGTTGTAGTAGAGGGCCAGGGTGTTGGCGCCGATCGGGACGCCGTACGCGTCGTCCCCGCTCTGCCCGGCGGCCAGCAGGTTCGGCGCGATGGCCGAGGTGTCGAGCTTGTTCTCCCGCGTCGTCGTCAGGACTCCCGCCTCCGCCAGGGTGGACACCACGGGATTGTCGACGATGAGCACGTCGGGCGCGTTGCCCTGCTGCGCCGCCAGCAGCGCCTTGTTCGTCAGGTCGCTGGTGTCGTACGCGGTGCGCTCGACCGTGACGCCCGCCCGGGCGCCGCACGCCTTGAGCAGCCCGGCCCACGCGGAGTCGCCGTCGTACTGCGGGTAGGGGTCCCAGATGGTGTGGGTCCCGCCGCCAGCGGCTTGGCTCGTGCCGGTCGGCGCCCCGCCGGATGAGCACGCGGCCAGACAGCCCAGGGCGGTCAGTGCCGCCAGTCCCAGGCCGGCAGCACGCCGGTTCCTTGCCGCTGATCCCATGTTCGTGACCTCCGCTGCGCCTGAAGAGGCTGCTTCTCCCCCCGATATCGAATCGGTTCGACTGAAGATAGGCCCGCTCCCACCGCTAGTCAATGGGGCTCGGAGCCACCACCTTGGAGCCGCCACCGGTTCCGGCGCGCGAACGATTCGTCCTACGATGGCGCTGTCGGCAGGACCGGATGAGGAGCGCCAGGTGAACATCGGGGAGATCGCCCGGCGGTCGGGCGTGTCGCGCAGCACGGTTTCCTATGCCCTCAGCGGCAAGCGCCGGGTGTCGAAGGTGACCCAGCAGCGCATCCAGGCGGTAATCGACGAACTGGGGTACCGCCCCAACGCCACCGCGAGGGCACTCAAGGAGGGCAGGACCCGCACCATCGGCCTGGTGATCCCACCGGCCGGCCGGCGCCTGACCGACATGCAGCTCGGCTTCGTGGCCAGCGTCGTCGACGCCGCCGGCCGCGCCGACCTGGACGTCCTGCTGTCGCCGTCAGGCGGCGAGCACGACCGCTCGTTCGAGCGCATGGTCGGCGGGAAGCGCGTGGACGGCGTCGTCCTGATGGAGATCCGGCTGGAGGACGACCGCGTCACCCGCCTGCGGCAGACCGGGCTTCCGTTCGTCGGCATCGGCCGCACCCATCTGCCGGAGGAGATGTCCTGGGTGGACGTCGACTACGAGACGCTGATCTCCAAGTGCGTGCACCACCTGGCCGATCTCGGTCACCGCCGCATCGCCCTGGTCAATCGCTCCGCCGAGCTGGTGGCCGCGGGGTACGGCCCCGGCCACCGGGCCCAGAGCGGGTTCGCGCGCGCCGTCGCGGAGCGCGGGCTCGACAGCGTGCAGAGCTGCTGCGCCGACGACGCCCAGTCCGGGGCGGCCTGCGTCGAGGCGCTGCTCGGGCAGCACCCCGGGCTGACCGCCATCGCCACGATCAACGAGGCGGCCATGCCCGGGATGTACCGCGCGCTCGAGCAGGCGGGGCTGGCCGTGCCCCGGGACTTCTCGGTCACCGGCGTCGCCGCCCAGCACTGGGCCGAGAACCTGCACCCGCCGCTCACCGCGGCCGACGTGCCGGCCGACGAGCTCGGCGCCCGCGCCGTCGAGCTGCTCATCCAGCGCATCGCCGATCCCGCCACCCCGCACCTCAGCCTCCTCCTCACCCCGGCCATCTCGCTGCGCGGGACGACCGGGCCCGCGCGTCCCCGCGAGCCCGGCCGCTGAGCGAAGGTCAGGTGCGGGTCCAGCGCTGGTTGGCGCCGCCGTTGCACGACCAGATGACGAGTCTGGTGCCGTTGGCGGTGGCGTTGTTCGGCACGTCCAGGCACTTGTTCGCGCCGACGGCGGTGATGGTGCCGTCGGAGTTGAACCGCCATCGCTGGTTGGCCTGGCCGTTGCAGTCCCAGATGATCACCGAGGTGTTGTCCGCGGTGCCCTGGTTGTAGACGTCCAGGCACTTGCCGCCGTACACCCGCAGCTCGCCCGAGCCGGTCGCGGTCCACTGCTGGCCGGTCTGGCCGTTGCAGTCCCCGATCTGCGCCTGCGCGCCGTTGGCCTGCGAGCCGCCGGCGACCTCCAGGCACTTGCCCGAACCCACGCCCCGGATCGTGTTCGCCGGCACGGGGGCGCCTCCCCCGCTGACGATGTACATGGCGGCCCCGTGCCCGGGCACCGACGCGCTGATCGTCCCCGATGAGGAGCCGGTCGTGTGGGCCCACAGGTCGCGCACGGAGTAGGAGGTCGCGGAGCCGAGCCCGAGGGCGGAGGCGGTGGTGGACACCGTCGCCGTGCCGGTGCCCCGGTTGAGCAGCACCACCGCGACCGACCCGTCGGCCATGGGCTTGCGCCAGACCTCGAGGTTCCCGTTGTCGCTGATCTTGTGGCCCTGCTTGCCGCCCCAGTCCTGGTTGACCGCGATGACCTCGGTGTTGGTGAGGGTCGCGCGAGTCTCGGCGCTCATCGAGCGGATGTCGTTGCCCGCGATGAGCGGGGCGTTCAGCAGCGACCACAGGCTGAAGTGCGCCCGGCCCTCGGTCACCGTCAGCGAGCCGACGCCCACCTCCAGCATGTCGGGGTCGTTCCAGCCTCCCGGCCCGGAGTAGGCCTCAAGCCCGACCTGGCTGTCCAGGATGCCCATGATGGAGCCCCAGTTGGACGCGATGTCACCCGTGGTACGCCACGAGTTGCCCACCGGCATCCCCCACGTCCACACGTTCTCCTGGCCCCAGTTGCACAGGCTGAACAGGATCGGACGACCGGTCGCGGCGAGCGCGTCCCGCATGGCGGTGTACCGCTGCTGCCCGTTCCTGCCCTGGTGGTCGCCACAGTTGTCGTACTTGAGGTAGTCGATGCCCCAGGACGCCCACAGGGCCGCGTCCCGCCGCTCGTACCCCAGGCTCGCCGGGTACCCCGCGCACGTCTTCGTGCCCGCCGAGGAGTAGATGCCGAGCTTCAGCCCTTTGGAGTGGACGTAGTCGGCGAGGCTCTTCATCCCGCTGGGGAACTTCTGCGGATCCGCGACCAGGTCGCCGGCGGAGTTGCGGCTCATGGTGGACCAGCAGTCGTCGATGTTGACGTAGTTGTAGCCCGCCGCCGCCATGCCGCTGGACACCATGATGTCCGCGGTCTGCCGGATGAGGCTCTCGTTGATGTTGCAGAAGAAGGTGTTCCAGTCGTTCCAGCCCATCTGGGGGGTACGGGCCAGGCCGTTCTCCAGGGCGGCGGCCGGTGAGGTCGTCGCTCCGCCGACCGTGACCAGAGACCCGGCCGCCAGCGTCACCGCCAGCGCCCATCGAAGGATCTTCCTCATTCGACTCCTCTCACGTCGGGGAAGCGGAACCGCGGCAGGACACGCGCCTCGTCTTGGGCACGCCGCCATCACGGTACGGGGGGTCCGACCGTCACTCGCTGTGCGACGCCATGGCAGAGCGAAATTCTTGTTAGCGCTAACACTCGGTCACGCGAACGGCTGCTCCTCTCCTCGCAGGGAGGTGGTGGTGCGCGAAGCGAATACGACACGGCCGTCACCGTCAAGGATCCGCCCCACCGCTCCCCGGCCCGCGCGCCGCCGGCGTGCCTCTCATCTGCTGGGATGAGTACAGACTCGCACCATCGCTGACCGGGCCGGTGATGAAACGTTCATGACCGCCGACGATCTCCCGGGGCACGCGATCCGCCTCCCGGGGCTCGTCACCCCCGTCACTCACGCCTGCGTGCCTCGGCGCCTCGATCGAACCTTCCGTACAGCAGCCTTGACATGTTTCGTACTGATTTCCACACTGAGTCCCCAAGCGGCCTCCTGCCGGGTTCGGTGGTGAACGACAGGAGCCGTTACGCAGCCGGTCGCCGCCTGTCGTGCACGGCCTGGACTGGTTCGCGCCGTCGGTCCGCGGAGCGTTTCCTCGCGTCCCCCCCCAATCGATCCAGCAGCGGAGGCTCAGGCATGGGCACCTACCCCCCACCCGCCGGCGGAGCCCGGCGATCGCTCCGGCGCGGGCGACCGCTGGTGTTCACCGTGCAGCTGTTGATCCTGACGCTGGCGGCGGCATGGGCGCTCACGGACGGCGCGGCGGCCGGGGGAAGGGCGGCCGCCCCGGCCGCCGTGGCCGCCGCGGTGACGACGCCGCCGATGGGCTGGGCGTCCTGGAACACCTTCGCCGCGAGGATCGACTACAACGTGATCAAGGCCCAGGCGGACGCGATGGTGTCCTCGGGGATGAAGGACGCCGGGTACGAGTACGTCAACATCGACGAGGGATGGTGGCAGGGGACGCGCGACGCCGCGGGCAACATCACCGTCGACACGGCGGAGTGGCCGGGCGGGATGAAGGCGATCGCCGACTACATCCACAGCAAGGGCCTGAAGGCCGGCATCTACACCGACGCCGGCCGTGACGGGTGCGGGTACTACTACCCGACGGGGCGCCCGGCGGCGCCGGGCTCGGGGAGCGAGGGGCACTACGACCAGGACTTCCTGCAGTTCTCCCGATGGGGCTTCGACTTCGTCAAGGTGGACTGGTGCGGCGGGCAGGCCGAGGGCCTGGACTCGCGCAGCACCTATCAGGCGATCAGCGACGCGATCGGGCGGGCCACCGCGCAGACCGGGCGGCCGATGGTCCTGTCGATCTGCAACTGGGGCAACCAGAGCCCGTGGAACTGGGCGCCGGGCATGTCCACGATGTGGCGGACCAGCGGTGACATCATCTACTGGGGACAGACCCCGTCGATGGACCGGGTGCTGGCCAACTTCGACTCCGCCCAGCACCCGAGCGCCCAAAGCCCCGGGCACTACAACGACCCCGACATGCTCATCGTCGGGATGCCGGGTTTCTCGGCGGCGCAGAACCGCACGCACATGGGCCTGTGGGCGATCTCCGGGGCCCCGTTGCTGGCGGGCAACGATCTCACCGAGATGAGCGCGGAGACCAGGGCGATCCTGACCAACCGTGAGGTGCTGGCCGTCGACCAGGACGCGCTCGGACGCCAGGGCGTGAAGGTCGCGGAGGACCAGACCGGACGCCAGGTGTACAGCAAGGTCCTGTCGGGCGCCAACCGCCGCGCGGTGCTCCTGCTCAACCGCACCACCTCGCCCGCCTCCATCACCGCCCGCTGGTCGGACCTCGGCCTGGGCGGCGCGGGCACGGTGCGGAACCTGTGGACCGGCGCCGACGTCGGCACCTACACCGGCGGCTACACCGCCACCGTGCCGGCCCGCGAGGCGGTGCTGCTCACCGTCGACGCCGGCGCGGTCACTCCCTCCCCGACGCCGACGCCCACGGCCACGGCCACGGGCGCGATCCGGGGCGCGGGCTCGGGCAGGTGCCTGGACGTGGCCGGCGGCTCGCAGGCCAACGGCGCGCAGGCGCAGATCTGGGACTGCAACGGCCAGGTCAACCAGCGGTGGACCCCGACCGGCGCGGGTGAGCTGCGCGTGTACGGCGGCAAGTGCCTGGACGTCTACAACCAGGGCACCGCGGACAACACCTCGGTGGTCGTCTGGGACTGCAACGGCCAGGCCAACCAGCGATGGCGGTTCAACTCCGACGGCACCATCACCGCCGTCGGCTCCGGCAAGTGCCTGGACGTCCCCGGCAACGCCACCGCCAACGGCACGAAACTCGTCATCTGGTCCTGCAACGGCGGCACCAACCAGCGCTGGACCCGCACCTGAGTCCCACACTCGATCGGCAAAAGGGAGTTGCGTGATGTTAGGCCCTAGATCCGCCTTCGGAGCGATCGTGGTCGCGGCACTTCTCGTCGTGGCCACGGGTCATGCGGCAATGAGTACCAGCCTCGGCCGGAGCACGTCGGCCTCGAGTGCCACGGCCCTGGCGCCGACCGCCGGATGCGGCAAGACGCCGACGCTCAGGAGCGGCTCGCAGTCGATCCAGAGCGGCGGCAAGACCCGCACGTTCATCCTGCGGATCCCCGACAACTACAACAACACCAACCCCTACCGGCTGATCTTCGGCTTCCACTGGCGGGGCGGCACCGCGAACGACGTCGACTCCGGCGGAACCAGCGGATACCCCTGGTCGTACTACGGACTCCGGTCACTGTCGAACAACACCGCGATCTTCGTCGCGCCCCAGGGCATCGGCAACGGCTGGGCCAACTCCGGCGGCGAGGACCTGCGGCTCGTCGACGACCTGATGCGGCTCATCGAAGCCGACCTGTGCGTCGACACCACCCAGCGCTTCGCGACGGGCTTCAGCTACGGCGGCGGCATGAGCTACGCCATCGCGTGCGCCCGGGCGACGTCGTTCCGCGCGGTCGCCGTCTTCGCCGGCGCGCAGCTCAGCGGCTGCGAGGGCGGTAACGAGCCCATCGCCTACATGGGACTGCACGGCATCACCGACAACGTCCTCAACATCTCGCAGGGACGGGCGCTGCGGGACAGGTTCGTCCGCAACAACGGCTGCACCGCCCAGAACCCGCCCGAGCCGGGCTCCGGCAGCCGGACGCACATCACCACCACGTACTCGGGGTGCCGGGCCGGATACCCGGTCGTCTGGGCCGCGTTCGACAACGGTCACATGCCCGGCCCGGTGGACGGGACCTACGCGGAGAGCGGCATCACGACCTGGACCAAGGGAGAGGTGTGGAGGTTCTTCTCCCAGTTCCAGAGCGGCGGCCCCGATCCCACGCCGACCGCCTCGCCCACGCCGTCATCCCCGGGCACCGCGCTGCGGGGTACGGGGTCGGGCAGGTGCCTGGACATCCCCGGCAGCTCGCAGGCCAACGGAACCCAGCTGCAGATCTGGGACTGCCACGGCGGCGCCAACCAGCAGTGGTCGCTCACCGGCGCGAGTGAGCTGCGGGCCTCGGGCGGCAAGTGCCTGGACGTGAACGGCGCGGGCACCGCCGACGGCACGGCCGTCATCCTCTGGGACTGCAACGGGCAGAACAACCAGAAGTGGCGTCTCAACTCCGACGGCACCGTCACCGCGGTCGGTTCCGGCAAGTGCCTGGACGTCTTCGGGGCGGGCACCGCCAACGGCACCAGGGTCCAGATCTGGGCCTGCAACGGCGGAGCGAACCAGAGGTGGAGCCGTGCCTGACCCCGCGCGGTAACGCCGGCGGGACGGCTGACCGGACGAGGGCCCCCCTTCCGGGCGGGGCCCTCGTCCCCCCGCCCCGGCGCCGAGCCCGCGGCACGCCGAGCACCGACGGCGTTCACGACTTCCCTGCGGGTGCCCGCCCGGCTTCGCCGCCGGAGAACGACCTGACGACCGAATAAGCGCACGAATCACCACGATTGATGTGAGACGTCATACGAATTACGTTTCGCCGGAACGGCCTGATCCACCGGCCGTTCTCGTGACAGGGAGCAGCGAGCCTCGTCTGCCGGCCGCACCGGCCGGGGCCCGGCCCCGGCCGGCCCGGAGGCGCGACACCGCCGGGACCTCGCCCGGCGAGCGGAGCGTTCCGGCGCCACACCCCCCACCCCACCAGGAGGTTCAGTGTTCCAATCCTCGTACCGCGTGATGCGAAGGCTGGTGTCCGCCGGCGTCACCGCGCTCGGGCTGACCGCCGCGGTAGCCCTCGTCGCCCAGGTCTCTCCGGCTTCGGCGGCCACCACGACCCTCTACGCCTCCCCGGCCGGTACCGGGACCAGCTGCTCCGCCGCGCAGCCGTGCTCGCTGCCGGCCGCCCAGACCGCGGTGCGGGCGCTCACCGGCGCGATGTCCGGTGACGTGGTCGTGGAGCTGGCCGACGGGGTGTACCGGCTCTCCGCGCCGTTGCGGTTCACCGCCGCCGACTCCGGCAACAACGGCTACCAGGTGATCTGGCGGGCGGCCGCGTCGGCGCGCCCGGTGATCAGCGGCGCCAGGGCGGTGACGGGCTGGACGCTGGCCGACTCCGCGAAGAACATCTGGCGGGCCAGCGTCGGCACCGGGATCGAGGCGCGGCAGCTGTACGTCAACGGCGCCATCGCCACGCGCGCCCGCACCCAGGTGAACCGGGCCGACTTCACCGCCACCAGCACCGGCATGAGGTTCAGCAACAGCGCCCTGAGCTATCTGAACAACCTCGCCAACCAGAGCCGGGTGGAGATGGAGAGCGTCGGTTCGTTCACCGACCGCTACTCCCCGGTGCAGAGCATCGGCGGGAACCTCATCACGATGCAGCAGCCCGCGTGGAACAACAACAACTTCGGCTACGACACCTTCACCAGCCCGCACCGCGCGGGCCCGCTCTACCTGGCCAACGCCTACGAGTTCCTGGACGCGCCGGGCGAGTGGTACATCAACCCCTCGACCGGCGTGCTGTCCTACATCCCGCTCTCCGGGCAGAACATGAGCAACGTCAGCGTGGAGCTGCCGGTGCTGCAGTCGCTGGTCAACGTGGGGGGCAGCTACGACGCGCCCGCGCACCACATCACGTTCACCGGGATCACGTTCACCGGCACGAGCTGGCTGGGGCCCAGCTCCAACCAGGGTTACGTGGACCAGCAGACCGGGTCCTACATCGCCGGCAACTGGAGCTGGCCCGCCTTCACCTCCTGCCACAACGGCTGCCCGCAGTTCGAGGCCGCCCGGCCCAACTGGTACCAGATGCCCGCCGCCGTGCAGGTCTCGGCCGCCAACAACGTCACCTTCAGCGACTCCCAGTTCCTCAACCTGGGCCAGACGGCCATCGGCATCGGCAACGACGCCAACGGCCACGCCAGCGGGGTCGGCCTGGGCGCCAGCAACATCACCGTCACCCGGTCGGAGATCGCCCGCAGCTCGGCCGGCGGCATCGTGGTCGGCGGCGTGCGCGCCGACGCCCACCACCCCGGCGACCAGCGGATGGTCAACCGGAACATCACCATCAGCAACAACCGCATCCACGACCTCGGCGTGGAGTACCGGGGCATCGTCTCGGTGCTGACCACCTACGTCACCACGGCCAGCATCTCCCACAACGAGGTCTACAACCTGCCGTACACCGGCATGTCGATCGGATACGGCTGGGGCTCCAACGACGCCGGCGGCAGCAACCACTACGCGGACCGCGGCCTGTACAACTACCAGCCGCGGTACTCCACCCCCACCACCGCGTCCGGCAACCAGCTCACCGGCAACTACGTGCACGACGTCATGCAGCAGATGAACGACGGCGGATGCATCTACACCCTGTCGGCGAACCCGAGCGGCCTGATCAGCGACAACTACTGCCTGCGGACCAACGGCTACTTCGGGATCTACTTCGACGAGGGCTCGCGGTACTACACCGCGCGCAACAACGTCTTCTCCGCCATCGGCACCTGGGCCACCGCCAACTACTGGTTCGCCGAGAACATGGGGAACTTCACCGTCACCGGCAACTGGACCACCAACTCCAGCACGAACGTGACCAACGGCGACCGCGGCAACGTCGTGAACAACAACGTCACGGTCACCAACGGCAACTGGCCGTCAGGCGCCCAGGCCGTGATGGCGTCCGCCGGCCCGCAGAGCGGCTCGACGCCCTCGCCGACGCCCTCCCCCGGCACCACCAGCGCGCTGCGCGGTGTGGGGTCGGGCCGGTGCCTGGACGTCAACGGCGCCTCGCAGTCCAACGGCGCCCTGGCCCAGATCTGGGACTGCAACGGCCAGGCCAACCAGCGGTGGACCTCGACCGCCGCCGGTGAGCTGCGGGTCTACGGCAACAAGTGCCTCGACGTCAGCGGCGCCGGCACGGCCGACGGCACCGCCGTCCTCATCTGGGACTGCAACGGCCAGAACAACCAGAAATGGCGTCTCAACTCCGACGGCACCATCACCGCCATCGGCGCCAACAAGTGCCTGAACGTGACCGGCAACGGCACCGCCAACGGCACCAAGGCCCAGATCTGGACCTGCAACGGCGCCACCGGCCAGAGATGGGCCCGCGCCTGACGACCATCCCCACCCCCGTCGCCGGGGCGACCGACCGCCCCGGCGACGGAACCAGAGACGGCGCCCTCTCAAGCCAAGGCGCCATGGCGACAGCGAGGCTCCGGCCTCGCCGTGGCCTGGGTTCACACGAAGGAAGGAACACTCCCACATGTCACGACGTCCGTGGCGCGCCTTGCTGGCTGCGATGGCGCTGATCTTTCCCGGAACGCTGGTGCTGACCGCTTCACCGGCCAGCGCCGTGGTCATCCCGGCGTCCGATTTCCAGCAGATCAACCTGGCCAGTGGTGGCGGTGAGCTGGGTGAGGCGATGTCGCTGGCCGTGCTGCCCAACCGATCGGTGCTGCACACGGCGCGCGACGGCACGGTGCGGGTCACCGACGCCGCCGGCAACACCAAGGTGGCGGCCAGGCTCAGTGTCTACACCCATGACGAAGAGGGTTTGCAGGGTGTGGCGGTGGACCCGAACTTCGCGACGAACCGGTACATCTGGCTGTACTACTCGCCTCGGCTGAGCACCCCCACCGGTGACGCCCCGGGCACCGGCACGCAAGCGCAGTTCGACCAGTGGAAGGGACATCTGAACCTGTCCCGGTTCACGTTGCGGTCGGACGAGACGGTGGACCTGTCCACCGAGAAGGTCGTGCTGGAGGTGCCCAACGACCGCGGGCAGTGCTGTCACGTGGGCGGCGACATCGACTTCGACGCGGCCGGCAACCTCTACCTGACGACCGGCGACGACACCAACCCCTTCGAGTCCAGCTCCTACACCCCGATCGACGAGCGCACCAACCGCAACCCGCAGTACGACGCGCAGCGCTCGGCCGCCAACACCAACGACCTGCGCGGCAAGGTGCTGCGGATCAAGCCGCAGGCCGACGGGACCTACACCATCCCGTCGGGGAACCTGTTCGCGCCCGGCACCGCCAGGACGCGGCCGGAGATCTACGCGATGGGGTTGCGCAACCCGTTCAGGATGAGCGTGGACAAGGCCACGGGCATCGTCTACCTGGGCGACTACGGCCCGGACGCGGGTTCGACCAACTCCAGCCGGGGCCCCCAGGGGCAGGTGGAGTTCAACCGCATCACCGCCCCGGGCAACTACGGCTGGCCGTACTGCACCGGGACCAACACCACCAACGAGACCTACAACGAGTACACCTTCCCCAGCGGCCCCTCCGGTTCCAAGTACAACTGCTCCGGCGGCCCGACCAACAACTCCTTCCGCAACACCGGCCTGGGCACCCTGCCCCCGGCCAAGCCGAGCTGGATCAGGTACGGCGGTGACGCCGGCTCCCCGCCGGAGTTCGGCGGCGGCGGGGAGTCGCCGATGGGCGGCCCGGTCTACCGCTACGACCCCAACCTCGCCTCCAGCGTCAAGTTCCCTCAGTACCTGGACGGGCGCTACTTCGCCGGCGAGTACGGCCGCCGGTGGATCAAGGCGATCGAGGTCAGGAGCGACGGCGGCTACGGCGAGATCAGCGCGTTCCCCTGGACCGGCACCCAGGTGATGGACATGGCCTTCGGCCCCGACGGCGCGCTCTACGTGCTGGACTACGGGACCGGGAGCAACAACCAGGCGCTGTTCCGGATCGAGTACATCGGCAACGCCAACCGCAACCCGATCGCCAGGGCGGCGGCGGACAAGACCTCCGGCCCGGCTCCGCTGACGGTGAACTTCTCCTCGGCCGGCAGCTCCGATCCCGAGGGCGGCGCGCTGAGCTACTCGTGGAACTTCGGCGACGGGACCACCTCCACCGCGGCCAACCCGACCAAGACCTACGGCACCAACGGCTCCTACACCGCCACGCTCACCGTCAGGGACCCCCAGGGGCTGCCCGGCACCGCCAGTGTCACCGTGAACGTCGGCAACAGCGCGCCCGCGATCAGCCTCGCCCAGCCCGGCGACGGGCGACTGTTCTCCTTCGGTGACAGCGTGCCGTTCCAGGTGACCGGCAGCGACGCCGAGGACGGCGCGCTGGACTGCTCGAAGGTCACGGTCACCTACTTCCTGGGTCACGACAGCCACCGCCACCAGATCACCGAGCAGACCGGCTGCACCGGGTCGATCACGGTGCCGGCCGACGGCGAGCACGACGCCGCGGCCAACCTCTACGGCGTGTTCGTGGCGTCCTACACCGACAACGGCGGCCTGACGTCCACCAGCACCCGCACCCTGCAACCGCGGCACCGGCAGGCCGAGCACTTCACCGCGCAGCAGGGCGTCCAGACCTCCGACCACACCACCGCCGAGGGCGGCAAGACGACCGGCTTCACCGACGACGGCGACTGGATCTCCTTCCAGACCTACGCGCTGGGCAACGCCACGAGGATCACCACGCGGGTGTCGTCGGCCGGCGCCGGCGGGCGGATCGAGGTGCGGGCCGGATCGGCGACCGGCACCCTGCTGGGCACGGTGACCGTGCCGGTGACCGGGAACTGGGACACCTTCACCGAGGTCTCCGCGACCCTCTCCGGCGCACCGGCCTCGACGACCACGCTCTACCTGGTCTTCCGCGGCGCGACCGGTCAGGGCTACCTGTTCGACCTGGACGCCTTCACGCTCGACACGTCCACCGGCGGATCGACCCAGAACGCGATCAAGGGGGTGGCATCGGGCCGGTGCCTGGACGTCAACGGCGCCTCGCAGACCAACGGCGCCCTGGCCCAGATCTGGGACTGCAACGGCCAGGCCAACCAGCAGTGGACCTCGACCAGCGCCAGTGAGCTGCGGGTCTACGGCAACAAGTGCCTCGACGTCAGCGGCGCCGGCACGGCCGACGGCACCGCCGTCCTCATCTGGGACTGCAACGGCCAGAACAACCAGAAATGGCGTCTCAACTCCGACGGCACCATCACCGCCATCGGCGCCAACAAGTGCCTGAACGTGACCGGCAACGGCACCGCCAACGGCACCAAGGCCCAGATCTGGACCTGCAACGGCGCCACCGGCCAGAGATGGGCCAGGGTCTGAGCCGGCCTTCACATCGGGGCGAGGGCGTCCCCGGCGCCCTCGCCCGCTCCCCTGTCCCCCTTAGGAGAGTCATGCGCCAAACCGCGCCATCAGCGGTCCTCCGCGCCGGCCGAGGGCCGGCGTCCACCCCCTGGAGAGCCCTCATGCGAAAACCACGCCTGCTTCACGTCCTGGCGGCCTTCCTGCTGTTGCTGCCGTTCACCGCGGTGCCGTCGGCGCACGCCGCGGCCCCGCTGTTCAAGGTGCTGCTGTTCACCAAGACGGCGTCGGGCGCCTACCGGCACGACTCCATCAGCGCCGGCGTCACCATGTTCCAGCAGCTCGCGACCGAGAACAACTTCCAGGTCGACCGCAGTGAGGACTCCAGCGTCTTCAACACGGCGACCCTGAGCACCTACGACGCCGTGATCATGTTCCAGACCTCCGGCATGGTCTGGGACAACGACGCGCAGCGCCAGGCGGCGCAGGCGTACGTGCGCGGCGGCCGCGGCATCGTCGCGGTCCACAACGCCACCGACATGAACATCGAGTCGCAGTTCCCCTGGTGGGACCAGGTCGTGATGGGCGGCGCCCACATGACCGCGCACTCCGCGACCGTGCAGGGCACCGCCAAGGTCGCCGACAAGGTGCACCCTTCGACCCAGGGGCTGCCGGACCGGTGGGGGCGCACCGAGGAGTGGTACAACTTCGACAAGAACATGCGCGGCTCCGTCCACGTGCTGGTCACCGCGGACGAGACCACCTACGACGCCGGGTCGAGCAGGATGGGCGCCGACCACCCGATCTCCTGGTGCCACACCCCCGAAGGGGGCAAGATGTGGGCCACCGCGATGGGCCACAACGCCTCCTCCTACTCCGAGCCGCTGTTCAGGCAGCACCTGCTCGGCGGAGTACGGTGGGCGGCGGGCGCCGCGGCCGGTGACTGCGGCGGCACGGTCGCGGCCCGGTTCCAGAAGGTCACCCTGGACGGCGCGCCTGACCAGCCCATGGAGCTGGACGTGGCCGCCGACGGCACGGTCTACTACATCTCCCGGTCGGGCAAGGTCAACATGATCGCCCCCGGCGGGGCGCCGCGCACGATCGGCACCCTGCAGGTCTACACCGGCGGCGAGGACGGCGGGATCGGCATCGCGCTCGATCCGAACTTCGCCAGCAACCGCTGGATCTACCTCAACTTCTCGCCCGCGGGCAGCGCCGAGGTCAACCGGGTGTCCCGGTTCACGCTCAACGGCACCACGCTCGACATGGCGAGCGAGCGGAAGATCATCGAGATCCCGGCGTACCGCAACGTCGACGAGCCGGGTCACACCGGCGGCTACCTGACGTTCGGCCCGAACGGCAACCTCTACATCGGCCCCGGCGACGACACCAACCCCAACGGCTCCAGCGGTTACGCGCCGATCGACGAACGTGCCGGGCGGGAGCACTTCGACGCCCAGCGCTCCTCCGCCAACACCAACGACCTGCGCGGCAAGATCCTGCGCATCCACCCCGAAGCCGACGGCACCTACACGATCCCGCAGGGCAACCTCTTCGCGCCCGGGACCGCCAAGACGCGTCCCGAGATCTACGCGATGGGCTTCCGCAACCCGTTCCGGTTCGCCGTCGACAAGGAGACCGGCTGGATCTCGGTGGGTGACTACGGCCCCGACGCGGGCGCGGCGAACGCCAACCGCGGCCCCGAAGGCACCGTCGAATGGAACCTGATCAAGGAGCCGGGCTTCTACGGCTGGCCCTACTGCGTCGGGAACAACATCCCGTTCAACGACTTCAACTTCGCCACCAACACCTCCGGCTCGAAGTTCAACTGCTCGGCGCCGGTCAACAACTCGCCCAACAACACCGGGCTGACCAGCCTGCCCGCGGCCAAGTCCGCGACCATCTGGTACAACTACCACGCCTCCGCCCAGTTCCCCGAGATCAACTGCTGCGGCGGCGCGGGGCCGATGGGCGGCCCGTTCTACGACTACAACCCGGCCAGCACCTCCGACCGCAAGTTCCCCGAGTACTTCGACAAGACGCCGTTCCTCTACGAATGGAGCCGCAACTTCGTCAAGGAACTGCGGCTGGACTCCTCGGGCAACCTCCTGAAGATCAACCCCTTCGTCGCCCAGCTCGCCCTGCACGCGCCCATCGACATGAAGTTCGGCCCGGACGGCGCCCTGTACCTCGCCGAATGGGGCAACGGCTTCGGCCACAACAACACCGACGACGGCATCTACCGGATCGACTACGTCGGCGGCAACCGCTCCCCCGTCGCCCGGGCGACCGCCACCCCCGACTCGGGCAGCGCCCCGCTGACGGTCGCGTTCTCCTCCGCCGGCTCCTCCGACCCGGAGGGCGACGCGATCACCTACGCCTGGGACTTCGGCGACGGCGGGACCTCCACCAGCGCGAACCCGTCCCACACGTACACCGCCAACGGCACCTACAACGCCAGGCTGACCGTACGGGACTCCGGCGGGAGGACGGGCACCGTCACGGTGTCGGTGGTCGTCGGCAACACCCGTCCCAGGGTCGTCTTCAGCGCACCGGCGGACGGCGGGTTCATCGACTTCGGCGACACCGTCGCCTACACGGTGAACGTCACCGATCCCGAGGACGGCACGGTCGACTGCTCGCGGGTCACCGTGATCGGCGCGCTCGGCCACGACCAGCACAGCCATGACACCGGTCAGGTCACCGGTTGCTCGGGGAACATCACGACCACCGCCTCCGGGCACGACGAGGCCTCCAACGTCTACTACGTGCTGATCGCCGAGTACACCGACGGGAGCGGCCTGAAGACCAGCACCGGGATCACGCTGCAGCCCAAGCACAAGCAGGCCGAGTTCTTCACCGGCTCGTCGGGTGTCCGGACCATCGACCAGGCCGGGGCCGAGGGCGGCAGGCGCATCGGCGAGATCTCGGGCGGTGACTGGCTCTCCTTCACGCCGATGAACCTGTCGGGGATCGACTCGGTGTCCTTCCGCGTCTCGTCGGCGTCCAGCACCGGCGGATCGATCGAGCTGCGCGCCGACTCGCCGACCGGGGCGCTCATCGCGTCCAGCTCGGTGCCGAGCACCGGCGGCTGGAACAACTACCTGTCGCTGCCGGCGGCGGCCGTCACCAACCCCGGTGGCACCCGCAACATCTACATGGTGTTCCGGGCGCCGACGGCGAACTCCTTCGACGTCGACTCGGTCACCTTCAACGGCAGGGGCGTCGGCAACGGCGGCGGTAGCGGCGGCGGCCCGCAGAGCGGACGTGTCTACACGCTGACCGCCGGGCACAGCAACAAGGTCGCCGACGTCAGAGGCCAGTCGACCGCCGACGGCGGCGCCGTCATCCAGTGGACGGCCGGCGGCGGCACCAACCAGCAGTGGAAGGTGACCGACTCGGGCAACGGGACGTTCACCCTGGCCGCCGTGCACAGCAGCAAGTGCATGCAGGTCGCGGGCTCCTCGACCGCCGACGGCGCCCTGGTCCAGCAGTGGGGCTGCTCGGGCGCCGCCAACCAGAAGTGGCGCTTCGAATCCGCCGGAACGGGCGTCTACCGGATCGTCTCGGCGAACAGCAGCAAGTGCCTGGACGTCCCCAGCGCCTCCACGGCGAACGACGTCCAGCTCACCCAGTGGACCTGTAACAGCGGCACCAACCAGCAGTGGAGGCTCACCCAGGTCGGCTGACACGAAGGCCCCGGCGCCCGCCTGGCGGGCGCCGGGGCCGATTCCCCTTCGAGCTCGTCCATCGCGTCCAGCGGCGGTCCGCACCAGCGGGTCCGTCGCCGAACCATGACCTGCCCGCCGCGCCCGGCCCGGTGGAGTGCTTCGCCGCACCCGCCGGGGCGGGTGCGGCGAAGCTCGTGGGGCTCAGGGCCGTACCGGGTCCGCGGTCGTCAGACCGCGATGATGGTCCACAGGTTGTTGGTGTTGGTGTTGGGCGCCCACATGGCCACGTTGGAGCCGGCGGTGCTGTTGCCCATGCCGTCCAGGGCGGTGCCGGTGCCGCGGTTGATGATCTGGTAGCGGCCGTTGCCCGTGCTGTTGAGGCGCCACTGCTGGTTGTTGCCGCCGTTCCACGCCGCCTGCCGGCAGACGGCGCCGTTGGCGGTGTTGCCCCAGCTGTCGGCGACCATGCCGTTGGTGCGGTTCACGATGCGGTTCCACCCGCCGCCCAGGTCCACCAGCTGCCACTGCATGTTGTTGTTGCCGTCCCAGGTCCACTGCTTCAGGTTGGCCCCTGAGGCGACGTTGCCGCCGCTGTCCAGCACCAGCCCGGTGGTGGCGTTGGCGATGCGCACGTGCCCGCCGGCGGCCGCCTTGCCCGACATGCGGTAGGCGCGGCCGGCCTCGCCGGTCAGCCTGATGACGTCGGACTCGGGTTTGGTCACGGTGACCGCGGCGCCGCTGGTCGTGTCGACCACCGTGTAGGTCCCGGTGAACAGCCGGCTGCGCACGTTGACCGTGCCGGCCCGGTCGAACCTGATGAGGATCTCTTCGGGCGCGCCGGAGTTCCAGGTGGTGTCGACGGTGTAGCCGCCGCGGCCGCGCAGGCCCTGGACCTTGCCGCTGGGCCAGGCCGACGGCAGGGCGGGCAGCACGTGCAGTTCGCCGTTGTGGCTCTGCAGCAGCATCTCGGCGATGCCGGAGGTGGCGCCGAAGTTGCCGTCGATCTGAAACGGCGGGTGCAGGTCGAACATGTTGGGCGCCAGGCGGGCGGTGGTGACCAGCAGGCGGATCAGGGTGTGCGCCCGGCTGCCCTCCTCCATCCGCGCCCAGTAGTTGATCTTCCAGGCGAGCGACCAGCCGGTGCCGTCGTCGCCACGCAGCTCCAGGGTGCGCCGTGCGGCGTTGTACAGCGACGGGGTGCCGCGCTTGGTGATCTGGTTGCTGGGGTGCAGGCCGTACAGGTGGGAGACGTGCCGGTGGTTGGGCTCGGTCTCCACCCAGTCGTACAGCCATTCCTGGATGTTGCCGCGCGAGCCGACCTTCATCGGCGCGAGCCGGTCGCGGGCCGCGAGCACCCGGGTGCGGAAGTCGGCGTCGGTGCCGAGCACCTGGCTGGCCTGGGCGCAGGCGTTGAACAGGTCGCGCAGGATCTGGTTGTCCATCGTGGGGCCGGCGCACACGCTGACGCCCGAGTGGTGCGGCAGTTCGGGAGAGTTGGAGGGGTTGGTGACCAGGTATCCCAGGCTGGGTTCGGTCACCAGGCTGTCGAGGAAGAACTGCGCGGCGCCCTTGAGCGCGGGGTAGTACTGCTGCAGGAACGCCTGGTCGCCGGTGAACTGGTAGTGGTCCCAGATCAGGGTGGACAGCCACGCGCCGCCGGTCTGCCACATCCCCCACAGCGCGCCGTCGACGACGGAGGAGGCGCGCCAGGCGTCGGTGTTGTGGTGGGTGACCCAGCCGCCGGCGTTGTACTGCACCCGGGCGGTGCGGGCGCCGGTGACCGACAGGTCGCCGATCATCTTGAACACCGGGTCGAAGCACTCGGCCAGGTTGGTGGTGTCGGCCGGCCAGTAGTTCATCGGCAGGTTGGCGTTGATGGTGTATTTGGAGTCCCAGGCCGGGGCCAGCGAGTCGTTCCAGATGCCCTGCAGGTTCGCCGGCTGCGTGCCCGGCCGGGAGGAGGAGATCAGCAGGTACCGGCCGTACTGGAACAGCAGCACGGAGAACTGCGGGTCGTTGGCACTGCCGTGCTGCGCGATGCGGACGTCGGTCGGCTGGTCGGCCGCGGCGGTGCGGCCCAGGTCCAGGGTGGTGCGCCCGAACAGGCGCTGGTAGTCGGTCACGTGCCGCGAGCGCAGGTCGTCGTAGGTCCTGGCGGCGGCGGCGTTCAGGTGGTTGCGGGCGATGCCCTGGTAGTCGCCGCCGACGTTCTGGTAGTTGACGTAGCTGGAGCCGATGGAGATCAGCACGGTCACGCTGTTGGCGCCGCGTACCTGCAGCGTGCCGCCGGAGCTGCTGACGGTGCCGCCGTCGGCGAGGACCCGTGCCAGTCCCAGGAACCGCACCGAGCCGGTCTTGCCCTCCATGTCGCCCGAGACGCCGTCCAGGCCCACGGTCGCGCTGTCGGGGCTGGTGCGGGTGGTGCGCTGGGGGCTGTCGAACGTCGCGGAGAAGGTGATCGAGCCGGTCCGGTCGGCGGTCAGCCGGACGGCGATGACCTGGTCGGCCGCGCTGGCGAACGTCTCGCGCCGGTGCCGTATGCCGTTCTGCAGGTACGTCGTCACGGTGGTGGCCGTGGTCAGGTCGAGGACGCGGTTGTACTCCGACACCCCGCCGCCGCCGGCGCCGAAGGTCAGCCGCAGGTTGCCCACGGTCTGGTAGGCGAGCTGGCCCGCGGGGCTGCCGAGCATGTTCTGGTCGATCAGGGTCTGGGCCTGGCCCCACTGGTTCTGGAACACCAGTTGCCGGATCTGCGCCAGCGCGCCCGCGCCCCGGGTGTTGCTCTGGTCGTAAGGCCCGCCCGCCCAGACGGTGTCCTCGTTCAGCTGCAGCCGCTCCACGTCGACGTTGCCGAAGACCATGGCGCCCAGCCGCCCGTTGCCGATCGGGAGCGCCCGCAGCCAGTCGGTGCCGGCGCTCTCGTCGTACCACAGCGCCAGATCGTTCGCGGCCAGCACCTGCGCCGGCGCGACCGACCCCGCCCGCGCCACCGCCGTCCACTGCAACGGCAGCAAGGCGGCGCCGGCTCCCACCGCGCCGAACCTGAACAGCTGCCTGCGCGAGAAGTCAGACATATCGATTTCTCCATCCCGAGGGGGGGTACGGACGGGACTACGGCGCGGCGGGCACCGCGGCTGCCGGCCGGCCGCGGTCACCTGGTGACGTTGAAGGCGTCGACGTCCGACAGATGGCCGGTGCCGGACATCGCCTCAGCGGTTCCGCCCCACCGGTCGCCGGGACGGCCCGCCGGCAGCCGGGATGGGAGGACTGAGCGATGACCGCGCCGATCTTAGTCTCAGACACCCGATGTTAAGCGCAGGTTTCCGGGTGTCAAGATTGCCGCTGCGCCGCGTCTCCGGAGATACATCGGATGTCTTTTGGGCGCGGCGAGACATGCCCCCGCACCAGGGGTTTCGGCGTGGACGGGGGTCGAGAAAGGCCTCCCGTGGAGTCGGAAAGCGGAGGGCGGGAAGCGGCTGAGGTGAAACTTTCAGCCCAGACATGGGATGTCGGCCGCATCGCGTGACGGCGAGCCCCGCTTGCCGGGGTCCGGCTCCCCCGCCCACCTCGCCGTGGAAGGTCACCGAGCGTCGTCGGGGCAGGGGGACGGGGCGAGCCGTGCGGAGACATCCCATGTCGCGTCGTCACAGCGCTTCCAGCGCCTCCAGCGCGAGCTGCCTCAACGGTCTGCCGGTGGCCGCGGCCAGCCGCACCAGGTCGTCGTGCTCTGGCTTGACGCCCCACCGCCCGTGCTTCATCCGCACGTCCTGACCGTACAGGCGCACGGTCTCGAAGTGCCGGGGCAGGGCGACCTTCTCGACCACGCTCCGCCGCAGCCCCAGGCTGCCCGTCTCGGCGAGCACCAGCTCCTGCAGGCGGCCGGCCAGCTCCAGGGAGGTCAGCACGTGCAGGACATGGGCGGGGCGGCCCTTCTTCATGACCGCGGGCGTGACCCAGGCGTCGGCGGCGCCCGCGTCCAGGGCCCGTGCGATGACGTGCCCGAGAACCTCGCCGGTCACGTCGTCGAGGTTGGTCGACAGGACGACCTGCCTGCCGGCCTCGGCCACGGGCTCTCCGAGCATGGCCACGACCACGTTGGGACGGTCCGGCAGCTCCCGGGTGCCGGCACCGTACCCGGTGGCGCGCAGCGTCATCTCGGGCGCCGCGCCGTAGGTCGCGCCGGCGGCGCGGAGCAGGGCGGCCCCCGTGGGGGTCACCGCCTCCCCCACCGCCCCGCCCCGGACGATCGCCCCTTCGAGCAGAGCGAGCGTGGCGGGAGCGGGCACGGGCAGCACACCGTGCCGGGTGCGCACGGCGCCGGAGCCGAGCGGCACCGGCGCGCTGTGGACGTGCGTCACCCCGAGGTCGCGCAGGGCCGCCGCGCAGCCGACGATGTCGATCAGCGTGTCGTGCCCGCCGAGCTCGTGCAGGTGCACGTCGGCGGCGGGTACGCCGTGCAGCGCGCCCTCGGCCTCGGCGATGGCGGTGAGCGCCGCCTCGGCGACCGGCAGGCCGGTCCGGGCCGCCATCGCCAGCAGCTCCGACGCGGAGCGCTCCGTGGCGTCGTCCTCGACGCCGACCCGGACGCGGACGGCGACCAGGGGGCCGGTGCGAACCTCCTCGGCGTCCACCCGCCACCCGGTCAGGCCGGTCAGGGTGACGGCGCGCCGCACGGCGTCCAGGGAGGCCCCCGCGTCCAGCAGCGCCCCGAGCAGCATGTCCCCGGCCAGGCCGGTGAACGGGTTCAGATGGAGGATCACCCCGGCCTCCTCGTGAGGCGATAGGCCGCGAGCGTGGCGCCGAACCCCGAGTCGATGTTCACCACGGTGATCCCGGCCGCGCAGGAGGTGAGCATCGCCAGCAGGGCCGTCACCCCCTCCAGCGCCGCGCCGTAGCCGGTGGAGGTGGGCACCGCGATCACCGGCGTCTCGACGAGACCGCCGACGACGCTGGCCAGCGCGCCCTCCATGCCGGCGATCACGATCACGCTGTCGGCCGCGCGCAGGTCGTCGACGACGGCCAGCACCCGGTGCAGCCCGGCGACCCCCACGTCGCGGACGAGCGTCGCGCGCAGGCCGAGGGCGGACGCGACGGCGGCGGCCTCGGCGGCCACCGGGCCGTCCGCGGTCCCCGCGGTGACCACCGCCACGGTGTGCCCGGCCGGGCGGGCCTCGCGCCAGACCAGCAGCCGGGCGCCGGGCTCGTACCGGCCTTCGGGGAGTGAGGCGAGCACCGCCGCGGCGGCGTCGGCTTCGACGCGCGTCACCAGGACGGGCCCGGTGTTCTGGTCGAGCAGGGCGGAGACGATTCCGATGATCTCCGGCACCCGCTTGCCCGGCCCGTAGACGATCTCCGGCAGCCCTTGGCGGGCCTCCCGGCCGAGGTCGACCCGCGCGTACCCGAGGTCGAACGATCCGTTCATGCGGAGACGACGTAAGGGACGGTCATGGGGCCCTCCGGCAGGACGCACACCCGGCCCTTGAGGCCCTCGACGGTGGCGGCGACGTCGTGGCTGCGCTCAAGGTGGGCGGCGGCCAGCTCGGCGTCGCCGAGGAAGGAGGTGTACATGATCACGCGGGCGGCGCGCTGGATGCGGGCCTGGATCTGCACCTGCCACTGGTCGGGCACGGTGACGGCGCGGCGGGAGATCTCCTCGAACAGCGCCTCGGGGGACGCGGCGGAGGTGAGCACCTCCCGGTAGGAGCCGTGGTCGGGGAAGCCGTCGCGGCACTCGGCGGCGCAGACGATGGTCCCCCCGGGCCTGACCACCTGCGCGGCCGCGCTCATGCCCTTGACCGACTGGTAGAGGTTCTGGTCGAGCGGGAAGCCGGCGTTGGTCGTCACCACCACGTCGAACGGCTCGGCGACCGGCCGCATCGCCGTCGCCCGGACGGCCGCCGTGGCCGCGGCGTGCATCGGGAGCAGGTCGCCGCCGAACGCCCGCACGATCTCCTGCCGGCGGTTCAGCATGACGTCGAGGCCGAAGGTGACGCCGGTCGCGGCGGCGATTGCCCGGACGTCGTCGTGGACCGGGTTGCCCTCGATGACCCCCCAGGTGGCCCGCGGGTCGCCGATGCGGGCCGCGTCGTGCAGGGTGAGCACGGTCTCCAGGGCCGCGAGCCCGGGCGCCACCAGCTTCGGGCCGCCGGAGAAGCCGGCGAAGAAGTGCGGCTCCACGAAGCCGGTCGTGATCCGCACGTCCGCGTCGAGCCACTCCTTGTTCAGCCACACCGGGACGTCCTCGCCGAGCCGGCCCACCCAGCGCAGCGACGAGGCGTCACGCGCGTCGTGGTTGACGATCCGCACGGCGTCCACGACCTGGTCTCCGAACATCGCGCGCAGCTCGGCGCCGGTGTTGCCGCGATGCGTGCCGGTGGCGACCAGGATCACGACGTCGTCCAGGTCGACCACCCCGTCCAGCTCGGCGAGGATCGCCGGGATCATGAGGTGCCTCGGCTGCGGCCTGGTGCCGTCGCAGGCGGAGACGGCGACCGTCTGCCCGGGGCGCACACGCTCGCGCAGCGGCGGCCCCGCGACGGGGTCGCGCAGGGCGCGCCGCAGTTCGGCGGCCTCGTCCGCCGCGGCCTCCCGGTCGACCGGCGTGATCACGGTGGTCCGGTCGCCGGGGAGGTCCACGACGAGCCCGTCCGTGCCGTAGGCCAGTTCAATGCGCATGGTCTGGTTCCTCCTACGACTCGAACGCCCCGCGCGTGCCCGCCGGCTCGCTCACGCCTGCCCCATCCGCTGGCGCTGGCGGCCGAGGCCGTCGATCTCGACCTCGACCACGTCGCCTTCGCGCAGGTACGCGCGGGGACCGCGGCCGAGCGCCACGCCCGCCGGGGTGCCGGTGTTCACCACGTCGCCGGCCTCCAGCACCATGAACTGGCTGAGGTACCAGATCACGTGGTGCACGCCGAAGATCTGGTCCTTGGTGCTGCCGTTCTGGCGGAGCTCCCCGTTGACCCACAGCCGCATGCCGAGCGCCTGCGGGTCGCCGACCTCGTCCGCGGTGACCAGCCAGGGCCCCATCGGGTTGAACGTCTCGCACGACTTGCCCTTGTCCCACTGGCCGCCGCGCTCGAGCTGGAACTCGCGCTCTGAGACGTCGTTGGCGATCGCGTAGCCGGCGATCACCTCCGCCGCGTTCTCCGGCGAGGGCAGGTAGCGGGCCGCACGGCCGAGGATCACGGCCAGCTCGACCTCGTAGTCGGTCTTCACGCTGCGCCGCGGCACCAGGACCTCGTCGTCCGGGCCGACGAGCGTGTTGGGCGCCTTCATGAAGACCACCGGCTCGGGAGGGCTCGCCACCCCGGTCTCCTCCGCGTGGTCGAAGTAGTTCAACCCGATGCAGACGATCTTCCCCGGGCGGGCCACCGGCGCGCCGACCCGGTCATACGGCCCGGCCTCGGGGAGCCGGCCGTCCGCCAGGGCGGACCGCACCCGCTCGACCCCTCCTCCTTCCAGGAACGCGCCGTCGATGTCCGCCGTCAGCGACGACAGCTCCAGCACCCGGCCGTCGGGACCCATGACGCAGGGCCGCTCGCGGCCCGGTGGTCCCACACGCATCAGCTTCACGATTCGTCTTCTCCCCTGGTCTCCATGAGTACGTCCTATGATGAGCCTGGCAGATTCATCGGGTTAATACGAAGTCCGCCTAGACGATCTCCCCCGGTCAGCTTGACCTGTTCCCGGGAGGAGCCTACTGTTCGAAGCATATTCATCGGGTTAATTGGAGTCGCCCATGCCGACGATCACCTCCGTGAACGTGATCGACATCAGATTCCCGACCTCGGCCACGCTCGACGGCTCCGACGCGATGAACCCCGACGGCGACTACTCGGCGGCGTACGTCGTGCTGGAGACCGACGACCGCGACCTGTCGGGGTACGGCCTGACCTTCACGATCGGCCGGGGCAACGACCTGTGCGTGGCCGCGGCCGAGCAGATCGCGAAACGCCTGGCGGGCCGCGACGTGGACGAGCTTGCGGCCGACCTCGGCGGCCTGTACCGCGACATCATGGCCGACAGCCAGATGCGCTGGCTGGGGCCGGAGAAGGGCGTGGTGCACCTGTCGGCCGCGGCCGTGCTGAACGCCGCCTGGGATCTGGCGGCGCGCCGGGCGGGCAAGCCGCTGTGGCGCCTCGTGGCGGACATGCCGCCCGAGGAGCTGGTCGCCGCCTGCGACTTCCGCTACCTGTCGGACGTGCTCACCCCCGCCGAGGCCGTCGAGATGCTGGCCGCGCTCGCCCCCACGCGCGAGGCGCGGATCGCCGAACTCGCCGAACACGGGTACCCCGCCTACACCACCTCCCCCGGATGGCTCGGCTACGACGACGACAAGCTTCGCCGCCTGTGCCGCGAGGCCGTCGCCGACGGCTGGACCCACGTCAAGCTCAAGGTCGGCGCGAGCGTCGAGGACGACATCCGCCGGCTGGCGATCGCCCGCGAGGCGATGGGCGGCCGGACGCTGATGATCGACGCCAACCAGGTGTGGGACGTGCCCGAGGCCATCGAGTGGGTGAACCGGCTCGCGCCGTACGAGCCGCTGTGGATCGAGGAGCCGACCAGCCCCGACGACGTCCTCGGCCACGCGGCCATCCGCAAGGCGGTCGCGCCGGTCGGGGTGGCCACCGGCGAGCACTGCCACAACCGCGTCATGTTCAAGCAGCTTCTGCAGGCGGGCGCGATCGACTACTGCCAGATCGACTCCTGCCGCCTGGCCTCGGTCAACGAGATCGTCCCGGTCCTGCTCATGGCCGCCAAGTTCGACGTGCCGGTGTGCCCGCACGGCGGGGGCGTGGGCCTGTGCGAGCTGGTCCAGCACATGGCGATCGTCGACTACGTCTGCGTGAGCGGCAGCCTCGACGGACGCGTCCTGGAATACGTCGACCATCTGCACGAGCACTTCACCGACCCCGTGCGCGTCGAGCGCGGCCGCTACCGGTTGCCAGAGGCGCCCGGTTACGGCGCCCGCATGCACCCTGGTTCCGTGGCCGCCTACCGATACCCTGATGGGCACCGTTGGGGAGGCTGAGATGGGCGTGATCGAGGGCGCGATCGACACGATCAAACAGATGATCATCGATGGGGAGCTGCGCCCGGGCCAGAAGCTCCCCGTCGAGAAGGACCTCGCCGAGCAGCTCGGCGTCGCCCGCAACACCCTGCGCGAGGCCGTCCGGGCGCTGATCGCCGTGCGGGTCCTGCAGACCCGCCAGGGCGACGGCACCTACGTCACCAGCCTCTCGCCCGACCTGCTGCTCGACGGGATGGGCTTCGCCGCCGACTTCCACGTGGCCGCCGGTGCCGGGCGGTTCCTGCACGTGCGCAGGCTCCTGGAGTCGGACGCGACGGCGGTGGCCGCCACGCGCGTCCCCGACGCCGACCTCGTCCGTCTGGGCGAGCTGCTCGACGAGGCCGAGCAGCTCGTCGCCGCGAGCGAGATCGACCACGGGAAGCTGGTCGCCCTCGACGAGGACTTCCACTCGCTGATCGTCTCCCACTGCGGAAACGCGGTGCTCGCCGCGGTGGTCCGGAACATGTCCGGCCGCACCGTGCGGGCCAGGATCTGGCGCGGCATGACCGACCCCGAGGCGCCCCGGCGCACCCTGCGCGAGCACCGGGCCATCCATCGGGCCCTGCTGGCGCGCGACCCCGAGCGGGCCCGCCTCCACGCCGCCCTGCATGTGCTCGGCGTGGAGGAGAGCCTCACCGGCTCCCCCGCCTTCGGCGGTGCCGTCGATGACTGATCACCCCGTTCCGGCGAACCCGGCCGGCGCCGGGCAGGGCGACGGCATGGAGCGTCTGACGGCGCGGCTGCGCCTGGAGAAGGCCGTCGTCGTCGCCTACTCCGGCGGCGCCGACTCCGCGCTGCTGGCCTTCGCCGCCGCCCGGGTGCTCGGCACGCGGGCGCTCGCCGTGACCGCGGTCTCCCCCAGCCTGGCCGCCTCCGAACGAGCCGCGGCCCGCGCGTTCGCGCGACGGCACGGCCTGGCCCACGTCGAGGTGTGCACCGACGAAGCCGAGCGGCCCGAGTACGCCGCCAACGGCGCCGACCGCTGCTACCACTGCAAATCGGCGCTGTTCGACGCGCTGGCGCCGCTGGCGGCGGCGATGGACGCCCGCGTCGCGCTCGGCACCAACCTCGACGACCTCGGCGACCACCGGCCCGGGCAGCGGGCCGCGGCCGAGCGCGGCGCCGTCGCGCCGCTGGTGGACGCCGGGCTGACCAAGGCGGGCGTGCGCGCCGTCAGCCGGGAGCTGGGCCTGGCCACCGCGGACAAGCCGGCCGCGCCCTGCCTGGCCTCGCGGGTGAGCTATGGCGACCCGGTCACCCCCGAGGTCCTGCGCAGGGTCGAGGCCGCGGAGGCGGCGCTGCGCGAGCTGGGCTTCCCGGTGTGCCGGGTGCGCGCCCACGCCGGCGGCACCCTCGCCCGGGTCGAGGTGCCGCGGGCCGAGATCCCCCGCGTCGGCGAGCTGCGCGAACGGGTCGACGCCGCCGTCCGCGGCGCCGGCTTCACCTTCTGCTCGCTGGATCTGTCCGGGTTCGCGTCCGGCCGCCTCAACGCGCTGCTGCCGCTGCTGCCGTCGTAGCCCTGCGGGCGACCGGCTACGGTCACCGGTCATTCCTGCACCTTTCCGCCGGTCAGGCGGGAGATGGCGAGGGCCGACAGGATGATCGCCCCGTTGAGCGCGTCGATCCACTGCGCCGGGACGCCCGCGAGGGTGAGGACGTTCTGGATCATGTAGAGCAGCAGGATGCCGGTGAAGGCGCCGAACACCGTGCCCTTGCCGCCGTTGAGGCTGACGCCGCCGATGACGGCGGCGGCGAACACCGTGAAGATCGCTCCGTTGCCCTGCCCGGCGGCGACGGAGGCCAGCCGGCCCGACAGCAGGAGGCCGCCGATCGCGGCGAGCAGGCCGGCGGCGATCAACGTCGTCCACAGGACCCGGCCGGTGTGGATGCCGGCCGCCTTGGCGGCGTCGATGTTCCCGCCGATGGCGTACAGCGAGCGGCCGAACCGGGTGTACCCCAGGAGCACGATGCCCACCGCGAACAGCAGCAGGCAGATCCAGATCGACGCGGGCACGCCGAGCCACATGGTCGAGCCGAAGTAGGTCATGGACGGCGGCAGGTTGAAGAAGGTCTGCCCACCGGAGATGCCGGTGAGGAGCCCCCGCAGCACGATGAGCATGCCGAGGGTGACGATGAAGCCGTTGAGCCCGAACCTGACGATGAACAGCGCGTTCACCACCCCGGCCAGCACCCCGACCGCGAGGGTCACCGGGATGGCCCACATCCCGGGCAGCAGTCCGAGCCCGTGCCCGGCCCCCGCCGCGACCGTCATCCAGGCGGCCACTCCGGGCGCCAGCCCGAAGGTGGACTCCAGCGAGAGGTCCATCCTGCCGCTGACCAGCACGAGCGTCTGCGCCAGCACGAGCAGCGAGATCTCCGACATGGTCTGCAGGATGTTGATCACGTTGTCGCCCTGCAGGAAGATCGGGTTGACGATCTGGCCGACGATCGCGATCACGACGACCGCGGGGACCAGGGCGAGGTCCCGCAGCCGTGCCAGGCGGAGCCCCGCGCGGCGCCTTCGCGCGTCCTGCGGCGGCGGGGAGCCCTGCGGGTGGCCCGTCGCGGTGTGCGCGGCGGTGGTCTCAGGCATCGAGGTCGATTCCTTCCATGGCGGCCACCATCTCGTGGTCGTGCCAACCGGCGGCCAGCTCCGCGACGACCCGGCCGTGGAACAGCACGAGCACCCGGTCGCACAGCCGCAGATCGTCGAGTTCGTCGGAGGCGATCACCACGCCGGTCCCGTTCCCGGCGATCTCCTCCACCTTGCCGAGCAGGAACTCCTTCGACCGGACGTCCACCCCGGCGGTCGGCGTGATGAGCACGAGCAGGCGAGGGTCGTTCGCCAGGGCGCGGGCCATGACGACCTTCTGCTGGTTGCCGCCGGACAGACCCGAGACGGGCAGTTCGGGGCCGGGCGTCTTGATCTCCAGATTGCCGATCATCTCGCGGGCCAGCTCGTCCCTGCGCCTGCCGCTGACGAACCCCGCCGTGCCGAGCCGCTCGGGAACGGTCATCGTGGCGTTGTCGGCGACCGACATCAACGGCACCAGGCCCTGGTGATGGCGGTCCCGCGGCACGAACCCCACCCCGGCGCCCAGCGAGGCCGGCACGCTTCCGGGACGCGGACGGCCGCCGGCCACGCGCACGGCTCCCGCCCGCGGGGCGCGCAGGCCCACGATGGTCTCGGCGAGCTCCGTCTTCCCGCTGCCCCCCAGGCCTGCCAGGCCGACGATCTCTCCCGAGCGGACCCGCAGGTCCACCTCGTGGTAGGCGCCGCCGGTCAGGCCCTGGACGTCCAGGACGACCGAGGCGTCCGGCCGGACCGCCGGGCGGGCGGCGTTCTGCCGCAGGCCCGCGGCCTCGCCGGTCATCGCGGCCACCAGATCCGCCTGCGGCAGCTCCGCCACCGGCGCGGTGACGATGTGCCGGGCGTCCCTGAAGACCGTGACCGTGTCGCAGATCTCGTAGACCTCCTGCAGGTGGTGGCTGATGAACAGGAAGGTGACCCCCTGCTCCCGCATGGCCCGCATCCGCTGGAAGAGCCGGGAGATCGCCCCGCCGTCGAGCTGCGCGGTGGGCTCGTCCAGGATGATGAACCTCGCGCCGAACGACAGCGCCCGCGCGATCTCCACGAACTGCCGCCCCTCGACCCCGAGCTCACCGGCCGGCCGCCGGACGTCGACGTCCACCGACCACATCTCCAGCAACTCGGCCGCCTTCCTCCACAGGCTCCGCCAGCCGACCAGACCCAGCCTGTTGCGTTCATGACGGTTCAGGAACAGGTTCTCCGCCACGGTGAGCTCGGGGATGATCGTGGACTTCTGGTACACGCAGGCGACCCGCGCGCGCCACGCGTCCCGGTCGGACAGCCGGGGAGCGGGGGCCCCGGCGAAACGGACCTCGCCGTCGTCCGGGGCCTGCAGGCCGGTGAGGATGGAGACCAGGGTCGACTTGCCCGCGCCGTTGCGGCCCACGAGAGCGTGGGCCTCCCCCTGGCCGATCGTGATGTGCGCGCGGTCCAGCGCCACCGTCTCGCCGTACCTCTTGGACACACGCTCAGCCTCCGCGAGGGCGGGCCGGCCCGTGTGGACCGGCTCGACCCCGCGATCGGGTGAAGGGCTCGCGGGCCCTCCCGCGAACTCGCCCATGACAGGACCTCTCACCTCAGGTTGTTGCCCCACAGCGACTTGTCGTCGTGCTTCACGCTGGGGATCCCTCCGTACGTGCCGCCGTCGGCCGTGACCAGGGGCGCGGACAGCTGGTCCTCCAGCAGACCGGGGCGCACCTGGACGATCGTGCTGTCGTGGTCGGTCTCGCCGGGCTGGAAGGTCTTGCCTTCGGCCGCCGCCTTGGCGTAGGTCAGCGCGTACCTCGCGTAGAGGTCCGCCGGCTGGGAGACGGTGGCGTCGATGTTGCCCGCGGCGATCTCCTTGAGCTCCTGCGGGATGCCGTCGTTGGAGACCACGAAGACGTGCTTGGGGTCGTCCGGCGGGACCAGGAGGCCGCGCTGCCTGAGCAGCTGGAGCGTCCCGGCGAGGGCGAAGCTGGACTGCATGTACACCCCCTTGACGTCCGGGTTCGCGGTGAGGATCGTCGAGAGCTTCTGCGCGGCCACCGCCCCGTCCCACTTCGTGGCCTCGCCGAAGACCTTGACCCCGGGGTGGTTCTGCTTCATGCACTCGTTGAACGCCTCGGTGCGGTCGCGGCCGTTGATGGACGCCAGGTCGCCCTGCAGCATGACCACCTTGCCCTTGCCCTGGAGCTTCTCGCCGAGGAAGTGGCACGCCTTCTCGCCGTACGCCCGGTTGTCGGCGCGCACGACCATGAAGGCGTTGCCGGTGTCCGGCCGCGTGTCCACCAGCACGGCGGGGATCTTCTTGGCCTCCAGCTGCTGGAGCGTGGGAGCCACGGCGGCGGTGTCCTGCGGCGCCATCACCACGCTGCGCATGCCCTGCCCCATTAGGGTCTGCACGTTGGCCGTCAGCTTGGCGATGTCGTTCTGGGAGTTGGTGGTCTTGAGCTCCATCCCCAGCTCGCCGGCGACCTTCGGCACATAGCTGATGTAGGAGTTCCAGAAGTCGGTGTCCGAGCGCGGGTAGTCGACCCCGATGATCGGCTTCGCCGGCGCGCTCCCGCCCCCGCCGGCACCGCCGCCACCACCACCGGTGTCGCCGCAGGCCACGGCCAGACACCCTGACATGGCCAAAGCCGCGACGAGCGTGAACCGTCTGCGTTCCATCGTCTCTCCCTTCGAAGCACCACGGCTGCGTTGCCGTCGCTGACCGCACCGCGATCGGAAGGGCCCACGCTCCCGAACGTGGAACTCCGGAGGATCGCCTGAAACCCGCTCATCATCGACAGGACATGGGATGTCTTTCTATGACCAAACCCCGGCCGATGTCCAGTCCCCCGCCGCACAATCCCTCGAATCCGCCGATCCACAGCGGACTGCCCCGGGAGATCCGAACCTGGCTGGAACCCGGCACGCGTGGCCAGGCGGCCGAGACATGGTATGTCTTCGCGCCCGGCGGGCCGATCGGAGGGGCCTCAGCCGGCTCGCGCGGGTCACCCGCTGACCCGGTAGACCACCGTGCCATGGGACGGCACGTCGGCCGAGATGGCGCCGGAACCGGTGCTGGTGGCGTTCGTCCAGGCGTCGCGCAGGGTGAACGAACCACCCGACAGGCCGATCGCGGACGCGGTGGTGCTGACGGTGGTGGTGCTCGCGCCCTGGTTGAACAGGGCCACCGCGACGTCGCCGTCGCTCAGGCGCTTGGCCAGGACGCGGCGGGTGCCGTCGTCGCCGATCTGGGTGGCCTGCAGGCCGAGCGGGTCCTGGTTGACGGCGATCAGATTCTGGTTCTTCAGGATCGCCTGGGTGGCGGCGTCCATGTTCCGGACGTCGTTGCCTGCGATGAGCGGCGAAGCCATCATCGCCCAGAGCGCGAAGTGGCTGCGCATCTCGGTGTCGGTCATGCCGCCCCGGCCGACCTCCATCATGTCCGGGTCGTTGAACGCCCCCGGCCTGGCGTACGAGGCGAGCGGCACGTTGACGTCGACGATGTTCCGGATGCCCATCGGGTAGCCGTTCGTCTGGCCGGTGTCCCACGTGTTGGTGATGTCCTCGGTGGTCCGCCAGATGTTGGCGACGTCGCCCCAGTCGCGGCGCGGCCCGGTCTTGTCGTGGACGCTGTTGGAGTTGATGCTGTACAGGATCGGCCGCCCGGTCGCCGCCAGCGCGTCACGCATCTTCGTGAACGTGCGCACCTGGTCGTCGATGGTGCCGCTCGGTGAGCACCAGTCGTACTTCAGGTAGTCCACGCCCCAGGCGGCGAACCGCCTGGCGTCCTGGGCCTCGTGTCCCCGGGCGCCGGTCGCGCCCGGATGGGAGCCGAAGTACTGCGCGCAGGTCTTGTCCAGCGGGGCCTGGTAGATGCCGAACTTCAGGCCCCGGGCGTGCAGGTGGTCCCCGAGCGCCTTCATCCCGCTCGGGAAGCGCGTCGCGTCGGCCTGGAGGTTCCCCGCCGAGTCCCGGGTGGAGCTCATCCAGCAGTCGTCCACCACGACATAGGTGTAGCCCAGGTCACGCATCCCGGAGCCGACGACGGCGTCGGCGATCTGCTTGATCAGCGATTCGCTGATGTCGCAGCCGAACGTGTTCCAGCTGTTCCAGCCCATGGGCGGTGTCCGCGCCACGCCGTTGTCCAAAGCGCTCACCTCCGGCTGGACGGCGAGCAGGCCGCCGGCGAGCACACCGGCGGCGAGTGCGGCCGAGAGGGACGCGGTCCCATCCTTCGCAACGTTCCTCCTGCGGGTGAGCGGGGGAGCCAGGCGCCCGGGCCTCCCGGCGGTCGCGGCCCCGCGCAGCACCGGCCCCTCGACGCGGAGTCGGGTGTGAGCGTTAACACCATCGTGGTCACGACAGGTCAGGGGGCAGCCGCGCCAGGGATCGATGCCACGGCGGAGCAAACACGAATGATCGAACCCCGTCAAGGGCCGGCTCCGGCGGCCGGCCGGCCGAGCAGGCCCGAGCGCTCGTGTACGGGCGCGGGCCGCGCATGGAGCGATGCGCCGTGCTGAAAGTTTCATCCGTGTGCGGCCGCCGTGCCGACGGCGTCAGTCCGCGGCGCGCTCCCGCGCCTCGGTGTCGGTGAACGATCTGCCGAGGTTCTCCCTCAGCCAGGTCTCCGTGGTGCTCACGTGCATGAGCGCCGCCGCCTGGGCCAGGGAGGCGTCGCCGTCGGCCAACGCCCGGTAGATGGCGGTGTGCTCGGCGACCGTACGGCCGGCCACGTCGTCCTCGACCAGCCCCCGCCACACCCGAGCCCGAAGCGTCCGGCCCGAGATGCCGCTGAGCAGGGCGAACAGCGATCTGTTGCCCGTGGCCTCGAACACCGCGCGGTGGAAGGCGTCATCGTGGTGGTTGAGCGCCTCCACGTCGTCCTGCGCGGCGATCATCGCCTCCAGATGACGCCCGACCACCGCGAGCTGATCGGCGGTGATCCGCGTGGCCGCGAGCCCCGTGGCCACCGGCTCGAACAACCGCCGCACCTCGGCGATCTCCAGCAGATCATCGCCCCGCATCATCTCGACCGCCAGCCCGACCCCCTCCAGCAGCAGCTCGGGCATGAGGCTCGTGACGAACGTGCCGTCACCCCGGCGCACCTCAAGCACCCGCGTGGTGACGAGGGAGCGCACCGCCTCCCTGAGGAGATTCCGGGACAGGCCGAGCTCGACGGCCAGCTCCTGTTCTGGAGGCAACCGGGAGCCCGGCGACAGCACTCCGTCCATGATGAGCCGCCTGATGCGCACGATCGCCTGCTCGGTCAACGACATGGACGAATTTTCGTCCCTTGAGCCGGGAGACGACCACCCGCCCCGCTGCCCGCCGGCGCGGAGTATGCCGCCGTCGCCGCACACGGCCGCCGGCCCCGGCACCGGTCAGGTGTTTCTGAACCGGACCATCTATGACATTTGTGAGCGTTAACACATCGCCGTATAAACTCCCTTCCTCCAAGGGAGGTGGTGGTGTGCGCAGCAAACACGACGGCTCGGCGCCCCGTCAAGGTCTCGACCATTCTTTATCCCCCCGCCACGGCCCAGCCGCATCTTAAACCGAGGGCCGAAGTGACCGTTAACATCCCGCCGATCACGCTAACGTGAAAGATTCACCGGCAAGAACGCTCTTCTCCGAGGGGGGCCGGACCACCGCGAAGTTCGCCACGACCAGGCTTACTCGCTCCGCGCCCGACCCGGGTGACCGGCCCCGCCGTTCATCACTCTGCGGGCGCAGCCTTGACATGTTTCATACATATTTCCACACTTAATCCCCAAGCGGTCTCCTCCCGCCAGGCCGGTGGTGAGCGGCGGGAGCGGCATTCCGCGGGTGCTCGACCGGCGCGCATCCCACGCACACGATCACGCGCCCCCTGGAACATCGCATTGTTCTCAGTCATTCAGCAGCGGAGACCAGTCACGGGCGAATGGAGACACCCGAGCCGACGCCTGCCACAGCATCACCGAAGCCCGCCATCTGGGAACGCGACCCGCGGAGCGACGAGCGCCGGACCCGCACCTGACACCGCGGGCCGGTCCAGCCGTGGCCACCTGGCGTGCCTCACGCGGTCGCCACACGCCGGCGGCCGGATGCCGTGATCGTCCACAGCACCTTCGCCCGGGCGAAAGGAAACAGCGTGAAACAAGCGATCATCACCATCCTGCTGGCCACCGCCACCCTGTCTCTGATCCTCACAGGGCTGCTCAGCCTGCCCCGCCCCGGCACCACGGCGTTCCCGGCCTGCCTGAGGCGACCACGAAAGCCGGCCGAGGTGAACACCTACATCCACGTCACCGGCGACCCCGCGAACCGGCGGGCCTTCCCGGTGACGGTCCGCTACCTCACCACGAAGTCCGACTGGCCCTTCGGCGGCACCGCACGCGAGACCACGTCCCCGGCCGGCCGGTACCGCTACGTCATCGTCGTCGGGGCGCCTACGCCCGTCGGCGGGCCGCCACGACCCGGCCGGCGCGCGACCGCCGGAGGTCCGGCGAGACCGTCGGGAGCGAGCGGCGCAGCGACCACCCCCAGGCGATGCAAGCCAGACACGCCCCCGGCCGTCCCCGGCCGTCACGGCACGGCGACACGGACCCCACGCCGGCCCACCCAGCCTCCCGCGAAGAGGCCGAACAACGGCCACGCCGGCCCGAGGTAGCCCCGGCTCTCCCCACATACCCCCGTCCGCCCCGCCCGGCGAGACCGTCGCGGTGCCTTCACGCCGTTCTCGGCTCCGTCACGGAGTGCCGCTCGCCGGGCGCGGGCGGACGGGTCGCGTCCATGCCTGCCGCCCGATCGATTGCGTCGTACCCTTGCAGGGCAGAGAGGGCAGGAGGCAGGATGATCGACACTCCGCGGGCCGAGGGCGGATACCGGCCGGGTTACGAGGTGGCCGCGGAGCAGGTGCTGGAGTTGATCGCTCAGATGCGCCTGAATCCGGGCGACCGCCTGCCCACCGAGAACGAACTGGCCAAGCAGCTGGGCACCAGCCGCACCGTCGTGCGCGAGGCGGTGAAGATCCTGTCCGCGCTCGGCCGGGTGCGGGCCCAGAAGGGCCGCGGCCTCTACGTGGCCGACGACGAGGGGATGCTCGGCACCGGGCGCTGGGCGTCCTTCTTCCTCCCCACCGACCTGGCCCACGTCTACATGCTCTTCGAGTTCCGGCGGGTGCAGGAGATGGAGACCAGCCGGCTGGCCGCCCGCCACGCGACCCCGGCGGAGCTCGGCGCCATCGAGAAGGCGGCCGACGTGTGCCGCCTGGGATTCGACACCAAACGCGAGGATCTGTTCAACGAGGGGGACGACGCCTTCCACACCAACATCGCCACCGCCTCGCACAACATGTTCCTCCAGATCGCGGTGCGGGAGGCCCGCCGGCTGCAGGCCCAGTCCAGCATCATCGGCCTGCGCGGCTCGGTGGGCGGGCACGCGGCCAAGGCCGTCGAGGAACACGAGGCCATCTACCAGGCCATCCGCGCCGGTGATCCCGAGGCCGCCGCCCAGGCCGCGGCCACGCACATCGACAACACGCTGGACGACTACCGCCGGGAGATCCAGCAGCGCCTCTTCTCTCCGGCCGACTGACCGGCCCCCGCCCGCCGGCCCCGGGCACGCCTCAGGCCCGGCCCGGCTCCGGGAACACCCATGGCCTGGTTCCGGCCGGCCGGTCCCCGGTCAGCGCCGCAGGCGCATCGGGTCGCCCGGGCCTCTGCGGCGGACGAGCCACGCCTCGGTGATGTGGTTGAACATCATCTCGGCGGCCCCGCCCGGGTCGCGGGCGGCGATGCGCTCGTAGATGCGGCGATGGCCCTGGTTGGACGCCACGCACAGGGCCCGCTCGGGCTGCCCCGTGTACCGGGCGGTGTTGATGACCTGGCTCTCCAGAGCCCGCACCACGCCCCGGGCGATGCGGTTGCCGGACGCCTGCATGATCGTGTCGTGGAACGCGCGGTCGTGGTCGGCGTAGATGACGTGGTCGTCCACGAGCTCGTCCATGCGGTCGACCAGCGCACGCAGCCGATCGATGGTGTCCTGGCCCGCCAGGCGGGCCGCGACGTTCGCCATGTCGGACTCAAGCACGCGCCGGGTCACGACGAGGTCGTCGAGGATGGCCAGGCTCTCGTCCTCGGCGATGGTCGCCGCCAGGACGAGCTCGTCGAGCATGTCCCACATCACCGGCGAGGTGACCATGGTGCCGTTGCCCTGCCGGATCTGCACCAGGCCCTTCTCCTGAAGGATCTTCACGGCCTCGCGGATGACGGTGCGGCTCACCGCGAAGGTCTCGCAGAGCGCGGGCTCGGGAGGCAGCGGCGTACCCGGCGGATGCACCCCGCGCACGATGCGCTCGACCAGCTCCGCCGTCACCGCCCTTGCCAGGTTGGCCGGTCGCCGGACCCATGCGGGGGGCACCACGACGCCCAGGGATGGTTCTTGCGATGCCGACATATCCCCCTCCGGTGCCGCGGACGGCGCCACATGGCGCCCTGAGTATATGGCACGCGTATTGACGTCAGACGTCATACGAATTACGTTTCGCCTCAGCACTGTCGGCCGGGCGAGCCGGCCGCCCCCTGGAGAGTGAACCCCGATGAAGCAGCGAATACTGTGGTCTGCCGTCCTTGTGGCGGGGCTGGCCTTAGCCGGTTGCGGCAGCGCCACACGTCCCACCACCTCGGCGAGCGATTCCGAGAAGGTCGCCAAGCTCGTGGTGTGGGACTGGAAATCCGGCGAAGAGACCGCCGCGGCCTACATCCAGAAGGCGAAGGCCGACTTCGCCAAGAAACATCCCGGCGTCGCCGTCGAATTCGTGGCCCAGCCGTTCGACCAGTACTACACCCTGCTCGGCGCGGCCATCCAGGCCAGCAAGGGCCCCGACGTCATGTTGTTCAACGGCGGCGGCCAGATCCGCGACCGCGTGGCCGCGCTGCTTCCGCTCGACCAGTACGTGGCCGAGGACAAGGAGCGACTGGCGGGCTGGGACGCCTTCAGCCAGGACGGCAAGATCTACGCCGCCCCCGTGACGTTGCAGGGTCACCCGATCTACTACAACAAGACGCTGTACGAGAAGGCCGGGCTCGACCCCGCCGGCCCGGCGAAGACCTGGCAGGACCTGGTTCGCGACTGCGGCGCCATCAAGAAGGCCACCGGTGCCAGGTGCTTCGCGCTCGGCAACAAGGAAGGCTTCGGCATCCAGTTCTTCCTCTCCGGTCTCGGCTCGGGCGTCCTGACGCCGCAGGAGTACGACGACTGGATCGCCGGGAAGCGCGACTGGAACTCCCCCAACGTGAAGCGGCTCTTCGCACTGTGGAAAGAGGCCGAGTCCTCGGGGCTGAACAACGACGGCGCCAACTCGACCGCGCTGTTCAACGACGCCTTCGCCGTCGTGCAGTCCGGGAAGGCCGCCCACATCATCGGCCTGATGTCCGACATCGGGCACTGGAAGGACTTCGGCGAGTTCCTGGGCGCCGACAAGGTCGGCGTCATGGCGGCCCCCGTCGTCACCGACGGAGCCACCCCCAGCCTTCCGTACGACGGCGGCATCGGCTACGCGGTCGCGAAGTGGACGAAGGACCCCCGGCTCGCCGCCGACCTCGTGCGATCGCTGACGACGACCGACGCGCTGAACTCCTTCTACTCCGACGCCGGAGCCATCGCGTCCGACACCACGATCGACGTGTCGAAGGCCGCCCCGGCCGTCGGAACGATCGTGTCCCAGATCAAGAGCGGTAAGCCCGCACTGCACGTCGCGCTGTCCTCCAAGACCCTGGACCTGATGGGCCGGCTGTCCCAGAAGCTCCTGAGCGGATCGGCGACCGTCGACGAGGTGGTGAAGCAACTGGCCGCTTCCGACAAGGCGGGCTGATCCCGTGCCGATCGGAGGCTCGTCACCGTCGGTCCGCACGGCACGCCCCGAGCGGACCGGCAGAGCGGAACCGCGGCAGCGGGGAAGCCGCCGCGACATGGGGGCGGGTGCTCGGCGGGCCTCCCTCGGGGCACGTTTCGAGCGCCACGCACCCTATGTCCTGGTGGCTCCCGCGGTACTGATCATCGTGGCCCTGCGACTGTGGCCGCTGCTCCTGGGCGTCAACTTCTCCTTCACCGGCGACGGCGAGCGCAACGGGTCGGCGGTCGGCTTCGACAACTACCTGGAGCTGCTCCAGGACCCGTTGTTCCAGGGCTCGCTGCGCAACGTCGGGCTGCTGGTGCTGCTGCTCCCTCTGGCGGTGGCCATCCCGGGCATGCTCGCGACGTTCATCTACCTGCGTGTGCCCGGGCACCGTGTCTTCCGCAGCGTCTACTTCTTCCCGGCGGTGCTCTCACCGGTGATCGTCGGCGCGATCTTCAACCTCATGCTCGCGTTCGACGGCCCGCTGAACGCCCTGCTCGGGACGGTCGGCGTCGGCCCGGTCGACTGGCTCGGCGACCCCGACGTCGCCATGTTCACGGTCGTCGGCGTGCAGATCTGGGCGACGTTCGGGATGGCGCTGGTGGTGTTCCTCGCCGGATTCGCCAGCCTGGACGCCACACTCCTGGACGCGGCACGCGTGGACGGCGCGTCGCTCGCCCGGACCATCTGGCACGTGATCATTCCGAGCCTGTCCCGCACCATCCAGTTCGTCTTCGTGACCACGATGATCGGGATGCTGACGTCCATGTTCGGCCTGCTGTACGTCATGACCAGCGGCGGCCCGGAGGGGTCCACGTACCTCCCGGAGTACTACATCTGGATCCAGCAGGGGCAGATGAACCGCCCCGCCCTCGCCTCGGCCGCCTCGACGGTGCTCTTCGTCATCATGCTCGTGGTGGGCCTCCTGCAGATCAGCGTGCTTCGCCGTACCGGAGGGAGAACCTGATGGCCGGCAGGCACTTGGGCAACCGGATCGTCGCGGTGCCCATGGCGGTCCTGGCCCTCGCCACGATCTACCCGCTGATGTTCACCGCCAACGTCGCCATGAAGAGCCGGCGTGAGTACATCCTCGACCGGTTCTCCCTGACGAGCTCCCTCCAGTGGGACAACATCGTCAAGGCCTGGAGCAGCGTCGGCATGGCGCGTTACTTCGCCAACTCGCTCCTCGTGGTGAGCGTCTCGGTGGCCCTTCTGCTGCTCCTGGGCTCGATGGCGGGTTTCGCGCTGAGTCAGCTGCGGTTCCGCGGCTCCAAGGCGCTCTACCTGGTCTGCATCGCGGCGCTGCTCATCCCGTTCCAGGTGATCATGGTGCCGCTCGCCCGGGTCATGGCGGACGCCGGCCTGATCGACACCTATCCGGGGCTGATCCTGGCGTACGTCGCGCAGTTCCTCCCCTTCACCATCTTCCTGATGACGAGCTACTACAAGGGCATTCCCGCGGAGATCGTCGACGCGGCGAGGATCGACGGCAACACGACGTACGGCGTCTACCTGCGTATCATGCTGCCGATGGGCGTTCCGGCACTGCTGTCGGTCGGCATCCTCGACACGCTGTTCTGCTGGAACGACGTGCTCATCTCCCTGCTGATGATGCCGTCGGCCGAGAACCGCACGCTCATGATCGGCGTGACCTCGCTGCGAGGACAGTACTCCGACGACATCCCCACCTTCGCCTCAGGAGTCCTGATCGCCGCCATACCCGTTCTGATGGTCTACCTCTTTCTCCAGCGCCAGATCGCCGACGGGGTCACCGCCGGTTCCACGAAGGGCTGACATGCGGATCACGGGGTATCGCACGTTGACGACGACCCAGGAATGGGACCGCCCGGTCGGGGACGCCAACGGCGTCTACCCCGAAGGGGTCGTCCCGGTGTCGATCGTCATGGTCGACACCGACGAGGGAATCACGGGCGCCGGCCTGGGGCCGCATGTGGAGATCGACTGCCTCTTCGCCGCCATCGAGGGCGAGGACCCGCGCGGCGTGACGGCGCTGTACGACCGCATGCTGCGCCAAACCTTCAAGGCGGGCCACGCGGGCGCCGCGTTCGGCACCATCGGCGCGCTGGACACCGCCCTGTGGGACATCAAGGCGAAGGCGGCAGGTGAGCCGCTCTGGCGACTGCTCGGCGGGCGTGACAGGCGGGTTCGCGCCTACGCCTCCGGCCTGGACATCGGCCTGACGGACGACGAGCTCGTCTCGGTCTACGAGGTCTACGCCCGGCACGGCCTGCGGGCCGCCAAGCTCAAGGGCGGACTCGACATCGAGCGGGACCGGCACCGCCTCACGCTGGTGCGGGACGTCCTGACCGAGGCGGGGCGCGGGGCGCGGCCGGGTCTGATGCTCGACGTGAACGAGGCGTGGCACCGTAAACAGGCGGTCCGGCACGTCCGCGAGCTGGAGGACACCCTCGACCTCGTCTGGGTCGAAGAGCCCGTGCGGCGCTGGGACGCCGAGGGCCTCGCCGCCGTCGGCCGCGGGATCCGCGCGTCGGTCGCCAGCGGGGAGAACCTCACCGGGCTGGAGCAGTATCGTCCGCTGCTGGCCGCGGGGGCGATCGACATCGTGCAGGCCGCCGCGGTCTGGGGAGTCACCCATTTCCTGCGGGTGTCGGCACTGGCGCACGCCTTCGACCTGCCGGTCAGCCCGATCGGCAACACGCCGATCGGGCTGCTGCACGCCGCGACGTCGCTGCCGAACCACATGGCCAGCGAGCTGCAGGATCTGCGCCCCGCGACGGGAGTGTCGGTCGACCTGCACGTCGAGGACGGCGCGTTCGTGCTGGGAGACTCACCCGGCCTGGGCCTCACCATCGACGAGGAGGCGATCACGGCCGCCGGCCTCCGGCCGGGCACCCCGAGCGCCGAAGGCCCCGGCGTCCGGCCGGAGGAGGCCGGCCGGCGGCTGCTGGCGGCGGACGATCACGCTCACCCCGCCCAGCCGCGCCGGCTCGCCCCCCTGAGCCGCGGGCCCGTCCAGCCGGACCTCGGGGTGAACCACACCGCGCGGCGCTGACGCCCCAGGGCGCGGCCCGTGCCGGGCGAAGGCACACACGTCGCGCGGCCTCATCCGTCGCCCCCGCGGTCCCCCTCCCGCGGCTCAGGGGCCGGATCGGCGCACGATCCGCCGAGGTTCTCCCTCAGCCAGGTCTCCGTGGTGCTCACGTGCATGAGCGCCGCCGCCTGGGCCAGGGAGGCGTCGCCGTCGGCCAACGCCCGGTAGATGGCGGTGTGCTCGGCGACCGTACGGCCGGCCACGTCGTCCTCGACCAGCCCCCGCCACACCCGAGCCCGAAGCGTCCAGCCGGCGATGCCGCTGAGCAGGGCGAACAGCGATCTGTTGCCCGTGGCCTCGAACACCGCGCGGTGGAAGGCGTCATCGTGGTGGTTGAGCGCCTCCACGTCGTCCTGCGCGGCGATCATCGCCTCCAGATGACGCCCGACCACCGCGAGCTGATCGGCGGTGATCCGCGTGGCCGCGAGCCCCGTGGCCACCGGCTCGAACAACCGCCGCACCTCGGCGATCTCCAGCAGATCATCGCCCCGCATCATCTCGACCGCCAGCCCGACCCCCTCCAGCAGCAGCTCCGGCTTGAGGCTCGTGACGAACGTGCCGTCACCCCGGCGCACCTCAAGCACCCGCGTGGTGACGAGGGAGCGCACCGCCTCCCTGAGCAGGCTCCGGGACAGGCCGAGCTCGACGGCCAGCTCCTGTTCTGGAGGCAACCGGGAGCCCGGCGACAGCACTCCGTCCATGATGAGCCGCCTGATGCGCACGATCGCCTGCTCGGTCAACGACATGAACAGGATTCTCATCCTCCCGGTGAGCGGTCGGCCACCCGCCCCCGCTTCGTGGGTCGTGGCCCTACTGGAGGGACGCGTCGTCGATGGTGAGGCCGTCGGTCCCCTCCGCCGTCTCGACGTAGAAGGTGGCGCCGGACAACGTGCCGGTCCACGACACGGTCGCCGTACCGGACAGCAGGGTCCAGCCGCCCGTGTTCACCGGGGTCGCCGGAGTCAGCTGGACGTAGCTCGTCGAGCCGTTGGCGGTGAGCGCCATGGTGGCCTTCGCCCCGGGCGTGCCGCTCTGGGAGCGGACCCAGACGTTGGTCGTGTAGCTCTTGCCGTTGGTCAGCTTCGAGGTCACGTCCTGGGTGAGGCCGTTCCACGAAGCCGTGCGGCCCGTGATCGACAGCGATCGCGTGCCGCCGCGCGCGACGCCGGTGTTGGACGACAGCGTTCCGCCGGAGGCGCCCCATCCCGTCGTTCCGCTCTCCATGTCGCCGTTGGACAGCACGTTCCCGCCGCCGGAGCCGCCGCTGAACCGCCACCAGTCGACGTTGAACAGGTTGCCGCTTCCACCGGTGTACCTCAGGTAGAGATCATGCGTGCCGGTCGCGCCGTTGACCGAGCAGGAGACGGTGGTCCACGCCTGCCAGCCGCCGGTGCCCGGGACCGCGCACGTCCCTACGAGGGCGCCGTTCACGCCGCCGAGACGGAGCTCGATCCTCCCGCCGCTGGTGGCCGAGGCCACCCGCGCTTCGAAGGAGGTCGCGCCGGCGCCGAAGGCGACGCCCTTGACCTTGATGTAGTCCCCGTTCTCGATCCACCCGACGTTCATCCCGCCGTCGGAGGAGCGCTCGGTCTCCACGCCGGACGACCAGGCGATCGTCTCGGCCTCCTGGCGGACGTAGGGATTCAGGGTGCCCACCTGGGGTGCCCCTGTGGTGGTCATGTTCATGCTGGGAATGGTGCCGTCGGCGTTGTAGGTGAACTTCTCCACCGCCACCGAACGTGTGTATCCGCCGCCGCCCGGCAATGCCCCGTTGTGGTAGAAAAAGTACGAACCGCCGTTGAAATCGATGACGCCGGGGTGGTTGGTGAAGCTGCTGCCCTGCGTGGGCATCACCGTCCCCCGGTAGGTCCACGGCCCCGTCGGGCCGGGAGCCGTCGAGTAGGCGATGAACTCCGAGCAGCACTTGGCGGCGTAGACGTTGTAGTACAGGCCGTTGCGCTTGTAGACCCACGGCGCCTCTTCGTACAGCGTCGGGCGGCTGGCGTTCCCGGTGCGGGTGCCGAAGCCTGCCGTGGTCAGCGGGATCTGCGTCGGGCCACCGGAGTAGGAGATCATGTCGGCGTTCAGCCGCACGTACCAGAGGTTGGGGTTGCCCCAGTACAGGTAGGCCTGTCCGTCGTCGTCGATGAACACGTTGGGGTCGATCTCGTTGTTCCTGACCAGCGCACGCCCCAGAGCGTCGGTGAACGGCCCGGTGGGGCTGCTGGAGACGCCCACCCCGATGGCCATCTGGCCGCTGGCCCGCTCTCGCACCGGGACGTACCAGTAGAACTTCCCGTTGCGGTAGACGGTGTGGCCCGCCCACGCGTTCTGGTCCGCCCAGCTGAACGTGGCCAGGCTCATCGGGGAGCCGTGGTCGGTCCAGTTCACCATGTCCGCCGACGAGTACACCCGCCAGTCCCTCATGGTGAAGTACGTGGAGCCGTCCTCGTCGTGCCCCGTGTAGAGGTAGACCCGGCCGTTGTGCACCAGAGGAGCCGGGTCGGCGGTGTAGATCGTCTGGACGATGGGATTGTCCGCCTTCGCGGCAACCGGGATCGACATCACGAAACAGGTCATGGCAAGGACCCAGAGGATGCCACGCCTGGATTTGCGACCGACCCGGAGCGGGATGGGGATTTTCATGATCGCCTTTCTGTGACCGGGAGGCCGCCCGGGCGGCGACCGACTTAGCCCGCATCAGCGCGGGGCCAGGATGTGAGCGCTAACAATTCTGGTGAAGGACAATGCCGGCAGACGGGGGTGACGGCCCACCGGAGGTCGCGCTGAGTCGGGGGACCACAGCCTCACGCCGGAGCCGGCCGTGGCGACGCCTTCGCCGTGGCTGTCCGGCGGCCAAGGCCCCGGGCCCCGGCGAGCGGTGTTCGGCGGCACTCTCACCGAGGACGCGGGATGTCTTTGTAAGCCACCCCCGATGAAATGTCCACCCCGCATGACGCCGGCCCGGCCGAGGCGGCGGCTCCCCGTGACCGGCCGGCGCCCACGGCGCCCTCGTGGACAGGTGACCTATCGGCCGTTGTGGTGCCGCCCCGCCGCCGAGACGGCTCGGGCCCCTCGGCCGCCGTGCGGGCGGGACGGCGGCGGGCGTCCCCGCCGGCTGCGCCGAGGCGATGAAAATTTCAGCACGGCGCCGCGTCAGGGGACGGGATCGAAAGACTCACTCAAAGGCGATGATCTGATTACTGGCTAGCGCTAACATCATGCTGATTCGACGAAAGCAGGGTTATTCATGTCGGGTTCTCCGGAGTCTGCGGCCGCTGACCTCCTCGCGCGGATCAACACCAAGATCCCGCATGCGGCACGCATATACGACTATCTGTTAGGCGGCAAGGACAACTACGCGGCCGACCGCGAGGCGGCCGAACAGTTGATCAAGCTGTCGCCGGGCACGCGTGAGGGCGTTCGCGCGCACCGCGACTTCCTGCGCCGGGCGGTGCACCACCTCGCCGTCAAGGAGGAGATGGCGCAGTTCCTCGACATCGGCACAGGCATCCCCACCCAGGGCAACACGCATGAGGTCGCCCAGCAGGCCAACGCCCGGGCCCGGGTCGCCTACGTGGACAACGACCCCATCGTCCTGGTGCACGGCCGTGCCCTGCTGACCGGCAGCCCCACCGGGAGGACGTCGGTGATCGAGGCCGACCTCCGGGAGCCGAAGACGATCCTCTCCCACCCCCAGGTCCGGGAGGTCGTCGACTTCGACCGGCCGGTGGCCGTCGTCCTGGTCGGGGTCATGCACTTCATCACCGACGACGAGGCCCCTTACGACCTGGTCGAGCAGTACAAGGCCGCCGTGCCCTCGGGCAGTTGCCTGCTGCTGTCGCACATCACGCTCGACTTCGCCCCAGACCTGAGCGAGAAGTTCACCAAGCCCTACGACAAGAGCACCGCCCCCATGGTGCCTCGCACCAAGGCGCAGGTGGAGCGGTTCTTCGAGGGCTGGCAGCTGGTCGATCCCGGCGTGGTCGAAGTGGTGCAGTGGCGCCCCGACCGGTACCAGGAGCCGATCCCCGGAGACGGCCACGCCTGGGCGTACGGCGGCGTCGCCGTCAAACCCTGAACGGTGACCGGTCAAGGCCTGGAGCGGGCGAACCGCGCCAGGCCTTCCGTCTTCGACGCCCGGAACGCCTGCGGCACGCCGAGTCGCCGGCGGCGGCCACGCCGAGATCGACGGGGATGTGCCGCCCCCGCCCATGACCGAGCCCCCATCTTCGATCATGGGAGGCGGGGGGCACGGAGACGTCCCGCGGTCCGGCGCCCCGTCACAGCGCCGGCGAACGCCCGCCGCCGGGGTGTCGCGGACGGTGACCCCTGCCGCGCACCACCACCGATCCCGGCAGGAGCACCGTCTCGGTGACTCAGTGTGTGAATCCTTAAGAAACATGTCAAGCCTCGCTAGAAACTTTCGACCAGACCGCCCGCGTCGCGCGCGACGCACATGCTCCGACGTCCACACGACCCCCCTGAAAGTTGCGGCGCCGTCTCCCGGTCCGCGATGTCGGCGATGAACGTTTCAGCACGACGCCTTCGGCGGCCGGGTGCGGCGGCCCGTGAAACCCCAGACGAGCCCACGCGGTCCTCACCCCTCGCGCGACGGCGAGCGCGGGGCTCTTGACGGCTTGTTCCGCCTCGTATTTGCTGCGCTCCACCACCACGGCCCGATCGACAGAGCCGGAAACACAACCGGAGGGCCGGATGTGAGCGTTAACAACCCCAACCGGGCCGGGCTGGACCCGGCGGGTGTACGGCTCCGGGCAGGTCGAGGCGTACACGATCGCCGGCGTCGGCCCGCCCTGCCGCGACGGAGCCGAATGGGAGAGGAAGCTGCACGATGCTGAGGCACAAATCGTTGGTCGGGGTTGCCGCGGTCGCGGTACTCCTCGTCCTGGGCACGGCTCACACGGCGCTGAGCAGCGGCGGCGCGGGCGTGTCACTCGCGGGCGCGAGCGCGGCGGCGCCCACCGCCGGATGCGGCAGGGCGCCGGCGCTGAGCAACGGTACGCACTCGATTCAGAGCAACGGCAAGAATCGCACCTTCATCCTGAGGATTCCTGACAACTACGACAACAGCCGTCCCTACCGGCTGGTCTTCGGGTTCCACTGGCTGAACGGCACCGCCACCGACGTGGCCACCGGCCAGACCGTGCAGCGGGACGTCTGGGCCTACTACGGGCTCCTGCGGCTGTCGAACAACAGCACCATCTTCGTGGCGCCCCAGGGCCTCAACAACGGCTGGGCCAACTCCGGCGGCGAGGACGTGACGTTCGTCGACGACATGATCAGAAGGATCGAAGCGGATCTCTGCGTGGACACGACGCAGCGCTTCGCCCTGGGGTTCAGCTACGGCGGCGGCATGAGTTACGCGCTGGCGTGTGCCCGGGCGACCGTCTTCCGCGCGGTGGCGGTCTACGCCGGCGGTCAGATCAGCGGGTGCAGCGGCGGCACTCAGCCCATCGCGTACTTCGGCGCGCACGGCATCAGGGACAACGTGCTCAGCATCGCCGGTGGACGATCGCTGCGTGACACCTTCGTCAGGAACAACGGCTGCACCGCCCAGAACCCGCCCGAACCATCGCAGGGCAGTCTGACGCACAGAACCACCACCTATTCGGGGTGCAGGGCCGGGTATCCGGTCGTATGGGCCGCGTTCGACGAAGGGCACCTGCCGGCTCCCATGGACGGGTCCCCCGGTTCCGGCGGCTCCAGCTGGCTTCCGGCGGAGACCTGGCGGTTCTTCACGCAGTTCCAGAGCGACCCGGCCCCCACCCCCACCCCGACGCCCTCGGGCACCCCCACTGCGACCCCTTCGGGGACGCCCACTCCGGCTCCCGGCGGGTGCTCGGCGGTCATGACGACCGTCAACAGCTGGCCGGGCGGGTTCGGGGCGTCGGTGACGGTCCGGGCCGCAGGCTCCGCCGTCAACGGCTGGACCGTGCGGTGGACCTGGCCGGGCGGGCAGACCATCAGCAGCCTGTGGAACGGCGAGCCCAGCGTGTCCGGCTCCAGCGTCACGGTGCGCAACGCCTCGTACAACGGCTCCATCGCCGCGGGCGGCTCCACCACCTTCGGCTTCAACGGCAACGGCACCGCCGCCACCCCCGCCCTCACCTGCACCAGCCCCTGACCGACGCCTCGACCGGACGCGGCCGGCTCCCCACGACCGGCCGTATCCGGTTCCGGGCGCGCTCCCTCCCGGGGCCGCTTCCCGTGCGACGCGACCCACCCCGCCGCACGGGAAGTCCGGCGGCCGTCTCGTCGCCCTCCCCGTCGCGGCGGACGCCGTCGCCGGGCCCGGGAGTGGCGCGGCCCCGCCGGCGACGAGGTCGCACCGCCCGGCGAGTTCAGGAAGGCGCGTCGGGACGCAGGGCTCTCGCGCACACGGTGAGGCCCTCCACCAGCGTCTTGCGCGTCGTGTCGTCGACCTCCGCGAGCATGACCTCCTCTATGCCGTCGAGCAGGCCGTCGCAGCGCCGCAGAGCCGAGAGCCCTTTGCGGGTGAGCCGGGCGCACAGCACACGGCCGCCGTCCGGATGCGGGTCACGCCGGATCAGTCCACGCTGCTCCAGGTTGCGAACGACGAGGTTCATCGCCTGCGGCGTGACGAAGGCGATGCGGGCCAGCTCCGCCGAGGAGACCCCGTCGCCCATGCGCAGTTCGCTCAGCGCCATGTACTCCGTGGTCGTGACGCCGTGCCGGGCGAGTGCCTCGTCCAGGCGGGCGCGGAGCCGACGCTCCAGGCGGTACACCAGGTAGCTGAGGCGCGCTGGGGGTGCGGCGGGCGGGCCGGCGTCAGTGGTGCGGCGATGAGTCACCAGGAGACGATAACGCGCGCCCCTCGGGCTGAAACTTTCGCGACTCCGAATCAAGCAGCTTGATAGCAAGCTGCTTGATATGCAGCGGATTGGCGTGGTTCCCGGGCGCGGGCCGCGATGACCCGCCGGCCGATCCCTTGACCGCCGGGTACGGCGCTTCTATACCGGCTGCAGGTGAGAACCTCGTGGGTCGGCGGCGCCGCGGCCCCCGCGCACCAAAGCGGAAGAACTTCCCCATCGAGCGAAGGAGAGCGGATGAGGCGAACGATCGCGGCGCTGGCCGGTGCCTGCGCCGTAGTGCTGTCCGCTGTCGCGGCCCTGGTGTTCACACACCCCG
>NZ_JARWAC010000040.1 GCF_029846175.1 Sphaerisporangium sp. TRM90804 | reverse complement strand
CCCTCACGGTCACCGGCCACCACCGCCGCACGATGCTCGAACACCGACCGCGACGACACCAGCGAGAACCCCACATCCACCGGATCGACCTCCGGCCGGGACTCCACGAACGACACCAACCGACCCGCCTGCGCCCGCAACGCCCCCGGCGTCTTCGCCGACAGCACCCACGGCACCACCGGCGGCGTCGCGCCCTGCCTGACGGCGTCCGGCTCCACCGCTTCAAGCCCGGCCGCGTCCGGGGCGTCCTGCCCGGCCGGCTCGGGTTCGGGGGCCTGCTCCACGACGACGTGGGCGTTGGTGCCGCTGACCCCGAACGACGACGCCGCGCCGCGGCGCGGACGCCCGGTCTCCGGCCAGGGACGTGCCTCCGTCAGCAGCTCGACCGCGCCGGCCGACCAGTCCACCTGGGGCGTGGGCTCGTCCACGTGCAGCGTCTTCGGCATCACGCCGTGCTGGAGCGCCATCACCAGCTTGATCAGGCCGCCCACGCCGGCCGCCGCCTGGGAGTGGCCGATGTTGGTCTTGAGCGATCCCAGCCACAGGGGGAGGTCCGCCGTCCGCGCCTGGCCGTAGGTCGCGAGGATCGCCTGCGCCTCGATCGGGTCGCCCAGCCGCGTTCCCGTCCCGTGCGCCTCCACCAGGTCGACCTCGGCCGGGGACAGCCGCGCGTCGGCCAGCGCCTGCCGGATCACCCGCTGCTGCGCCAGGCCGTTCGGCGCCGCCAGACCGTTGGACGCGCCGTCCTGGTTCACCGCGCTGCCCCGGATCACCGCCAGCACCCGGCGCCCGTTGCGCCTAGCGTCCGACAAGCGCTCCAGCAGCAGCATCCCCGCACCCTCGGACCACCCGGTGCCGTCCGCGGCGCCGGCGAACGCCTTGCACCGGCCGTCCGGCGCCAGCCCGCGCTGGCGCGAGAACTCCACGAACCCTTCCGGCGTCGGCAGCACCATGACGCCTCCGGCCAGCGCCAGGGCGCACTCGCCGGCCCGCAGCGCCCGCACGGCGAGGTGCGTGGCGACCAGCGACGACGAGCACGCGGTGTCCATGCTAATCGCGGGCCCTTCCAGCCCGAGGGTGTAGGCGACTCGGCCGGAGGCGACGCTGGGCATGAAGCCGGTCATCACGTAGCCCTCGGTGCCCGGCGGATGCTCACCGGCTCCCGGGCCGTAGCCGGTGTACATCATCCCGGCGAACACGCCGGTCCTGCTGCCGCGCAACGTGTGCGGGTCCATCCGGGCCCGCTCGATGGCCTCCCAGCAGATCTCCAGCAGCAACCGCTGCTGCGGATCCATCACCAGCGCCTCACGCGGCGAGATCCCGAAGAACCCCGCGTCGAACCCCTTGACGTCGTCGAGGAAGCCGCCGCGCGTGGAGTAGGTCTTGCCCTGCGCCTCCGGGTCGGGGTCGTACAGGTTCTCGATGTCCCAGCCGCGGTCGCCGGGAAACTCCCCGATCGCGTCGCCGCCTTCGGCGACCAGGCGCCACAGCTCCTCCGGCGACGTGACCCCGCCGGGATACCGGCACGCCATGCCGACCACGGCGACCGGCTCGTGCCGGTCGGCTTCGAGCTCGGTGATCCGGGAGCGCGCCTTGTGCAGATCGGCGGTGACCCATTTGAGGTAGTCGAGGAGCTTTTCCCGCTTCTCCATGCGAACCGATCTCCTTGGCGGGGTGGGGGACACGGGTCTTCCGGCGGCGCGGCGCCGCGTCCGGACGAAGGGCTCGCGATCGCCCAGGTCAGCGCGAGGATCGCCCCGCGCCCGGCCGATCGTCCCTGGGACGCCGACGGACGGCGTGGCCGTCCCGGCGGCGCGGAGACGGAGCGCGGGGTCTCGTCACTGCCTGGCAGAGGAACCGGATGTCGCGCGCGGGCCGCCCGGCCCGTGCCCGGCCAGCACGACGGGGCCGAGCTGGTCGGCCAGGTACAGCGCCGTGTGCAGGCGGAGCCGGTCCTCCCGCAGCGACCGGCCGAGCAGCCGCTCCGCCTTCTGCACGCGGTAGACCACGGTGTTCTTGGCGATGTGCAGCAGCTCCGCCGTCGCGGCCAGGCTCCGCTCCTGGTCGAGGAAGCACCGCACGGTGTCCCGCAACGCGGCCATGGGCTTGTCGTCGGCGGCCAGCGGGCCCAGCTCGCGCGTGACGAACTCGGTGGCGGCCCCGGTGTCCGCGCTCAGCAGGAGCATGAGCTCCAGCGCGCCGTAGTCGTACATGCGGCAGGGCTTGGGCGGGGCCGTCCTGCCCACCCGCTCGGCGGTGAGCGCCTGCGCGTGGGAGCGGCGGAACCCGCTGATCCCCTCGTCGGGCAGTCCGGACGCGACGTGCGCGTGCGGGGGCAGCACCGGCGCGTCGTCCAGGCGCCGGAACTCGGTGGGGCGGTTGCTGGTCCTTCCGCCCCACGCCCACAGGCGCCCCGCCCCCGAGGGAAGCAGCAGCACCGACGAGCAGCCGGCCTGTTCCAGCAGGCGGCGCGCGACGCTCTCCAGCTCCCGGGTGCCGTCGTGCAGCGCGTCGCGCCACAGCACCAGCGCGACGTGGTGCAGCGTCAGGTCGTAACCCAGCCGCCGCATCGCCTTCTCCGGATCGACGGGCTCGCCGTCCAGGATCGTGTTGACCAGCTCGAACCGTTCGCCCGCGGAGCCGGAGAACCACCGGTCACGCTGGACCGCGAACTCCTCGGCGACCACCGCCGCCAGGGTCTCCATGCCGTCGAAGAGCTCGGCGGAGATCGTGCGCATGGTCGCGAGCTGCTCTCCCGCCGGGAGCGTCGTCTCACAGACCTGGAACAGCGCGCGGGTGAGGAGCGCGTGCGCGGCCCGGACGCAGCGCAGCCCGAGCTCGACGGACACCCCGTCCGGGACGCGGTCCCGGATGACCTTGGTGAGCTCCGCGGCGACCGGGCCGGGGATGACGCGGACACCGCCCAACCGCAGCACCGCCCACAGCGACACGGCTTCGGTGAACCTGGACTCCGCGCCCGGGCGGCGGTTGCCGCTGATGAGCGGCTCCTGCGCGAGCTCGGCGCGCAGCCGGCGACCGCTCTCCACCGCCCATCCGGCCGCCCCGGGCCCCGCCCGCGCCATGACCTCGTCGAGCACCAGCGGATCGGTCACGGCCCGGCTGAGCGCCGAGTCCTCCACGGGGCGCAGCAAGCGGAGCCAGGAACGCTCGCCCGTCACCGCATCGCGCGCCCCCCGCTCGATGATGGTCCGTGTGGCTGAAGTTGTGGGTGGCATGAACTCTCCTTGAGACGACAGACCCGTCGTCAGGATTCGTGCCTTACTGACGAGAACCGCGCAGCGTCGTGAGACGCACCCTTTCCGCGCGACCGGGCGTCGCGGCGCTCCGACCTCGGCGCGATCTTAGGCAGGGCCGGGCCGCGTTGCCCATCCTGACCGGCGCGCCGGTGCCAATGCCGGGGGAACGGCGCGGTAACGCCCGGAGTTGGCGGGCGGTTACCCGACGGTGGGCAGGCCCGGGCGGCCGCTGGATACGCTGACGTCTCCTCAGCCGGTACCGATGACGGGGAGAGTCGGTGACTTTCGGAACTGGCCATCTTGATACGGGCGTGGCCCTGGAGCCCGCGGTGCTGCCGTGGGTGCTGTCCGGACGCAGCGGCGAAGGGCTGCGCGCCCAGGCGTCGCGGCTGCTGGCCCGGGCGCGGGCCGACGCCGGGTTGGACGTCGCCGAGGTGGGTCGCATGCTCGCGGCCCCCCGGGTGGCGTTCCCGCACCGCGCCGTCGTGCTCGGCGCCGGCCCCGACGAGCTGCTGGCCGGGGTGCGGGCGGTCGCCGAGGGCGCGGAGGCGGCCAACGTGGTCGGGGGAGAGGCGCGGGCCGTCGACCGGCCGGTGTTCGTCTTCCCCGGGCAGGGCACCCAGTGGGACGGCATGGCCGTCGAGCTGCTGGACTCCGCGCCCGTGTTCGCCGCCTCGGTCCGCGAGTGCGAGCGGGCGCTGGCGCGGTACGTGGACTGGTCGCTGGAGGACGTGCTGCGCGGCGTGCCCGGCGCCCCGACCCTCGACCGGGTGGACGTCGTCCAGCCGGTGCTCTTCGCGATGATGGTGTCGCTGGCCCGGTTGTGGGACTCGTTCGGCGTGCGGCCGTCCGCGGTGGTCGGCCACTCCCAGGGTGAGGTGGCCGCCGCGTGCGCGGCCGGCGCCCTGTCGGCGGCGGACGCCGCGAGGATCGTCGCGCTGCGCAGCAAGGCGCTGGGGGCGATCCGCGGCCGGGGGGCCATGATCACCGTGCTGGCCCCCAACGCCCAGGTGCGTACGCTGCTGTCGGGGTGGGAGGGGCGGCTGTCCGTCGCCGCGGTGAACGGCCCCTCCGCGATCACGGTCTCCGGCGACGCCGACGCGGTCACGGAGTTCGAGTCCGCCCTGCGTGAGGCCCGCATGCTGCGATGGCGGGTCCCCGGCGTCGACTTCGCCGCGCACTCGGCGCACATCGAGGAGATCCACGGCGAGCTGCTCGACCTGGCGGCCGGGATCACCCCGCGGCCGGCGGACGCCGTCTTCTACTCCACCGTCGTGGGCGAGCCGATCCCCACCGCCGAGCTGGACGCCGCGTACTGGTACCGCAACCTCCGGCAGACGGTCAGGTTCGACGACGCCGCGCGGGCGCTGATCGCCGACGGCCACACGACCTTCATCGAGTGCAGCGCGCAGCCGGTGCTCACCGTCGGCCTGCAGGACACCGCCGAGGAGGCCGGCGCCACCGCCGTGATCATGGGGACGTTGCGCCGCGAGGAAGGCGGCATGAACCGGTTCCTGGCCGCCCTGGCCGAAGCGTACGTGCGAGGTGTCGCCGTGGACTGGAAGGCGGCGTTCGCCACGCCCGCTTCCTGACGCCCCCGCACCGTGAACCGGCTTCCCCGCACCGCCCCGCACCCGCCGGGGAAGGACCGCGGCTCAGGAGAGGGCCTTCACCGCCTTGGACAGAATGGCGGTGACCTCCGCCTTGCGCGACTCGATGAAGAAGTGGCCGCCGGGGAAGACGTGGAGCTCGAAGGGGCCGCTCGTGTGCCGGCCCCAGGCCGGCACGTCGTCGACCGCGGTGACCGGATCGGAGTCGCCCACCAGCGCGGTGACCGGCACGCCGTCGAGCACGGCGTCGGGCGGGGCGGCGTAGTCGTCGAGCGCCCGGTAGTCGACCCGCGTCACCTGCACGATGCTCGCCAGCAGCTCCGGGTCCCGCAGGAACATCTCGGGCGTCCCGCCGAGCCGGCGCAGCTCGGCGACGACCGCGGCGTCGGTGCCGAGGTCGACGCGCCGCTGCCGGGACGACGGCGCCCGGCGCCCGGACACCACCAGCCGGGACGGCGCGGGGCCGCCGGCGCGCGCGAAGCGCAGCGCCACCTCGAAGGCCACGACCGCCCCCATGCTGTGGCCGAAGAACACGAACGGCGGCTTAACCCGGCCGTCCAGCGCGCCGAAGACACGGTCGGCCAGCTCGGGGATGGTGTCGACGCAGGTCTCCCGGCGGCGGTCCTGCCGTCCCGGGTACTGGATCGCCAGCACTTCGGCGTCCGGCGCCAGGGCGGCCGACAGCGGGTGGAAGTAGCTGGCCGCCCCGCCCGCGTGCGGGAAGCAGACCAGCCGCACGGGGGCCTGGGGCGACGGGTGGAATCGCCGGGCCCACAGTTCGTCGTCATCGGTGTCCGTCATCAGCCCTCGCTTCATCGGCGGGCGCCGCGATGATCTCCGGCTGTCACACGATACTTGCCGGCCCGCCGCCGGTGGAACCATGTCCGGTCAACCGGACATATTTGTTTCCGCGACGGTATGTGTGCCGACGGCGTCGCCCGGCCGGTCCGGTGCGGCCGGGGGCGGCTCACGGCCGGACGGCCGTCGCCGTGCGGGGGGGCCGTCCGGCGTGATCGAGGCCATCCTCCCCTCGTACGTCGTGGCCGCCGAGGCCCGTGAGGACGACCTGAACGCGCACCTGTTCCCCGAGGAGCGGGCGCTGATCGAGCAGGCGGTGGACAGGCGGCGCAGGGAGTTCACGACGGGGCGGACGTGCGCCAGGCGGGCCCTCGGCCGGCTCGGCAGGCCGCCCGTGCCCATCCCGGCCGGGCCGGCCGGGCAGCCGCTGTGGCCCGAGGGCGTGCTGGGGAGCATCACCCACTGCGCCGGCTACCGGGCCGCCGTCCTCGGCACGACCTCCGCCGTCGCCGCGATCGGCATCGACGCCGAGCCCCACGAGGCGCTGCCCGAAGGCGTCCTGGACGTGATCGCCCTGCCCGAGGAGCGGAGCCTGGTGCGCGGGCTGCTGCGCGACCACCCCGGCGCCCGCTGGGACCGGCTGCTGTTCTGCGCCAAGGAGTCGGTGTACAAGGCGTGGTTCCCGCTGACCGGCCGCCGCCTCGGCTTCGAGGACGCGCGGATCGCCGTCGCCCCCGCGACCGGCACCTTCACCGCCCGGTTCCTGGTCGCCGGCCCCCCGCTGAACGGGCGAGGGCTGCCGGGCTTCTCCGGGCGCTGGCTGGTGCGAGACGGCCTCATCCTCACCTCCGTCGTCGTCCCCGCCGCCACCGCCCCGCGCCCCGCGTGACGGCCGGGTCACGCGGGAACGGCCGACGACAGGGCGCGGTACCTCCCGGAGTGGAAGACCAGCGGCTCGCCCTCGCACCGCCCGAACCGCTCGACCTCGCCGAGGAAGATGCGGTGGTCGCCGCCGTCGTGGGCGGTCAGGGTGCGGCAGGCGAAGAAGGCGACCGTCCCCGCCAGGACGGGCAGGCCGTCGGCGAGGTGCGTCTCCACCCCGGCGAACTTGTCGGGCATGGGGGTCGCGAACCGCTGGGAGAGGTGGTCCTGGTCCGCCGCCAGGACGTTGACCACGAACCTGCCGGCCCGGCGGAAGACCGGCTCGCTCGGCGAGCGCAGCGACAGGCACCACAGCACCAGCGGCGGGTCGAGCGACACCGAGGCGAAGGAGTTGACGGTGACCCCGGCCCGCTCCCCGCGCGGGGTGGCGGTGGTGACCACCGCCACCCCGGTCGCGAACTGCCCGAGGGCGTCACGCAGGGACCTCATGGCCGTCACCCTGCCGAGCGCGCCAGGTAGTCCCGGGCCCCGGCGGGGTCCAGGAACCACTCGGCGTAGTCGCGCGGGTCGTTGAACCCGTTGACGAACCGGGAGGCCACGTCCGGCAGGCCGCCGGCCGCGCCCAGGAGTTCGAGCATGTGCGGCTCCGGGGGAGCGAGCAGCGCGTTCGTCCACTCCGTGGCGTGCCGGGCGTCGGCCCAGTAACGCTCGAAGGCGCTCTCCATCCAGACGGCGTCGTACGGCTCGTCGCCGCGCGCGAGGATCGACTCCAGGTAGGAGGCGGCGCACTTGGCGGCGTTGTTGGCGCCCTGCCCGGTGATCGGGTCGTTCAGCACCACCACGTCGGCCACCCCGAGCACCGCGGCGCCGGACGGCAGCGTGGCGACCGGCCGGCGCACCGTCGGGGCGAACCTGCCCGACAGGACGCCCAGCTCGTCGGTCAGCTCGACTCCGGCGCAGCGCTCGGCCTCCCAGGGCAGGAAGGTGGACAGCACCCACCTGCTCCTCTCCAGGTGCTCGGTTGGGGTGCGCACGTCGGCCCAGCAGTCCATCGGCCCGCCGGGCACGCCCTCGAACACCATGATCTCGCACGGGCCCGTGCGGGTCAGCGCGGGGAACACGAAGTACTCGCCCACGCCGGGCACCAGGTTGAAGCACACCGCGGAGTACTCCGGCCGCGGGGCGAGCCCGTTGACGTAGGTCAGGGCGAGCGCGCGCTGCGGGGCCTCGTACGGCGAGCGCGCCGCGTCCCGCTCGAACAGCGAGGAGATCGTGCCCTTGCCCGCGGCGACCAGCACGAGGTCGTACTGCGCGGCGTAGACCTCCAGGTCGGCGGGGGTCGCGTCGTGAATGACGATCTTGCCGCCCAGGCGCTCGACCTCGGCCAGCCAGGCCGGCATCTTGATCCGCTGGTCGACCGAGCGCGCCGGGGCTCGCAGCCGGGCCGCCCAGTCGACGGCCCGGCCGCCGTCCGGGCCGGGGACGGTGAACTGGATGCCCTCGATCGGCGGGGCGGCGTCGCCCCACAGGTCGATGTCCAGGGCCCGTTCGTGGGCCAGGGCCATGTCGAACATGGCCTGGCTCGACGTCACCCGCCCGCGGGCGATGTCCTCGGGGGTGCGGTTGGACACGACCGTGACGTCGTAGCCGTTCCGCAGCAGGCCGAGCGCGAGGTGCAGGCCGGACTGCCCGGCTCCGACGATCAGGATTCTGCGCATTGGGTGTTTCCCCTCTCCAACGTTCCGTCGCTCAGAAACTACGATCCGTGCGGGGGCGGCGGCCATCCATCCAGCGCGGATCCCATCCGCCTGGCGCGGACCTGACGCCGGCACCGGCCCCCACCGGGGCGGCGAGACGAATGTGTAAATGTGCCTGGACGGACGTGCCGCGATCGGTCACGATTTCGGGGCAGCCGGATACGGAGCGGGAGCGGTGATGGTTGACAGGGTCCTGCTCGGGAACCGGGCCGTCTTCGCCAGTGACGATCTCGACGAGGTCCGCGACCAGGTGGGCCGCGTGTTCTGCCCGCACCGGCTCGACCTGAGCGGCGACCCGGCGCCGCTGGCCGCGCGGTTCAACTCGGCCCAGCTCGGGTCCGTCCGGGTGAGCTATCTCGACTACGCCGCCGGCGTCCGCATCGAACCGGGCGAGCTGGAGTCGTTCTACCTGGTGCAGGTGCCGCTCGCCGGGCGCAGCCTGATCAGGTGCGGGGGACAGGAGATCGTCTCCACCCCGGAGCTGGCCTCGCTGCCCTCGCCGACCGAGTACCTCGACATGCGCTGGGGGGCGGGCTGCCCGCAGCTCATCGTGAAGTTCGACCGGCCGGTCGTGGAGCACGCGCTGGAGCAGATGCGCGGCGAGCGGCTCGGCCGGCCGCTCGTCTTCGACCTGGGGCTCGACATGACCACCGGCCCGGCGCGGGCGTGGCGGGCGATGGTCGACCTCATCGTCAGGGAGGCAGAGCACGAGGACGGGCTGGCGGCGCAGCCGCTGGCCATGGCGCACCTGGAGAACGCGCTGGTCACGTCGCTGCTGACGATGCAGCCGTCCAACTACTCCGCCCGGCTGCGGGCGCCGGCGCCGCCCGCGCTGCCCAAGGTGGTCCGCCGGGCCGTGGAGTTCATCGAACAGCACGCCGACCAGCCGCTGAGCACCGACGACATCGCGCGGGCCGTGGCGGTCAGCAGCCGCTCCCTCCAGGAGGGGTTCCGCCGCCACCTGGGGCTGACCCCGATGGCGCGGCTGCGGGACGTCCGCCTGGCCAGGGTGCACGAGGAGCTGTCGCGGGGCGACCCGGCGCGGTGCACGGTGACCACCGTCGCCGCCCGGTGGGGGTTCCCGCACCAGGGCCGCTTCGCCGCCGCCTACCGCGCCCGGTACGGCCAGGCGCCCTCGGTGACGCTCCGAGGACGCTGACCGTCCCTCCCCGCGCCGGTGGGGACGTGCGCTCCGCTCAGCCCGCGGCGACGGGCCCCGGCGGGGTGGCGCGTCGGCGGTCGCAGCCGGAGGCCGTCTCCTGCGTCTCCTCCGCCTCCGCGGGCGCGGGGGCCTGGGGCTTCCTGGCGGGGCGCCGGGGTCTCTCGGGGCTGACGACGATGACCTGCAGGGTGATGTTGCAGACCCTGGCGTGCCTGCACAGGGCGTTCTGGATGCTGGTCGCGCCACCCGCGGTGGTGGCGGAGGTGTGCTGGTACCCGTGGTTGGTGGTCGGGCTCCTCACGGAGACGACGCTGTGGTTGCCGGTGCCGTTCCCCACGCGGGGGCGGATGCCGTCCCCGTCGTCCCGCCGGCCCTTGCCCGGGCCTTCCCCGCTCGCGGGCACCGGGTCCGCCCACGCCGCCGGGGACGCGACGACGCCGAGCAACCCGGCGCAGACGCCGGTGAGAACGCACGCGGCGAGCCTGCCCGCGCGCGCTCCGCCGCACCGGTGAGTCGTCGTCCGATCGCCGCCCGTCCCGCCGGACCTCGGCGTCACCGGCCGCCGCCTCCGTTCGCCGTGCCGCCGCCCCCGGACCTCGTCCAGTGCTTCTGGGAGATGGTGCAGACGCGGTTGTGGTTCCTGCAGTGGGCGGACTGCATGGTCGTCTTGCCGCTGACGCTGACCGACACCCCCTGCACACCGCGCACGTTAGTCGGGCTGTACACGGCCACGTAGCTCTGGTTGCGCTTGCCCGCCCCGCTGTGGACGACGATGGGGCCGTGGTCCCGGCCGAGGGTCAGGGACCCGTGCCGGGCGGCGGCCGGGCCGGCGATCGCCGGAGGCGGCGCGGTGAGCCCCGCCGTCACGATCACCGCGACGGCCACCGCGGGCCGCACGGCGACGCCGACGAGCCGTTTTCGCATGCCGTGCCCTGTCATCCCGCTCCGCACCGGCCTTTCCGGTCCCGTGACGGCGGGAGCCGTCGCCACGCCACCGCAGTCGGCATACCCCGCAGCGGTCGCCGGTCCCGCCTCACGGGACTCCCCGGTGCGGATGATTACCGGTTCTTTGTCCCGACCGCCGGGGTCAGAAGCCGGCGACCACCACCTTGCCCACCATGCGGCCGCTCTCGACCATCTCGTGCGCTCGCCGCAGCGTCGCGGCGTCGAAGGGTTCGAGGCATCGGGTGAGGGTGGTGCGTATGGCGCCGCGGTCGACCAGCTCGCGCACCCGCTCCAGCAGGTCGTGCTGGGCGATCATGTCGTCGGGCTGGAAGATCGGCCGGGTGAACATGAACTCCCAGTGGAAGGTGATGCTCTTGGCCTTGAGCGGCAGCAGGTCCAGCCCCTCCGGCTCGTCGATCGCGGTGATCTGGCCGCCGGGCCGCAGGATCTCGGCGAAGGACTCGACGGCGCCGCCGGTGTGCGGGGAGAAGACGAAGTCCACGCCGTCCGGGGCCGCCTCGCGCACGGCGCCGACGAGGTCGTGGTGGTCGATCACCTCGTGGGCGCCCATGTCACGCGCCCACTGCGTGGACTCCGGGCGTGACGCGGTCGCGATGACGGTGACCCCGGTGAGGGCGCGGGCGAGCTGCACGACCATGCTCCCCACGCCGCCCGCCCCGCCGAGCACCAGCAGCGTCCCGGTGCTGTGCACGCCCAGGCCGAAGCGGTCGAACAGCGTCTCCCAGGCCGTGATCGTGGTCAGCGGCAGCGCCGCCGCCTCGGCGAAGCTCAGCGTCCTCGGCTTGTGCCCCACGATGCGCTCGTCCACGGCGTGGAAGCGCGCGTCGGTGCCCGGGCGGGCGATCGACCCGGCGTAGTAGACCTCGTCACCGGGCTCGAAGAGCGTGACCCGCTCGCCGGTCGCGACGACGACGCCCGCCGCGTCGTAGCCGAGGACCCGCGGCTCGCCCCCCGGGTCCTGTCCCGTCCGCACCTTGGTGTCCACCGGGTTCACCGAGACGGCCTCCACGCGGACCAGGAGATCACGCGGGCCGGGCGTGGGAACGGGCAGTTCGACGTCCTCCAGGCTGGCCGGGTCCGAGATCGGAAGCGGTCTGCGGTATGCCACCGCCGGCATCAGGTCGGTCATACCCCCACCGTATGCAGCGGTATCCGCCGCGACGTCCGGGGGGCGCCCGCCGGGCGCGCGGCGCTCCGGCGGCCGGGTGCCGCCGGGGCCGGATGAACGGTTCATCACCTACCAGCGGCTTCGACGTCGTCCACCGGGGCGCGCTTTACCGGCCCCGTGAACCGGGTGACGATCGTCACCGGATTCACGTGCTGTCGCGGACCGATGGGAGCACCATGAGGCTCGGCGTGCAGTTTTTGAGAGCCATCCTGCCGGCCGTCGCGTTCGCGGCGGCTCTGGCGGTGATCCCCGTGGTTCACGCCGCGGCCGACACCACGCCGCCGTCGCGGCCGACGGGGCTGACCGGCTGCCCGACGGGCGGGACGTGGGGGCGGGTGGCGGTGTGCTGGGACGCCTCGACCGACGACTCCGGGGTGACCGGCTACGAGATCCACCGGCTGGAGGTTTCCGGCTTCGTGCGGGCGGCGTCCACGACCCGCACCGCCGGCGTCTTCTCCGGCGAGCCCGGCCGCCTGTACACGGTGTACGTCGTGGCCAAGGACATCTCGGGCAACGTCAGCGCGCCGTCGGCGATGATCACGCTCCGCGCGAGCGGGAGGCCCTGGCCGCCGCCCACGACCGACGTCACCCCGCCGTCGGCCCCGACCGGCTTCACCGAGCCGTGCCTGTGGGACTTCCCCGGGACCGCGTTCTGCTGGAGGCCGTCGACCGACGACGTCGGCGTCACGGCGTACGACGTCTACCGCGAGTCCACGACCGGCCAGGGCTTCGTGAAGGCGGGGACCGTGCAGGGGGGCGGTTTCACGTTCTTCGGCGAGCAGGGCATGGTCACCGGGATGCGCTACATCTACGTGGTGGTGGCCAGGGACGCCGCGGGCAACCTCAGCCGGCCCTCCGAGCCCTTCTCGGTGCCGGCCCGCGTAGGCCTTCCGGTCCCGTCCCCGAGCCCCACGGCGTAGCCGGGCCCGTCCGCGCCGGCGCCCGTGACCGCACCGGGGCGCCGGCGGACTGACGGGCACCGGTCACTGGCAGCCGTGGGCCATGATGGTCCCGGGCTCGACCTCGTAGATGTAGTGGCAGTAGAAGGTCTCCTGGGTGGGCATGGGCCAGCTCCCCGGCGGGATGGTCACCAGGCCGAAGTCGTCGCCGTTGCCCCCGGTGCAGCTCTCCCCGTATATGCCGTAGGGCCCCAGAATCTGGATCGGCGAGTCATAGGTGTATCCGGAGGCGCACGTGTAGTTCGCCTCCGCGTGCGCGGCGGTGGGGACGAGCGCCGCGGCGGTGACGACCCCGAGAAGTACGACGGCTCGGGCGGCGCGCTTGGCGAGGGAGTTCATACTGGGTGCCTTTCTCGAGGGGCTGGGCCGCGTCTGGAAACTGCCGGATCCGGGTTCTCGCCGTGTGCCGGCGGGCCCCGGCGCGCCGGGAGTTTCGTCGTCCGGCGAAAAGGAGTGCCAGCCGGGTCTGGCGTCTCGTCGCGGCCCCGGAAGGTGCCTTTCACAAGGGGCTTAGGGCATTCTGTGGGTATTTGCGTATTGCGCTGGGGCGTGCGGGCAATAGCACTAAGTTATGCATATCTGTGAGTGCGGTCAAGGAAGAAATGTCATGTATTCCAGGCGTTTCCGGTCGGCCGATAACGGGTTCTCGTGCGGCTTTCCGGGCCGCCCGCGCCTTGTTCACACACTCATCGAGTTTTAGTGAGGTTGCGGTATTCCAAGCGCCGGCGGCTCGGCCCGGCATTCCAGGCGCGGGCGTCGAACGGCGGTCCGCACCCTGCGCGAGCCCCGGGTCCGGGCTGCGCCGCCGCCCAGGCGGGGCCGGGTTCCTCCGGCGCCGTGCCGCCGTTCGCCCGCGGAAGGCGGCATTCTGGGGGAAGCGCGGCGTGACCTACTCGTCCCGATATGACGCGCCCGGCTTCCGCAGGTGGGGAGACGGACGGGGGAAGGGGAGCCGGAGGCATGGCGGGATCGTACGAGCGCGACCGCGGCGCGCTCCGGGGGCTGCGCGACGACCTGTCGCCGGGCCGGAGCGACCCGCTGTTCACGCCGCCGCTGCCCGCCTTCCCCTCGATCGCGTGGAGCGTCCACCTCGCGGTGGGGTGCTTCTCGCTCCTGCTGGCGATCGTCTCCTGGCACACCCTGATCGAGGACTACGGCATCCGCAACGAGACGGCCGGCCTGCTCGCCGTCGCCCAGGCGCTCGGCCCGCTGTTGTGCCTGTACTGGCCGATGTCCGGCTGGTGGCTGTCGCTGGGAGTGGGCATGGTGGCCGCGTTCGCCGCCCATCCCATGACGGGCGTGGTGTGGCCGGTGCCGGTGCTCGCCGTCCACCTGCTCGTCCTCGCGCTCGCCGGCCTTCGCGTGCGGCCGCGGGTCCTCGCCGAGATGTGGGTCGTCACGATGCTGACCGGGCTCGTCCCGATGCTGCTCTCGCCGGGGCCGATGTTCCCGCCGGCCTTCGCCGACATGGCGGTGCTCTCGGGCGCCGTGCTGGTCGCGGCGGGCGCCCTGCGCGGGCGCGGCGAGGCGCTGCGCAGCCTGGCCCGCGCCGAGCGGCTGGGCGCCGAGGAGCAGGCGCGCCGCGCGCTGCTGGAGGAGCGCGCCCGCATCGCGCGCGAGCTGCACGACGTGGTGGCCCACCACATGGCCGTGGTGGCCGTCCAGGCCGAGGCGGCCCCGTACCGGGTCGACGACCCGCCCGAGGAGCTGAGCCGCAGCTTCGCCACCATCCGGGCCAGCGCGCTTGAGGCGCTGGCCGAGCTGCACCGCGTCCTCGGCCTGCTGAGGAACGCCGGCGGCGAGCCCGACCTCGGCCCGCAGCCCGGCCTGTCGGCCCTGGACGGCCTGGTGGCCAAGGTGCGCGAGGCCGGGCTTCGGGTCACCCTGGAGACCGCCGGCACGCCGCGGCCCGCCCCGCCGGGCGTCGGGCTGTCGGCGTACCGCATCGTGCAGGAGGCGCTGAGCAACGTGATGCGGCACGCCCCGGGGGCGGACGTCCGCGTCGAGCTGGCCTACACGCCCGACGGGCTGGAGGTCCGCGTGCGCAACGGCCCCGCCCCGGCGGCCGTGGCGGCCGCCTCCTCCCCGGGGCACGGGCTGCTCGGGATGCGCGAGCGCGCCGCCATGCTGGGCGGGCGCCTGGACGCCGGGCCGGGTGACGACGGCGGCTACGCCGTCACCGCGCGGCTGCCGCTGGACGGAGACGGGATCGCATGACCATCAGGGTGCTGCTCGCCGACGACCAGGCGATGATCCGCGAGGGCTTCTCGGTGCTGCTGGGCGCCCAGCCCGACATCGAGGTGGTGGGGGAGGCGGTCGACGGGCACGACGCCGTCGCCAAGGTCGCCGAGCTGCGCCCCGACGTCGTCGTGATGGACGTCCGCATGCCCGGCCTCAACGGCCTGGAGGCCGCCCGGCAGGTGGCCGGCCAGGCCAAGGTGCTGATCCTCACCACCTTCGACCTGGACGAGTACGTGTACGAGGCGCTGCGCGCGGGGGCGAGCGGGTTCCTGCTCAAGAACGCCAGCGCCCGGGAGCTGAGCGACGCCGTGCGCGTCGTGGCGGCGGGCGACGCCCTGCTCGCGCCCTCGGTGACCCGGCGGCTGATCGAGGCGTTCGCGCGGCTGGGCGCGCCGGCCCCGCCCGCCGTCCGGGCCGGGGAGCGGCCCGGCGAGCGGCTGACCGGGCGCGAGACCGAAATCCTGCGACTGATCGCCCACGGCCTGTCCAACGCCGAGATCGCCGCCCGGCTCGCCATCGTGGAGCAGACGGTGAAGACGCACGTCAGCAACCTCCTCGCCAAGCTCGGCCTGCGCGACCGCACTCAGGCGGCCGTCTACGCCTTCGAGACCGGCCTGGTCACGCCGAGCGGGCGGCGCCCCGCGGAACCCGTCTGAGGCGCCGTGTCCTCGCCGCCGGACGGCGCGCGGCGCCGTGCCCCGGCATATCGGTCCGACCCCTACCTGAGAGCCAGACGCCTGCCGGTACCAACGGGTCATGACGCCCGCGCCCAGCATCTCGTAGGTTTCCTGGAGAAACGGGTGACGATCCACGATGCCGACCGGAAGGGCCACATGACCGTAATGCGTGAAATACCGGAGATGCTGCACCGCACGTTCTTCCGCACGCTGTCGCTGATGGCGCCCCGGCGGCAGGGAGTGCTGCTGCGCGGCTACTTCGACTGGTGGCACCGCAGGCCCGACCCCTGGAACCTGGGGACCGACGACTACGAGCGGTACAAGTACCTGACCACGCTCAAGCGCACGCCGGCCAGGCCGTATAGCCGCATTCTCGACGTCGGGTGCAGCGAGGGCGTCTTCACCCGCTACCTGGCGGACGCCTACCCCGGCGCCGAGGTCGTCGGCATGGACATCTCCGCGCGCGCCATCGAACGCGCCCGCGCCCTGCACGGCGCGCGCGCGAGCTTCGTCCAGGCCGACATCCTCGGCCACCCTCCCGCGCACCGCTTCGACCTGGTGTTCTGCGCCGAGACCCTTTACTACATCGGCCGCGGCGACCGGCTGCGCCGCGCGTCCGCCCGCCTGGGCGCCCTGCTGCGCCCGGGCGGACTGCTCGTGCTGACCCACCCCTGGCCCGAGGCCGAGAGGCTGCACGGCTACTTCGACGAGGACTCGACCCTCTCTCGCGTCGACGAGCACGTGGACGGCACGACCCACCGCCCCTTCGCCGTCGCCCTCTACCAGTCGGCGCCCCACCCCGCCGGGAACGCCGCCACCCACCCCGGCGCCGCCGCGACGGGAGATCTGCACGCCTGATCCGACCACCACGCCCGGTCGTCCGTGAGCGGCACCGGCGGCCCGCCGCGGTTCACCGCGGGCGGGCCGTCGCCAGCGTCTGGAGGGCGATCTCGTACTCCTCGTCGGTGGGGACCACGAGCACCGTCACCTCGGCGTGCTCGGGGGAGATGGCGCCCTCCGTCGTGTCGCGGTTGCGGGCGGGGTCGACCGCGATGCCGAGCCTCTCGAGACCGGCCAGGGCGGCCGCCCTGGTGCGGGAGTCGTGCTCGCCGACCCCGGCGGTGAACACGACGGCGTCCACGCGGCCCAGCACCGCGTAGTAGGCGCCGACGTACTTGCGCAGGCGGTGCCGGTAGACCTCCAGGGCGAGCGTCGCGGCGGCGTCCCCGGCGTCGGAGCGGCGCCAGACCTCGCGCATGTCGCCGTCGCCGGACAGGCCCAGCAGGCCGCTCTCGCGGCTCAGCGCGCGGTCGACCTCCTCGGGCGCCTGGCCGGTGGCCCGGGACACGTAGAACGGGACGGCCGGGTCGAGGTCGCCGCTGCGGGTGCCCATCACCAGGCCCTCCAGCGGGGTCATGCCCATGGAGGTGTCCACGCTGGCCCCGCCGCGGACGGCCGCCGCGCTCGCCCCGTTGCCCAGGTGCAGCACGATCAGGTTCAGGTCGGACGGGTCGCGGCCCAGCAGCTCGGCGGCGCGCCGCGTCACGTAGGCGAACGACGTGCCGTGGAAGCCGTAGCGGCGCACCCCCAGCTCCGTCTCCCAGCGCCGGGGCACCGCGTAGGTGCGCGCGTGCGGCGGCAGCGTGTGGTGGAAGGCGGTGTCGAACACGGCCACCTGCGGCACGCCGGGGAACATCTCCCCGGCCACCCGGATGCCGGTCACCCCGGCCGGGTTGTGCAGCGGCGCCAGCGGGGTCAGCTCCTCGATCTGGGCGAGCACGGCGTCGTCCACCAGGGCCGGGCCGGTGAACCGGGAGCCGCCGTGCACGATGCGGTGCCCGACCGCCGTCACCCCCGCGGTCGCGAGGTCGGGGCCGGCCTCGGCGAACGCCCGCCGCATCGCCTCCAGCGCCGCCCGGTGGCCGGGGTAGGGCGCGTCGCGCCGGTAGCCGCCGGGGGAGTGGGTGAGGGTGCCCTCGGGCCCGCCGACCCGCTCCACGAGCCCCCTGGCCTCCCGCCTCCCGGAGGCGACCTCCAGCAGCTCGTACTTGACCGAGGAGGAGCCGATGTTCAGCACCAGGACGCGTTCGCTCACCCGGAGCACGGTACGGCCGGCGCGCGGGCGGCGCACGCGGAAAGCCGAAGCTCCCGGAGGCGCGCCGTCACCGGCACGAATCTCCAGGAGCTTGACGGCGCGGGCGGACGGCGGGGGATCGCCGTCCGCCCGGACGCCCGGGCCGCCCTGCGCGGGTTCCCCCGCTAGTCGATCGCCGGACTCCACTGCCGCGTGTACCACGCCCCGTTGATCTTTATGTCGCCGTACCCGAAGTGGTCGTCCAAGAGGTGGTCGATGATGTAACCGCTGTCGGTGATGTTCTCCTTGCCGGCGGCGATCTGGAAATTGTGCTTGACCGTCGCCGCGCCGAGCAGGAAGACGCCCGTCTGGATGCTGTCGATGGTCATGGTGACGTTCTTGGTGTTCTTCACGTAAAGGGTCGACTTGTACCAGCCGTTCGCGTCGCCGTAGATGCAGACGCCGACCTGGATTCCCGTGGTGCCCATCGTCGTGTAGGCACTGCAGCTCGATGCCGCGTTCGCGGTTCCCGGCATGGCGAGCATGACGGCCGCGGTGGCGATCGCCGCCAGCATGGAGACGATTCTCGCCGCCCGGCCCGTCCGTCTGATGTACCGCATTTCCTCTTCCTTCGTGTGGGTGGATCGTGAGAAGGCGCCGCGCTGAGCGGGCCTGGGGACTTGTGTCACGGCCCGGTTCAGTCGACGACGTTGTGGTACCAGGTCGCCAGGACGGTGCCGGGGCTGCACTTCACCGAGGAGACGTTGTTCGGGCCGATGGAGACGAATGGGCCCTTCTTCTCGTAGATGTATTTGCCGAGCTTCTCGCATTCGGCGACGGCCTGGACGCTTCCCGGGCCGAATTTGCACCAGGCCTTCACGGTCAGGTCGCCGATCGCGTCCTGCTCTATCCATGACTTGCAGCCGGCCGCGGCATTGGCGGCCGTGGCGGGGACGACCGCGGTCGCCGTCGCGAAAGCACCGGCCAGCAGCATTCCGATCAAAGCTTTTCTCATGACTGCCCTCCTTTTGGTTCGGCGGCGTCCGGTGGCGAATCCGTATTCGCCTGCCGCCTGTCGAATCATGGCCGAATCACATCGGCATATCCTCAGGGAGATCCCCTACGCCGACCCCCGAGGTTTCGCGGTCTTCCGTTCCGGGGGCCCGCGGGTTCGGCCGGGAAGCGCGGTTCCGCCACGTCATGGCCGGTGGGCGCGGGGGGTGTTCCGGTCACGTCGCCGCGGGGTTCCGCGCGGAAAGGGGCACCCACCCCCCGGCATCGCGCGCCGGATACCACTAGGGTGTTGCGTGAATTCCGCCTTTCCGTGAACGGGGTGCGCAGTGGACAGACGGGGTGTCCGTGATCCGGCGATGACGGACGTCGCCCGGCTCGCGGGGGTCTCCCACCAGACGGTGTCGCGGGTGCTCAACGGTCATCCCAACGTTCGCGAGCAGACCCGCATCCGCGTGCGCGCGGCCATCGCCGAGCTGGGGTACCGGCCCAACCAGGCGGCGCGCGCCCTGGCCACCGGGCGGTCGCGCGTGCTGGGCGTGGTGACCCAGAACTCCACCCTGTACGGCCCGGCGTCGCTGCTCACCGCGTTCGAGCAGGCCGCCACCGGAGCGGGGTTCGCGGTCAGCGTGGGCAGCGTACGCACGCTCGACCGGCGGTCGATCTCCGAAGCCGTCGAGCGGCACCTCGACCAGCGGGTCGCGGGCATCGTGGTGATCGCCCCTGTGGTGTCGGCCAACCAGGCGCTCGACCACCTGCCGACCGGCGTCCCGCTCGTCGCGATCGACGGCGACCCGTCGCGCGACGGCGCCCTGGTCACCGTCGACCAGCAGGCGGGCGCGGCCGAGGCCACCCGGCACCTGCTGGAGGCCGGGCACCCGACGGTGTGGCACGTGTCGGGGCCGGCCGACTGGTTCGACAGCGAGGGCCGCGTCGAGGGCTGGCGCCGCGCCCTGCGGCAGGCCGGCGCCGAGATCCCGCCCGTGCTGCCCGGCGACTGGACGGCCGCGTCGGGATACCGCGCCGGGCAGATGCTCTCCCGCATGCCCGAGGCCACCGCCGTCTTCGCCGCCAACGACCACCTGGCCCTCGGCATCCTGCACGCGATGCACGAGCGGGGCAGGCGGGTGCCCGAGGACGTCAGCATCGTCGGCTTCGACGACGTTCCCGAGGCGGCCTACTTCATCCCCCCGCTGACCACCGTGCGCCCCGACTTCGGCGCCGTGGCCAGGGCGAGCCTGAGCGTCCTGCTGGGCCAGATCGAGTCGGGCCTGCCCAGCCGCGAGCGGCACACCGTCGCGCCCAAGCTCGTCGTCCGCCGCAGCGTCGCCCCGCCCCGGGCCTGACCGCCGGGGCGGCACGCCTCAGCGCGGGTGCTCGGAGGCGGCGATCCGTCCCACCGGCGGACGCCCGTCCGCCGCCCGCGCGGGCGCGCGGTCCGGCGCGGGCGCGCCGGTCGGCGACAGCGCCGCCAGCGACCAGGTGTCCTGCCACGCCTCCTCGAACCCCCCGAGGTCGGTGTGCAGCTCCTTGAGCCGGGTCAACGCGTCCGCCTCGCCGCTGACGACGCGCAGCCCGGCGAACGCGGCGCGGGCGGCCCGCACGCTGGCCAGGCACTCCTCGTACCGCCGCTGGCCGTACCGCAGCTCGGCCAGGCCGCGCAGCATCACGGCCTCGCCGAGCCGGTTCCCCGCCCCCCGGCAGGCGGCCAGGGCCACCTCGTGGGTCCGTTCGAGCTCCTCCCAGTGGCCGCGCAGGACCGCGGCGTTCAGCAGGGAGCCGGCCAGCTCCCAGGCCAGCTCGTGGTGGCCCGCGGCGGCGGCCTGCAGCACGGCCGCGACCAGGCTGGCGCGCTCGCTCTCGAACCAGGCGGCGGGGTCGGCCCGCCTCCTGTCCCCGGCGGGCGCGGGCGGCGGCCACCGGGGCGCCCTGCCCCTGACCGGCGTGTAGGGGGTGTGGGGCAGGCGGTCGTCGGCCTCCTGCGCCAGGGCGAGCAGGGTGGCCAGGGCGCGGGTGACCATCACGTGGACGGTCGTCTCGTTCTCCTCTAGCGCCGCGCGCTCGCGGGCGTGCAGCCGGACGAGCGGGTGGAACCGGTAACGCGTCCTGCCGGTGGCGTCGGTGCCGGCGACCTCGACGAGCCGCTGGTCGGCCAGGGCGTTGAGCAGCTCCTCGGCCGCCTCCAGGGGCACCTCCAGCGTCGTGGCCGCCGTCGACGCCGCGAACGACGGCAGGTCGAGCACCCCGAGCAGCCGGAACGCGCGCCTGGCCGGCGCGTCGGCCCGCTGGTAGCCGATGGCGACGGCGGCCCGCACGTCCAGGTCGCCGACGGTGAGCTCGTCCAGCCCACCGGAGGCGAGCCGCTCGGTGAAGCGGGCGATGGTCCAGTGCGTGCGGGTGGCCAGGCGCGAGCCTGCGGCGCGGATCGCCAGCGGCAGCCCGCCGCAGGCGCGCACCAGCTCGGCGGCGGCGTCCGGCTCGGCCGCCACGCGCTCGTCGCCGACCATGGCGGCCAGCAGCGCGGTCGCGTCGGCCGCCTCCAGCGGGCCGAGGTCGGCGGTGCGGGCGCCCGGCCACCCCGACAGGCGGCAGCGGCTGGTCACGATGACCGAGCACGTCGGCGAGCCGGGCAGCAGCGCCCTCACCTGCGCGGGCCCGGCGGCGTCGTCCAGGACCACCAGGACGCGGCGCCCGGCCAGGCGGCTGCGGTACAGGTCGGCGCAGCCCTCCAGGTCGTCGGGGACGGCCGCGCCGGGCAGGCCGAGGGCGCGCAGGAAGCGCGTGAGCACGAGCCGGGGGTCGGCCGGGTGCGCCCGGTCGCCGAGCAGGTCGGCGTAGAGCTGCCCGTCGGGGAACGCCTGGCTGAGCCGGTGGGCGAGGTGGACGGCCAGCGTGGTCTTGCCCGCGCCGCCCGGTCCGGTGATCAGCGTCACGCTGACCCGTCCCGGCTCGCCCCGCGACAGCAGCCCGCCGAGATGGTCGGCCAGCTCCCGGCGCCCGGTGAAGTCGGGGACGTCGGCGGGCAGCAGGGACGGCGTGGCGGCCTCCGCCGGCGGCGGCTCGTACGCCGGGGCGGCGGCCGCCTCCTGCCGCAGCACCCGCAGGTGCGCCTCCCGGAGCTGGGGGCTCGGGTCGACGCCGAGCTCCTCCGAGAGCCGGGCCCGCGTGGACTCGTACGCGGCCAGCGCCTCGGCCTGGGCCCCGGAGGCGGCGAGGGCCAGGACGAGCCACGCGTGCACGATCTCGTTCAGCGGCTCGGCCGTGGCCACGGCGCGCAGCTGGGGCACCACCTCGGCGGCCATGCCGAGGTCGAGCGCCAGGCCGGCCGCCTGGGCGAGCACGCCCACGCGTTCCTGGTCGAGCGCCCGGATCCAGGGATGGCCCTTCAGCGGATGCTCCAGGTCGGCCAGGCACGGCCCCTGCCACAGGCACAGCGCCTGGAGCAGGAAGCCGAGGGACTCCCGGGGCGAGGCGGCCTGGCGGGCCTGGGCCGCGGCGGCGCGGAAGCGTACGAGGTCGACGTCGCACCGGTCCATGCGGACGGCGTAGGCGGAGCCCAGGCCGACCAGCCAGGAGGTGTTCGAGCGCGCCACCCGGTCGGGGTCCACCCGGCGTCGCAGCCGCCCCACGTAGGTCTGCACGAGGTTGACGACGGAGTCGGGGGTCTCCTCTCCCCACACCGCGTCGATGATCTCCTGCCGTCTGACGGGGCTTCCGGCCCTGAGCAGAAGCAGTGCCAGGACGGCTCGCTGTTTCTCCGAGGCGAGTGTTATTTCGGTTTGCCCCCGAAATACCCGTAACGGCCCGAGTACATGAAACCGAATCTCGGCCATATCTCTCCTGAGGGAAGTTACAGCCATGTGTCGAAAATCCGCAGCATATGTTTATACAAGGGGTGATGCGAGGCCGGACCGTGTCCTATCCTGGCCAACTTTGGATCGGTCCCGGATGTATCTCGCCGCCCCGCCCCGCCTTCCGGGCCCCGAGCCCGCCGTTTGCGGGCAGCTCGATCGCGCCCCGCCGGCAGCCCGCTGGCGGCGCACTGGCGGGCCGCTGGACGCCGGACGCCCACCGTCCAGCCCGGTGCCGACGCCGGTCCAGTCGCTGCGGCCATCGTTGGCGGCGATCCTCGACAAGCGGGAGGAGGAACGAGATGAAGAAGATCAAGATTCGTAAGGCGGGACCGGTGCGCCTGACCGCCGGGGCGTGCTCCCTCTACAAGGTCAGCTAGCCGGTTCCCCCCGTGGAGGCGCCGGGTGCCTGCGAACGGCACCCGGCGCTCCCCGTCGACTCGGAAAACGCGCGGAAGGCTGTCCGTTGACCGACGCAGAGGCGCTGGACGACCGTCCGGCCACCCGGTACGACCTCGACCGGCCGCTCCCGCTCCACCGGCTCGTCCACCACCCGGACGGCGACGAGGTGACGGTGGGCAGGCCGGACACCGACTCCTACGGCATCTTCCCCCCGGACGGCGCCGAGCTGGTGCGCAGGCTGGAGCAGGGGATGACCCCGCGCGACGCCGTCGCCTGGTACCGATCCGCCTACCACGAGAGCGTCGACATCGACGACGTGATCGCCGCCCTGGACGAGCTCGGCTTCGTCCGCTCCCCGGATGAGCCGGCCGCCGCCCCGCTCGGGCCGGTGCGCTGGAGGCGCCTGGGCGCGGCGGTGTTCTCGGCGCCCGCGATGGTCCTCTACGCCGCCGTGGTGGTCTGGGCGGTCCTGGCCGCGGCACGGCGGCCCGACCTCGTGCCGAGCTACCGCAACGTCTTCTTCACCGACTACTACACGGTGATCCAGGCGGCGCTCTTCGTCGCGGCCGTGCCGCAGCTCCTGCTGCACGAGGCCTTCCACGCCCTGGCCGGCCGCCGCCTGGGCCTGCGGTCCAGGCTGAGCGTCGGACGCCGGCTGTACTTCATCGTGCTGGAGACCTCGCTGGACGGCCTGGTCGCCGTGCCCCGGCGCAAGAGATACCTGCCGATCGTCGCGGGGATGCTCGTGGACGTGGTCGTCATGGCCGCGCTCACCATCGCCGCCGATCTCACCCGCGTGCCGGGGGGCGCGCTCTCGGGGGCCGGCAGGTTCTGCCTCGCGTTCGCGTTCGCGGTCCTGCTCCGCATCCTCTGGCAGTTCTCCTTCTACCTGCGCACCGACCTGTACGTGCTGGTGGCGACCGCGCTCGGCTGCGTCGACCTGCACACCACGGCCAAGCGCCTGCTGAGCAACCGGGTGAACGGCCTGCTCGGCCGCGCCCGCCGGTACGACGAGTCGGACTGGCACCCCGTCGACCGCCGGGTGGCGCGCTGGTACTCCTGGCTGATCGTCGCCGGGTACACGCTGAGCCTGGTCACGTTCGCCCTCGCCGTCACCCCGATCCTGTGGGGGATGGTCACCGGGGTGCTCGGCCGCTTCACCGAAGGCGGCGCCACCTGGCCCGAGCTGCTGGACTCCCTGGTCTTCTCCGGCTTCGTCCTCTCCCAGCTGGCCGTCCTCGGGTGGCTGTCCATCCGGGACCGGCGCCGCGGGGAGCGGCGGCTACGCCACGTCATCGCCTGAAGGGACCCACCATGGGTGACCACTACTGGATCCGTGCCGCCCGGCGCCGTGACCGCGACCTGGAGAGGAGCCGTCTCGCCCTGCCGCCCGCGCTGGCCGTGCTCGACGCCCACCGGCGTCTGCGCGGCCCGTACACCGCGGCGGGCACGCTCCTGCGGCAGATCGCGCCCGACGCGCTGGAACGGCTCCCCGAGCTGGGGCCCGGGCACAACATCGAGATCCTGGCCGCCGCCCCCGAGCTGGCCGGCGCCGTGCCGTCCGCGTGGACGTCGCTGGAGTGGACGGCCGCCAAGGGCGAGCGCACGCGCTTCTACTCGCGCCTGCACACCCTGAACATCGCCAACGGCCTGGCCGAGCTGCTGCGCGACTACCTCGCCGCCCTCGGCGGCGGGCCGCGGACGCTGGTCGTGGAGAACCTGCACGAGGCCGACCCGACCGACCAGGAGATGGTCGCCGTCCTGCTGCGCCGCGGCGACCTCGGCGGGCTGGTCGTGGTGGCCGGCACCGGCCTGGACCCGGTGCCCGACCCGCCGGGGGAGATCGCGATCTCGCTCGCGCGGATCCTGGACGCCCACGCCCGCCGCGTCGACGCGCCCGCCGCCCCCGAGGCCGACGGGCCCGAGCCGCGGGGATGGGAGTACGTCGACGGCGACGGCACGAGCGACGACCCCGGCGTGATCGCGGCCTACCACCGGCTGGCGCCGGAGGAGCGCGCGCGACTGCACGACCTGCGCGCCAGGGCGCTGACGGAGCGCGCGTCGCGGGGGGAGAAGTCCCTCACGCTGGGCGCGATCCCGTACCACGCCGAACACGGCTCCGACCCGGCCGGAGCCGGGCTGCGCGCGCTGCGGGCGGCGATGGACCACTGCCGCGGCATCGGCCTCTACCAGGCCGCCGCCGAGCTCGGCCTCCGCGGAAGGGCGCTCGTCGACCGGTCGTCACAGGAGGAGCTGTGGTGGCACTTCACCAACGCCACCAGCACCACGCTCGCCTCCCTCGGCTGCGCCGACGAGGCGGAGGCCGTGTACGAGGAGGCGCGGGCCGTCAGCGCCGATCCGGTCGTGCACATGGAGCTGGCCTACGGCACCGCGATGCTGTACGCCCGGCACTACCCCGAACCGCGGCGCGACTACCAGCGGGCCAGGGCGTGGATGAACACCTCCATCGCCTTCGCCTCCCTGCTGCCGGACCCCAAGCAGCGGGCCTTCCACTCCGTCTTCGGCGGCAACGGGCTCGCGCTGGTCGAGGTGCGGCAGAACGGCCCCCGGCAGGCGCTGCGGCTGCTGGAGGACGGCATGGCCCGGCTCGACCGCGAGCTGGAGCCGGGGGAGCACGTCCTGCACCGCGCCGTGCTGCGTTACAACCGCGCCCAGGTGCTCGGCATGATGGGTCGCCTGGAGGAGTCCCTGGAGGACTACACCGCGGTCGTCCGCCTGGACCCCGACTTCCCCGAGCACCACTTCAACGTGGGCAACATCCTGCGGCGGCTGGGCCGCGAGGAGGAGGCGATCGCCGCCTACCGGCGCGCGCTCAGCCTGTCGCCGCCGTTCCCCGAGGCGTACTACAACCTGGGTGACGCGCGCCTGGAGCTGGGCGACGTCGAGGGGGCGCTCGCGGACTTCGGCTACACCATCGAGCTGGACCCCGCCCACGTGGACGCCCGCGTCAACCGCGCGGGCCTGCTGTGGGAGCTGGGCGACGCCGGGGCCGCCTGGGACGACGTCACCGAGGGCCTGGCGTCGGCCCCCGGCAACGCCCACCTGCTGTGCCTGAAGGGCCGGCTCCTGGCCGAGCGGGGCGAGCCCGACGCGGCCCGCGAAGCCCTCACGGAGGCGCTCGGCCACGACGACCGTCTCGCCCCGGCGTGGGCGCTGCGCGGCCAGGTCGCCTACGAGACCGGCGACCTGCCCGCCGCCGTCCACGACCTGGAGCGGGCGGTGGAGCTGAGCGACGCCCCCGAGATCCGCTTCAACCGCGCCGTCGTCTACCAGGAGACCGGTCGCCACGCCGAAGCCGCCGCCGACCTGGAGAAGATCCTCGCCACCGGCGAGGACCCCGAGGCGAGGACCCGCCTCATCGCCTGCCGCACCGCCCTCGGCGTCACCTGAAGCCGACGGAGGAGGAGCCATGCACGACCTGTTCGAGCCCGTGCGACTGGGGCGGCTCCGGCTGCCCAACCGGCTGGTGATGTCGCCGATGAGCCGGGCCCGCGCCGGCGACCGCGGCGTGCCCGGCCCGGAGGCCGCGCTCTACTACGCGCAGCGCGCCACGGCGGGCCTCATCATCGCCGAGGGCACCCAGCCCAGCCTCGCCGGGCAGGGCTACCCGGGCACGCCGGGCCTGCACACCGACGAGCAGGTACGGGGCTGGCGCCTGGTCACCGACGCCGTGCACGCGGCCGGCGGCAGGATCTTCGTGCAGCTCATGCACACCGGGCGCATCGGCCATCCCAGCGTCAGCGGGTTGCGCCCGGTGGCCCCGTCGCCGGTGCGGGCGGCCGGGCGCATTCACACGGCGGCCGGCCGCCGGGACCACCTCGTCCCGCGCGAGCTGACCACCGAGCAGGTCCGGGCGACCATCGGCGACTTCGCGGACGCGGCCCGGCGCGCCCTCGGCGCGGGCTTCGACGGCGTCGAGCTGCACGGGGGCAACGGCTACCTCGTCCACCAGTTCCTCGCCTCCGGCACCAACCGCAGGCGGGACGCCTACGGGCGCGACCGCGCCCGCTTCGCCGTCGAACTGGCGGGGGCGACGGCGGACGCGGTGGGCGCCGACCGGGTCGGCCTGCGCGTCACACCCGGGAACACGCTCAACGACGTCACCGAGCATGACGTCGAGGAGGTCTACCCTGCCCTCGTCGACACGCTCGCCCCGCTCGGCCTCGCGTACCTGCACCTGGCGGGCGTCCCGGCGGGCACCCCGCTGGCGGAGAAGCTCCGCGCCGGCTGGCCCGGCGTCCTCGTGGCCGCCCCCGGCTCCGGAGCCGACCTCCCTTCCGACGGAGGCAGAGCCGAAGGCGAGCGCTGGCTGACCCACGGCGCCGACCTCATCGCCTTCGGCCGCGCCTTCCTCGCCAACCCCGATCTGGTCCACCGCCTCCGCACCCACACCCCGTTGACCCCACCCGACCCCGCCACCTACTACACCCCCGGCCCCACCGGCTACACCGACTACAAACCCCACCACCCCGCCTCCCCGTGACCTGAACCCCCACCACCCCTCCCACAACCTCCAACCCACTCCCGGCTGCCGGGCGAGCCCACCACCCGCTACCGGGCGCCCCCTTTCGCGCCGCCCGGACTGCCACCTCAGTCGGCGCCGTGACGGCGGGTGCTCGTACGGGGACGCGTGTGTCACCGCCTTCATCTCTCACGCGCCGACCGTGTCGAAATGGTGCCTTCGGCGCGCTTCCTCTAGGACGTCCCTCGCCCTGCCCGCTCCCCACACCCCCAGGCAGCCGCCCCGGCTCGCCCACCCACCGGACATGAGCAGGATCCGACCCCGAAGGCGCATCAACCCGATACCGGGAAACTCGGCGCCGCCGTAGGGCGCGCGACCGGTGACCGGTTGTGGGCCGGACGTTGCGGCTCCCGGCGACGCCGCCCGACTCACCGCTCCGCTCCCTGTCCCCACCCGGCCTCCGGGCCGCGGTGACCGGATCGCATGGCAAGGTGGGCAGCCGGGAGGCGGGTGTTTCGGCTCCCGGTCACGGAGGGAGCGCTGGATGCCGTATCGCCCTGTCGCCGTGCTCGGCGAGTGCGTCGCCGACGCGGTCGTCGTCCCGGCCGATGGGCCGTCGGAGCTGACGCTGCGGGTACTGCCGGGCGGCGGGCCGGCCAACACCGCGACGGCGCTCGCCCGCCTCGGCACGCCCACCCGGTTCCTCGCCCGCGTCTCCGGCGACCGGTTCGGCGCGCTGTTCCGCGAGCACCTGTCGGCGTCCGGCGTCGACCTGTCGCGGTGCGTCGCCGCGGTCGAGCCGAGCACCCTCGCCGTGGCCGACCTGGACGCCGACGGGCGGGCCACGTACTCCTTCCACGCCGAGGGGGCGGCCGACTGGGGCTGGAGCCGTGACGAGTTGGACCCGGAACGGCTCGGCGCGGCCGGGTGCCTGCACACCGGCTCGCTCGCGCTGGCCCGCGACCCGGGCGGCCCGCTGGTCGAGGAGCTGCTGGCGCGGGTCAGGCCGCGGGTCACCGTCTCGCTCGACCCGAACGTGCGCACCGCGCTCGTCCGCCCCGATGTCTACCGCGACCGGTTCCCGCGCTGGTGCGCGCTCGCGGACCTCGTCCGGATGAGTGACGAGGACCTGAACCACCTGGCCCCGGGCGCGTCCATTCCCGAGGCCTGCGACACCTGCCACGAGCGCGGCGTCCGCCTCGTGGTCGTCACCCAGGGCGCGGGCGGCGCCACCGCCTCCCTGGACGGCCACCGTCTCAGTGTGCCCGCCCCCGTCACCGCGGTCGCCGACACCATCGGAGCCGGCGACGCCTTCACCGCCGGTCTCCTCCACCGCCTCGGCGCCCTCTCCCTGCTGGGCGGCCGCCTGACAGACCTGACCCCCTCCCACGTGCATGACGCCCTGTCCTTCGCCACCCAGGTAGCCGCCCTGACCTGCGCCACCGCCGGCGCCAACCCCCCATGGCCCCACCAGCTCCCCCCACCCGCCTGAACCACCTCACCCCCCAAGCGAGCCGCCGCACGGCGGCGCCGGCTTCGCCGTACGAACACCCGCCGTCAGGGCGCCGGTTGAAGAGGGCACTGAGGCGAGGTAAGAGGCCCGGGCCGCCGTACGGCGGCGCCGGCTTCGCCGTACGAACACTCGCCGTCACGGCGCCGGGTGGGGATGGCACCGGACGAGGGGAGAGGCCCGGGCCGCCGTGCGGCGGTGCCGGCTTCGCCGTATGAACACTCGCCGTCACGGCGGCGGGTGGGGATGGCACCGGGCGAGGGGAGAGGGCTGGGTCGCCGTGCGGTGGGGCCGGCTTCGGTGCACCGCAGCCCACCGGCGCGGCGCCGGAGGGAGACATCTCGGGGGGCGGGGACGGTGGCCCGGCGACGGTTGTGCCCGCCTCCTGGTCGCCTGCCTGCCATGGGGTCCGGCCGCCGCGGGGCAGGGGCCGGGTGGGAGAACGGTGCTACGCGGGGGAATCGGGCGGTGGGGGCGGGAGGGAACGATGGCAAAGGTGGACGAGGGGCGACGCTGTGTTGAGCGTCCCCTGACTTTCGCCCTCCTAGCGTTTCGGTAGCCGGTGGGCGAACCGGGAGGCGTTGGGGAAGGGCGGGTCATGCAGCGACCGGTAGGGGGCCGGCGGCTTGCCGGGGTGGTGCTGGCGCTGACCGTGGCCGGGTGCTCCGGCGGCGGGGACGGCCGGCACGAGGGGACCGGCCACGAGGGGGCCCGGCACCCGGGCACCCCGGACGCCCGGCCGCAGGGCAGCGCGACCCCGCCCCCGTCAGAGGCCCCGCCCCGGGGCGGGGCCAAGGACGTGGCGGCGCAGGTGGACGTCTACGCCAACAACCGGCCCGGCATGCTGAGCCCGGTCGTGGCCGGGTTCCCCTCGCGGGTGTACGTGCCGAACAGCGAGGGCGGCACGGTCAGCGTCATCGACCCCAGGACCTACAAGATCATCCGTGAGCTGCGGGTCGGCGCCCGCCCTCAGCACGTCGTCCCCTCCTGGGACCTCAAGACGCTGTGGGTCAACAACAACGACGGCAACACCCTCACCCCGATCGACCCGGCGACCGGCAGGAAGGGCAAGCCCATCTCCGTCGAGGACCCCTACAACCTGTACTTCACGCCCGACGGCCGCACGGCGCTGGTGATGGCCGAGCGGCTCAACCGGCTCGACTTCCGCGACCCGCGCACCTTCAGGCTGCGGCACTCGCTCAACGTGCCGTGCACGGGCATCAACCACGCCGACTTCACCGCGGACGGCGCGACCTTCCTGGCGAGCTGCGAGTTCTCCGGCCACCTGGTGGCCGTGGACCTGGCCGCCCGCCGGGTGAGCCGGGTGATGAAGCTGCCGTACCACCACAGCATGCCGCAGGACGTGAAGCTCTCCCCGGACGGCAGGACGTTCTACGTCGCCGACATGATGCGCGGCGGCGTCTGGCTCGTCGACGCGGGGCGCCTCAGGCTCGGCAGGTTCGTCAGGACGGGCGCCGGCGCCCACGGCCTCTACGTCAGCCGCGACTCGCGTCACCTGTACGTCTCCAACCGGGGCGCCGGGTCGGTGTCGGTGGTGTCGTTCGCCACGGGGAAGCCGGTCGACACCTGGCGCATCCCCGGCGGCGGGTCGCCCGACATGGGCGGGGTGTCGGCGGACGGCCGCCACCTGTGGCTGACCGGCCGCTACCACGGCGTCGTCTACGTCTTCGACACCCGGGACGGCGGCCTGGTCCGCAAGATCCGCGTCGGCGCCGGCCCGCACGGCCTGGCCGTCTACCCGCAGCCGGGGCAGTACTCACTCGGCCACACCGGCGTCTTCCGCTGAACCTCCGGCTCGGCGCTCCCGGGCCCTCCAACGGAATCCGCAAGCGTGCCTCCCCGGGCACTCCCGGTTCGGGCCGATCGGACCCCGCCTGAGCGCCCCAGGCCCTCCGGAGCCCGCAAGCGTGCCTCCCCGGGCCTGCGGGTTCGGGCCGATGCCGGGAGGCCGGCCCGCGGGTCCGGCGTGCGCCCGAGCCGCGACCTGGGAGGAGTGGCCGGTGGACGGCGCGTCGAATGGTGCGGCGCCGCGGGGGGGGGGGGGCGGGGGGCGGGGCCGGGGGGGCCGGCGCCCCCGACGCCGTGGTGGGCTTCCTGGTGACCAGCT
>NZ_JARWAC010000004.1 GCF_029846175.1 Sphaerisporangium sp. TRM90804 | reverse complement strand
TGGGAGTTGCCCGGGCCTGGGGCTGGGAGTTATCCGGGTCCGGGGCTGGGAGTTGCCCGGGCCTGGGGCTGGGAGTTATCCAGGCCCAGGGCCGGGAGTTATCCGGCCCTGGTTGTGGGAGTGGATCCAGCTCTGGGGGTTGGGGGTGGACGAAGCCCTGGGGCTGGGAGTGGATTCGGCTCCGGGGTTGTGGGAGTTATTCAGCCCTGGGGCTGGGAGTGGGTTCGGGCCGGCGGTGGAGTGGGTTCGGGGTTGGGGCTTATGGGGAGCGGAGGTAGGTGAGGGCGAAGGTGGAGTTGGCGGGGGTGCCTGAAGGGGAGTGGCAGTAGAGGTCTATGCCTAGGTTGGGTGGGGCGCTGTAGGAGTTCAGGGTGCCCAGGTGGCAGTAGTGGCCGGGGGTCGTGGAGGTGACCTGGGCGCTGTCCGTGGGCTTGCCGAGGGTGGTGTAGGTGACGCGGTACCAGCCGGTCGACAGGCGGGTGACGGTGGGGGTTTCGCCGGTGGACGCGTAGGAGTGGCGCGGGTCGATCGTGGGGTTCGCCGGGTCGCCGGTGGTGGTGGCGTAGGCGGCGGGGGCGGACGGGTCGTTGTTGAGGCCGGTGCCCTGGACGTATGAGAGCAGCCAGGGGGAGTCGGCGGGGCGGGCCGTGGGCCCGCCGTCGATGGCGTAGCAGGCGACGGTGACCTCCAGGGCGCCGCCGGCGACGGTCGTCCCCTCGGGGTTGCAGCGGGCGGCTGCCCCGGTGCCGTAGGGAGTGACCTGGGCGTACCCGGTGTCGGCGGTGAAGGCGGCGCCCTTGAGCACGGCGCGGTAGCGTCCCGGGCCGTCGTGCAGGACGTGGTTCACCTGGCCCGCCGAGTTGTGCGTTCCGGGGTTGCGCACCGGGGTGAGGGAGCCGGCGCCGCCGGGCGGGTTGTAGCGGATCGTCGCGTACGTCGCGTCGCCCGATCGGGGCGCGGCGAAGAACACGGTGAACCACCAGTCGACCGGCGCCCCCGTGTGGTCGAAGCACCGCACGCGGACCACCTCGTCCGCCCCGGACGGCTCATGCCCGGCGACCGCGCACGTCCGCCCCCGATAGGTCGTGCGGTACGCCGTCACGTGCGCCACCCCGGACTCGGACGCGATGTCGGGCAGCCGCACCGCGTACTCGCCGGTCCCCGTCCGGGTCACCGCGGCACGGTGGCCGGCCGTGGCCGGGTCGCGCCGCCCGGTCGTCCACTGGAAGATGCCCTCCAGCGGCGTCTGCACCCCGATGGGCGCGGTGGCCTTGTCCATGTACGCGAACCCCCAGCGCGGGGCGGTGGAGGCGGGCGGCGCGGCGGCGGCGACCATGGCGTCCACCAGCTCGGACACGATGCGCTTCCCCTCCTCCTCGGTCGGCCCCCGCTCCGGGCTGAACGGCGGCGGCGCCCCCGCGTCGGGGGAGACGCCGACGCCGAACCTGATGGCCCGCCACTCGTCGGCCCCGATAAGCCGGGCACCCCTGCCCGGGTAGTCCGGGTTCTCCACCTGCGTGTCGGCGGCGTCGGCCATGGTCGAGCACTCGTCGTCGGGCCCGGTGAAGACGTGGTCGTGGGCCGGCTCGTCGGCGGATTCGGGCGGCAGCACGGTCTGCAGCCCGTCCCACCGCTGGGTGACGGGGTTGAACGGCGTCACGCAGACCTGGGTGGCGCTCATCAGGTTGACCGACATCTCGCGCGAGGGGTCCGGGTCGGGCACGCCGCCTCCGCTCCAGTCCCAGTCGAGCGCCTTCCGGGCGTCACCGGCCCGCAGGGTGTAGGTGTCGTCCCACCAGGCCGCCACCTTGCCGGTGGCCGACCCGACGCCCCTGGCCTCCACCAGCCGTGTCATGTCGAGGTCGGCGAGCTTCTCCCGCGAGTAGTCGATGTCGCTCACCGCCTCCACCGTCTCCCCCCACAGGTTGACGTCGCTGTCAGGCGACAGGCGCCCGAGGGCGGCCTCCCACGCGCTGAAGTCGGGCACGCCGATGAGCTGGTAGCGGTAACTCATCACCGACAAGTGGTTCGGCTTGAGGTTGACGCCGTCGGTGCCGCCGTGCCCCAGGCCCAGCACGTGCCCCAGCTCGTGGACGAACGTGCCGCTCATCACGCGGTCGGAGGGGCGGTCCCAGGAGCCGACGGACACGATGAAGTCGTTCCGGTACCCCTCCACGGGCGCCAGGCCGCTGCTGGAGGAGGCGTCGTGCTTGTAGCCCCACAGGCTGTAGAAGAACAGGTCGCGCCGGTGCGCCGGGAAGTTGGCCTCCCGGTGCCGGTCGAAGTCGTTGAGGCCGTCAGGCCCCTTCTCGCGCAGCGGGCGCCTGCGCGCCTCCGGGGTCACGACGATGGCGTCCGACAGGTCGAGCAGCATCTGCACGCCCGCCCGCGACGGCGGCCCGTACGGGCACAGGCCGGGCGCGTTGACCGGCGCCTCGCCGAACATCAGCCGGGCCTCGTCGAGCGCCGTCTCGGTCGGGCGGTCGGACGCCGTCCCGTCGTCCAGCCAGTCGATCTCCACGGCGACCGTCTTGCGGCACGGGTCGGCGCCGTGGTCGGGCAGCCAGGTGTCCGGGGCGCCGCCCGGGCGGGGGATGCCGAACAGCTCGACCCGGTCGGTCAGCCCGTCCCCGTCGGTGTCGGCGTCCGGACGGCCCTCGTTGGTGTTCCACGTCTGGTCGGCGTTCTTGTAGAAGCGGTGGAGCGGGTGCTCGAGGTCCGTCGAGGCCCGGTCGAAGTAGACGGCTTCGGTGTCGCGGTCGACCACGCGCAGCGCCTGGAGGTTCCAGTTGTCGGCCTGCCAGTCGTCCGCGGTGCTCTCGTGCGTGAACGTGAAGCCGTCGACCAGGTGCTTGGCGGGCACGCACGGTGACAGCAGCGCGTGCCAGGTGAAGGTGGCGTGCCGGGTGTCCCCGGTTCCGCCGCGGTGGAACGGCTGGGGCGCCGGGTCGGTCGCGCCGTCGCCGTCGCCGTCCTCGAACAGCACGGCGGCGCCGCCGAAGGAGATGGTCTCGGTCGAGGTGCTGTGCAGGCCGTCGACGCCGGTGGTCACGGTGAAGGTCAGGCGGCAGACCTCGCCCGGCGCGGCGTGCGCCGGGCGGGCGGGCACGGCGGCCGTCACCCCGGCCGTCAGCAGCGCGGCGACGAGCGCGAGCGCCGCCAGGGCCGGTAGTGACCGCCTGCGGGGACGGCGGCGCGAGGGGGATCGGGAGAGTGGTGGTCGCACTTGGCGCATTCCTTTCGGGCGTCGCCGGGAGGGCGGGCCGATGTCGACTCGACGGTCGGCCATCCCGGCGATGACCGGCAACGGACGCCGAATCATCCGGACAAGTCCGTACAGTGGTCGCGCATGTAACGCCCGGTGGTCCGGCGACGACGAAGAGGTACGAGGGATCCGACGGTCGTGCGCGGGGGCACGGGTGGGTGGCGAGGAGGCTGGGTGTCCGATTCCCCGACGGCCGCTTCCGGCGCGCCCGATCCGGGCCGGGTCACCGGCCGCCAGGACTTCGCCCGCGAGCTGACGGCGCTCCGCGAACAGGCCGGCCTGACGGTGCGGCAGGTCGCGGCCCGGGTCGGCGCCCGCGGCCCGCACAGCACGATCGGCGACTGGTTCGCCGGCCGGGGCCTGCCGTCCACCTCCTCGCGCGACCTGCTGGTGCGGGTGCTGGAGGTGTGCGGGGTGACCGACCCCGGCCACGTCGAGCGGTGGCTGGCGGCCTGGCGGCGGGTCCGGCGGGCGCCCGGCCGCCGCCCCGCAGGGCCCGAGCCGTACCGGGGCCTCGCCTCCTACCAGGTCGAGGACGCCGGCTGGTTCTTCGGGCGGCGCGACCTGACCGGCCGGCTGCTCGCCCGCCTGGCCGCGCTGCGCGAGGCCGGCGGCGGGGTGCAGGTGGTGATCGGGCCGTCCGGGTCGGGCAAGTCCTCGCTGCTGCGCGCCGGAATGGCGGCCGCGCTGCGCGCGGACGCGCTGCCCGGCTCGCGCGAGTGGCCGCTCCTGCTGGCCGTCCCGGGAAAGCGCCCGGTGGACGAGCTCTCCGCCTGGCTGGCCGAGCGCGCGGGCGTCCCCCGTGAGGAGGTCGCTGCGGCGATCCGCGCGGACCCGGGGAGCTGCGCCCGCTACGCCCGGCGCGCCGCCGGAGGCGGGACGGCCGTCGTGGTGGTGGACCAGTTCGAGGAGGTCTTCACCCAGTGCGCCGACGACGAGCGCGCGTGCCTCGTCGCCGCGCTCCGCGCCGCCGGCTCCCCGGAGGGCGGGGCGCTCGTCGTCATCGGCCTGCGCGCCGACTTCTACGCCCAGGCCCTGCGCTCCCCTCCGCTGGCCGCCGTCCTGGACGGCCAGCTCGCCGTGGGCCCGATGGCCGAGGCCGGGCTGCGGGAGGCGATCACCGAACCGGCGCGCAAAGCGCGGACGGAGATCGAGGACGGCCTGGTGGAGCTGCTGCTGCGCGAGGTGACCCCCCGCGGCGGCGTCGCCCGGGGCGAGGGGGCCCATGACCCCGGGGTGCTGCCGCTGCTGTCCCACGCGCTGTACGCGACCTGGCGCCAGGGCGGGGGACGGGAGCTGACCGTCGCCGCCTACCACGCGGTGGGCGGCATCGACGGCGCCGTCGCCGCCAGCGCCGGGGCCGTGTACGACGAGCTCACCGAAGGGCAGCGCGAGCTCGCGCGCCACCTGTTCCTCCAGTTGGTGCACGTGGCGGCCGACACCGCCGACACCCGCCGCCGGGTGCCCGTGGCCGAGCTGCTGGCCGGGCACGACGGCGTGCGGGCGGCCGAGCTGGAGGAGGTGTTCGACCGGTTCGTGGGGCAGCGGCTCATCACCGCCGGCGCCGACACCGCCGAGCTCAGCCACGAGGCCCTGCTGCGCGCGTGGCCGCGGCTGCGCGAGTGGCTGGACGCCGACCGGGCCGGCCTGGTCGTCGGACGCGCGCTCACCGCGGCGGCGTCCGCCTGGCACCGCGACGGACGCGACACCGACGCCCTCTACCGGGGCGCACGCCTGGTGGCGGCACAGGAGTGGGCCGCCGCCGGGCGGCGCGAGCTGCCCCCGACGACGAAGGCGTTCCTGGAGGCCGGGGTCCGGCACGCCCGGCGCCGGACGCGGAGGCTGTACCAGACCATCGCCGCGCTCGGCGTGCTGCTGGCGCTCGCGCTCGCCGCGTCCGGCGTCGCGTTGCGGGCCGAGCGGACGGCCGCCGAGGCGCAGCGGGCGGCGACCCGGCAGCGGGACGTGGCGCTGTCGCAGAAGGTGGCCGGGGAGACCGGCGCGCTGCGGGTCACCGACCCCGCGCTCGCCGCGCAGCTCAGCCTGGCGGGGTACCGGCTCGCCCCCACCGCCGAGGCCCGCGGCGGGCTGCTCGGCACGCTGGCCGGCTCCTACGCGACCCGTCTGACCGGGCACTCCAACGCCGTCTACGCGACCGCCTACCGCCCGGACGGCCGCCTGCTCGCCACGGCGAGCCTCGACCAGACCGTGCGGCTGTGGGACGTCGCCGACCCGCACCGTCCCGGCGTCCTGGCCACCGTGCGCGGCCATACGGCCGGGGTGCTGGCAGTGGCGTTCAGCCCGGACGGGCGTACGCTCGCCACCGCCGGCGACGATCGCACCGCCCGCCTGTGGGATGTGTCCGACCCGCGCCGGCCGCGTCCGGTCGCCACCCTGGGCGGCCACGCCGCCGCCGTCCGCCAGGTGGCGTTCGCCCCCGACGGCCGCGCGCTCGCCACCGCGGGCTACGACGGCACGGCGCGGCTGTGGGACGTGGCCGGTCCCGGCTCACCGCGCACGATCGCCACCCTTTCCGACGGGGACGACCTGGTCACGTCCGTGGCGTTCGGGCCGGACGGGCGGACGGTGGCGACCGTGGGCAACGGTGCCACCGCGCGCCTGTGGGACGTCGCCGACCCTCGCCGTCCCCGGCGCCTCGCCGCCCTGACCGGCCACACCGCCGGGCTGCTCTCGGCGGCGTTCAGCCCGGACGGCCGTGTGGCGGCCACGGGCGGCTTCGACAACACCGTGCGCCTGTGGGACGTGCGCGACCCGCGCCGCCCCCGCCTGCTGACGACGCTCGCCGGGCATGGCGGCGGCGTCGCGGCGGTGGCGTTCAGCCGCGACGGGCGCGCCGTCGCCACCGGCGGATACGACATGTCGGTCCGGTTGTGGGATCTCACCGACCCTCGCTCACCCGGCACGCCGGTGAAGCTCGCCGGCCACGGCGACACCGTCCTGTCGCTGGCCTTCGGCCCCGGCGGCGACACGCTGGCGAGCGCCTCCAGGGACGGCACCGCCCGGCTGTGGGACCTGCGCGTCCCGGTGCTGGGCGGGCACGGCGGCACCGTCTTCGCCGTGGCTTTCAGCCCCGACGGCCGCACGCTGGCCACCGCGGACCACACCACCGTGCGGCTGTGGAGCATGGACCCGACGCCCACCCCACCGGGCGGTCCCCGTGCGCAAACCGCCGCACCCGGCGACGCTCGTGCCCGGGCCACGCCGACGGTCGGCCCCGGCACGCGGACCGCCGCTCCCGGCGACGTTCGTGCCCTGGCCACCTCGCCGGTCGGCCCCGGCGCGCAATCCACCGCACCCGGCGACGTTCGCGCGAGGGCCACCCCGCCGGGCGGCCCTCGCCCTCTGGCCGCCCCGCCGGGCGCGCCTCCCGGGGTGGCCACGCTGCCGGGCCGTCCGGGTGCGCTGGGCACGCTGGCGGGCCACGCCGACGGCGTCATGCGGGCGGTGTTCCGGCCGGACGGCCGGGTGCTCGCCACCGCCAGCCTGGACTTCACCGTGCGACTGTGGGACGTCGCCGACCCGGGCCACCCCGAGCCGCTGGCGTCGATCGACGCGCACACCGACAACGCCTACGCCGCCGCGTTCAGCCCCGACGGGCGCGTGCTCGCCACCGTGGGCGCCGACCGCGCCCTGCGGCTGTGGGACGCCGCCGACCCGCGACGGCCCCGGCGGCTGGCGTCCGCGGACGACCACGCCGAGACCGTCCTGTCGGTCGCCTTCGCCCCCGGCGGGCGCGTCCTGGCCACCGGCTCCGCCGACCGCGCCGTCCGGCTGTGGGACGTGAGCGACCCGCGCCGCCCGGCCCCGCTCGCCACGCTGACGGGCCACACCAACGCCGTCAACGACGTCGTGTTCAGCCCCGACGGCCGCAGCCTCGCCTCCGGCGCCGCCGACGGCACCGTGCGGCTGTGGGACGTCACCGCCCCGCGCCGCTCGCGCGGCCTGGCGACGCTGACCGGCCACACCAACGCCGTCACCGGCCTGGCCTTCCGCCCGGACGGCCGCGCGCTGGCCTCCACCGCCTTGGACACCACCGTCCGACTGTGGGACCTCACCCGTCCCGGCCACCCGGACGCCGCCACGACCCTCAGCGGGCACGCCGACCGCGTCTACGCCGTGGCCTTCGCCCCGGACGGCCACACCCTCGCCACCGGCGGCGTCGACGCCACGGTGCGCCTGTGGGAGACCGACCCCGAACGGGCCGCCGCGCGGGTCTGCGCGCTCGCCCACCCCCGCGTCTCCCGCGCGGACTGGAGCCGCCACCTTCGCGACGTCCCCTACCGCCCGCCCTGCCCGTGACCGGGCGAACCGCCGGTGAAGGCGTCCCTCGCCCGCGCGTGCGGGCGCGGTGTGCGGGGCCATGACCCGGGCCGTCTCCAGCGCGTCCCCCGCCCGCGCGTACAGGCGCGGGCGAGGGACGCGCCGGCTACTTGCCGACCGGGATGGAGAGGTGGGCGGTGGGGAGGAAGGGCAGCGGCCGCTGGGCGCGGGTGGTGGGCTGGGAGCCGCAGGTGGCCTGGAGGAGGTGGCCGCCCAGCGCGAAGTCGATCGCGTGCGGAACGACGCCGTTCTCGTCGAGCTCCTGGTACTTCATCAGGTTGAAGCCGAGGGAGACCTGCTTGCGGCCGTCGGCGCTGGACATGGAGTAGGTGCCGTAGCCGAAGACGCCGCCGTCGTGGCCCCAGAACCGGCCGCAGGGCAGATCCTGGGCGTAGATGCCGAGGCCGTAGTGCATGTACACGTTGCCCTGCGGGTCGCTGACGGGCACGGTGCGCTGCATCTCGGCGAGCCGCTCGCGGTCGAGGATTCTGCCGCCGAGCAGGGCGCGGTAGAAGGTGTTCAGGTCGTCCATGGTGGAGACCATCGCCCCGGCGGTCCATGCCCACGACATGTTGTAGACGCTGTAGTCCTTGGGCGGGTCGATGAGGCCGTACAGCGCCTCGTAGCCCTTGGAGTGCGGGCCGGGGATGAACGGCGTGCGCGGGAACGAGGTGTTCCGCAGGCCCGCCGGGCGGATCACGTGCCGGGTGATGTAGGACTCGGCGCCGGTGCCGGTCACCTTCTCCAGCAGCAGTCCGGCGAGGATGTAGTTGGTGTTGGAGTAGGACCACAGTTGCCCGGGCGCGCCGGGGGCGGGGGCCGCGAGGCCGAAGCTCACCAGTTCCTCGGGGCGGAAGGTGCGGAACCGGTTGTCGTCGAGGCTGTCCCCGTTGGGGATGGTCAGCGAGGGGAAGGCCCCGCCGATGTAGTCGCCGATGCCGCTGGTGTGGTTGAGCAGCATCCGCACCGTGACGGTCTCGCCGCGCTCGCCGGGCACCAGCCCGGGGAGGTAGCGCCCGATCGGGGCGTCCAGGTCGACCCGGCCCTTGGCCACCTGCTGCAGCACCGCCGCGGCGGTGAAGGTCTTGCTGACGCTGCCGATGCGGTGCGCCATCGTCGGGTGCACGGGACGCCTGGTGCGCACGTCGGCGACGCCCGACGCCCCCTGCCAGGTCGCGCGCCCGTCGCGCACGCTGGAGTAGATGCCGTACATGCCGGCGTCGCGCACCGCGTCGAGCGAGGACCGCAGGGCGGCGCGGTCGAGGCCCGCCGGGGCGGGCTCCGCGGCGGCGGGCACGGCCACGGCCGTCCCCGCGGCGAGCGAGGCGCCGAGCGCAAGCCCGGCGGTCACCATGCGAAGGGTCGAGAAACGGGCAGCCGACGTCATACGTGCATCCCCCTGCGATCGCTGAACGAAGAAGGACGATTCTGACGGCCAGGATCTACGCTGCCATCCTCAATGCGGAGGATTTCCGACATGTTTCACGCCCGCCCTCACGCGGGTGCCGGGGGCGTCGACGGCGGCCGGACGTCCGTCTACAGCGGGTCGCCGGGGATGGCGGCGTACTCCCGCCTGAGCGTGGTCAGGATCGGGGCGTCGGCGTCCAGCTCCACGCCGTCGATCGACCGCACCGGGCGCGGGCCCGCCGCGGCGTTGGTGACGAACGCGGACGAGACGCGGTGGATGTCGTCGAGGTCGACCTCGGCCGTGGTGTGCGGGATGCCGGCGCGCTCCATGACGCCGTTCAGCAGGCGCATGGTCACGCCGTTGAGGCAGCCCGAGCCGGGCCAGACGACACGACCGTCGCGCACGAAGCCGATGTTCCAGGTCGCCCCTTCGAGGATGCGGCCGACGGAGTCGGTGAACAGCACGTCGTCGCTGCCGGTGAGCTGGGCGAACCGCCGTTGCATGACCGTGCCGAACAGGCCCGTGTGCTTGATCTCGGGAATGTCGCGCTCGTAGTCGGCTGTGCCCAGCGTCAGCGGCGGCGGGCCGTCGGGCGGCGCCGGCCGGGTGCTGACGAGGATCTCCGGATGGGCGTCGGCCGCGGGACGGGCCACGTCGAGCTCGGGGTCGAACACGGTGACCCGGATCATGACCGGAGACGGCGCCGCAGCGGCGGCGCGCCGGGCGAGGTGGCGCACCCGGTCGAGGTCGAGGTCGACGCCGTGCAGGATGCGGCAGTCGCCCTGCAGCCGCTCCAGGTGCAGTGCGAGGCCGCGCACGCCCATGCCCTCCACGCGCATGGAGGTGAAGTGGCCGTAGTTGGCGAACGCCAGGGCTCGCAGCTCCTCGGCTGTGACGGGACGTCCGTTCAGCTCCATCATCCGGCCATCCTGGCAGCTCCCGCGCGGCGCCCCGGCCGCCACGGGCCTCTGTTCGCCCGAGGCGTGACGCGGACGGTGCCGCGGGGCCCCCGGCGCGCCGGCCGCGAAGCCCGGCAGGCGGCGGGATTCGCCGTCGCCGGTCGAACTGGTCTACACCATTCCGCGGCCATTGAATGGGCGGCGAACGCGGCTGAATGGCGGGCTGAATTGGTATATACCAGCGCCGGCACCCACCCGTTCCGGCCGTCGTCCCTCCGTCGCGGAGTGGAATGGATTAGACCGCTATATTGGTCTCTAGCTGCGCGAACATCCTCACGCACTGCCGGTGACGTTTCCTGCTTGAAATCATAGGTAGAGTGCCGGAATCACATGCATTGAGGTCGTTGAAGGAGTTCGAGTGCCCAAGTACGTATACGACTTCACCGAGGGAAACAAGGATCTGAAGGATCTGCTCGGTGGCAAGGGTGCCAATCTCGCGGAGATGACGAACCTCGGCCTGCCGGTGCCGCCGGGGTTCACGATCACGACCGAAGCCTGCCGAAGCTACCTGGCGGACGGCCGCCTCCCCGGCGGGCTGCGGGAGGAGGCCGACGCCCACCTCGCCGCGCTGGAGAAGGCGATGGGCAAGCGCCTCGGCGCCGCCGACGACCCGCTGCTCGTGAGCGTGCGCTCCGGCGCGGCGTTCTCCATGCCAGGGATGATGGACACCGTGCTCAACGTCGGGCTCAACGACGAGTCGGTGCACGGCCTCGCCAAGCAGGCGGGCGACGAGCGCTTCGCCTGGGACTCCTACCGCAGGCTCATCCAGATGTTCGGCAAGACCGTCCTCGGCCTCGACGCCGACCTGTTCGAGGACGCCATGGAGGAGGCCAAGCGCGCCAAGGGGGTCGAAAGCGACCTCGACCTGGACGCCGCCGACTTCCAGCGCCTGGTGGACACCTACAAGGGGATCGTCAGGTCGCAGACCGGGCACGACTTCCCGTCCGACCCGCGCGAGCAGATGCGGCTGGCCGTCGAGGCGGTCTTCGACTCCTGGAACGCCCCGCGCGCCGTGCTGTACCGCCGCCAGGAGCGCATCCCGGCCGATCTCGGCACCGCCGTGAACATCGTGGCCATGGTGTTCGGCAACCTGGGCATGGAGTCGGGCACCGGAGTGGCCTTCACCCGCGACCCCGGCTCGGGCCAGAAGGGCGTGTACGGCGACTACCTGCAGAACGCCCAGGGCGAGGACGTCGTGGCCGGCATCCGCAACACCGTGCGGCTGCAGGAGCTCGAGAGCATCGACGCCGAGTCCTACCGCAGGCTTCTCGACATCATGAGGACGCTGGAGAACCACTACCGCGACCTGTGCGACATCGAGTTCACCATCGAGCGCGGCAAGCTGTGGATGCTGCAGACCCGGGTCGGCAAGCGCACCGCCGGCGCGGCCTTCCGCATCGCCGTCCAGCTCGCCGACCAGGGGCTCATCGACCTCGACGAGGCCGTCACCCGGGTCACCGGCGACCAGCTCGCCCAGCTCATGTTCCCCCGCTTCGACGCCGAGGCCGACCGCCGGCCGATCACCACCGGCATGAACGCCTCGCCCGGCGCGGCCGTGGGCAAGGCGGTCTTCTCCTCCGAGCGCGCCAAGGAGCTGGCCGAGCAGGGCGAGGACGTCGTCCTGGTCCGCCGCGAGACCACCCCCGACGACCTGGTCGGCATGATCGCGGCGCAGGGCGTCCTGACCAGCCGGGGCGGCAAGACCTCCCACGCGGCCGTCGTCGCGCGCGGCATGGGCAAGACGTGTGTGTGCGGGGCCGAGGAGCTGGAGGTCGACGGCCAGGAGCGCCGGTTCACCGCGCCCGGCGGCGTCGTCGTGAACGAGGGCGACGTGATCTCCATCGACGGCACCACCGGCGAGGTCCACCTCGGCGAGGTGCCGGTGGTGCCGTCGCCGGTCGTGGAGTACTTCGAGGGCGCGGGCGACCGCGACGACGAGCTGGTCAGGGCGGTCGACCGCGTCATGACCCGCGCCGACTCCCGCCGCCGCCTCGCCGTGCGCGCCAACGCCGACAACGCGGAGGACGCCGCCCGCGCCCGCCGGTTCGGCGCGCAGGGCATCGGCCTGTGCCGCACCGAGCACATGTTCCTCGGCGACCGCCGCCGTCTGGTCGAAGACCTCATCCTGGCCGGGCCGGGGGAGGAGCGGCAGGCGGCGCTCGACGCGCTGGAGCCCCTGCAGAGGTCCGACTTCACCGCCATCTTCCAGGCGATGGACGGCCTGCCGGTGACGATCCGGCTCATCGACCCGCCGTTGCACGAGTTCCTGCCCGACCTCACCGCGCTGTCGGTCAGGGTCGCGCTCGCCGGCGCGGACGCCGGCGCCAGGGACCGCGGCCTGCTGGAGGCCGTCAAGCGGCTGCACGAGCAGAACCCGATGCTCGGCCTGCGCGGCGTGCGGCTCGGGCTGGTCATCCCCGGGCTGTTCGCCATGCAGGTGCGCGCCATCGCCCAGGCGGTGGCCGAGCGGCGCGACGCCGGCGGCGACCCCCGGGCCGAGATCATGATCCCGCTGGTCGCCGCGGTGCAGGAGCTGGAGGGCGTGCGCGAGGAGGCCGAGGGAATCCTCCGGGAGGTCGGCGTGGAGGCGCTCATCGGCACGATGATCGAGGTGCCGCGCGCGGCGCTCACGGCCGGGCAGATCGCCGAGGCGGCGGAGTTCTTCTCCTTCGGCACCAACGACCTCACCCAGATGGCCTGGGGGTTCTCCCGCGACGACGTCGAGGCGGCGTTCTTCTCCCGCTATCTCGACCTCGGCATCTTCGGGGTGTCGCCGTTCGAGACGATCGACCGCGACGGCGTGGGCCGGCTGATGCGCATCGCTGTCGAGGAGGGCCGGGCCGCGCGGCCCGGCATCAAGCTCGGCATCTGCGGCGAGCACGGCGGCGACCCGGAGTCGGTGCGGTTCTGCCACGAGATCGGCCTGGACTACGTGTCCTGCTCGCCGTTCCGGGTCCCGGTCGCGCGCCTGGAGGCGGGCCGGGCGGCCCTGGAGGGCGCGGGGCCGGAGCACGCCGAGGCCGGCGCCTGAGGCGCGGGCGCGGGCCCTGGGCGGTCGACGCCGGCCGGGTGCCCGCGCCGTCCGGCGCGGGGGTCGGCGCGGCGTTTTCAGGGGGGTGAAAGGGGTCGCCTGACCTGCGGATAGGCGGGTAGGGTCGGACTTCGTGAGTTTCCCCCATGTTTGTCGTGTGAACGCCCCGGCGGGGGTAGCATCCCGCTACCGATGAGCGGCTATGACGAACTGGACCAGGCGCGATGGGTGCCGGAACCTCCCGGCAACCCCGAGCGCGGCGCGTTCGAACGCGACCGCGCGCGCGTGCTGCACAGCTCCGCGCTACGCAGGCTGGCGGCCAAGACCCAGGTCGTGGGCCCGGGAGACATCCCCGACCACGGCCGTCACATCCCGCGTACCCGCCTGACCCACTCCCTGGAGTGCGCCCAGGTCGGCAGGGAGATGGGCAAGGCCCTGGGCTGCGACCCCGATCTGGTGGAGACCGCCTGCCTGGCGCACGACCTCGGCCATCCTCCATTCGGGCACAACGGCGAGGGCGTGCTCAACGAGCTGGCCGCCAGGTGCGGCGGCTTCGAGGGCAACGCGCAGAGCCTGCGGCTGCTGACCCGGCTTGAGGCCAAGGTGCTCACCGAGGACGGCAGGAGCGCCGGGCTGAACCTCACCCGGGCCACGCTCGACGCGGCGCTGAAGTACCCCTGGCCCCCCGGGAGCGGCGCCAAGTTCGGCGTCTACCCCGACGACCTCCCGGTCTTCGACTGGGTCAGGCGGGGGGCGCCGCCGCGGCAGGCGAGCTTCGAGGCCCAGATCATGGACTGGGCCGACGACGTCGCCTACTCGGTGCACGACCTGGAGGACGCGATCCACTCCGGGCACGTCACGCCCGCGATGCTGCGCGACGCCGGGGAGCGGCGCTGCGTCGCCGAGCGCACCCTGAAGTGGTACGCGGGCGACGCCGACGTCCACGAGCTGGAGGAGGTCCTCGCGGGCCTGATCGCCGACCCGCTGTGGCTGCCGCGCTTCCAGGGCACCATGGCCGACCTGGTGGCGCTCAAGTCGCTCACCAGCGGTCTCATCGGGCGGTTCTGCAACGACGCCCAGGCCGCCACCCTGGAGGCGTACGGCCCCGGCCGCACCCGCCACGGCGCCCGGCTGATCGTGCCCGAGCGCACGCGCATGGAGTGCACGCTGGTCAAGGGGATCACCGCGCACTACGTGATGTCACGCGACGACCACAACGCCAACCAGGCCCGGCAGCGCGAGCTGATCGCGGAGCTGGCGTCGATGATCATGCTGGGCGCGCCCGGCACCCTGGAGCCGGCCCTGCGCCCGCTGTTCACCGAGGCGCGGGACGACGCCACGCGGCTGCGCGTCGTCGTCGACCAGCTCGCCTCCCTGACCGACGTCTCGGCCGTGGCCCTGCACCGCGAGCTCGGCCGCCGCAACTCTAGGACGCCGTTCCGGCGCCTCTGGTGACGACGGGCGACGGGTCGCCGGTGGGGGAGCTGCGCGGCTTCGGGCGCTGCTTCACCGGCTTGGAGGCGCACAGCACGCGGCACGGTGGCGTGCTGCCGACCTGGGCGCGCACGGCGGCCACCTGGTCGCCGGGGGACAGCGTGCGGTTGCCGCTCATCCACGCGTCGAGGTAGCTCCACGGGTCGACCATGCCGCGCCGCACCCACCAGTACCGGGAGTCGGTCGGCCACGAGACGGCGAAGTGCAGGTTGGGGGCCCCGTCCCTGGCGTCGCCCGAGTTGCCGACGGTCCCGAGCACCTGGCCGGCCCGCACCGGGACGCCGGGGCGGATGCCCGCCGAGACGGCCTCCAGGTGGCCGCCGAGGTAGCGGACGCCGTCCGCGCCGATGATCGAGACGAAGCGGCCCTCGCGGTCGGCCCCGCGGTCGGTGGAGGGCCGCCAGCGGTTGAGGGCGTTGACCTCGTGCACCCTTCCGTCGACCGGCGCGACGAACGCGCAGCCCCTGCCCGCCCAGATCGTGGTCTTGGGCGGAGAGCCCGCCGTGCGGGCGTAGTCGACCCGGCAGCCGCGCACCGGGAACAGGTAGCTGTAGCGCGACACCTTCGGCGGCGGCATCCGCACCGGGTCGTCACCGGGCGGCGGGGTGACGGCGACCGGCTTCGGGGACGCCTCGGGCTCCAGACTCGCCGCGTCGAGGTCGTCGCGATCGGTCGCGGTGGGGGACGCGGTGGGCGCCTCCGGCGTCCCGGCGGCGGCGGGCGTCGTCGTGGCCGTGGCCCCGGCGGACGCGTCGTCCCCGGTCGCCGTGCCGTCCGTCGCGGACGCGGCGGTGGGGGTCGTGCTCCCCGAGGGCGGCGGCGGGGGCAGGGTGCTGATGCCGGCCACCCCGCCGGGCGTGCCGCAGGCGGCCGTGACCAGCGCGGTCACGGCAATGGCGGCGAGTCGCCCCGATCGCATGATCCCCATCCGTTGGACATTATCGAAAACGAGCGTTTCCTTTGTAACCGACCACCAGCGTCACCATGACCCATTCGCGGAAAATCCCCCATCGTGGACAGCGATCGCCCAGGTTGTCGCGGGGGAGCCGTAGACTCGCGGCGTGGCAGGGCGGATCAGTGACGAGGACATCGCGCTCGTGCGGGAGCGCTCATCGATCGCCGAGGTCGTGGGGGAGCACATCCAGCTTCGCAACGCGGGCGGCGGCAACCTCAAGGGCCTGTGCCCCTTCCACGAGGAGAAGTCGCCCTCGTTCAACGTCACCCCCTCGCGCGGCTACTGGTACTGCTTCGGCTGCGCCGAGGGCGGCGACGTCATCACGTTCGTCCGCAAGCTGGAGCACCTGTCGTTCACCGAGGCCATCGAGCGGCTGGCGCAGCGGGCCGGCATCCAGCTCCGCTACGAGCAGGGCGGCTACGTCCCGGGCCGCGAGCACGGCGAGCGCAGCCGCCTGATCGACGCCCACCGGGTCGCCGCCGAGTTCTACTCCTCCCTGCTGGCCGAGGCAGAGGCCGCGCCGGGGCGCGCGTTCCTGTCCGAGCGGGGCTTCGAGCGGGTCGACGCCGAGCGCTTCGGCGTCGGCTACGCCCCCGCCGAGTGGGATCGCCTGGCCCGCCACCTGCTGGCCAAGGGCTTCACCACCCAGGAGCTCATCAAGGGCGGCCTGGCCAGGGAGGGCCGCAGGGGGCCGGTCGACCGCTTCCGCGGCCGGCTGGTCTGGCCGATCCGCGACATCACCGGCGAGGTGATCGGCTTCGGGGCGCGCAAGCTGCTCGAAAGCGACGACGGCCCCAAGTACCTCAACACCCCCGAGTCGCCCATCTACAAGAAGGGCGCCGTCCTCTACGGCATCGACCTCGCCAAGCGCGAGATCTCCAAGCGCTCGCAGGCCGTCGTCGTCGAGGGGTACACCGACGTGATGGCCTGCCACCTGGCCGGCGTTCCCACGGCCGTCGCCACCTGCGGCACGTCCTTCGGCGAGGAGCACATCAAGGTCCTGCGGCGGCTCCTGCTCGACCAGGCCGAGTTCCGCGGCGAGGTCGTCTTCACCTTCGACGGCGACTCGGCGGGGCAGAAGGCCGCGCTGCGCGCCTTCGCCGACGAGCAGAAGTTCGTCACGCAGACCTTCGTGGCCGTGCAGCCCGACGGCCTCGACCCCTGCGACCTGCGCGTCAAGCGGGGCGACGGCGCCGTGCGCGACCTGGTGGCCAGCCGCGAGCCGCTGTTCGCGTTCGCCATCCGCAGTGTCATCTCCCGCTACGAGCTCGACTCCAACGAGGGCCGCCTGGCCGCGCTCGACGCCGCCGCGCCGCTCGTGGCCGGCATCAAGGACCCGGCGCTGCGCAGCAGGTACGCCGTCGACCTCGACCGCTGGCTGGGGTTCATGGACGAGCGGCTGGTGCTGGCGCGCATCCAGGAGGTCGCCGCCCGCTCGGGAGGCGGCCGTCCCGCCGGCGAGCGCCCGTCCGGGCGACCGGGCGGCGCCCGGGGCAGGGCCTCCGCGCGCCCCGCGCCCGATCCGGCCGACCCCGTGATCCGGGTGGAGTCCGAGGCGCTGAAGCTGGCGGTGCAGCGCCCGGCCCTGATGGGCCCGGAGTTCGACGCCCTGGGCGCGCAGGCGTTCACCACTCCCGAGCACGTCGCGCTGTACGAGCTCGTCATCGCCGCGGGCGGCACGGTGGCGGGCGGTCCCGGCGGGCGCGACTGGGTCGACCTCCTGCTCAAGGCCACCGAGGACACCGGCCTGCGCACGCTGGCCACCCGGTTCGCGGTCGAGCCCCTGCGGTCGGAGCTGGCCAACGAGGAGCGCTACGGCGCCGCGGTGCTCGCCCGGCTGGCCGAGGTCGCGGTCACGCGCGCGCTCGTCCAGATCAAGGCCCGCATGGAGCGGCTCAACCCGGTTGAGCAGCAGCAGGAGTACAACCGGCTGTTCGGTGAACTGGTCGCCCTTGAACAACAACGGCGGGTCTTAAGAGAACGCGCCCTCGGAGCGTAATAATCTTTACTATCCGCTGCTCACAGTCGTCAAACTCGACTTTGATATCGATTCGGTAATGGTCTCGGCCTTACCTTCCGTGCCAAAAATAGGCCTGCCCTTTTATCCTCGCCATACCGCAGACTGTCTTCCGTGGGTGCATCGGTGCTGCCAAGCGGACCGCCATCGGTAGACCAGGTGGCGGATCTCGTCGCGAGAGGAAGGGAGCGCGGGAGCGTCACCGTCGACGACGTGGCCGCCGCGCTCGACCGCTCCGAGCTGCCGGCCGACGCGCTGGAACGCGTCGTGCGCATGCTCGCCGAAAAGGGTGTGGAGGTGCTCGAGCCCCAGGGCGACGACGACACCGTCCGACCCGATGAGGAGGATGTCGGCAAACGCGCGCCGACCAGCGATCTCGTCCGAATCTATCTGCGCGAGATAGGACGGGTGCCGCTGCTGACGGCCGAGGAGGAGGTGGAGCTCGCCAAGGCCATCGAGGCCGGCCTCTTCGCCGAGGACAAGCTGTGCGACCTCGGCGCGCGGGTCGTCAAGCCCGAGTTCGAGGAGCTGGTCTGGGAGGGCGTCCGGGCCAAGCAACGTCTCATCGAGGCCAACCTGCGGCTCGTCGTCTCGATCGCGAAACGCTATGTCGGGCGCGGAATGCTGTTCCTGGATCTCATCCAGGAGGGCAACCTGGGCCTCATCCGCGCGGTCGAGAAATTCGACTACACCAAGGGATATAAGTTCTCGACGTACGCGACGTGGTGGATTCGCCAGGCGATCACCAGGGCCATCGCCGACCAGGCGCGGACCATTCGCATTCCCGTGCACATGGTCGAGACGATCAACAAGCTCGTGCGGGTGCAGCGTCAGCTCCACCAGGACCTGGGCAGGGAGCCCGCTCCCGAAGAGATCGCGATGGAGATGGACCTCCCCGTGGACCGCGTGGTGGAGATCCAGCGCATCGCCCAGGAGCCGGTCTCTCTCCAGTCGCCGATCGGCGAGGAGGACTCCGACCTCGGCGACTTCATCGAGGACGCCGACGCGGTGGTCCCCATCGAGGCCGCGGCGTTCATCATGCTGCAGGACCAGCTCGACGACATCCTGGCCACCCTGTCCGACCGCGAGCAGCGCATCATCCAGCTCCGCTTCGGGCTGGCCGACGGCCACCCGCGGACGCTGGAGGAGGTCGGCAGGGAGTTCGGCGTGACACGCGAGCGCATCCGGCAGATCGAGTCCAAGACGCTCGCCAAGTTGCGCCACCCGACACGGGCCCAGATGCTGCGCGACTATCTCGAATGAGCGGCCCGCGCTCCGCCCGTGGCTCCCGTGAGGGTCACGGGCGGGCGCGGCACGGGCCCGCGGTACGCCGGCGCGACGGCGGCGGACGGGCCCGGCCACCCGGCGGGTAGCTTTCAGCCATGCGATTTCCCTGGCGCTCCCGCGCCCTGCCCGCCGAGGCCGGCGTCACTCTCACCTCTGGTGAGCGGGTGCTCGTCCACGCGCGGACCCCCGGCGGCGGCTACGTGGTGGCCACCGACCTCGCGCTGTACCTGCCGGGCGAGGAGCCGCTGCCATGGCACCGCATCGACCGGGCGCAGTGGGACGAGGTGGGGCTGCACGTCGTGGCGGTCGACGGCGCCGAGTGGCGCGCGGCGCTGCCCGACCCCGGGCGCGTCCCGGAGGCGGTGCGCGAGCGCGTCACCTCCTCGATCCTGGTCAACCGCCACGTGCGCCTCGGCGACCACGGCGGGGTCCGCATGGTCGCGCGCCGGGTGCCCGGCCAGGACACGGCGCGGTGGGACCTGGTGTTCGACCCCGGCCTGGACGCCGACGACCCCGGGCTGCGCGCCGCCGCCGAGCAGGTCCTCGAACAGCTCCGCCGCACCCTCGGGGTCTGACGCCCGCCGTCCGACGTCCCCGCCCGCCGTCTCCGCCCGCCGTCCGACGTCTCCGCCCGGCCGCCGGTCGCCGCGCCTGGCAAGCACTCGCCGCCGGGCGGCGCGCGAAAAGGCGGCGGCCCGCGTGTGAGTAGATCACGCGGGCCGCCGCCTTGCCTTTCGCGTCAGGTGACGCGGTTGGTCTGGGTCTCCGGCCACCCCGTTCCCGTGTCGTCCGGGCTGACGTGCCAGCCGTTCCTCTGCAGGAACGGCACCCTGTCACCCAGCACGTCGCCGAGCTTGTGCCGGGTCACCTCCGCGGCCTTGGACGCCTGGGCGCCCGCGAGGCCCGCCGCCTGCTGGACCATCGGATTGTCGGTCACCCGCTGGCTGAGCCGTTTGATCTGCTCATACCGCTCACGGCCGGCTCTGCTGCCGAGGACATAGCCCACGGCCATCCCCACGGCGAACGTCAATCGATATCGCATCCTTCACCTCCGCGTCCCGCTGGCATCCCCGCTCTGCAAGGTGCCCTACCCTCACTGGACGCGGTTATGGTTCTCACGCGGGGGACCTTTGGGAAAGTCGGGCGACGTGCACCGGTTTGCGGGGGTGTCCGATGGATCGGGGTGCGACACGCACCCCCCGGAATGCGCTAACCTGGTTCCGCGCCGCAAGGAAGGGCAGAGCCCCTCCAGCCGCGGCGCACAGCGCGATCCCGTGTAGCTCAATCGGCAGAGCAGCCGGCTGTTAACCGGCAGGTTATAGGTTCGAGTCCTATCGCGGGAGCTGGTCCCACGGCCCCAGGGTGATCTCCCTGGGGCTGTTCTGTTTTGGGGCGACCTGCCATGCCCGGCGAAGGCATCCTCTTCCGTCATATGGCACGACAAATCATCCGCGATGGCCCAAGATGTGGGTCTGCCGCGCTTCGTAGCGCCACGCGCACGCGCCGCCGCTCCCCGTGACCGGTGGCGGTCCGAGGGTGCGACGGCGCGGCGGCCGCGGATCATGCAGGCGTGGCGGGCAGGGCCGCCACGCGTCAGGGCGCCCGCACCGCCGGAACGGTGCCGGACGCTCGTGGACCTTACGGCGGTCGTTTCGTGCTGGCCTGGTGGAGAACTCGACGTCCGGTGTCCGGCCCTCGGCCCGTCTCGCTCCCTGAGCGACCCGGGGCCCGCGGGCACACGATGCCCGGCGTGGACGGCGGGAAGGCGGCGCCGGGCGTCGCGGAGAGGCGGACGTCGCCCGGCGACGAGCCGGGGCGGGCATCCGGCGCGACCGGCTGCCCACGGCCCGCGGGCGAGCCGGCGGCGCGCCACGGGGGCGCCGGGACCGGCGTCGTCGACGCGGCGGAGGCCGAGGGATTCCTGCGGCTGTTCCACGCCGAGAACCGGTCGGCGGGGCCGGTGGAGCCGCGGCTGCGGGAGGTGCTCGGGCAGATCGCCCGGCACGGCACCTACACCCACACCGCCGAGGAGCTTGCCTACGGCGCGCGGGTGGCCTGGCGCAACAGCGGCCGGTGCATCGGCCGCCTCTACTGGAGGTCGCTGCACGTGCGCGACCGCCGCTCGGTCGCGAGCGCCGAGGGCGTGGCGCTGGAGTGCGTCGAGCACCTCCGGGCGGCCACCGGGACGGGCAGGATCCGTCCCACCATCACCGTCTTCGCCCAGGACCGTCCGGGCCGTCCCGGGCCGCGCATCTGGAACGAGCAGCTCGTCCGGTACGCCGGATACGAGCGGCCGGACGGGACGGTGAACGGCGACCCGCGCGGCGCCGGCCTCACCGCCGCGGCTCGCCGCCTGGGGTGGCCCGGCGGCGAGGGCACCGCCTTCGACGTGCTGCCGCTGGTGATCGAGGCGGGCGGACGGCCGCCGCTGCTCGCCGCCGTCCCCGGGGACGCCGTCCTGGAGGTGCCGCTGACCCACCCGGTCCACGGGTGGTTCGCCGAGCTGGGCCTGCGCTGGCACGCGGTGCCGGCGGTCTCCGACATGTGCCTGGAGATCGGCGGCGTCTGCTACCCCTGCGCGCCGTTCAACGGCTGGTACATGGGCACCGAGATCGGAGCAAGGAACCTCGCCGACGAGGGCCGCTACGACCGGCTGCGGGTCGTGGCCGACCGGCTGGGCCTGGACACCTCCGACGACCGCACGCTGTGGAAGGACCACGCGCTGGTGGAGCTGAACGTCGCCGTCCTGCACTCGTTCACGCGGGCCGGGGTGACGATCACCGACCACCACACCGAGTCGCGCCGCTTCATGGCCCACCTGGAGCGTGAGGAGCGCTCGGGGCGGGTCTGCCCGGCCGACTGGTCGTGGATCGTCCCCCCGCTGTCGGGGGCGGCCACGCCGGTCTTCCACCGCTACTACGACGACGTCCGGCTCTGGCCGGCCTTCGTCCACCACCGTCGCGAGAACCCGTACGCGGACGGACCGCCGTTCACCAGGCCGGGCGCGGTGGTGTAGAACATAGTTCGGTGACCCCGAACCCCTGGAGGCTCCATGTCCGAGCTCGTCCTGTCCTCCCTGGCGGAGGGCGTCCTGACTTTGACGCTCAACCGGCCCGACCGCATGAACGCCTGGACCGACGCCATGGGCCGCCGCTACTTCGACCTGCTGGAGCAGGCCCAGCGCGACCCCGAGGTGCGGGTGATCGTGGTCACCGGCGCGGGCCGGGCCTTCTGCGCGGGGGCCGACTTCGACACGCTGAGCGCGCTGCAGGACGGCACCTACGACGAGGAGCCGGACAAGCGGCCCGCCAGCTACGCCACCACGATCCGCAAGCCGGTCATCGCGGCGGTCAACGGCGCCTGCGCCGGGCTCGGCATGATCCACGCGCTGGCGTGCGACCTGGTCTTCACGGCGGCCGACGCGAAGTGGACCACGGCGTTCGCGCGCCGCGGCCTCATCGCCGAGTACGGCATGGCGTGGCTGCTGCCCCGGCTCATCGGCCAGGCCAGGGCCATGGACATCCTGCTGTCCGGCCGCACGTTCACCGGGACGGAGGCGGGCGAGCTGGGGCTCGCCCTCCGCGTCCTGCCGGGGGAGCGGCTGCTGGACGAGGCGCTGGCCTACGCGCGCGAGCTGGCGGTCCACAGCTCGCCCGCGTCGATGGCGGTGATTAAGCGGCAAGTCTGGGGCGACTGGGACAAATCTTTCGAGGCGTCCGCCACCGACGCTTTCGGCCTCATGCTTGAAGCCTTCCGGCGCCCCGACTTCGCCGAAGGCGTAGCCAGCTTTGTCGAGCGCCGCCCCCCGGCCTTCCCGCCACTGGCCTAGGGCGCCTCTGCCAGGTGTTTCACGGCCGCGCGCCGTGTCGCGAACTCGGGAGGTTTCTCAGGCTGTCAACGGGGGAGTTCGATTGGCGCGGAGACCAGTCGCCCCCCGCGTTGGCCATGACGCGCCTTCATGGTGTTGAATGAGAGGCGGTTGCAGTGGAGGTTCGTCATCGCAGTAGCGCCTGTGAGGTTCTGGCAGCGGGCGTTCCACCGCGCGAAGCGCACGTGCCTTCCAATGGCTTATCAAGGGGCGGTCGGTCGCACGCAGCAACCGGGATCCCACGTTCGTGGGCTCTCGAAGATCGTCTCGTAAGGGGATTGTGTTACATGGCTCAGGGAACCGTTAAGTGGTTCAACGCCGAAAAGGGCTTCGGTTTCATCGCTCCCGATGACGGCAGTGCCGACGTGTTCGTGCACTTCTCCGCCATCGACTCCAGCGGCTACCGCACGCTGGAAGAGAACCAGCGCGTCGACTTCACCACGACGCGTGGCCCGAAGGGCCCCCAGGCAGAGCAGGTTCGTCCGCTCTGACTTTCACGCCGCGAGGCACCACGAGGTGGCCACCCCACCTCGACCTGACGGACGCGTGAGGGACGGCTCGCACATCGTGCGAGCGGTCCCGGCGTTCATCGATAGGAGGTCCGTATGGACCTGATCGTGATCGCGCAGTCGAAGTCGACGTTGTGCCGGGTGAGCGGGGACGTCGACATCTCCACCTCCGGCCTGCTGCGAGAACGGCTGCTCGCCGTGCTCCAGCATCCCCGGGTCCACCTCGTCGTCGACCTTTCCGGCGTCACCTTCATGGACGCCAGCGGCCTGGGAGCCCTTATGGCCGCACGCCGCCGCTCCACCGTTCTGGGGGGCGCGGTCCGCCTCCTGGCCCCGTCATCACCGGTCAAGCGTGTCCTGCAGGCCAGCGGCCTCGCCATGCGCTTCTCCGTGGCCCCGAACCCCTCGACCGACCCCGGCCTGCGCGTCCTGGTCGCCCGCGACTAGCGCGGCGATCCGCCGGACGACCGCCGGACCCCACACGTTTCCTCACCCGCCCACCGCCGGCGCCGCGACACGCGCGTGCCCCCGGTGGGCGGCGTCGTCATGTGCGCCCTGCCCGCCGGCCCCGCCACCGGCCCGCCGGCGGGCACCCCGCCTCTCGGCGGGGACGGCCGTCGGGGTCGCCGGTGAGGCGGCGGTGCGTCAGGTGAGGCGGCGGGCGCCGGGGGCGGGGGTGACCTCGGGGAAGACACGCGGCGCCGCCCAGCCGTGCCGCTCGTAGGCCTGCTCGACCTCCTGGCGGACCCGGCCGGCGCCGCCGGCGGGCACCAGGGCGATGGCGGAGCCGCCGAACCCGCCCCCGGTCATGCGGGCGCCGCGCGCACCGCCGCGCAGGGCCGACTCCACCGCCACGTCGAGCTCGGGGCAGGAGACCTCGAACTGGTCGCGCAGCGACAGGTGGGAGGCGTTCAGCAGGGCGCCGATCTCGCGGGCCGCGCCCGCCCGCAGCAGGCCGATCAGGGCCTCCACCCGGTGGTTCTCGGTGACCACGTGCTGGGTGCGCTTGCGCTCGTCGCCCTCCAGCACCGACAGCGCGGCGGCCAGATCGGTGACGTCGCGCAGGGACTCGACACCCAGGCGCTCGGCGGCGCCCTCGCAGTCGGCGCGGCGCCGGGCGTACTGGCCGTCGGCCAGCTCGTGGTGCACGCCGGTGTCGATGATCATCAGCTCCAGGCCCTCGGCCGCGAGGTCGAGCGGGACGGCGCGGGTGCCCAGGCTGCGGCAGTCGAGGAAGAGCGCGTGCCCCTCCTCGCACAGGGCGGAGGCCGCCTGGTCCATGATGCCGCAGGGCATGCCGACGAAGTCGTTCTCGGCCTTCTGCGCCAGCAGGGCCAGGTCGATCGGGGAGACGCCCAGGCCGTGCAGGTCGTTCAGGGCCGTGGCGACGGAGACCTCCAGCGCGGCGCTGGAGGACAGGCCCGCCCCCTGCGGCACGTCGCCGTCGATCGCGATGTCGGCGCCGCCCACGGCGTGCCCGGCCCGCTCGAACGCCCACAGGACGCCCGCCGCGTACCGCGCCCAGCCCTGCGCCCGGTCGAGCTCGGTGATCACCTGCGGACCGCCGGACGCCTGGAGGGACAGCAGCCTGACCGTGCCGTCGGTGCGGCGGCGGACGGCGGTCGTGACCCCCCAGGGCACCGCGAAGGGGAGCACGAAGCCGTTGTTGTAGTCGGTGTGCTCGCCGATGAGGTTGACCCGCCCGGGGGCGTGCCACGTTCCCTCGGGTTCGTGGCCGAAGGCCGCCTGGAAGGCTTCGGCGACGCGCATGACGCAGATCTCCTCTGGTTCGGGGGCGGGCTCGTAGCCTACCGACCCGCCGCGCGGCCCCGGCGTGCCAGGCTGGTGCCTGTGGACGACGGCGTGCGCACCCCCGCCCTGCTGCCGAGCCCTCTGGAGGAGATCCACGACGAGCGGCTCGGCGGCGTACGGCTGCTGGTCAAACGGGACGACCTCCTCCACCCCGAGCTGCCGGGCAACAAGTGGCGCAAGCTGGAGCGCAACCTCGCAGAGGCGGCCAGGCAGGGCAGGCGCACGCTGCTCACCTTCGGCGGCGCCTACTCCAACCACATCCGCGCGACCGCCGCCGCCGGGCGCCTCTTCGGGTTCGCGACGATCGGCGTGATCCGCGGCGAGGAGCACACGCCGCTCAACCCGTCCCTGGCGTACGCGGCGGCGCGCGGCATGCGCCTGACCTACCTCGACCGCGCCGCCTACCGCGCCAAACGCGACCCCGAGCTGCTCTCGCGGCTGCGCGACCGGTGGGGCGACTTCTACCTGCTGCCCGAGGGCGGCAGCAACGTCCAGGGGGTTCTGGGCTGCGCCGAGCTGCCCGCCGAGCTGGTGGCGCAGACCGCGGGCGCGCGGGGCCCCGGCGGGGGAGCGCCCGGGTTCGACGTGGTCTGCTGCGCCTGCGGCACCGGCGGCACGATCGCGGGCGTCGCGGGCGGGCTGCCGCCCGGGGCCCGGGCGATCGGGTTCCCGGTGCTGAAGGGCGGCGGGTTCCTGGCGGAGGAGGTCGAGCGCCTGCAGCGCGAGGCGTTCGGCCGGGTGCGCGGGGACTGGGCGCTGGAGTGCGGCTTCCACTTCGGCGGCTACGCCAGGAGCACCCCCGAGCTGGACGCGTTCGTCCGCGACTTCGGGGAGCGGCACGGCGTCGCGCTCGACCGGGTGTACGTCGGCAAGATGATGTACGGCGTTTTCGCGCTGGCCGCGCGGGGGGCTTTCGCGCCCGGCACCCGCGTCGTCGCCGTCATCACCGGGCCCGGCGACGCTCTGTGAGGTGGCCATGACAGGCGTCACTGCTTGTAGTTGCAAATCTGTGTAAACCCCTGCAAGTTTCAGCATTCGCGGCGCACGCCACCGCCGGCCGGAGAGGGCTCCGGCAAACACGAGGTGGGAACGGTGCATCGCCGGCCGGTCGCGCCGAATGACCGCGGCAATTCGAAGGCGAGTCGAGGGCCCGTCACCTCTGGAAGGTGTGATCCGGCCGATCACGATGTCGTCTGATTTCATGATGAACGGCTGAGATGTAAGCGGTTTGCAGTCCGCTGCCTTATGATTACGCCGTGACTCGGCGACTCGCGGAAGTTGCGAAGAAGGTCGGCGTCAGCGAAGCCACGGTGAGCCGGGTGCTGAACGGCAAACCCGGGGTGGCCGACGCCACCCGCGCGGCCGTGCTGACGGCGCTCGACGTGCTGGGCTACGAGCGCCCCACCCAGCTGCGGGGCGAGCGTGCCCGGCTGGTGGGCCTCGTGCTGCCCGAGCTGGGCAATCCGATCTTCCCGGCGCTGGCCGAGGTCGTCGGCGGCGCGCTCGCCCAGCAGGGGTTCACGCCGGTGCTGTGCACGCGCACCGCGGGCGGTCTGTCGGAGTCCGACTACGTCGAGATGCTGCTGGAGCAGCAGGTCTCCGGGGTGGTGTTCGCCGGCGGCCACTACGCCGAGGCCGACGCGCCGCACGAGCACTACCACCGCCTGCTGGAGCTGCGGCTGCCCGTCGTGCTGGTCAACGCCGCCACCGACAGCCTGGAGTTCCCCCGGGTGTCCACCGACGACGCCGTCGCGGTCGAGCAGGCGTTCGGCCACCTCACCTCGCTCGGCCACGAGCGCATCGGCCTGGTGCTCGGCCCGGAGGACCACATCCCGTCCCGGCGCAAGCTCGCGGCGTTCGTCGCCTCGGCGAAGAAGGCCGGCCTCGGGGTGGAGCCGGAGTTCGTGGAGCGCACGCTGTTCTCCCCCGAGGGGGGCCAGGCCGTCGTCAGCAGGCTGCTGAGGAAGGGCGTCACGGGCGTGATCTGCGCCAGCGACCCGCTCGCCCTCGGGGCCATCCGCGCGGTGCGCCGGGTCGGCATGTCGGTGCCCGAGGACGTCTCGGTGGTCGGCTTCGACGACTCGGCGTTCATGAACTGCACCAACCCGCCGCTGACCACCGTCCGGCAGCCGATCGAGGCCATGGGACGCACGGCGGTCACGCTGCTGGTCAGCCAGATAGAGGGCGCCACCGTGACGGCCGAGGAGCTGCTGTTCGAGCCCGAGCTGGTCGTCCGCGGCTCCACGGCGCCCGCCAAGGTCCGCCCGGTAGCCTCGGTCCGCTAGACCTCATGGGAGTCCGGTCCCGCGCCGGCCTCGGCGCAGCCACCAGGGGCCCCACCGGCCGCTTCCGGTGCGCCGGGGCCGCGGGGCAGGGCAAGATTCGGGTAGCGGGTTTCCCGGCGACGGTCCCGCGGGGGTAATCACACAGCGAAAGGCAGGCGGGGGCATGACGTCCGAGCGGCGGATCCTGTTCGTCCACGCCCATCCCGACGACGAGTCGATCGGCACCGGCGCCACCATGGCCAGGTACGCGGCCGAGGGGGCGCACGTGGTGCTGGTCACCTGCACCCGCGGCGAGGAGGGCGACGTGATCCCCTCCGAGCTGCGGCACCTCGGCGCCGACCGCGACGACCGGCTCGGCCAGTACCGCGTCGGCGAGCTGGCCCGCGCCTGCGCGGCCCTCGGCGTGCACGACCACCGGTTCCTCGGCGGCGCGGGGCGCTGGCGCGACTCCGGCATGATGGGCGCGCCCACCAACGACGACCCCGCCTGCTTCTGGCAGGCCGACCTCGACCTCGCCGCCGCGGAGCTGGTCGGCGTCATCAGGGAGGTGCGGCCGCAGGTCGTGGTGACGTACGACGACAACGGCTACTACGGCCACCCCGACCACATCCAGGCGCACCGGGTGGCGTGGCGGGCCTTCGAGAAGGCGGGCGACCCGTCCTTCGGCGAGGAGGAGCCGTGGACGCCGTCCAGGTTCTACGCGACCGCCATGCCGCTGTCGGTGCTCGCGCGGGCCGTGGACACCGGGCCGTTCAAACGGCTGGCGACGGTCGAGGAGTTCGGCTTCGGCGTCCCCGACGAGCAGGTCACCACGCGCGTCGACGCCACCGCGCACGTCGAGGCCAAGATCGCCGCGCTGCGCGCGCACCGCACGCAGCTCAGCGTCAGCGGCGGCTACTTCGCCCTGTCCAACGACGTGGGGCAGCCGGTCCTCGGCGAGGAGTACTACACCCTGCTGGCCGGCGAGCCGGGGCCCGCCGGCGAGGACGGCCGCGAGACCGGCCTGTTCGGCCCCTGAGGGCCGGTCGGCTCGCAAAGGCGCGGCTCACCCGGCCGTCCGACCCGTGGGGCCGGGCGTAGTCGCGGCCGACCGGGTGATCGGCGGCGCCGCGCGGTCAAACCATAACAATGCAATGCTATGTATTCTGAGCGCCATGGCGAGGACGAAGGATCCGGCGGTCCGCATCCTGCTCATCGAACGGGCCGCCCAGATGCTCCGCACCCGCGAGCCCATCACCCTGCGCTCGCTGGTGGCCGGCACCGGGATGTCCACGATGTGCGTCTACACCTACTTCGGCGGCATGGACGGGGTGTGGAAGGCGCTGCGGCAGGAGGGCTTCACCCGCCTGGCCGCGAGGTTCGCGACGGTGACCGGCTCCGGCGACCCGGTCGAGGATCTGACCGTGCTGGTCGCCGGCTATCTCGGCAACGCCCTGGACCACCCCGACCTGTACCGGGTGATGTTCGACGCGAGCTTCGACCTCGAAGACCTCACGGCCGCGGACGCGACCCTGGAGCATCTGGTCCAGGCCGTGCGGCGGGCCAGGGACGCCGGCCGCTTCGGCGCGGGCGTCGACCCGCTGGAGCTGGCGATCCAGAGCTGGGCCATCGGCCACGGGCTCGTCTCGCTGGTCGCCAACGGCCCCCTGCCCCGCCAGACGCTCGACCACTGCGCCCCCATGCTCGCCGCGCTGTTCGTCAGCGCGGGAGACGAGCCCGGCAGGTGCCGCGCCTCGGTCGAGCGGGGCTGGAAGCGGCTGCTCGCGGAGCCGGAACCGGCCGGGGACGCGGCGGGGTCACCGTGAGGCGGCCTGGCGAAACGGGTACGGCTCGCGCCCCGCGTCCAGGGGCGCGAGCCGTACGTCCGTCACCGGGCGCGGGCCCCCGTGCGTCGGGGGTCCGGGCCTCGGCCGCTCGGGGAGGGCGGTGACCTGGCCGCGGGCGGCGTGCCCGCGGCCGAGGGCGTGGCTCCGACGGCGGGATCAGCCGGTGCGGATCCAGGCGGTGGTGTCGGAGGGCAGCAGGTCGCCGTCCAGCGGGCCGCTGGCCAGCAGGACCTCGGTGTGCGCGGGCAGCGGCACCGGGTCGGGGGTGAGGTTGACCACGCAGGTGAGCCCGGAGTCGCGTGTGAAGGCGAGCACGCCCTCGGGCACGTCCAGCCAGCGCAGCGTGCCGTCGCCGAGCTGCTCCCCGCGGATGCGCAGGCCGGCCCGGTACAGGTGCAGCATGGAGCCCGGGTCGGCCTTCTGCGCCTCGGCGGTCAGCGTGCCCCAGTCGGCGGGCTGCGGCAGCCACGGCTCGCCGGTGCTGTAGCCGAACGGCGGCGCGGAGCCCGACCACGGCAGCGGCACCCGGCAGCCGTCCCGGCCCGGGTCGGTGTGGCCCGAGCGGGTCCAGATCGGGTCCTGGCGCAGGTGGTCGGGCAGGTCCTCGACCTCGGGCAGGCCGAGCTCCTCGCCCTGGTAGACGTAGACGCTGCCGGGAAGGGCCATGGCCAGCAGCGCCGCGGCCCGGGCCCGCCGCACGCCGAGCACGGGGTCGGACGGCATGCCGTGCTTGCGGTCGGCGTGGTCGAAGGAGGTGTCCTGCCTGCCGTACTTGGTCACCGGCCGGGTCACGTCGTGGTTGGACAGCACCCACGTGGGCGGCGCCCCCACCGGCAGGTGGGTGGCGAGCGTGGTGTCGATCGACTTGCGCAGCGCGGTCGGGTCCCACGGGCAGGCCAGGAAGTCGAAGTTGAAGGCCGTGTGCAGCTCGTCCGAGCGCAGGTAGAGCGCGAAGCGCTCCTGGTCGGGCAGCCACACCTCGCCGACCAGCAGCCGGTTGTCGTACTCCTCGGCGACCCGCCGCCAGCCGCGGTAGATGTCGTGCACGCCGTCGTGGTCGGTGTAGGACTCCTCGACGCTGGTGAAGTCCTTGATCAGCACGGCCGCGGAGTCGATGCGGATGCCGTCCACGCCCCGGTCGAACCAGAAGCGCAGGACGTCGTGGAACTCCTCGGCGACCTCGGGGTTGCTCCAGTTGAAGTCGGGCTGCTCGGGCGCGAACAGGTGCAGGTACCACTGCCCGTCGGGCACCCGGGTCCACGCGGGACCGCCGAAGATCGACTTCCAGTCGTTGGGCGGCAGGTCGCCCCGGCCGTCGGCGAACCAGAACCGGTCGCGCTCGGGGGAGCCCGGTCCGGCCGCGACGGCCTGGACGAACCACTCCTGCTGGTCCGACCCGTGGTTGGGCACGACGTCGATGATCGTCTTGATCCCCACGGCGTGCGCCTCCTGGATGAAGACCTCCGCCTCCGCCAGGGTGCCGAACGTCGGCTCGATGTCGCGGTAGTTGGCGACGTCGTAGCCGCCGTCGGCCATCGGCGAGGGATACCAGGGATTGAGCCAGATCGCGTCGATACCCAGCTCGGAGAGGTAGGGCAGACGAGCCCGCAGCCCCGCCAGGTCACCGATGCCGTCGCCGTTGCCGTCGGCGAAGCTGCGCAGGTAGACCTGGTAGATCGCGGCTCCCCGCCACCACGTTTCGGACATGCTGGAGTCTCTCCTTAGGATTCGATGTACGGCTCGCGCCGCTGGGTGGTGCGGCTCGCGCGGTTCGGTGGGTGCGGCCCGCGCCGGGTCATCCCTTGAGGCTTCCGGCCGTGAGACCGGCCATGATGCTGCGCTGGAAGACGAAGAAGACCACGATGGCCGGGATGCTGGCGATCACCAGCGCGGCCATGAGCACGTTCTGCGGCATCTGAGCCGCCAGCGAGGCGATGCCGACGCTGATCGGCATCTTCTCGCCGTCCGGCAGCACGAGCAGCGGCCAGACGAAGTCCTTCCACACCGACACCACCGCGAGGATGGAGACGACGCCTATGATCGGCCGCGAGATCGGCAGAACGACCGACCACAGGATCCGGACGGAGCCGGCGCCGTCGATCTGGGCGGCCTCCAGCAGCTCCCGGGGGATGGAGTCGAAGAAGCGCTTGAGCAGGAAGATGAAGAACCCGTTCGCGGCGGCGGGCAGCCAGATCACCCAGGGGGTGTTCAGCAGGTTCCAGCCGAGGATCGGCAGTTCCTTGACCGTCAGGTAGGCCGGCAGCAGGATCACCATCGGCGGGATCATCAGGGTCGACAGCATCAGCGCCAGCACGACCTTGCCGAGCACCGGGCGCAGTTTCGACAGCGCGTAGGCGGCGGTGACGTCGATGGCGAGCGTGAACAGCCAGGCGCCGCCCGCGTAGATGACCGTGTTGAGCAGGAACGTGCCCAGTTCGAGCTGGTCCCAGGCCTCCGCGTAGACCGAGAAGTCGATCGACGTGGGGAAGAACGTGGGCGGGATCTGGGCGATCTCCTCCGACGACTTCAGCGCCCCGGTGGCCATCCAGTACAGCGGGAACACGAAGATCGCGGTGAAGAACACCACGATCGTGACGAGCACGATCCAGTAGATGATCCGCCCGCGCGGCGTGTTCAGCGAGTGCGGCGAGACCAGCCCGCGGAACTCGCGGCGCTCCAGGGCCTTGTTCCTGCGCGGCCGGCGGCGGGAGGCCCCGCCGCCGTCCCCGCGCGGCGGGACGGCCCGGAGCGGCCGGTCCGGCCGGACGCCGGTGCCCGACGACTGAACTGTGTGCGACATCGGTCGGCCCCCCTCCTAGGTCTGGTTGTCCCGCGAGACACGCAGGTAGATGGCCGAGAAGACCATCAGAACGATCATGAGCATGAGGCCGAGCGCGCCGCCGCCGCCGAAGTTCCCGAAGCTGAAGGCGTACTGGTACATCAGGTAGACGACGGTGACCGTCGCGTCCTCCGGGCCGCCTCCGGTGAGGAGGTAGGGCTCGATGAACACCTGCATGGTGGCGACGATCTGCAGCAGCAGCATCACCAGCAGGATGAGCTTGGTCTGCGGGATGGTGACGTGCCACACCCGCCTGAGCAGACTCGCGCCGTCCAGCTCCGCCGCCTCGTACAGCTCGCTCGGGATGCTCTGCAGCGCGGCGAGGTAGATCAGCGTGCCGGTGCCGAGGTTCATCCAGGTGGAGACCAGCACCAGCGAGATCAGGGCGGTGCTCGTGGAGTCCAGCCAGCTCAGCGTGGGCAGGTTCACCGTGCTGAGGATCTGGTTGAACAGGCCGGGCCCCGGGTCGTAGAACCACTTGAACAGCAGCACCGCGACGGCCGGAGGCAGCATCACGGGCAGGTAGACGACGAACCGGAGGTAGCCCTTGGCGTGCCGCAGCTCGTTCAGCACGATCGCCACGACGAACGGGATGGCGTACCCGATGACCAGGGCGAGGCCGGTGAACGCGGCGGTGTTGATCCACGCCTGGGCGAACGCCGAGTCCTCGATCACCGTCTGGAAGTTCTGCAGGCCGACCCACTCGGGCGGCCCGACGAAGTTGGTCTTCTGGAAGCTGAGGAGGAACTCCCGCACCATCGGGTACCAGGAGAAGAAGCCGAAGCAGATCAGCGCCCCGCAGAGGAACCCGTACGCCGTCAGGTTCCGGCGCAGGCCGCGTCGCACCGCCCCCGGGGTGCGCCGCCGCGAGCCGCGCGCGGTCATTGTGGTCATCGAAGGAACTCCTGATCCGGACCTGGACCGGCCGGGTGCCGGCCTGCAGGCCGGCACCCGGAGTCCATGGTCAGCTCGACCTGGCCAGCACGTTGTTGGCCTTCTTCTCAGCGTCCGCCAGGAGCTGGTCGACGTTGGCGTCCTGCCTCGTCAGCACGGCGGACATGGCCGTGTCGAGGATGGCGTAGATCTCCTGCGCCTTCGGCGGCTCCAGCTTGAACTGCACGTTGGCGTTGGCGTCGACGTAGGGCTGGAAGTGCTCCACCGGGACCGTCGCGAACTGCTTGCGCAGCTCCTGCACCTTGGCGCCCGGCTCGGTGCTGCCGAACAGGTCGGTGTCGGGCAGGCCGACCGGCAGCCCGTCGTTCTTGGCGCGCTCGTAGTTGAACTGTCCCTTGCCGGGGGTGAGGAACTTGAACTCCAGCCACTTCAGACCGGCCTTGATCTGGTCGGGCGTGGCCTTCGGGTTGAACATGTAACCGTCGCCGCCGCTGAGCGAGGCGGTGGCCTCGGGCAGGCCGGCCACACCGTAGTCCTCGAACTTGCCCTTGAAGGTGTTGTTGACCTCCTTGACGACGTCCGGGGCGCCGATCATCATGCCGAGCTTGCCGCTGCCCATCATGCGCATGAGGTCCTCCCAGCGCAGCAGCTGCTTGGTGCCCATGCTGTCGTTCGTCCAGCGCATGGTCTTGAGGTTCTCCAGGACCGCCTTGCCCTGGGGCGAGTTGAACGCGGCCGTCTTGCCGTCGGGGCTGACGACCTCGCCGCCGCGCCCGTAGAGCGAGGAGGTGAAGTGCCATCCGCCGGTGTTGCCGGCGCTGTACTCGCCGAATCCGACGTAGCCCGCGCCGAGGCCGGCGATCTTCTTGGCGGCCTCCTGGACCTCGGCCCAGGTCTTCGGCGGGGCGTCGGGGTCCAGGCCCGCCTGGGTGAAGAGCTTGCGGTTGTAGACGAGGCCGGTGGAGTAGTTGGTCCTCGGCAGGCCGTAGACCTTCTCGCCGTCCTTGAAGACGCTCATCACGTCGGGACGGATGTTCGCCAGCGCGGGGACCTCGCTGAGGTACGGCGAGATGTCCGCGGCCTGCCCGGCCTGGATGATCTTGCGCACGTCCGTGTAGTAGACGTAGAAGACGTCGTCCATGTCGCCGCCGGCCAGTTTGGCCTGGAAGGTCTCAGGGACGATGCACGGGAACGCGTCGTTGCCCTTGACGGTGACGGTCGGGTTCGCCTTCTGGAACTCGGCGACGTCGGCGTCCCACTGGGCGCGTTCCTTCGGGTTCGACTTCGGCGGCTGGCAGCCCACGCTGATCGTCACGGGGGCGGCGGCGCCGGCCGCGGAGCCCGAGGGCGACGCGCCACTTTGGGTGGAGCCAGAGTCGCTGCCGCATCCCGCGGCGGCGAAAGCGAGTCCTGCGCTGAGCAGGATCGCGAGGTTGCGGGGTTTCATGGGTGTTTCCCTCCTGGACTTCCCCCGAGGCCGGGCTCAAGATCTGTTAGCACTTCGCGAACCGGTTGGGAGCAACATATAGAGGGGGACATATGACAGCAAGAGCCCGCCGAACATGATGCAAGAAAGTGACAGTGCTCTCCGGCGCATGGGGAACGGGCGTCCCTGGGGTCCCGAGCGGCCACGGATCCAGCCCGGGCCGTCCATGGCGGACGCCCTCACGGGAGGGGGTGTGGCCGGATGCGGGGCCTGCCGCGCGCCGTGGCGTGCGATGGGGCGGTCGTTGACACACCGGACGGGTAGAGATGTCGCAAATACTTGTCAGGATTCTGCAAGTTACTTGCGAGATGTAGCCGTGCGGCTGGCGTAGCGACCGTCGGAACCCGGCACCGCAGGTGGAATGGGGCGAAGTTCCCGGCGCCTGGTCGTTACGTTGCAGATTTCCGTCGAAACATTGCAGTTATCTGTCTGTCATCTTAGGGTGTTGGCCAGTCCGCCGGGCAGGCGACGGTCCGCGCGTCCCCGACCGCGAAACGTCCGGCTTCCCCCCTCCCCGGAAAGGTCAACTGCATGAAGACGACCGGCAGGCTTCGCGCCTGGACGATCGCCGCGATCACGGCTCTGGCGGCGGGAGCGGTGTCCCTGCCGCTGCTGCCGACGGACGCCGTGGCGGCGGCCGCGGCGGACACGCCCTGGGACTTCTCGGGGCGCGGCGCCACCGTCCCGTTCACCGAGTTCGAGGCCGAGGACACGGCGCACGCCACCCACAACGGCCAGGTCATCGGCCCCGACCGCATCTACGGCCGGCTGCCCTCCGAGGCCTCCGGTCGGCGCGCGGTGCGCCTGTCGGCGGTGGGCCAGTACGTCGAGTTCACCCTCACCAAGCCCGCCAACGCGATGGTGGTGCGCTACAGCATCCCCGACAGCCCGTCCGGCACCGGCCTGACCACCCCGGTCGAGCTGCGGGTCAACGGCTCGCGGCTGAAGGACCTGTCGTTCACCTCGCGGTACGGCTGGTACTACGGCGGTTACCCCTTCACCAACCAGCCGGGCAACAACCCGCACCACTTCTACGACGAGACCCGCACCATGTTCGGGTCCACGCTGCCCGCCGGGGCCAAGGTCCGCATCCAGGTCTCCACCACCGCGGTGACCAACTCCATCACCGTCGACCTGGCCGACTTCGAGCTGGTGCCCGCCCCGATCGGCCGGCCCTCGGGCTCGCTGTCGGTCGACGACTTCGGCGCCGTCCGCAACGGCACGACCGACTCCACCGCGGCGTTCCAGCGCGCGGTCGACGCCGGCAAGGCGCAGGGCAAGGTCGTCTACATCCCCGAGGGCACCTACACCCTGTGGGACCACGTGGTGGTCGACGGCGTGACGCTCGCCGGCGCCGGCCCCTGGTACAGCGTGCTCACCGGGCGCCACCCGACCGACCGGAGCAGGGCCGTCGGCGTGTACGGCAAGTACGTCCCCGGCGGCGGCTACGGCGGCGGCGTGCGCTCGCACGAGGCGAACGGCCCGAGCCGCAACGTCACCCTGCGGGACTTCGCCATCATGGGCGAGATCACCGAGCGCGTGGACAACGACCAGGTCAACGCCATGGGCGGCGCGATGAGCGACTCCGTGGTGGACAACGTCTGGATGCAGCACACCAAGGTCGGCGCCTGGATGGACGGCCCGATGAACAACTTCACGATCAGGAACAGCCGCATCCTCGACCAGACCGCGGACGGCGTGAACTTCCACTGGGGCGTCACCAACTCGACGGTGACCAACACGTTCGTGCGCAACGCCGGCGACGACGGCCTGGCCATGTGGTCCGACAGCGTGCCGAACGTGAACAACTCCTTCACGCGCAACACCGTGGTGGCGCCGATCCTGGCGAACAACATCGTCACGTACGGCGGCAGGGACATCAAGATCACCGACAACGTGGTGACCGACACCGTCACCAACGGCGGCGGCATCCACATCGCCAACCGGTACACCAACGTGAACTCCGGACGCGGCACCGCGGTCTCCGGAACGCACACCGTGGCGCGCAACACGCTGCTGCGGGCGGGCAACTCCGACTACAACTGGAACTTCGGCGTCGGCGCCATCTGGTTCAGCGGGCTCAACGAACCGGTCAACGCCACGATCAACGTCACCGACACCGACATCCTGGACAGCTCGTACGCCGCCATCCACTTCATCGAGGGCAGCACGAGCACGGTCAACTTCAACAACGTCCGCGTCGACGGCACCGGCACCTACATGATCCAGGCGCAGGCCGCGGCCAACGTGTCGTTCACCAACACCCGGGCCGACCACATCGGCGCCGGCGTCGCCATCCACAACTGCGTGGGTCAGGGTCTCAACATCACCCAGGGCTCGGGCAACTCCGGCTGGAGCCCGAGCTCCACCACCTGCACCGGCACCTGGCCGGCGCCGAACTACATCTATCCCGGTGGCGGCGGCAACCCCGGCCCGACGCCCACCCCGACCGTCACGCCCACCCCCACCCCGACGCCCACGCCGCCGACCGGCAACCTGGCGCGCGGCAAGGCGACCAGCGAGAGCGGCCACACCCAGAACTACGGTTCGGGCAACGCGGTCGACGGCGACGCGAACACCTACTGGGAGAGCCCGAACAACGCCTTCCCGCAGTGGCTGACGGTCGACCTCGGCACGACCGCGACCGTCGGCAGGGTCGTGCTCAAGCTGCCCCCGGCGGCGGCCTGGGCCACCCGCTCGCAGACGATCGCCGTGCTGGGCAGCACCGACGGCGGCTCCTTCAGCACCGTCACCGGCCCCGCGTCCCACACCTTCAACCCGGCGACCGGCAACACCGCCACCATCACCTTCACGCCCACCAACCGCCGCTACCTGCGCCTGAACTTCACCGCCAACACCGGCTGGCCGGCGGGCCAGCTCTCGGAGTTCGAGGTCTACAGCTCCTGACCCGGGGACGCGGACCGGGCCCTCGGGGACGGCAGGACGCACCCGCCCCCGAGGCCCTCCCCCCGGCCCGCCACGTGCCGCCCCCCCAAAGACCCGGGCCAACCTGGACTGGCCCGGCGCCAACGCTCCCGGAGGAGAGGAATCCCCTCTCCTCCGGGGGCACGGCCCTGTGCGGGCCCTGCCGGACTCGGGGGCTTTCGGTGACGCGGGCGCCGGCCGTCATCTCGCGGGGTATCCCTGTCGACCACGTGTGCACAGTCCCCGCTTCGTTCAACTATTTGACAATCGCCGATGCATAAGAGCCTCCAATGATGTCATCTGATATGGAGAGCGGAGCGGCGTCGCGGTTAACTCGGACTACAGACGTTGGCGTCCTGGCTGGGATCTGGCGTCTGCCCAGGTGGGGCCCCTCGGAGGTCGAAGTCCGAGGGGGCCCGCCTTTTCATGCGCTCTGGGTGCACTGGTTTTAACTCTCCGATGCGGATACCGTCTTTGTTACTCGCTGTCGGCGAGGTGACGGACCGGACTTCGACAGCACAATTCCCGGTCCCTACCGGCTCCCGCGGCGGGCAAGTCCAGATCCCAGCCGAACACCGTGAAGGAGCCGACGTCCCATGTGGTCCGCCCAACTGGTTGATTCCGTCGTGCCTGTTTTAGGCATCGTGGTCATCTGTCTCTCGCTGTTCTTCCTGGTCGGTTATATCGTCACGCGTTCCGAGCGGACGAGGCCGGCCGTGATCATCGCCTCACTGGCGCCGATCCTCGTAGCCCTGCCCGCCGTGCTGTACGCGGTCTTCGGCGCGTGAGCGGGCGCCCGGGCGTTCAGGGCGGGGTTCGGCGCGACAGTTTTCTGACCCTGCTGTCGCCGAACGCCCGGGTAGCCCTCATGTCGATGTCGGCCCCGGCCCTCTACAAGGCCGGGGACGTGCTCATGAGCGAAGGGGCCGTCACCGGCCACGTGCTGATCCTCCGCAGCGGGTGGGCCCTGGCCGCCGCCGGCCGCGAGGGCGTCGAGTCCGTGCTGCGGGTGTACGGGCCGGGTGACCTGGTGGGGGAATCGGCGGTGGCGCCCCTGAACCGGCCGGGAGTGATCCGGGAGACCAGCAGGACGCTCACCGACGTGAGCGCCCTGCTGGTCCCGGTCACCCGGTTCATCGACCTCCTGCGACGCAGTGCAACAGCCTGGCTGGCGTTGTGGCAGGTACTGCAGTTCCGCCTCGACGAGGCCGACCGGCGAACGAAGTTGAACGCCTCGGGCGACGCCAGGGAACGTCTGGCCGCGACACTGGCTCTGCTGGCGGCCCGCCACGGCCCGGCGGACGGCGTCGCCGAGATCCCCTTCCCGTTGACCCAGTCCCACCTCGCCGGTCTGACCGACTCCTCGCTGCCCTCGGTCGCCCGAGCCCTGCGCTCACTACGCGAAGCGGGTGTGGTCGGCACTGGTCGCGGTCGTGTCACGCTCGCCGATGTCGAGGCGCTGCGTCAGGTGGCGCGACTAACACCCGAGGAACTGGTGCCGGCGGGGTACGTGGACATTCCGTTCTCCGGATACGAGCCCGGCACAGCAGAGGGTGACAGTGCGGAGCGCGGGACGAAGTGGGTGGCGGGCGGCGACCTCCGGGAGGTTCCCTCCGTCGCCGGCCGCAGCGTGGTGATCGCGGTGGACGTCTTCGAATACAGCAGCCGCGCCGACGCCGTGCAACTGCACATCCGTGACGCGTTGTACCGAATGCTGCGCCGCTCGTTCGACGAGGTGGGCCTCGGCTGGGACGGCGCCATCGTCCAGGACCAGGGGGACGGCGCCGTCGTCGTCCTCGACTCCGCGCGCGTGGACCCGCTCACGATCACCGCCTTGGTCGACCGGCTCCTCGGCCACCTGCGGCAGCACAACCAGACCTCCTCAGAACGGGCACGGATTCGCCTGCGCATGGCGATCGACGTGGGGGTGGTGCACACGGACGCCAACGGCATGACCGGGCGCGCCATCGTCAACGCCTTCAGGATGCTCGACGCCGACGAGTTCAGGTCGGCCTTCTCGGCGAGGCCCGCCTCCCTTGGCCTGATCGTCTCCAACGACCTCTACGAGGAGAGCTTCTCCACCCAGTACGAGGGCCTGCCCGGCTCCGCATTCACGCCGATGAGTATCGGTGTGAAGGAAGGCAACCTCGACGGGTGGGTCGCCTTCCCGTCCGACTGGGGCGTCAAGTCGGGCCTGCTGGGACTGACGTCCCGTGAGGTGGAGGTCGCGATGCTGATGACGAAGGGGTACAGCGACCGCGAGATGGCCGAGGCGCTGTACCTCTCCGTCAGTACGGTTCGGAACCACCTCTCGCGTATCTTCACCAAGCTCGGTGTCTCGTCACGGGTGGCGGCCGTCATGAAGATAATGGCGGCCCGGTGAGGACATCGAGGGCCAGGTGAACCGTCGCCTCACGTCCGCCGCGCCGGGTCCCCGGGAACGAGGACGTCGGGGCGGGGGCGCAGGCCGTTCGCCAGCGCCAGGGTGACGGCCAGGGAGGCGGCGGACATCACGACGATGGCGGTGGCGGGGGTGGTGAACTGGGCGACGGTGCCGGCGAGGGCGGCGCAGACGCCCTGGCCCGCCAGCATGCCTGAGGTGTTGAGGCCCATGGCGTGGCCGCTGAGGTGGTCGGGGGTGAGGGACATCAGGCGTTCCTGGAGCAGGAGGCTGGCCGAGTAGCCGACCGACGCCAGCGTGACCGCGGCCACGGCGACCGGCAGCGGAGGGGCGAGCAGGAAGACCAGGTAGGGGGCGGCCAGCAGCAGGCGCAGGGGCGCGCCGAGCCGTTCGCGCCACCGGGGCGGCAGGAAGCGGCCGGCCAGGACGTCGCCGGCGAGCATGCCGGCGGCGGCGCAGGCGAAGAGCAGGCCCGCGTGGCGGGGGGCGTAGGAGACGAACAGGGACTCGCAGCCCACGATCAGCCCGTTGGGCACCCACAGGGCCAGGTAGACGTAGCGGCGGGGGCGGGAGGACCACAGCAGGCCGTTGGTCCGCCAGGTCGCGGCGACCGACGGGCGGCCGGTGGCGCGGGGCGGGCGGCGGGTGAGGCCGAACCGGGCGACCGCCGCCGCGACGGCGAACAGGGCGGCGCCCGCGAGCAGCGTGCCGGGCGGGGACAGCGTGGTCACCAGCAGGCCGCCGAGGGCGAACCCGCAGATCTGCACGGTGCCGACCGACATGTTGAGCACCGACCTGCCCAGCAGGAAGCCGTCCCTGGAGAGGATCTCGTTCAGCAGGCCGAACCGCACCCCGCCGCCGAGCGCGCCGAGCATCCCCTGGGCCAGCAGGATCGCGAACGCGCCCCACACGGGCATCCCGGGGATCGCCTGGGCGGCGACGCCGAGGCCGTAGAGCAGCGCCAGGGCGCTCAGCGCGGCGCGCGGCGGCAGCCGGTCGGCCGCCGACAGCAGCGTGGTCGCGCCGACGAGCTGGGCCAGGGCGGGGCCGAACATGGCGAGCGCGCTCAGCAGCGGCGACCCGGTGGCGGCGTACATGAGGGTGGCCAGCGCCAGACCGCTCACGGTGCCGCCCGCGACTTGCGCCGACACGGTCAGGAAGAGTGGGGTGAACTCCGGCGTGCCGAACAGCTCCCGATAGGTGCGCATGGCCGGGAAGTCTCGGGCGGCCACCGCCGCGGGCGTTACAGTTTCGCGTGAGGGCGAAACTTCGGGACGGTGGCCCCGGCGCGTACGGTCATGCGTCTCGCGGGGGAGCGCCCGGTGGGCGCCGACGGCATGATCCCTCGGGGCGGCGCCCGCCTGGTACCGCCGCACGCCGGGGGCGGCCGGGCCCGGACAGGACGGTGCGATCTCACGGGGGGTGGGGGATGGGGTGGTGGCAGGTCAGCGCGGACACGCTGGCGCGGAGCCGGTTCGTGGTGTCGCCGATCGCCGAGGCCACCGCGAGCCTGATGACGCTCGTCAAAGGGGCGGCCGCGCATCCCGCCGAGCGGGCGTGGCTGGACGACCACCGGCCCGCGTTCCGCGAGCGGCTGGCGGACGACCCGGTGACGGCGCTGCTCATACGGGTGGCGCTGAGCGGGCCGTGGTTGTCGGACTTCCTCCTGCCCACGCCCACCGGGGAGGGCGAGCCGGACTTCGCGGCCGAGCTGGCCCGGGTTCGCGAGACGCCGCCCGAGGTGGCGCGCGCCGACGTGTCGGTCTCGCTCGGCGGGCCGCTGCCCGCCGCGCTGCAGCGCGCCGACCTGCCGCTGCGCGCCGCCGGGCTGCTGGAGTGGGTGTGGGAGGAGACCGTCGTCCCGTACTGGCCGCGACGGCGGCGGATCATCGAGGCCGACATCGTGGCCCGCACGACGCGGCTGAGCCAGGGCGGCTGGGCCGCCGCGCTGGACGAGCTGCGGCCGGGCATGCGGTGGCTCGGCGAGGGCCGGCTGCAGATCAACGCGTACGACTATCCGCCCCGGGAGATCTCCGGCGCGCGGCTGATGTTCGTCCCGGTCACCTCGCGCCACGGCTGGGTCTCCTGGGACGAGCCGCACCGGTACGCGGCGGTGTACCCCTGCACGGGCGCGCTGGCGGACGTCGGGCCGGCGGTCGCCGTGCCTGGCGCGCTGTCGCGGCTGCTCGGCCCCGCGCGGGCGGGCGTGCTGGTGCTGCTGGGCACGCCCGTGAGCACGACGCAGCTCGTCGCGCTGACCGGCCAGGGCCTTGGCTCGGTGGGCCGTCACCTGAAGGTGCTGCTGGACGCCGGCCTGGTGCGGCGCCGCCGCGCGGGCCGCTCGGTGCTCTACCACCGCACGGACGCCGGCGACATCCTGGTCACGGCCCAGACGCACGGCGGCGGCCCGCCCCGCGATCGCCGTCCGGCGCGGTGACCGGCCGGGGGTGAGCTGTGACGACGGCGCTCTTTGTGATCGCCGTCCGGTGTGATTCGACCGGTTCGAGGTGACCAGGTGTTGACCGGGGGTTGGAGGCCGGGCGCCTAGGCTTTCAGCAGGCGGCCTCGACCCGCCGCCGCGTGTCCTGGGAGGTCGCCGTGACCGCCAGATCGACTGGAGCGCATCATGTCTTCCGTGAGGAGCCGGACGGCGCCTACGTCACCTCCGCCAGGGGGATGGAGGTGCTTCGCGATCCGCTGCTGGACAAGGGGACGGCGTTCACCCAGGCCGAGCGCGCGGAGCTGGGGCTCGACGGGCTGCTGCCGGCGGCCGTCCAGTCGCTGGAGGAGCAGGCGCGACGGGCGTACGAGCAGTACCTGGCCCAGCCGAGCGACCTGCTGAAGAACGTCTACCTGACCGCGCTGCACGACCGAGACGAGGTGCTGTTCTACCGGCTGCTCGCCGATCACCTGCGTGAGATGCTGCCGATCGTCTACGACCCCACCGTGGGCGAGGCGATCAAACGGTACAGCCACGAGTACCGCCGGCCACGGGGGGTGTACCTGTCGGTCGACGACCCGGGCGGTGTCGCGACGGCGTTCGCCAACCTCGGGCTGGGGCCGGGGGACGTCGACCTGATCGTGGCGTCGGACGCCGAGGAGATCCTGGGGATCGGCGACTGGGGGGCGGGCGGCGCGATCGGCATCGCCGTCGGCAAGCTCGCCGTCTACACCGCCGCCGCGGGCATCGACCCGGCGCGGGTGATTCCGGTCGCGCTGGACGTCGGCACCGACAACCCGGCCCTGCTGGAGGACCCCTTCTACGTGGGCAACCGGCACGCGCGGGTGCGCGGGCGGGCCTATGACGACTTCATCGAGACCTACGTGTCGACGGTGACCGGCATGTTCCCCTCGGCCGTGCTGCACTGGGAGGACTTCGGGCCGGGCAACGGCCGGCGCATCCTGGAGAAGTACGCCGGCCGGGTGGCCACCTTCAACGACGACATGCAGGGCACCGGCGCCATCACCCTGGCCGCGCTGCTCAGCGCCGTCCGCGCGAGCGGCACGCCGCTGCGCGACCAGCGCGTCGTCGTCTTCGGGGCGGGGACGGCGGGCATGGGCATCGCCGACCAGCTCCGCGACGCGATGGTCCGCGACGGCCTGGACGCCGAGACGGCCACCCGCCGCGTCTGGGCCGTCGACAAGCAGGGCCTGCTCACCGACGACATGCCGGATCTGCGTGACTACCAGGTTCCATACGCCCGCCCCGCGGCCGAGGTGGCGTCCTGGGCGGGGGCGGGCGCGCGGCCCGGCCGGGGAGCGGCGTCCGGCGCGGCCTCGACGGCGGGGGAGGGCGGCATCGGGTTGCGGGAGGTGGTCGCGCGGGTGCGGCCCACCATGCTGGTCGGGACCTCCACCGCGCGCGGGGCCTTCACCGAGGAGATCGTCCGGGAGATGGCGGCGCGTGTCGAGCGGCCGGTGATCTTCCCGCTGTCCAACCCGACCGAGCGCATCGAGGCGATGCCCGGCGACGTCCTGCGGTGGACCGGCGGGCGTGCCCTGGTCGCCACCGGCATCCCGGTCGGCCCGGTGACCGTGGACGGCGTCACGCACGTCATCGCCCAGGCCAACAACGCGCTGCTCTACCCCGGCCTCGGGCTGGGCGCGGTCGTGGCGAGGGCACGGCGGATCAGCGCGGGCATGTTCTCCGCCGCGGCCGAGGCGGTCGCGGGCCTGGTGGACGTGCGCGCGCCAGGCGCCTCCCTGCTCCCGCAGGTGGACAACCTGCGGGAGGTCTCGGCCGCGGTGGCGGTCGCCGTCGCCCGGCAGGCGGCCGAGGAGGGGCTGGCCCGCGCCGACCTGCACGACATCCCCGCGCAGGTGGCCGCGGCGATGTGGTCGCCCGAGTACCACCGGCTCAGGGCGGGCTGACCATGCCCTCGGGAGCCCGCGAGGGGCCGCGGGAGCGCCGCGCCGCGCCCGGCCGGGATTCCGCCGGGGCGGGCGAGGGGCCGCCGGTGCGTGACGTGCCGATCGGGCTGGACGCGCGGGGTACGCGCACCGAGAGCGACTCGCTCGGCGAGGTCGAGGTGCCCGCGGACCACTACTGGGGCGCGCAGACCGAGCGCTCCCTCCGGCACTTCGACATCGGCGACGACCGCATGCCGAAGGCCGTCTACCACGCGTACGGCTACGTCAAGAAGGCCGCGGCGACGGCCAACGCGAGCGCGGGCCGGCTGCCCGTCTGGATGGCCGACCTGATCGAGCGGGTCTGCGACGAGGTGATCGCCGGGCACCTGGACGCGGAGTTCCCGCTGTACCTGTGGCAGACCGGGTCGGGCACCCAGACCAACATGAACGTCAACGAGGTGATCTCCAACCGGGCGATCCAGCTCCTCGGCGGCGAGCTGGGCGGCAAGACGCCCGTCCACCCCAACGACCACGTCAACATGGGCCAGTCGTCCAACGACACCTTCCCCACGGCCATGCACATCGCGGTGGTGATCGCGATCGACGAGGCGCTGCTGCCCGCGCTGGCGCGCCTGCGCGACGCCGCGGCCCGCAAGAGCCGCGAGTGGGCGCACGAGGTGAAGATCGGCCGCACGCACCTGGAGGACGCCACCCCGCTCACGGCCGGTCAGGAGTGGTCGGGTTACGTCGCCCAGCTCGACGACGGCGCCGCGTTCCTGCGGGTCGCGGTCGCGGGCCTGTACCGGCTGGCCATCGGGGGGACGGCGGTCGGGACCGGGCTGAACGCGCCGCCCGGGTTCGGTGACGAGGTGGCCGCGCGGATCGCCGGGCTGACCGGGCACCCCTTCGTGGGCGCTCCCAACAGGTTCGCCGCGCAGGCGTCGCTCGACCCGCTCGTCCGGGTGTCGGGCGCGCTGCGCGCCCTGAGCGTCTCGCTGTTCAAGTTCGCCAACGACCTGCGCTGGCTCGGCTCGGGGCCGCGCACGGGCCTGGGCGAGCTGATCCTGCCGGCCAACGAGCCGGGATCGTCCATCATGCCCGGCAAGGTGAACCCGACCCAGGCCGAGGCGATGCTGATGGTGTGCGTCCAGGTGGCGGGCGACGACGCGGCCGTCGCGATGGCGGGCGCGGAGGGCAACTTCGAGCTGAACGCGTTCCGCCCGGTGGTGATCGGCAACGTGCTGCACTCGGTGCGCCTGCTCGCCGACGCGTGCGACCACTTCAGGAGGTTCATGGTCGAGGGCGCCAAGCTCGACGGCGCCCGGCTGAGGCGCGACGTCGACCGCTCGCTCATGCTGGTCACCGCCCTCAGCCCGATCATCGGCTACGACCACGCCGCCCGCATCGCCCATCGCGCCCTGGACGAGAACCTCACCCTCAAGCAGGCCGCCCTGGCGTGCGGCGTGTCCGAGAAGCTCTTCGACGAGGTCGTGGTCCCCGAACGCCTCACCCGCCCCGGCACGGCCGGTCAGGACGGGGGCGGAGCCGGGGACGGTCCGGCGCACGGGTGAGGCCATTGATCGCGCTGGTGTTCTGAGAGCTGCTCGGCCCGGCCCCGTCGCGCGGCAGGATGGGGCGGCGACCGGCCGGAATCGTGGTCGGCGGAGAGCTTTGAGGAGCATTGTGAACTGGACGCTTGAGGTCGTGGTGGTGCCGGTGTCGGACGTCGACCGGGCCAAGGCCTTCTACGCCGACCAGCTTGGGTTCCACGTCGACCACGACACCCGGGCCAGCGAGGACTTCCGCGTCGTCCAGCTGACCCCGCCGGGGTCGGGGTGCTCGATCGTGATCGGCACGGGCGTCGCGCCCGAGATGGCGCCGGGGTCCCTCAAGGGCCTGCAGCTCGTGGTGCCCGACATTCGCAAGGCCCGCGCCGAGCTGGCACACCGGGGCGTGGACGTCGGCGAGGTGCAGGTGCTGGGCGAGAGCCGCACCCCCACGCTCGACCCGCTGGACAACGTCGGCTTCCTCTTCTTCAACGACCCCGACGGCAACGCCTGGGCCGTCCAGCAGATCTCCGCCCGGGGCCGCTGACCGTCCACCCGGCTCTTCGTCACCGGTGGTCGTGTCAACGGGGTGCCAAAGGGTTTTGTCTACTTTGGACCTCGCATCGCCCGGCGTGGCGGTTTTAGACATGTGACGGGCGGCAAAGCCGGACTAAGCGGGACAAATCCACCACCGCGAGGAGACGGACATGCTCACGCTGACAGACACCGCCGCGAAGGTGATCCGTGACCTGAACGGCCAGGCCGAGGGGCCCGCCGAGCGAGGGATCCGCATCTCCTCGCAGGGCGAGGACGCCGGCTCCCTGATGCTCTCGGTCGCCGAGGGCCCGGAGAACACCGACAAGGTGATCGAAAGCGCCGGCGCCAGGGTCTACCTCGACCCCGTAGCCGCCACCGTCCTCGACGACAAGGCCCTGGACGCCGACATCGACGACCAGGGCGGCGTCTCCTTCCACGTGGAGAACCAGATCGTCTGACCCGGCACTCCCACACCCGGTGCCCCCGCCAGGGGCACCGCCGACGACCACGCCCCCACCTGATCGCCTTCGGGGACCGGTCAGGCGGCGAGTTCGTGGCGCATGCGGTCGCGGAACTCGCGGACCTGGACGGTGCCCGCGTACGGGTCGAGTCGCTTGGAAAAGCGTTGCAGCCGTTCGAGCGAGCGACTTGAGGTCAGGGTCCGCGCCATGGAGACCGAGGCCCCCGCGAGGTCCAGCGCCCGCTCAAGCTCGCCCATCCCGAGGTACGCCTCGGCGGCGTTCACATGGGAGATCTGTATCCCGCGGGGAAACGCCTGACCGTACTCTCGCGCCGCCGTCTCCGCGCAACTCGCCGCCCGCCGGTGCTCGCCCAGGAGATGCCAGACGCGGCCGGTCTCGGCGGCCAGGGCCGCTGTTCCGTACCAGTAGGCCCACCGGGGGTCACGTTCGGAGGGCCCCGCCTGATACGCGTCCTCAACTCGGGTGAGCAGGTGTTCCACCTCGGTGGCACCGTGCCCGTCGCGTGTATCCGCCAGGTTCACCTGAAGGGCTTGAGCCCATGCCTGTCGTCCCAGCAGCAAAGCCATGTAGCGGGGCGAGGCGTGCGCCTGAGTCGCCGCGTCGACGGACGCGCGTGCCAGCCGCACCGCCCACCGGGGCTGCTCCAGGTGAATGGCCTGGACGGTGAGGGTGCTCAGCGCCCGGACGACCATCATCGGGTCGTCGCCCGCTTGCGACAGCTTCAACGCCTGGCCGAGGTAGTACTGGGCGAGCCCCTGATGACCGAGGTCGAAGGCCGTCCAGCCTGCCATCTCGGTCATCCCGGCGGCGGCCGTCATGAGGGACGGCCCCACCTTGCCGCCGTACTGGCCGCGCAACAGGGGGCCCACGTCGGTGTTCAGGTAGTCCACGACGGCCGGTCGGACGAGCGCGGCGCCGAACTGGTTGTCCATCTGCTCGAAGGCGTGCCGTGCCTCATTGATCCGGGTGACGTCGCCGAAGCCTACCGACGGGGCGGCCGACTCGTGTACCGCAGGCGAGCCCGGCGTGTCGTAGGCCCAGCCCGACAGCCACTCGCCCAGGGCCGTGGGGACGAAGGGCAGCGCGGTGAGGACGTGACGGCGGGACAGGTCCATGTCGCACCTCCACAGATGCTCGGCCGTCCTCACCGTAGCGACCAGCGATCCGCGCCCGAAGTCCGTCATCGGGGACAGTTTGGTGGCCGGAGTGAGGGTCTCGCCCTCCAGCCACCGCTCGACCTCGGCGGGGTCGACGTCGAACATGACGGCCAGGCGTCTGCGGTAGACGGGGCGGACGCCCTGGTCGCCGCGCTCCCACCGCCCCCACGTTCTCGGCGTCACGCCGACGACCTCGGCCGCCGCCTCCTGGCTCATGCCGAGCCGCTTGCGCGCCCTGACCAGACCCGGACGACCCGTGTAACGGCGCATCGCACGCATCGCCACGCTCCTCTTGGGTAATCGAATGACTACAGATTGTCATGGCAGTATGCGGGTGCCGCCATCCGGGCTCAGGAAACGTCCGGAAAACGGCACCAGATCGGCAAGGGCTCCGGCGAGGTGGAAAGGGAGTGAAATCAGCCTTTGCCACCCTGGCTACATGGCGTTTCCTGCTGTGCGCGATCACCGATGTGAATGGAGCGTGCATGCGACCAGCCGACACCGGCCCGGCCGACGTTTCCGGGGGCCGGCCCCATGACGATCTCAGCGTGCTGGTCAGGATCCTGCCGCCCGGTTCGGCGTCGCGCCGGGCACGCGCGGTGATCAGGGAGGCGCTCCAGGGCGCGGGGGTGCGGGAGCCCGCCATCGGCGACGCCGAGATCGTCGTGGCCGAGCTCGCCGCCAACTGCGAACGGCACGCGCGCCAGCCGTACGAGCTGCGCGTCCTCAGCCTGGGGGACGTCCCCATCTGGTGTGAGATCGTGGACGCCGATCCCGACCTCGGCGAGGTCTCCCGGGTGCTCGACGTCCTGCGCCTGAAGGTCGGCCCCGCCCTGGGCGCCCGCGACGGCGATGACGGCGAGGCGGTGGGGCTCCAGGAGGCCGAGGGGGTGGTGTACGCCCGGGCGGAGGGGCTCGACCTGTTCGCCGAGAGCGGCCGGGGCCTGCTGCTCGCCTACCAGCTCTCCGACGGCCGCTGCCGGGCCTACCCCACCCGCACGATCATCACCGGCGCGCCCGCCAAGGCGGTGGCCTTCGCTCTGCCGACACGTTCGGGCGAGGATCTGCCGTTGCCGCACCTCGTCGACGCGTCGTTCTCCTGCGGGTCGTAAAGGGGCGCCCCGGCGGGCCTCGGGCTTCTTTACAGGCCCCCAAATACCCGCTTACTCTACTGGTTTAGTAGGTATTTGGATCGCGATAGTGTTCTCCCGCCACGGCGCCTGCCGCCATGCCCCGAAGGAGCAGCATGACCGCACGCCGACGCCCGTCCGCAGCGATCTCCACCGTCATGGCGGCGGTCGTCACGCTCACGGTCACCGCCGCGAGCCCGCAGGCCGGAGCGCTCGCCGAGTCGCCCGCCCACACCTCCGCGGCGCGCGCGACGAAGCCGAACGTGGTTGTGATCATGGTGGACGACATGAACGTGTCCGCCCTGGAGTACATGCCGAACGTGCGGTCGCTGCTCGCCGAGCGCGGCACCACCTTCGACAACAGCGTGGTCTCCTACCCGCTGTGCTGCCCGTCGCGCGCCACCTTCCAGACCGGGCAGTACGCGCACAACCACGGCGTGCTGAGCAACCGCTCGCCCGACGGCGGGTACGCCCGGCTGCGCACCGACGAGACCCTGCCGGTCTGGCTGCGCCGCGCCGGTTACGCCACCGGGCACGTCGGCAAGTTCCTCAACGGGTACGGCCGCGCCCGCCCCACCGAGGTGCCGCCCGGGTGGGGAGAGTGGTACGCCTCGGTCGACCCCACCACGTACCGCATGTGGGGCTACACGCTCAACGAGAACGGCACCCTGCAGACGTACGGCGAGCCGGACGTCGAGGATCCCGAGTTCTACCAGACCGACGTCTACGCCGGTAAGGCCGTCGACTACATCGAGCGCAAGGCGCCGGCCGACAAGCCGTTCTTCCTGTCCTTCGCGCCGCTCGCCCCGCACGGCGAGGGCGCGGCCGCCGGGGCCGACCTGTCCGAGCGCAACCCCCGCCCCGCGCCCCGGCACCGCGGCGAGCTGGAGGGGGCCGAGCTTCCCAAGCCGCCCGGCTACGACGAGCAGGACGTCTCCGACAAGCCGCTGGCCATCCGGAACAAGCCGCGCATCACCCCGGCGGCCGAGGCCAAGATGGAGAACGTCCGCCTGAAGGGGCGCCTGGAGTCGCTGCTGTCGGTGGACGAGGCCGTCTCCGACATCGTGTCCGCCCTGGAGGCCTCCGGCGAGCTGGAGGACACCTACATCGTGTTCACCTCCGACAACGGGTGGATGCAGGGTGAGCACCGCCTCGTCAGCGGCAAGATGGTGCCGTACGAGCCGTCGATCCGCGTCCCGCTGATCATCCGGGGGCCCGGCATCCCCGAGGGCGGGCACGTGAGCACCCTGGCGGGCAACATCGACCTCGCCCCGACCGTCCTGGACGCCGCCGGCGCCACCCCGGGCGTGACGCTCGACGGCCGCTCGCTGCTGCCGATCGCCTCCGGCGACGAGGCGTTCAACCGCGCCATCGTCATCGAGACCGGCCCCAAGCAGGCCGCGAGGTGGTACGTCGGCCTGCGCGCCCCCAGGTGGAAGTACGTCGAGCACGCCTCGGGCGAGCGCGAGCTGTACGACCTCCAGGAGGACCCGCACGAGCTCACCAGCGCCCACGACGACCCGCGGTACGCGAAGGTCCGCAAGGCCCTGGCCAACCGCCTGGCCACCCTCCGCACCTGCGCCGGCGACGCCTGCCGCCGCTGGACCCCGGTAGCCGGCCCCGAAGACTGAGCGTCATAGCCGCCCCGGACCGGTATCTGCGCGCCACAGCGAGGCGGTGGCACGTGGAAGGCGCAGACGCCGCCCCGAGTTCCGCCGCAGGAAATCGAATGAGGAAACACAAGGCACCGATCGCGTTCGCTGTGAGCTTCGCGGCTGCCGGCACACTCTGGATGGGCGGCACCGCCAACGCTGACGACCCGGTCGAGCCGCTGGGCTCATCGTGCAGCGCGGTGGGTTGTTCGGCGACGACCAACAGCAGCCCGGGAAGCGTATATGTGGTTCGCGACTGGACCTGCACTGACGGCACTACCGGCACTCTGCGCACGGGGTGCGTCTCCCTCACCCACACGAAGTGGATCGCCGCCAACGGCGGCAGGACCCCGGCAAACGAGGACTGGGATGCCGTCCGCGTAGACGCTGGTTACTGCTACCGGCTCAAATTCGACGCTCCGCTTCAATCCGACTGGAGGCACACGTACAGCCGGGTGGGACAGTCCACTCCCGGTTACATCAAGGTTGAAAATGCGTTCCGCGCAATCGTGGAGGCACAGAGGTACGGGGCCTGCCCGTAATCCGATGGGCTGGGGGCAGGCTTACGGATGCTCGCGCGATGCTTGACCGCCCGAAGTGGCCGCTCACTGGTTGAGCAATACTGCCGAGCGTCGCTGACGAAGACCTGAGAGCCGGCGGAAACGTGCCGCAGGGCTTCGACCGGAGACGGCCGATGCCCTGCGGACGCAGGTTCGATTCGCCTTGAGAGGCTGATCCGGCGTGCCGAGACACGTCGTCCACCAGACCATCCCGCACCACCGACTCCCGACAGCCCACGAGATCCCCCCGCCAAGGCGGGCCGGCACGTCCGCGATGTCCTTGAGCGGCAGCCCGAGCGACCGCAGGGCCCGCACCCCGGTACAACCGCCGCAGGTCCCGTCGCCGTCCGCTTCGTCCACGTGGCCCACGTGGGAACTCCCCCGTAGCGGGAGGTTCAAGCCCTTTCGTGTACTTTGCGGCGCGGCGCGGCTGTCGGGACCAGCCGGCCGGGCGGCGGCTTCCACAACACGTGTGGCAAAGAATGTGGAAAGCATCCGAAATGGCGGTACGACCGGTCATAGTGGAGCAGCGGAACGTGATGGGGGTCTGTTTCCGGAGGTTCGTGGCGGGAGCGGGAGTGGGCATGGTCGTCGTCGGCACATGGAATCTGGAGAACCTGTACCGGCCGGGGGGGAAGTACGGGCCACGAGACGTGAACGCGTACCTGGGCAAGCTCAAAGCGCTGGCCGCGACGATCGGGGCGCTCGGCGTCGACGTGCTCGGTGTGCAGGAGGTGGGCGAGCCGGAGGCGCTGTCGGACCTCGCGTCGTCGCTCAGCGGCGACTGGCACACGGCGCTGTCGCGGCACCCCGACGCGCGCGGCATCCGGGTGGGCGTGCTCAGCCGGATGCCGGTCACCGTGGTGGAGGACGTCACCGCCTTCGAAGCGCCGCTGGCCGCCGTGCAGAACGCCGACACCGGGCCGGGCGCCGCGCAGACCAGCCGCGGCATGCTCGCGGTGCGGGTCGAGCCCACCCCGGGCGTCACGCTGGACCTCGCGGTCTGCCACCTGAAGTCCAAGCTGCTCAGCTTCCCCGGCGGCAGGTTCGCCGCGCGCGACGAGGGCGAGCGGGCCAGGTACGGCGCGTACGCCCTGTACCGGCGCGCCGCCGAGGCCACCACGCTGCGCGGCCTGGCCGACCGGCTGGTGGACGGGCGCGGGCAGGAACGGGCCGTGGTGGTGGTCGGCGATCTCAACGACGAGGCGCAGGCGGCCACCACGCAGATCCTGCTGGGCCCGCCCGGGTCGGCGCTGGGCACGGCGGGCGCGCTGCGCCCCGACAAGGGCGACGCCTGGCGGCTGTGGAACCTCGACACCCTCATCCCCGAGGCCGAGCGCTACTCCCGGGTTCACCACGGCAAGGGCGAGCTGATCGACCACATCCTGGTCAGCCGCGCCCTCATCGAACGCGTCGAGGAGGTCCGCTCGGTCGTCGACCACGGCCTGCCGTCGGTCACCGAGGACCCGACCGGCCGCCGCGACGCCGCCGACTCCGACCACGCCCCGGTCATCGCCCGCTTCCGCCTCTGACCCGGATCGCCTTGGCCCGGATCGCCTTGGCCCGGATCGCCTTGGCCCGGATCGCCTTGGGCCCGGACCGCCTCGGACTCGGCCGGCTCTGACCCGGTCACCTCTCGAACCCGGGCCGGCTGCCCACTCGTGACGGTCCGCGACCTCGCCCGCCCGTCCACTCGTGACGGCCCGCGACCCCGGCCGCCTCGACGGCGGCCGGGGCGGGTGGCGCGGGTCAGCGCCAGGTGTCGTTGCGCGTGGCGGTGCCGCTCGCGGGGGTCGTGAAAGAACGGTTGGGGTCGCTCTCCCAGACGACCGCGCCGCCGCCGTCCTTCTTGATGTACTTGTACTGCACCGCCGTGCTCGCGGGCAGGTTCACCGTCGCGCGCCACACGGGGTAGGCGGCCGACGACAGCGGCACCGCGGCCGCGGGGCTCCAGTTGCCCAGCTCGGCCACGTTGCCGGTGACGAACACGTTCTGGCCCCACGCGGTCGTGGCGTTCACGTTGAACGACGTGGCGACCGACGCGGGCGGGGTGGGGCCGCCGGTGCGGATGGCTACCGCGGCCTTGGCCGGGACGGTGACGGTGGCGGTGCCGTTCGCGGCGACCGTCACCGAGCCGGCGCCGGTCAGGTTGGCGTACGTGCCGGCGGGCAGGCCGGTGGCGAACGTGCCGGTGTGGGAGCCGCCGCCGTTGTTGATCGCCACCCACCCCTTGTTGCCGCGGCTGAAGGCGATGACGCTGGAGGTGGGGGCGCTCCAGTTGGCCACCGAGGTGCCCCTGACCGCGTTGCGGAAGCCCACCATGCCGTTGATCGCGCCGTCGCGGTGCAGGCACGTCCACCCGTTTGAGCAGTTGGCCGCGGTCACGTACCCGTTGCCGTCCGACGGCGGGGAGGAGTCGTGGTCGGTGAAGGTGAAGCCGTCGTACACCTGCGGCGAGCCGTGCGTCCACGCGAGCTGGAAGATGTTGGCCAGCGTGTACGTGGCGCCGTTCTTGTAGGTCAGGGTCGAGCCGTTGCGCTCGGTGTCGTGGTTGGTGACGAAGGTGACGGCCTTGTCGCTCGGCTGCATCCCGCCCCAGGACGCCCCGAAGGTCTGCAGCTCGGAGATGTTTCCCTCGAACTTCTGCTTGAGGTAGCGCCCGTACTGGAAGTCCATCACGTCGGCCAGGCCGGTGTACTGGCTCGGCTGGACGGCCTCGCCGGCGCCGTAGATGACCTCCTGGAAGATGTACGGCGAGCCGCTGAGCCCGCCGTAGATCGCCGACAGGTCGGCCGGGCTCATGTGCTTGACCGCGTCGATGCGGAAGCCGTCCACGCCCAGGCTGCTCAGGTCGTTCAGGTACGCCGACAGCCGCGAGCGCACGTAGCTCGCGCCGGTGTCCAGGTCCGACAGGCCGACCAGCTCGCACTGCTGCACGTTGCGCGCGCTGCCGCCGTAGTCGACGTCGTGGATGACGTTGTCCCCGTTGCCGCAGTCGTCCGGGTAGTAGTGGAAGTCGGCCGCGGAGTAGGTGCCCGGGTAGTCGTACTTGCTGAACGTCTTGCCGCCGTAGGACGTGGCGCCCTGGCCGGTCATGTGGTTGATCACCGCGTCGGCGTACACCTTGACCCCGGCCGCGTGGCACGCCTGCACCATGGAGGCGAACTGGGCGCGGGTGCCCAGCCGCCCGTTGATGTCGTACGCGGCGGGCTGGTACAGCTCCCACCACGAGTGCACCCCCGACCGCTTCAGCGAGTCCTGCGGCGGCGACACCTGCACGCCGCCGTACCCCGCCGGGCCCAGCACGCTGGTGCACTCGGCCGACACCGAGGGCCAGTTCCAGGCGAAGAGGTTGGCGATGACGTCCTTGTCGCCGGGCGGGGCCGCCTGCGCGGGCGCGGCCGTCAGCGGGACGGCCAGCAGGGACAGCAGCAGGGCCAGCAGGGCGGCGACGGCCAGGCGCGGGGACGCCTCCGGCCGCCGGGAGGAGCGGGATTCGTAGGATCTCACGTGGGGCCTCCAGGGTTGATGGACGGGTTCCCTGCCGGGCCGGGTGTTTGCGGCACCCGGCCCGGCCCGCGCCCTCCCGCCGGGCCGTCTCGGGTCGCGAGGGCCGTGCCGGGGGAGGGGCTCGTGCCTACGACCGCACGAAGACCGCGACCGTGCGGGCCGGGACGGTCAGGGTGCCGGTCGAGGAGTCGAACGCGGACGCCTTGACGACGGCGTCGCCGGAGGACGCCTGCACGGGGTGGAGGTTCGCCTGGGCCCCCTTCAGCGCGGGCACGGTCTGCGACCGCCGCTCGGGCGTGGCGTTGAAGACGACGGTCACCGACTTCCAGCGCGGGTCGATCCCCGAGGCGTCCAGGTGCATGGTGACCAGGCCGGGGGTCTCGGCGGGGCCGCCGCCGGGGAACGACAGCCGCTTCTGCACCTCGGCGAGCGAGCCGAGCGCGAACACCGGCGAGGAGGAGCGGATCCGCAGCAGCTCGCCGAACCGCGCCCTGGTCGCGTTGATCGCCGCGCAGTCGGGCTTGAGCGCCGGGTCGGCCAACAGCGGCCTGGCGTACTGCCACTTGGGGCCGTTGTCGGCCTCGGGCGGCAGCCCGGCGCCGAAGCCGTTGCCCGCCGCGCAGTCCCACAGCAGCCGGTTGAACCAGTCGCCGGAGTCGTAGGAGTTGCGGTCGAGCGACTTGGAGCGCAGCCGCTCGCTCCCGGCGTGCGCGAACGCGGTGCCCTGCGACAGCACGGCCGTGGCCAGGGACAGCGCCTGCATGCGCACCCGGTCGGCCATCGGCGTCGCCTGCGGCAGCTTGTAGGTTAGGGCGTCGAACAGGGTCTCGTTGTCGTGGGCGTCGACGTAGGTCACCGCCTCGCCGGGCGCGGCGGTGTAACCGGCCGGGGAGCCGTTGTAGTCGACCTCCGAGCCCTTCACCTCCCTGCCCGAGGAGGCGGTGAACCGGAAGTCGCGCAGGTTGCCGGCCAGGCCCACCTTGATCAGGTCGTGGTAGGCCAGCAGCCTGGCCCGCTGCTGCTCGGCGGTGCCGTTGGCCGGGGAGCCGTTGGGCGCGCCGGCCAGGCCCGAGCCGAAGCCCTGCACCCGGGGGTCCTCGTCGAACGGCCCGCCGCCGCGCACGGCGTCGCGCAGCCGGTCGTTGAAGGTGCCGATGCCGGTGCCGGCCATGTTGGCCTGGGTGGCCTGGACGAAGCGGGCGTCGTTCGCCACCTCGCCGAAGTTCCAGCCCTCGCCGTACAGCACGACCGCCTTGCCGTCGACGCCGTCGCGCGCGGGCGTCAGCCGGTCGAGCGCGGCACGCACCGCCACCATGTTGGCCTTCGGGTGGTGGCCCATCAGGTCGAAGCGGAAGCCGTCGACCTTGTAGTCCCTGGCCCAGGTGATAACCGAGTCGACCACCAGCTTGCCCATCATCGCGTGCTCGGGCGCGGTGTTGGCGCAGCAGGTGGAGGTGGCGACGGTGCCGTCCTCCAGCAGGCGGTGGTAGTAGCCGGGCACGATCCTGTCGAGCACCGACCTGGGGTCCTGCCCGGCGGCGTAGGTGTGGTTGTAGACGACGTCCATGACGGCCCGCAGCCCCGCGCCGTTCAGCGAGGCGACCATCGACCGGAACTCCCCGACGCGGCGCGACCCGTCGGGGTCGGACGAGTAGGAGCCCTCAGGCACGGTGTAGTGCACCGGGTCGTAGCCCCAGTTGAAGGAGTCCTTTGCCGCCGTCCGCGCGACGCACGCCTGCTGCTCCTCGGAGTCGGGCGGCATCGCCGCCAGATCGCAGGACGGCTCGGTGCGGTCGGCTCGCTTCTCGGGGACGCTGCCGATGTCGAACGCCGGCAACAGGTGGACGTGGGTCAGGCCGTCGGCCGCGAGCGACCGCAGCTCCCGCATGCCGGCGGAGCCGCCGCCGAACGCGGCGTACGTGCCGCGCCGGTCGGCCGGCACCGAGGCGTCGGAGGCGGAGAAGTCGCGCACGTGCAGCTCGTACACCGACGCCTGGTCCTGGCGCACGGCCCCCGGCTTGCGCAGGCCGTCCCAGCCGGCGGGCTTCAGCGCGCGGTCGGCCAGGTCGACGAGCTGGCTGCGGGTGGAGTCGGCCGCCAGCGACAGGCTGTAGGGATCGGTCACCTCGTTGGTGACCCGCTCGCCCGCCGCCGGGGAGTACACCGTCACCAGGAACGTGTAGTACCGCCCCTTCCACGCGGGCGTGCCGCGCACCGACCACACGCCGGTGGCGTCGTCGCGCCGCATGCGCTCGACGGTGCGCTCGCCGCCCGACGGGCCGCGGTACAGCGCCAGCTCGACCTCCTGCGCGGTCGGCGCCCACACCGAGACCGTGGGGCCCGAACCGCCCGAGGACGGCCACACCGGGCCGAGCCTGGCGTCCGCGGCCTTGGCGAAGACGTCGTCCAGCACGCCCGGGATCTGCACGCCGGTGGCGGTGAGCAGGCGGCCGGCCGCGTCACGCTCGACGGCGACGACCTGACCGCGCAGCGCCTCGCGCACCAGGCCGGTGTCACGCGGGTCGACGGTGAGCGCGGCGTAGGCGGCCAGGTGCGGCCACTTGGCCTTCTGCGCGTCGCTCAGCCCGGCGGGGGAGGCGACCAGGCGGATGAGCCGGATGTCGCCGGTCAGCTCGCCGTCCTCGTGGACGATGTCGCCCTTGGCGGAGAACGCCAGCGAGTAGCGCTGGGACGCCGACGGGGTCACCTTCCACGCGAGCGTGCCCCGGTCGATCCAGTGGGCGCTCGCCTTGGACAGGTCGGCGTCCGCGCCGCGCGCGGGAGGCTGCGGCAGCAGGTGGCCCGGCGTCGCCGCCAGCCGCCACACCTCGTGGCCCGCGGTGGTCACGTCGAGTGACTGGTCGTCCGGGAGGTCCTTCTCGTCCCCCTTGTGGATGATGTAGCTCAGGCTCGTCGCCCCCTCGGCCAGCGGCACCCGATAGTAGACACCGAAGCCGTCGGTCCCGGCGGGTCGCACCGGTGCCGCCCATTCGGTCGGGTTCGCCGCGCCGCCCCAGACGTGCAGTCCCCAGTCGTCGTAGTTCCCGTCCGGGCGGTGGTAATGCACCACGGCCACGTTCTCGGCGGCGGCCCTGGTCGGGTGGACCCGCGCCTCGCCTGAGTTGACGTACGCCTCCGGCTGGGCGGCGGGGGTGAACGACTGGTCGGGGCCGGGGTCCTTGGTGTCGCCCTTGTGCACGATGTAGTTGAGCGGGACGGTGGCGTCCTTCAGCGGCACCTTCCAGAACGGGCCGAAGGAGTCGGCGCCGTCGGGCGGGCGGGGGGTGGCCCAGTCGGTGCCGGCGCCGTCGGCCAGCCCGTCGCCCCACAGGTGCAGGCCCCAGCCGTCGTACTGGCCGTCGGGGCGGTTGTAGTGGACGGTCGCGTAGCCCTGCGCGGCGGCGCGCGAGGCGAAGGTGTCAGGCCTGCCCTCGGCCAGCCACACCTCGCCGTTCCTGGCCGGGTTGACCAGGCGGTCGCCGCCGTCCTTCTCGTCGCCCCGGTGGGCGATGATCCCGACGCTGGTGGCGCCCGGCTTCAGCTTGATCCAGGCGAACCTGCCGTAGGCGTCCTCGCCGCGCAGCGGGAGCGGCGAGCCCCACTCGGTGGGCTGCTCGACGTCGCCCCACACGTGCAGGCCCCAGCCGTCGTAGTCGGCGCGCTGGTAGTGAACCACCAGCCAGTCGCGGGTGACGGCGCCCGGGTCCTGCGGGTCGGGCGGCGCGGCGACGGTGGCGGCCGCGGTGGCGGCGGCGAACCGGCCCGCGGAGTCCTTCACCACGGCCTTGTAGGTCACCTTCGTGCCCGGCGCGAGCCCCGACAGGTCGTGGAACACCCGGAAGGCGCGACCGCCCTCGGCCGGGGTGGGCGCGTCGTCGGTGCCCAGCACCCTCCACGGGCCGTCGCCGGCCTTGGCGGCGAACGTGACCTGGTCGAACCCGGTGCCCGGCACCGTCGCGGTCACCGGGACGCGCCCGTCGCCGGGCGGGCCGCTGATCTCGGCGCCCGGGAGCGCGACCGAGACGGCCGGCCCGGCCGCCGGGGCGGCCAGCTTGGCGGAGGCGCGGTAGACGACCGCCGACAGCGGGGGGACGGTGACCCGCAGCGCCCGGTCGGCGCCCGAGGTGGCCGTGGCCGCGCCCTCGCCGTGCACCTTGGTGAAGGCCATGCCGGCGGAGTAGGTGGGGACGCCGGCGGTGGCGGCCGTCTCGGCGTTGTTCACCGCGACCACGTACTCGACCTGCTCCTTGGCGCCGATGCGCGAGAAGGCGTAGAGGCCGCCGGTGGCCAGGCGCTCGACCTGCGCGCCGTCGGCCAGCGCGGGATGGGCGTCGCGCAGCTCGGCCAGCGCGCCGATGCCCTGGTAGAGCGGGTGGGAGGGCGTGAAGTTGTCCTGGGCGTGGGTGGCGTCCGTGCCGATCAGCGGGTCCGACAGGTAGCTCTCGGTCCGGGAGGCGAACATCGTCTGCCGGGCGTCCTTGTCGCCGCCCTTGCCGGTGAAGCCCTGCTCGTCGCCGTAGTAGACCACCGGCTGGCCGCGGGTGAGGTACATCAGCTCGTGGGCGAGCAGGTCGCGCCTGAGCAGCTCGGCCTCCGGCGCGCCGGGGTTGTCCTGGGTGACGAACCGGCCGATCCGGCCCATGTCGTGGTTGCCGAGGAAGGTCGGCAGCGAGGACGCGTTGCCGTCGGCGTCGGTGTGGTGGTCGTCGCCCGCGTAGAGCTGGGCCAGGCGCGCGGCGCCGGCCGTGCCGCCGCTGAACGAGCGCGCCGCCTCCTGGAACGGGAAGTCCAGGGTGGCGTCCATGCCGCCGCGCGTGGAGTAGCGGCTGGTCACGGCGGGGTCGCCGGAGTAGACCTCGCCGAACATGAAGAACCGGTCGTTGCCGAGGCGCGCCGCGTAGCCGTCCAGCGCGGGGGAGAAGCGCTCCCAGAACCTCATGTCGACGTGCTTGGCGGTGTCGATCCGGAAGCCGTCGATGCCGGTCTCGCGGACCCACGTGCGGTAGATGTCGATCATGCCCTTGACGACCTCGGGGCGTTCGGTCCACAGGTCGTCCAGGCCGGAGAAGTCGCCGTACTCGTCGTTCTCGCCGCCGCTGAAGGAGGAGTCGCCCCGGTTGTGGTACATCGTCGGGTCGTTCAGCCACGACGGCGTCTTGACGCCCTTGGGCGCGACCGGCGTGTAGGGGAACGAGCCGAGGCCGACCTTCGGGAAGTCGTCCTCGCCCGCGAAGTCGGTGTCGTCGAACGGGCGGCCGTCGACGTCGACGTACGGGTAGGCGGCCTTGGACCGGTAGGAGTAGGTCTTCTCCCGGTAGTCGACGACGTCGGCGGTGTGGTTGGTGATGATGTCGAAGAAGACCTTCATCCCGCGCCGGTGCGCCTCGCGGACGAGCTGCCTCATCTGCGCGTTGGTGCCGAGGTGCGGGTCGATCGAGGTGAAGTCGGTGATCCAGTAGCCGTGGTAGCCGGCCGACGCGTTCGCGCCGGTGCCCTGCACCGGCCGGTTCCGGAACGCCGGGGTCAGCCAGATCGCGGTGCTGCCGAGGTTCTTGACGTAGTCGAGCTTGCCGATCAGGCCCTTGAGGTCGCCGCCCTGGTAGAAGCCCTTGTCGGCGGGGTCGAAGCCGGTGGCGAGCCGGTCGCCGGTCAGGCCGCCGCGGTCGTTGCCGGTCTCGCCGTTGGCGAAGCGGTCGGTCATCAGGAAGTAGAAGCGCTCGCGCGACAGGTCGGAGCGCAGGGCGTCCCTGGCCAGCTCCTTGTCGGACGGGTCCGCCGCGGTGCTCACGGCCGAGACCAGCGGCGCCGCGTCCCGCGGCGGGGCGGCGGGCGCGACCGTGCCGGTGGGCGCCGCGGGCGCGGTCGTCTCGGCGGAGGCGGGGGAGAGGGCGACCGGCGACGCGCACAGGACCGCCGCCAGCGCGGCGGCGACCAGGGGGCCGGACCGGCGTGCGGGAGACCTTCTCAAGGGCCGTGGGGGGAGCGGCCAGACCACGAGGGCCTCCACTTGTCGTATTTCGAGGGTGTTGCCCGGAAGTTACTCAGAAGACTGGATCTATGCAATGCCTTACTGAAATTTCCTGAAAATCAGCAAAGAGTGCCATGAGGCACCCTCCAAGGGTGTCCGGCCATGCTCAGCGAGCATCACCGAACGCTGTCGATCGTGTGCTCTGCGTGCTCATATCGGTCGTGGGGAAAGACGGTTTCCCGAGGGGCCGTTGAGATTAGGGGTGAAAAGTACGGCTTTGTCGTATTCGACACGCCAAATCTGGATAGGGCTGTGAGCACGGGGAGGAGCGGCCCGTACCGCGTGTCCCGCACCGACTCACGGGCCGCCGGGGAAGGATGGTGTCATGGACGACCGTCAGGCGACGCCCGAGGTGATGAACGAGAACGACGTCATCGACCTCCTGGTGCGCCAGCACGCCATGATCCAGGAGCTGTTCGCCGAGGTCAGGGGCGCCGTCGGTGACGAGCGGGAAGAGGCGTTCCAGCGCCTGGTCCGGCTGCTCGCCGTGCACGAGACCGCAGAGGAGGAGATCGTGCACCCGTACGCGCGACTGCTCGCCGAGGACGGCGGCGCGGTGGTCGACCGGCGGCTCGACGAGGAGAAACACGCCAAGATGCTGCTCACCCGGCTGGAGCGGGCGGGCACCGGCCACCCCGACTTCGCGCGCGAGTTCCTGGAACTGCGCAACGTGGTGCTGGCCCACGCCTGGGCCGAGGAGCGCGACGAGTTCCCCCTGCTGCTCGAACGAACCAACCCGGCCGAGCGCCGCGCGATGGCGGCCGGGGTCAGGGCGGCCGAGGCGCTCGCCCCCACCCACCCGCACCCGGGAGTGGAGTCGGCCGCCAGGAACCTCCTGCTCGGCCCGACGGCCGCCCTCATCGACCGCGCGCGCGACGTCGTGCGGATGGTCATGAACAAGCAGGTCTGACCGCGCGGAGACCCGCCTCGCGGGGCGATCCGCCTTGTGCGGCGACCCGCTTTCCGGGACGATCCGCCCTGCCCCGCGACCCGCCCTCCGGAGCGGTGGGCCCGTCGCCGCGTTCGCCTGGCCCGGGCGCGGGTGCCCCGGCTCCGGGCCCTTGGACGTCAGGCGCCGGTCTCGGCGCGTGCGCCACGCGTCGCGCGGGCGTCCGGGGGGATGCGGACGGCGATCTCGCCGCCCAGGCGCGCGCCGTTCGACAGCTCCAGGTCGTCGCCGCTCCAGAACCGGCCGGGGTCGTACCAGTGGGGGCCGCGCTCGGCCGGGAGCAGCCCCATGGCCTGGTACGTCGACGCCACGACCTCCGCGCAGTACGCCGTCTCCAGGGCCGCCTCCGTCAGCCGCCGCCTGGGGATGGGCACCCGGCCGCGCAGCCAGCGCCCGGCCAGCCGCGCCGTGGACGGGAACGGCGTGCCGTCCAGGCGGGCGATCGTGCGCAGCACGGCGTCCTCCATCTCGCGGCTCACCGGACGGTCGAGCTGCCGCAGCCACCCCCGCTGCCCGTACCGGGTGGCCCAGACCACCACCGCGTCGCGCAGGTCGTGGAGCTGGACGCCGCGCTGGTGGGTGCCCGACCACATGTCGGGCAGGGACCGGCCGAGCTCCGCGTGCCACATCAGCGGGGGCAGGTCTTCGATCACGACGGACATGCCGACGTGGTTGACCGGGCTGTTCGTCGTCACCTGGATGGCCCGGTCGGGCACGGTGCGCCCCCGGAACAGCCAGACGTCACCGGTGCGCGTGAGGTCGAGGGCCTCGTCGAGGCTGATGCTTGCGCCAGACATCCCAGTAGCGTAGGGACATGCGCTGGTGGAAGATACTCGGACTGGCCGCCTTCACGGGCGTCGCCGCAACCGGAGTCGTGGTCGCGCGCGCCGAGCGCCGCCGCCTCTCCTACACGCCGGACCAGATCCGCGGGCGCCTGCGCGCCCGCCTGGCCGAGGCCGCCGACCCGTCGCCCGGCCCGGCGACCTCGGCGTCCGTGACCTCCGGCCTCGCGACGCCGGGCTCGGCGACACCACTCGGCCGTCTCACGCGCCGCCTTCCGCCGCGGCTGCGCGAGCGGCTCAGGTGGCCGCGCCCATGACGGCGACCGGCTCCATCGTGACGTGACGCGCGCGGGCGACGCGGAAGGGGAACGAGGTGGCGGTGACGGTGGACGAGGCTCGCTGGCGGTCGCGGCTGGGCGAGCTGATCGAGCGCTACGAGGTGCCGGGCGCGACCCTGGCGGTGTTCCACGAGGGGGAGCTGCACGAGTTCGCCGCGGGCGTGCTCAACACGGCCACCGGCGTGGAGGCGACCACCGACTCGCTGTTCCAGATCGGGTCGGTCACCAAGCTGTGGACCGCCACCCAGATCATGCTGCTGGCCGAGCAGGGGCGGGTCACGCTCGACACCCCCGTGGCGGAGGTGCTGCCGGAGTTCCGCGTCGCCGACCCCGGCGTGTCCCGGGCCGTCACACTGCGGCACCTGCTCTCCCACACCTCCGGGATCGACGGCGACCTGTTCCTGGACACCGGGCGCGGCGACGACTGCCTCGAAAGATACGTCGACGCGTGCGCCGGACTGACGCAGAACCACCCGCTGGGCGCCACGCAGTCGTACTGCAACTCCGGCTTCATCATCGCCGGGCGGGTGGTGGAGCGGCTCACCGGCCGGGTGTGGGACGCCGCGCTGCGCGAGCAGGTGATCGAGCCGCTGGGCCTCACCCACACCTGGACGCTGCCCGAGGACGTGCTGCGCTTCCGCGGCGCCCTGGGCCACCTGGAAGGGGAGCCCTCGCCCGTCTGGGGCCTGATGCGCTCGTGCGGCCCGGCCGGGCTGGTCTGCGCCCGCGCCGCCGACGTCGTCGCCTTCGCCCGCGCGCACCTGGAAGGCGGTCTGCTCGCCGACCCGCGCGTGATGTGGGACCCGCAGGTCGACATCCCCAACCCGCACGTCCTCGGCCGCCAGTACGGAATCGGCTGGGCCCTGGACGAGTGGCAGGGCCGTCTGGTCGTCTCGCACGGCGGCAACACCATCGGCCAGGCCGCCATGCTCTGGGCCGTCCCCGACTCCGGCACGGTCGTGTGCGCGCTGGCCAACGGCGGCCACACCGCCGCCCTGCACCACACCCTGGGCGCCGAGCTGTTCGGCGAGCTGCTCGGCCTCGCCAAGCCGCCCCGGCCCGAGCCGCCGGCCGAGCCGGTCGAGGTCGACGTCGAGCGGTTCGCCGGGGTCTACGAGCGCACCGGCAACCGGCTGACGTTCTGGGTGCGCGACGGCCGGCTCTGGATGCACGACGAGGTCCTCGGCGAGCTCGCCGGGATGAAGCCCCCCGTGGAGTTCGAGCTGTTCCCCGTCGACGCCACCACCTTCGTCGGCCGCCCCGAGGGCGAGCCTCTGTGGCTCCCCGCCGTCTTCTACGACCTGCCCGACGGCTCCCCCTACGTCCACTTCAACGTCCGGGCGACGCCCCGGATCACCTGATCCACCGCCTCGTCGCGCCGGCGGCGGGTCGCGGGCCGCCGCCCGATCTCCCATGTGCTCGGGCTGCCTGATCGGGCCGGCTTCGTCGTCCCGGCGGCGGGTCGCCGGATCCCGCCCCCCTCCAAGGTGATCGCGACGCTTTCGGGTCGCCCGATCTCACCGTCGCGGCGCGTCGCGGCTTCGCCGTATCTCCGCTGCTCGGCGCGGGATGACGGCGGCCGTCGCAGGGCGGGCGGGGGCCGTCATCCCGCGGCGGGCCGAATCCGATCGAACACCTGGCCCCGATCCCCCGTATCTCTCCGTGATGGAGGGGTGAGCCACGTGCGGACCGGAGCAGGACCGGGCGCCGGCGTGTCACCCGCGGTGAACGAGAGGAGTGCGCATGTTTGGAGACCGGCGAGGACGGGAGCTCAGGCGGGTCGCCGGGGCGCTGGTGGCGTCCGGGGCCGTTGCCGGACTGGTCGCCGGTTGCGGCGCGGGAGGCCCCGGCGAGGGCGCGGGGGGCGCGTCCGCCTTCCGGGCCGGCGCGGTGGCCCTGACGTGCCCGAGCATCGCGCGGCTCCTGCCGGACGTCCCGTCCGACGTGGTGAACGGCGTCGCCCGCAACCTCGGCCTGATCGAGATCCAGCTCGCGGGCGCGAACCGGCGCCTGGCCGCGCGCGGTGAGGACGCCGACCCGGCGGCGGCCAGGACCGCCGTGCTCGGCACGCTGGAGAACCAGCGCGCCGTCGCCGTCCAGGAGATCGTCAAGATCCTCGGCGCCGCCGGGGAGAAGCCCGAGGGGCTGGACGCGGCCGTCGCGTGTGAGATCCCCGGAGCGGTGGCGCCCCCGGCGGGGTCCCTGACCACCGACCCCGCCGCCCCGGCGCCGCCCGCCGCCGGAGGGCTGCCCGACGACGCCGCGGCCGCGGCCTCCGCCCTCCCCTTCGACACGGCACCCCCGGCCGACGCCCCGCCCCCGGCGGACACGCCCGCTCAGGCCGACACGGCGGCCCCGGCCGACACGGCGGCCCCGGCCGACACGGCCGTCCCGGACGACGCGCCGTTCCCCGTCGACACCGTCCCCCCGGGCGAGGACGGCCCCGCCACGGCGGACGAGGGCGCGGGCTCGGCCCCCGCCAAGACCGCCGAGCCGAGCACGTCCGCCAAGCCCGACACCAAGCCCGACGCGGACACCAAGCCCGACGCGGACGCGAAGTCCGACGCGCCCATGGAGATCGTCGACACCGGCACCGCAGCCCCGGCGCCCGCCCCCGACGCGGCGCCCGAGGCCTCCGAGGCCGCCCCGGAGGAGACGTCCGCCTCGGACGACCCGCCGGCCGCCGAGGGCCCCGGCGCACCGGACACGGGAAAGGCCGGAAACGTCGTCGCCGGGTCGGCGATCGTCTGCCCGCCCGTGGCCGAAGGGGTCGGCGAGGTTCCGTCCGTGGTGCGCTCGGACGTCGCCCGCGACATCGGCCTCATGGAACTGGAGGCCGCCTCGGCCGACCGGCGGATCGCCGCCGCGGCGAAGGAGGAAAGCCCGGAGACGGCCCAGGAGTCCCTCCTGGACGAACTGCGCGAGAAGCGCGCGAAGCTGGCCGAGCGCATCGCGACCCGCCTGTACCGCGCGACCGCCAGCCCGGTAGACCTGGAGGCCTTCATCCCCTGCACCCTCGCGAACGCCGAGGGAACCCCCCTCACCCCCACCGACGCCCCCGCCTCAGACACCCCCGCCAGTGACGCCCCCGCCAGTGACGCTCCGGCCACGACCGCTCCCGCGGAATCCGATGGGGGGGAATCATCGTACGGAAGCTATTAAAGGTGTTGTTGGGAGCCGATGGAATGACAGTACGGAAGAGACATGAGCGAGTGATGGGCGGATCGGCTGTTATTCCGCCGTCACCGGTGCCGGGGCCCATAACATTCGTGCCGGGAGGCATCCAGGCGTAATCGGCGTAATCGGCGCTGAGGCCTCCGACCGCTGCCTTGTCGGTCGGAGGGGCTCGGGTTACTGTGCAGTCCCACGGTGAACCCGAATCTAGTTCAGGAGCGGCGCCGGTGAATTCGCCTGAGAAAGGGGAGGATCCGGAAGCTCATGGGGTGGGCGTAGACAACGAGATCAGCGGGACCGTCTACGGCCCGGCCGTCCAGGCGCGGTCGATCCACGGCGACGTACAGATCAATGTCGGAACGCACGTGCCCGCCCCCGTTCCCGCGCAATTGGGCCCCGTTCCGGCGGTGTTCATCAACCGCGAAGAGGAGCTCGCGCGCCTCGACCGCTACTTCCGGGCGAAAGGCGACCCGCCCGACTCTCCGTTCTTGGTGGTCATCACGGGCGTCGGCGGCGTGGGCAAGAGTTCCCTGGCCCTGAAATGGCTGCACCGGCTCCGGCCGCATTTCGCCGACGGCCAGCTCTACGCCGACCTGCGCGCGTCCGCGGCGGGCGTCCCGCCCGCCGCGGGCGAGGTGGTCGGGCGGTTCCTGCGGGCGCTCGGCGTCCCTCCGGAACGCGTCCCTGTGGCCCTGGACGAGCAGGTGACGATGTTCCGGTCGGTCACCGCCGGGCGCCGGTTGCTGCTCATGCTCGACAACGCGGCCTCGGCCGCCCAGGTGCGCGCGGTGCTGCCGCCGTCAGCGGACAGCCTGGTCCTCGCGACCTCGCGGCGCAGGCTCGCCGGGCTCGTCGTCGAGGGCGCCCGGTACGTCGCCCTGGAGCCGCTCACGCCCGCGGCCGCGGTCGGCGTGCTCGACCGCGTGCTCGGCCCCGAGCGCACCCGGGCGGAGCCGGAGGCCGCCCTCGAACTGGTGAGGCTGTGCGGCCGGCTGCCGATCGCCGTCTGCGCCTCGGCCGCGCGGCTGGCGCTGCGGCCCCGGTGGTCCCTCGACCGCCTGGTCCGGGAGCTGGCCGACGCCTCGCGCCGGTTGGCCACGCTGAGCGCCGACGACGACGTCTCCCCCCAGGCCGCGTTCGACGTCTCCTACATGGTTCTCGCCGAGGACGAGGCCCGCCTCTACCGGCGGCTCGGGCTGCACCCGGGCGCGACCTTCGGCCCCGGAGCCGCCGCCGCGGCCGGCGGAGTCGGCGAGGGCGAGGCGTCCCGCATCCTGGAGGAGCTGGTCGCCGCCAACCTGCTGGAGGCCGGGGACGACGACCTCTTCCGTTTCCACGATCTGCTGCACCTGCACGCCCGCGGCAAGGCCCTCGCTCTCGACCCGCCCGAGGAGCGCGGGGAGACCTGCGCGCGGATCGCGGGGTGGTACCTCCGCGCCGCCGTCGCGGCCGATCTGGTGGTGGTTCCCGGCCGGTGGCACCTCGGCCCCGCCTACGAGGCGGCGGACGGCGCGGCCCCCGCGTTCGGCGGGCCCGCCGAGGCCCTTGACCGGCTTGAGGACCTGCTGCCCGTCCTGCGTGCGATCGTGGCACAGACGCACGAGTACGGCCTGCACGAGCTGACCTGGCAGACGTGTGAGGCGCTCTGGGGCCTGTTCCTGAACCGCAAGCACTACGGCGCGTGGGTGGAGACCCACCGCACCGGCCTCGCCTCCGCGCGTGCCTGCGGGGATCTTCGGGCCGAGTCGCGCATGCTGCTGGCACTGGCCACCGCCCACCTGAACCTGCGCGACTTCGAGGTGGCGGCCGACCTGTGTCAGCGCGCCGCCGACATCGAGCGGTCGGGCGGGCACGCTCTCGACGAGGCTGCCGCGCTGAGCACCATGGGCGTCGCCTATCTCGGCATGCGGCGTCCAGAGCGGGCGGCCGAGCGGTTCCGGCGGGCCCGGGAGATCCATGAGCGCTTGGGGCGGCGTCGCGGCGTCGCCCTGATGACCCGCAGGCTGGGCGAGGCCCATCGCGACATGGGCCTGCACGACGCGGCGGTCGCGTACCTGAGCGAGGCGCGCGAGCTGTTCGCGGCCCTGCCCGACGGGTACAACGAGGCGCGCACACTCACCGGCCTGGGCCAGACGCACCTGCTCGCCGGCCGCCCCGAGGAGGCACGGACCGCTCTGCTCACGGCACTCATCCTGGTCGACGCGCTGGGGGCCGAGTACGAGCGTGCCAACGTCCGCGTGTCCTTGGCGGAGGCGCTGGCGGCCACGGGTGACCACGCCGGCGCCAGGGGCCACCTCGTCACGGCGGTGGAGATCTTCGACCGGTTGGCGGCGCCTGAGGCGGAATCGGCTCGCCACAGGTTGGCCGCTCTACCCGGCGATACGCCGCCCGCACCCTGACGGGCACGCCCTCCGGGGCGCCGTCCCACAGCGTCCACGCGTGCGCGAGGATCGTGACCGCCGGGTCCTCCGGCGAACCGCCTTGCGCCCTCCGGGCGTGGGCCGGTGTGGTGACCGCCAAGCCTTCCGGGGAGCAGCCCCACACAGTCCAGGCGTGGGCCAGGGACGCGACCGACTCGGGTGTCGTTCCGGCGAAGGCCGCGACCGCGCCCGCGCGCGTCCCGACCACGAAGGTGCCGTCGTCCCGGACGCTCGCCGCGACGAGCGCGCCCGGGTGGCGGGCCAGGAGCGCCGCGATCACCGACGCGCCCGGCTCCCGGGGCGAGGGGTGGCGGCAGACGACCACGTCGGCGATGGAGGACCACGCCGGTTCGTCGCACTCGGCGCGCACGTGCTCGTCCACGAGCACCCACTCGCGGCGCCCGTCGCCCGTCGCGCGGGGGACGAGCACGCGGACGACGTTCACGTGACCGGCCGGCTGAACCGGAGCGGCTCGGGCGCGGGAACCGGCTCGGTGAGCGGTGAGCCCGGTGGTTCGGCCAGCCTCAGCAGGCGGTACATGGTCTGCCGGATGACACGGGCGGCGCCGCCGGGCAGGGATGTCAGGCGCTCGCGCATCACCGCCGCCGCCCCGGATGGCCACCCTCGCCGGGCGGCCTCGAGCTGGCGCGCGAGCGGCGCCCCCGTCAACCGGGGTGCGATCTCGCCGAGCGCGGCGAACTGCGAGCCGGGGATCACGTCGCCGGGGTCGTAGGGCGCCAGCAGGACGGGGAGCCCAAGCGCGGCGCCGTAGCAGGCGGGCGAGCCGCGGTCGGCCAGCAGGACGTCCGCCGCCACCAGCGCGGCCCGCCAGCCCTCCTCGGGCGGCAGGAGGACGGCGCCGGTCCGCGCCAGGGGCTCGAACCAGGCGACTATCTGCCTGTGTCCGTGAAGGGCCCACACGGCAGGGTGCAGGATGACGACGGTCAGGTGGTGCGCGGGATCCAGCTCCGCGGCCAGGCGGCTCAGCAGGCAGGGTGGCCCGAGCAGCGAGCCGGGGGCGTAGTGCGAGGAGACCACGACCACCGTGTGGCCCGGCCCGGCGCCCAGCGCGGCGCGGTACGCCGCGCGCAGGTGGCGGCCGGCGAGCATCCGGTCGAAACACGGGTCTCCGGCGACGACGGCCGACGGCACGGCTTCGGGGCACTGGCCGGCCAGCAGGCGGCGATGGTCCTCGTGGCCCAGCATGATCGCGGCGGGGATCACCCGCCCGTGCGTGGTCAGGCACTGCGGGGCGAGCCCGGTAACGGCCCGGGCGGCGGGTGGCCCGTCCCCGTCGCGGCGCCGCACGTAGGCGTTCGGGCCGGCGCCGTGGGAGAGGGTCATCACGGGGGCGTGCACCCGGTCCAGGAGGCCTTGCCCGGCCGCCACGGCCAGGTCGAACCGGGTGTGCGTGGCTTGGGGCCAGGGCATCACCAGCGCCCGCGCGTCCCGCAGGAAGTCGTGGGCGCCGCCGACGTAGAGCGACGAAGGCGGGACCGTGTAGACGACCTGCACGCGCCGGTCGCGCTCGACCAGCGGGACGACGTCGCCCAGCCGCCCGGCGGCGGCGCCGTGGTGCACCACGGCGAGCACCGTCCGCTCCACCCCGTGCGTCTCGGCCACCGTGACCCCCGGCGAGAACGGCCCCCTGACGGGCTGTTCTGTGTAGTTCATGCCTCGACTCCTCGCTCGCGGCGCGGTCCCTGCCGGACCGCCAGGCGGCGAGCGTGCCCCCGCGCACTGGGCGTCGAGGTTGCAGACGGCTTGACGTCCCGCCTGCACGCGCCGCGGGTGGCGGCCGTCGTCGGACGGCCACCACCCGCGCCGTCTATGTCTCCAGGTCAGCGCTGGAGGCCGCGCTCTGGTTGTCGAAGTTGATCATGAAGATCCTTTTATCACCCTGAACGTCGTCGGAGACGACGTGGGCGGCGGGGAACCGCCGCTCGGCGTAGGCGGAGTCGGCGAACGTGGTCGGTAGTGACATGGCGGCACCAACCAACGCTGCGGATAGCACGATCATTGGGGATGAGTCTCCCTCGGATTACTGACTGATATTTCCCCCGAATGCCCGGGTATCGGAGGGCCGAGTGGATCATAGCCCCCTTTTTGGTGATGCTTCTAGTGGGCACTTTTGCTGTCCCAAAAACACCTTATGCCCCCTAAGTGGACAATACCGTCATTAACTACCAAAGCACCCAAGAGTCATGTGTGACTGTAAAGAAAGGTAAAAATCGCTTGGAACGTGCCATCGTGGAGAGGTGGCTGATTCGTATGGAATCACGCCAGAACGGGCGGACTTCGGGCTGTTAAGTCCCGAGGTAGGGGTCACCTTGCGCGTCGGAGAACGGGTAATTTCGCTCGGTCCCCCCAAGGAACAGCTCATTCTGGCAATCCTGCTGCTCTCGGCCGGCCGGCCCCTCGCGGTGGACGTCATCGTCACCCGGGTGTGGGGGGAGAGGCCGCCGCCAAAGGTGCGCGAAGCGCTGACGATTCACATCTCCCGGCTGCGCCGACGTCTTCGCGAAGTCGTCGGGGAGGCCGCCCGCATCGAGGGCAGGGGGGTCACCTACGGGGTGATGCTGGACGGCTGCGGCCTCGACCTCGACCGCTACCGTTTCCTGCGCCGCCAGGCCGCCGCCGTGGCGAAGAGCGGCGACCCCGGGCATGCCCTGCGCCTGCTCAAACAGGCCGAAGGGCTGTGGCCGGGGGAGGCGCTGGCGGGGCTTCCGGGGGAGTGGGCACGGCGCATGGGACAGGCCCTGGCCCAGGAGCGCGCGGACGGCCGCCGGGAGCGCATCGACCTGGAACTGCGCCTCGGCCGGCACGTCGAGGTGCTGAACGAGCTGTACGAGCTGGAGGTGCTGCACCCCTCGGACGAGTCGGTCGCCGCCCAGCTCATGACCGCGCTGTACCGCGGCGACCGGCAGGGCGAGGCCCTTGAGGTCTACGGCCGGGTGAGCGCCCACCTGCGCGAGACGCTGGGCACCGAGCCCGGCAACGGCCTGCGCGCGCTGCACCGCCAGATCCTCCGGCAGGATCCCGACCTGGCGGTGACCCCGATCTACCGCCGGGGGGAGCGGGAACCGCAACCGGACACCGTGCCGAGTGACATCCCGCACTTCACCGGCCGACGCGAGCAGATCGACGCCGTCCGGGCCATGCGGGCGGGGAAGGACGGTCCACTCGTCGTCGCCGTCCAGGGGATGGCCGGTGTCGGCAAGTCGGCGCTCGCCATCCACATCGCCCACCGGCTCAGGTCCCGCTACCCCGACGCCCGCCTCTACCTGGACCTGCGAGCGCACGACCACCTGCGCCCTCCCCTGGACGCGTCGACCGCGCTGCTCATGCTCCTGCGCATGCTCGGCGTGCCGCCCGCCTCGATTCCCGGCTCGCTCCCGGAGCGGGCGGCGATGTGGCAGGCCGAACTGGCCTACCGGCGCGCGATCGTGATCCTCGAAGACGCCGCGGGGGTGGAACAGGTCAGGCCGCTGCTCGGCGGGGCGTCTCCCGCGCTCGTGCTGGTCACCAGCCGTGCCCGCTTCGACGATGTCCCGGGCGTCAGGTGCATCTCGCTCGGCGAGATGCCCACCGGAGAGGCCACCGAACTGGCCACCCGGCTGGCCGGCGACCGGGCCGATCCGGCGGGCATCGACACGGTGGTACGGCTCTGTGGCGGCCTCCCGCTCATGATCACACTCATGGCCGGTCGCACAGGCATCGAGTGGCTGGGAGCGGGACAGGCGCACGGGATCTCGGGCGTCCGGGACGCCGTCGGGGACGACTACCGCAAGATCGAGGCGGCCTTCGAGCTCTCGTACCGGGATCTGGGGGAGTGGCAGCAACTCGTCTTCCGCCGGCTCGGGCTGTACCCCTGCGGGCGCGTCACGGCCGCGGTCGCCGCCGCGTTGTGCGATGTCACGCCCGGTCGCGCCCAAGCGGCCATCGACGTGCTCGTGCGGCACTGCCTGCTGCAGGAGACCGGAGCGGGCGGATACCGGTTCCACGACCTGGTGCGGGGCTACGCACACGACCGCGCGCGGCGGGAGGACCCCGCGTCCGAGAACGACCGCGCCGTCACCCGGCTCCTCGACCACTACCTGGCCAGGGTCGAGAGCGCCGCCGACGCCCTGCGCAGGGCCCAGGAGAAGGCCGGCCCGGAGGGCGGCACCGAAGGCCGGTCCGCCAGCGTCCCGGAGGCGCGCGCGTGGCTGGGCGAGGAGTGGGGGACCGTTCTGCAGCTCGTCCAGTACGCGGTCGAGCACGGGTGGAAGGAGCACGGCGTCCGGCTCATGCGCGAGATGGCCGAGTACCTCGACACCGAGGGGTACTGGGAGGACGCCGCCGCTGGCCACGCCCTGGCCCTGCACGCCTGCCGGGAGCTGGGCGACGGCCGGGGGATAGCCCGGGCGTCGCTCGACCTGGGGTTCATGCGGTTCAGGACCGGCCGGCACAAGGACGCCCTGCGACACACCCATGAAGCTCTCATGCTGTACCGGACGGTCGCCGACCGGGGCGCGGAGGCGACGTGCTGGGACCAGATCGGTGTCATCTGCTGGGCGTCCGCGCACTACCGGGAGGCCCTGGCACACTACGAGGAGGCTGGAGCGATCTTCAGCTCCCTGGGGGACGCCAAGGGCGAGGCGGACGCCCTGGGACACACCGGAATCGTGTACTGGCACCTCGGCCGCTACCAGGAGTCGCTCGACCTGCTCTCCCGTGCCCTGGCGCTCTACCAGAAGGCCGGCGACCGGCGTGGGGAGGCCAAGGCCCTCAACAACATGGGCGACGTCCACAAGCGCCGCGGCTACCACCGGGACGCGATCCGGCTCTACCAGGACTCGCTGGAGATCTTCAAGGAGATCGCCGGGCGGCAGAACCACGCGATCCTGAACAGCAACCTCGGCGACATCCACCAGTACGAGAGCCGGTACGACGCCGCGCTGGAGTGCTACCGGACGGCCATGGCGACGTTCCAGGAGACCGGCGACCGCAGGAACCAGGCCGACATCCTCACCAGCATCGGCACCACCTACCTGCTCATGCGCCGGGCCGACGAGGCCCTCATCCACTTCGAGAAGGCCGTGGGCATCGCCGAGCGGATCTCCGACAGCTACCAGCACGTGCGCGCTGTGGCGGGCGTCGGCGACGTGCACCGCGCCGCGGGCCGTTGCACGCTCGCCCTTGAGGCATTCCACAAGGGGATCACCATGGCGCGGGCGATCGGCGACCCGTACCAGGAGGCGCGGATCCACGCGAGCATGGCAGACACCTTCCTCTATCTGGACGCCGCCGACGCCGCCCGCATCTCGTGGCGCCAGGCTTACGCCCTGTTCGAGCAGCTCGACCTGCCCGAAGCAGAGATGGTCCGGGCACGGCTACGGGATCTGGACGGGGAAGCGCCCTGACGCCGATGACCGTCCTGGAGGCCGCCGACGCTCAGTCGATGATCGCGGTGGCCTCTACCTCGACCAGGAGATCGGGTTCGCCCAGTGCGGAGACGCCGAGGAGTGTGATCGGCTTGACCGGGTCGACGCCCAGCTTCTCGGCGGCCCGGGCGACCCCCTCGCCCAACCGGGGCATCTTGTCGGGGGTCCAGTCGACGACGTAGACGGTCAGCTTGGCCACGTCGTCGAAGGAGGCGTCGATCGCGGCCAGCGCGGTGGCGATGTTGAGGTAGGCCTGCTCCACCTGGGCGGCGAGGTCGCCCTCGCCGACCTTGCGCCCATCGGCGTCGCGGGCGACCTGGCCGGCGAGGAACACCAGCTTGGAGCCGGTGGCGACGGACATCTGCCGGTACACCTCGGGCTTGGGCAGCCCGTCCGGGTTGATCAGTGTGACGGCCATCGCTGCTCCTGTGACGTCAGAGGACTCGGGCTGGTTCCGCTTTTAACATAGCATTGCAATGCTATTTACGGGAGTCGTCGGCGTCGGAGTCGTCCAGCGGGGCGGGGGCGGGCGTGGAGTCGAAGGTCAGGGGGCCGGAGAAGTCTCTGCCCTGGACGACGGGGCCGTGGACGGAGCCGCTGACGGTGTTGCGCACGTTGCCCGGCGGCTCGGAGGGACGGCCATCGGGTGCCGCGCCGGCCGCAGGAGGTGTGCCCGGGCGTGCCGTGCCCGACGGAGGCGCGCCCGGGGGTGCCGCGTCCGCCGGAGGAGTGCTCGGGAGCGTGGCGCCCGACGGAGAGAGGCCGGGGGGCGTGGTGCCGCCCGGAGCGGCGCCGGGGGGCGGCGCGTGCGCCGGAGGGCGCGTGGTTCGGTGGGCGAGTACGAGGCCGTAGGCGGAGAGGGCCAGGCCGGCGACTCCGGCGAAGGCGCTCAGCACGCTGGCGAGCTTGTCGGCGCGGTCGAGCCCGATGATCGCGAAGTAGGTTCCCGCCCCCACCAGGGCCAGCCCGGCGAGGGGGAGCGCGACCCGGCGCAGCACCCGTCGTGACAGCCTCATCAGCCGATTCTGCCGCCGTTTCCGCCCTGGGAACAGGGACGGACACGTGACGGACCGCGCCGCCGCCCCGCCTTCGTCCTCGCCGTCCCGGTCTGGCTCGCACGGGTGGCGGAGGCGTCGCCCTGGTGCCGGTCCGCGCGTGGCCCAGGCGTCGCGCCGGTGTGGTCCGGGCGTCGTCCTTGTCTGCCTCCGCGTGATCCGAGCGTCGCGGTGGATGTGGCGCTCGGGCGTCGTCCTTGTGTGGGCCCGAGCGTCGTGGTGGTGTGGTTCGGGCGTCGGATCGGTGTGGTCGGGGCGGGCGTGGGACCTATTGGGAATTCTGTCCAAAAGGGTGGTGGTGGCTTACGATTACGTAGTCATCGGGGCAGGGCGACGTGGGGCGGCGAGGGGTGTGCCTGCTGAGGCACGCGCGGGCAACCTGCCTGCGGAGGTGACGAGGTTCTTCGGGCGTGAGCGCGAGGTCGCGGAGGTCGTCCGCGCCTTGGCGGAGTCGCGCATCGTCACGCTGACCGGCGTCGGCGGGGTGGGCAAGACCCGCCTGGCCGTGCGGGTCGCGCGCGATCTTCAGCCGAGCTACCCCGACGGCGTGTGGTTCGTCGAGCTGTGGCCGGTGCGGGCGCCGGAGATGCTGGGAGACGCCCTGTGCGCCGCGATGGGGGTGGTCCGGCAGCCCGGGCGCGCCTCGATCGCGGTGGCCGCCGAGCGCCTCGCCCGGCGGCGCTCGCTGGTCGTGCTGGACACGTTCGAGCACCTGGTCGACGGGTGCGCAGAGACGGTCGACACGCTGCTGCGCGCCGTGCCCGGGCTGTGGGTCCTGGTGACGAGCAGGCGCGCGCTCGGCCTGCGCGGAGAGACGCGCGTGCTGGTGGAGCCGCTGCCCGTCGAGGGGCGCCACCGGGGCGCGGAGCCGGTCGCCGTGGCCGACTGCTTCGCCGAGGGCCAGGAGGCCGACGGCCGCGCGGGCGCCCGAGTCGGCCCGGCGGGCGCCGACGAGGGCAGGGAGGGGGCGGTCGCGCTGTTCGCCGACCGCGCGGCCTCGCTGCTTCCCGGCTTCGTCCCCACCCCCGAGGTCGCGACGCTGTGCCGGCGGCTGGACGGCATCCCGCTGGCCATCGAGCTGGCCGCGTCCCGGCTGCGCACGCTGACGGTCGAGGAGTTGGTGGGCCGGGTCGACGACCGCTTCGGCCTGCTGTCGGCCGGCACCCCCACCGAAGCGCCCCGCCACCGCACCTTGCGGACGGCGATCGGGTGGAGCCACGAGCTGTGCGAGCCGCTGGAGCGCCTGCTCTGGGCGCGCCTGTCGGTCTTCGCCGGCGACTTCGACCTGGACGCCGCCCACGCCGTGTGCGCGGACGTGGGCACCGGCGCCGACCTGCGCCGCGAGGACGTCGAAGGGCTGCTGCGCGGCCTGGCCGACAAGTCGATCGTGCGCCGGTTCGACGCCGACGGCACGGTGCGGTTCGAGATCCTGGACACCGTGCGCGAGTACGGCGCGGCCTGGCTGCGCGAGCTCGCCCAGCACGTGCCGACCCGCCGCCGCCACCGCGACCACTACCTCGACCTGGCCCGCCGCTTCGACGCGGGATGGTTCGGCCCCGACCAGGTGGCGTGGCACGCCCGCATACGCCTGGAGCTGCCCAACCTGCGCGCGGCGCTCGGCTTCAGCCTCTCGAACGCGGCCGAGCGCGTCGCGGGCGTCGAGCTCGCCGGCCGGCTCGCGTACTTCTGGATGGCCTGCGGCTACGCCGCCGAGGGCCGCCGCCACCTGCGGCGGGCGCTGTCCATGACCCTCGTCACGGCCCCGGGCCGCGCGCGCGCCCTGTGGGTGTCCTCATGGCTCGCCGACTTCCAGGGCGACCTGCGCGAGGCCAACGACCTGGCCACCGAGTGCCTGGCGGAGTCGTTCTCGCAGCGCGACCGGGCGGCGGCCGGCTGGGCGGCGACCTGCTGTGCCACCAACGGCCTGCACCACGGCTACGTCTCGGAGTCGCTGGCGCTGTACGAGCGCGCCGAGCGCGTCCACGCGGACGGCGGCGACCCCGGCGCCGGTCTGGCGTCCGCGCTGACCGGCCAGGCGTACGCGCTGGCTCGCCTCGGCCGCTGGGAGGAGGCCCTGTCGTGCCTGCGCCGCCAACGCCGCCTGTGCGACTCCTCGGGCGACATGTGGATGCTGTCGTCGGGAGACTGGGTGCGCAGCGTCATCGAGCTCGGCATGGGCGACGTCCTGGCGGGCGACCGCTTCGCCCGCGCGTCGCTGCGCGACAAGCGCCTCCTGCACGACACCCTGGGCATGGCCATGGCCGTGCTCACCCTCGCCGAGGCCGCCGCGCGGCTCGGCGACATGGTCCGGGCGGCGCGGCTGCTCGGTGTCGGGGAGCTCGTCGAGCAGAGCTTCGGCCTGCGGCTGTGGATGTCCGGCCCCGACGGGGTCCGGGTGCGAACCGAGAGGCGGGTGCGGACGGCGATCGGCGGCCCGGGCTTCGCCGCGGCGTTCGGGGAGGGCCGCCACCTGGACCTGGAGACCGCCGTCTCCTACGCCCTGACCGGAGATCCCGGCCCGTCCCGGGCCGCCCGCTGACGTCCGGGCGATAGCCGGTGGGGACTGTTGACATTAGTGCCAAAAATGACATTATTCAGCCATGCGAGAGGAAGCCGAGCGGCTACTGATGATCCAGGATGACTTCGAGCGCTTCCGGGCCGCCACCCGGCTGCTGGTCGACCTGGACGACCTCATCCTGGAGATCTCCCGCATCCGCAACGAGAGCGCCTCGCGCATGCAGATCATCTCGGTCGCGCCGCCCGCGCGCTCCGACGAGGCCCTGCCCGACGACGCGCGGGCGCTGCTCGAATGCATCCGGCGCATCGGCGTGCAGCGGTTCCGGCGGCGCGACGTGTTCCGCCGCATGGCCCGCCGCTTCAAGACCGTCGCGGCGATGGTCCCCGCGCTCGACCTGCTGGAGGCGGCGGGGTACATCCGCAAGGTGGACCCCTCGGAGGAGCCTGGCAAGCCCGGGCGCCGGCGCTCGCCCGCGTACGAGGTGCGGCTCTGAGCGAAGGCGGGGGGACGCGGTGAGGGGAAGGCGCGTGGAAGGGCGGGACGGGTGAGCGGCACGGGGCTGGTGGCCGGGCGCACGGCCGTGGTGACCGGGGCGGCGCAGGGCATCGGGCTGGCCATCGCCCGCCTCCTGCACGAGCACGGCGCCCGCGTCGTGCTGACCGACCGGGACGGGGGGCAGGCGGCCGAGGCGGCGAAAGCGCTGGGCGACGGCGTCTCGGCGCTCGCATGCGACGTCACCGACGAGGACGCGGTGGCCGCGGTCGTGGCGCACGCGGTCGACCGCTACGGCGCCCTGGACGTCTTCGTGAACAACGCGGGGATCACCCGGGACGCCACGCTCGGCAAGATGGCGCTGGCCGACTTCGAGGCGGTCGTCGACGTGCACCTCAAGGGCACGTGGCTCGGCGTGCGCGCGGCGGCGGCGGTGATGCGCCCGGCGGGCGCGGGCTCGATCGTCAACATCTCCTCGCTGTCCGGCAAGTCCGGCAACTTCGGGCAGACCAACTACAGCGCCGCCAAGGCGGGCATCGTCGGCCTCACCAAGGCGGCCGCCAAGGAGCTCGCCTCGCGCAACGTGCGCGTGAACGCGGTGCAGCCCGGCCTCATACGCACCGCCATGACGGCCGCCATGCCGCCGGACGTCTTCGCCGCCCGGGAGGCCGACATCCCGATGCGGCGCGCGGGGGAGCCGCACGAGGTGGCCGGGGCCGTGCTGTTCCTCGCCTCGGACCTGTCGAGCTACATGACCGGCGCGGTGCTGGAGGTCGGCGGCGGCCGGCTGATGTGAGGCCGGCCGGCCCGCGCCGGGACCGGCGGCGGTCAGGCACCCGTCAGTGGTTCGTCAGTGGTTCGCCAGAGGGTCGGCGTCCCTGCCGGCGACAGGGGGATCGGCGCCCGCGGCGGACACGGCCTCGGCGGGTAAGGCGTCCTCGACCGTGGGGCACATGTCGAAGGCGTGGCGCAGGCCCGTGATCGTGAGCACGCGCAGCACGGTGCCCTGGACGCCCGCCACCGCCAGGCGCACCCCTTCGGCCTCGCTCCGCCGCAGCGTGCTGATCAGCTCGCTGAGCCCGACGGAGTCGCAGAAGCTGACCTCGGTGAGATCGAGCACGAGCGACGCGACGCCGGGAGAGGCCCACACTTCGGCCAGTCGTCCGCGCAGGATCGGCGCGGAGGTGTAGTCGAGCTCTCCCCGGGCCTGGACGACGACGACGCTATCTCGCCGGTCTGCGGCCACGGTGAACTCCAACTGGGGATCGGCCCCATACTGCATGATCGGCTCCTTCGGACCTGCGAGTTTCAGGGCAGGCGTGCCTCCTTCCTACCAGTTCCGCGGACCCGTTGAAGCTCCGCCCTCCACATGGGGTCTGGCCGCCGGGGGGAAGCGGCCTTCGATGCGGGGGTCCGCGGACGCGGTCCCGGCCCTCTCGGGGGCCCTCGCCGGGCCGGCACGCCGGCCCGGACCGGGCCCCGGGCGAGGCCGGGCGGGGCGTGACCTCCGCGCGCCGTTCAGTCCTTGACGGCGCCGGCGAGGCCGCTGACGAAGTAGCGCTGCAGCGCGAGGAACAGCACGATCACCGGCACCACGATGATCAGGGAGCCGGCCATGATCTCGTTGTACTGCGGCACGTTGCCGGTGGCGAGCGACTCCAGGGCCAGCGGGAGGGTGTACCGCGACTCCTCGGTGAGCGAGACCCGCGTGAGCACGTACTCGTTCCAGGTGGGCACGGCGACGAGCACGGCCACGGTGATCATCGTCGGGCGGCTCAGCGGCAGGTAGACCCGCCAGAAGATGCGCGCCTCGCCCGCGCCGTCGACCCGGGCCGCGTCGTGCAGCTCGCGCGGCACCGACCTGAAGGCGTTGGTCAGCATGAGCACCGTCAGCGGCGCCGTCCCGTTCACGAACGGCAGCACGAGCCCGAGATGCGTACCGAGGATGCCCAGCCGGTTCTCCAGGATGACCACGGGCAGCAGCACGGTGATCCCCGGGACGAACAGCAGGCCGACGAAGAACCAGAACAGCGCCCGGCGGCCGGGGAAGTCCAGCACGGCGAAGGCGTAGGACGCCAGGCTGTAGACGGCCAGCACGCCGAGCACGGTGAACCCGGTGACCCGCAGGCTGTTCAGGAAGTAGTCGAGGAAGCGCAGCTCGCTCCACGTCTGCAGCAGCGTGTCCAGGGTGGGCCGCACGGGGATGAGGTGACCGCCGGCGAGGATCTCGAAGCGGTCCTTGAAGGCGCCCGAGACCATCCACAGGAACGGGTAGAGGCTGACGGCCGCGTACAGCGCCAGGGCCGCCAGCCCCACCAGCCGCACCGCGCCGGCCCGCGCGCCCGGCGCCCGCCCGCGTGCCGCCGGGGGAGCGGCCGTCGTGGCGGCGCTCATCGGCCGCTCCTCAGCGTGCGGGCGTTGAGCAGGGTGAGCGCCAGCGCGGCGAGGAAGATCATCCAGCCGAGCGCGCTGGCCAGGCCGAGCGTCGAGGACAGGCCCTTGAAGAACGCCAGGTGGTACGCCTGCAGGCCGAGGACGTCGGTGTGGCCGGCGGGGCCGCCGTCGGTCATCACCAGGAAGATCTGGAAGCCCTGCATCGAGTCGCGCAGCCCCAGCAGCACGATCGCCGCGGTGATGGGCCGCAGCAGCGGCCAGACGATGTGCCGGACGACGCGGGCGGGGCTCGCGCCGTCCATCTGTGCCGCCTCGACGACGTTCGGGTTGATCGACTGGAGCCCGGCCAGGTAGAGCAGCATCGCCACCGGCACGGCGCTCCAGATCATGATCACGATGAGCGTGGGCAGCGCGGTGGCGGGGTCGGCGAGGAAGCCCTGCGGCCGGGCCAGGCCGCCCAGGCCCAGCGACCGCAGCAGGAAGTTGATCGGCCCCTCCGGCTCCAGCAGGTAGCGCCAGGCGTAGTAGACGGCGATGCCGGAGGTCACGTAAGGCAGGAAGAACACCGAGCGCAGCAGGCCGCGCAGCCGGGTGACCCGGTTGAGCAGGACGGCCAGCGGCAGCGCCAGGACGATGGTGCCCAGCGGGACCACCACCATGACGACGGCCGTGTTCAGCGCCGCCCGGTGCAGGCCGGGGGCCAGGCCCGGGTCGCGGTACAGCAGGTCGAGGTAGTTGTCGAGGCCGACCCACTCCCAGGTCGGGGTGAAGCCGTTCCACTCCGCGAAGCTGAGCGAGACGCCGTAGCCGATGGTGTACAGCCCCATCAGCAGGAAGAGGGCCACGGCGGGCGCGACGAACGCGTAGCCGGTCAGCCATCCGCGCCACCGCGACCGGCCGGGCGCGGCGGGCTGCGGCGCGGGCGCCAGGACGTCGCGGACCGGGGCCGCGCGCCCTACGACGTCGATTTCCACATGTCCCCGAGTACGGCGTCGAGCTGGGCCCCGGTGCGGACGGGATCGGTCTCGCGCAGCGGCGACAGCTTCAGCAGCACCGGGCCGATCTTGGCCTCGTCGTATCCCGGCGGGCGGAACGTGCCGTCAGCCGCGTCGAACGTGCTGTCCGCGGGGCCGGTGAAGTAGCGCTGCAGTGCGGCGAGGTCGGCGCCGACGAGCTTCTCGGCGTCCGCGCCGAGGTCGGTGGCGGGCAGGTCGAGCGCGGCCTTGGCGAAGATGCCCGCGCCCGCCGGCGAGGTGAGGAAGTCCACCCACTTCACGGCCGCGGCACGGTCGCCGCTGGTCGAGGTGACCGACAGGCCGGTGAGCGCGAGCGGGGCCAGGCGCAGGTCCGCCACCTTCGCGCCGTCCGGCGGCGGGATGGGGAAGCTGATCAGGTCGCCGGGCTTGACGCCGTTCTGCGCGAGGAAGGCCAGGGTGAACGTGCCGCCGACGTTGAACGCGGCCTTGCCCTGCGCGAAGGCCACGTCGGCCTCGTCGATGCCGAGCGCGGTCGTGCCCGGCATCCAGTACGGCGTCAGCTCGCCGTACAGCGCCAGCGTCTCGGCGCCGTCCGGGGAGGCGAATCCCTGTGCCGCCCCCCTGGCGAACAACCGCTGGTAGCGCTCCTTGCCGAGGTGGGCGAACGCGAGCTGGGAGTAGATCCAGTTGAACCCGACCTGGCTCACCTTCAGCCCGAGCGCCAGGCCGCCGCGCCGCGGGTCGGCGCCGGTGGTGGCCTTCAGGTAGCGGATGAACTCCTGCCAGGTCTTCGGCGGGACGGCCGGGTCGAGGCCGGCCGCCTCCAGTTTCTCGCGGTGGGCGTAGACGATGCCGAAGGTGCCGGCGGTGAAGGGGATGCTGAACAGGCTGCCCATCTCGGCGTCCTTCAGCTCCTTCACCTGCCGCTTGCGCTCCTCGGTGACCAGGCCGGCGCGCGGGGTGTCGCCGAGGAACCGGCCGAGCGCGGCGGCGGGGAAGTCGCCGGCGAGGTCCGCCAGCAGGCCGGCGCCGCCGATCCGGAAGTCCTCGCCGCCGGCGTGCACCTCCAGCACGTCGGGCAGGCTCCTGGTCTGCGCCGCGCTCTGGACCTTGGCGGTGAAGGCGTCGTCCGGCGTGACGGCCTGGACGTCGACCGCGACGCCGGTCTGCCGCTGGAACTCCCGCGCGGCCTGTTTCAGCGCGTCGAGGTGGGTGCGCTTGAAGGTCCACATCTCCAGCGCCGCGCCGCCGCCCGCCGAGGTCGCGCCGCCGCCGCCCGAGGAGCAGGCGGCGCACACCAGGGCGAGCAGGACGGCCGTGACGGCGGCGACCGCCCGGCGGTGGCTGGACAACGGTCGTGCGCCTGTCATCGATACCTCCGGCTCCGGCGGTGCGTGGACACGTGAGGCGTGCGGCGCGGTCGAAGGCGCAGGACACGGCCTTGCAAAACGTTAAGACTGACCATGAAAATACGCGCTCCGTGATCGATGTCAATGGGCCCCCGTAACCGTCCCGACATGAGGAACGGGCGGCGGGGCGGGGGATCAGGCCGACTGGCGGCGGACCAGGCGGGCCGGGACGACCGTCTCGGTGGCCGGGCCGGTGAGCGCGCCCGACAGGCGGTCGAGCAGGAGCCGGCCGCACGCCTGGCCGATCTTCCGGGCGGGGTTGGCCATCGTGGTGAGCCGGGGGGAGACGAGCGTCGCGGCCTCGATGTCGTCGAAGCCCATGATCGCCAGCTCGCCCGGGACGTCGAGGCCGCGACGCCTGGCGGCGTCGAGCGCGCCGATCGCCATCACGTCGTTGGCGCACACGACCGCGCGCGGCGGCCGGGGGAGAGCGAGCAGGCGCTCGGTGCCGTCGTCGCCGCCCGCGCGGCTGAACCGGGTGTGCGCGATCAACTCGGGATCGGCCGCGACGCCCCGCTCGGCCAGCGCGGAGAGGTACCCGGCGACACGCTCGGCGGCCGGCCCCTCGGCGCGGGGGCCGCAGACGAAGCCGATGCGGTCGTAGCCCTGGTCGAGCAGGTAGCGGGTGGCCTCGGCGGCCCCGCCTTCGTCGTCGCTGTGCACCAGGTCGACGCCCTCCTGGACGAGCCTGCCGCCCAGCCGCACCACCGGGACGCCGACGTCGATGGCGGGCAGCAGGTCTTCGGCGTGGGTGTGGAACACCGCGAAGGCGATGCCGTCGACCTGGCGGACGATCATCTGCTCCACCGCGGACCGCTCCAACGCGCGGTCGCCGTCGGTGTTGCTGATGATCTCGTGATACCCGGCGGGGCCGAGGACGTCCTGCAGGCCGCGGGCGAGCATCGGGTAGAAGGGGTTGGTGATGTCGGGGATGATCAGCCCGATCGACTCGCTGCGGCTGGTGCGCAGGCCGCGGGCCAGGGCGTTCGGCCGGTAGCCGAGCAGCTCGATCGCCTCCAGCACGCGCTTGCGCGTCGCCGCCGAGACCGGGCGCCTGCCGTTCAGCGTGTGGGACACCGTCGTCGGGCTCACCCCGGCCAGCTCGGCGACCCTGCCGATGCTCGGCCGGCGGCCGTGAGAGGGCACCTGACCTCCTTCACCGGCTCCGTGCCCACGAGGGCCGGCGCTCGCCGTCATGCCAGTGCCGGTCGCCGGGCCCCGGCGTACGGCACGCCGGGACGGTGCCGGCCGCGCCGAGGCCGGGCTGGGCGCACGGTCACCCCGGGATCGTACTCCCACGGGGCGCCGGCGAGGGACGCCGTCGTGAGGCGGTGCCGCGCCTTCGCCGGCGGGCCCGTCCCGGTCGTGAAAGGCGCCGCACGGGACGACGGCGAGACCGATTCGCGATCTACCGGCCCCCGCCCAGGTAGAGGGCCGGATTCGCCTGCGGCTCGGCCCCGGAGGGCGAGAGATCGGATGACCGGGTCTTGTTACGGGACTGTTTCGATGTTATGCCTTTAGGCAAACATCATGACTTGTGGAGGATGAGTTGCCCGCCCCCCGTGCACAAAGCGCGCTTGACCGGCCGAAAGTCCTCCTCGTGGCGCTACTGGCCCTCGTCGGTTCCCTCGCCGGCGTCGAGGGAGCCGGTGCGGTGTCGTCCGGCACCGCAGCCCCCGCGTCCACCGCAGCCCCCCAGACACCCGATGACCTGACGCTCTGGTACGACAAGCCGGCCGCCGACTGGGAGACGCAGGCACTGCCGATCGGCAACGGCGCGCTGGGTGCCATGGTGTTCGGCGGTGTGGCGAGCGAGCAGATCCAGTTCAACGAGAAGTCGCTGTGGACCGGCGGGCCGGGCTCGCCGGGGTACGACTTCGGCAACTGGACCACCCCACGGCCGAACGCCATCGCCGAGGTGCAGGCCCAGATCGACCGCGACGGCAGGATGACCCCCGAGGCGGTGGCCGCCAAGCTGGGCCAGCGCAAGACCGGCTTCGGCGCCTACCAGACCTTCGGCGACCTGTTCCTGGACTTCAAGGACGCCCCGGCGACCCCGTCGGACTACCGCAGGGAGCTGAGCCTGCGCGAGGCCGTGGCCCGCGTGGGCTACACCGCCGACGGCGTGCGGTACTCCCGCGAGTACTTCGCCAGCCACCCCGGCGACGTCGTCGTCGGGCGGGTGTCCGCCGACCGCCCCGGCAAGGTCTCCTTCACGCTGCGCACCACCTCGCCCCGCCAGGACCGGCAGGTCTCCGTCTCCGGCGGACGGCTGACGATCAAGGGCGCGCTGGCCGACAACGGCATGCGGTTCGAGTCGCAGGTGCAGGTGCTGACCAAGGGCGGCAGCCGCGCCGACGCCGGCGACCGGATCACCGTCACCGGCGCCGACAGCGCCGTGTTCGTCCTGTCGGCCGGCACGGACTACGCCGACACCTACCCCTCCTACCGCGGCGCCGACCCGCACGCCAAGGTCACCGCGGCGGTCGACAAGGCCGCGCGCCGCGGCTTCGAGCGGCTCAAGGCGGCGCACCAGGCCGACTACCGCGCCCTGTTCGACCGGGTGAAGCTCGACATCGGGCAGCGCGCCCCCGCCGTCCCGACCGACCGGCTCCGCGCCGCCTACACCGGGGGAGCCTCCCCCGACGACCGCGCGCTGGAGGCCATGTTCTTCGCCTACGGCCGCTACCTGCTCATCTCCTCCTCGCGGGCCGGGTCGCTGCCGGCGAACCTGCAGGGCGTGTGGAACAACGTGGTGAACCCGCCCTGGTCGGCGGACTACCACGTCAACATCAACCTGCAGATGAACTACTGGCTCGCCGAGCAGACCAACCTCGCCGAGACCACCGGCCCCTACGACCGCTACGTGACCTCCATGGTCGCCCCGGGGCGCGAGACCGCGCGGGAGATGTTCGGCTCGCGCGGCTGGGTCGTGCAGAACGAGACCAACCCGTTCGGCTTCACCGGCGTGCACGACTGGGCCACCTCGTTCTGGTTCCCCGAGGCCGCCGCGTGGCTCACCCAGCAGATGTACGACCACTACCGTTTCAACGGCGACGTCCGCTACCTGCGTGACACCGCCTACCCCGTGATGAAGGGCGCCGCCGAGTTCTGGCTGGACAACCTGCGTCCCGACCCGCGCGACGGCAAGCTGGTGGTCACCCCGAGCTACTCGCCCGAGCAGGGCGACTTCTCCGCCGGCGCCTCGATGTCCCAGCAGATCGTCTGGGAGGTGCTCACCCACACGCTGGAGGCCGCCGGCGAGCTCGACGTCGACCCGGCCCTGCGCGCGGAGCTGCGGACCGCGCTGTCCAAGCTCGACCCCGGCATCCGCGTCGGCTCCTGGGGTCAGCTCCAGGAGTGGAAGAGCGACTGGGACGACCCGAACAACGACCACCGGCACGTCTCCCACCTGTACGCGCTGCACCCCGGGCACCAGATCGCGGCCGGCACCCCGCAGGCGGAGGCGGCCAAGGTGTCGCTCACCGCGCGCGGCGACGGCGGCACCGGGTGGAGCAAGGCCTGGAAGATCAACTTCTGGGCCCGGCTGCTCGACGGCGACCACTCGCACAAGATGCTGAGCGAGCAGCTCAAGTCGTCCACGCTCGACAACCTGTGGGACACCCACCCGCCCTTCCAGATCGACGGCAACTTCGGCGCGACGTCGGGCGTGTCGGAGATGCTGCTGCAGAGCCAGCACGACGTCGTCCACGTGCTGCCCGCGCTGCCGTCGGCCTGGCCGACCGGCTCGGTCTCCGGCCTGCGGGCCAGGGGAGGGGTGACGGTCGGCGCCACCTGGAGGAACGCCGCCGCCGACACCGTCACGCTGCGGGCGGCGCGCACCGGCACGCTGAAGGTGCGCTCCAGCCTGATCACCGGGCGCTACCGCTTCACCGACGACCGGGGTGCCGACGTCTCCGCCACCCGCGACGGCGACACCCTGACCTGGAAAGCCAAGGCGGGACGGACGTACAAGCTGGTCAACGAGGTCTCCGTCGCGATCTCCGCCCCGGCGGACGCCGTTCCCGGCACCTCGTTCCCGGTCGCGGTCACCGTCTCGGCGACCGGCGGGCGCTCGGTGCCCGCCTCGACGGCGACGCTGCGGCTGCCCACCGGGTGGACCGGCACGCCGGCCTCCATCGCCGTGCCCTCGGTGCGCGCGGGCCGGTCGTGGTCGGGCACGTTCACGGTCACGCCGGGGCCGGCCGACGGCAGCCGGGGCGCGCGACTCACGGCGGTGGTCACCGGCGACGGCTGGACGGCGTCCGGGTCGGCCGGCGTCGGGCTCAGCCCGTGCGCCGTGCCGCCCGCCGACCGGCCGGTCGTGGCCTGGGACCCGTCCTCCGGCGCGACGGTGGACGACGTTTCCGGCAGCGGCCGGCACGCGACCGTCGCCGGCGCCGCCGCCTACGACGCCGCCTACGACGCCGCGGCGCCGACCGGCAGCGGCCTGGTGCTGGACGGCGAGTCCCACCTGGCGACCGGCTCGACCCTGCTGGGGTACCTGCGGCAGGCCACCTTCGCCGCCGAGGTGAAGGTGGACGGCAGCGGCTACCGGCGGCTGTTCGACGCGCAGCCGTCGGGCAACCCCGGCGACGACGGCGTGATCCTCGACCTGACGCCGTCGAACAACCTGCGCTTCATCGGCGCCGGGGTGAACATCACCACCGACGCCGTCGTGCCCACCGGGCGCTACGTCGACCTGGTGGTCACCATGGAGACCACCGGCCGGGTCACCGTCTACGTCGACGGCGCCCGCGCGGGCGGCGGGAACGTCACCACCGACGGCATCACCGGCTGCACCTCACGGCCGCTGCTCTTCGCCGCCGACCAGGGCGGCGGCCAGCGCCTCTCGGGCGCGGTGGACCGCATCGCGATCCTCCCCCGGGCGCTGACGGCGGCCGAGGTGCCCGACTGGCAGGCGGCGGTCTTCGGCCAAGGCTGATCCCCCGCACCGCCGCACCGCCGCCCCGGACCGCCACGCCGTTCCCCGCCCGCGCCCTCCCGGGCGGGGGACGGCCTTCCCCGCCGGCCCCCGGGCGGGCGGGGTCATCGTTCCGCACAAGGAGTGACCAAGAACGGCTTACCCCGCGTGGCACGGGGCAGAGAGGCGGTGATCACCGAGGTCACACGTCTGGACCCGGGTCCGCGCCGCCCGGCGCGCCGCCGGGCCGGGAGGGAGCCGTCATGGCGGTCGGAACGGCCGGGACATCCGTCTCGGCGCGAGGGCTCGCGCCGCCCGGCATCGTGCTCGGGGTGGGGCTGGGCGGGTTCGTGGACGGCATCCTGCTCCACCAGGTGCTCCAGTGGCACCACATGCTGAGCAGCACCGACAGCGACAACATCGGGGTGCGGTACTACTCACCGGCGACCGTGCCGGGCCTGCGGATGAACACGCTGTGGGACGGCCTGTTCCACGTGGTCACCTGGCTCGCCGTCCTGATCGGGCTGAGCCTGCTCTATTCGCGGGTCACCCACTCGCGCGGCCGGGTGTGGCGGTCGCGGGCGCTGTGGGGCTGGGGGCTGGTCGGCTGGGGGCTGTTCAACCTCGTCGAGGGGGTCGTCGACCACCACCTGCTCGCCATTCACCACGTGCGCGCCGACCGCTACCAGACCTGGTGGGACCTGGGCTTCCTGCTGCTGGGCGCCCTGCTGGTCGTGGGGGGCTGGTTGCTCCAGCGGGGGGCGCCCGCCGTCGACCTGTGCCGGGAACGGGCGTCGTCACCGTGACCGCCGCGCCGCCGGTGGCCGAGATGATCATCGCGCCCGCCCGCCCGCCGGGCCCCGAGCTGATCGCCCCGCCCGCTCACTTGGCGGGCCCCGAGATCGTGGCCGCCCCCGTCGCGCCGCCGGAAACCGGTGTCTGGGCCACGTCCGTGCCGCCCGCCGTCCACGACCACGGGGGCGCGGGCGCGGCGGCGACCGTCGTGATCCTCGTCGCGCTGGCCGTGCCGGCGGCCGGGTACGTCGTGCTCGCCGCCCGGCGCCGCCGCGAGCCCCGGGGGTGGAGCCACGCGCGGACGGCGAGCTTCGTCACCGGGATCCTGCTGCTGGCGGCGGCCCTGCTGCCTCCCGTGGCGTCCCTGGCGGCGCACGACTTCCGCGGGCACATGCTCCAGCACCTGCTGGCCGGGATGCTCGCCCCGCTGGGCCTGGTGCTCGGCGCGCCGATCACGCTGGCGCTGCGCTCGGCGTCCCCGCGCGGCCGGCGCGTGGCCGCGGCGGTGCTGCGCGGCCGGGCCGCTCACGTGCTGGCGAACCCGTGGCTCGCGCTGGCGCTGAGCGCCGGCGGCCTGGTGGTGCTGTACCTGACGCCGCTGTACCGGGTGGCCTCGGCCGACCCGATGGCGCACCACCTCGTCCACGCGCACTTCCTGCTGGCCGGCTGCCTGTTCACCTGGGTGATCGCCGGGCCCGACCCGGCGCCGCGGCGCCCGTCGGTGCCGCGGCGGCTGGTCGTGCTCGGGGTGGCGGTGGCCGTGCACGCCTCGCTGTCGCAGCTCATGTACGCCGGGCTGCTCGTCGACGTCCCCGTTCCCGGCGAGCAGCTCCGCGGCGCGGCGACGATCATGTACTACGGCGGCGACGTCGCCGAGCTGCTGCTGGCGTTCGCGCTGGTGGCCACCTGGCGCCCCGCCCGCCGGGCACGGGCGCTCAGTCGTCGTCCTGGGGAGAGTCCGGCATGACCCAGCCGGCGACCAGGTGCGGCGCGATGAGGTGGCTGGTCAGGATCGAGCCCATGAACAGGACCACCGCGGCCGACGGCACCTCCAGGAAGTGGTCGCCGCGGTCGGGGAGGAGGCCGGCCAGCACGGCGGCGACCAGCAGCATCCACAGACTGACCCGGTGCGCGAGCGCGTAGACGTGCCGGCGCTGGGCGAGCTGGCGCTCGTCCAGATCGTGGTCGGCCAGCCCGACCACCCCCTGCGTGGCCGCCACCAGCACCCGGAAGACGAACGCGTACGTCACCAGGCCGATCGCCGCCAGCGTGAAGGTGGTCCACATCGCCGTGTCGCTGGGCGCGAGGAACCAGCACACCGCGGCGCTGACCCACAGGCAGCCCAGCGCCGCGGCTCCCAGCGCCACCGCCCTGCGGCGTCCGCGCCGGGTGGCGTACCAGGTGGGGCGCAGGCCCTCGCGGAGCTCCTCGATCTGCTTGCCCGTCAGCTGACTCATGACTTCACCACTTCACTTCCGAGCCGGGGGAACGGCTTGAGGGAGAACACGACATCCATGGGCACGCCGAAGTACTCGGCGATGCGCAGGGCCAGGTGGAGGCTCGGGCTGTACTCCCCGCGCTCCAGGTAGCCGATCGTCTGGTAGTGGACGCCCAGCGCGGCGGCCAGTTCCTTGCGGGAGACGCCGCGCTCGGCCCTGAGCATCGTGATGCGGTTGTAGACCTCTTCGGCGGACATCACGGCCCCCGTTCGAGGGGAGAGCCCGCCACGTTGATCGCAGCACTCATAGAATGAAATGTAGTACATGTACTACATATCGTCCAGTTGGTACGACGAGATCGGACCACCGTCCGGTTGAATCGTCCGGCGCCGGCGGGGAAGGGATCCGGGCATGGCAGCGACCGCAGTGATCGTCATCGACATGCTGAGCCCGTACGACCACGAGGACGTCGAGCCGCTGGAGCGCAGCGCCGAGCAGGTCGTGCCGCGGCTGTCGGAGCTCGTGCGCCGCGCCCATCGGCGCGACGACGTCGAGCTGATCTACGTGAACGACAACCACGGGGACTTCACGGCCTCACGGGAGGAGATCGAGGACCGCGCGCGTAAGGGACGGCGGCCCGATCTGGTGGAGCCGCTGCTGCCGCCGCACGACTGCGCGTTCCTGTCGAAGGTGCGTCACAGCGCCTTCTTCGGCACCTCGCTGGAGTACCTGCTCAACCACCGGGAGATCGACACCGTGGTGCTGACCGGGCAGGTCACCGAGCAGTGCATCCTGTACACCGCTCTGGACGCCTACGTGCGGCACTACGACATCCGCGTGCCGGAGGACTGCGTGGCCCACATCCACGCCGACCTGGCGGACGCCGCGGTGCGCATGATGGAGCGCAACATGCGCGCGGGGATCACCACGGCGGCCGAATGCCTGGACATGTGATCTTCACGATCCCCGAGGCAAAAATCTACCTACCTCACGGTTTTGAACCATTCGATGGGCTTATCAGGCTCGAAAACGGATATGGGTTGACGACCGTGACCGCCATAGGAGGGAGCCGTCGTCATGACGGACGTGTCGAGCACCGGACCCCGGCCGGGTGACGAGCGCGAAGTGCTGACCAACCGCCAGGGACACCCGGTCTACGACAACCAGAACCAGCGCACGGTAGGGGCGCGTGGTCCTGCCACGCTGGAGAACTACCAGTTCCTGGAGAAGATCAGCCACTTCGACCGCGAGCGCATCCCCGAGAGGGTCGTGCACGCTCGCGGCACCACTTCGTACGGGTACTTCGAGGCCACCGGCAAGCTCGGCGACGAGCCGATCAGCCGGTACACCCGCGCCAAGCTGTTCGCCGAGCCCGGCAAGCGCACCGACCTCGCCGTGCGCTTCTCGACCGTGATCGGCGGGCGCGACTCCTCCGAGGCCGCCCGCGACCCCCGCGGGTTCGCCGTGAAGTTCTACACCGAGGACGGCAACTGGGACCTGGTCGGCAACAACCTCGCGGTGTTCTTCATCCGCGACGCCATCAAGTTCCCCGACGTGATCCACTCGCTCAAGCCCGACCCCGTGACGTTCCGGCAGGAGCCCAACCGCATCTTCGACTTCATGTCGCAGACCCCCGAGAGCATGCACATGCTCGTCAACCTGTTCAGCCCGCGTGGCATCCCGGCCGACTACCGGCACATGCAGGGCTTCGGGGTGAACACCTACAAGTGGGTGAACGAGCAGGGCGAGACGCACCTGGTGAAGTACCACTGGATACCCAAGCAGGGCGTCAGGAGCATGACCGAGGCCGACGCGGCGAAGGTGCAGGGGCAGGACCTCGGCCACGCCACCAGGGACCTCATGGACGCGATCGACCGCGGCGACTACCCCGAGTGGGAGCTGTTCGTCCAGATCATGACCGACGAGGAGCACCCCGAGCTGGACTTCGACCCGCTGGACGACACCAAGGTCTGGCCGGAGAACGACTTCCCGCCGCGCCTGGTCGGCCGGATGGTGCTGAACAGCAACGTGCGCAACTTCTTCGCCGAGAACGAGCAGATCTCGTTCGGCACCGGCGTGCTGGTGGACGGGCTGGACTTCTCCGACGACAAGATGCTCGTCGGGCGGACGTTCTCCTACAGCGACACCCAGCGCTACCGGGTCGGCCCGAACTACCTGCAGCTTCCGGTGAACCAGGCCAAGAACGCCGAGGTGCGCACCAACCAGCGCGACGGCCAGATGACGTACCACGTCGACGGCCAGGGGGAGAACCCGCACGTCAACTACGAGCCGTCCATCACCGGCGGCCTGCGCGAGGCGCAGTACCCGACGCACGACGAGCAGGGCCCGCTCATCTCCGGCCGGGTCACGCGCAAGCGGATCCCGCGCACCAACGACTACAAGCAGGCCGGCCAGCGTTACCTGCTGATGGAGCAGTGGGAGCGCGACGACCTGGTGCTCAACTTCACCACGCTGCTGTCCCAGACCGTCCGCGCGGTCCAGGAGCGCATGGTCTGGCACCTGCTCCTGGTCGAGGACGACCTCGGCCTGCGCGTCGGCCAGGGCCTCGGCATCGGCCCCGAGGACGTCGCCCACCTGGAGCCCCTGGCCAGCCAGGACCTGAGCGAGGAGGACCGCGAGCGCCTCTCCAACCTCGGCAAGAACGGCCCCAGGGACGTCACCGGCCTCCAGATGACCCACTGCGTCCCCAACGAACACCACGTGGCCTGACCCCCCACACCACCACCCACGCCCACCGGCCCCCGCGCGACGGCCCCGAGCCGCCGCCCGGGGGCCGGTGGGCGTACTCGCCTGCCACGACGTTCGTCGGCCCCCGAAACGGCGCCTTCGGCGCAGTCTCACAAGGCGGGTCTCACCCAGCCCCGTCGCCCGCCGTCACGCGAGTGGCCGTAGCACCCCCTCGACGCCCGCGGCCACCCGTCGCCCCTCGGGAACGGTGCCTTCGGCGCGCTTGATGAAGGGCGGCCCTCCACGCGGTCCACTCCACGGCGGCGCGAGCAGCCGGCTTCGACCGTCGAAAGACCGGGGGAGCGGGAGTCGCGCGACCGGGCGTCAAGACTCCTCACCCGCGTCCGGCCGGTGGACCGGCACGGGTGTCGATGACCGTCGTCCTTCGGGATACCCGGCGCGCTCGCCCGCGCGACGCTGGATCGGCGGGCCGGGCGAGGGGGCCCGTTGAGAAGGCGCGCCGCAGGCACCATCTCGGGACGGCGATCGGCTGACACGAGGGGGCGATGGGGCGGCCCGTGGTTCGCCGGGTGAACCGCCGTAAGACTGCGCCGAGTTCGCCGTAACACTCCCCGCCGACCCGGCGCCGGAAGTGGCAGTTGGCGGGCGGGGGGGAGAGCCGCCTGGCTGAGTGGCGTGGGGTCGGCCGGTTGGCCGGTCGGTTGGAGGTCGTGGGGGCGGCGGCCTGGTTGAGGAGCGGTGGAGTCGCTCGGCCGGTGGACAGGGCGGGTGGATGTCCGGTCGGGGGTCGTGGGGGCGGCCGGGTGGGGGTCGGACGGGCCGTTTTGGGGCTGTGCCGAAGGCGCCGTTTTTGGGCGGTCTTGCTGGTTTACGGGCTGTCGCCGGGTGGGTGCGGTGGGCCCCCGCCGGGGGGAGGTGGACCCCCTAGGGAGGGGGCGCGGGCGGGTGATCTGGGGCGATTGCGCATAATCTCCTGTTGTCGGTCGAGCCGGGCGGATGGAACGTTCGGAACGGCGTACTGCTCGAGAGGCGTTGCATCGATGAACCACCTGGCGGACATCCCGGGTCGCTCCGTGGCCCCCGGCCTTCCCGCGGGCACCCCCGCCCCGCCCCGGCCCGCGACGGCCGGTGCCGCGCCGGTCGCCGAGCTGGAGGTGCTACGCGAGATCGAGCGGCGGGTGCTGTGGCTCTCCACAGCGATGATCGACCACGCGAACCGCGTCCGTCCCAACCCCACCGGGCTCAAGGTCGGCGGGCACCAGGCGTCCAGCGCCTCCATGGTGTCGATCATGACGCTGCTGTGGTTCGAGGCGCTGCGCGCCGAGGACCGGGTCTCGGTGAAGCCGCACGCCTCGCCGGTCCTGCACGCCATCAACTACCTGCTCGGCGAGCTGGACGAGTCCTACCTCACCACGCTGCGCCAGTTCGGCGGCCTCCAGAGCTACCCGAGCCGCACCAAGGACCCCGACCCGGCCGACTACTCGACCGGCTCGGTGGGCATCGGCGCCACCGCCCCCATCTGGGGCGCGCTGGCCCGCCGCTACGTCGAGGCGCACTTCGGCGGGGCCGGCACCGGGCGGCAGTACTCGCTGGTCGGCGACGCCGAGCTGGACGAGGGCGCCTGCTGGGAGGCCATCCTCGACCCGCAGGTGTCGGAGCTGGGGGAGGTCGTCTGGATCGTCGACTTCAACCGGCAGTCGCTCGACCGCGTCGTGCCCAACATGGGCGGCACCCGGCTGCAGGGAATGTTCGCCGCCGCCGGCTGGCAGGTCATCACCGTCAAGTACGGCGGCCTGCTGGAGGAGCTGTTCACCCGCCCCGGCGGCCAGGAGCTGCGCCGGCGCATCGACGGGATGTCCAACCCCGAGTACCAGCGCCTGCTGCGCTGCGACGCCGCCGAGCTGCGCACCCGCCTGGCCGCGGGCGACGGCCAGGACGCCGAGGGCATCGGCCGCCTGCTCGCCGGCGTGGACGACGCCACGCTGCACGCCGCGATCCGCAACCTCGGCGGGCACGACCTGGCGGCACTGCGCGACGCCTTCGCCGCGATCGACGACAGCCGTCCCACCGTGATCTTCGCGTACACGGTGAAGGGTTACGGCCTGGCGACAGAGGGGCACCCGCAGAACCACTCGTCCCTGCTCACCTCCGACCAGCTCGGCGCGCTCGCGCGGCGGACCGGCGTCGACCCCGGGCGTCCGTGGACCCGCCTCCCCGGCCAGACCCCGGCCGCGCGGCACTGCGAGGACACCGCCCGGCGGCTGCGCAGGACGCCCGCCCCCGAGGTGGCCCCGCCCGACGTGCCGGCCGACTTCGGCCGCACCCCGCACGGCACGGGCACCACGCAGGCGGCGCTCGGGCGCACCCTGTTCGACCTCACCCGCCAGGCGCCCGACGCCGGGGCCCGCGTCGTGACCGTCAGCCCGGACGTCTCCTCCAGCACCAACCTGGGCGGCTGGCTCAACAAGGTGGGCGTGTGGGCCCCCGACGAGCGGCGCAACTGGTTCGACGACGACGCCGAGACCATCCTGCACTGGCGCGAGCGGCCCACCGGGCGGCACATCGAGCTGGGGATCGCCGAGACCAACCTGGTCGGCGTGCTCGGCGAGCTGGGCGCCACCTGGTCGCGCTGGGGGCAGCCGCTGCTGCCGATCGGCGTGCTGTACGACCCGTTCGTCGAGCGCGCGCTGGAGCCGTGGTCCTTCGGCATCTACGCCGGCGGCCAGTCGATCCTCGTCGGCACGCCGTCCGGCGTGACCCTCGGCCCCGAGGGCGGCGCCCACCAGTCGATCAAGACGCCGTCGATCGGCATGGAGCAGCCCGGCTGCACCAGCTACGAGCCCGCGTTCGCCGTCGACCTGGAATGGTGCCTCCTGGCCGCGCTCGCCCAGCTCGGCAGGCCCGGCGGCCGGTCGGCGTACCTGCGGCTCTCCACGCGTCCGGTGAACCAGGCCCTCGCGGACGTGCCCACAGACCCGGCCGCGCGTGAGCTGCGCCGCCGCCAGGTCGTCGCGGGCGCGTACCCGCTGCGCCGCCACGAGCGCCCGTCGGTCACGATCGCCGCGATGGGCGCGGTCACGCCCGAGGCGCTGGAGGCCGCGGCGCGGCTCGACGCGCTGGGCATCGGCGCGGACGTCGTCTGCGTGACCAGCCCCGGCCTGCTCTTCCAGAGCCTGCGCGCCCGCCGCGGCCACGACGACGCCCCCACATGGATCCTGGACAGCGTGTTCCCAGCGAACCGCGCGGCGCCCGTCGTCACCGTGCTGGACGGCCACCCGCACACGCTGGCCTTCCTGGCCGGGGTGAACGAGGTCCCCGGCACCCACCTGGGCGTCACCCGCTTCGGGCAGTCGGGGAGCCTCGACGACGTCTACCGCCACCACGGCCTGGACACCGACAGCATCGTCGCCGCCGCCCTCGACCTCGCCGACTGATCCGCCCCGTGGCGGTGGGGGGCGGCCGGGGAGGGTAGCGTTCCCCCATGACCGGCATTTCCCGGCAGTGGCGGGTTCGGCGTGAGGCGACGGTCCTCAAGTGGGCGGTGGCGGCCGGGTTCGCCGTCTTCGCCGCCGTGCTTCGTGAGGACGTCCGCGGGATGCTGCTGTGCGCGGGCGGCGCGCTGCTCTTCGCGGGCTTCGCCCTGCGCGACACCCTGGCCCCCGTCCGCCTGGCCGCCGACGACCACGGCGTCACCGTGGTCACCGGCCTGGCGAGCCGCCTTCAGGTGCCCTGGACGCAGATCACCCACATCCGCGTGGCCCGCCACGCCCGCTACGGCCTGCGCTGGGACATGCTGGAGGTGGAGACCAAGGACGGCCTCCACCTCTTCTCCTCCCACGAGCTGGGCGTCCCCTGCGACACCGTCGCCGACGAGCTCTTCCAGTTCCGCTGGCGCTGACCCACGCCGGACGGCCCCGCTCGCGTCGTCCCGCTCGTGTCACCCCGGCCCCGGCGGACCGTGACCGCCCGCGTCACCCCGCGTCGGTCCCGCCCGCGTCGGTCCCGCTCGTGTCACCCCCGCGTCACCCCCGGCCCCGGCGGACCGTGACCGCCCGAGGTCACTTCAGCGGGTCGTGGCCCCAGTTCATCAGGGAGTACCGCCAACGGGTCCGCTCGACGTCCCCCTCGGGCCGCTGGGCGAGGTGGCGGCGCACATAACCCGTGACCTTGCGCATGTGCGCGTAGTCGTCGTCGGACCGGTCGCCCTCGCGCCCGCGCAGAAGCGTCACGATCCTGCGCCCGGACGCGTGCCCGGTCGACTCGCCGTCCCCCGGCCGGTCGCCGACGGCCTTCGACTCCTCGGTCTCCAGCCAGCGCTCCAGCTCCGAGGCGGTCATGTTGACCGCCTCGGCGAAGTCCGAGGTGGTCCGGTCCCTGTCCCCGGGCATCGGCTCACCCCTTCTTACGCAGAGCCGAGGGCTTGTGCACCGCCCGCTTGCCGCTCTTCTCGCTCTCGACCACGTACTGCGGCTCCTCCGGCGAGGCCGCCACGGCCCGCCCGGCCTCCTCCGTCCGCTCGGTGACCTTCTTCTTCACCTCGCCCGGCACCGTCACCCCGTGGCTCTTCCAGGTGACCTCGTCGCCCACGCCGGGCTCGTCCTTCGGTCTCTTGGTCATACGCGGGACCTACCCCACTCCAAACCGGGCGAATGCCTATAAATCCCCTGTCCTCGGCAATCAGGCGGCCTGATCTGGACGTTGGGGCTGGCGCCGGGGCGCCGGTTCGGGTAAGCGGTTGGTGTGGATCTGTCTGCCGCGGTGAACGAGCTCTACGGCCACGCCCCCGAGGACTTCGTGCTCGCGCGCGCGAACCTGGCGGCCCGGGTGAAGAAGGGCGGCGACCCCGCCCTGGCCAAGCAGATCGGCGCGCTGCGCCGTCCCACCGTCTCGGCCTGGGCTGTCAACCAGCTCGCCCGCTCCGCCCCCGACGAGCTCGACGGGCTGCTGGAGGTCGGCACCGAGCTTCGCGCGGCCTGGGCGGCCGGCGAGCACGTCGCCGAGCTCGACCAGCGGCGGGGCGAGCTGATCACCCGTCTGGTCCGCACCGTCGAGCGGCTCGCCACCGAGGCGGAACGGCCGCTGCGCGAGCCCGCCGTCCGCGAGGTCCAGGAGACGCTGCACGCGGCGACGATGGACCCCGAGGTCGCCGACGAGGTCGCCGAGGGCCGCCTCGCGCAGCCCCGCGCCTACGCCGGCTTCGCCCCCGTCGGGGAGGGCGCCCCGCGCGCCCAGACCACGCCCAGGCGCCCCACCCCCAAGAAGCGCGCCGACAAGCAGCAGAGCGAGGAGGAGAAGAGGCGCGAGGAGGAGGAGCGGCGTCGCCGCCTGACCGAACAGGCCGAAGCCGCCGCCGCCGAGGCCCGCGAGGCCGAGGAGGCGCTCGCCGAGTGGCAGGCGGAGGTGGACGCCGCCGAGCAGGCGTGCACGGAGATCGCCGAGGAGGAGTCCCGGCTCCGCCGCGAGCTCAACGCCGTCCTCGACCGCCAGGACGCCCTGCTCAAACGCTTCAGGATGTCCGAGCGCGAACGCAACCGCGCCACCCGCCGAGCCGAGGAGACCCGCCGCCGAGCCGACGAGGCCCGGAACAAGCTGTCCTGACGGACCGGCGGTGGTGTTTCCTCCCGCAACCAGAGGTCTGCGGTGGCAAGCGACTCTGTGCCGGGATAAGCGGTAGTTCGCATGGAAAACGGCATATAGCGGTAGGTGTGAGGAATTGACGGGTTCAACCTCCCGTTAAGCCGCTTGATATCACGGCATTCCACAGAATTAACACGTCGTAACTAATTTGTCGACTAAGAGGCGATTAGTCTTACTCTCGTTAGTTCATCCACGGGAGGAATGTTTTGTCAGCGCAGCTGAACCGGTTCATTTTAGTGATGGCCGCGGGAGCCCTCGTCGTTCTGACGATGGCGACTCCGGCGGGAGCCGTCTTCGACCCCATCGCCACCGAACCCGTCGCGCCGTACGCCCAGCCGGTGGACGCAAGCGTCCCCAAGCGGGGCTGCACCACCACGCCCGCGGACCCCAAGAACACGACCGGCAGCACGCCGGCGGTCCAGGTGATCTACGCCTGGCACGACGGCAACGGGAACAACTACGAGGCCTACGTCGAGCGGATCGCCAAGATCGTCGATCGGATGGACTGGTTGCTCGACGAGTCCACCAACTACGACCAGCACATCAAGACCAGCTGCCGTACCGGGTACGACACCAGCACCTACTCCGGTTACGCCCACGCGCTGGTGATCCCCGAGAAGATCGAGCTCGCCGACCCGGCGGCCGAGAACCCGCCGGAGGTCATGGCCGACGACCTGGCCGCGGCGGGGTACGACGACGCCAACCGCAAGTACGTGGTGTTCGAGGACTTCGACGGCACGGGAACCGCGCACTGCGGCCCGGTCTGCGTGGCGACCGCGGACGAATGGGACAGCGGGACGATGATGCACGAGCTGATCCACCTGCACAACGTGGATCACGCGAAGGTCACCGAGGTGCCCGACACCCTCGCGGTCAACGACGTCATGAGCAGCCAGTACAACGACTGGCAGGTCGACCAGGAGTTCAACAACTACTACGACCCCAGCGAGGTCTCGGCGCTGTTCTACACCTCCAACCACCCGAGCACCAACAAGGTCAACCTGGCGGCGTACCCGCAGTTCACCACGCCGATCTGCTGTGACGTGGGCTACAGCAACGACCTGCTGACCGCGCAGGAACGCACGATCGAGGCCCAGGCGCCCTACTCGTTCCCCACGGGGTTCAGCGTCTCCGGCGGCGGCTGGATGCAGATCACCCCGCCCGGTGCCGACAACCAGGTCTCGGCCCGGTACTACGACGGGCGCCGGTCGCTGACCATGAACGTCCAGGCCCACGCCGAAGGGTTCCTGTCGATCACCCGCAGGCCGGCGGTGACCGCGGGGCAGCGGTACAAGTTCTTCACCCGCCTGACGACCGGCGCCTCCGGCGACGTCAAGCTCCGCCTGTCCTGGTACAACGGCTCCAACAGCCTGATCTCCACCAGCGACAGCTCGCTGTACGCGCTGACGTCCGACTGGCAGGAGTACAACGTCTCGGCGATCGCGCCCTCCGGCACGGCGACCGTGCAGCTCTCGGTGGTCAGCCCCTCGGGCCAGAACTTCGCCTACCTGACCGACAGCTGGCAGCTCAACCACTGCAACAACGGCAAAACCGTGGACGGGTGCCGCATCGACGGCTGACCCGCGCACGCCCCCGCCCGGCCGCACCCCTGCCGGGCGGGCGGGGCCGGTGCCGGCACGCCGCCGGCGCCGGCCTCTACGGCTGTCCGGAGCGCGCCTCGCCGACGAGGGCGACGAGCTCGGGCAGGACGCCCGGGGCGGCCGCGAGGGTCGCGCCGGAGGCGGTGGTGTGCGGGGTGCCGTCGGCGTCGGTGACCAGCGCGCCGGCCTCCTTGGCGATGAGGACCCCGGCGGCGGTGTCCCAGGGCTTGTTGGCGAGCATGACGCAGGCGTCCGTCCGGCCTTCGGCGACCCAGACCAGGTCGATGGCGGCCGAGCCGAACATGCGCACCCGCTGGGCCCGGGCGGCCAGCAGGCGGGTGATGGCCAGGCGGTCGCGGTTGAGCCGCCCGGCGTCGTCGCCGACCGCGTAGTCGCCCATGGACACCAGGGCGGCGTCGAGCGTGGCGGTGGTGCTGCACTTGATGGGCTCGTCGTCGGCCGTGGCGCCGCCGCCCTCGGCGGCGGCGTAGCGGGAGCCGAGGAAGGGCAGGTCGATGACGCCAAGGATCGCCGTGTCGTCGCGTACGAGGGCGAGCGAGACGCCGCACAGCGGCAGGCCGTGCACGAAGTTGACGGTGCCGTCGACCGGGTCGAGCACCCACTGCAGGCCGTTGTGCACGCGGCCGTCGGTGCCCTCCTCCTCGCCGAGCACCCCGATGGCCGGGGTGTGCCGCGCGAGGTGCTCGCGGACGGCCCGCTCGACGGCGAAGTCGACCTCGGTCGCCATGTCGCGGTCGCCCTTGGAGGTGACGACGCCGGGCAGGCTGGTGGTGACCAGCTCGCGGGCGACGGCCACGGCTTCCAGGGCGATGGGCATGAGTGCTCGTGCGTCGTCGGTCATGCTGCTCCGTTTCGCTCCCACGGTGGGGGGCGCCTGCCGGGAACGGGGGAGACCGCCTCATCGTAGACGCGGCCCGCGGCCCGCGGCCCGCCGGTCACGCGGGTGAGGCGCCCCGGTAGAGCTCCGGGTGGGCCCGGACGAAGTCCTCCAGGGTGGACGCGGGCCGTCCGGTGAGCAGTTCGACGTCGCGGGTCGCCCGGTCGTACCGGTTGGCGGCGTGCAGGCGGGCCATGGCGGCGAGGTGGCCGGCGAGGTGCGGGGGCAGGTGCGCGCCGCGCAGGTCGCGGTCCAGCCACCGCTCGGCCGGCTCGTCGACGTAGGTGACGGTGCGGCCGAGCGCGCGGGAGAACTCCTCCGCCATGGCGGTCAGGTCGCGGGAGCGGGGGCCGGTCAGCTCGTAGACCTTCCCGACGTGCCGGCGGGGGTCGCGCAGGATCGCCGCGACCGACTCGGCCACGTCCCCGGCCGCGACCGGAGACGTGCGGCCCGCCCCGAACGGCAGCCGGATCGTGCCGTCCTGGCGTATCGACGCCGCCGCGAAGGTCGTGAACAGCGGGTTCTCCAGGAAGACGGTCGGCCGGACGTACACGGCCGGCACCCCCGACCAGGCGAGGGCCTGCTCGGCCAGCCAGTGCCAGCGCTGGTGCGCCGACTCCTCGGTGCTGGTCACGTCCATCTGCGAGACGGTCATCTGCGAGATGGCGACGAACGCGTCCAGGCCCCCGTAGCGGCGCGCCACGGCCGTGGTGGTGAGCGCGGCCTCCAGGTACGACGACGACACGCTCATGCCGAAGTACATGCTCCGGCACCCGTCCAGCGCGCGCGCCACGTCGGGGGCGCGGGCGAGATCGCCGGCCACCACCTCCGCGCCGATCGCGCGCAGCGCCTCGGCGCGCTCGTCCTCCCGGCGGACGAGCGCGCGGACCGGCAGGCCGTCGCGCCGCAGCAGGCCGACGACGCTCCGCCCGACCCTTCCCACGCTCCCGGCCGCCCCGGTCACCAGGATCGGACGTTCGTCGGACATCGGCTCTCTCCCCCCGGAAGGCGCTCACCGGGAGACCTACCCGCGGCGCCACCCGCCGCCCCGCGAACGACCAGCGAACGACCCGGGAACGTCCCGCGAGCGCCCCTGCGAACGTCCCCGCGAGCGCCCCGGGCGCGCCTCGCGTGGGCGGCGGCTCGCCGGCCGGGGGGCGCCTCCGGCGTTGACGCGAACGGGAGGAAGGGATACGTTTCGGTAGATTTCACGGTTGTCCAAGGGAAATCCGGTGAGATGCCGGTGCGGACGCGCCACTGTATCCGGGACGTTGATCCCGGGAGCCAGGTCGCTTGGGTGGCCGTGACCTCGATGTTCGGGACGCGTCATCCCTGAGGAGGCTTCATGAGTGGCATGTCCGCTCCTTCCGTCATTCCGTTTCCCCGCCTGGGCCCGTGGCTGCTGGCCGTACCGGTGCTGCTCCTCGTCGCCTATCTGGTGCTGATGGACAACGGCGCCATCTCCCAGACCGGGACCTACCTCCACGAACTCATGCACGACGGGCGGCATCTGCTCGGCGTGCCGTGCCACTAGGGGCGGGCGTGATCCGCACCCTGCTGGTCAGGGGCCTGCTTCTGGGCCTGCTGGCCGGGTTCGCCGCGGGCGGGTTCGCCTTCCTCTTCGGCGAGCCGCACGTGGACAGCGCGATCGCCCTGGAGGAGGCTGCGGCCGCCCACGCGCCCGCCGCCGGGCCGGCCGAGGAGGCCGGGCACGACCACGGCGAGGACGCCGCGGTCAGCCGGCCGGTGCAGAAGGCGGGCCTGTTCCTGGCCACCGGGCTGTACGGCCTGGCCGTGGGCGGCGTGTTCGCGCTCGTCTACGCCGGGCTGCGCGGCCGGGTCGGGCCGCGCTCGGACGGCGGGCTCGCCCTCGCCGCCGCAGCGACGGCCTTCGGCGCGGTCATCCTGGTGCCCTTCCTGAAGTACCCGGCCAACCCGCCGGCGGTGGGCGACCCGGAGACCATCAACGGCCGCACCGTGCTCTACGTGGTGATGGTCCTGGTCGGCCTGGCGGCCGTGGCGATCGCGGTGGCGACCGCGCGCCACGTCCACAGCGGGCCGTGGCCGCGGTGGACCGCCGCCGTGGCCGCGTTCCTCGTCCCGGTGGTGGCGGCCTGGCTGCTGCTGCCCGCCGTCGACGAGGTCCCCGAGGGCTTCCCCGCCGGGTTGCTGTGGGAGTTCAGGCTGGCGTCGCTGGGCACCCAGCTCGTCTTCTGGGCCGCCTTCGGCGCGCTGTTCGGCTGGGTGAGCGACCGCGCGGCCCGCCGCCCGGCGTTCGCCGCGCCCGCCCTCTCCCGTAGCTGAGCGGAGTGCTGTTCATCCGGCACGCCACCACCCCCGGCATGCGCTCGGCCCGTTTCCCCGCCGACGAGCGGGCCGACCCCGCGAGCCTGGCCAGGGCCGCCACCCTGACCGGCCTGCTGACGACCGGCGCCGCGCCCGTCCACGCCGCCGCGCCCGCCGGGAGCGCCGAGGTGATCGGCGGCCCTGACGAGGCCACCCGGGCCCAGGCGGCCTGGGTGGCGCCGGTGCGGGCGGCCACGGAGACCGCCGAGGCCATGGGGCTCGTCCCGCGTGCGGCGCCGGCGCTGGGCGAGGCCGACGCCGGGCGGTGGCGCGGCCTGCCGTACGACAGGGTCGCGCGGCGGGAGCCGGAGGAGCTGGCACGCTGGCTCGCCGACCCGGAGGCGGCGCCGCACGGCGGCGAGAGCCTCGCCGCGCTGGCCGTCCGCGTCGGCGCCTGGCTGGAGTCGGTCCGCGACGAGCCGGCCGCGGTCGCCGTCTGCGACGCGGGCGCCATCAGGGCCGCGCTCGGCCACGCGCTCGGCCTGGACCCGCGCACGGCCGCCCGCTTCGACATCGCGCCGCTCTCGACCACTGAGCTGACCGTCACGCGGGACGGCTGGCGGGTCGCCCACGTCAACCGGAAGGTCATCCCTTGGTCGCCACCTACCCGTTCAGCGCCGTCGTCGGACTCGGCGACCTGAAGCTGGCGCTGGTGCTCAACGCCGTCTCGCCCCGCGTCGGCGGCGTCCTCGTGCGCGGGGAGAAGGGCACGGCCAAGTCCACCATCGTCCGCGCGCTCGCCGCCCAGCTTCCGCCCGTGGACGCCGTCGCGGGCTGCCGGTTCGCCTGCGACCCCGCCGCGCCCGACCCCGAGTGCCCGGACGGCCCGCACGAGCCCGGCGCCCGCGGCGTCCGCCGTCCGGCCGCGCTCGTGGAGCTGCCGGTGGGCGCGTCGGAGGACCGGCTGGTCGGCTCCCTCGACGTGGAGCGGGCGCTCACCGAGGGGGTGAAGGCGTTCGAGCCCGGACTGCTCGCCGCCGCGCACCGCGGCGTGCTGTACGTGGACGAGGTCAACCTGCTGCACGACCACCTGGTGGACCTGCTGCTGGACGCGGCCGCGCTGGGCACCTGCTACGTGGAGCGCGAGTCGGTGTCGGTGCGGCACGCGGCCCGGTTCCTGCTGGTGGGCACGATGAACCCCGAGGAGGGGGAGCTGCGGCCGCAGCTGCTCGACCGGTTCGGGCTGACGGTCGAGGTGCGGGCGTCCCGGGATCCGGCGGAGCGGGTCGAGGTGGTCCGCCGGCGGCTCGCGTTCGACGCCGAGCCCGGCGCGTTCGCCGCCCGGTGGACCGCCGAGGAGGCGGCGCTCGCGGAGCGGATCGCGCACGCCCGGGCCCGGGTGCCGTCGGTGCGGCTGCCGGACGCGCGGCTCAGGCAGATCGCCACGGTGTGCGCGGCGTTCGAGGTGGACGGCCTGCGCGCCGACCTGGTCACCGCCAACGCGGCGATCGCGCACGCCGCCTGGCAGGGCAGGGACGCGGTGACCACCGAGGACGTGCGGGCGGCGGCCCGGCTGTCCCTGCCGCACCGACGCCGCCGCGACCCGTTCGACGCGCCGGGCCTGGACGAGTCGCTGCTGGACGAGCTGCTGGACCGCACATCGGGCGACGACGACGACCCCGGCGACCCGCCGGGCGGACCCGGCGGGCGCGATCCCGGCGCGGGCGACGACCCCGGCGCCGGCCCGGACGGCGCGGCCGGGGACACGCGGGACCCGGCGGACGGCTCGGACGCCGCCGATCCCGGCGAGCACCGGCGAGACCCCGCCGGCGGGCCCGCACACGACCGGGCCCGGAACGGCGACGGGCCTGACACGACCGACGCCCCGCGCGACGGCGAGGGCGACGCCCGCGGTGACGGCCGGACCGGCGACCGCCACGACGCGGCCGACGACCGGCGTGACCAGGCCGGCGACCGGCATGACGACCGGGCCGGCGGCCCGGATGACGGCCCCGGGCGGGTCGCCCTCGCGGCGGCGCCGCACCGGGTGCCGCTGCTCCAGGTGCCCGGCCTCGGCGAGGGGGCGGCCGGCCGTCGCTCGCGGGCGCGCACCCCGCACGGCCGCGCCGCGGGCTCCCGCCGCCCCGGCGGGACCGTCCACGACCTACACGTGACGGCGACCCTGCTGGCCGCCGCCCCGCACCAGAGGCGGCGCGGGCGCGCCGGCCCCGGCCTGCTGCTGCGCCGGGACGACCTACGCGAGGTCGTGCGCGAGGGCAGGGAGGGCAACCTGGTGCTGTTCGCGGTGGACGCCAGCGGCTCGATGGCAGCCCGGAAGCGGATGACCGCGGTGAAGACCGCGGTGCTGAGCCTGCTGCTGGACGCCTACCAGCGGCGCGACAAGGTCGGCCTGGTCACCTTCCGCGGCGCCACCGCCGAGCTGGTGCTGCCGCCCACCTCCTCGGTGGAGGCGGGCGCGGCCCGGCTGCGCTCGCTGCCCACCGGCGGGCGCACCCCGCTGGCCGCGGGCCTGGTCAGGACGGCCGAGGTGCTGCGCGTCGAACGCCTGCGCGACCCGTCCCGCCGCCCGCTCCTGGTGGTGGTCACCGACGGCCGCGCCACGGCCGGCGGCGACGTCGACCGCGCCGCGGCCCTGCTGCGCGGCGTCGCGAGCGTGGTCGTCGACTGCGAGAGCGGCCCCGTCCGCCTCGGCCTCGCCGTCCGGCTGGCCGCCCGCCTCGGCGCGCGCCTCGTCCCGCTCGACACGCTGTCGGACCTCGGCTCGGTGGTCCGCGATCACAGAAGGGCCGGTTGACATGCCGCAGGGAAAGCCGGAGACGGTGCCCGAGGACGGGCTGACCACGCGGCAGCGCAGGAACAGGCCGTTGCTGATGGTCCACACCGGGCCGGGCAAGGGCAAGTCGACGGCCGCGTTCGGGATGGCGCTGCGCGCCTGGAACCAGGGCTGGCCGGTCGGGGTGTTCCAGTTCGTGAAGTCGGCCAAGTGGCGCGTCGGCGAGGAGCGGGCGCTCACCGTGCTGGGCGCCTCCGGCGAGGGCGGCACGGTGACCTGGCACAAGATGGGCGAGGGCTGGTCGTGGATCCAGCGGCCCGGCACCGAGGAGGACCACGCGGGCGACGCCCGCGAGGGCTGGGAGCAGATCAGGCGCGACCTGGCCGCCGAGACCTACCGCTTCTACGTGCTGGACGAGTTCACCTACCCGCTGAAGTGGGGCTGGCTCGACCTGGACGACGTCCTCGCGACGCTCGCCGCCCGCCCCGGCGACCAGCACGTCGTGATCACCGGCAGGGACGCGCCCGAGCGGCTGCTCGCGGTGGCCGACCTGGTGACCGAGATGGGCAAGGTCCGCCATCCCATGGACGCCGGGCAGAAGGGACAGAAAGGCATCGAGTGGTAGGGCCCCCGCGCCTCGTCATCGCCGCGCCGTCGTCCGGCAGCGGCAAGACGACGGTCGCCACCGGCCTGATGGCGGCGCTGCGCGCACGCGGGCTGCGGGTCTCGCCGCACAAGGTGGGGCCCGACTACATCGATCCCGGCTACCACGCCCTGGCGAGCGGGCGCCCCGGCCGCAACCTGGACCCCTGGCTGCAGGGGGAGGAGCTGATCGGCCCGCTGTTCCTGCACGGCGCGGCCGGGTGCGACCTCGCGGTGGTCGAGGGCGTGATGGGCCTGTTCGACGGCAGGGGTCAGACCGACTTCGCCTCCACCGCGCACGTCGCCCGGCTGCTGGACGCGCCGGTGGTGCTGGTCGTGGACGCGGCCAGGCAGAGCAGGTCGGTCGCGGCCCTGGTGCACGGGTTCGCCACGTTCGACCCGCGGGTGCGGGTCGGGGGCGTCGTGCTCAACCGGGTGGGCTCGGACCGCCACGAGCAGCTCTGCCGCGCCGCGCTCGCGGCCGCGGGCGTGCCGGTGCTGGGCGCGATCCACCGCGACGACGCCGTCTCCACCCCCTCCCGCCACCTAGGCCTGGTGCCCGCCGCCGAGCGCGAGTCCGAGGCCGTGGCCGCCGTCGACCGGCTCGCCGCCCTCGTCGCCCGCTCCTGCGACCTGGACGCCCTCGTCCGCCTCGCCGCCACCGCCCCGCCCCTCCCCGGCCCACCCTGGTCCCCCCGCCCCGGCGCCCCGGCCGGGCAACGGGACGGCGGCCGCCTCACCCCCACTCCCGGCCCGGCCCGGCCCCTCCGGCCCGGCGCCCCGGATGGGGAACGGGATGAGGGCCGATCCACCCCCGCTCCCGATTCAGCCCGCTTGCCCCGATCCGGCGACCTGGAAGGAGAACGGGTGGAGGAACGACCCACCGCCGCTCCGCACGAACCCGACTCGGCCCGGTCCTCCCGATCCGGCGACCCGGACCGGGAACGGGATGAGGGCCGATCCACCGCCGGTCCGCCCGCTCCCGACTCGGCCCGGTTCCCCCGGTCCCCGTCCCGCGCGGGGGCCGGGGAGCTGTCCGCCGCTTCGCGCCCGCATGGCGCGGCCTGGTCGTCCTCGGCCGCTCCGTACGCGCCCGGCCCGGCCTGGTCGGCCCGGGCGGGCGGGGGGCGGCCGGTGGTGGCCGTCGCCGGGGGGAGGGCGTTCACCTTCGGGTACGCCGAGCACGTCGAGCTGGTGCGCGCGGCCGGGGCGGACGTCGCGGTGTTCGACCCGCTCAAGGACGAGGCGCTGCCGGAGGGCACGGGCGCGCTGGTCATCGGCGGCGGGTTCCCCGAGATGTACGCCGCCGAGCTGGCCGCCAACCGGCCGCTGCGCGAGCAGGTGGCCGGCTTCGGCGGGCCGATCGCGGCCGAGTGCGCCGGGCTGCTCTACCTGTGCGAGGAGCTGGACGGCCGGCGCATGTGCGGCCGGGTGCCCGGCAGGGCGAGCATGACCGGCCGGCTCGCGCTCGGCTACCGCGACGCCGTCGCCACCCGCGACTCGCTGCTCACCGTCGCGGGCGAGCGCTTCCACGGCCACGAGTTCCACCGCACCGCCGTCGAGGCCGCGGCCGACCCGCTGTTCCGCTGGCAGGACGGCGCCGACGGCTTCGGCGACGCCCTGCTCACCGCCTCCTACCTGCACCTGCACTGGACCGCCACCCCCTGGCTGGCCCACCGCCTGGTGGCGTCCGCCAAGGCCCCCTCGGGCCTGCGGTAGGTCCCACGCGGGCCGCCCGGCTCGACGCCGCATCGGCCGGGCGGCGCGGTCCCGGCCGGCCTCCGCCTTGGCTCGATGCGGGGCCGCCCAGGCAACGCGAGGCGCACGGCCGGAGCCTTCCGCGCCGTCCCGGCGCCGGTCAGCGGCGGCGCACGGCCGGAGCCTGCGGCGGTCCTGCGGCGGTCAGCGGGGGGTGTCGTCTTCCAGGTCGCCCTCGGTCTTGAGGTAGACCTCGCGCAGGCGGGCCAGGATATCCGGGTCGGGGCGCTGCCACATGCCGCGGTCGGCCGCCTCCAGCAGGCGTTCGGCGATGCCGTGCAGGGCCCACGGGTTGGACTTCGTCATGAACGCCCGGTTCTCCGGGTCGAGCACGTAGGCCTCGGTCAGCCGGTCGTACATCCAGTCGGCCATGACGCCGGTGGTGGCGTCGTAGCCGAACAGGTAGTCGACGGTGGCCGCCAGCTCGAAGGCGCCCTTGTAACCGTGGCGGCGCATGGCGGCCAGCCACTGCGGGTTCACCACCCGGGCGCGGAAGATCCGCGAGGTCTCCTCCGACAGGGTGCGGGTGCGCACGGCGTCGGGGCGGGTGCTGTCGCCGACGTAGGCGGCCGGGGCCTTGCCGGTGAGGGCGCGGACGGTCGCCACCATGCCGCCGTGGTACTGGAAGTAGTCGTCGCTGTCGGCGATGTCGTGCTCGCGGGTGTCGATGTTCTTCGCGGCGACGGCGATGCGGCGGTAGGCGCGCTCCATGTCCGGGCGGGCGGGCACGCCGTCCAGGTCGCGGCCGTAGGCGAAGCCGCCCCACACGGCGTACACCTCGGCGAGGTCGGCGTCGTCGCGCCAGTTGCGGCTGTCGATGAGCGGCAGCAGCCCGGCTCCGTAGGCGCCGGGGGCCGAGCCGAAGACACGCATGGTGGCCCGCCGCGCGTCGCCGTGGGCATCGGTGTCGGCGGCGACGTGGGCGCGGACGTAGTTGTCCTCCCCGGGCTCGTCCTGGCCGGCTGCCAGCAGCACGGCGTCGTCCAGCATGGCGACGACGTGCGGGAACGCGTCGCGGAAGAAGCCGCTGATCCGCACGGTCACGTCGATCCTGGGGCGGCCCAGCTCGGCGAGCGCGACCGGCTCCAGGCCGGTGACGCGGCGCGAGGCCTCGTCCCACACCGGCCGGACGCCGAGCAGCGCGAGCACCTCCGCCACGTCGTCCCCGGCCGTGCGCATGGCGCTGGTGCCCCACACCGACAGGCCGACCGACCTCGGCCAGGCGCCGGTGTCGGCGCGGTAGCGCGCGAGCAGCGACTCGGCCATGGCCTGACCGGTCTCCCAGGCGAGCCTGCTCGGCACCGCCCGCGGGTCGACGGAGTAGAAGTTGCGCCCGGTCGGCAGCACGTTGACCAGCCCGCGCAGCGGCGAGCCGCTGGGCCCGGCGGGCACGTATCCGCCGTCCAGGGCGTGCAGGACGTGGTCCAGCTCGTCGGTGGTGCGCGCGAGCCGCGGCACCATCTCGGTGGCGGCGAACGTGAGCACCCGCGCCACCAGCTCACGCCGGGCCGCGTCGGCGGGCGCGTGCGGTTCCGGGAGCGCCGATGCGCGTCCGGCCGGAATGGAGGGCTCCGTGACCCGCCGCTCCCCGGCAGCCGGTTCGGCCGGTTCGGGGAGGTCGGCGGGTTCGTGGTGGGCGGGATCGGTGAGAATCGAGTCGACGACGGCGGGTACCGCGGTGGGGGACCAGGCGGCGGACTCCATCGCCTCCACCAGGGCGCGCGCGGTCGCCTCCGCGTGGTCGACGCCGGCCAGGCCGGCGGTGCCGTCCTCGGCCAGGCCGAGGGCCTCGCGCAGGCCGGGCAGGGCCTCGGTGCCGGCCCACATCTGCCGGGCGCGCAGCATCGCCAGCACCAGGCCGACGCGCGCCGGGCCCTCGGGGGCCTGGCCGAGGACGTGCAGGCCGTCGCGGATCTGCGCGTCCTTCACCTCGCACAGCCAGCCGTCCACGTGCAGCAGGAAGTCGTCGAACTCGGTGTCGTGCGGCCGGTCGGCCAGCCCGAGGTCGTGGTCGAGCCTGGCGGCCTGGATCAGCGTCCAGATCTGCGCCCTGATCGCGGGCAGCTTGGCCGGGTCCATCGCGGCGATCGACGCGTGCTCGTCCAGGAGCTGCTCCAGGCGGGCGATGTCGCCGTAGCTCTCGGCGCGCGCCATCGGCGGCACCAGGTGGTCCACCAGGACGGCGTGCGCGCGCCGCTTGGCCTGCGTGCCCTCGCCCGGGTCGTTGACCAGGAACGGGTACACCAGCGGCAGGTCGCCGAGCGCCGCGTCCGTCCCGCACGAGGCCGACATGCCGGCCGACTTGCCGGGCAGCCACTCCAGGTTGCCGTGCTTGCCGACGTGCACCATGGCGTGCGCGCCGAACTCCGCCGACAGCCAGCGGTAGGCGGCCAGGTAGTGGTGGCTGGGCGGCAGGTCGGGGTCGTGGTAGATGGCGATCGGGTTCTCCCCGAAGCCGCGCGGCGGCTGCACCATCACCACGACGTTCCCGGCGCGCAGGGCGGCGAGCACGATGTCGCCCTCGTGCACGAACAGCTCGCCGGGCGGCGGCCCCCAGTGGCGCTCCATGCGGGCGCGCAGGTCGTCCGGCAGCGTCCGGTACCAGCCCTCGTAGGTGGCGGCGGGGATGCGCACGGGGTTGCCGGCGAGCTGCTCCTCGGAGAGCCAGTCGGCGTCCTGCCCGCCGGCGGCGATCAGCGCGTGGATCAGCGCGTCGCCGTCCTGCCCGGCCACGCCCGGGAAGCCGTCGCCCAGGTCGTACCCGGCGGCGGCGAGCCTGGCGAGCAGGGCGACCGTGCTGGCGGGGGTGTCCAGGCCGACCGCGTTGCCGATCCGGGAGTGCTTGGTGGGGTAGGCCGACAGCATGACCACCAGGCGGCGCTCGGCGGGCGGGGTGTGCCGCAGCAGGCCGTGCCGCACGGCGATGCCGGCCACCCGGGCGGCCCGCTCGGGGTCGGCGACGTAGACGGTCAGCCCGTCCTCGTCGACCTCCTTGAAGGAGAACGGCACGGTGATGATGCGGCCGTCGAACTCGGGGATCGCCACCTGGGAGGCGGCGTCCAGCGGCGACAGGCCGTCGTCGTTCTCCTCCCACGCCTGCCGGCTGGAGGTCAGGCACAGCCCCTGCAGGATCGGCACGTCGAGCTGGGCGAGCGCCCCCACGTCCCACGCGCCGTCGTCGCCGCCCGCCCCGGCCGTGGCCGGCCGCGAGCCGCCGGCGGCCAGCACGGTCACCACCAGCGCGTCCGCCTGACGCAGCGTTTCGAGCAGCTCGGGCTCGGCGGTCCGCAGGGAGGAGCAGAACACGGGCAGCGCCCGGCCGCCGGCGTCCTCGACGGCCCGGCACAGCGACTCGACGAACGCGGTGTTCCCGGCCATGTGGTGCGCGCGGTAGTAGAGCACCCCGACCACCGGCCCAGGCCCGCCCCGGGACTCGCGCTCCAGCCGGCCCCAGGACGGCGCCGGCTCGGGCGGCGCGAAGCCGCGGCCGGTCAGCAGGACGGTGTCGGACAGGAAGGCGTGCAGCTCGGCGAGGTTGGCGGGGCCGCCGTGCGCGAGGTAGGCGTGCGCCTCGGCGCAGACGCCGCCGCTGACGGTGGACAGCTCCATCAGCTCGGCGTCCGGCGCCTGCTCGCCGCCCAGCACCACGACCGGGCGCGGTCCGGCGAGCAGCGCGTCCAGGCCGTCCTCCCAGGCCCTGCGCCCGCCGAGCAGGCGCACCACCACCAGGTCGGTGCCGTCCACCAGCGCGGGCAGGTCCTCGGGGAGCAGCCTCGCCGGGTTGCCCAGGCGGTAGGCCGCGCCGCCGGCGCGGGCGCTCAGCAGGTCGGTGTCGGAGGTGGAGAGCAGCAGGACGGTATGGCTGTCGCCAGGCACGAAGAGATCCTCCCTCGGGGTCCTCGCCCCGGGCCGCGGGTGTCACGACGGCGGAAGTGTCCTGGCTTCCGGATCGACGCTCACCCCGGCCTTCCCGCCCGTCTCCGGGCCGTGGCCTTCGGTGGGGTTCGCTCCCCGGTCACAGTGGCGGGACCGCGCCGGATTCGCACCGGCTTCCTCCCATTGCCTTCGTCTACGGGAAGACTACGGCAGCTCGGCTCACCGTAAAACTGGCGTTACCATCCTCTTCGTGTCCATAGCTGACTTTTCCGGACGGGCGCGTCCCGACGCCTGTCCGGGAGCGCTACAGGTGCACGAGGCCGCCGACGGCCCGCTGGCGCGGGTCCGCGTGCCCGGCGGCGTGGTCTCCGCCGCCCAGCTTCGCGAGCTGGCCGCCGCCGCCGACGAGCTGGGCTCCGGCGTCATCGAGCTGACGTCCAGGGCGAACGTCCAGGTGCGCGGCCTGCGGTCGCCCGCCGCCTTCGCCGCGCGGATCGCCGCCGCCGGGCTGCTGCCCTCGCCCGCCCACGAACGGGTGCGCAACATCGTCGCCTCCCCGCTCGGCGGGCGCGGCCCGTCGGGCGCGCTGGCCACCGAACCGCTGGTCGCGGCCCTGGACACCGCCCTGTGCGCGACCCCGGGCCTGGCCGGGCTGCCCGGACGGTTCCTGTTCGCCCTGGACGACGGCACCGGCGACGCCGCCGGGCTCGGCGCCGACGTGACCTTCGGCGCCGGCGGCCTGCTGCTGGCCGGCACCGGCGTCGGGTTCGCCGCCGGCGGTCCATTCCCGGCCGAGGGTCTCACGGCCGGCTCGGCCGTTCCGCGCCCCGGGGCCGGGACGGCGGGCCCGCCGCACCCCGCCGGGCGCCCGACACCCACCGGTGACCCGGTCACGCTCATGATCGCCGCGGCCGAGGCGTTCCTCGCCGAACGGGGCGACGACGGCGCGTGGCGGATCGCCGAGCTGACCGGCGGCCCGGCCCGGATCGCCGCCCGCCTGGGCGGGGCGACGACCGGCGAGCCCGCGCCCGGCCCGGCGCCGCGGCGGGCCGGGCCCGTCGGGCAGCGGGACGGCCGCGTGGCGCTGGAGGCGGTCGTGCCGCTGGGCCGGCTCTCACCCGCCCAGGCGCGCGCGCTCGCCGGCACGGCCCGGCCCGTGCGGCTGACGCCGTGGCGCACGGTCGTGCTGCTCGACGTGGACGCGCGCGCGGTAGAAGCCCTCGCCGGCCCGCTGGAGGACGCGGGCCTGGTCACCGACCCGGCCTCGCCCTGGGTGGGCGTGACCGCCTGCACCGGGCGTCCCGGCTGCGCGAAGTCCCTGGCCGACGTCCAGGCCGACGCGGCACGCTGGGCCGCCGGGCGGGACCGGGCGCCCGCGGTGCCGGTGCACTGGGCGGGATGCGAGCGGCGCTGCGGCCTGCCGCGCGGCCGGGTGACGCAGATGGTCGCCACCGGCGAGGGATACGAGGAAAGGCAGTAGTGACCGACTACATCCGCGACGGCGCCGAGATCTACCGGCGGTCGTTCGCCACCATCCGCGCCGAGAGCGACCTGTCGGGCATGCCGCCCGAGGTGGCACAGGTCGCCGTCCGCATGATCCACGCCTGCGGCATGACCGACCTGGTGGCCGACCTCGGCTGGTCGCCCGGGGTGGTGGTCGGCGCCCGCGCCGCGCTGCGGGCGGGCGCGCCGGTGCTGTGCGACGCCATGATGGTCGCCTCCGGCGTGACCCGGAGCAGGCTGCCCGCCGACAACGAGGTGATCTGCACGCTCGGCGCGCCCGAGGTGCCCGCGCTGGCCGAGCGGCTCGGCACCACCCGCAGCGCGGCGGCGCTCGAACTGTGGCGCGACCGCCTGGCGGGCTCGGTGGTGGCCATCGGCAACGCGCCCACCGCGCTGTTCCGGCTGCTGGAGCTGGTCGCCGAGGGGGCGGGCCGCCCGGCGGCGGTGCTCGGCATCCCGGTCGGCTTCATCGGCGCCGCCGAGTCCAAGCGGGCGCTCGCCGCGAGCGGCCTCGACCATCTGGTGGTGCACGGCCGCCGCGGCGGCAGTGCGATGACGGCGGCGGCGGTCAACGCCATCGCCAGCGAAGTGGAGTGAGCGATGACGGGACGGCTGTACGGAGTGGGCCTCGGCCCCGGCGACCCCGAGCTGGTCACGGTCAAGACCGCCCGGCTGATCGGCGCCGCCGACGTGATCGCCTACCACGCGGCCCGGCACGGCCGCAGCATCGCCCGGTCGATCGCGCTGCCGTACATGCGCGAGGGGCAGGTCGAGGAGCTGCTGCTCTACCCGCTGACCACCGAGACCACCGACCACCCGGGCGGCTACCAGGGCGCCCTCGACGACTTCTACGCCGACTGCGCCGAACGGCTGGCCGCGCATCTGGACGCCGGCCGGACCGTGGTGGTGCTGAGCGAGGGCGACCCGCTGTTCTACGGCTCCTACATGCACATGCACAAGCGGCTCGCGCACCGTTACCCCACCGAGGTGGTGCCCGGCGTCACCTCGGTCAGCGCGGCGTCGGCGGTGCTGGGGCGGCCGCTGGTGGAGCGGGACGAGATCCTCACCGTACTGCCGGGCACGCTGCCCGGCGAGGTGCTGACGGAGCACCTGCGCGGCACCGGCTCGGCCGCGGTGCTCAAGCTGGGCCGGACGTTCGAGAAGGTGCGCGACGCGTTCGCCGACGCCGGCCGCCTCGACGACGCCTGGTACGTGGAACGGGCCACCATGGGGGCAGAGCGGGTCGCGCCGCTGAAGGACGTCGACCCCGACGGGGTGCCGTACTTCTCGCTGGCCCTGCTCGCCAGCCCGGCCGAGCGCACCTTCGTGCCGGAGCGCGAGCCGTCCGGCGGGCCGGGGGAGGTGGTCGTGGTGGGCCTCGGCCCGGCCGGGCGGCCGTGGCTCACCCCCGAGGCGCAGGACGCGCTCGCCGCGGCCACCGACCTGGTCGGATACGGGCCGTACGTCGACCGGGTGGCGCCGAACCCGCGCCAGCGCCGCCACCGCACCGACAACCGCGTCGAGGCCGAGCGCGCCCGGCACGCCCTCGAACTGGCCGGGCAGGGGGCGCGGGTGGCCGTCGTGTCCTCCGGCGACCCCGGCGTGTTCGCCATGGCCAGCGCCGTGCTGGAGGCCGCGGCCGGCTTCCCGGACGTGCCGGTGCGGGTGGTGCCCGGCCTGACCGCGGCGCAGGCCGTGGCGAGCAGGGTGGGCGCGCCGCTCGGCCACGACTACTGCGTGCTGTCGCTGTCGGACCTGCTCAAGCCGTGGGAGGTCGTCGCCGAACGCCTGACGGCGGCCGCACGCGCCGACCTGGTGCTGGCGCTCTACAACCCCGCCTCCCGCAGCCGCACGTGGCAGCTCGCGGCGGCCCGCGACCTGCTGCTGGAGCACCGCGACCCGGCCACGCCGGTGGTGGTGGGCAGGGACGTCGGCGGCCCCGGGGAGAGCGTCACCGTCACCACGCTCGGCGAGCTGGACCCCGAGCGGGTCGACATGCGCTGCCTGCTGATCGTCGGCTCCTCGACCACCCGCGTGACCGAGAGCGGCACCGTCTACACCCCGCGCCGCTACCCCTGACCCCGAGCGGATGGCCACGCGCTGCCTGCTGATCGCCGGTTCCTCGACCACCCGCGTGACCGGCACCGTCCACACCCCGCGCCGCCGCCCCTGACCCCGAGCGAGGATCGCGTCCACCCGGCGACTTGAGTGTGCCCCCAGGGCAGGGTGTTGGCTCGTGAGCGAAGATGGAGATTCGAGCCCACGAGGAAATCAACGATGGAAACACCCGGTTCCGGCGACCCCCGGGACGCGACGTCCCACCCGAGCACCCTGGCGCCGGGGCGGTCTCACCCGGCCGTCGACGAGTCCCGGCCGTTCGGTGCCCACCTGCGCATGAGCTGGTGGAAGCCGCTCGTGGTCATCATCGTGCCGCCGCTGGCGATGTTGGTCCTGCAGGTTCTCTTCTACCAGGTCGTCGGCGTCATCGAGGGCAGTGACGACCCGATGTCGGCCACCATCACGCCGTTGAAGTTCCTGGCGGTCAACCTGAGCATCGGCGCGGCGGGCGTGCTGGCGATCCTGCTCCTGGCGTGGACGGCCGGGGTGCCGTGGCGAAGCCTGATCAGTTCGCCGCGAGCGTTCGACGCACGCCGTCTGGCGCGGTACCTGACGGGCGCGGCTCTGCTGGTGGGCGCCGGGATCGGTCTCGGGGCGCTGGTCGCACCCGACGCTCCGGGCTGGACCGCCTTCGGCGTCACCGGCACGACGATCGCCATACTGGTGATCATGCTTCTGACGACCCCGGTACAGTCCGCCGGTGAGGAGCTGATGTTCCGAAGCGCCGCGCTGCCCGCCGCCGCGTCCTGGGTGCGTGCGGTCCGCCCGGCGCTGGTCGTCGGGCTCGTGGTCTCCAGCCTGGCCTTCGCCGTGGTCCACGGGTCAACCGACCCATGGCTTTTTGGATACTATGTCGTGTTCGGCGTCTGTGCCGGGCTGATGGCGATCATCAGCCGCGGCATCGAGGCACCGGTCGCGTTCCACATCGCGAACAACGTCCTGGCGACGACGGTCAACACGTTGATGGCCGATGGCGAGGCCTTCCCGCTCGACCGGTCCACCGACACCGGCGACGCGTCCCTGCTGATCATCGCCGCCGTCGACATCGGCATGGTCCTGTTCGTCTGGCTGCGCGAGCGGCGGGCGGGGGCCACGAGCTAGCGCCGCCGCCGGCGCCGGACGTGCGGTACCGCGTGAGGAGGTGAGGACCCATGGCGTGGAGCACACGCGAGCTGGCCGAGCTGGCGGGATGCACGGTGAAGACGGTGCGCTACTACCACGAGATCGGCCTGCTCGACGAGCCCGAGCGTGAGCCCAACGGCTACAAGCGGTACGAGGTCCGCCACCTGACGCGGCTTCTGCAGATCAAGCGACTGACCGCACTGGGTGTGCCGCTCGCACAGGTGGCGGCGATGGGAACGGACCCCGACGGCCGCGCCTCGGTCTTCCAGGCAATCGACGCCGAGCTGGAGGCGACGGTGGAGCGGCTCCAGAACATCCGGCGAGAGCTGGCCGTGCTGTCCCAGCCCGGCGCGTCGCCGGATGTGCCGGCCGGGTTCAGCGGCGTCGCGGAGTCGCTGCGTGACAACGATCGCGCACTGCTCACGATCTATGCCGAGCTGTTCTCGGACGAGTCGATGGATGCGGTGCGGCAGACCCTTGAGGCACGTCCCAACCCCGCACTCGACGAGGAGTTCCGCGACCTTCCCGAGGACGCCGACGAGGCCACCCGGCAGGCCCTCGCCGAACGGATAGCACCGCTCATCGACGCGGCCACCGATCACTCGGTCACGCTGGAGCCCAAGGCCGCCACACCGGGCCGGGCCCGGGCGGCCCTGAGCGCCGCCGGCCACGCCCTCCAGGCTCTTTACAACCCTGCTCAGCTCGACGTGCTGCGCCGAGCGCACCTGATCAGCCAAGCCGACGGGGACGCACACAAGGCGGACCCGGCCTGACGATCACGGCGGCGGCCGTCTCGTGCGCTTGTGGCACTCGTCCCCCACGGGTTCACCCGCACGGTCTCGCCCGGCCTCACGAGGTACGGCTGGAGCGCCAGGCCGGGCGCCGGGCGTCAGGCCCGCCCGCGGGCCCAGGCGGCGGCGGTGGAGACGTCGCCGACCAGGCCTAGGCCCTCGGGCAGGGGCGGCCGGTCGACCATGATCACCGGGAGGCCCAGCTCGCGGGCGGCGACGAGCTTGGCGGTGGTCATGGCGCCGCCGCTGTCCTTGGTGACCAGCACGTCGAGCCGGTACTCGCGGATCAGGGCGCGCTCGCCCTCGACCGTGTACGGCCCGCGGTCCAGCAGCACGTGGACGCCGGCCGGGACCGGCGGCTCGGGCGGGTCGACCGACCTGGCCAGCAGCCACACGCCCGGTCGCCCGGCGAAGACCTGCAGGCTCCTGCGCCCGGTGGTGAGGAACACCCGGGCGGGCGCGGTGAGCAGCTCGGCGGCGGCCTCCAGCGAGGGGACCCGCCGCCACTCGTCGCCCGGCCCCTCCCGCCAGCCGGGCCGGCGCAGCACCAGCAGCGGCACGCCGGTGCGCCGCGCGGCCTCGGCGGCCGAGGCGGTCATGCGGGACGCGAACGGGTGGGTCGCGTCGACCAGCGCGTCGACGCGACGCGCCGTCAGCCAGGCGGCCAGGCCGTCCGGCCCGCCGAAGCCGCCCTCGCGCACCTCGCCGACGGGCAGCCGCGGGTCGCTCACGCGCCCGGCCAGCGACGAGACGACGTGGACGCCCGGCCCGGCCAGCTCGGCGGCCAACGCACGCGCCTCGGCGGTGCCGCCGAGGATCAGGACGCGTCTCACGAACGTGCGCACTCAGCGCGCGGGCCGGGCGGCCCGGCGACGAGGACGGGTGCCTCGGCGGTGCCGCCGAGGATCAGGACGCGTCTCACGACCGGACGCGCGCGGCGCTGTAGAGGTGGCTGTCGGGGAACTCCGACGCCGTCAGCACCGGCCCGACGACGATGACGGCGGTGCGCCGGATCCCCGCCGCGCGCACCCGGGGGGCGATGTCGGCCAGCGTGCCGCGCAGGATCTCCTCGTCCTGCCGGCTCGCCCGCGCCACCACGGCCACCGGGCAGCCGGGCCCGTAGGACGGCAGCAGTTCCTCGACCACCGCGTCGATGCGCTGCACGGCCAGGTGCAGCACCATCGTGGCGCCGCTAGCGCCCAGCGTCGCCAGGTCCTCGCCCGGGGGCATCGGAGTGGCGCGTGCCGAGGTGCGCGTCAGGATGATGGTCTGCCCGACCCCGGGAATGGTCAGCTCCCGGCCGAGCGAGGCGGCCGCGGCGGCGAACGCCGGCACCCCGGGCACCACCTCGTACGGCACGTCCAGCGCGTCCAGCCGGCGCATCTGCTCGGCCACGGCGCTGAACACCGACGGGTCGCCCGAGTGCAGCCGGGCCACGTCGAGCCCGGCCCGGTGCGCGCCGGCCAGCTCCTCGACGATCTCGGCGAGGGTCAGGTTCGCGGTGTCGACCAGCCGCGCGCCCTCGGGGCAGGCGTCCAGCAGCTCGCGCGGCACCAGCGAGCCCGCGTACAGGCAGACCCGCGCGGACTCCAGCAGCCGCAGCCCCCGCACGGTGATCAGGTCGGCGGCCCCGGGGCCGGCTCCGATGAAGTACACGGTCATGGCGCGTCCTTCCTGGTGACCGACCATACGGTCACCGGCATCGCGGCCCGCCATCCGGTGAAGCCGCCGACCGGCGAGGCGCGCTGGACGGAGAGCCGCACCAGGTCGCCGCCGAGCCGGCCGTACCACCGGGCCAGGACGGCCTCGGATTCGAGTGTGACGGCGTTGACCACCAGCCGTCCGCCGGGCCGCAGCGCCGCCCAGCAGGTCTCCAGCAGGCCGGGGGCGGTCGCGCCGCCGCCGACGAACACGGCGTCCGGCGCCGGCAGGCCCTCCAGCGCGGCGGGCGCCTCGCCCTCGGCGACCCGCAGCGCGGGGACGCCCAGCGCGTCGGCGTTGCGCCGGATCGCGGCGGCGCGGGCGGCCCTGCTCTCGATCGCGACGGCGGCGCACGACGGGTGGGCGCGCATCCACTCGACGGCGACGCTGCCCGCGCCCGCGCCGACGTCCCACAGCAGCTCGCCGGGGAGCGGGGCGAGCCGCGACAGGCTCACCGCGCGGACCTCGCGCTTGGTGAGCTGCCCGTCGTGCTCGAACGCGGAGTCGGGCAGGCCGGGCACCCTGGCGAGCGGCTCGGCGCCGGGGCCCGGCGCGCACTCGACGGCGATCACGTTCAGCGCGGACGCGGCCGGGGCCGTCCACGCCTCGGCCGTGCCCCGCTCGACGGACTCGCCGGGCCCGCCGAGGTCGCAGAGCACGGTCATCGGGCTGGGCCCGTGGCCGCGGGCGGTGAGCAGCGCGGCGACCAGCGCGGGCGACCCGCGGTCGGCGCCGAGCACGACCAGGCGGCGGCCGGGCTGGACGGCGGCGTTCAGCGCGGCCGGGGGACGGCCCACCAGGCTGACCACCTCCACGCCCTCCACCGGCCAGCCGAGCCGGGCGCAGGCCAGCGACAGCGACGACGGGTGCGGCAGCACCTCCACCCGGCCGGGGCCGAGCAGCCGCACCAGCGTGGAGCCGATGCCGTAGAACATCGGGTCGCCGCTGGCCAGCACGCAGACGCGGCGGCCGTCGTGCGCCCGGATCAGCTCGGGCAGCGCGGGGAGCAGGGGAGAGGGCCAGGCGACCCGTTCGGCGGCGCTCGGCGGCACGAGGCCGAGCTGCCTGCGACCGCCCATCAGCACCTCGGCGTCCTGCACGGCCCGGCGGGAGCCGGCGGCGAGGCCGTCCCATCCGTCGGCGCCGACGCCGACGACCGTGATCGCGGCCACGTGCCTCCTTGGGGTGATTTGCGAGGGATATCGTATAGCAGCCCTTCTGGCATGCTTTTGCGGGTGAAGCGGCTACTCATCATCGGCATCGGCGCGGGCGACCCTGACCACCTGACCCTGCAGGGGGTCAAGGCGATCGCCGCCGCGGACGTGTTCTTCCTGCTGGACAAGGGCGAGGTCAAACACGACCTGACCGGGCTGAGGCACGACCTGATCGAGGCGCACGGCCGCCCGCCGTACCGGGTGGTGGAGGCCCGCGACCCCGACCGCGACCGCACCACGCCCGCCTACGCCGACGCCGTGCGCGACTGGCGCTCGCGCCGGGCGCGGGTGTACGAGGCGCTGGTGCGCGAGGAGCTGGCGGACGGCCAGACCGGCGCCTTCCTGGTGTGGGGCGACCCGGGCGTGTACGACAGCACGCTCGCCATCCTGGAGGAGGTCGCCGAGCTCCTCACCTTCGAGTACGAGGTGATCCCCGGCATCAGCAGCGTCTCGGCGCTGACCGCCCGGCACGCCACCAGCCTCACCCGGGTGGCGCGGCCCGTGCACATCACCACGGGCCGCCGCCTGGCGGAGGAGGGCGCCACCGCCGACGACGTGCTCGTCATGCTCGACGCCCACTGCTCGTTCGCCGGCGTCGGCGACGACTTCCACATCTACTGGGGCGCCTACCTCGGCACGCCCGACGAGATCCTGGTCTCCGGCCCGGTGGCCGAGGTCGGCGACCGGATCCGCGAGCTGCGCGCCGAGGCCCGCGCCCGCAAGGGCTGGATCATGGACACCTACCTGCTGCGCCGCACCCCCGCCGCAGGCTGAGGCGCCCGGCGAGGGCGGATCTCGCGCGGCGGGCGTCGCGCCGGAGTTCAGCCGAGGCGGCGATAGGGGATTCGCCTGCCCCGCTGGTCGACCAGTACGAGGACTTCGTCCGGCGCCGCCCCGGAAATGGTGTAGGAGTATTCGCTGTCCGCCGCGCGCTCGGGACGGTTCACATAGTCCTCCTCCGGAAAGTCGGGGTCGCGGCGGCTGGTGCTCGATCGGAACGGGGTGAGCCCTATCCGCCCGCCGGTGACGGTGTACTCGCCCGCCTGGTAGGACTCGAAGAGCATGGAGCCGGAGCGCCGTTCCTGACGCAGCGCGCCCGTCGACTCGTACGTCCCGTCGGGATGGAAGGTGAACTCCAGCAGCGCGTCGCCCGGATTCCGGCTGACCCACGTGCCGACCAGGTCACCCGGGCGCCTGGCCTCGTCGAGCCGGCTGAGGAAGGTCTCCCCGCGCCTCGCCGGCTGGGCCCTCGCCGCCTCGACCACGTGCGCGATGTCCGCCTGGAGATGGGCTCGCCTGAGGGAGAGCGCGTTGAGACGCGTCAGCCCGGCCACGTTGAGCGGGAGCTCCTCCGGGCGCGGCATGACGGCCCGGTCGGTCAGAACCGGGATCACCGGCACCCTCTCCGAAAGCGCGGTCGCGATCTCCACGCGGACGACGTCCCGCCGGTCGTCGATCCGCCGGCTCCCGTCCCCGCCCGTGCCGCCCGCCCAGTCCGGGCCCATGACGGCCAGCACGACGTCGCAGGCCCTGATGGCATGGGTGAGGGACTTGAGCCAGTCGCGCCCGGCCGGGATGGAGACGACGTCCCGGTAGACGTTCTCCCGCCCGAAGGCCCGGCTGAGGGCGTGATCCAGCCCGTCCACCAGGTCGCCGGCGTCACGGCGCCGGTAGCTGACGAAGACCCGTGTCACAGCGGACCTTCCTTCCCGGAAGGCGTCTCCCCTCGACTATCCGCCCCCGCCGCCGAGGCGGCAACCCGCCCCCGGCCTCTCCCGGGCGGCGCCGGAGAACGAGGCGCCCGGCGCCGCCGTGCTGTTCGCGGAGTCCTATCCGGCTTCCCGGGCGGGCTGTAACCGGCTGTCGCGCAGGCGGCGGCGGTAGCTCGCCGGCGGGAGCCCGTAGGTCCGGCGGAAGAGGCGGTTGAAGTGCGCGTCGCTGGCGAAGCCCAGCCGGGCCGCGATGGCGTTGATCGGGACGTCCTCCATCAGGGAGTCGGCCAGTGCGTGACGGCACCGTTCGAGCCGCCGATGCTGTACCCAGCCGCTGACGGTGTGCCCTTCCTGGTGGAAGAGCCGTTGCATCTGGCGGAGCGAGATGTGGTGGGCGGCGGCGATGTCGGCCGGCGTCAGGCTCAGGTCGTCAAGGCGCCTCTCGATGAACTCCTGGATGCGAAGGACGAGCACCCTTCCGGGATCCGCCGTGAACGAGGCCGGATCGATCTCCAGTTCGTGTGCGAGCAGGGCCGTGACGAGGTCGATGACCACGACGGAGAGCCGATCGCGGTCGGTCGGCGACAGGCGGTCGGCCTGCGACAGCAGGTGGTGGAGCAGGTTGCCGAACACCGCGGCGACGCCGCCACGTCCCGGGATTCGCCTGGCCAGCATCGGTTTAACCGCGGCCGCCGAGATCCTCAGCACGTCGTGGGGGATGTGCACGATCACGCCGTCGGCCATGTTCCCGCGTGAGCCGTTCCAGGCGCTGAGAGCATCGGGCGAGCTCCAGGCGTTGAACGGCCGCGAGGTGTCGTAGAGCACCAGATCGGTGGGCGCCAGCAGTGCCTCACCGTCTCCCTGCCGTATCCCCGATCGGCCGCGGACGGTGACGGAGAGCTGGTAGGCCTCCGGGTCGGAGCCGCGGATGTGCCTGGCGGTCCTGTTCGCCGTGAAGTCGACGCATCTCACCCTCGACAGGTGCACCGCGCCGAGGTCGACCGAACGCATCTCGGCCCAGAAGTCGGTCGCGTGCCGGCTGGAGGCGTCCACCGAGACCACCGACTTGGCGACCAGCTCCCACCAGTAGCCGAACCGGTGCCTGACCGGCACATCGTCGAGTCGCACCACACATTCGCCCATCAGCCATCTCCCCGTAGACGCAAGGCTCCCCGAAGACGCCGGTTCCTCCCGTGCCGCCGGCTCTCCCCTCAGAGGCCGGCCGCGGATACAGGCGTCCGTTCATCAGTGCTCTGGCCGCGCCCACGCGGTGCAGACGGCCATGTGCCGCATATCGCCCAAGTCGTGCTCATGGTCGACGGTGACAACGTCGAGTGCAAGAGGTTTGACTTCGGCGGCAAACATCCTGATGACGGTGCGTGCACCACCCGTCCGGCGCGGACGGTCGGCCGGACGGCACGGCGCGTCACGCCGGACGGCGGCCGGCCCCGGGGCGCCGACGACGTCGCGGACGCGCGCGGCGGAGGTTAGCGTGGAGCGTGCGGGGATCGCGCGGGCCGGGTGCTCGGTGTGGCGTCGGCCTGGTGCTGGTCAGGGACGTCGTCGTCGAGCAGCTCGCGAAGGAAAGGCATGAGCCACCGTTCCAAAGGCACCCTGAGGATCGTCTTCACCGCCGAGGACCTCGTGCTCACCCGCACGGCGACGCGCACCGATCTCATGTGGGAGATGATCGGCAGCCTGCACCGGCTCCAGACGCGTGACGGCGACAGGGCGATGGCCGCGTGGCGGTGTCAGGCCCACGCCCGGCTGAGCGAACGCGGCCTGCTGCCCTCCGTGCGTTCCCTCCTGCTTCCCCTCGCTCCCCGAGGGCCGTACTTCCCCGACTTCCTCACCCCGATCGAGGCGCAGCTGGGAGACGAGCCCGGCATCCAGGCTTTCCAGGACACTCCGCGGACCCGCGTCCGGGAGGAGGTGGACCTCCTGCGCCGCGCCACCGGCCTTCCCTCCGCCGACCTGGAGGACCTCGCACGCGGCGACCAGCAGACCATGAGGCGGCTCGGGGACGTCGTGGCCGGCTACTGCCGGGCCGTCGTCACCCCCCACCTGCCCGACGCCGACCACGCGCTGACCGAGGAACGCGCCTTCATGCTGCGTCACCTCGTCACCGGCGGCCCCGAGCAGGTCCTCGCCAACCTCGGGCCCGCGATGCGCTGGCGACCTCCCGTTCTGGAGGTGGACTACCCGCCCGGCCTCGACCGCGAGATCCACCTCAGAGGCCGGGGCCTGACGCTGATCCCGTCCTACTTCTGCCGGATGAACCCGATCGCCCTGGTGGACCCGCGACTTCCCCCCGTGCTCGCCTACCCCGTCCCGCGCCGCCCCGCCCTTGGCACCCCCGCGAGCGACCCGCTGGTGGCGCTGCTTGGCCAGACCCGGGCCGAGATCCTGCGCTGCATCGCCCTGACCTCAGGCTGCAGCACCAGCGAACTGGCCCGCGACGCCGGGGTCTCCCTGTCCAGCGCCAGCAGACACGCCCACGTCCTGCGCCAGGCCAAGCTCATAGCCAGCGTCAGACACGCCAACCTCATGCTCCACCACACCACCGAACTCGGCACCCGCCTCCTCCACACCCGCCAGACCCTCGGGCAGACCCCACAGGGCTTCTGAGCCCGCCCGCTGACGGCTCCGTCGCCGACGGCGCGACGCCGAACGTGCTCCCGTCCGCTCATCTCCGGTGGGGGCTCACACCTGCCACGGTCAGGGTGAGCAGCCGGTTCGCCTCGGCGGCGGGGTCGGGGTGGTGTTCCGTGGCCAGGGCGATGCCGGTGATCAGGTTGAGCAGGTCGGTGATGGTGACGCCCGGGGTGAGGGCGCCGGCGTCGGCGGCGCGGCGGACCAGGGGGGCGCCCGCCTCGGTGAGCCGCGCCGTGCTGCAGTGCTCGTGCGCAACGCCGGGGTCGGCCTGGTCGCGGGTCAGGGCGATGGCCAGGCCCCGGATGGTCGCGGCGTCCGCGGTGACGGCACTCAGCCACTCCAGCAGGGCGGCCCGGGTGTCGGCCCGGGCGGTCAGGTCGCGGGCATGGGCGCACAGGGTCTCGACCCGTTCGCGGAAGACCGCCTCCAGCAGGGCGTGACGGGTGGGGAAGTGCCGGCGCACGGTGGCGGATCCGACTCCCGCCGTGCGGGCGATCTGCTCCAGGGACGCGTCGGCGCCCTGCGCGGCGATCGCCTCCGCGGCCACGGCGAGCAGGCGCGCGTAGTTGCGCCGGGCGTCCGCACGCTGGACGGGCATGTCGTCACCTCACATTTGCTAAGTGGCGGGGCCCGCCGTATCTTACCGGAACAGGAAACGGCGGGCCCCGCCGTTTCTTGCCCGCCCATCGGAGGAGAAGCCTCATGTCCACCGATCCCGCACCCGTCCTCGTCACCGGTGCCACCGGACAGCAGGGTGGCGCCACCGCCCGCGCCCTGCTCGCGACCGGCGTGCCCGTCCGGGCGCTGGTCCGCGATCCCTCCACCGACCGGGCGAAGGCGGTCAAGGCGCTCGGCGCCGAACTGGTCACCGGCGACCTGCGCGACCGCGACTCCGTCATCAGGGCCGCCGAGGGAGCCCGAGCCGTCTTCTCGGTGCAGATGCCCGCGCTGAGGGAAGGCGCCTTCGACTTCGACGGCGAGCTGGCCCAGGCCGTCAACCTGATCGAGGGGGCGCTGGCCGCGGGCGTGCCGCAGTTCGTGCACACGTCCGTCTCCGGCGCGGGGCAGCACACCGAGGCCCCCGGCTGGGCCGAAGGCCGCTGGGCATCGCTGGGGCCCAGCCTCGGCGCCAAGGCCGCCGCCCAGGACCGTGTGCGTGAGGCCGGCTTCACGCACTGGACGATCATCAAGCCGGGCTTCTTCATGGAGAACTTCCTGCCGTCCGTGGCATACCTGCTTCCCCGCGGGGTCGAGGGCGGCCTGGTGACGGTGCTGAAGCCCGACACCCGGCTCTCCCTCGCCGCGGTCGACGACATCGGCGCGGCGGCCGCCGCGGCCTTCGCCGCCCCTGAGCGGTTCCACAAGGTCGAACTGGAGCTGGCGAGCGATTATCTGACGATGGCGGACATCGCCGGGGTTCTCTCCCGCGCGCTGGGCACCGAGCTGGCCGCGCCCGACATGACCATGGAGGAGGCGGTCGCCGCGGGGATGCCGGGGCCGGGCGTGGCCTCACACGAGTTCGTCAAGGTGGTCGGGCAACCCGCCCGCCCCGAGTACGCGCGGGCCTTCGGGATCCCGCTCACGACCTTCGAGCAGTGGGCGCGCGAACATCTGCGGCCCGCGGCCTGACACACCGGTGTTCCCCGGCGCCGTGGCGATGGCTGTCCGTCGAGGTGGACGACCGGCGTGCCGGTTGAGCCCCGTCGAGAGTCGCCGCGGGCCGGGCATCGTTAAGTCAAGGCTCCGAGCTGCGAAAACGTGTCGCTAGCGTTCGATTCCAACCAGATGGTCCCAGCAATCCCTCTTGACGCACAGGCCATTTGTAAAGCTATGATTTACAAGTGCAAGAGACGTTGACAGAGGCGCTGCGGGCCTTGAAGGCGCGCATGGAGGCGTTCCTCGCCTCACGGGTCCTGACGAGAAGCGACGACTGGGCCGACTCGATCGGGCGCGCCGTGAGCATGCAGGCGGCCGCCGATGACGTCGTGCGTGCCGTCGTGCAGCAGGCGCGCCAGAACGGCGCCACGTGGCAGGTCATCGGTGATGCGCTCGGCGTGAGCCGGCAAGCGGCGTTTCAGCGCTACGGCAAGCCGACCGATCCGAGAACAGGAGAACCCATGAACACCACGCCCCTGCCCGGCGTCGCCGAACTGGCCGCCTCGGTGATCGAGGACCTCGCGTCCGGGCGATGGTCGCGTGTCACCGAGCGGTTCGATCCGAGCATGCGCGATGGCCTGTCGGAGGACGCGCTCGCGGCCGCGTGGGCGCAGATCGTCGGCCTGTCGGGAGCTTTCGAGGGGCATGGAGAGCCTGAGGTCGCCCGGGCCGGCGACGTGACGATCACGAACACGCCGCTTGCGTTGGAGGCGGGCGACTACACGGCGCGGATCGCGTTCCGCGACGACCGCACCATCGCCGGTCTGCACATCCTCGAAAGGCAGACGTCGTGACCATCGAAGCTCCGGTCGGATCGAAGGCGGCCGCGCCCCGAGGCGGCCCCCGCATGAGCAGTCGCGATCTGCGATCCATCGGTGTGTTCACCACCCTGGCGTTCGCGCTCGCCTGGCTCCTCGCGCTCCCGCTCTGGTTCGGTGACGGACTCGCCGGCCCCTGGTTCACCCTCGTGGCCGCCGCCACGATGACGACCCCCGCGATCGCCGCCCTCGTCGTCGTGTTCTTCGTCGAGCGGCCGCAGCGGAAGACGCGGACGCTCGGACTGTGGCCGTTGCGACCGGTCCGGAGCCTGCTCGGCTACGCGGCGCTGGGGATCATCGTGTCCATCGCGCTCGTCCTGGTGGCGCTTCCGGTCGGCGCGCTGCTGGGGGTCTACCCGGCCGATTTCGTGAACTTCTCCGCGTACCAGCGGGTCCTCGACGAGCAAACGGGCGCGGCGGGAGTGGCCGAGATCCCGATGCCGATCGGCGCGCTCGTCGTCATCCAGCTCGCCGCGCTCCCCTTGGCGGCGTTCATCAACCTCATCCCGGCGCTGGGGGAGGAACTCGGGTGGCGAGGGTGGCTGCTGCCGAGACTGATGCCGCTCGGTACACTCCCAGCCCTCCTGATCTCGGGCGTGATCTGGGGCCTTTGGCACGCTCCGCTCATTCTCCTGGGGTACAACTACCCGGATGCGCCGGGCTGGCTCGGCGTGACCGCGATGGTCGGCATGTGCATCCTGGTCGGCGCGGTCTTCGGCTGGCTGCGGCTCCGATCGGGGTCCGTGTGGCCCGTGGCCCTCGCGCATGCCGCGTTCAACGGGGCGGGCGGGACCTACCTCCTCTTCGCCAAGGCCGGCGAGCACGTCGACACCACGCAGGCGACGATCCTCGGCTGGAGCGGGTGGATCGCGCCGCTCGCGCTCGTCGTGATCCTGATCGCCACGGGACAGTTCGCTTCCGCGAAGCACCCACGACCGTGGAGCTCGTCTCACTGAGACCACGGGCTGACCAGGAAACCCTCGGCCCCCTTGTCGCGGGGCGGCCGTGACCATGACCTGCCGGTCGACGGCATCGACGCGGGATCAGCTCGGCGTGCGCGGCCGGGAGGCCGGCGTAGGTGTGCCGGTAGCGGCCGTAGCGAGGCAGGTCGAGCGGGTTGAGCACGGCGCGGACCCGGCGGGGCGTGGACGGGGACCGTAACCGTCCGGCGATGATGAGGCTTTCCACGTCCACGGCAGCGCCCTGTAAGCCCCGACGATCCCGACGGCCAGGAAGGACACCACACCCGGAACCATGGAATATCGCCCACTCGACGCGAAAGCCGGGCTAAACGGTTGACCCGCCGCTGGAAACGCCACTCGGTCGAGTCGCTACACGACCCGACCGCCTCACGAAGGTTCGAGGTGAATGGCATTGGTATCTGGTGGTCTCGGCTTCTGGATGCAACGATGCGAATATGGAGTATCTGGACGCGGTAGAACACGAACTGAATTCCGTTTCGCCCGGAATGCGAGGAAAACTGTGGGAGCGCACTTCTGGGAATGCGCTCGACACGACTGGAGGCGGGAGCGCATCCTGGATACTGCAGGTTCCCGGCGTTTGGGGCTGGGCCTCCCCGACGGACATTCCGAAGGGTGAGGAAAAGCCCGGCGTCAAGGCCCTGCTCGTCAAGATCCAGAACAATATCGCCAAGGCGAAGAGAACCGTCGACATCAGCGGTTTCGGGCCGCCGGACGTGATAGGTTCTCCGGCCGGGCCGTTCCCGGACGGCAACTTCTTCGACGCCATGTGCACCGGCCTCAAGCTCGCGGCCGTCGGCGCCGCCAAGGACCGCACTCGGCTGACCGTGCGGGTTCTGACCGGCGTGGTGGGGGTGGATGTGACGGCCGGTCCGCTGGGATTTCGTCGTGCGCTGATAGAGAAGGTCGGCCCGGCCGCCGCGGAAGTGATCGACTTCAGGGTCGCGTCGATGACGACCCGCGGCATGTCATCGTACAACCACACCAAATTGGTCATCGTCGACGGCGAGTCGGTCATCCACGGCGGCGTCAACTGGATGACGAACTACTACATCGAGACCGGGCCCTTCTTCAGCAGGGGGTTCGGGGACTCGGCTCCGGTGACCGACCTCGACATAGCCCTGCGCGGCCCGGTGGCCGCCTCAGCCGGCAGGTTCCTGGACGAGTTATGGAAATGGGTGCACAACGCCCCGGGTAGCCAGGCCTGGGTCGCGGTCGGCGCGTCCGACAAGCCCAAGGACTGGGCCTTGTACAAAAACCTCACGCCGGCCGACGCCGGGAACCTGGAAGTCATCTCCGTCGGCAGCCTCGGCTACGGAATCCAGGTCCGCGATGAGACCTCCCGTTACGTGCCGTCGCCCGTCGTGCGGATAGAGCAGGCCGCGACCGGCTCGAACAACGAGACCAACACCGACCGCGACTTCATGACGGTCAATCCCGACGCCAACGCCCTGCGGGCATTGGTCGCCCACGCCAAGGCGAAGATCGTACTGTCCCAGCAGGACATCAACGGATTCACGGGCTCCCCATTGGGGCACGCCTTGTTCGACGTCAGGTTCCTCGACGTCCTCGCCGCGAAGATGTCCTCCGGCGTCAAGGTCCGCATCGTCATCAGCAATCCCGGGCGGCCGGACTACTCCAACATCGGCAGCCTTGACGTGGCCTACAAGTCGCTTTTCGATCGCGTCCGGCTCACCACCACCTACGACGCGCAGGCGCATCAGATACTGAGAAGAAACCTGCAACTGGCACCGTTCCGCGCGTCGAATCAGCAGACCTGGCCGGACGGCTACAAGTACCGCCTGCACACCAAACTGGTCTGCGTGGACGACACCGCGTTCTACGTCGGTTCCAGGAACGTCTATCCCGACACGACCCAGGATCACGGATTCTTCATCGAGAACACCGCGGCGGCCGCGCAACTCAATACGGAGTTCCTCGACAAGCAATGGTTCTACTCCAAGAACGCCGCGATCTGCGACTACCAATGGTGAGCCGCCACCCGTCAAGGCTCGCACCGTCACGCAAGCACGCCGGAGCGGCGGTACGCTTCCGCGATCGATCCGACCCTCAACCCCCGAGATGACTCACGCTCCAGGAGCGGCCACCGGGTGAGCATCAGGGAAGACCGGCCGTAGACGGCCACCGTCAGCCGTGGACGGTCGGACGAGACGAGAGAGCCCCTGGCGGCATGGCTGCCGGCCAGGGGCTCTATCTCGTGATCAGGGTCGTAGGGCGGGTGGGACTTGAACCCACGACCTACGGATTATGAGTCCGCTGCTCTGACCGGCTGAGCTACCGCCCCGCAAAACTGAGACTTGACCTGCGTCTATCCCGAGTCTCTAGGAGCAAGACCCCTGTGCACACCCAGGCGAAAGCATAGTATTCGCCTCGTGACCCCCCGGCGCAAGACTAAGGATAGATCACCGGAGTTGCGAACTTTGCTCGACTCCTGGGATCTGGCACTCACCGCGGCCAACCGCTCCAAAGGGACGATCACCTCGTACCTCCTCACGGGCCGCCAGTTCTGTGACTACCTCGACGAGCATGACATGCCCAACACCGTCGAGGGAGTCCAGGCCGAGCATCTACGCAGCTATCTCAGCGTCAAATTGAACGGGTGCTGGATCCCCGGCGCCGAACCGGACGACGAACCGGAGCCCTGCGGCTGCTCCATCGCCCAGTCCAGCCCTGGGGACACCGCCAAGCACTTCCGCAACCTCCGGGTGATGTTCCGCTGGTTGGTGGCCGAAGGCGAACGCCACAGCGCCAACCCCATGGCCAACGTAGATCAACCTAAGGTCCCCGACCACCCCACTGAGACGTTCGACGACGAAGATCTGATCAAGCTGTTCAAAGCTGCCTCGGGCACGTCGTTCGTCGACCGGCGGGACACAGCCCTGCTCCGCCTTCTCGTCGACACCGGTATGCGCCTGGACTCGTTGGCCGGCTTGCGCTACTCGGCCGACCAGGACGCCAGCGACGTCCTGCTGTCACGCAAGCTGCTGCGGATCCGCAAGAAGGGGGGCGACACGATGTTCGTACCCGTCGGTAACAAAGCGGCCCGGGACTTGGATCGTTACATTCGAGCCCGGGCCCGCCATCCATTGGCCGAAAGCGGGTGGCTGTGGCTTGGCCCTAAGGGGCAGTTGAAGAACTCCGGCATACACCAGATGTTGAAGCGCCGTGGCAAGCAAGCCGGCGTGGCCAATGTGCACGCGCATCGGTTCCGCCATGATTTTGCACACAAATGGTTGGAATCGGGGGGAAACGAGGGTGATCTCATGAGAATCGCCGGTTGGGCGTCATGGGAGATGATCCGCCGGTATGGGCGCTCCGCCGCTGATCGTCGCGCATGGCAGGCGCATGCCCGGTTGTCGCCTGGTGACCGTATCTAGCTGGAAGTCCACCGGGGACACTGTCCCGAGGGTTACGGATGGCTTACCTAAGCTTGCGGGGCGTAACCGGCATACGGAGCTAAAGGGGCAAGTGGTTAAGGGTTCAATTACCCCGTGTGATGCTGCACGTGCAGGGAGCAGTGCCTATTAAGCCTCAATCAAAAGTATGAATTTGCACCGTTCCATTGCCAGCCCACTTCGTTTACAGTAGCCGGACTGCCGCGAACGCCTGGGAACGCATTCACCGCAGTAGCCGCGCCGCCCGCGGCTGATGGAGGGGAACGATGACCGCACGACGCATCCGTGTGGCGCTGGGGGGCGCCACTGGCCTGCTCTGGGCCGGCACGATCGGAGCCGCCATGACAGATCTTCACTTGAAGATGTACCTCGTTGTCTGGCTGGCCACGCTGTTGGTCAGTCTGTGGACCCTCGTGCTCTGGTTCACCCGAGGAGATCACGGAGCCTTGGCGAGCAGGCGTACCCAGATCGAGACGGCCCGCCTCAAGGCTGCCCTGATCGAGGAGTCGGAAGGACGGCGGATGCGTAGCCATCCCTTCACGGACCGCATCAACGGCGTCGCCTGAGGTGGGGGATCACTGTCCTCCGAGGTAGGTCTCCACGATTTCCTGACGGGTCTTGTCGGCGGACTTTTGCACCGCTTCCCGATCCCGCTTGGACAGCAGCGGAGACGAAACGATCTCCTTGATCGCAGCATCGAACTCGGCGAGCGCCCTGCTCTGGGATGCAGGGCGCTCGCCAATTTTCAGCTCGCTTTCAGTGGCCAGACCAGCGTTCAGCAGCAGCTCGCCCAGCGTGTAGCCAAAGTGGGCCGCCAAGCTCCGGAGCTGGTCGACGGTAAGCAGATCAATGTTCAGCCCACGCCGGTTCGCCTCGCTGGTGAACCATGCGGGACTTTTCGCTCCGACCGGCGCCTCTGTGGCTGTCTCGGTCGCCGGCTGCGCGTCGGTAATCAGCGCGGGGAACCTTGCCTGGGTCCGGAAGCCGCCCGGGGGCGTCTGGTTGATCAAGTCCTGCAACTGATCGGCAGCGTCATGGCGTCCTGCGTCCCGCAGCTCTTCAGCAGTGAGGCCGACTGCCCTTGACATGTGGGCGAGCGTGTCGGCCGGCGCGACGACTACGCGAGGGGGCTGTCCGCGGCCTTGCGATTGGTAGCCACGCTCGACGTGTCCCCAATTCTCGGGACTCATCGCCGCGCGTGCGGCTGCTACGGCGATTGAGATCTTCGGTCGGACCCTCTCGCGGGCCCGGCGAATGAGGGCGCCCTCGGGCGTTGATGGCAGGTCTCGCGGCATGGGACCTGCACTCCTCTCTGGATCTCTCTAGAGCTATATGACCAGCATAGTGAGCGGATCCGCCGAAGATTACAAGCCTTGACAACACGCGTTGCATAGAACTACACAGTCTGACATCCAAAAATTCTTGTAGAACTGTGTAGTGATCAGTAGTGTGGTGTCTGTGACCACGAAATCCCCGAGGCGGAAGCGCCGCAGCCGCGCGCGACCCAAGTACGCCGACGCCGCTGCGGTACGCCGCAAGCGCGTGGAGGCAGGGTTCTCGCAAGCGCAGCTCGCAGAGAAGGCGGGCGTCACTCAGCCGCACATCTCAGCGATCGAGCGCGGCGCCGCAAGTCCGAGTGTGGACCTTCTCCACTCCCTCGCCCACGCACTCGACTGCACCGTGCAGGAGATCATGTACAGGGCGACCGAGTAATGGCCACGCCCTCTGAGCGCAGCATCATCGCGAGCATCGCCGCCCACACCCGGTGGTCCCACGAGGACAACCGGGCCGGAGCGACTGCCAAAGCCCGCAACAACTCCCCGGCGTCGCTGGAGTACTGGAAGCGCAAGGTCGACCCCAACGGCAAGCTCGCCCCCGGCGTTCGGCTCAAGCTCGCGGAGAACGCCAAAGCGGCGTACTACCAGAAGGCTGCGCTTCGCATGCGTCAGGCTAAGGCCGCCAAGCGGGCAGGTGCGGCGTGAGCGACATCGAATCCCGTCTCGGTGAGGACGAAGCACGACTGCTCACCGAGCAGATCAAGGCGGCGACGGAGCAGCTCTACTCGCTCCTGTTGCGCGCCCATGAGGGGCAAGCGTGGAGCGCCCTGGGTTACGACTCCTGGCGCGACTACGCGATGACCGAGTTCGGGATGTCCCAGTCCCGCGCTTACCAACTCCTCGACCACGGGCGAGTTGTTCGAGCGCTGGAAACCGTTCCGGAGAAGGCGGACCTCGATTCCACAATTGTGGAAGTAGATCAACTTCCCGGACCGGTTAGGGTGCCGACCGAGTCTCAGGCCCGTGAGCTTGCCCCTCTTCTCGACAAGCCGGAGAAGCTTCGCGAGACCTGGAACCATGCCGTTCAGGGCGCCGGCGGAAAGCCCACGGCGGCTGCCGTGCGGCAGGCCCGCGAAGTCGTGGCCCCCAAGCCGACCCCCTTGCGCACAGCTCCTCCAGTGACCCCGACGCCTGAAGTGGTCGAAGTGGTCGACGCCGAGATCGTCGAGGACGACCCGGCGACTCCGAGCGATGACCAGCTTCTCGACGCCATCGAGAAGCGTCAGCCCGGTGCGCGAGCCGAGGTCAACCGCACCCGGGTACGGGCTCGTTGGTCCCGCTCGATCGCGGCGGTCGCGGACCTGCCCCTCCAGGACGCAGAGGAAGTCGCGGCAGCACTCACCGAGGCCGAGTTGCAGGTCGCTACAGCCATGGTTCGTGACGTCACTGAGTGGCTGGAAGCGGTTCGCGCCGCGCGCCGTCCGGGGTTGCGGGTCATTGGGGGCGGTGCTCGATGAGCGAGGAACTGAAGCAGGGCATCGCCGAGATGGTGCTCGGACTGCACCCCGGAGCGGACAAAGCCATCTGGGGTGCCGAGTTCATCAAGCTGGCCGCCGAGCATGACGACCCCGAGATCAACGCGTGGATCGACTCGCGTCTTGAAGCCGCGCTCGGCTCCTACGTCAACACCGTGAGGACTCGACGGGAGGCTCAGCGCCGAAACGAGCGTCTCATCGCTCGGGGCGTTTCCGTCACCTCGGGGCGACTCATCAGCCCGAGCATGTCAGTCCGTAGATCGGACGGAGCTCGACAGGGCGTGCTCTGGGTCGAAGCGACGCCGGCTCAGTTCGTCGAGGCCGTGTTCCGTGAGGCGGCGGTTGTCGATGGTCGCGCTGAGAGCAACGCGATTCGCATGCAGCTCGCCGCGTTGCTCAAGTCGGACAAGCAGTTGATGAAGCTTCCGACCTTGGCGGATGTGTGCGCGGAGCTGCGGCTTGATCCGGACACTCTCGCGCTCGACACGCTCCCTGAAGCCATCTGAAGTCCTGAACGTTCGATGGCCCGAGCCGACTGCACCGGCCGGGCCATCTCAACCCACCACACACCAGATCCAAAGCAGGAAGGAAGTGGCGGCTGATGGCCACCACATTAGACGAGAACCAGACCCGCCCCGAAACCCCGACGTCGGTCTCCGAGGCCGCAGCGATGTGCCGGGGCTGGGGTGACGTCGCCGCGTTCCTGGCGGTGAACCCGAAGGTCGCCGAGCGGGCCGCTCTCGATACCGGGTCGCACCGCATGTTGGCCTACCTGGGCGAGCCCGTTGACGCGGTCGAGTTCATGGTGACCGCGGCCAGGGCGTGCGTGGACGCGGGCGGGGTGGTCAGGCAGTGCCGGACCAAGGACTTCGGTGGTGTGGACCTGTTCTTCGGTCCGGTGCACGTGCATGTGTACACCGAGATCGACCGGGTGTTCGCCCAGCGGGTGACCGGGATGGTTGAGCAGGTCGAGTACACGTTGGTGTTCGACCTGCCCGTGAACGCCGAGACCCCGGCGGTGGCCCGATGAGCGACCGCTACCAGGGCATCGCAGAGCGGTTCGCCCGCGAGACCGCTGAGCACACGATGACGGTCCGCCACGACGACGGCCTGTATCGGCACCTGAGGTTCCAGAAGCCGGGCAGCGGCTCTTACTGGTTTGACCTGATCACGGTGCCTCACGCGCTGATCTTCCGGGGCGACGGTGAGAGCTTCGTCTTCGACCGCCTCGACGACATGTTCGCCTTCTTCCGGGGGCCGGTCGGCCACATCAGCCCCTCCTACTGGGCGGAGAAGCTGACCTCCCACAGGGATGCGACCCGAACGTACTCGAAGGACGTCTTCGATCAGCAGGTCGCGGCCGATCTCGCGGACGTCGAGAAGGACTATCCGGGCGTGACGAAGGCGTGGGACGAGCACGTCAACGGCGTACTCGCTGAGTACAACACTGAGTACGAGGATGGCGCCCGCGCAGCTCTGAACGACTTCGAGTATCTCCCCGAAGAGGTGGCTGGGGAGCCGTTCCGATTTCAGGACACCTGGGAGTGGGAGCTTCAGGACTTCCACTGGTGGTTCCTGTGGGCGCTCCACGGGATCGTCTGGGGCATCGCCCAGTACGACGCCGCCAAGCAGGCCGTCGAGACCCCGGCGGGGGTGGCGCAGTGAGCGTCCGCGAGACCTACCTCCAGATGCAGCTCGGGAATGGGCCCGCCCGGGTTCGTGACCGCCAGGGCCGTAAGGGCACCGCGTACAGGACCACGACCCTTCGGGGTGAGCTGGTGGTGTACGTCCAGGTGGACGACGGGCCTTTGACTGCTGTGCTGGCCAGGGACATCACTGTTCTCTCCGCTGAGCGGAGGGCTGCGTGATGGCCACATCAGACCGAGGCGTCGCGTACCTCGTCACCTTCGAGGGGCAGCAGATCGACACCGCCGCCCGCGAGGACGTCGCCCGCGCGCACGCCGAAGAGCTGGCCGAGGCCGACGGCGGGCCCGGTGATGGCCAGCGCTGGGAGTGGGTGCGCGTCGGTGACGGTGACTCGTCCACGGTGGCGCTGCACGCGGTGGCCGTAGACGGGTTCCGTGAGGCCACCGGGTACGCGGTCCACAAGGTGGAGCAGGCCGGGGGCGTCGCATGAGCACCCACGAAGCTCAGCCGCCGGTCTACGTCGTGCGCTGCGACAGCCCGGACTGCGGCGCTGTCTTCACCCCCTCAAGCGAGTTCGGGCGGAGACATGCCCACTCCGCCCGCGTCGCGGCCCGCGACGCGGGATGGGACGTTCCCCCGAACCGAGGTAAGGGCTCCCGCTCACCGATCGACTACTGCCCCGAGCACGCCGGAGGCCCCAGGTGACCGCCCAGCAGCTCGCCCCCGCAGCCATGGGCCCCTTCGACCAGTCGCTTCCCGCGGAAGACCACATCCGCAGCATGCCGACCCTAGAACTCGTAGGCCTGTACCGGGATGCCCGGCTCGTCGTGGACTGTGGTGACGTCCTGGACCCGTGGGTGACCGTCGCCCTGAACGCGGCCCGTGAGTTGCGGTTCCGGGCCGCCCGGGAGTGGCTGCACGCCCGGTGGTGCCTGATGCCGGACGTGTGCCCGCTCGACGGGTGGCACTTGACCCAGCACAACGACGCGGCGTGGGACATCGTCGCCGCGTACGAGGCCAGCACGCCTGGCCTTCTCAGCGTGGCGGCGTGCCGGGGGGCGTGGCCCGACAGCCCAGCTACGGCGCGTGAAGCAGCGTACATGGCGGCCTGCCCGGCGTTCCTCGCCCTGGTGGCCCGCCTGGTCGAGGTCGTCCCCTCGGAGGTGACGGCGTGACAAGCAACAGCAATGAGTCCGTCAACGGCGCTCTCTGGGCTGGAGTTCTCGCAGTCATCAAGGAACTGCCGCAGGAGACGCCAGGCACCAGTCGAACCGCTGGCGAGTTCACGAAGGACGGTGCCACCACCCACGTGACCTCGGTCTACACGGTGTCGCAGCCAGACGGCGGCAGCAAGGCTTACGCCATCACTGTGACCGTCTCCGAGGGCCGCGAGGATCACGACGACTACTGGGGGCCGGGCGGGTTCAGAGACCGGGACGATCCAACCCGGCGGGTCGTCATCGATGGGGAGCACTACCTCATCGGCGATGGCACTGGTCCGTCCCGAGGTTTCGGAGGCCGCCGGTTCGACGTCGAGTTCTTCGACGGTCGGACGGTGGCAACCCGGGATCTATGGCATCAGGGCGTCATTCCTCCGAAGTGGCGAGACCGCTACCCGGACAACGCCCGCTTCGTGAAGCCCGAGCAGGCCGCGGAGGTGACGGCGTGAAGACCGTCGAGAACCTCCTCAACGCAGCAATCCCGGTGCTGGAGCGGCATGGCCGGTGCCGTGGCCACTACGAGTTGGTCGACGGGTCCGTAGATGTGTGCGGCGCGCTGGCCGTCGCCGTGGGTTTGGAACCGGACACGTGGGTCGGGCTGTGGCGCGCCACCCCGGAGGAGATCACCCCTGTCGACCGGGTCCTCATCGAGGCGGCCCGCACGGTTGGTCGGGTGGTGGCTCCGCTGGCCGAAGTCGACGCGCTGAGCGTCCGGGAGCTGGTCGGGCTGCTGGGGGACTGGTCAGACCGCGCCAGCGACGCCGAGGTGTTCGACGCGCTCACCAAAGCCGCGCACGTCGCACAGCACACCGGAGAGGACGTGGACCGGTGACCACACAGATCGACATGGACGCCCTCGGCGTGACCCTCGCGGAGATCCGCGCCTACGTGGAGAACGGCGAGTTCGACTACCTGAGGCATCGCGATCAGTTCATCATCGCCGGTACCGCCCACGACCAGGTCGTCCCGGAAGGGGTGAGCAATCCGTACTGGGAGATCGTCCGGTTGCTGCCCTCGATCGACGACAGGTGGATGGGCGACGGGATCACCCCGACCGGCTACTACGCCGGGTTGAGCGTCGGCCGTACGAAGCTGGTCTCCACCTACTCGTGGTCGATCCCGACGCCCGGCGACATCACATGGATCGCCGGGGTCCTGAACGGTCGCGCTGTCGTTGAAGTGGGCGCGGGTTCGGGGTACTGGGCTTGGCAACTCGCCCAGGCCGGTGTCGACGTGGTCGCTTACGAGCCGAACGACGTCACCGACAACACGTTCGTCGAGATCACCGAGCCGTATTACCCGTTGCTGCGCGATGACGCGTCGGCTGCTGGCAAGCACCCCGACAGGGCGCTGCTGCTGTCATGGCCTAGCTACAGCGACCCGTGGGCATCTCACGCGCTCTCCGCCTACGAAGGCGACCTGCTGCTGTACGTCGGGGAGGGCGAGAGCGGCTGCTGTGCCGATGACGCGTTCTTCGAGCTGCTGGACGCTGAGTGGACGGAGATCGGGCGGAGTCCGCATCACGTCACCTGGTGGGGGATCCACTGCCGACTCATCGCCTACGAGCGGACCGCCAACCGTCGCGAGGAGCCCGCGGGCGGTGAGGCGCTGTGACCGCCTTCGAGGACCTCCACCGTGGCAACAAGGTTCGCCTGTACGAGCTGGACGGGGAGACCGTGCTCCCCCCGGTGTGGCTGATGCTCGAAGACGCCCGCCCCTGTGAGCCGGGCCGGTGCTGCGAGGCGTGGGCGCAGGTCGACGGCGCACTTCGCCCGCAGAAGCTTCACGCCTGCTGCACCGCCGAGGTCGTCCTCCTCCCCAAGGCTCCCGCGCCGGCCGAGTTCCCCGCCCCACAGGGTGACGCGGTAGCGGTGACCGGCGCGGGCCCAACGCAGGTGGGCGCCCTGTGAGCGGCGTACAGGCAGCGGTGTCCATCGGCGCGGCCATCTTGTTCAGCGTGGCCGTCATCGCCCTAGCGATGTGGCTCGGCCGGCCGCAGCAGCCCGTCGCCGACCCGGTAGAGCAGCGGCGCCGCGACCTCGCAGCGAAGGTCCAGCCCGAGGCCGACCGCGAACGGGACCGGCGCGACCGGGCCGACGACGACGTGAACGACCAAGGAGACGACCACTAGTGAAAGCACGGTTGGTCCTGCCTCCCGGCATGGACCGGACACCCGAGTGGCACACGGCCCGTCTCGTAGGCGTAACAGCCTCCGAGGTCGCGGCGCTGCTCGGGCTGTCGCCGTACGAGTCGCCGTACTCCCTGTACTGGCGGAAGCTCGGCGCTCTGCCGCAGATCCGGGACAACGACTCCATGTCGCTCGGGCGGACGTTGGAGCCGTGGGTGGCTGACCGGTTCGCCGAAGCGCACCCGCACTTCCACGTGCGGGACGCGGGGCTGTGGCAGTCCACTGAGCGGCCCTACCAGCTCGCGACCCCGGACCGATTGGTACACGAGTCGCCCAACTCTGTGGCCCCCGTCGCGGTGTGGGAAGGCAAGACGTCCGCCACTTACGAGGGGTGGGGCGAGGCGGGCACTGACGAGATCCCGGTGCACTACCGGGCTCAGGTGCTGTGGCAGCTCGACACCCTCGGCCTGACCGAAGGCTACGTGTCGTGCCTGTTCCTGCACTCCAAGCAGGTCCGTCACTACCTGGTCACCTACGACGAGCGGGACGTGAAGCTCCTACGGGACGCGGCCACGAACTTCGTCGACCGCCTGAACCGCAAAGACGCGCCGCCGATCGACGACGCCGCGGCCACGGCCCGCGCGCTTCAGTCCCTATGGCCGGCCGTCGACCAGGACGACGAACCCGAGGTCGAAGTACCCGAATCCCTGGCGGACCACTACGAGCGGGCGCGGCGTGATCTCGCGGATGCCGAGAGCCGTAGGGACGCGTGCGAGAACCAGTTGAGAGAGATCCTCGGCGACGGCAAACGAGCCGTCGCCGGGGACCGCAAGGTGTGCTCCCGCTCGGTTTTCCCCCGCAAGGACATCGACCGTGAGCGGCTGAAGCGCGACTACCCCGACGTGTACGCGGCGTGCCTTGTCGAGTCGACCGTGGACCGGCTCAACCCCGCGCGTCTTTCGAAGGAGCCTTGATATGGCAGGCCAGACCATCAGCAGCGCCATCGCCAACCGTGAAGAAGCGGGCAACGGCAGCGGCCCGCATCCCCTAACGCGGGTGCGGGACCTGCTCACCGCGATGGCCCCGGAGATCGCCAAAGCACTCCCGGCGCACATGACCGCCGAGCGGATGGCACGGATCACCTACACCCAGATCCGCAAGAACCCCGACCTGGCCGAATGCACCGCCGAGTCCCTGGCCGGCGCGATCCTCACCTGCGCCCAACTCGGGCTGGAGCCGGGCCCGACGGGTGAGGCGTTCATCGTCCCCCGAAAGAACAAGGGTGTGCTGGAGGCCAGCTTCGAACTCGGCTACAAGGGCATGGCCACCCTGTTCTGGCAGCACCCCCTGGCCGCGTATCTCGACACGCAGACGGTGTACGAGAACGACGAGTTCGACTACGAGTACGGGCTCGGCGCGTTCCTTCGCCACAAGCCCGCCAAGGGGGAACGCGGCAAGGAGACCGGGGAGTGGTACGCGGTCGCCAAGCTGGTCAACGGCGGCTACCGGTTCGTCGTGCTGGACAGGCGGGAAGTCGAACGGCGTCGCCACCGTGGGCAGAGCCCGTGGTCTCCGGCGTGGAAGAACGACTACAACGCCATGGCGGAGAAGTCGTGTATCCGTGCGCTGTTCGACTTGATCCCCAAGTCCGCGGAGATGGCACGCGCGTTGGCGCAGGACGGGGCGGTGCGCACCGATCTGGCGCCCGACGCTCTCGATATCGAACCCGAGCAGCCTGACAGCGTGCCCGGGGAACTGGTGAAGGACGACCAGGACACCACACCGCAGGGCCCGGCGACCGGGGATGGCGACGAGTGAGCAGCCTTCAGCGGCGTACCCGCCTCCAGGCCAAGACGGGGCTAAAGCCGGGGAAGCCGCTCCAGCGGAAGACGCGGATGTCGTCCGGCGGCGGGGTGATGGAGCGTGCGACCGCCACGCCAAAGCGGTCCCGCCGCACCGGCCCCAGCCGCAAGGTGATGAGCATCCTCGCCATCCGCTCTGGCGGAATGTGCGAGATCGGCGTGATCTGCCTTGGCAACGCCCGCGCCACGGACCCGTCCCACCGGATGGCGAAGGGCATGGGAGGCACGAAGGACCCGCACAGCAACACCCCGTCGAACAATCTGCACGCGTGCCGGCTCTGTCATAACGCGGTGGAAGCGGATCCGAAGGGTGCCTATGCCCGGGGCTGGAAGATCCGCCACGGCATCGCCGCTCCCGGCGATGTCCCGGTGTGGCACTGGGTTCACGGCTGGGTGTGGCTTGACGACAAGGGCGGCGTGACCCCGGCGGAGGTGGCGTCGTGACGGCCCTCATGGTCTGGTGCCAGCCGTGCATGGCGTCCCGCGAGCATGTGGTCGACGGCCAGGAGATGGCGTGCACCGGGTGCGGGCAGATCAGCCGGTCGACACCGGTGCTGCGTGACGCCGCCCAGGACGCAACCCCACCTCCCGTCGTGGCGTGGGAGCTGTGCGACTACGAGAACCAGATGATGCCCGTCGGTCACGCCTGTGTCGGTGGTGGGCCGCCGGCGTGCCCTACCGCAGACGGCAACCCGTGTGGTGTCTGCCCTGCGGATCTGGCCGCGCAAGAGGCGCACCTCAAGGCTGACGAGGTGGCCCGGTGAAGGCCCTCACGCCGCGGCAGCACATGGTCCTCGACGCGATCGCCGAGTTCCACGCGCGGCACGGCTATTCGCCGACCCTAGCGGAAATCGCTGAAGCAGCCCACCTGGGGGGCCCTTCGTCGGCTACCCACCACGTGCGGCGCCTGAAGGCGATGGGGCTGGTCCGGTACGAGCGGAACTGTGCCCGGTCGATCCGCCTGGCCCCGGGCCCCGACGTGGAGACCGTCCCGGTGTCCGCGTGCGAGGTCTGCGGACAGGACATGCCGGCCGACCACGCCAACCACGTCCAGCCCGAGGTCACGCACAACCCTCCCGGTGACCTGCCTGACACCCCCGACCCCCTGAAAGGAAAGATCCATGCCTAAGGCATCCGGAGCCGTCACCCTGCTAGCGCTCGGCGCCCTGTCGATCGCCATGGTCACCGCCTGCTCCGACGACGAGCCGCAGGTCACTGCTGACTGCGCGGTCAAGCAGGCCGACGGCTCCTACAAGGCGGTCGATGACCGGCACTGCAACAGCGGTGGCGGTGGGAGCAGCGGCGGCGGCGCGTTCATTTGGATGTACGGCAGCACCCGCGCCGCAGACGGTCGGCTGACCGGCGGCACGATCACCCGGCCGGCGGCCGGGAACATCGCCACCCGGTCCGGGACCGTGATCCGCGGCGGGTTCGGCGGCCATGGCGGGAGCGGATCCTGATGCGCCGCGAACTGGGGGACCGGCGCCCGGGCTGGGAAGCCCTGGTGGAGTCCCAGGGGCTCGGGTTTCACCGGTCGGTAGCGCCCGGGTATGACGGGCGCCCGTACTGGGACGAAGCAGCCCACTACGTCTTCACCATGGCCGAAGTCTTGGACCTGGAGGCCGCGGTCGAGGAGCTGCACGACATGTGCCTCAAGGCCGTCGACTGGGTGATCAAGCGCAAGCGGTACGCCGACTTCGGAATCCCCGAGTGGTGCTGGGAACCGATCCGCGCCTCGTGGAAGCGCCACGACCCGCACCTGTATGGCCGGTTCGACCTGTGCTACGACGGCGCCGGGCACGCCAAGCTGCTGGAGTACAACGCCGACACCCCGACCAGCCTCGTCGAGGCGTCGGTCATCCAGTGGTTCTGGCTCCAGGACGTCCACCCCGACAGCGACCAGTGGAACTCCATCCACGAGAAGCTCGCGGCCCGGTGGCAGAAACTCGCCGCGCCCGGCGGGACCGCGCACTTCGCATGGACCGCGACCGACGAGTCCGGCGAGGACGCCCTCAACGTCGCTTACCTGCAAGACACCGCTCAGGCCGCCGGCTTGCGGACCACGGCCATTTCGATGGAGGACATCGGCTGGGACACCGGCCGTGAACAGTTCGTGGACTTGGAAAACCGGCCGATCGGGTCGCTGTTCAAGCTGTACCCCTGGGAGTGGATGATCTCCGACCCGTTCGGCCAGTCCGCGGTGGAACGCCAGGCCAACGGGTCGTGGATGGAGCCGCTGTGGAAGATGCTCCTGTCGAACAAGGCGCTCCTGGCCGTGCTGTGGGAGATGTACCCCGACCACCCCAACCTGCTGCCCGCCTACCTCGACGGGCCCCGCGAGCTGAGCGCCTACGTCCGTAAGCCGCTGCTCGGCCGCGAGGGCGCTTCCATGCGCATCGTCACCCCCGGGCAGACGCAGGACACCCCCGGCGAGTACGGCGCTGAGGGCTACGTCTACCAGGAGTTCTGGCCGCTCCCCGACTTCGACGGCTGGCACCCCGTGCTCGGAGCGTGGGTCGTCGGCGACGAAGCGGCCGGCGTCGGCATCCGCGAGACCCGCGGCCTGATCACGGACAACACCTCTTCGTTCGTGCCGCACCGCATCGACACCTGATCACCCGCCCGCCGGGCCCTTCTCGGGGGTGGGGCCCGGCGGCCCTCTTGAACGAACTGGAGTCCGGAAACATGGGCGCTGACTACAACGAAGGCCGCGTGTTCGAAGAGTTTCCACCTGCCGAGCAGGACCCGGCGGTGGACTACTCAGAGATGCCGCCGGCACTGCCGCTCGATCTGGCCGTGATCAAGGCGGACCGGCAGACGGCTTTGGCGTGGCTGCACGCCAACGGCCCCAAGGACTGCCCGGCCGTGATGGAAACCGTCGCGAGGGTCTACGACCTGATCGCGGAACTCGAAGACCTGCGCGAGCAGCTCGACGCCTTCGAAGATCTGCCGACGCGTGAGGAGTACATCGAAACCTTCGGCTCACATCCCGACGAGGCACCTCTGGTGCTGCCGTGCAGCCCGTTCCGCGTCCAAGAGGTTGTCAACGCCGGGCGCATGGTGTGGGTGCGAACCCTTGCCGAGCACCCATGGCGGCGCTTCACCGGGAAGCGGTGAGCCGCAGATGAGAAGCGTGTCAGCCGCGTATGCGGCGACGAATCTCCGCGAGGAGAACTTCGGTGTCTACCTCGGAGAGGTCCACCGTCGTTCCCTCCAGTGCAGCCTTGGTGTCCGCCATGACGCCGGCCAGCCGGAGAGCCTCGCCTCTGTCGATGCCGAGTGCGTCGGCGACCGCGAGCACTGTGCCGGCCTGCGGGGGCCGGGGCTGCTTGGCCCATGCGCTGATGGTGTTCCGGGAAATGCCGGTTCGTTTGTGCAGCCAGTTCTGGCTCTTGCCCTGCTCGTTGAGCGTCGCGAGCACGAGCGCGTGGAACGGCGCGGCGGGGGCTCTGTCGGCGGTCACATGACGGTTGTACGCCCTGTCCTGTCTCTGACCAACCAAACCGGGCACTTTGCGTTGCGTCGAGTTGCTCACTTGTGTACTGTGACTGAGCAAGCAAACGGAGGAAGGTGACATGCTTCTGTCCACCGCGCAAGCCTGCGGAGCAATCGGCAAAGGCCGCGCCACGCTGGCACGACTCATCCAGAAGGGCGAAATCGAGGCCATCAAAGGCCCCGCCCGCAACTCCCACCTGCGCATCCCCTTGGCATCAATCCAGGCGTATCTGGAGCGCAACCGCATGGCCGTTGGGGGAGACCAGTGAGCAACCTTGAGCACCTCGGCGGAGCTTCACCGTTCGACGCGATCAAGCGCGTGGACGAACGCGGGGAGTTCTGGTCGGCCCGTGATCTTCAACCGCTTGAGGGCTACACCAACTGGCGTCAGTTCATGGAGGTCGTTGAGAAGGCGAAGGCAGCCGCACAGGCCGTGGGCGCGGCAGTCCATGATCACTTTGAGGATGCCCTCAAGATCACAAGGAACGCCCGTGGACACAAGCGTCCTGTCGACGACCACCGCCTGACTCGCTACGCCTGCTACCTCGTGGCCATGAACGGCGACCCGCGCAAGCCCGAGGTCGCTGCCGCGCAAACGTACTTCGCCGTGCGTACCCACGAAGCAGAGGTTCGTTCGGCGCTAGACGCTGCGGCCAAGCTCACGGTGGAGACGCCTCCGTCGCCGGAGCTGTTCGAGCCTTTGACGTTCCCCTGGGCTGACGCGGTCGTGCTTATGCGCCAACGGTTCGGTGTGCGCATTGCGGTTGTCGAGTTGACGCGAGTTCTCCGACAGGGCGGCGTGTTGCGACAGGACGGTAAGCCTCGCGTCGAATACCAGTCGCTGTTTTGGCTGACAGCCAAGTCCACGTACGAGGTGTTTGGCCACGCGATCGAGCCGCTGTACCGCCTGTACGAGTCGACCAAGATCCGGCTGGATATGGCCGCCCAGCGTGCACTGCCGCTCGACCCGCCGGGATGGCCCGAACTACCGCTGGGCGGTGAGTCGTGACGGAGTACGGCAAGTGGCCCCGGCTCATCGTGGCCGGTCAGCCGGTCTCGCGGGAGCAGGCGAACGAGATCCTGATCCGCACCGACCTGTGGCACATGGCGACCAACGACCGGGCGTGGGAACAGGAAATCAACCTCCTAACCGAGGAGTTCGGCCGCCCCGCCGCCTACGACTGGGCGCGCGACAAAGAACGGCCTCGCGCGTTCCTTGAGCACCTCAACGCCGAAGACGCCTGGAAGAGCAGCTTCGGGGTGCTGGAACTGCACTACCTCCACAACGAGCAGATCGCGTCTGCCTACATCGACGGCCCCCATGGGTGGTGTGACTGGGACGGGAAGATCGGCTGCGCGTCGTACAACATCGGTAAGTGGCCGACCCGGGCCGAGGTCACTGAGGACCTGACGGTCATCGCCGAAGCGTTCCCTTACCTGGACATGCACGTCCAGCTCATTCACGACGAACCCGACGGCGAAGGCGACGTCGCGGACACGTGGGCTGTGAAGAACGGCGTCGCGGCGCTCGTCGAACCCGCCGGCGTGCTGGACCAGCCAAAAGACAACGTCGAGGCCGCCGTGTTCGGGCTGCTATTCAACCCGATCCGTGAGCGTGGCGTGCCACTGGAACGGCTCCGCGAAGCCCTCCAGCAGGTCCGCGACAACCGCCCCTCCTGATCTTTCCCCCTGTTACCCCCTGAACGGAGAACCCTCATGCGTGACCGCGGATCAAATGCTCGCCGCGAGCCGTACGACCCGAACCCGACCCTGACCGACAACCAGCCCCCCGCGTCCCGCGCACCGTTGGTCCAGTTCGCCACCCCGGAAGCCGCGCACACCGTCACAGGGCCGATCCGCGAGAAGTACGAGAACGCCGTCGCCCTGGCCAACGCCGAGTGGGAGCAGGCGTTCAAAGCACAGGCCGACGTAGACGCCTGGCTCGGCGAGATCGCGGACCTGCAAAAGAAGATCGACGCCCGGGCGCTGGACAAGCAGCAGCACCTCCACCACGCCCAGCAGGCATGCGACGTCGCCAACCCCGCTTCAGTGCTGCTCGGCATGACCGGGGTCCACGTCCCCCAGATCGCCGCGCCGCCGGCCGTGACGTCTCCGGCGCCCGGTATCCCTTCGCTGCGGGTGTCGGACCTGAAGGTGCACCCGCTGGACACGAGCAAGCCGTTGGGGTCGGCGCAGGACGCGCCGCAGGGGTCCCCGTTCGACAACCCTTCGGTGGGCCATTGCATCCACTGCGGCCAGGAGGTGTGGCGGACCGAGCGCACCGAAACGTCGCCGAACGGCCTGACCCACGGGTGGGGGGCGTCGTGCGACCCGCACGCCCAGAACCCCCAGTACGCCGACATGGGCGAGGACCGGGAGAGGGCGTCGTGACCGCGCTGCGGCGACTGGTGCGCCTGGTCGTGCCGTACAAGGCCCGTCACGCCCGCCGCCTGGACCCGGACGCCACCCCGCCCTTCAAGGCACTCAAGCACCTAACCCCAGGAGACACCCCGTGAGCACCGAAACCCCCGAGAAGAGCTTCTACCAGGCGAAGCGGGAGAAGATCGCCGCTGCCCTGGTGAAGTGGCAGAACGACCCCACCAGCGACGATGAGGCCAGCAACCACCCGTTCGCGGACGCTGACGCTCTGGACGACTGCCTCCGTGACCGGGGCCTTCAGATTCTCCCGACGGGCCCCAACATGGGCCGGTGGCGGGTTCTGCTCGACGGACACGCCGCGCCGTACCCGGGGCAGACCCGTCCTTCCGGTCCCGTGGACGCTGACACGGCCGTTGAGATGTTCCTCGTGGCCGCGCTCGGCGCCGAACTCGCCGACGAGGACGCGTCGATTGTGATCCGTCCGGCCACCGACCGGGAAATGGTCCGGCACGCGGTCGGCGGGGACACCGCAGTGGACGAGCCGCCCGTTGAACTCGACGCCACCCTGTACGCGGTCACCGCGCCGGCCGACGGCACCCCGTTCCGGACGCTGGTGTTCACCAGCGAGGACGGCAAGACGGTCCGGGCCCGTCTTCCTCTGGGGCTGTTCGAGCTGTTCGCGGGTTCGGTTCACGACGAGGCTGCGGAGATCGGCGGTGACGCTCGATGAACGACACGCCCGCCAACCCCGTGAAGGCCCTTGGCCTGGATCTGAACCGCGTGACTCTCACCCCGCCACCAGCCCGCGAGTACGTCGAGCAGATCGAGACCCCCAGCATCGACGCCACGCTGGAGGAGACCCGTCCGGCGCAGGCGCAGTACCGCGTCACCTACGACCGGGTCGGCCGCCGCCGGGACATCCCGCCGCTTGTAGTCGTAGCTGCAGGAGCTGACCATCTCTCTGATCTGGTGTGGAACGACGTTCGCAAGTACGTCCTGTCAGAGGATCTGGACGTTGTGGTCGATCTGGAGGCCATGACCGGTTCCATTCTCTGCGGGTTCAGTCTCGGTGGCCGCTTCACCATTGAGGTTCTCGACGGGCAGACCAACGCTCAGGTTGGTGACGCCCGATGAGCGCTATCACCCCGCCCACCCCGGAGAACGTCGCCGCGAGCCTCGCCAACAACGGCGGGAAGTACGACCACGCCAACCCGTGGTTCATGCTCGTTGAGGTAGCCGGGCACGTCGTCCAGATCCGCGTCAGGTCGTTCGGCGAGAAGGACTCCGAGCAGACCACCACCGAATTCCGGGCGGTCGTCGTCGAGGGAGACCGGGCGCCGATCGTCCTGGAACGGCCGGCCACTCTCGCTCAGGACTGGTTGGAGGGCGGTCGGCCCTCGTTCCGGTCGTGGATCTCGCCGGACGGAACGATCCGCGCGGAGATCGACGACAACACGGAGATGACCCCGGCCGATGCGCGGCGCGAGGCCGCGCGCATGGCCGCTCTCGCTGACCAGGCTGAGGCACAGACGGGCGGTGAGGCGTGATGGTTCTCCTCCTCTTCGTCGCCGTCGCTGCCGGCGGGTGGCTCCTGTCGGGTTGGGCGTTGATGCTGCTGGTCGGCGTCTTGCATCACCAGTGGTGGCCGGTGATCCCGACGATGAGCTACGGCACCGCGCTGCTGGCCAGCTTGTTGCTGACGATCACGCTGCTTCTCGTGGGCCGGGGCGGTGACTCGAAGTGAGCCGACACGTCATCCCCAACGCTCCCGGTTCCCCTCCCGGGCGTAAGACCATCGTCGGCTGGGACGCGCCCCTGTGCACGTTCTTCGCGTCGGTGACCGACATCGTCCCCGACCTCGAATACGACGACGCTGACGAGGTTCTCGCCCTGGGGGAGACCCCGTGTGAGCTGCCGTCGATCGGTGCCCTCGCCAAAGCGCTCGGCGAACACGGCATTGAACTGCCCGTGGACGTGGCCCGGCGGCTCGCCGAGGACCACGGCGCGGAAGGCGACCAGTTCGCCGGCCGACCCGCTACCGGGCTCCTCGCCGCCATGTCCACCGTGTACGCCGGGCCCGAGCAGGCCGCGCGGATCGAAGCGGCTCTCACTGGCCAGGAGACGGCCCCGGTAGGTGAGCACCGTGGCTGAGCCGATGAGCGCCGGACGCTTCGCCGAGATCCGCGACATGCAGGTGGACTCAACCGCTGGTGAGGCGCCCTACAACCCTGACATATGGACGCTGGATGAAGCCCGACGCGAACTGGTGGCCGAAGTGCAGCGCCTCCGCTCCGAACAGGACGGCGTTCGCGACGATGAGCGCCGTCGCTGCATAGAGGAGCTTCGCAGCCACTCCAAGGAGCGTATGGACCAGTCGGTCATCGAATACGCCGGAGGAAAGGAAGCGGCCCTCTCTGGTGTCTCCTCCGCTGCGGCGCTGGCCAAGGCGGCTGACCTTTTGGAGGCTGGCGGACTCGCCGAGCAGGGCGGGGGTGCGTAATGCGCTATGCCCTTCCCGTTGTGCTCGCCGGCGGTGGAGCGGTCCTCGCGGCTCTGCTCGTGGTGGCGGTCTTCTCGTGGTCGCTGCCCGTTCCTGTGAGCGGTCTGGCCCCGTCCCCGTCCCCGGCTCCTGCCCCGACCGCCCACGGAGGTGGACGATGACCGCCACCGGCGAGACCGCCGTCACGAAGGCGATGAAGGAGGTGGCGCTGCTTCACCGCCGCGCCTACTCCGAGCCGGTCAAGGCGATCCTCCTCGAAGCGCCGGACCACCCGCACTACGAGACGCTGCCAGAGATGCTGGAGGAGCGGGCGACGCTCCCGGCACGATTCCACATTCCGAAGTGGCTGGACACGTGCAGGCCCGGCATCTGGGTGTGCGCGGTGTGCTGGGACGAGATCGCCATCACCCCGTGGCCGTGCAAGACCGCCTCAGAGCAGGGCGGCGAGGTGTTCGCCCGATGACCGTCGCCGAAGAACTCAACGCCGCCGCCGCCAAGGTGCGCGAACTGGCCGCTGCCGCCGTCCCAGGGCCATGGCACGCTGACGGCCCCTGGTGGTGGGAAACGAAGCCCATCACGTGCTCGGCGACGATCACCACCGACCCCGAACGGCAGATGGTCGCGGTCCTCGCCCCCGAGTACAACCAGCATCCGCGAGCCGCAGGCTGTGCCCCGTGGATCGCGCTGATGCATCCGGGCTTGGCCGAGCCGCTCGCCGCTTGGCTGGAGTCCTGCGCACGCCAAGCGGCCTCCATGACCCACCCCGAGGACTGGGGGGTGTGCGACGAACCCGGCTCCGTGCGGTACGCCGTCGACGTCGCACGCGCCATCCTCGGCAACACCGCGCCTGCTCCTGGTCCTCCGGTGTACGTGGGGGAGGGACGGTGACGCTGCTTACCGCAGGGCTCTTTGTCGCCGGCCTGGTGGTCGGCCTCGTCTTGATGTGGCTTCTGCGCCGCTCGGACGTCAAGCGCATCACCGACATCACCGCCCGGCTGACGCTCGCGCTCGGAACGAACCTGCGCCTTGGAAACCGCGTCGATGAGCTGGAGTCCCGGGTCTCGGACCTCGAAACCGAGAACACGTCCCTCCGTGACCGCAACACCATGCTGTCCGGCCTGGTGGGCGCTGACGCCGAACGGGCCGCCCTCGAAGGCTCCTGCGCTGACGAAGCGGAGTGGTTGTGATGTGGGACGTCTTCCTCAACATCGCCGCCGGGTTCGGAGTCACCGTGTTCGCCTGCCTGCTCGCGGTCACGCTGCTCGCGATCTGGACCCGCCGACGCCCGACACCGCCCCGCACCCCGCCGCCTGAGTTCGACGCCAACACGGCGACCACTGCGGACGACTTGGCCCGCTACCGCTCCAACGGGACCCACCAATGATGCCCCTGATGCTCGCCACCCTCGCAGTCGCCGTCGTAGGCGTCGCCCTCACCCTCCGCGTCGTACACACGGAGAAAACCCACCCCGACCAGCAGAAGGAGCACCTGATGGACATGGCCCTACAGGTCGCCGGCTGGGCGCTTCTTTTGCTGTCCATGGCCGTCGGCCTCCGCCGTCGCGCCCTTGCCGACACCCGCAAGGAAGACCGATGAGTCGCCGACCTTCGCAGCAGCGCCGTATTGCGACCCACCGCCCTGCTGTGCGCCAGCGCCGGTTCCGCCACGACGATCTCATCGCTGTGGACCTGTTCTCGGGCTTCGGCGGGCTTACGAAGGGCATCGAGCTCGCGGGATTCACCACGATCATGGCGGCGAACCACAACGCCTACAAGGTCGAGATCCACGAGGCTAACCACCCACACGCCGAGCACTGGATCGCGGACCTAGTCGACCCGGAGGCGGCCGACTACCACTCCGCCAGGGACCTCCCCCCTGGCGATCTCCTCGTCGCCGGCGTGAGCTGCGTCAACCACTCGCAGGCCAACACTAAGAAGGCCTACCAGCAGCGTCTGTCGCTCTTCGACCTCGACGACCCGGAGTTCGACGAGCGCGTCACCAAATCAGAGCGTGACCGCGCCACGGCGAACTGCGTGCTTCACTACGCCGCCCAGCACCACCCTCGGATGATCCTCATCGAATGCACCACCGAACTCACCTCATGGGGCCCAGCGGTGCAGGGCAAGAAGTACGGCGACGGGTCCACGTACCGGTGGTGGCTCAAGCAGTTCGGCACCTTGGGCTACAAGCACCGCGTGCTGTACCTCAACTCGATGTTCTTCGATGTCCCGCAATCCCGCGACCGCGGCTACTGGATCTTCTGGGACGAACACCTACCTACCCCGGACCTCGACCACCAGCCCGAGTCATGGTGCTCCTTCTGCGACACCCTCGTGCAAGCCGCATGGACCTGGAAGACCGGGATACCGCCCACCGGCAGCGTCCGCTACGGCAAGCAGTACGAGTACCGGTGCCGCTCATGCAGGAGCGTCGTGGTGCCTCCGTTCGCGCCGTCGCTGCACGCACTCGACCTGTCCAACCTCGGTAGCAGGATCGGCGACAAGCCACTCCGCGAGTTCAAGGACAAGCACACCGGTGAAATCACCCGCAGCCCACTCGCACCGGCAACCATGGCCAGGGCCGAGCGATGCAGGCAGCGGTTCGCCGACTTCCCCGCCGTGCTCATGCCGGCCAAGTCCCAGCGCGGCTCCGAACGCCACCCGTGGCAGCCCCTCGCGACGCAGACCAGCCAGCAGGAGACGTCGATCCTTTCGACCGGCGCGCTCATCGCCGCCGCAGGCAACACCTACGAGCGGCCCGGCTCCGAGTGCCGCACCCGCACCCTGGGCGAGGTGCTGCCGTCGCAGACCGCGACCAACACCCAGGCGCTGTTCACGCCTCCGGTCGCCTTAATGACCGGACAGGTGATGGTCGCGCACCGGCACAACGGCGACGGCAAGCACATCACCCAGGCGATGGACACGGTCACCAGCACGCACGAGAAGGCAGTCCTGCTCGCGGTGAACAACTTCCAGGGCGCGCCTCGTGGCGCCGACGAGCCGCTTCCCACGCAGGGCGGCTCGGAGACGATGGGGCTCCTTGCCGCGCGGGTCCTGCCGAATCGCACCAACGGCACAAGCCGCAGCGTCGGCGAGCCGATGGAAACCCTTGTCGGCGGCGCCGGCTCCGGTGGCCTCGGCGTCCTCTCCTCGGGAGTCCTCCCGTTCCGGAAGAACACCACCCCGACATCGCATGCCCAGGCCATGCCCACCGTCACGTCCGACCAGATCCCCGGCCTGCTCACCGCCACCGGGACCCTGACCGCTCGTGACACCACAGCACTCGGCGCCCAGTGGCGCGAGGTCCTCGCGAACCTGAAGCTGGAGGACTGCTACTTCCGCATGATGGCCTCGCACGAGGTCGGCGCCGGCTGTGGCTTCGACGTCGACTTCGCCGACCGTCAAGGCACCTTCATCGTCTGGGGCTCCGCACGAGACCAGGTCGACGGGTTCGGCAACGCCGTCAGCCCTCCGGTCGGGCACTGGATCGGCAACCGGCTCCGCGCCGTCCTGCACGCCGAGGAGTGCCGCGCATGACTTTCCCTGTCCCCGGAAGTGGCCGCGTAGTGGCCTCCCAGAGAGCACACGGGACCCCCGCCGTTCTTACATCGTCCCCCGAAGTGAGGACCCAATGAACCACAGAAAGACCGCGCAGCAGTACTCCGCGGAGGAGTTCGACGCCGTCGTAGCGCTGATCCAGGGTGATGCGTCGCTACGCGCGGACATCGAGGCCATCACCGGCCAGTCCCTCAACGGTAAGAACCCGCGGGAGCTGTTCGACACCTTCCGGGCGATCGGCCAGGCCGCCGAGTTGCAGATCTCGGTCGCCAAGTATGGACGGGCCCGGCAGATGGTGCGGCAGGTCCGCGCCGAGCTTGCCGCGCTGCCGCCGGCGGATATGCCGATGGAGACTGCGGCGTACGTGGCCGACGTGCAGCGACGCCTGGATGAGGCGAAGCAGGAGAACGCCGCCCTACGGGCCGCGAACGCGGCGCTGAACGCGGGCCGCGGCGCTACGCCGCTGTCGACGGCCGGCCGTGTCGTTCAGGGCGCGGTCGAGCGTCCTGCCGAGCAGCGCGAGGTGGCCTCGTGAGCGCCGTCGATGTCTTCGCGATCAAGTCTCACGTCACCAGGTACCGGGTTCGTCTCCAGGTCCTGGACAAGATCGTGGGCGGGGTGCCGTCCCAAGAGTCGGTCATCAAAGGCTGGCTCAAGACCCGGATGGAGCTCGGCGACCGGGACTTGCAGGAGCTGACCGAGCAGACGCTGAAAGAGCGGTTCCCTGACCGGCAGCCATCCGCGGACGAACTCGCCGAGGCGCTCATGGAATCGGACGCGGCACCATCGGTCAACGGGTTCAAACGCATCCCCGACAGCGGTGAGCTGGCGTACGAGGCGCGGTGCATGAAGGCAGCCATCAAGGAGTGGGCCAACAGTGCCTACCCGGGCGTGGACTGGCCCAGCAAGAAGAAGGTCGCCGCCAGCTTCCGAAAGGGCCTGATGTCCACTCTGGCAGAGCGGGTCTTCGTCGAGGGCGTGTACATCGGCTTGGGCGTGAAGGAGCCGACCGGTGTTGAGGAGCGGATCAAGCACACCAACGGCCCGCAGGGGCCCCGCAGCTCTATCAACCGGGTCGAGTTCGTGGAGCGCCCCCTGCTGGAGTTCGTCCTCGAAGTCCACGACGACTTCCTGTCGATGGAGGAGTGGGGCCGCATCTGGGAGCGTGGTGAGGGCATCGGCATCGGTGCCGACCGTGGTCGGTCTGACGGCCGGTTCGAACTCCTCGCGTTCGAGAAGGTCGCCTGACCATGGCCTACCGGACCCGCGACGCCGTGACCGATACGGCTAGCCATACAGGCAGGCACGCCTGGCTTACCCGCGTCTTCGTTGAGCCCATCCGACTTGCCTTGGCCACGCCTGACTCATGTCACGCCGACAAGCCCCTCCGCTCCTGTGCCATTACGTCCCGAGTCGACAAGCCGACTCGTCGCCTGTCGAGGTCACTCCGACAGTTCATGCCACCACTTCCCTGCCCGTGCCGGGCCGACTTGCCGAGCTCAGCCATGCCAAGCCGACAGTCCACCTCACACACCGTCCTTGCCTGCCCTCTTTGCGCGACTCGCCAAGCCACCGTCTTACACCGCCCCAGCCGACTACCCGAGTCGTCTCAACACCTGGCGACCAGCTCTGCCATCCGACCCTTACCGCCTTCCCATTTACCGGCCTGCCCATGCCGTTTCGACCTTCCGGGACAAGCCCTGCCATGCCTTCTCTCAGTGACATGCCACGCCACGCCGTTCCTGGGCCCGCCGGCAACCCGCCAGCCGCGGGAGGCGTGTTGACCGTCGACACGCTTCCCGTCTGGGAGGAGCAGCTCGCTGCCCGTGTGGAGGCGGCGATCACCCGCCTCCACACGGAGCAGGCCCGGTGGGACCGCCAGGACTTCGCGTCCACCACCGCAGTCACGCTCCTCCAGATGACACCGCCCACCGGATCCGGCGAGCACGCCGCAGGCATCGCTGAAGGGCTCCGCATGGCAGCCCGCACGGTGCTGCGGCTCGCTGGCGTCGACACCGGCCAGACAGCAAATCCGGACGACTCGGGACGTGACCGGATGGGAGCGGATCACCGTGACTGACCTACTCCGCGACGTGTACCCGGTCAACCCGCCCGTCGGGACCGCTGAACACGAAATCCAGGTGACTGCCCGGGCTGCCCGCCACGCGGAGGAATCCATGAGGCGATGCGCCGCCCACCTGTCCACAGGCCGCGCCGGCACCGTCCTGGCGGGCCGGGAGATGTGTGAGGCCGAGGACCGCCTGAGGGACGCGATCCGCCGGTGCCAGCGCCTCCGCAAACTCCTCGCCGCCCGCGAAGAAGACGGGTACACCGACGTCCGCGAAGGCCAGGTGTGGCAGCCGCGGGACCCCGGCCGCGACGACCGGCGCCTGACCGTGATCGCGGTCACCGAGACGAAAGTCGTCGTCTCCACCGCCCCGGCCCGCGGCGGGACCCCACGCACGGTGGGCGTGCCCCGCGCCCAAATGGCGATCCACAACCGGCTGATCGAGGAAACGCCCGACCATACCCCCGGCGACGCCGAGGTCACCGAGCACGCCGTAACCGCCCTTGAGGAGGCGTGATGGCCGCACAGACCGGCATCCCCCACGGAACCCACAACCCCATCACCCGGCCGTCATGGGAGTGGCAGAACAACGCCGCCTGCCGCGGAGAGAGCCTGTACCTGTTCTTCGGCCCTGAAGGCGAACGACAGCCCGACAGAGACGTGCGGGAGCGTAAGGCCAAGGAGATCTGCTCCTGGTGCCCGGTCCGCTCCGATTGCCTGGATTACGCCACCAGCAGGCCTGAGAAGTACGGCACCTGGGGCGGCCTGAACGACGACGAGCGGGACGTCGAACGCCGCCGGCGCAGCCGCAGAGCCTCAGTCGAACGCGCACGAGCCGAACGCGCCGTTGACGCTGACGGCGACGCCCTTGCTCCTGTGGAGGCCGCGTCGTGACGCCCTACTGGGAAGACGAAGGCGTGACCTTACATGTCGGGGATTGCCGCGAGGTGCTCACCGGGATGGCCGGCGCGAGCGTCGACGCCGTTGTCACTGACCCGCCCGCCGGGGTCGCCTTTATGGGCCGTGACTGGGACTCCGACAAGGGCGGCCGTGACGCCTGGATCGCCTGGCTCGCTGACCGCATGAAGCAGGCATGCCGGGTTCTCAAGCCTGGCGGCCACGCCTTGGTGTGGGCGCTGCCCCGCACCTCCCACTGGACCGCCATGGCCCTGGAAGGCGCTGGGTTTGAGATCCGGGACTGCATCGTCCATGTCTTCGGGTCCGGCTTCCCTAAGTCGCTAGACGTATCCAAGGCCATTGATAGGGCCCGGGACGATCGGGCCGAAATTCTCAACGTGACCGCGTTCATCGCATCGGCCCGGGACGCCACAGGGTGGACGAATCGGCGGATCGACGAGGCTTTCGGCTTTCACGGCATGGCAGGGCACTGGACCGCACGCCCTCATCTAAAGATCGCCATGGTGCCCACATGGGATCAGTGGCTCAAGCTCAAGCACCTGCTTGGGTTCGGCGACGAGATGGACGCCGAGGTCTGGCGGCTGAACGGCCGTAAGGGCCAGCCGGGTGAGGCGTGGCACCAGCGGGAGGTCATCGGCGAGCGGACCACCGGAGTCGGCACTGGACGAGGCTCGGTGCCCTACATCGGGGATAGCGAGGACCGCACCCTAACTGCTCCTGCGACGGAGATGGCGAAGCGCTGGGAGGGCTGGGGAACAGCCCTCAAGCCGTCCCAGGAACACTGGTGGCTGGTCCGGAAACCCTTGGGTGGGACGGTGGCCTCCAACGTCCTGACATATGGCACAGGCGCACTTAACATCGACGGGTGCCGGATCGACGTGACTGATCGGGCAACTTACGAGCACAACAGCAACAAAGGCCGCTTCGGCGAGCGATCCAACGAGGTCTACGGCAAGGACGCACAAAGGAACGACACCGCCTCGGCGATCGGCCGGTGGCCGACCAACGTGGTGTTCACCCATGGCCAGGGTTGTGTGCAAGGCAGGCCCTGCGAGGCGGAATGCCCGGTTGTCGAACTCGACCGCCAGAGCGGCGCAACCGTCAGCCGGGTCGGGAAGCCGTCCGGCGCGACGGCCAGTGACGGTTGGGAAATGTCCAAGACCGGTGGCGCGTCCCGGTTCTTCCCGACCTTCCGCTACGAGGCAAAGGCCTCCACATCGGAGCGGCCCCGCCTCGACGACGGCACCACGCACCCGACGGTGAAGCCCGTCGATCTGATGCGGTGGCTGGTCCGGCTCGTCACCCCGCCCGGCGGGACCGTTCTCGACCCGTTCGCGGGCTCAGGCACCACCGCCGAGGCGTGCGTCATCGAGGGCTTCCGCTGCGTGCTGATCGAGTTGGAGCAGCCGCACGCCGAGCTGATCAAACGACGCCTGACCAAGCCCATCGCTCTGAACCTGTTCGGTGGCGCGTCGTGACGACCCCGGCGAGCGAGCCGCGGCCCCTGAACCCCCCAGAAACGAATGTGGCCGCCCGGTGCGCGGGCGGCCACCACGAGATCACACATCAAGGAGAAGACCTCATGTCAGCCACAACCGTAGCGTTCATCGCCCCGCAGGCACCCGCCTCCAACGGGGCGACCGGGCTCGTGCGTAGCGTCACCGGGCAGCCCAACCCGCGTAGCTTCGTCTCCCCTGACGGCGTGGTGTACGAGCTGGTGTGGGTCACTCCTGACACCGCCCACGAGTGGCTGTACCGCAACAACGGCAACCGGAGTCTGCGCGGCGAGGTGGTCGACAAGATCGGCCGAGACCTGAAGAACGGCAGGTTCATGGAGAACGGCGACGCCGTCCGCTTCTCCGCCGACGGAAACCTTCTCGACGGGCAGCACCGCCTCCACGCCATGGTCAAGTCCGCGACCCCGGCGTGGCTGCTCGTGGTGTCCAACCTCCCAGCCACCGCCCGGGACACCGTGGACGACGGCACCAAGCGGACCATGGCCGACCGGTTCCAGTTCCACGGCGAAGCGTCCGCCACCACCCTCGCAGCGACAGTCCGCAAAGCACTGCTGTGGGAGCTGAGCCTCAAGCCGCAGATCGGCCGGTTCACCGCCTCAACCCCGGAAGCGTTCGCGTTCCTCGCCGAGAACCCCGACCTGCGGGACGCCGCCCGCGCCGCAGACCACTACCGCAAAGCCAAGCTCCTCCCGGCCTCGACGATCGGCCTGACGTGGTGGCTGTTCAACCGCATCAACCCCGCCCAGTGCACCGAGTTCTTCGACCGCCTCGGAGACGGCGCCATGCTCCCCAAGGGCCACGCCGTCCTGACCCTGCGGAACCGGCTCGCTGACATCAACGCCCAACCCGGCCGCCTCCACGAGAAGCACGTCCTCGCGATGACCATCAAGGCGTGGAACTACTACCGCGACGGCCGGGACCTGATGACGCTGCGGTTCGCCGAGCACGAGAAGTTCCCCCAGCCCAAGTAACCCGCGAGGGGCGGACTCGGGTCCGCCCCTCCTGTCCCCGCGGGAGGGAGGTAGCGATGCAGCGTTACGGCCGTTCAGAAGTCAGACGTTCAGTCCGCGTTGGGCGACAAACCCGCCGCATTGGAGGACAACAAAGAGTTTTTTTTATTCGCCTCATCCGCGAGGCGCTTCTCTTCGGCGATGCGAGCCCGGCGGACCCACTCCCTGTCGAAGCCGGCCTCTCGGGCGACCTCGCCCACGGGCTCTTCTGCGGAGAGGGCTGCGAGGACCTCGGCAGCGAGTGCCTCGCGGGCCTTCTTCTCGGCGTCCATGGCGGCCCGGTAGGCGCGCCCGAGGCGGCGCAATCGTCTCCGGCGCTCTTCGTCCATGCCCACATGGTGCCACAGGACATGCGGCATTACCTGGTGGCCTATATCCATGGCGACCAGTCTGCCACACCAAATGTCACACTGTCTGCCGCACACTGTGCCACAGGGTGAGGCATATGATGAACCCGAACACTCAAGCGATGAGGGGGACTGCCGTGGATGACTCGGCAGGTCGAAGACAGGGCTCGCGTCGAGAGGAGTAAGCCCAACCACAAAGATCAAGCACCAAGGAAGAGCCAGGCTAGGTGAACGACAACACGCTCCAGGGTGAAGCCCAGACCGGCACGTCAGCCGCCGGCGAGCGCCCTGTGTGCCTGGACGGCGAGGCGGCTGAATGGGCATGGGCCCAGCCGATCGCGAACAACCCCGGCGCACGGATCGTCTTGCTCAGCCTTGCGGGCATGGCGGACGACGCGTGGGAGTGCGCAGCCAGTCAGGAAGAAATCGCCGCCGTAGCGCTAGTGCCAGCCCGCTCGGTGCGCCGCTATATGGAGCAGTTGGAGGAGGGCGGTCACATTCAGCGGCACAAGCGATACGACGACAAGGGGCATCGGCTCTCCGATCGGTGCCGTCTGAACCCGGGCGAAACCCTACTGGCCAATCTGGACGGTAGGCAGGTCACACCAGTGGCCAATTTGGCCGGTGGTGAAGCCGACCCAACGGCCAGATTGGACGGTAGGCAGGTCAACCCACCGGCCAATTTGGCCGGTAGGCAGGCCGACCTGTGGCCAGATTGGCCGGTGGTCGAAGGGGACGAAACGGATACCGCCAGGTCGAACCCAGTGGCCAATTCGGCCGATGGTGAGGCCGACCAGCGGCCAATCTGGCCACTGGCCAATCTGGCCACTGGGTCTGACCTGCCTACCGGCCAAATTGGCCGCGCAAGTAGTTCTCCTACGGAGAACTACGAGAAAAGAACTTCTTCTTCTCGTCCGAAGAAGCGAACCAAGCCCAAGCTGGCGGACGCCCCACCGAGAGAGGACGTCGAGCAGCTCTGCGCCCGACTCCTTCAGTGGCTGATCAAGAAGAACTACCGCCAGCGCCCCGCCGCCGTGCCCGACGGCTGGCGCGACGAGGCGCGCAAGCTTTTGGACCTCGACGGCATCCCGCTGGCTGAGGCTCTCGATGTCCTCGACTGGTCGCAGCGGGATGGCTTTTGGTCGCTGAACATCAACGCGCTGCCCAAGTTCCGCGAGAAGTACGGCGCTCTTGAAATGAAGTCACGCGGCGAGCGCGGTGGAGGCCAGATCCACGGTCGGTGGCACGCCGGCACCGACGGCCGCTCCGGCAACGGCTCTGGCCCCCACATCGATCGATCCCAGCCCTATTCCGACGACCCTGAGGACGTGTTCGGGAATGACTGAGACCCGCGAGCCCGTTGAGGAGCTTCTCGACGCCGAGTGGCGCGCCGACCGGCTAGCGCTCCGGCTCAACACCATTCGCGCCCAGCGCCCGCCGCAGCTCTCCCACCAGGGAGTGCTCGACCAGCGCATCGCCGCGTGGTCCGCCGAGCTGGTCGCCCGCAGGGCCGGGAACCTCGTGGTCGTCGGCGACGTGGGCGTGGGGAAGACCTGGAGCGTCTGGGAAGCCCTGGACCGCGCCGTGCGGGCCGGGTGGCTGGGTGGGTTCAAGGTCGCCACGTCCGCTGACTGGCAGGACGCCACCGCGCCGCCCGTAGACCGCGAGCAGCTCCGCGCGATGCGGGTCGTCGACTTCCTCGCGCTGGACGATCTCGGGTCGTTCCGGATCAACGACTGGCAGCGGGAGTGCCTGCTGTCGGTCGTCGACGAGCGGTGGCAGCACGGGTTGCCGACCGCGATCACGACCAACATGCGCAAGCTGTCGGAACCGCTGGGGGACCGGCTCGCCAGCCGTCTGCGTGACGGCGCCACCGTGATCGCGCTGAGCGGCGCAGACCGGAGGAAGGGACGATGAGCGAGGACTACGCGGACCTTCCCCACGACCTCGAAGCCGAACGGTCGGTCCTCGGCGCCGCGATGCTGTCCCCCGAATCCGCCGGCCTGGTCGTCGACACCCTCACGATCCGGCACTTCTACCGGGCGGCACACCAAGTCGTGTTCGAGTGCGTCACCTCCCTGGTCGAGCGGTCCGCCCCCGTAGACATCGTGACCGTCAGGGCCGAACTGGAGCGCCGCAGCACCCAGGAACGGGAGCAGGTCCACCCGCGGCTGTTGTTCGACCTGATCGAGTCGGTGACCGCGGCCGGTCACATCGAGTACCACCTGCGGCTGCTCCAGGAGCAGTACTTCCGCCGCAAGTTGTTCATGGCCGGCAGGCGCCTGAAGGCCCTCGGGTCGCGCTCGGACTTGGACATCGAGGACGTCGCCGAACAGTCCAGGAAGATCCTCGACCAGGTCGCTGAAGTCCCGGAAGGGTCGTCCGCGAAGCCCGTCTCGGAGCTGATCGGGCCCTACCTGGACCGCCTGGAGTCCAAGGCCCCCGAGGTCGGGGTCACCACCGGATGGGTCGACCTCGACTCCCTGGTGACCAGGCTCCGCCCCGGACAGTTGATCGTGGTCGGTGCCCGACCCGGCATGGGCAAGTCGGTCCTGATGGTCAACATGGCTTTGCACGTCGGCGTGCGGCTGAAGCTCCCGGTGTTCTTCGCGTCGCTGGAGATGAGCCACGACGAAATCCTCGCCCGCATGGTCGCCCACGAAGCCGGCGTCACGCTCCAGAAGCTGCAACAGCGGGACCTCAACGCCGACGACTGGACCCGTGTCGCGAAGAAGCAGGCCGAACTCGACGAGGCCGACCACCTGATCGTCGACGACGACCCGGGCATCTCGATTGGGCACTTGCGGGCGAAGCTCTCCACGATGCGCCGCTCGGGTCACCCCGCAGCGATCGTGTTCATCGACTACCTGCAACTCATGTCCTCGGCCAAACGGTCGGAGAACCGGCAGCAGGAAGTGTCCGACCTGTCCCGCAATCTCAAGCTGCTGGCCAAGGACATGGGTGTCCCCGTCGTCGTCGGCGCCCAGCTCAACCGCGGGCCGGAGCTTCGCGCGAACAAACGGCCAATGAAGTCCGACCTCAGAGAGTCGGGGTCACTGGAGCAGGACGCCGACATCGTGATCCTGCTGCACCGCGAAGACGCCTACGAAGCCGAGTCCCCGCGCGCCGGCGAAGTCGACCTGATCGTCGACAAGCACCGGCAAGGCGCGACCGCCACCATCACCGCGGCCTTCCAAGGCCACTACTCCCGCATCGCCGACATGGCCCCCGAGCCTTCCCACCAGTGGAGCCCCACGGCTGGCATGCGCTAACCGCTCTTCTCCGAAAGGACGTGCTGTGACCCGAATGCGTATCCCGGACCGCGAAATTGCGAAGGTCTGCAACCTCAATCCCATCGGTTCCATCGTCGGAAGCACCGTCGACCTTTCCGACGCTGGAGGCGGCAACCTCAAGGGCCTGTGCCCACTCCACGACGACGACTCCTGGTCACTCAGGGTCGTCCCGCTCCTGGGCTGCTGGTACTGCTTCGCCTGCGCCGAGGGCGGCGACGTCATCACGTTCACGCGGAAGACCCGCAACCTCACCTACAGCCAGGCCGTGGAGTTTCTGGCGGCCCACGCAGGCATCGCTCTCACGTACGAGGAGATCAACTGATGAGCGCCACCGCGGACCTGTTCAAGCGCCGCGAGGATCACTTCCGCGTGGTGGTCGTCCCGAACCGTTGGGGCGGTTACGACGTGGCCCTCGTGATCGACGGCTCCTACGCCAACCCTGCGGACGCCCGGCACAGCGCCGACGACTTCAAGCGCCAGATTGAGGAGGCGTTAGCAGCCGACGGCTACCCGTACGGCGTGCCGCTCAACTCCGCGACAGGCCGTCCACAGGTTGTGGGTACTGCGGTGGAGGAGATCGCGTGAGCATCAACCCGATCGAGGTCCGCAGGTGCGGGGTTTCGGGATGCACCAAGCCGTACTGCGCCAAGGGTTACTGCCGCCTCCACTGGGAGCGCCAGCACAAGACGGGCACGACAGACGACCCTCAGCCGCGTCAGGGCGCCGCCAACTCTGCATGGAAGGGTGATTCGGCCACCTACGGCGCGGTCCACCTCAGGATGTCCAACCGCCCTCGGCCAGCCGGATGCGCGGAGTGTGGCACCACCGAAGGTCGTTTCGAGTGGGCGCTCCGGGCGGATGCACCCGCGGATGGCCTTCTGATCTCCCCTGAGGGTTACAAGTACTCCACTGATCCGGATTTGTATCGGAATCTGTGCAAGCCATGCCACAACAAGCAAGACCTCGGCCGCGCGGAATGTCATCGCGGGCACCGGCTCGCCGGGGACAACCTCTACATCCAGCCGTCCAACGGCAAGCAGTTCTGTCGCGCTTGCCAGAGCATGCGCCAGCGCGAACGAACGATGCGCGAGCAGACGGTGGCAAGGTCGGCCCGTTTCGAGCACGGCGAGTCGGGGTGATTCCGCTCGACATCCCATCCCCGCCGGCGTCGCGGCGTAGGTGTGCGGACTGCCACCACCCGCTAACAGCCCCGACCCCGCCCGAGAGGCGGATCCCTGGGGTCGGGGAGGTCGGCCCGGAGTGCGCAGGGAGGCGGGGCATCGGCCGGCCGGAGGGTCCGCGGTTCTCGCCGGGGTGGCGGGGACCGGTGCAAGGACAGGAAGACCTACTCAAGATCAACGAAGGAGAGCAGATGACCGCGACAATCGCCGAGCCCGAGGCGCGCCGGTGCTGGATCCTCGTCTACCCGGACGGGGAAAGCGTCGACCTCGACGGGGAGGTCCATTACGCCAGCGATGTGGACGCGGCCAAGGACGCGCCGAGGTACACCAACGACAGTGGGGCGCCGACTCCGGAGCAGCTTGACGAGGCTTGCGTGTCGATCGCTTGCTCGTGCTGCGGGACGGTCTTCGACGAGGACGGTAACGGTGCCGTCGAGCACCACCCGACCGTCGAGTCCGCCCGTTCGGTGGCGGTGCTGTGCGGCTGGACTCTCGCTGAGGACGGGACGCAGAAGTGCGAGCCCTGCTCCGGCGACTGCGACTGCCAGGACGACGCCGAGGCTGCGTCTGCTGAGGGGGAGTCCCGGTGACCGCGGTCAGCGAGGCGCCTTCCAAGCCCTGCGGGTGCCGGGCCGCCTGCGATCACCTGCCGTATCAGCGTCTCGCCCGCGGGGCCCAAGAACTCGGCCGGCGGTTGGACGAGATGGCCGAGGTGATGCGAGACGCCATCACCGCGGCGCACGAGTCGGGCCCGGCAGCGGGGATGGACCGGCTGCTGCGGTACGTGCGGGAGATCCCGGAGATGCGGGACGGGCTGGACCTCCCGGGCGGCAAGGGGCCGGGGGAGACGCCGTGAACCTGCTGTCGCTGCTGCTACGCCGCGTGACCACCCCAGGGTCGCCGCGCAAGCCGGAGTCGGACTGGGAGTGGATGGGCTGCCAGTCGGAGTGCCGGTTCACGCACACCCTGACCCGCGGGCGGTGCGCGTACGCCCCGGAACCGTTCAGCGTGGATGAGCCGGATCCGCTGCTGGAGGTCGAGGAGCTGATGGCGTCGATCGTGGATGAGTCGGAGTCCGATGGCTTCGCGTTGGGGCGGCTCGCGGAGTTGACCGCTGGGGGCCTGGCGCCCTGGGATGCGGCCTCCAGCGTGTTCGGCGGGGCGGGCGTGACTCGTGGGACGGCGTGGGCGGGGCTGTGCGGTCCTGTCGCGGGAGAACCCGCCGAATCCGTCCACGGGTAGGACCCGCCGGTTTCTGATCGCTCAGGGGCTTTTACAGCCCTTCGCTGCGAACTGGTGAGCGGCAAACCACCAGCTTCTCGTACTCAAGATCGATAAAACGATCGGAAAGGACCTCATCGTGAGCTACTGGACCTACCTGGAGATCGACACCGGCGGCCCGGAAGAGACCTGGCCAGACGTCGTAGAGATCGGGAACTACACATCCAACGTCGCCGGGATGTGGATCAAAGCCCTCAACGGGACCGGCCTCTACGAGTTCCACCACGCCCCGTGCACTGAAGCCGCTGGGCCGCTCGCCGAAGCGGTCAAGCGGATGGAAGCCGACCCGGACGCCTACCGGGCGATGAACCCGCCGAACGGGTGGGGCAACTACGAGGGCGCTTTGGACTACCTCCGCAGGCTCGCTGAGGCGTGCGCTTCGCATCCGAAGTGCCGCATCCGCATCAGTTGCTAGCTCTGGCCTCGCCCGCCCGGTGTCTTATCGGGCGGGCCCCCAAGATCAACGAATCGGAGCACCGATGATCAGCCCTTTCGGGCACCAGCACCGATGGACCCCGATCCGAGTAACCCGGCCCAAGCGGGCCTTCACCGTCGCCGAAGGTCACACCTTGGTCTTGCGGCGTTGCCGATGCGGCGACTACGACACCGTCGCCCTGACCGGGATTTGGCCCGCAGACGCGTTCCGGCCAGCCGCCGGACAGGTCGGGTTGCAGGACATCCTGATGTTCGTCCTGATCGGCATCTCGATCACGGACAACCTGCTAAGGGACCGCCCTGTCGTCGCCGCGCTGTGGGCCGCGGTAGGCGCTGTGGGAGCTTTCATGCTCACGTGGAGAGCCCGCCGCAAGTCGAACCCCCCGGCCGAGGAGGCGACGTCCCAGGAGACGTCGGGCGAGCGCGTCGAGCAGGGCAGCGAGGTGACCCGCTGATGGTTGGCTGGCTCATTCTCCTCGCCTACCTCGCAGGGCTGGTGTACGCGGCCCGCAGGATCTCCTGGTTGTTGCTCAACAGCGACACGCCGGGGAGCAATGACCTGGAAGACCGGGTCATCGCCCGCCTCATGGGGTTCTTGGCCGGGCTGCTTTGGCCTCTGATCGCCGTCGCTGTCCTCGTGACCGGCCGGCTTCCGAAGACCGATCAGGAGATCCGCAACCAACTCCGCGAGCGCGACGCCCGCATCGCGGAGCTTGAGCATGAACTCGGTATCACCGAACGGGGGACCCACCGTGCCTGAGATCCCTCCTGCCGCTGTACGGGCCGCCGCCCACGCGATCGGACAGGAGTACGTGCAGTTGCCGGAGGACGATCCGGAGGCGTTCGCGAAGTCCGTCCTGGAGGCGCTCGCGGTCGCTGCCCTTGAGGCCACTGCCCCGCTCATCGCCGAGCACATCGCCTCCCAGTTCCGTGATCGCGCTGGCCGCTTTGAGGCGGTAGCTCGCAGCATGAAGGGCCCCGGAGGGGAGTCCCTGAACCTCGGCCAGATATGGGATGCGACTCGGCAGGCCATGGAGTTAGAGGACGTCGCCCGCGTCGTGCAGGCCGTGTTCCCGAAGGGAGAAGACCGTGATGCCTGAGCGGAAGCCTCGTGCGGTCCCTGAATCTCGGGAGGGCACCCCCACGGCCTCACATGGAGACCTTCGCCACCGGTACGCCGTGGCAATCCTGAACGACGAGTATTCGCCCGAGGAGATCACCGAGAGGGCGTTCTACGGCGGCAGCGTCTTCACGGCGGTCGACCGCATCCTCGCCGTACGAGACGAAGAAATGGCCGCTCTCCGTCAGCGCGCCGAGCAGGCCGAGGCGGATCGTTTCCGGCTCCAGCGGGACGTGGATTCCGCTGTCGCGACGCAGGAGGAGTGGCGTCGCCTGTGGCAGCGAGCCGACGCCGAGCGGTCCGCCGAGGCGGTGCGTGCCGAGCAGGCCGAGGCCGCCGTCGCACGGGTCCGCAGTCGACACCGCGCGGTGAAGCGAGCTGGCGAGACCATCTGCGACGCCTGCTCCCCGAAGGCCGGAGACGGTCCACGCCGGTACGTCGTGGAACCGTGGCCGTGCGACACCATCCGCGACCTCGACTACCCCGCCACCCCGGAGGCCGACCATGGCTGAGACCCCGCTCACCGCGTCCACCGTGGACGCCTGGAACGCCACCGTCCCCGAGGGAACCCCCGTCCGCTACTGGCCCGGACGCCGCGAAGGCGACGGGCGCTCAGGCCGCACCAGGAGCGCCGCCCGGCTCCTCGGCGGTCACACGCCCGTCGTCTGGGTGACCGGCCATTCGTCGTGCATCGCGCTCACCCACGTCGAGCCCACCACCCCCGAGCAGACCGGAGACCGCGATGCTTAACCGTCTCGCCCGGGTTGTGACTGTCGTCCACCACGCAGCCGCTGTCATATCGGATCCCGGTCACGGCGTGACCGTCACCGTGGTCGCGCGTCCCCGCGTTCCCCGCTGGCTGGTTCTGCGCGTTGCCCGCGCTCAATCGTGGTCGACCGCCTCCAGTGGGAGGCCAGCCGCGCTCGTGATGCGCGAGACGCCCAACGCGCTTACAACCTGGGAGATCACCTGGTTGCCCCAGGGTTCGCCCGCCCTCGACCCCCAGGAGCCGACACCGTGAGCCTGCTCTACACGCACCGCACCGTCGGCGGCATCGTGGGCACCAGGTCAATGAAGCGCGTTCTGCTGGTGTTGCTCACCGACGCCCCCGATCTGAGCGTGCATGCCTTCACCCAAGCCGCCGAGCTGGGCGCGGGCACTGTCTACGTCAACCTGGCGCGCCTCGAACGCGCCGGCTGGGTCAACTACACCCGGGAGGAAAGCGCCGTTGACCGGCCTCCGCGCCGCCTCTACCGGCTCACCCCCGACGGCAGGGCCAACGCCTCAGAACTCCTTGGCCTCCGCCCATCACGGCAGGAGCCGACACCGAGCGGAGACGACCATGCCTGAGCGCATCCAACTTCGTCGTACCGCTGGGTGGCGTAAGCCGCCGGGCGCGGTCGTCGTGTCCCGGCCGTCCCGCTTCGGGAACCCGTTCACGGTCGGGGGCTCCTGCGATGACCCGCTGTACCGGAACGCGGTGATCAATGGCTCGCCCCTCGCCAGACAGGGCGTCGTCGAGGACCGGGCGCACGCCGTCGCCCTCTACGCCTTCTGGCTGATGGCCAAGGTCCCGTACACGCAGGCGGACATCCGCCGCGAACTCGGCGGCCGCGATCTGGCGTGTTGGTGCCCGCTCCCGGAGCCGGGTCAGCCCGACTACTGCCACGCAGCCGTCCTGCTGAAGATCGCCAACGCCGAGGATGCCGACGATGCCTGAGACCTCTCCTGCCGCCACAGGCCCGTCCTCGCATCGCTTCTTCGGCGTACCGCAGGAGTGGGTCCTTGAAGCGGTAGACGCCTGGCACGAGTCCCCGCAGGGGTTGCTCTTGGACGAGGTGTTGGCGTTCGTCCTGTTGAGGGTTGCTCCGCTGATCGCCGAGCAGGCCCGCGCCGAGGAACGAGCGACGATCGCCCCGCGGCGCGAGATCGGTCCGGGCAGCGAAGACCCGCCCCAGCCTGTCCCGAACCGTCGCCGGCGCGGCCCCAAACCCCGCGTGGACTGCCCCGTCTGCGGTCTCACCGTGGTCAAACGAGACGACGGGAAACCGATCCGCCACGACCCGCCGACCAGCGCCCCCAACCCGCGTGACCTAACCTGCGGAGGCGGAACCCACGGCCAGTGCAAAGGCGCCTGCAGGTGCAGGAGGCACACCGATGCTTGAGATCCCGCCCCCGTCTAAGCAACCAGCTCTGCTGTACGTCATCGACGGCGCAACCACGGTGGTCGACCAGACCCTTGACTTCGGAGCGCTGAACGGCCGGCAAAGGGCCATTCTCCGCGCCCTGCTGGCGCATACCGGCCGGGCGCTGGACCGGTACGAAGCCGAGGTCATGGTCGGAGCCTGGGAGAAAGCGCGAGACAGCGATGCGTGATGTGGGCGAAGGTCAGTCCGTGGATGGCTCGTTGCGTGGTCGTCCTTTGGGCTCGGGGTCGGGTGGCCAGTGTTCGGCGACCGCCGCTAGGGCTTGCTCGGGATTCGCTCCCAAGGCGCGCACGGCTGCCCGCAGGTATGCCCCCATGTTCTTACCCTCCGGGAGGTTGGGGTGTGCGGCCTCCACCTCTGGTTCTTCGGCTCTCCATGTTCGGTTTCTGAGCCTGTGCACGTTGGGCATGGAGCCATCCTCGCATGGTGGGTTGCCACCTTTCTACCCCTGTGCTACCTTCGGGGTATCGAAAGGTGGACGTCCACCTTTTAGAAAGGGAGAGAACAAGATGACCGCCACCCTTGAGACCACTGCCAGCGCCGTCCCCGCCGAGCGTCTCAAGGACGGCCACGCCGCCCAGCGGGTCAACGTCTACCGGGACGGCGTCTTCCTCCGGCAGACCGTCTACCCCGGCACCATCGCCCAGGCCAAGGCGTGGGCCACGCTCCAGACGATGCACGACACCCACCCCGACTACCTCGCCACCCTCGGCGCGCTCTGCGGCGAGTAGCACCCAGCCCACGCGTCCCCGGCCCGCCTCCTGGACGGGCCGACACCCCCAACCCCCTGGAGAACCGCGCATGAACCGCATCACTTGGACGAAGGACCGGCACAACACACGCCGTGGCTGTGTCGGCAAACTGGAACTCTTCACGATCGACCCCAGTACGACCCGGTCGGGACCGAAGTACTTCCTCCGCAGCCGGATGGAGTTCTTGACCGTCGACATCGACATGAGCGGTGACGACGACGAGGTGCTCAAGGACAACGCTGAGCGTCTGCTGGTCGCCTACGTCAACGCGCTCGGAGCGGTCTTCCCCGAAGCCTGACGGCCTGTCCTGGCGGATCTCTCCCGGTAGGTCCGCCTCACAGACCACCAGACCCCTCAACCCCCCGGAGAACCGAAATGCAGATGCCTGACGGATGCCGTCTCGCGTACGTCGTCGCCCATGAGGCGTGGTACGGGCAGGTGCTTGGGGTCGTGGATCGCCCGAGGGTCTGGGTCGCCGCCGCTGCCGGTGGCGGGGTCGAGTGGGAGTTCAGCGTCGAGGAGGTCGACTACGGCCACCGGGCGATCCGCGTCGACATCTTCCACGATGCGTTCGACGCATTCAGGCAGATCCCGGAGTTCTTCGCCGCGCTGGCCGAGCAGCGGACGACGACGCTTCCCGAGGTCGTCGCCATCCTCGCCGGCATGGGTGCCGTCGACCAGACCGAGCGTGTCCGCAGCCTCCACTGAGCCGCCTCTCTCCCTTGTGTTGGAACACCAGGGAGAGAACACCAACCCTCTGAACGGAGAACTCGACCGGTGATTAACAACGAAACTGCCACCCGTCTCTGTGAGGCGCTTTACGGCGTCGACGTTGAGGAGGTCCAGTCACGGGCCGCGCGGATCTGGGATCAGTACAAGGCGGAGGAAATTGGTGGACCCGAGTTTGTGGCCGCGATAGAGGCCCTGGAGGCAGAACTGCCGGTGGGGGTGACGATCCGCTTTGCTTAGGTCTCCCGCTCCGCGCAACGTCGTGCTCTGCGCCCCCCAACCCCCTGAACGGAGAACGAGATGAGTAGCGACTGGGCGAACAGCCGCCTCGGTGACACGCACAAGGGCTGCCGGGTGTGCGGGCGCACCGATGTCGGACTAAAGAAAGATGAGACGCTGCGGATGCACGTCCGCGCCGACCGCAAGGGCAGTTCGTTCCTCTTCCCGGACGGCAACCGCTGCCCCGGGGCTGGTTACCCGCCGAAGGGCACCCTCGGGCGCTACGCGAGAGCCGTTCTCGAAACGCTCCGACCCGACTTCCCGGACCTCGACGGGAAGCCGTACGTCGCTGAGGTCATCGGCGAGGCGATCCAGCAGAACGCCGTGGTCCCGTCGCCGGCTTTCGAGGCCCTGCTCGACGACCTCGGCAACTGGAGGCTCCGAGGGCACCGGGACATCCCGCGCCGGGTGCGCTTGGCCTGTTACCGGTTCACCGAGAGCGACGCCGACCGGGCCAAGGTGCAGCGGATCAACGCGCTCCTTGATGCCCTGCGCTGACTTCAGTCACGGACCCGTCAGGCGGGTCACCACATCCAGCTTTCTCTTCCCGGTGTCGGCTGGGCGTGCTTCGGAAGCGAGAGAAAGCACCAAGACGCAGCCCCCTGAATCGACTCGGAGACAACCATGAAAGCCAAGGACATCAAGCCAGGAGTCGTGTACGCCTACCAGCGCGGACGCGGAGAGTACGCCCCCCTCCAGGCAGTGGTACTGCTCGCCCCCGCCGACGGCGACCACCTTTACCAGACCACGAGCCATCACCGGGCGGCAGGAAGCCCGCTGTTCGCGAAGGTCCGATCCGGGGCCAAGCCGAAGCGTGGCCAGGGATGGAGCGCCCCGGACGTCGGCTACCCCGTCGTCATCGGGCCGGCCGAAGCCCTTGAAGGTGCCACTTTGGAGGGCTTCGAGGCCACGACCTCGCACTACTACAACGCAGAGCTGGGCGCCGAGTTCAAGGTCCTCACGTCGCTGACGGGCGTCGTGGGCCTGTACGAAGATGCCCTCGCCGAGCAGAAGCAGCGCCAGGAAGAGGCGCGTCAGCAATGGGACCGCGAGGAGCGGGCGCGTGAGGCAGCACAGCGGCGAGCACGGGCCCTAACAGCAGCTCTGCGCAAGGTCGGGGTCGACGCGACCCCTGACAATCCGAACAACCCGGCCGCTCTCGTCATCACGCTTGACGAGGTCGACAAGCTTCTCGCTCTGCTTCCCGTCTCCGAGGAGGACTGACCCATGCCGGAGATCCGCGAGTACGCCTGCTGTTGGACCGACTGGGACACGGGCAGCGACGAGAAGACCCGTGTCCGCTACGACATCGCAGGTAGCGGCGACGAAGGGCTGAGGGCCGCCCTGAATATCGCTCGGCAGACGAGGGCGTGGCAGCCCCACCAGGGGTTGCCCGCCGACGCGGACGTGGTCTACCGGTCCATCGGCGATTGGCAGCCCATGGTGGTCGCGCCGCAGGTGCTCGATGCAGAGGCCTGAGCCGATGTCGCGTCTGACTGTCCAGTTCACCGACAGCGAGTGCGCCTCCAATGACGGGCTCGCCGGCCCGGTCTGCCCGCGCGAGCCCGCCATCCGGGTGTTGTGCGGTTGCGTCCATGAGCATCTGGCGGAGGTGTCGGTCTGCCAGTACCACGTCGAACGCCTCGCGAAGGGCGGCCTGGCCTGCCGCTGGTGCGGGGACGCGGACGGCCACGACTGTGAGATGCATCTGATCAGGGAGGTAGTCGATGCCTGACCCCACTCGTGTCCTGGTCGCTGGGGACTGGCATGGTCGTACATCTTGGGCGTTCTCCGTGCTGCGTCGCCTCCCCGAGTTGCTGCCCGGGGGGTCAACCAGGATCGTGCTGCATCTCGGCGACTTCGGCGTATGGCCCGGCGGGGACCACTACCTGAACGCCGTTGACCGGTACCTGGAGGAGGCCGGGGCGGTGCTGTGGTTCGTGGATGGAAACCACGAAGACTTCAGCCAGCTCAACCGGATACCGCTCTACGACGGCATGGGCGCGGTGACGGACCGGATCTGGCACCTCCCGCGGGGATACCGGTGGAAGTGGCACGACCGGACATGGCTAGCCCTCGGTGGCGCCGTTTCGGTGGACCGTGCGTTACGAGCGCCGGGGGAGACGTGGTGGCCCGACGAGGAGATCACCCAGGGACAGGCCCGCCGGGCAGCCGACGACGGCCACGCCGACGTCATGGTGTGCCACGACGCCCCTAGCTGGGTCCCCCTGAACCTGCCGGCCCCGCCGTCGCTGTGGGCGCCCGAGGACCTGAGGCGCGCCAACAAGCACCGTGGGCGTCTCCAGGACGTGGTGGACGAGGTGCAGCCGTCTCATCTGCTGCACGGCCACTACCACCTGGCCCACCGAACAGACGTGGACATGCACTACGGAACGTGCCACGTCACCGGACTGGACTGCGACGGCAGTGCCCACAACTACGACGTCCTGAACGTCCAGACGATGCAGTGGGAAGGGGCCCGCCGTGCGTGACGACCGATCCAAAGTCATCGACGAGATGACCCCGGAGGAGAAGATCCTTGCCCTGGAGTACTTCCAAGGCAGCGACCCCGAAGGGTTCGACGAGGCTGCCCGCGAGGCCCGTATGCGGTACGAGCGGGCTGGCGGCTACCGGTCTTCCGGACCCGCCGTGGGTGAGGCCCGAGACGACCTTCGCCAGCGGTACGCCGAAGCGCTTGCCGAGAAGTTCACCGAGTCGACTCACCGCTACGACCGGAAGACGGACACCGAGACGGTGGAAGGCGCGACCCCGGCTGAACGCGTCAACCGGCAGATGCGGGTTAGCTTCGTCGCGGGCGACGGGTACCGGTCGTTCACGGGGGTTACCTGCCTGGAAGCGGCCGAGGTGTGCGCGGCCGTAGGAGACGGCGAGCTGGCTACCTTGCGCGAGGCGTTCGATGTGGTGATGGCGCAGTACCGCGCCTACAAGGAAGAAGCCGCACCGGTCTTCGCCGCTGTGGGTCGTGTGCGGAAGCTGCATTTCAGGTACCGGGGCCCATCGGACTTCGACTCGTGTGCCGCGTGCAACGGCGCCTATGAGGTGCCTTGGCCGTGCGACACGATCAAGGCGTTGGACGGCGACTTGCCGGAGCCGGGACGGCGGACGGGGGACGAGCGCCGTGGCTAAGAAGACCGCTCAGTGCACCTGCCCTGCCGATAGCAAGCTGGTGTTCCTCGGGCATCTGCGCGACTGCCCGGAGGTCGCTGACACCGCCGAGCTGCTTGCTCCGCGGGAAGACGAACTGCGTCGTGGTTACGCCCAGATGACCGTGGATGCTTGGCGCCACTACGCCCAACATTGGCGAGACCGGGCGAGGAACGCCGAGGCCGCTGTCGCCCGCATGGATGCCCTTCACCAGCCTCACAGGGCGCAGCAGCATGTCCGCTGCCCCGAGCACAAACCGGGCCGGTACTGGGTCGCTCCGGTGGACTGCCCGATGTGCGCGGTCCGCCCGGTGTGGAACTGCACCCACATCACCTGCTGCTACTGGCCCTGCGCCATCCACCTCGCCCTGTATGACGAGACCGAGGACACCTGCGCCCACCACCCGGAAGAGGCTTCAGGAAGCGGGCCGCGGTGAACGACGCCGAGCGCTGGCGAGACCGCGCCCTACGAGCAGAAGCCACCGTCGCCCGCGTGGACGCCGCGCACCAGCCGAGGCAGGCCACCTGGTACCGCCGCTGCCCCGCCCACTTAGGCCAAGTGCCGTGGGAGGTCATGGACGCCTGCCCGGACTGCGTGAAGACGTACGACGTCGAGTGCTCCAGCTTCCACTGCCTCGGGTGGCCGTGCCACGTCCATACCCTGTTGTGGGGCGAGACCGAGGACACCTGCGTCCACCGCGCCGGCGACCCTGCGGAACGCACGTGACCTGCTACCCGATCACGGCCAACTTCTCGCACTGGTGGCTAACGACCCGCCAGTCATGGAACCGGCTCCACGCCGTCCCCGGTGACGCCCTGACCTCCGACCAACTCCATGAGGCGATCGACTCCGGCGACCCGCTGCTCCGCGACACCGCCTGCGGCCGGGAGTACAGCCTCGCGTACCCGGGATTGGGTTCCCGGTTCGGGATGCCCCGATGCGTGAAGTGCTGTACCAAGCTAGGGATCCCCACGGGGGAGGGTTCACCGGTCAACGAGGCAGCGGCCACCAGGACCCACCATGTTCCGTGAAGGAGGAGGCTTGCGAATGAGATGGTTTCACCGGCACCGCATGGAAGCTGTGGACGTCTCCTACGGAGAACGCGCCATCGGTGGCTTGGTCACGGTGGTGCTCCGCCGCTGCCGGTGCGGTCGCCACGACACGGAGATGCTTGACGGGCACTGGCCGGCGAAGCGGTTCCTGACGGCATCCGCACAGGAGGACTAGTGAGCACCGACATCGACGCCCTGGTGACCCGTTTCGTCCTGAACCAGTACCGCGAGGAGGGCACCAACGAGCACCTGAAGGCGTGCCCGGACATCACCACCGAGAACGCCGAAGGCAGCGACGGCTCGTACGGCTGTGACACGGGTTGCGACTACGTCCAATTCGAAGCCACGATCACCTGTCCACACGGCGAGCGGGACGGCTTCGAGTGGGGCGACTTCGGCGACATGGCGAGCATCCTTGAGAGGCTTGAAGCTGAGGTGGGCGGGGAGTCGACCCCGTGAGCAAGCTGTGGCTCGTAGACATCGACGGCACCCTCGCCCTCCGCGGTGACCGCGGCCCCTACGACTGGGACCGGGTAGGGGAGGACCTGCCGAACCCACCCGTCGTCGCCGTGGTCCAAGCACTCCTACAGGCCGGCCACAAGGTGGCTTACCTGTCCGGGCGTAAAGAGCAGTGCCGGTATCAGACCGAGGTGTGGCTATGCGCCAACGTCGGCTACTGGGACGACTGCGAAGGCCTGTGGATGCGCGACGACCACGACAACCGGTCAGACGTCCAGGTGAAACGCGGCATCTACCGCAAGCACTTCGCGCACCTCGACGTGTTCGGCGTCCTCGACGACCGTGCCGGCGTAGTCGCAATGTGGCGTTCTCTTGGCCTGACCGTGCTCCAAGTCGCCGAAGGCGACTTCTAGGCTGGTCGCCCCTCAGTCCGGGAGGTGACATGACCAGACGCGACAAAGCCATCTACCTGGTTCTGCTGGCCGGTGTGCTCATCGGAGTGCCCGGCATCCCCGCAGGTGCTGTCGTGGCGTTCATGAACGGTCGCGACGCGTTGGGGGGGCTGCTGCTCGTCGCCCTGGTTAACCTGTGTACCGCGTTCGTTTGCTGGGAAGCCAAGCGCCGGCGGATGCTCGGCAGGCCCTTCCTGTTGTACGGCCGCAAGAAGAGTCTCTCTCGCCTGTTCGAGGCCACATCACCGGCACCGGATGGCGCGGACGCGTTCGAAGCCTTGGTGGATGAGAAGACACTCGCTCTCATCGCGGTGCTGACGTCCCTCGGGCCCGAAGAAGACTCCAAGCCGGACCCCGAACTGGTCAGGGTGTTACTAGAAGGATTCATCACCCGGGACATGATTACGGACGCGGCTGCGCTCGCCGAGTTCAGGGCCGGAGCCGCCGTGATCGCATACCTGACAGGGGTCCTCGCGAGAGAACGCGGCGAGTCGGTCCAGGCGACGTGGCAGCGGGAAGCCATGCACCTCAGTACGTTGATCAGCAGCAGGAGTGCATCGTGAGCCCAGACACAGGCGCCGTGATTGAGTTCCTGAAGACCCGGTTCGAGGACACGCGAGAGCACGCGAACGCATTACGTGCTGCGGCTGCGGACCTTCCCGAAGGCACCGCGCTTCTCCTGAGCGAAGTCGCTGACCGGCTCGAACGTGACATCGAAGCGCACCAGAAGATCCTCCGCCGCTACGCCCGCGCCGTTGCCACAGAGGCACCCTCGGGCGACCCCGAGTTCGCCAAGTGGATAGCCCTGAAAGCTCTCGGCGAAGTCTCCGCGCTGGAGGATGCGCTCATCGCCCTGGCTAAGGCACACCGGGAGCAGCCTGGGTACGCCGAAGCCATGGGGGAGAGCACGTGAACACCCTGAACGCTGTGACGCTCCTCGTGCTCTCGCTCTGCATCCCGCTCGGGATCTACATCGCGAGGCGCCTCCGTGCGAACGACCGCCTCATCGACGTCGTGGAAGCTCAGCAACGAAGAGAAACGGCACACCACGCCTTGGGAGCCGCCTACCGCACCGAGGCAGACCCGGCAGCGGCGAAGGCAGCGGTCGCCGAGGCACAGGAAGCGGTCCGCAAGGCTGAGGCACGCCTCCCGGTCGGCCGATGGACCCGGGAGTACTTCGCCAGCAAGGAGGCAAGTTGAGCGCCGACATAGACCCCTGCGACGGCTTCATCCCTTGGGGACTGTCGAGTCCTTCCCGGTTGTCGATCCCGATGCCGCTGCGCGTCGTCTCCTCAGTGGGTCGGCCGGTCGCAGGCGTAGTCACCGGAGATGAAACTCCGGCCCTAATCGCCTATGAGACGCGGGATCTGTACCCGGTGCATGTCGCTCGTTCAATGGCCGTGTACGAGATGAGGGACGGCGTGTACAGCGTCATGCGGAACGGCTCGGAATGGGGGCAACCGTTCGAGACGGTAGACCTCGATCTGGCCGTGCTGGTGTGTGATCGGTGGGCGGCAGAGTTCAGCTCAAGCTCGTAGATCGTTGGCGGGATCAGGAGTAGAACGCGAACGGTGGAGGGGGTGGGGACTTCACAACAGCCCGGAACGCCCAGTGCCCTGCGGGGTTGTCTGCTTGAGTGGCGAGTCGGCCACACGGACACGTCCAGGCCTCAACCTCGTCGACTGGAGCTGGTGGCCAGAAGCGAAACTCGATCTCCTTGACCGTGGGAGTCGTCTTCTCGTCGGGCCACTGCTCGATGTGAAACTGGTAGAGAGTGTTTGCGCGCAGCACAGGTGGGACCCCGGTAATCGGTGTGCAAGTGTTGCCAGCTATGCCGATGACTTGGACTCGGTAGTCTCTCCCGACCGAGATGGACCCGAATAGGCCGAACTGTTGCGTCACCTCGCTGGTCATCAGCCCGGTGACAATCTCTCCTGGGTGTGACGGAGCGAGATCACGGTGGTACTGCTCCCGCTCGTCACGCCGGCGATCGGCCTCGATGTCGGTCAGCCTTGCCGCCGCTTTGGCTGACACCTCCGACGCCGCGGCAGACTGCTGTGCGGCCCCTGCGGACGTCTCCGCTGCGTCGCGTGACTGTTCCGCCGCCTTCCGGGATCTCCGATTCTCCCACCAGGCGGCCAGCGAGATAAGGGCAGCGACGGAGGCGATGACGAAGCTCGGGCCATCGAAGTCGTAGTTCACAACCAGTGGGGACGTTCCAGGGCGATGCAGGGTTGACGAGCCCACACTTCCGGGAGAATGTGCAGGCGATGATCTCCTCCCCGCCCAAGCTCCCTGTTGATGTCCTGCGCCTTCCCAGCGGTGACGTCCTTCTGCTGCCTGCGATGTGGCCGGTACGTCTCACCCCTGAGCAGCGGGTCCAGTTCGCCCGGGTGCTTCTCGGTGAGGAATGCGGAGACGGCGCAGGTTGCTGAACCGGTCAGAATGAGACTCGGGGGAAGCGCGGGGCGGAAGGGGCAGCGATGCTGACACGACATCCGGCGCACTAACCCCCCGCACACGGCTGCGGCTCCCTGCCGCGAAACAAGGGAGCCGCCCACAGCCGTCACACACCCCGAGAACGGGCCTGCCCGAAATGCTAACGGCAAGGGGAGGCCGGAATGTCCGAGCGCGCGTGCGTCGGAAATTGCAACCGACGGGTCCGGGCCGAGCAAGACGCCCACAGCGAAGCCATCGACGCCTGGCACGCCCACCAGCTCGCCCGCGCGGAAGCCATCGACGCCGGACAGGACCCCGACGAGGACCCCGGCCCCGAGACGGACCCTCCCGCGGAGCCGACCCTGCGCCCCTACGCAGGTAACCCGATCTGGTGCCTCACGGACGCCGCCGCTGTCCGCTCCGCCTTGGTCGACCTGGACGAGAAGATGACGCTGCACCTCCTCGCAGGCGACGGGCACGGCTCGCTCAACTTTCAGGACCGTGTCAGCGGGTCCGCAGAGCCCGGCAGCCCTTCACCGGCGCACGACGACCAGGACGAACTCGTCCGCTGGCTGAGGGAATGGGAGCACGCTTTCCGGGAGTCCCAGGGGTGGCCGGCGGCGCCGTACCGCGGGGAGTCCGCACCAGCGCTCACGTCCGCTGTGGCGTGGCTGACAGCCCACCTGGACGGCATCCTCTCCCACCCCGACCTAGCCGAGGACTTCGGCAACGGCGTCCTGCGCTGGCACGCCCGCTTGGAAGCCGCCACGAAGACCCGCGTCCGTCCGCGGTGGATCCCCCGGGACTTGCGCTGCTACCAGTGCCACGCCAAAACCCTCGCGCAGCTCGAAGGCGAAGACCGCGTCGAGTGCCGCAACCCGTCGTGCGGGGAGAACCGCGGCGGCCCTGTCGTGATGACCCTGGATGAGTACAACGGCCGAGTCGGTGATGCGAAGCCCGCGGCGAAGCTCGCCCGGATGGCCGCAGCAGCCGAGAAGCAGCCGAACCCGTTTCCCGATTACGGCCTGAAGAGCGGGCGCGCGTAGAGACCTCTGACCTGCTCCGATAGAGCAAATAGACAAGATCTGCATCCGTGTGAGACGCTACCGCCTGACGGAGTCATGCCCTCAGGTGCTCACCTGGGGGCATTTCGCATTTCTGGGGGTGTTCATGCCCCTGGAAATCGATATCGACCCGAGTGAGGTTGTCACCCCTTCGCAGGCGGCTGCCCGGTTGGGTGTGCCGGCCAGCACCGTGCGGACGTGGATCTCCCGTCGGGATGACGTCCAGCCCCTCGGGACGATCGGCCGGTACAACGTGTACGACTACCGGGTGCTTGCCCGTGTCGAAGCGGAGATGCGGTACACCCCAGACTCCGACGTCGCCTGAATCCCCTCAAGACGCGCGTCTTCTCACTCCTGCGGAGACGCGCGGTGCTCCAGTCGGCGACTTCCCCGTAGCCGCTGTCGAGCGCCCCACCCCTGGTACGGCCTGGGTCCTCTCGCTGGGGGGTGGGAGTGAACCCAGGCCGTACCAGCCCCCCTTCCGACCCCCCGGAGAATGCATGCGTATCCAAATCCTGCCCCTGCCGTCGAACGTCGTAGGCGAGCTGGTCGAAGAGCCGTTCGCGTTGATCGTTGACGAGTGCGACGAACTCGGCGAAGGCGGTGTCACCGCTTGGTCGAGGTTCAAGGACGAATGCGGCGCCCGTGCCATCGTCTTCACCGCGGAGACCGTGGAAGTGGTGGACCGGTACGCGCCGGAACCCAAGACCGAACCCCCGCCCGTCCAGATCATGCATGACGGATCTGACGTCTGCGCCGCGCAGATGGCCGCCATTCTGAGTCAGCCCGTCAAGCGGAGGGCTTACCTGTGAAGGTCTACGCGGCCGTCGAGTACGACGGCGAAGGTCAGGGCTTCTACAAGGTGCTCCGGGCCTTCTCCAAGCAGGAGGATGCCGAAGCGTACGGCCTAGGAGAGGAGATCCTCCCGCTGGACATCGAGGACGGCCCTGTCGAGGTGCGTACTTGGTACTGGCTGACCTGGTTCCCTGATCGACCCGATTGCTCTCCCGAGGACGCGCGTCCGAGAGACTACGTCTTCGCTAGCCCGGGTTGGCACGAGATCCGTCGGGAGTTCCACGGCGATCCGCCAGGGGATGAGGTCCAGTACGAGTGGTCCACAGAGCCTCGCGTGTCTCTGGGCTTGGACGTACAGGGCTGGGACAAGGCGCTCGTTGAAGCGAAGTACCAGCAGCTCCGCGCCGAGTACTTCGCGCAGCAGGCGGGGGGCTGACCGGTGGCCGCCCTCAACGCCGCGCAAATCGCCGCTGACGCTGACCTGAGGGCCGCTATCGAGGGGTACGCCCGAGCCTTCGGGTTGATCGCGGACGGGGAGATGATCCTCGACTACATCGCCGTCGGCGTCGCCCAGGCGCTCCACGACGAAGGGGAGACCCGGCACTTCGCCTGCTATCCCGGCGGTGTCAGCCCCGTGTACAAGGTCGTGGGGCTGCTGCACTGCGCGTTGGCGAAACACGAGCCCTTGATCCACGGGAAGGGATGACCGGCGATCCGCTTCCGTCTAACCCGCTTCCTCCGCGCCCTCGCCGACAAGCTCGATCCCCCCGGCTTCGAGTACCGGATCGAACCGAGCGGTGTGTACGACTGGTCGGCAGTCGCCGAGGACTTGCGGTGGACCTTTCGACGCCGCACGTCCGAGAACTGACCGTTTGGCGTGCGCGCTCACCACGTGCCCGGTCTCCAAAACCGGACTTACGGGGCGTATCTCCCGAGTATCGCCAAGTTTCCCCGAGTATCGCCGAGTTTCCGGGGAGTTTCTCTTAGTTTCCCTGAGTTTCGCTGAGATAAGTCGAGCGTTCGCATTTCTTCGCACAACTGCCGTCGTCGGTGACGTGGGACGATGGCTGTCTGGCCGACCTTCTTGGGTGCCTTCTCTGCGCCTCGCCAATAAGTCCGGAATGGTAAACTTCCCGTAAGGCGTCTCGAAAAGAGAATGCCCGACAGTCGTTAGCGCGACTGCCGGGCTTGCCGATCAACCTGCTAGGACCAGGAGACCGACAGTGACAGACCTTATCGCCACAGGCTCACTTGGAGATGTGGCGGGTGCTGACAGCGGCGTCATGCATTACCCCGAGACGGGTCAAGCGCTCCGCTGGGTGAAGTTGGACGGCGTGCTCTGGATGCACTTCGGCGACGTGTGCAAGGGTGCAGGGCACAAGAACCCGTCCGCCGCCATCCATCTCGTTGAAGACGAAGACAAGCGCAAGATCAACATGCGGAGCCTTTCCGCAGGTCAAACCGCCCTATCCGGCCTGAGGGCAGCCATCACCGGCAACGCCGAGACATGGTTCGTCAACGAAGACGGCTTCGCCACGGTCGGGCTCGCCGGTCGAGGCGACGGCCCCCGCATGTTCCGCCAGTGGGTCGTCAAGGTCGTTCTCAAGGCGTTCAAGCGGGCGCACGAGATGACGATCCCCAAGACCTACCCGGAGGCGCTGGAGCTTGCGGCCAAGCAGGCGCGAGAGATCGAAGCGCAGAACGCGAGGATCGCCGAGCAGCAGCGGGTCCTGGCGATCAACATGCCTAAGGCTGACTTCGTGGACACCTTCGTGGATCCGGCGAAGGACACGACGCTGTTCCGCACCTTCTGCGGCCAGATCAACGCCCCCGAGCGCCTGCTACGCGAGCACTTGAAGGCCAAGGGCATCATCTACCGCAAGCTTGCGGGCCGCCGCTGGTCGAAGTCCAAGAAGGCGTGGGAAGACGTTCACCAGTACTACGCCCACGCCCCCTACAAGACGTGGTTTCACCCGGTTGACCAGGTAGACGCGCCTCGGCTGCACAACGGCCAGCTCCAGACGACGCTGTACGTCACCCCGGTCGGCAAGGTCGGGATCAAGAAGTGGCTTGAGCGCAACCCGATCGAGGGTGCCGCGTGAGCCGCCCCACCGAGATCCGCATCTCCATCTCCGAGTCCAAGGGCCCACACATGGGCAGCGTCGTTCGAGACGTGGACGAGAACGGTGTGGAGTTCGAGTATCAGACGATCGGTACGGCCACGGCCTGCCCGGGGTGCGGCAAGGTGCCGTTGAACGGCTCCCTCATCACGAAGATCTTCGGTACGTGGTGGCACGACCGGTGTGGGGCCAAGCACCTGCGGCAGATGGGTGCTGACCAGGCGTGGCTCGCGCTCGGCATGCAACTGGAGCGCAACCCGAACCGCTTCACTCACGCTGAGACCAAGGCGATCGTCCGCAACCTGCTGAAGATCGCCCACGCGAAGAGTCTCCTCGGTGACGAGCCGGACCCTGCTGACGACGAGATCGATGTCGGTCTCCGTCAGATCCTCGGCGGCTCCTGATCTTCGGTCCGGTCTCTCTGTCCAGGAAGCAGGGGGCCGGGCCGGACTAGCTCCGGGGCGGTGCCGCAGTCGGCGGTGGCATCGCCCCGGGTTCGTCTTCGGGGTGGGTGGCGGGAAGCGCAGCCCGGTCACCCACCCCGGAACCGTGGAGGTGGCGGTGAATCCCCGCACCTCCCGCCACACCGCAGGCCCCGCGTGCGTGGACCTGCGCGAGCACTGCTACTCCCACGACGTGGACGAACCCTGCCCCCCGGAGGCGTACACGGTGTGCCTGGAATGCGGGCACGTGTTCCTCACTGTCGGGGCTTTGCTCGCAGACGCGTCTGCTTCCGCCCATGACCCGGGCGGTAGCGGGGTGTGGACGGATCCGGCGGCGGTGACGTCGTGCCCGCACTGCGGCCATGACTTCTGACCGGTGGGTGTGGGTGTCGCTCCCGTGGGCCACGTTCGCGGTCGTCGTCGCTGACGGCCTGGTGGTGGACGCGGCCCCGATCGCGCGTTGGTCGATCGGCCGGCGCGAGCGTGACGTCGCGGACCACTACCGCCGGCGTGGGGCCGTGTTCGTCCCGCTGCCTGACCCAACCCCCTGACCCCCCCGGGAGTAGCCATGGCTGAGCCTCGCCTCGAAGTCCGAAAGATCGCCACCTACGTGCCGGTCTCGGATTGGGAGGCCATGGAGTACGGGCTGATCCCGGATACTCGCCCTCCGGTGGTCGTCCCTTGGCGCGACCGGGCTCGTTGGGCGTTGCGGGAGTTCCGCCACCGGGTGGGGCTCCGGGTGGGGTCATGGATCGCAGGCTGCGACCTCGACCCGCCTGACTAAGGCCGGACCCGCTCGAATGCTTGTTCGAACCGCTGGGTACGCTCACCTGCATGGACGAGCCTCGACCACCGGTCGTCTGGCTACCGTCCCTGAACCACGGAGCCCACATCTTGGCGTGGTTGCTCCACCCGGATGGCGAGTGGTGGGCCCACGTCGAACGGACTGTTCTCGTCCCGCCTGAGGCGTTCGTGCAACGCGGCGAGTCGTTCGTGTCCTACGGGTTCTGCGTTCACTCCTCCGCGGTCGAGCCGCGCAGGGGCTACGACTACTCGCGGGTGCCGCGTTTCCACGCCGAACCGCTGTCTGACTGATCTCCGACTCCTGCAGGGGACGCCCGAACCCGGGTGGCCCTGTTTTCGCATGCCTGCCTGAGGAGGTGGCTGTGGCTAACCCGATTCACGCCACCCTGCAAGCGGACGTGGTGGCAACGATCACGCTGGACCGCGATGCCCGCAAGGTCAACGTGTGCAACGTGACCGGCACCGCAGCGGTGTGGTTCACCCTCGACGGCTCCACCCCTGAGGTTGAGGGGAACGGGTCGTGGGTGCTGCCCGCAGTGGTCTCCGCGATCGACTTGGAACCCTCCACAGCAGGGCCGACCGTGGTCAAGCTGATCTCTGAAGGCACCCCCACCGTCTCGGTCGGCGCGATATGAGCATCCGCACGTTCGCACCCAACGGCGGCGGTGGCGGGGGAGCGGTCGACTCCGTCAACGGTGAGTCCGGGACGGTCACCCTGTCCGCATCGGACGTTGGAGCCGATGCCGCAGGGACAGCAGTCGCCGCGGTAGCCGCTCACTCGGCTGACACCACGAGCGTTCACGGCATCAGCAACACCGCCGCCCTGGAGACAACCACCGGAAGCGCAGCCAAGGTGACCACCCACGCGGGCGCGAGCGACCCGCACGGGGACCGGGCGTTCACCACGTCCGCAGTCTCCACCCACGCCGCGGCGAGCGACCCTCACGGCGACCGCGCCTACGCCGACAGCGTTGCCGAAGACCTGCTGCCCCTCGCCGGTGGGACCGTGACCGGGCCCGTCGAGGTCCAAGACCTCCTCACCCTGGACCGGTTGTCGATGACAACCCCGGACGACCAGACAACTCTCGTCGTCCTCGTCGCGCCGGCCGCCGGGGACACCGACTCGGTGACGTCGGCCGACCTGCTCCAGGTGCTTCAAGGCGGACAGCCGGTCACGTGGCTCAATGAGAACGGGTCCGTCCGCGGGCAGGCGGCGAAGACCACGGAGGCCGCGGCCCGCTGGTACGGCAGGACCGGGCAGACCGCAGACATCTGGCAGGTCCTCGACAACCGCACCGACGCGAACGTGCTCGCCGCGGTGAAGGCCAACGGGGCCCTGGAAATCGTCGGCAACCTCACGGCCGCGAACTACGCCAACTCGGCGTGGACCGTGCTCACCTCCAATGATGGCGACTACACCGCTGAGACGTCCGGCGGCACCGGGTACGAGCCCGGTTTCCGTCTCGCCGGCGCCGCTGGCGAGACGGTAGAACTGCGGGGGCGGTTCAACGTCACGAACACCGTCAACGCGGACATCTTCGCGATCCTCCCCGCCGGGGCCCGGCCCGCGCGCACCGTCAACGTGCAGTGGGGCAACAACGCGGGCACGGCCATCACGGGGTCCATCAACCCTTCGGGTCAGCTCATCGTGAACCGGTCAGTGACCTCGGCGGGGTTCGTCGCCCTCGACGGCATTCGTTTCTCCCGGGTGGTGTGACATTGGCTGACCTGCTGGTGATCGTCCCGTCCCGTGGCCGCCCACAGGCTGTGGACGAACTGCTGAACGTATGGCAGCTCACGGCGACCGGCGCCGCAGACCTGCTCGTGGTGGTCGACAACGACGACCCGACGCTCCCGGCGTATCAGGGCCTCGGCGTGAACGTCCGCGTCCATGAGTCGACTGGGACGCGGGGGATCGTGCCGGTGCTCAACGCCGCCGCGGTCGAGGCTGCGGACCGGTACCCGATGGTGGGGTTCTTCGGTGACGACCACCGGCCCCGCACCGTCGGCTGGGATCAGGCGCTCGCGGACACGCTCACCGAGATGAAAACCGGCATTGCCTACGGCGACGACCTCCTCCGCGGCGAGGATCTGCCCACAGCGGTCGCCATGACCTCCAACATCGTGCGCACCCTCGGTTGGATGGCGCCGCCCACTCTGGCCCACCTGTTCGTCGACGACGCGTGGCGGGACCTGGGGCAGGCGATCGGTCGGCTTCGGTACGTCCCAGACGTGGTGATCGAGCACTGTCACCCCGCGATCGGCAAGGGCCGGTGGGATGAGCTGTACCGGGAACTGAACGACGACGCCCGCTATGCCCGCGACAGGGACGCTTACCAGGCGTACCGCGACTCCGGCGACTTCGTCCGCGACGTGGTGAAGCTGAAGGAGCTGCCTTGACCGCCTGGCGCCTGTTCCCCGAGGGCACGGTCCCGGAGTGCGCGACACCGGAGTGGTACGCCGGCCGGGAGCGTGCCCCGCACTTGGAGCAGTGGGCGCATCAGGACCGGCTCCGCATGTCGGCGAAGATGGTCCGCGCCGCGTCCGACCAGTTCGGCCTCGGCACGGTCGTGGATCTCGGTTGCGGTGACGGTGGCCTGCTGTCGCTGCTGGCCACATCCGGTCTCAAGTGCTGGGGGTACGACCTCCAGCCCACGAACGTCGACGCCGCTACCAATGTCCGCGGGGTGGACGTCCGGTACGGGGACTGCGTCGCCGGGGACGTGGAGTGGGGTCAGATCGCCGTGGCCACGGAGATGCTGGAGCATCTCGTGGACCCCGCAGCGTTCGTCCGTCGCATCGCGGAGCACTCTCGGGTCCTGGTCGCTTCCAGCCCGGCAACGGAGACCGATCAGAGCCACTACGAACATCATCTTTGGGCTTACGACATGGACGGCTACCGCCACCTGGTTGAGTCCGCCGGGTTCGAGGTCCTGCGCCATGAGGACCTCGGGTACTTCCAAGTCCTGATGGCGGTGCGCCCGTGAAGGTCCTCGTCACCGGTTCCGCTGGTTTCCTGGGGCGTCACCTGGTAGCAGCCCTGGACGGGCACGACGTGTCCACGGTGGACATCGTTCACGGCGCCAACGCGCTGGACGTGTTCCGCCTGAGCGACCGCCGCTTCGACCTGGTGCTGCACGCTGCCGCTGTCCAGCCGCACCGCTCCGCCATCGACACCTCACCGGTCATCGTCGGCGCAGGGTGCCTGGAGTTGGACGCCGCACTCTTCGGGTGGGCAGCGCGGACCAAGCCCGGCCGCATCGTGTACTTCAGTTCCTCGGCTGCGTACCCGATCGCGCTCCAGCGGCCCGGCCTGAACGTCCGCCTCACCGAACGCCACATCGACTTGACGGTCCCCGAGCAGCCGGACGCCATCTACGGATGGGTCAAGCTTCTGGGGGAGCAGCTCGCCGAGGCGTACCGCAAGCAAGGCGGCGCTGTGACGGTCGTACGGCCCTTCTCCGGATATGGCGAAGACCAGGGCGAGCGATTCCCCTTCGGAGCTTTCCAGGGTCGCGCACAGCGCCAGGAGGACCCGTTCACGATCTGGGGCGATGGCACACAGGTCCGCGACTGGATCCACGTGGACGACCTGGTTGGCGCAACCCTGACCGCCGCCCGCGAAGGCGTAGACGGCCCCGTCAACCTCTGCACAGGTATCGGCACGTCGATGACCGAACTGGCCGAGCTGTTCGCCAAGGAGGCTGGCTACTCGCCGACCTTCGACTACAAGGCCGACGCGCCGGCTGGTGTCGCCTACAGGGTGGGTGACCCGACGGGGATGCTGGAGTTCTACCAGCCCCGGGTGTCGCTGGCTGAAGGCGTGCGCCGGGCCCTGGGCGCCCCGTGAGCGTCGCCGTTGTCATCCCCTACCGGGGCACTACTCCGGAGCGGGAACGCGCCTACAAGGCCGTGAGCAAGGCGTTGCGCGGCATGCTCCCCGACGCGGTTCACCTCGCCGTGGACTCCGGGCATGAGCCGTTCAACCGGGCCGCGTCCCGCAACCTCGGCGTCCGCCTGGCCGGGGACGCTGGGTGCGACGTGGTGGTGCTCTGCGACGCAGACACCATCCCCCAGAAGACGCCGCTGCTCGCCGCGATCGACGGGGCACGCGAGGACGGCAGGCTCCACACGCCGTTCAACAGGTTCTTGGGCTTGACCGAGCAGGGCGCCCACGACTACCTGCAAGGTGCCCCGGTTGAGGCGTGTGAGGTTGAGCTGGACTACGCGTGGTCGGTCGGCGGTGTGTTTGTCATCCGCCCCGACGCGTGGGCCGCAGCAGGCGGGATGGACGAGCGGTTCACCGTCTGGGGAAGTGAAGACGTGGCCTTTGTGCGAGCCGCTGACACGCTTCTCGGGCAGACTCTCCGCCACCCCGGGCACATCGTCCACCTGTGGCACCCACCAGCCCAACGAGTCGGCACACCAGCGAATGACGCCGTGTGGGACCTCGCCGCACGGTACGCCCAAGCCGACCGAGACGCGAACGCGATGCGGGCACTCATCGCCGAGCGAGGCTAGGCCCCGCCTGCGGGAGGATGGCCGCATGAGCGACGACCTCGTAGCGTTCCTGCGTGCCCGCCTCGTCGAGGACGAGCAGTACGCCCGATCCACGATGTGGGATGGCTCGGTGAACAGTCCAACGTGGAGCCTTACGGCGTCAGCCACGGTAGACACTGGCGGTGACGAGTTCTACGCAGGCGACCGGACGGTCGCCAACCACATTGAGCGGCATGACCCGGCTCGGGTTCTCCGCGAGGTCGAGGCCAAGCGGCGGATCCTCCAGTGGCACACGGGCGCCCACGAGTGTTCCGGCCCGGACGACAACTGCATGTGGATTCTTGACGGTGAAGCATGCCCCACGACGCGTGCACTCGCTCTTCCGTACGCCGATCATGAGGACTACAAGGAGGGCTGGAAGCTGTGACTGAGCAGACCTACACCCTCGACGAGGCTTGCACGGAACTCGCTCAGCGGACATGTCGCAGCGAGGGCCACGACCTAGACGTCATTCAATCGGTGACCATGGCCGACAGGTCGGGAGAGCCGATCGCGATCCGTTGCGACTGCTGCAAGCAGACCTGGGACGTGAGCAGGCCAACGCCAACGCCTGTGTTGCCTGACGCTCCGCCTTGGGAGATTACTCAGGAGGCGTGGGAGGTACCGGGGCACCTGTTTCCACGGCTGCTCCCCTCCGGGTACGGGCGCGGGCAGTGTCGCTGCGGCCACCGAGTAGAGGGCGAGGACGGCGCCCCCATCCCTCTAGCCGAGGTCGCTCCGCAGCTACGCGACCACATCGCCACCAAGCACTCCGACTGGCCCGAGGACGCGCGCCCCTGACATAGCCGAGGGAGTCGCATGCCCCTCCCGTTGATCGTTCTGACGAATGGTCGCCGCGATTGCCTCTCCCAGTCGATCCCCTCGGTCCGCGAGCACCTCAAGGGCTTCACGTCGTTGACGGTCGTGGACGACTCCGGAGACCCCGCCTACCGCGAATGGATCGCCGAGGAGTTCGGCGCGGTTCCGATCCCCGTCGGGGACAAGCCGTGCGGGTACTGGCAGGCGATGCGCTGTGTGTGGGCCCTGGCCCGAGACTCAGGCGCCGGCGCGTTCTGGTTTCATGAGGACGACTTTGTCCTGAGCGAGCCGCTCGACCTCGGCGACCTCGCGACGGTGCTGGACGACAACCCCCACCTCACTCAAATCGCCTTACTCAGACAGGCGTGGTTCGGTAACGAGCACGCGCACGGCGGCCTGATCGAGGCGCTGGAAGCCCAGGGCAACCGCTTCGAGGAACGCACCGACGGCTCCCGCTGGTGGATCGAGCACCGGGCCTGCTTCACCGGCAACCCGTCGTTGATCCCCGCAAGGACGTTCAACCGTCCGTGGCCTGACGGCGCGTGGTCGGAGTCCCGCTTCGGGCGCGCCCTCTTCGGCGACAAGGCCGCTCGTGGCGCGTACTGGGGGAGACGCGGAGACCCTCCTCGGGTCACGCACATCGGCCACGAACGCGCCGGGACCGACTACTAGATCCGGTCCTGCGGGATGCCCTGCGGCTCGACGGGCTTGCCTTGCGACAGCGACAGGCCGAGGAACACGATGCCCGCGCAGAACGCCACTCCGGCGGTCGCTCCCCAACGCCAGTCTCCTAACCAGATCCACGCGATCAGCATCACTGCGACGCCGAGGAACAGGGCGATGGAGACGTTCTTCATCCACGCGATGGGCTGGGTGTTCACAGCTTCTCCTTAGAGGGTGTCGATGCAGCGGTGGCCGATGTTTCGCCGAGAATGTCGTACACGGTCTGACGGGCGAGTCCGGAGTGGTTGATGATGGCCTGCGGAGAAACTCTCTCACCGTCGTCCGTGGCGTTGCGCGCGGCGATGACGGCGGCTCTCATGTAGCGCATGATCTGACGGGTCTGCTCGCGTGACGCCCTTAGCTGGTCGCCGAGGTCGACCAGTGTTTCGAGGGCGTCCACCTCGTTGACGAAATCGAATTCGGGGTCTTTGTTCCATATAACTTCGGTCATTAGCGCCTCCTTCGTTTGTCTAGTAGTAGACACTCTAGCGGCATGGCGGCTTCCTGTCTACCACTAGACACATCTCACTGGAGGTGGACATGCGCGTCGTCGTCGCCATCCCGTGGCGCCCCCAACCAGACCGCGTCTACGCCCACGGCCTCACCGTGGCCCGGTACCGTGAGCTGCTCCCGAACACCGAGACCCTGTCGGTCGACACCGACCACCAGCCGTTCTGCCTCGCCGGGTGCCGCAACAAAGGCGTCCGCCTCGCCGAGGACTTGGGCGCTGACGTGGTGGTCATCGGAGACGCCGACACCCTGCCCGAGCGGGAACCGCTGCTTGCCGCCATCGAAGGCGCCGCGAGGAACGGCAAGGTCAACCTGCCCTACACCGCGTACTGGTCACTTCGAGGCGACGGCACCGCCCAGTACCGCCGCGGCGTCCCCCTGCACAAGTGCAACCACTTCGAGGTCCCGGGCGCCTGCTCGGGCGTCCTCGTCGCCACGCCGGCGACATGGCGGGCCGTCGGGGGCCAGGACGAACGGTTCTTGGGTTGGGGAGCCGAGGACGCCGCTTTCTACTCCGCCCACGTCGCCCTCCTGGGTTCCGAGCCGGTGCGTCACCCGGGCCGGGTGTACTCGCTGACTCATGAGAGCGCGACGAAGGAAGGGCCGCAGTACTCGGCGAACTTCGCGTTGTGCTTCCGGTACCAGCAAGCCCAGGGCGACCCGGACGCGATGAGGGCGTTGATCGCTGAGCGGGAGGCTGTCGATGCCGAACGGGCAGTGGGCAGGGCATAACCGCAAAGCCACGATGCCTCCCGGTTGGGAGGCGATTCGCCGCGCCATCCTGCTGCGGGACAACTACACCTGCTACAAGTGCAAGGCGTACGCCAACCACGTGGACCACGTGAAGAACGCGGCGTCCGGCGGTTCCGACAATTCGGAGAACCTCAAGGCCATCTGCGAGCCGTGCCACCGGGTGAAAAGCAGCGCTGAGGGCGGCCGGGCCAAAGCCGCGAAGCAACCCAAGAGGCAACGCCCCCAAGAACCCCATCCCGGTTTGATCTGACCCCCTACACAAGAACCCTGCGGCCGTACACCGCAGGTAGAGAGCCCTGGTGTCCTCGTGCACCGGGGCTCTCGCCATCCACGAGGAGAACCCCCATGCCCGATCCCACGACAGCCGACCGCCTTGCTGGCCTTCGAGATGACCTCGCCAAACGAGGGTTCACCCCGGAAAGCGCCGCGAAGGTCTACGACGACGACGCCCCGGTGCCGGTGAAGCCCACGACCGCAGCCAGGCTGGTGGAGTACCGCGACGAGCTTCTCGCTGCCGGATTCCCGGACGAGCAAGTCGCGGAGATGGTGTGCCGCGCCGCCGCGAACTCCGGCGGTTTCGAGACGCAGGCGGACCGTGATCGAAAGGCCCGCTGGTCATACGAAGAGGCCAAGGCGAGCCTGGCCGTCGCCCAGATGGGGCTCGACATCCGCATGAGGCTAGCGAAGGAGCGGGCTGAGCCGTCCGGGTTCTCTCTGTTCCGGAAGCGGTGGATCTGAATGCCTGACCTGACGACTGCTCAGCGGCTCGCCGCCTACCGCGAAGAACTCCTCTCCGACGGGTTCTCAGACACCCAGGCGTGGCAACTCGTGGAACGCATCGCCCCATCACGGTACGAGGACCTCGAAGTCGCATCCGACCTGGAGGAGTCGCCAGCGAAGATGGGCGCCGTCACCGTGTACATGCTCCCGAAGGTCGACAAGGACTCCCTCGTGAAGGTGGCTGAAGAGATCCGCTGGTCCCTCCAGGCAGCCATCCGGGACGAGGACCAGAAGGGCGACCAGGATGCGTGATTCCGTCGTCTCGCGGCCTGCCGCCTCTCCGGCCACGGCTCTCAACCAATGGGAGCGCGAACGTGCCGCGCTCATCCAGTGCGCACGCGCGCTGGCGTTCAGGTACGCAGGAACCCCGAAGCCACCCGCGTCCGAACCGGAGGATCGCGCCATGTGGGATGCGATGCACCACGCGTACGACGCCCTGGGAGTCAACGACACCCGCAACCTCCCCGGACCCGCCGTCGAGAACAACATCGCGCCCCCGTGGGAGACGTACGTGCAGCGGCTCTTCGCACAACGGAGTGCCGTATGACGGACTTCCCAGGTCTCGGTACCCGCCCGTGGGTTCCGCCCGCGCCCGTGACCGCTCCCATCACGGTCGAAGACATCGAGCGGGCAATGGAGAGCATCGCCTCCGCCCCGTACGTCCCCTCCTGCGAGTGGCAGGGACCGCGCGATGCCTGACCCCGACGAGTCGACCAGCCGCAGAGCGTGGACCGAGGTCGACGCCCGCTTCCGCGTGGAACGAGTTGACGGCGCCAAGCCCCCGGTCCTGTTCTCCACGCTCACCGGGGACGGCCAGGCGGACGGTTCCCATGCGCTTACCGAAGACCACGCTCGGCTGCTCGGTGGGGCGTTGATCCGCTACGCCAACCACTGCACCTGCAAGAGCCACACGTGACCACCGCAACGGCTGACGACGGCTACGACCACGAGCATGTGGAGAGACTCATGGTTGACCTCCGTGAGATCCGTCAACAGCTCCAAGCCCAGCTCGGCGCACTCCCCAACCGCCACGCCGACGCCACCCCGTACCGACCACCCGGCCCGGCCAGCCATCGGGCACAGCCCGCCCTGCTGGTTCTCCGCCCTGGTGACAAGGTCCTCGTGACCCTGGTCGAGGACCCCGGCCAAGCGGACGCCGACCGGCTAGCCACGGTCCTCAGCGAGTCGTTCCCCGGCGTCTCGTTCACCGTCATCGGCGGCATCTCCGGGATCTGCGTCCAGTCCTAACCCACACGCCCCTGCTCGCACCTAAGGAGGTGACGGGTGGGCAAGCACAGTACCTGGAACGAAGAGGACCACCCTCGCGCGTACGACGGCAAATTCGCCCACTCCAACGGCGGCCCCGACAGCGACGACGAACCACCCCGCCGGCGCGGCATGCCAGACGCTGCCGCAACGTCAACCGTCGCAGTCAGGGACGGCAAAGAGATCGCCCTGGACTACCACCCCGACGGCAGCGTCTCCATCTCCACAGGCAAACACAGCGTCTCCCTGACCCGGAACGCCGTCAACGACCTGAAGTACAACCTGTCGGACCTGGCCAGCGAAGCCGCCGGCGCGGGCGAAGAGGCATGGGTCAAGAGCATCGAAACCGACGCCCAAGGCCGACCCCGCTCCACCTTCGCCGCCCTGATCCGCAACGAAGGCCCCGGAACCGCATCCCTGCGTCTACCCCCCAACGACGACCCCTCAGCCGAGGAACTCCAGAACACCACCCCGGTCCACCTCAACCGCAAAGACGCCGACCAACTCGACCAGGCATTCACCCGCGTCCAAGCCGCCACCCGAGTAGACACCGGGTACGGCGACGCCGACATCCACATCACCGACGACAACAAGTTCGGCATCCGCCACATCGGCGACGACGGATACCCCACAGACGTGGAACTCAACCCCCGCTCGTACGCCAAACTCGCCCACGCCATCGACATCGTCATCGACGGCGGGGACGACGACGACGACTCTCTCGCCGACGACGACATCGTCACCAAGGAAACCGTCACCACCAACGCCGGCAAAGTCACCGTGGAACTCATCGGCGACTACGGCGGCAACAGCCCCACAGACCAGCTCCGCATCACCGCAGACGACGACTCCTGGGGCCTCATCATCGCCGGCCCCCACCAGCAGGCATTCAGCGACGCCATGTCCAAGGTCGAAGACGCCGGCGAGAACCTGGAGATCTACTACCCCGAGATGAAGCGGAGGAAGTAGACCCACACCCCGTGTGAGAGGTGACCCACATGGCACGCAGAGGAAACGCCACCACCCTGAAGTCGTACTGGCTCACCGGCCGCGGCGCGGCGAAGATCCGCTGGAACACCTCCGGTGACCACCGCAGATGCAGTACCCAGCTCCGGAAGTACCTCGGCCCCCGAGCCGCGGCTTACTGCGCAACACTGCACCGAACCGCGACAGGGATGTGGCCCGGCGACCGCCGCAACCGGTAACACAACGTCACATCAGCAGCGAAGGTCAGCGTTCCGGTGCAGGTCGCAAACCCCGAACTGTAATCATCCCAGCTCAGCGAGAGGCGGGATGAGCGTGACAGACCAACCCGCCGGCCCAGTCATCGACGGCCTCGGCCTCACCCTCGACCTACGCACAGACGACCTGGTCTCCGACGCCATCGTCATCGCCAAGGTCATAGGCCCAGACGGCATCCCCAAGGTCGTCATCTCCGACAGCCACAGCCTTGACTGGCTCAGCCAGTACGCCCTCATCAAGGCAGCCGAACGCATCAACGACAGCCAACAGTTCGTGTCAGTCGACGACGAAGACGACTAACACCATGGCACTACACCTCATGCCTCAACGCGAAGAGGCCGAGCACACCACCGCGTATGACTGCCCATGTGCACCGACACGTGAGGCAGTAGAGCACCAAGGCTCGATCCGATGGGCCGTCGTACATGGAATCCTGAGACGTCACCTCGGCGCGGAGCTTGACGTGACGACAAACAGTCACGCTTCGTGAAGCATATATGTCCCATTAAGGCACCCTCTGGGGATATGCCCCCTATGCCCGGTTTGTCCAAGCTCGGCAGGTATAGCCAGAGCGGTCCTGTACGGGTTTCCAGGCCCATGAGTCCTCGCTGTTCGTGATCCCTCTCGAAAGGCGTCTTGTGGCGTCTCACCCCCTTGGAGGTGGCCATCATGGGCGCTAGAGGCCCAGTTCCAAAGCGGTCGTCGGAACGTCGCCGTCGGAACAAGGAAGGCGGGGAGGTTGAGTCGGTCCGCGTACCAGCCACTGAGGTGGAGCGGCCGGAGCCTGATGAGTTGTGGCATCCCATCGCGCAGGATTGGTACGTGTCCCTGGCGGTCTCGGGCCAGGCGAAGTTCTATCAGCCTTCCGACTGGCAGGTGGCTCGGTATGTCGCCGAGGCGATGACGCGGAATCTCAACGCGTCCCGGTTCTCAGCTCAGATGTTCGCCGCTGTCATGGGGGCGATGACGGAGCTTCTCACCACGGAGGGGGCGCGCCGACGAGCGCGTCTTGAGCTTGAGCGTCGGCGACCTGATGACGAGGAGGCCGGCGTGACGGTGCTCGATGACTACCGCGCTGCTCTCGGCGGATAAGGGTTACCGCTTCGAGCCGATCAAGATTGGGCCGTCGTGGCGTACTGACGAGTCCGGCCGGTGGGTTCTTCCCGAGTTGACGCTGGGTTGGCACGCACTCGCGTGGACCCGCCTGTATCTACAGCACTCGGCGGGGAAGCCCTGGCGCTACACCAACGAACAGGCGCGGTTGACGCTGTGGTGGTACGCGGTCGACGCTAACGGTGAGTGGTTGTTCGATCAGGGCGTTCTACAGCGTCTCAAGGGTTGGGGCAAGGACCCGGTCTTGGCGACGTGGTCTGCGGTGGAGTTCGTAGGCCCGTCTCGCCCCACAGGGGAGTTGGCTCGTGCGGGCAACCTTCTTGGCATCCCGGAAGGGCAGCCCTTGGGGGCGCCGCATCCGGATGCGTGGATTCAGGTGGCTGCGGTCAGCCAACAGCAGACCAAGAACACCATGCGCCTGTTCCCTGGCCTGTTCACTAAGCGGGCCAAGGAGGAGTTCCAACTCGACATCGGCAAGGAAGTGGTCTACGCCCACAAAGGGGCGCAGCTCATAGAAGCAGTTACATCGTCACCAGCGACGCTTGAGGGCGCCCGGGCGACCTTCGTCGTGAAGAACGAAACACACCACTGGACGGCGAGCAACTCGGGCCATGACATGGCCGACGTTATCGAGCGAAATGCTGCTAAGTCTGCTGACGGATCCGCGCGGTACCTGTCGATCACCAATGCCTACGAGGATGGCCAGGATAGTGTCGCCGAACGGGAACGCACGGCATACGAGTTGGTGGAGTCGGGCCGCTCGTTGGCCTCACGAATCCTGTATGACTCGCTAGAAGCCCCCCCGGAGGCGCCGCTGTCGGCAGAAGCTGCCCCTGCGGTCGTGGACGCGATCCGCGGCGACTCGGTTTGGCTCAACAAGAGCCGCATCGTGCGGTCGATTCTTGATCCGAAAAACCCGCCTGGCAGGTCGCGGAGGTACTGGTACAACCAGATCAACGCCGCGGAGGACGCCTGGTTGGCACCGCATCTCTGGGATGCCTGCGGGGACTTCGACCGAGTACTACTCGACGGCGATGAGATCGTCATGTTCTTCGACGGGTCCAAAAGCGACGATGCCACTGGGCTCGTTGCCGCACGGGTCGCAGACGGATATGTAGGGACCCTTGGCGTTTGGCAACGTCCACCCGGTCTTGATCCCAAAGCGGTATGGAACGTCCCGCGGGACGAGGTCAATGCGGTCGTCGATGACGTCTTCGAAAGATACAAGGTGCTGGCGTTCTTCGCCGACCCTGGATCAGGCGAGGATGACCAGGGCGAACGCTACTGGGACCGCTACATCGACGCCTGGGCCGAACGCTATGGCGCCAAGCTGATGCTGCACGCAGTCAAGGTGGGTCCTGGCCGGCACGCCGTGATGTGGGACATGCGGTCTCCGGCTCGCCAGGAGCAGTTCACCACAGCGTGCGAGCGCACCGCGTCCGACGTCCTCGAACGCCAACTGGCCCACGACGGTCACAAGGTACTGCGTCAGCACGTTGTCAATGCACGCCGCCGGGTGAACCGGTGGGGCGTGAGCATCGGCAAGGAGCACCGCGAGTCCAAGAGAAAGATCGACTTGGCGGTGTGCACAGTGGGCGCGCGAATGATGCGGCGGATGCTGCTGAACAGTCATGAATGGCAGAAGAGGTCCCGCTCGTCCGGCAAGGGCCGAGTGATCGTACTTAGGTGAGGGGGTCTTCTTGGCTGCCGTGATCCCCGAGCTGCCGCTTCTCGCGCTGTCGGATGACGAAACCAATGTCCTGAACGCGTTGCGCGCGGAGTTGATGGCGCGGCGGTACCCGCTGGAATTGCGGGACGCGTACTACAACGGCGAGCAGCTTGTCCGGGACCTGGGGATTTCGATTCCGCCGCAGCTCCGCGGCCTGCACACCGTCATCGGGTGGCCGCAGATCGGCGTGGACGCCTTGGAGCAGCGCCTGGATATCGAGGCGCTGCGGTACAAGGGCGAACCGGACTCGTCGGATGAGCTGATGGAGCTGTGGGAGGCCAACGAGCTTGCCCATGAGTCGCAGCTCGGGCATCTGGACGCCCTGATCTACGGCCGGGCGTACATCGCAGTCGGGTCGGGTGACTGCGGGGGCGATGACTGCCCGCCGCTGATCAGCGTGGAATCGCCGCTCGACATGACGATCTTCTACGACGCGCGGGCGCGGGTCACTACCGCGGCGCTTCGGGTGTACAAGCTCGATGACGAGGACGCCGCGGTGTTGTACCTGCCGAACTCCTCGATCCACGTCGTGCAGACCAACACCGGCTGGGTCGTGATCGACCGCGATGACCACGACCTGGGAATCGTCCCGGTGGTCCGGATGGCGAACCGGCAGCGCACTGCGGACCGGATCGGGCACTCGGAGATCACGCAAGCTGTGATGTCGATCACCGATGCGGCGTGCCGGACGCTGCTGGGGATGGAGGTGGCGCGCGAGTTCTACGCCGCGCCGCAGCGGTACATCCTCGGCGCATCCGAAAGCGCGTTCCAAGACGCGGAAGGCAACGCGAAGTCGGCGTGGGAGACGTACATCGGCCGCGTCCTTGCGCTGGAGCGGGACGAGGACGGCGAGATCCCGCAGGTCGGCCAGTTCGCCGCCTACGACCCGTCCGCGTACACCCGGATCGTTGACCTGTACGCCCGAATCATGGCAACGCAGCTTGGTCTGCCGCCGCACTACCTGGGCTACACCACCGACAACCCCGCGTCAGCCGACGCGATCCGCTCCACCGAGGCGCAGCTTGTGAAGCGGGCCGAGCGGAAACAGCGACTGCTGGACGGGCCATGGGCCAACGCCATGCGGCTCGCCCTGCTCATCAAGACGGGCGACCTGCCTGACCGGGCCAAGCGCATCGAATGCGTGTGGCGCAACCCCGCGACTCCGACGGTGGCCGCGCAGACCGACGCCGCGGTCAAGCTCGTGCAAGCGGGCGTCCTCCCCGCAGGCTCGGAGGTGACCATGGAACTGGTCGGCCTTTCCGACGGCCAGCGTCGACGTGTCCAGGCGGATCAGAAACGGTCGCAGGGACGGCAGCTTCTCACGCAGGTTGGGCAGCGGATAAACGCCGCTCGGGCGGCAGAGGCTGCCGGTGTCGCAGGCGAGTAGAGCCGCTGAGCAGCAGGCCGCGCAGCGCGGGTTGCTCGCTGAGCTGCTGCGTGAATTCGCCGAACTGTGGGCGATCATCCGGCTCGGCGCATTCGCGACGACGATCCCTCAGTGGATCGCGGCTGTTGAGCTGCTGCTCGGCGAGTACGCGGCCATGTCGGCGACCCTGGCGGGCGACTACTACGACGAGGAACGTGACCTCGCGCGGGTCGGTGGCCGGTTCACGTTCCCCATGCCTGACGCGCCTCCACGGGAGAAGGTCGAGGCCAGTCTGCGGTGGGCCACCAAAGACCTGTGGATCCCCGAACAGCAGGCTCCTGCGCCCATCGAGGAGCGGCTACGCGTAGCTGAAGACAAGGCGGGCGGCGCGGCTCAGAAGATCGTGGCGGACGTCGGCCGCGAGGCTGTCCTCGCCGCGGTCGATGAAGACCCGCAGGCCATCGGATGGTTCCGCGTGGCCGCGCCGAACGCCTGCGCCTTCTGCCGAATGCTGGCAATACGCGGGGCTGTCTACCAGTCCGAGCAGACCGCTGACTTCCAAGCTCACAACTCGTGCTCCTGTACGGCCGCCCCGGTGTTCGAGGGGCAGACGTGGGAGCCGCCGGCCGATGTCGCCGAGTGGCGCCGCATGTACGAGGACTCCACCAAGGGCGAGCGGAACAAGTTGAAGGCGTTCCGCCGCGCGGTCGAAGGCCGCTAACCACCCCACCCCCTTAAGGCCCGCCGCTGCGCGGGCCTTTCTCATGCCCCCGTCGCTATCGCGCGGGTGATCACCCATGCCCTTAGCCGCGATGGCGGGGGCCCAAGGAAGGCCGCGATGGCTGACAACGACAACACCCCCGAGCCCACCGACGACGACACCCAGCAGGGTGCCGCCGAGCCCACCGAGGACAACTCCGCGACGGAGGACCCCCAGGGCGACGAAGGGAAGCTTGGTACCGCCGGTAAGGCGGCACTGGAGCAGGAACGCAAGGCGCGGCGCGAAGCCGAGAAGGCCAGGCGTGAAGCGGATCGGGCTCGACGCGAGCTTGAGAAGCAGCTCCAGGAGTTCCAGGACAGGGACAAGAGCGACACCGAGAAGGCCGTCGCTCGCGCCGAGGGCGCCGAAAAGCGCGTCGCCGGGCTGCTTCAGCGCGCCGTGCGGGCCGAGGTCCGCGCGTTGGCCACTGATCGGTTCGCCGACCCAGAGGACGCGATGGCGTTCCTGGACCTCGCGACCTACTCCGACGAGGAAGGCGAGATCGACGCCGCGCAGATCAAGGCCGATCTGGCTGACCTGCTGGAACGCAAGCCCCATCTGGCGAAGAAGGCGTCCGAGCCGGAGCGCAAGCGCCCGGCCCCTGACAGGACGCAGGCGTCCAGCGCCAATTCCCCACGATCCGCAACCCCCGAAGACCAATTCGCGGGGTTCGTCAAATCGCGGCTCGCTAAGGGCCGCTGAAAGGTAACGCCTCATGGTCGCCACTGACCCTCTGCTGCTTTCCGATGTCAACGATGCACTGCTGCCGCGGACCATCACCGCCCCGATCTTCGAGAAGTCGGTGGAGCAGTCCGCGATCATGTCGCTCGCGCGGCGTGCCCCGCTGGCCATCGACGCCACCACGTCCATCCCGGTCCCGATGGACGTTCCCACCGCTGACTGGGTGGGGCAGGGCGCCCGTAAGCCGCTGTCCAGCGGCGGTATCGACGTCAAGCAGATGACCGCCAAGAAGCTCGCTGTTCTCATCCCGGTCGCTGAAGAGGTCGTCATGACCAACGCGGGCGGCCTGTGGACGCAGCTTCAGAACGACCTGCCGACCGCGTTCGCGCGGGCCTTCGACTACGCCGCCATCCACGGCAAGTCGATGAAGGGAGCGTCCGGCCCGTTCCCGGACCACCTGATCGAGACCACCAAGTGGCAGGCCCTCGGCACCGCCGCGGACTCCGCCGGCGGCGTGTACGCCGACCTGGTCAACGGCATGGCGGAGGTCGTCGACGACGACTGGGACTTCACCGGTTTCGCCGCGGACCCGCGGCTGAAGCCTCAGCTTCTCCTGGCCACCGACACCAACGGCCGCCCGATCTTCGTGGACACCACCACGGCCGGCACCGGTGCCGCTTCGGCCGGAACCCTGATCGGTGAGGACCTGGCGTACTCGCGTGCGGTGTCGGGCAAGCACCGCCGGCAGTCCACCAGCTCCGACACGGGTCTGCGGGCGATCGGCGGCGACTGGTCGCAGGCGGCGTACGGCGTCGGTATGGACATCACCGTCCGCATCTCCAAGGAAGCCACGTACGTGGACGAGGAGGGCGGAGTGCACAGCGCCTTCCAGGAGAACCTTGTGCTGCTCCTGGCGGAGGCGTTCTACGGCTTCGTCGTGGGCGACGTCGAGGCGTTCGTGAAGTACACCTCCGCGGGCTACGTCTCCTGATGCCGCCTCGTCGGAGGGCGGATGGTGCTCCTCCGCCGAAACGAGCACGAGCAGCCAAGGTTGAGACGGAGGGCGGCGCCGAGCAGGTTCCGCCCTCCGCTGCTGTCCAGGCCCCGCCCATGGAGAAGGCGGAGTCGCCGAAGCGGATCATTGTGCGGATCCACTCGGCGCCTCCGCACCACAACGCCGGCGGAGAGATGGCGCTCTTCTCGATGCTGCGCCCGCTCGCGGCGCGCGGGCATCGGGTCGAGGTGTGGTTGTCGCGGTACGGCAAGGCGCGGGATCCGTACATGCTCGACGGGGTCCTGGTCATCCCGCTGGCGTCGCGGCTTGACTTCGGTTCCGCGATCCGCCACGCGGACGTGGTGATCTCCCAGTACGAGAACGTGCCGTCTGCGGCGGCGCTGGCACGCGGGTACGGCATCCCGTTCGTGGCGTTGGCGCACAACCCGGCGCCGGTGATCTTCAAGAACATCGCGTCGGGGACGACCGCGATGGTCGTCTACAACAGCCTGCATTTGCAGGCCGAGGCCGAGGCGCTGTTCGCGGAGCGTCCCAAGTGGACGCGCCCGACGCGGGGCATGGTGGTACGACCGCCAGTCTTCGCTCAGGACTACGCCACCAAGCCGGGTGACCGGATCACGCTGATCAACCTGAACTCCGCCAAGGGCGGTGACTTGTTCTGGAAGGTCGCGTCGCGGCTCCCCGAGCACCGATTCCTGGCGGTTCAGGGGGCCTACGGGCAGCAGATCCTGCGGGACCTGCCGAACGTGGACGTGATCGAGCAGGTGCCGTCCGAGCAGATGCGGGACCAGGTGTACGCCCGTACCCGGGTCCTGCTGGTGCCGTCCCATGTGGAGTCGTGGGGCCGGGTCGGTGTCGAGGCCATGGCCAGTGGTATCCCGGTCATCGCGAACCCCACGGCGGGCCTGTCGGAGTCCCTCGGCGACGCCGGCATCTTCTGCGACGTGGACGACATCGACGCGTGGGTGGCTTCGATCCGGGCGCTAGACAACCCCGCGGAGTGGCAGGCCGCGTCCGACCGGGCGTTCCAGCGGTCCAAGGATCTCGACCCGGCGCAGGATTTGGCGGCGTGGGTGGAAGCCATCGAGGCTCTCTAAGGAGGACCCGTGGCGGTCACTGCTGTCGACCTAGCCCTGTACCTGGACCTCACGGAGATCAACGCTGATCGGGCTGACCTGCTGATCGCGCAGGCGACCGCTTACGCGGAGTCGGTGGTCACGCCGCTGCCCGCTGGCGCGAGCGCGATTGTGCTGGCCATGGCGGGACGGGCTTACGCCAACCCGCAGGGTGTCAGCAGTGAGACGGTGGGCCCGTACACGGTGCAACGCCCGCAGGCTGGGCTGTACATGACCAAGGCCGAAACCGCGGCGCTGAAAAGGCTGGCCGGTCGTGGGGGAGCGTTCACCGTCGACCCGACGCCGGCCGCTGCGTCCCCGGCGGCGACGTGGCCGTTGGACGCCGATCCCGAGGGGTGGCCGGACTCGCGGCTGTGGACTGATGTCGGGTGGCGCTGATGCCGCTCCCACTGCCGCAGGGCGTCACCATCGTGGTTCTCACCCCGGGGACCCCGGTCCGGGACAGCGCAGGCAACTACCGTCCTGGCCCGGACGTCGAGACCGAGGTCGAGGGCTGCGCGGTGTGGCCCACCGGCAGCACCGAGAACGAAGACGCCCAGGTCCAGACCGCGGAACGGGTGACGGTGCTCGCTCCGTACGGGACGGTCGCCACGAACATCAGCCGGGTCCGGGTCTGGGGAGCGGTCTACAACGTGGAGGGCGCTCCGCTGCCGTGGGCGTCGCCATTGACCGGGACCCGGGCTGGGATTCAACTCCAGCTCGAACGCGTAACCGGCTGAGGGGAGGGGCTGTGGCTCAACGAGCCTCATTCCGGCCGAACAACAAGGGCATCGGGCTCATCCTGCGCTCCAAGCAGATGGAACGCGAGATGACGACCCGGGCCCGAGTCGTCGAGAGCTACGCCGTGGCGGACCCTCCCCGTGATTCTGGCGAGTACGCGGCCTCGTTCTCGGTGGAGTCCGGGCAGGACAAGTGCCCGATCAAGCTGGGGACGGCTGACCGGGCCTGGGCCATGGTCCGCAACTCTGCCGGTCACGCCGCGGCGGTCGAATTCGGAAACGCTCGCGTCGGCGAAGGCCAGCGCGTCATGGGCCGCGCCGCAGATCGGGTGACGTCCGAGTGATCGACGTGGAGGCGCTGGTCGCCACGTGGATCGAAGCCAACGTGGACGACACCCGCGGTATGACGGAGACCCCGGCCAATCTCGACACCCTGTTGCCCGTGGCGAAAGTCATGAAGATCGGTGGCTCATACGACGGGTTCCGCATCACCCGCGCCACGGTCGACGTCGACTTCTTCGACTCCACCCGTGACCGTGCCTGGAGCGGGGCCCTGCACGTGCAGTGGTGCCTGCACAACCTTTTCGTCAGGCGCCGCCAGGGCGATGCGGTGGTCGCCCGGGTCGAGACGCTAACCGATCCACGGCGACTGCCTTACGACAACACCAATCTGCGCCGTGTCGGTGCCACCTACAGGATCACGGTCCATCCGGCCTGATCTCAGCCATCACTTCAGCCCCGTGCCTGCCGGCCGGGGCTTTTTGCATTGAAGGGATCTTCGATGGTTACGATTGCTCGCGCCGACGACCTGGCCGTTGTCGGTGCTGATGGAGGTGCGTGGGCGGCTCCGCTGGGCACCGCTCAGCCTCTCGACCCGCGCAACGCCCCCGGTTCGCCGTGGATGGCGATCGGCGCCATCTCCGACGACGGTCTCGCCATGGGGTTCGACGAGGACTCCGAGTCGTTCACTGCATGGGGACAGACCAGCCCGTTCCGCACGGTGATCACCAGCTCGACTCGTACGTTCCAGTTCACGATGTGGGAGACCCGGCGCCCCATCGTCCGCAGCCTGATGTTCCGCAAGGACGTTGCCGACCTCGACCCGACCGACGGTGTGACCACCTTCGCGGAGTCTGGCAGCGCGACCCCGGACCGCCGGGCGTGGATCTTCGACATCTACGACGGTGACAACTTCGAGCGGATCTTCGTCCCTGAGGGTGAGATCACCGACCGAGGCGACACCACGGCGGCCAACGGCGAGATGCAGGGTTACGAGATCACCGTCACGGCTTACCCGGACTCTGCAAACAACATCAGCTACCGCTCCTATTTGGCGCCTGAGCTGACGGAGGTCAACTCCTGATGGCTCAGACGCAGCCGAAGCTCATCACCCAGGACGGCGAACCGGTCGTCCACTTCGACGCCGATGCTGTTGAGGAAGAGGCGCTGGAAAGTGTCTTCACCTTCCGGCACGGCGGCGAGATGTTCCAGATGCTCCCGCCTGAGCAGGCGGATTGGAAGATCGCTGCGGATCTCTCCGAGGGCGAAGGCATGAAGGCATTCATGGCGGAACTGCTCGGCGACGATTACGAGCGGTTCGCTGAGAAGCCGATGTCGTCGAAGAAGCTCGGCATGACCATCGATGCCTGTTCGGCCTTCTACGGCGTCAAGCCGGGGGAATCCAAGGCCTCCAAGCGCTCATCGAGGAGCACGCGGAGGCGCTAGAAGGCGACCTCATCTTCCACTGCAACGGCCAAGACATCCGCGATGTCTACAGGCCAGGTGGTGGGCTCAGTCGTCTCACCTGGCGGCGTCTCGGCGTGATGATTCGGCGGCTTCCGCCCGAGTCGGCGTTCAAAACGGCGCTCCGTGACGCCATGTCCGACGGCGAGCTGAAAGAAGCGTCGCAGACGGCAGACCCATCGACCGGTCAGTGGTCAAAAACGGAGATGCTGCTCGCCGAGCTGATCGACGCGGTTCGGTACCTGCGGTACACCACGCTGCGTCTCCAGGCAGGCAAGAAGGCCGGGAAGGCGCCTGACCCGGTTCCCCGGCCGGGCGTGAAGCCCAAGGTGGCAAAGAAGCGGCAGCTCAGCGCGGCGCAGCGGGAGTTGCTGTTCCGCCGCATTCAGGGCGCGTACATCGAGGGCGAAGTCCTCGGTGAGGAAGCCCAGCCCGCCGTGGTACGGCGGCAGGTACCCAACACTCCCGACTCGTAGGCCGGTCTCGCGGCTCCTATCCGAAAGGTCGGGGGTGCGCTGTGGCTGGAGGGGAATTCACCGCTGGCGATGTGATCGTCCCGGTCGTCCCTTCCGCCCGAGGCTTCATCACTGACCTGAAGAAGCAAGTCCTCGGCGGCGCTTACAAGCTCGGCCAGGACATCGGCCGGGACATGCAGCGGGGCATTCAGGACTCGCTCAAGGGCGTCTACGAGCCGCTGCGCGAGGAGACCCGTAAGCAGCAGCAGCGGGCACCTCGGGACGGCGAGGAAGTCGCGGGCGCGTTTGCCCGCGGTTTCCAGGCACGGCTTCGGTCGGCGTTCCAGTCGCTGCCCAAGGCGGAGGTCGACGCCGACACCACGGCCGCCGACGCCGCCCTGGCGGGTCTTCGGACCCGGATGCAGGAGCTGTCCAGCAAAACAGTCGGCGTCGACCTGGACGCCGGCGCAGCGCTCGCCGAAGTCGCAGCCATCCAACGCGAGCTGGAGGCGCTGGACGGCAAGAACGTCTCCGCGGACGTCCGTGTCGACATCGCTTCGGCTCTCGCCGAGCTGAGGGCTCTGCAAGCCGCGGTGTCGGACCTGGACGCCAAGACCGCACGCCCGCGGATCGACGTGGATGTGTCGGGGGCTCTCGCTTCCATCGGTCTTGTCGCCGCAGCGATCGCCAGCCTGGCGGCCATCCCGGTGGGAGCGTCCCTCGGCGCCGGGCTGCTCGCCCTGTCGGGGCCGCTGGCCGCGGCTGGCGCGGGGTTCGGCGCCTTCGGAGCGGTCGCCACGTCGACGGTCGGCCGGATTAATGAAGCGTTGCAGCAGCAGGAGCAGGCCACTGAATCTGCTGCGAAGGCAACCAAATCCGCAGCTGGTGTGGCGGCAGAGGCGGCGTCGAACAGCCTGCAACTGGTGCTTGCCGAGCAGCGCATCACCGACGCCAAGAAGACCGCGCGCCAAGCGGAAGCGGACCTGACGCAGGCCCGGATCGACGCTAAGCGGGCGATCGAGGACCTGGCCCGCTCGGTCAAGGACGCGGCGCTGGCCGAGGAAGACGCGGCACTCAGCGTCGAAGAGGCGCGCAAGCGGCTGGCCGAGGTCCGCGCGGACCCCAAGGCCGATGAGCTGGAGCGCAAGCGCGCCGAACTCAATTACCGGCAGTCGGTGCAGCGGCTCGAAGACCAGCGGACCCGAACCAAGCGGCTGAAGGAAGACCAGGCCGCTGCGGACAAGGCCGGGATCGAAGGATCTAAGCAGGTCACGGCGGCTAAGGATCGGCTGGCGGCGGCGAACCGGCAGGTCTCTCAGGCCGAAGCGCAGCTCCGTGTGCTGCGCCTTCAGCAGGCCGCTGCCGCCGCCAAGGAAGCACAGGCCACCAGCGGACTGGTAACCAAGATGGCCGCGCTGTCACCCGCGGCGAAGGCCGCGGCCAAGCAGATCAAAGCCTTCAAGGACGCCTACTTGGCGTGGCAGGAGAAGCTGGAGCCTGCGGTCCTGCCCGTGATCACGGGCGGCCTGAAGTTCATGCGGGCGATGTTCAAGCCCCTCACTCCGTTGATCCAGGGGACGGCTGGGGCGCTCGTAAGCCTGGAGAAGACCGCCACCAAGGCCCTGGGCGGGAAGTTCTGGACCGACTTCTTCGATCAGTTGTCGAAGGAAGCGCCGGGCGCGATCACAGGGCTCGGCAAGTCGATGATGAACGTCGGCACAGGGATCGCCGGGATCATCAAGGCGTTCCTGCCCTTCTCTAAGGACGTCGTCGGCGGCATCGAGAAGGGCACCGCGGCTTTCGCCAAGTGGGGCAAGGGGCTCGGCGCGTCTGAGGAGTTCAAGGCGTTCATCGCCTACGCCCGCGAGAACCTGCCCAAGGTCGGCACAGTCATCCAGAACGTTGCCACGATCTTCGGCAAACTGTTCTCGGGCTTCTCGGGCGACGGCGCCAACGTGCTGGACGTCTTGGTCGACATCACGACCTACATCGCCGGGCTCGACCCCGAAACCTTGCGGGCGTTTGCCCTCGCCGCACTGGGCGTGGCTACTGCGTTCGCCGCGTGGCGGGGCATCACCACGGTCGTCGACGGGGTCAAGAAGTCGATCGAGACCACTAAGAGCATCATCAACGGCGCCAAGACGGTGTGGGGTGGTCTCGGTGACGCCGCAAGCAAGGCCAAGGACGTCGTCAAGAGGGCGGCCGGCGGCATAGCGTCCGCAGCAAAGACCGCTGGCACCGGCGCCAGCAAGGCTGGGTCCGCGGTCTGGACGGGCATCCAGACCGCGGCGTCCAAGGCGGCGAGCGTCGCCCGGACGTCAGCCACGACCATCGCAAACGCAGCGAGAACAGCCGGTGCGGCGACCGCGAAGGGCGCGTCCGCGGCATGGAGCGGTATCCAAGTCGCTGCTTCGCGAGCAGGTGCGGCGGCTAAGACCGCGGGCACCGCGATCGTCACCGCGGGCAGGGCTGCGGCTACCGCTGCGGTCGGGCTGGGCCGGGTCGCTTTCCAGTACGCGGCGATCGCTGTTCAGGCTGGTGTCGCCGCGGCCCGGCAAATCGCGGCCGCAGCGGCTTCGGCCATCGTGCGGGCGGCGACCGTCGCGTGGACAGCCGTCCAATGGCTGCTCAACGCCGCACTCAACGCCAACCCCATCGGGCTGATCGTCATCGCGATCACTGCCCTGGTCGCGGCGCTGATCTACGCCTGGAACAACTCGGAGACGTTCCGCACCGTCGTGACGTCCGTCTGGGAGGCCATCAAGACCGCGATCTCCGCAGCGTGGACGAACGTCATCCAGCCCGCCCTCCAGGCGATCTGGACGTTCATCACGACCGTTCTGATGCCGGTGTTCACGGCCCTGTGGAACAACGTCATCAAGCCCGCGTGGGACGGGATCTCCGCTGCCATCCGGTCGGCGTGGACCGGTGTCATCCAACCGGCGTTGCAGGCGTTGTGGAACTTCATCACCGTCACGCTTGCTCCGAAGATCCTGTGGCTGTGGAACACGATCATCAAGCCCACCTGGGACTTCATCAGCTCGGCCATCAAGGCGGCCTGGACGAACGTCATCCAGCCTGCGCTTCAGGCGTTGTGGAACTTCCTGACCAATACCCTCGGGCCCAAGATCTTGTGGTTCCACACCAACGTGGTCCAGCCGGTGTTCAACAAGGTCGGCGAGATCATCAAGGGCGCGTGGGACAAGGTCATCAAGCCTGTCTTCGACACCCTGGTCAAGGTCGTCACCGAGGACATCCCGAAGGGATTCCAGACGGGTGTCGAGGCGATCAGCAAGGCGTGGCAGGGCATCCAGGACGCGGCGAAGAAGCCGGTCGAGTTCATCATCAACACCGTCTACAACAAGGGCATCGTCACCGTCTGGAACGCGGTCGCCGACATCCTGGGGTTGAAGGACAAACGGCTTCAGCCGATCAGCGCATTCGCCAAGGGCGGCATCTACCCGGGGTACACGCCCGGGAAGGACGTCGGCTTCGCGGCCGTCTCCGGCGGCGAGGCCATCATGCGGCCGGAGTGGACGCGGGCAGTTGGGGAGAAGTATGTCCACGGCGCGAACGCCGCAGCCCGCTCGGGCGGCGTCGGAGGCGTGGCCAGATTCCTCGGCGTCGCAGGCGACCCCGGCTTCGCTGGCGCGTTCGCTGGCGGTGGCATCATCGGTGACATCCGCGACATGCTCGCCGGCGGGCTCAAGGCCGGCGCCGAGGCCTTCCTCAACCCGTTGCTCGATCAGGCGGGTAAGGCCATGGGCGGGTCCCGGTGGGGCGAGATGCTCGTTGAAGCGCCCAAGCAGATGATCGGGAACGTGATCAAGTGGATCGGTGACAACGACACCGGTTCAGGCGACGGCGGTAAGGCCGTCGCGTTCGCGCGGGCGCAGCTCGGCAAGCCGTACCAGTGGGGAGCGACCGGCCCGAACACCTTCGACTGCTCGGGCCTAGTCATGCGGGCGTGGCAGTCCGCGGGCGTGGGGGACATCCCGCGGACGACCTACGGCCAGATTCCGTGGGTCAAGCCGGTGAAGAAGCCTCAGCCGGGCGACTTGGGCTTCCCGCACGACGGGCACGTGTGGATGTACTCCGGTAACAACAAAATCATTGAGGCGCCGTACACCGGAGCGCATGTCCGCGAGGTCGCGGCACGTTCGGCAATGCTCATCGGCCGGCCGCCGTCGCTGTTCGACTCGGGCGGGTTCCTGCCGATGGGCACGTCGGTGGTACACAACGGCACCGGGCGGCCCGAGCCGGTTCTCACCGACCGGCAGTGGCAGGCCATCGCCGAAGCCCCGACCCGCGGCGGAGACGGAGGGCCGCTCGTCAACATCGAGCACATGCCGGTCACCCCCGAGCAGTCTCCGTACGCCATCGCCGATGACCTGTCGTACATCCTGGGGAGCCGGGCCCGGCTCCGGCGGTGAGCACTCGTCAGCGGATTCGCCATTCAGCAGTCTGATTGGCGAATCCGCTGTCGAGAGCGAGTTGCACTGTCTGGATCTGCGCCCCCTGGGGGACCTCGAAGACCACCAGGCCGCGGCGCTTGTCGCCGGGGGACACGGTGACGGAGCTGTACTCCACGCCACCTTGGACGTCGGCGATGGTGGGGGTGTACTGCTGCCCTTCGGTGTCAATGATCGCGGTGCCGTTGCTGGGGGAGTCGTCGTAGACCACGGTGCCGAGGTTTTGCAGAGCGAACTCGATGGCGAAGAACCGGGAGCCGTTGTCCGGCTTGGTGAACTCGTCCGCCGGGACAGCCCTTTTGATCACTTTGTTGAGCTTCACGGCGACCTTCGAGCCGGCGTCGGAGCCCGCGACGGTGATCGTGTCGCCTAACCCGGCCTGCGTTGCGGCGGCCGATGGGGTGGGGGACGGCATGCTGATCGCCGCTTCTGCCGATTTGGTGTCGGTGACGACGGCGTCTGGAGTGCTGGTCACCTGAGGTGAACCGCACGCTGCCAGCGTCAGAGCGGCGACGAACACGGTTGCGAGGGTGTGGGTGGTCTTCACGGGGGGCTCCTGAGTCACTTGGCGTGATCCTCTGCGGACGATCCGCATCTTCGCACGTTCCAAACGCGCAGCGGGGCCGGATAGTGCCCACCTGTAATCGAACCGAGGCCGCCTATGTGCGGCCTTTCTCATTCCGGCTTCACCGAGAGGGCTTTCCGCATGCCTGAATACGACCCCCAGCGGGACGGGCCGTACGCCGAGTGGCTCAAGGACAAGGGCGTCCGGCAGTCGAGCCGCACCTACGCCACCAAGGACGAAGTGACAGTCCACCGGGATGACGAAGGCCGTCCCGTGGCACAGACCGTCCGAGACCAGAACGGTCACGAAACCACCGAGCACGCCTCCGGTCGGCGTGACGTGAGGATCAACCTGGGGAGCCCCGGTGGCGATTACTGACGGGGTCTTCGTAGACACCATCGTCGACGCGCTCAACAACGATCTAGCGCTCGACCTTTCGGACGCGGCGGCCTTCAAGCTTGCCTTGTTCACGAACTCGCTGGTGCCGAACTTCTCGCAGTCCGCGCCGGCGTACGGCACCAGCCCGCTGAACGCCTCCGAGATCGTCGGCACCGGGTACAGCGCAGGCGGCATCGCCCTTGCCGGAGCGGTTTTCGAGGAACTGTCGGGCGAGCCCGGTACCGCGCGGTGGACGTTCACCTCACCGGTCGAGTGGGAGAACTCCACGCTCACTGCGGTCCGTGGCGGGCTGTTCTACGTGCCTGGCTTGTCTAACCGTGCGGTCCTGCTGCGGACTTTCGGGGGGGACTACGCAACTCAGGATGGGACGTTGTCCGTTGCGATTGCCGCTGACGGTGTGTGGGCTAACCAGCTCGTAGCCGCCTGATTCTTTCTTCCGCCCTGAGCCCATGTGGCCGGGGCTTTTCTATGCCCTGGGAGGCCCGGTGGCCAAGAGCGGCTACTCCATCACGACCGAGGGTGAGATCACCCTTACGACCAGCGCCAAGAGCATCCTTGGGGTGAAGAGCGGTGCGACCACGGCGAACCACGGCGTTGACCTGCTGAAGTACCGGGTGTCGTTCCTCGGAGTCTCAGCGAGCGCCGTCCCGGTGCTGGTAGAGGTCTGCTTGTGCACGTTCGGAGCGAATCCTCCTGGCACGAACAGCACGAGCGCCACGATCTACCAGAACTACGGCCGCCACGCCTCTACCGGGTTCAGCGCCGCGAAGAACTGGACGACTGAGCCGACCACGATCAGCGTGATCGAGGCGATCACCCTCACCCCCAACGGCGGCACCCTGTACTACGACGGACCGCTCGGGACGACCCCGGACTCGCCGCTTGGCGAAGGGTTCGTCATCCGGTGCACCGCTCCCGCCGGTGTGGGCGTCCGCGCCAGCATGCTCTTCGAAAGGTGCTGACGCGTGGCAGTCGCCATCGATGCGTCATCGCCTGCGATCACCGGTTCATTCAGCGCTACTTTGCTGACCACGGCATCGTTCGACCCGCCGGATAGCTCCCTGCTCGTCGCGACAACCATGTCCAACGTTGGGCCCAACAGCATCACCAACAACGGGGCCGCACTCACCTGGACCCTACAGAAGCAGGGCGGGAGCGGCGCGGTCAGCATCTACACGGCGCCGCTCCTTGCGGCCCGCACTGGGATGACGGTCACCGCGACCTGGGTTGCGTCGACCACGCGAGTCTTCAAGCTCGACGTTGTCACCGGGGCGGACTTGACGTCCCCGATCGGTGCTTCAGGGTCGGGTACGTCGTCGACCAACAACGTCACGGTCAACGGCTACGTGTCCACTGTCGCCGGGTCCCGTGGGCTGTGCGGCTCGAACGATGGAAACGGGCTCGGCTCGCCGACGTCCACTGACAGCGCGGTCAGCAACCAAAGTTCCATGCGGGTCGTCAAGGCGTCTAACACGGCGTCGCCTGGGTCCACGGTGACGTTCAACCTGGATGCTTTCGGGGCCAGTGCGCCGTCGTGGTCGTGGGCCGCTGTGGAGATCGTCCCGGCACCGGAACCGCCGAGGCTCGCCGTCCACGTGGTCAACCGGACTGCTGTTCACCGCGCCTCTAACTGGTAAGGGGGCCCGGTGGCACGGCTTGGACGTGGCAACCTCACCTCATCCCGCATCGTCCGCCCAGCTCGGGTAGAGAACGCCGCCGTCTCCCTGGGCGCGTTCGTCACCGCGTCGTCGTTCCCGCCGCTGGTGGCGTCGTCGCCGTCGATCGCGATTTCTCTGCCCGCGTTCGTCACGACCTCGTCGTTCCCGGCGTTCGAACTGACGTGGTCCGGCAACGTCACCTTGCCCACTTTCGTCACGACGTCACGGTTCCCGGCGCTGTCGGCGGACGCTCCGATCCTGCCGGGGCAGCTCCTCACGGGGCCGTGGCAGATCGAGTGGGCTCGCATGGTGTTCGGCGTCGCGCCGTACTGGATTCTGGAGCCGGGCCCGGAGGGTTGGGATGACCTGCCCGAGGTCGACTCGGGTAACGCGCCCCGGGCAGCCCGGCACGGGTCGTGGCCGGGCCGAGACTACGCACAGCAGCGCACCGTGTCAGCGGTCATCGCGGTGTCTGATGATGCGGGCGCGTTCCTCACCAGCCGCCGTGACCTGCGGCGCGTCCTCAACCTGTCTGAGGACGGCTCAGAACTGGATTTGGTGATCCGGACCGACTCGGAGACGCTCCGGGCGAAGGCCAAGGTCACCTCCCGGCTGATGTCGGTGCAGCACTACGGGCAGCAGTTCACCGCCGTGTCGGTCCGCTGGGTGGCCGCCGACCCGCGCCGGTACGACCTCCAGCAGCAGTCCGTCACCGTCCCGGCGGACGGGACGGACTACTGCGTTAACGACGGCGACATCGCCACCTCGCCGCTGATCAAAATCAATGGCCCGGTGGTCGACCCCGTGATCGAGAACGAGACCTTGGGCCGGATCCTGCGCTTCGGCATCGACCTCGACGACGGCGAGCAACTCCTCGTCGACACCAACGCTGGCACTGTCCTGTTGGACGGCGCCGACCGCATGGATGCCTTGTCGTCTCTGTCGGTGCCGGTTGAGGAGTGGACCCTCGCCGCAGGCACGAACCGCATCGCCTACACCGCCGACTCGGGCGGGTCAAACCCGATCGAGTTGCTGTTCTCCTCCGCCTACATGTAGCTAGCTGACCAGGGGCGGGGGTGCGCATGCCCGTCCGCGACGCCACAAAGATCGGCGCCACCGGGGTCACGTCGTTCTCCTGCCCGGCCCCGTCAACGGTCTCCGGGGACCGGCTGATCGCGTGGCACTCCTCGGACCGGGCCAGTGGCATGGTGGCCCCGTCGGGCGGGTGGACGCTCCTGTCCGAGGCCAACGCGTTCGCCCCCGGGGTCACGTTCCGCACCAACGTGTGGACGCGCATCGGCACAGGGACCAACCCGTCCTCGTACACCTTCACCCAGGGTGCCGGCGGCGCGGGTGTCGTGCAGATCGTGTCGATGTCCGGTGCGTCAGCAGCCACGCCCCGCATCGCCTTCCTGACCAACACCGGGACCGAGGCGCCCACCCCGAGCGTTACCCTGCCCGCGGGCACGGGTACGCAGCTGCGGTACGCGACCGGACGGTCCGTCTCTGGCCCGCCTGAGTGGAGCACACCTGACGGGTTCACCGAGGAAGGCTTTGCATCCTCCTCCGGTGGCGTGTCCTCGACCCTGGTCTCCCGGGGTATCGACACCCCCGGCGCTACAGGTATCGAGGTCTTCGACTCAGACCGGCTTGCTCAGGGCATCCACGGATTCACCGTCGTCGTCCCAGGGGAGTCGCAAGGCGGGGGAGGCAACCCACCCACCCCGCCGCCGTCAGTCCCCGCACTCCCGTCCGGCGAGCGAGTCGTCCACTACACCTACGAGTTCGCGGACCTGCTGACGGATGAGCTGATCGCCAAGGACCTCGACCTGCACGGCGTCTCCTACGAGAGGCGTATCGGCGAGCCCGGGACGTTTGGCGCGACGGTGAACATCACCGACGCGGTGACCGCGGCGAAGGTCGCGCGGATCGTGCCCCGGCACCCTGAGGACCTGTCCACCGGTCCCGGGCGGACCGTGGTCCACGTCTACCGCAACGGGATCATCTGGGGCAGCTACATCATCTGGTCGGCCTCGGTGTCCTGGCAGGGCAGCGGGCCCATCCAGGTGAGCATCAGCGGGTCGAGCCTGGAGTCGTACCTCACCAAGGTCAAGATCCGCGAGGACCTGACGTACAGCTCGGACGACCAGATCGCGATCGCCCGCGCCCTGCTCACCGAGATGCAGTCCACACCCCGCTACGACATCGGACTGGAGTTGCAGTCCGGCACCTCCGGAGTCGTCCGGGACCGCACCTACCTGGCGTCGGAGTCCTCCACCTACGGGGAACGGCTCACCGAGCTGGCCAACGTGGACGCCGGTTTCGAGTGGGCTATCCAAGTCATCGCCAACGAGGACGGGTCCCGTACCCGGCACTGGGTGTGGGGGTATCCCAAGCTCGGCAACGATGCCACCAGCCACAAGTTTCAGCAGCCAGGCGCTGTCCTGAGTTGGCAAGAGGACATCGACCCGTTGCGTGGCGGCACCGCGTTCCAGACCCGCGGCGAGTCCATTAACGATGACGCAAGCACCACTTCTGAGCCGCTGGTGTCTGCCGTGGTGCTCGCGCAGGCCCACATCGACGCCGGATGGGCCGGGCTAGACGTCACGGTCGACTACGGCAGCGTCAGCGACGTCGACACGCTCGACGACTACGCCACCTGGTGGGCGACCAACAGGGCAGGCGCGGTCCGCATCCACCAAGCGACGGTCCGCCTACCAGCGAACACGTCCTACGGGCCGGGGAACCTGGGCGACACGGTGACGTTGATGCTCGTCAACCATTGGTGGCCCATCGAGGACGGTGTCGCGTCGTTCGCGAAGTCCTGGCGTGTCGTCGGGATGGCCTTCACCCCGCCGTCCAAAGGCTCTGACCAGGAGACCTGCGTGCTGACCTTCGCAGAGCTACCAGAGGAGGACTGATGTCGGACTACCGCAAGGGCATCGAGGACGATGTCGGCGACCTCGCCCGCGCCCAAGCCAGCCAGTTCTCCGCCGGCCAGAAGCGCGCCCCTCTCACCAAGGCATCGGCCGGGTGGGAACTGCCGAACCGGACGACCCCATCCCCGCCGCCCAGCGGTGGCCAGATCTACGGCAAGGACGATGAGCCGTACTGGCGGGGGGCGGATGGGTCGGATTACAGCCTTGCGCCGCAGGAGATCCCCGAGGTCCCGGTGGCGGATTCGGTGTCGGAGCTGGGTGGCATGGCCGCTGACGGGGACATCGGCGGGACTCCGAACGCGAACAACTACAACGCGTTGCGTGCGGACGTGCAGGCGAACCGCAACAAGATCAACCAGATCATCGAGGCACTCACAGACTCCGGCCTCATGGCCGGCTAAGCACCCACGATCGTGCCGCTCGCGCATCCACCTCCGCGCGGGCGGCACTCACGCATATCGAAAGGCGACGCTGAGTGGACCTGGCGACAATCCCATGGGTCCAAGGATCCCTAGTCGCTATCGCCCTAGCGGTGATCTTCACCACTGTTGGCTTCGTCTTGAAAGGCGTCCTCGTCCACCGATCCGTGGTCGAGGACGTCCGCGCTGACCGAGACGCCCGCGTCAAAGAGGCCAACGACGACGCTGACCAGTGGCGACGCTTCTGGGAATCCGAACACGCGGCCCATGAAACGACCCGGCAGGCCTACGCCGAGGAAATCCGTGCTGCGTTACTGGCCAGCACCGAGGGCGCTCAAGTCGCTGCCGCTCTGCTCCAGGAGATACGGACACGCCAAGTTGAGGCAGGCGAATGAGGCCAAGCGACGACGACCGGCCCGACATCGATGAGGCGGCCCGCCTAGCAGAGGCGTCCTGTGAACGCGCTCTACGTGACCGCCAAAACGCTCGTGAACGGGCCACTCACACCCTGACGATCGCCGAACGGCTCCGCAGATTACGCGAGGCCAACGGCTTCCAAGAGATCATGGATGACGCGTTTGGGGGCAAGCGTGACTGAGCAGCTTTACGCCGCCGGGACGGTCCTAGTGGTGCTCTCAGCCCTGCTCGCGGACGCCTGCGTGATCGCGCAAATGCTTCTGGCCCGCTGGTGGCAGACACCGCAAGGACGTCACGTCGCAGCGTTCCAGAGCGCCCTCGGTTTGTGTCTGACGTTGTGGGCGCTCCGCCTGATCATCCCCGAGGGCTCGTGGTTCGCGATCGCCCGCATGGCGTCCTTTGCCTTGATCCCCGTCGTGCTGGCGTGGCGGCTGGTCATCATCATCCGCACCTGGCGCGACGCCCGACGGAAGCGACTGGAGTCCGTCTGATGCCGTGGCTCACCCAGCTCGCCGCTGTCGCACGCCGCACCGGGTACCCGGTGGTCGAGTGCTCTGGCTGGAGAACCCGCGGACACGGTCCGCAACCCGCTGTTCAGGGGGTCGTGGCACACCACACCGCCGGATGGGACGACCTGCATGTGGTCCGCGACGGCCGGCCCGGACTGGAAGGTCCGCTGTCGCAGATCTGGCTGCGCCGCGACGGCACCATCTTCATCGTCGCCGCCGGCCGGTGCTGGCACAACGCCCCGTCGATCAGCGCCAACCACACCAACTCCAACTCCATCGGCATCGAAGCGGAGAACGACGGGCGAGCGCCCTGGCCGGAGAAGCAACTCGACTCCTACAAGCGGTTGTGCGCCGAACTCTGCAAGGAGTTCGACCTTCCCCCGTCGCGGGTTAAGGGCCACAAGGAAGTCAACACAAGCAAGATCGACCCGCACTCGATCAACATGGGCAGCTTCCGGACCAGCGTCGCGCTCCTGATGACCGGCACCGCATTCACCCCGGCGTTCACCTGGACGGAGAAACTCGTGAAAGCTCTGCCGCTGCTGCGTCCTGGTGATGAGAACTGGGACGTCAAGACGCTCCGATGGCTACTCGGGGCCCGCGGGTTCCCACCCCAGGACCTGCTGTCCCAGAAGTACGACCCAGACCTGAAGGCCGGCGTCATCGCCTTCCAGAAGGCCGAGAAGCTCACCCCGGATTCGATCATCGGCGAGAAGACGTGGGCCGCGCTCCTGCGCCGCTGATCCCCCTTTCGTCCCGCCGCCGGCGGGTCCTGTCCCCCGAGGAGGGGCGAATGAAGTTCTTCGGCAGAGAGCCGTCTCTATGGCTTGGCTTGTTCAGTGCCGCGCTTCAGATGGTGGTGACGTTCTGGCTGCCTTTGACGCAGGCGCAGACCGCGACCGTCAACGCGTTGGCCGCGGCCGTCGTTGGTCTGGTGGTCGCGTGGGCGACTCGCGCGGCTGATGGCGGCTCCAGTGTGCAGGCCGCGGTGCTGGGTCTGGCGCAGGCGATCCTGACGCTGGCTCTGGCGTTCGGCGCGCATCTCGCGGAGGCGCAGACCACGGTGATCATGTCGTTCGTCGCGGTCGCGGTGTCGGCTTTCGTCCGGCAGAACGTGTCGCCCCGCGACAAGTACGGCTTGGCCGCCTGAGCGCTCCCATCTTCGTCAAGAAGGGCTGGTGGGGCCGTGCGTCTCCGAAAGCTCTTGCGTGACTTGTCGCGCATTCCCGAACGGCTGGCCTGTATCGAGCAGGCGCAGTCTCGTCTAGACAGAAAGGCAGAAGCAATCATGGGTAAGCAGGAAGACCTTGACGCCATCGTGGCGCGTATCGACACCGCCGTGACCGGCATCCGGCAGGACATCGCTGACATCAAGGCCGCCAACCCGGCCGTGGATTTCACGGCCCTGGAGGAGCGGGTCGCCGGCCTGGAAGGGCTCGACGCGGAGAACCCGGCCACCCCGCCCCAGGAGTAGCCGCCGCCTGTTTGATAACCCTTCGGGAGACCGAAAGGAACGAATCAAACTCCAGGCCGTCGCTGTAGCCTGTTGTGGTACCTCACATTGGTGAGGAGCGTCAGGGGTGATCGCCTGGCGTCGCCCGAACGGCAGGACCCTCAACGGTGGCGAACCTGCAGATGAGCTGCTAGCGAGACCTGGTCCGCGAACCGGCGGAGGAGACGGGCTCCTCCGCACGTAAGCATTGCTGGCCGCCGCGCTTCGGTGCGGTTACGCCTCGGCGACAAGTGGTCCAGGGGACCTCTTCCGGGAAACCGGATAGCCGAGTCGGCACTGAAACGGGGTAAGCCCGCGTAGGTGCCACCCGAGGCCCGCCGGGAGCCTCCTCAAAAATCCCGGACGTCCGCCTCTGCTGCGAGAAACCGTGGCTCCCCGTCGGAAGGCGGGGTAGGAGCGCTGCCCGTTCGAGCCGGGCCGGACGACAAGAGGGGAGACCATTTGCGGCACATCCCGGAAATGGTCCTGAGCTGCGAGATCTCCTTGAGAGGATGAGCTCGTGAAGCCTGGCACCTTGCAGGACGCCTGCCCAGAGTGCGGCGGGGAGATCGAACCTGAACGTCTGGATGGGTCCGAGGAGTGGGTGGGCTGGTGTGTCATGCCGCCCCAGTGTGCTGACTGCGGCTTCCTCCCTGGCATCGACCACCAAGAGGCGATCATGAGCGGCAGGTTCTCCGGCGCGGACTGTTAGGGCCACGCCGGAGAGTCCGGCGGGCCCGAGAGGTCCGCAATGTCCCGCACCGACAACACCATGCCGATCCGCATCCAGGAAGAAGACGGTCGCCATGCCACCTGGACCGCAGGCGGCTCCTACGCAGGGATCGGCAAGGACTGCAACTACCCGGAACGGCAAGCCCGCCAACGGGTACGGCTCGCGCTCCTGCGTGGCGAGGAGCCCGAGCCGACGCGGCACAGACACAACGTGAAGTGGATGTGGTGGTAGCCCCACCCGCCGCGAAGACAGCGCCCTCGTTCACCCTCGGGTGGGCGAGGGCGCTTCTTCGCGTTCTGGGGCGAGTGCTTCGGCTTCCTCATGGAGTCCTCATCGCCCCTGCGAGGGGTCGCAACATCTCGACCCGCCCGGGGCCGACCCACTTTGACACGCGGGAATGGTAGGAAACCGCAGGTCAAGGCATGGCAAAGCCCTCTCACACCCTCGCGGCAAGAGGGCCGCAACGCCGCCCTCGCCGCCACCCCCCGGTGGCGACGTCACATATGGATCGGGCGAAACAGGCGATACGTTGCGGACGAAACCATGCCGTCCTGCTATGACGAAGTGCCTGTGAAGCAGGCTTGATGCCGTCTGTGCCCACCAGCGCCTCCGTGGCTGGCAGACAGGATCCGCAGACCAAGAGCCAGCGATCCCCGTGCTGTCGCCGGTGGCGGATTGGAGCCTCGGTGAATCTGTTACCAACCGAGCTTGATGATGGAGTCTACAAGCACCACCACGGCAAAGATCATAAACACGATGAAGACAAAGCAGCCGCACGAGAGGCCGCTGTCTCTACCCCCGCTTGCCTGCGCCCACGGACCGTTAGGCCCGTAACTGCCGCTATCTACCATGGCGCCCCTTTGGGTGTTGTTGTTCGTGTTGTCCACTCAGACGACGTCGCGTGAAGGGTGCAGGATGGCGCCTGTTGCACCTGGCACTCCAGGAACGGCGGGGCGCCTCACCCCGCGGCAACCACGACTCGTAGGCTCCTCAGTGCTGCACCACGGAGGGACTGCATGGCCGAGTACGAACCACCCGAGGATCTGCTGAAGCTCCAACGCGACTACGACGCCGCCCACGCCGAAGTGGAACGGATCAGCGACTTCCCTGACTCCCGGCCGGCTCACCGAGGAGCAGACGACCGCGGTGGAGGAAGCTCGCGCCGCACGTCTCGCCCTAGTCGTACAGATGGACCGGCACGAATGGTGGGCCACCGTAGACGACCGGTACGCCGCCCAGCTCGCCCTCCGCGCCCTCGCTCGCGGCTGATCATGCGAACGCCCCGCCACCCGGGCGTGATACTCCTCGCGCAAACTGGTACAAGACACAGAGCCCCGCCCCATGATCGGGGCGGGGCTCCTTGCCTACCTTGACAGGTAATGGTGATCGCGAAGGAATTCGTAAGCGAGTCTCGCGGATGAGACGATCGCCGACAGCGTTCCCGGGAGCCACCACCAACGGCTCCGCTGGACCGGTTCTGGGGTCATGGCAAGTTCTCCATTCCGTCGAGGTGGAGCAGGGCTGTACTGCTCATTGCCACAAATGGCTCGCCTTTTGAGGCAAGCCATCCGTCACACCCCGGTAGGGCAGGGAACAAACCACTTCCAGTCGCCCCCAGAGACTAGGCCGGGCAGTGCTGCCACGAGTCACTTCAGCGATTTTGCGAGCCCGTAAGCGGGGTAATAGCCCACACCTTTCGGTACGCCCAACACCCCTGATCGTTGAATGTGCCTTCGACGGCGTGAGCCGTACGCTTAGGGCGAAGAGGTTCTGGGGGCGAAGCGGGCTAGGCGGGGATGAGCCCACCCCGGCCGCCCTCGTGAACCAGGGCCTTGAACCCGGCACCCGGTTTGAACTTCGGCGCCCACGTCTCCGCCACGGACACCGGCTCACCGGTCGACGGGTTCCGCGCTTCCCGCGCCGGCTTGTGAACCGGCTCGAACGTCCCGAAGCCGGGGATCGTCACCTTCTCGCCGGACGCGACCGCGTCCTGGATCACGTCGATGATTGCGTTGACGGTCTCGGCTGCTGCGTCCTTGTCGGCGACCCTCTCGGTGACGGCGTTGACGAGCTGAGTCTTGTTCATGGTCTCTCCTGTGGGTTGTGAATCGAGTGTGATGATCGATGGTTGTGCGCGCAACTACAGGGCGCCGCTCGGGGGACCTCTCGCACAAGATCGTCGGGACCGGCTCATAATCGGCGTTATCGGGGGGTTCACCAGAGGACCCTCGCAACCTGGACGGAAGGGTCATTTTCTAGTCGCTTCGGTGCGTGCAGGTAAATCTCGGTCGTATCCGCCGAAGCGTGACCAAGAGCGTCTTGTATCTGCCGGACGGACGAACCACGCTCCTCGGCCAGAGTGGCGAAAGTATGCCGAAGCGTGTGCGGCGTCACCCGTTCCGGCATGAACAGCCCAGCCTGCCGGGCAACCCGCTTCACGACATGCGCGATGTCACGGGTATGCATCGCCTTACCTGTCGCCGTGACAAACAACGGCCCCGGAGTCCTACCGCGGACCGCGAGGTAAGCGTCGATCGCCACGCCGGCCTCCGACGGCAACTGCCGGGTCCGGATCTTCTCGCCCTTGCCGACGATCCGCACCGTGCGCATGCCGCGCTCGTAGCCGAGGGAACTCACCTGAAGATCGACCACTTCGGCGACTCGCGGACCAACCGAGATCATGAGCGCGATGATCGCGGCCGTGCGAAGACGCTCCCGCCCGTGATCCAAGGCGGCGGCCCGGATCACCGCACGGGCCTCTGACTCGGTCAACCCGACCGTCTTGGACTCCTTGCGGTTGGTCTCCGGCCGGCGCGCCCCCTTGAAGCGGTTCGCGTCAATCACCGACTCCTCAACCAAGTAGGAGTACCAGGACGACACCGCGGCGAGCTTCCGAGCCGCCGACCGGGCGGCCAGTCCGTGAACCTGCTGCAACCATCCTCGGTAGGCGTCACCGTGGCCGCGGGTCACCATGAGCGGATCAAGGTCACGCTCGTTGCAGAACGCCAGCCACTCCCGAAGGTCACGCCCGTACGCTGCCCGTGTGTGCTCAGAACGCTGATGAAGCAGCCACGCCCACACCATCTGCTGAACCGACGGCCCAAGTAGCATCACCTCGCCCCGCAACTGCTGCTCCCACAAAGGCTCCCGGCGCCCGGGCCGCGGAGCTTCGAGCACGGACCCGACGACCTCGCCTGGCAGGACTGTAGGCATCACGCCACTGCCCCGAGTTGGAGTCGGCGCCGCTCGACCGGGCTGAGTCCGCCCCAGACGCCGAACTCCTCACGGTTGCCCAAGGCATAGTCCAAGCACTCGTCCCGGACCGGGCACCGCCGACACACGGACTTCGCCTGCTCGGCCTGGGCGGCATTGCTGTCCTCCGGGTGAAAGAGGTCCGGGTCGGTCTCACCGCAGGACGACCACCGCATCCAGCCCAGGTGATCAGCGACGGCGAACAGGTCGGCTAAGTCATTGGACGACATGGGTTTCCTCTCCGGTGATCCAGCGGCCGTCGACGGGCATTTGTCGTCCGGCGGCGATGAGGCGGTACACCGCGGCGTAGGTTTCGCCGAGTTCGTGGGGTGTGGCGTTGAGGCGCCGGGATGCTGCTCGGAGTCGCGGCGCAAGCGATTCCAGGGTTTCCAGGCAGGTATTGCAGTCAATGATGGTGGCGTTCAAGGTGGCGATGTCGCGGCTGTTGTCGGTCCGCGCGAGCATGACGCGTGCCCGTGCCCGCGCCGTGGCCGCCTGGTGGCGTAGCCGGACATACCGGGACCACCGATCCGCGATCTCGTCGAGAAGATCACATATGGCGGTGATCAACTCCCGATCGGACCCCCAAGGAAGATCGATCCCGTCGGCCGGAGACGAGCCCAGCGCCAACGTGGCGCCGATGATCCCGCTAAACGATCGATGGTCAAGACCCGTCGCCTCACACCGACCAGCCATCAACCCGGCCTCAACACCTAGGTCCGAGGTGTCGGCCAGGACCTCGGCGTGCCCAGTCCAACTCACGTCGAGTCACCCACGTTCGGTGACTTTGAGTGAGGACAGCGACGACGGGCAGACAATCGGACCATTGCCCCGAGATGGTCCCTATACGACCGGTGGGGGAGGGGCTTGGTCCAATTCCCAGAAGGGGTTCGCTGGTCCAATTCTCGTCACTCCCTGTGATCGTCGGGGTGGTCGAGGACTTCCTCTTCGACGGCTTCCTCGGCCGCTTCGACAGCGCGCTCGTGGTCGAACACTGGATCCGCAGGAAGCTCCGGGGGTGTGTCCGTGGGGACGGTGGCCGCGAGGTGCCAGCGCGCTGCCCGGCCCTTGCCGCGTAGCTCCGCGACGCCCTCGAAGCGCAGAGCGTCCAGGCACCGCCACGCACCGGTCTTCGACACCCCGACCTCCAAACCGAGGTCGTCCTGCATCGCCTTCTCGGCCGCCCGTGTCGTCGTCCCCTCCGGCGCGGAGATGAGGCGAAGCAGCAGGGACCGGACCTCCGCGCTCATGTGGGTCTGCTCAGCCGCCTGCCGCCGGCGCGCCACGGCAGCCGCCGTGGCCTCGGCGGGGGAGAGCTGCACCGTGGGCGGGACGGCGATCTCCCTTAGGCGGGCTCGCGCTGTCGCCCGCTGTGCAGCAGCACGGTCCTGCGGGAGCTGCTCTTCGACGTGCATGGGCGCCTCCGTGACGACAGGAACGGGACGGCGTGGCCGCGGCTTGAGCGGCCCGGCCCCGGTGACCGCGGTCAGCTTGTCGCCGAGGAACTCCACCAACGCCGGCTCCAATGGGCATGGCTGCCGGTCGACGGCGAGGCGGTCGATGTCGGGGAGCTGGTCCAGGCGCCACGTCCGGCCCGCGGTCCAGTGCCCGGCGAGGTCGGTTACCAAGGCGACGCCCGGGTGGCCCTCGCCGTAGGTCATCATGCTGGGCATCGTCAACCCCAGTTCGCCGAGGACGTGCCGGATCTCGCCCTCGCCCGCGGACTTCAGCATGGCGAAGACGTCGAACATGCGCTTGATGTCGCCGGACCCGAAGTGGGAGACCACGCCTCGCTGGCCTGCGGCGACCAGGGCCACGCCTTCGCTGCCGCCCTTGGACACGATGTAGGCGACCTCGCGGCGGATCGCCATGCCGATGCCGTCGGACTCGGCGACAAGGGTGTCCATCTCATCGATCCCGACGACCACCAACGGCTGGGAGCGCCGGGGGACGAAGACCGCTTCGTCGGTCTCCTGTGCGCCGCGCCAGTCGATGATGGCCCGCACCAACTCAAGGATCCGCAGAGCCTTGACCCGCTCGTCCGGGCCGCAGGCGGACGCCCCGAGGGCTGGTCTCCAACGCCGCATCTCCTTGGCCTTGGAGACGTTGATGCCGATGGTGAAGACGTTGTCGGCTGCGGTTGTGCGTTCCAGCAGGTCCGATAGGAGCACGGTCTTGCCGCCCCGCGTGATGGCCACGATCATCACGCGCTTCGCGCCGTCTTCGTCCCACAGGGGGATCTGCAACGCCCGGCCGGTCTCGGGGTCCATGCCGATGATGACCGGCTCGCGCGCGTCGGCGACCGCCGGGAGCGGGATCTCCGGCGCGGAGTCCAGCAGCGGGTGCGGCAGGGGGTCGGCCCACGGGTCCTTGTAGCGGAGACTGATCGTCATTCGGCCGGCGATATGGCCCCGCCTGGTCTTCACCCGGGACGCGGGGAGCTTCTCCTTCTCGGCGATGCGTTCCTCCAGCGCCGCGCCGACCAGCGTGGACGCCAAGTGCCCGGTGCCGACGGTGTCGATGTCGAACTGTTCACCGAGCCTGGTTTCCTGCCAGTCCACCAGGTGCGCCCCCGACAGCCCGTACATGGACGCCTTGATGTACCAGTCCTCCCGGGCCTGCTGCCATGCGAGCATCTCCCGCACCCCGGGGTCGCGCCGGTACGCCCAGTACGTGAGGCCGTACGTCGCTGCGGCGAGCCATGTCATCAGGTTGTACGGGCCCGCGGCCACACCCCACTGGGTGGCGGCCGTCACCCACCCGCCGGCCGCGAGAGCAGCCACACCCACTCGGACGGGTTCTCCGCCGTCAGGCAGGTTCATCGCCCGCGTGTAGGCGCCTAGCGCAGCCAGCGCCGTGGCGGGGAGCCCGTAAACGGCGGGGATCTCCCACGAGTGAGCTGCTGCGGCGACCCCGTAGACGGCCGGTGCCAGCAGGTGGGGGCCGCGGCGGACCTCATCGTCCTGCACCCACCGGACCGCGCGGCCCAGCGTCGCCCCCACCGCCCGGCTAAGCAGCCGCGGCGCGCGGGCTACTGGCGCCGCTTCTATCTCTTGGACTTCGGTCGCGTTCATTCCTCGCCGCCGCCGGTCATCCAGCGGCCCCTGTAGGGCATCACCACGCCAGAAGAGGCGAGTTCGAGCACCTCGCGGTACACGGCCTTGAACCGGGCCAGAGCGCCCGTCACACGGTCGGCCGCCTCCGACATGTGCTCGCTGTACACGCCGATGCCGCTGACCGACGAGGGATCCAGTCCGATCACGGCGACGCAGTTCGCCCGGGCCTGCTCCAGGGCCTCGGCGTAGGCGACGACACCTGCGGCTTCGCTGGCCATCCATCGCATCAAGGCGGTGTCGTTCTCCGGTTCGAAGTCGGTCACCCGGGCGATGAGCGCCGCCCAGTCAGGCGGGGCCGCGACTAGCGGCGGGGCGTCGGGAAAGGCGGGGGTGGACATTTCGGGGTCTCCTGCGAACTTGGGGATCGGGCGCTGCGGCGCCGGGTCGGGGTCGGGGATTGCGCGCGGCCGTTCACGCGGCGGGACCGGTTCACGCGGCTGGTCCGGTGGGGGTGTTTCCTGAGGTGGCGGCGCGGATTCGTCTTTGGCGGGCTTGAACCAGTCCGAGAGCTTGCGCCGACGCGGCCTAGTCCGGCGGGGCCGGGAGTGGTGGACGGTGCGCCACTTGTCCAGCACGGTCTCCGCCGGGCGCACGGTTTCCCGCTGGGCCCACCGGCGCTCACTCGTCGTCCGTGCCGCACGCCACGCCCTGCTGCTACCCCGGCCGATTACCCGGCCGGCCAACTCGGCGGCTGCGGTCGCTGCGTCGTCGGATTCCAGCTTCTTCGCGCCGGTGTTGTTGTACATCACGACCAGCCGAGATTTGCGAGGAAGACGCCCGGCCCGCTTTCCCGAGCGGGTAGCGCGGATCCTTTTCCCCTTCTCGGTGTGGCGGGTCACGGCGTACACGACCCCGCCGGCGGCGAGCATCGCGACGACTTCCATCCCGGTCACGACGTGGCCGTCTCAGCATCGGGCTTGTCCTTGCTTTCGCCCTGCTCGGCGGGTTGGGCGGCCTCGTTCTGCAACTCCAGGCGCGCGACCAGGGCCGCAGCCAAGGCCCAGAAACCGACGATGACCGCGACGCAAGCCCAGATCGGCCAGTCGACGACTGCTTTCCACAGCACAGTTCCGGCGGTCATGAGGAGAACACCCACGCTGGTGGGACGGAACTCCCACCAGCGGGCCATGAACTTCCGGGTGTCCGGGTTCATGAGAACCACCCGGCGATCAGGTTGTTGATCCCCGCCAACCAGCCCGCAGGGATCGCCCCCAGATCGGTGGTCGCGGCGAGCAGGCCCCAGCCGCCGAGCAGCAGTAGCTCGTACCACTTGGTCTGACGCGTCCACATCAGGGCGACGATCATGCCGGTGAGGATCGCTAAAAGGATCACGATGCTGCTCCTTGATGCGTGAGGTAGAGGCGTCATCACGGCCGCGAGGGGGCCGAGCCGTTGACCGGCCCGACTTCTGCCGGAACCTTTGCTGAGGACACCACCGGAACGGTCGGCGGCTGGGTGGTTATGGCGGCTTGCTTGGCTACCCGCTCGGCCGCTTCCTCCCGTTCACGGATCACGTCAGCGATGACGTAGCCCGCTTGCCTTTCGGCGATCCCGAACTCCTGGGCCAGGCGCTTGCGGACGGGCTTGGCTCCTGCGTCGATGAGCAAGCCGACCGCGACGGCGGCGAACCACTTGCGGACTTCCCGCTCGGTGTCGGAATCGGCCGGACCGCCCTTGGGGTGGTGGTCGTCGAGATCCTTGCCACTGTCCGCCGGGTGCTCCGTCGTGGGGGTGGTGATGCTCTGAACTGCCTGCTCAGGGGGCGATCCGGGGAACATGTGCCGGAGCACGTGCACGAACAGATGAGTGCCACAGAAGATGGTCCCGATGACCAGCAGCGCAATCACTAGAACGACGCCCCACGGCAGTGGTCGAACAGATCCGGTCACCCGATCCGGGGTGAACCAGCCGAGGCCGTGCAGGTACTGCAAGAGGCCTGACGCTGTGGTGAAGAAGGCGACTACCCCGAGGCAGTAGCGGCGGGCGCCGGGCACGTTGCGCAGGACGAGGGCGGCGATGATGGCCACCACGATCAGTCCGTCGACCCCGATCCAGTACAGCCCGGCTGCCTCGGCGTCGATGTGCGCGGCGAGCGCGGAGTCCTCAAGAGCGCCCATGCCGACGCGTAGGCCGACGGCGACGATCACGAGTACGCCGACCGCGAGAGCGATGACGGCGGCTGTGTCCCAACCAGTGCGGGACACCTGCTTGATGGTGATCCGAGAGGAAGGCTTGGCTAGGCGGGTCGACGCTTCCGGGGTGGGGTGGGGCGGCGTAAGCGCGTCGTTCTTGAAGGGGCGGGGGCGCCGAAGTCGCGGCATTCGGAGCCGCCGCGGCGATCTCGACTCTTGCGGCTCCATGTGCTGGATCACGACTCCTCCATTGCTTTGTGGTATGTCTACACCCTAACGTAGGTATGTCTACACCCACAAGGAGGAGGAGTGCACGTTGCTACCTGCGAGCACGTACGGTTACCGTGATCTCGTGCCGAACCAACCCAAGTACCCAGGGCGCCACCTGCGGATGGATGGCCCGCGGTGGGAAGGCTTCGGCATCCTCAGCAACCAGAACACCGGGGACAGAACCAAAGAGCTGGTGAAGATCCTCGACTGGCTCCTGTACGCCCCTGGATCAGAGCCCCCTGAGCGCGTGCCGCCGGTGAAACTCATCGCCGGGCTACGCTCCGCCGCAGTCGAGACAGACCGCTCTGCCGAGGAAGAGGGCGACCCCAAGAGGCGAAAAGCCCTTCAGGAAAAGGCCGCAGCCCAACGAGAGATGGCCGACGAGCTAACCAAGCGCGCTCACCAACTCGGGATGCCCACCACCTAGCCGACACCGAAGCGGCCCCGCTGGTCTCTCATGGAGACCGCGGGGCCGCTTCGTCATTGTCAGGTGTTTCGCTTCACGCTTGGCCAAATCTGGTGCTCGGGATCCCACCAGACCACGTGGAAGCAGTTTCCCTCCATGAACCCGTACAGCCGCACCTTCCCGCCCAGACGCAGACGCGAGATCTTCGTCATGTCGGACAGCCGCAGCTCTTCGAGCCGTTCCCTCGCCGCGGCATTGGGGATCCGGTCGACTTCGTAGTGCTTGCCGGGCTCCTCGCCGTTGCTGAACACCTCGTTGACCTTCATCGACTCGAACTGCATCAGCTTGTCGAGCAGCTCCCGCAGGGTCGTGGCGTCCATCTTGCCGAACCCCCACGGGCCGTCATGGTCGACGTGGCAGAACCGCCAGCAGATCCGCTCGGGCGAGGTCTCCGCGTCAGGCAACACCGAGGTGGAGCGCTTGAAGGGCTTACGCCCCTTCAGCGTGCCGAGTTGAGCGGAAACCTGCTTGTCACGCCTCTTCATCTGATGAGACGAGGGCATCGAAGAACGTGTAGATCTCTTCGTTGTCCAAGACCTCGTTGCTGCGGTCCAGGACGCCCACGTTGGCACGCCGGCGGGCGTTCACCCAGGGCGGTTCGCGGTGAGTCATCGTGGACAGGTCGTGCGCCGACATCCCACCCAGGTTGGCAATGACGATGTCGACGGACTCACGCTCCCCGTCGTCCAGCACGCTCGGGTCGCCGGCAATGTCACCGACGGAGAGTTGGAACCGGCCGCGGTGCCTGCCGTACAGGTACGGGGAGACAGGGCCGTTGGCCCACGCCTCGAAGTGCTCGGGGAACAGGGGGCGCCCCTCCCACGCGAGGTGGTAGCCGTAGGAGTAGTAGCACAGCTTCTGGAGCTTCATCGCCGTCATCGGGCCGAGTTTCCCCAGGATGTACGCCGCTACGTCTTGTACGTGCGCCATGCCGCCACCTCCCCTCGGTCTCCCTCGTACAGTATGTGCCCGCCGGGGGGAGGGAGGCAGCATGAGGTCTCCTTGCCGTTGAGTAACAGATTGCTTGGCCTGGCGCGGCGGTTGATGCCGAGGTTGGACGCGGCGAACGGAGTGACCGTTGGCGTCGGACGGTGAACCTGTTGGAGTTCCAGGTGGCCTCGGTGGTCGGGGTTATGCCTACCCGGCCGAGGGCTTAGAGACGGCCCAGCGCCTGCGTCGGGGCTCCTGGGCGGCTGGCGGCACGGGTGCAGGCTTGGGTGCGGGCGTCGGCTCGTGGCGCTGCGCGTATCCCCATACCGGAGGCCGGGACGGGCAACCAGCCCGGGTGCTCAACCCCTGAGAGACGGTGGACCACCACAGGCCCTCCGGGTAAATCTCGGTGGGCCGGGTGTAGTAGATCTCGGCGTGGCAGTGCTCGCACCGCCGCGTCTCCGGGGCGCCGTCTGGGGTGGCGCTCAACGCATGGCCTTTCGCCAACTCTGGATGATCCGAGCGGCGCACGCGTCAGCAGTCAGCTCGCTCCAGGTGGGGCCGCTGACGGGCTGGCCGGAGGAGGAGTGGACGGCTCGCCATACGCCGTCTTCTCCGAGGTGGACGTCGCGGCACTCCGCGAGTTCGCGTGTCTCCAGGACCATGCCAGCGACAGTACGTCTAGTCGTATCTCTTCGTCTATCGAACGTATGGATACGCTCAAGCAGGTGTAGCGCGACGATGACCCACGTATGCGTACGCCTAGCGTGCGACCGTGCTCGATCACGAAGGGGACAGGCACATCTACGTGCAGGTAGCCGAGATCCTCCGGCAGCGTTTGACCGCCGGAGAGATCAAGCCTGGCGAGGCGCTGCCCAGCGAAGCAGAGCTACAGCGCGAGTTCGGGATCGCCCGGACCACCGCCCGCCGAGCCGTGGCCCTACTGCGCGAAGACGGTGTAGTCCACACCGTTCCCAACGAAGGCACCTTCGCCGGCCCGGCCGGTGAGCAGGCCAGGCAGCGCGACCGTGACCTGCCGATGTTCCGGAAGATCGCCCGAGACATCGCCGACCAGATCGCCGGCGGCGCCATCCAGCCGCGCAGGCCCATCCCTTCGGAGACGACGCTCATGCAGCGCTATGAGGTCGCCCGCGAGACCGTGCGCCGAGCGGTCAGCCTGCTCCGTGAGCAGGGCTGGGTGTACACGCAGCCGCAGCGCGGATCTTACGCATCCCCGCAGGAGCGCTGGCCCGAGCCCGACAGGCCGTCTGAGATGTAGGTGGGGCCCCGAGGGACACGGGCGGAGTCAACCTCGGGGCCCCCTTCCAGAAGACCGCCCGAAAGGGTGGGTAGCGGCCTGCTGGGCATCCCGGCGCGCGTCAGACGCCGGGGGTCGGGAGGTTCAGCGTCGGTGAACGCGCTGACCGTCAGGGGTGACGGTCAGCATGTACCGATCCGATCCAGGCTGGCCTGCGCGTAGCCACCCCATGTACGTGTCGTGCAGGTCGTCCCATAGGCGCGTGGCGCCGCCTTGGGTGACTTCGATCTCGGCTCGGTCGGGGTAGACGCAAGCGATGGCCCACGCGTCGCCCCCGCGGAGCCGCATCACCCACACCGGGTCGCCGTCGAACGCCTCCCACCCGGAGCTGGTCACCACAACGTGCGGCGCAGTGGCCGCCAGATGGAGACCGAAGCCCCGGCCCCACGATTCGGAAAGGGCGCGCGGGTCAAACCGGGAGATCGACGTGGAGCCGTCGTCCTCGTAGGCGGGCCACGTCCGCTGCGTCCTTTGGGAGCGCATCATCATGAACGTCGCGCCCCCGCGGAACCGGCCGGCGGCGGTGCCGTCGTCCAGCACGTCCAGACGTACCAGCTCGGCCCACTGGCCGTGGCCGGCGGTCCACGGGGCCACGATGACCCCGCCGGGGCGGGTCTGCTCCACCCACGCGTACGGCAGCTCCTGGACCCCGCAAGTGACGTGTACCCGGTCGTAGGGCGCCCGCTCGGGGTGGCCGACAACGCCGTCTCCTACGACGATCGCCGGGCAGTGGCCCGCGACAGCCAGAGCCTTCCCTGCCGCGGCGGCGACGTCGGGGTCAACCTCGACCGTGACCACCTGGTCATCGCCGAGGCGCCAGCTCAGCATCGCGGACGTCCATCCGGTGCCGGTGCCGATCTCCAGCAACTTATGGTGGTCGGCGACATCCAGCAGCCGGAGCATTTCCATCGCCACGTGGGGGCACGACAGCGAGGACGACGGCAACGCGTCGGTGTCGGTGATGTCTGCGTCGCCGTCTCCGCGCTGGGTGATGATCGCCGTGTTGGAGTAGACGGCGTCCCACCACGCCGCGGGGTCGAGGACGCGGTCGATCAGGTGCTCGCCTCGGTCGTCCTGCGGTTGGGCCCATGCCCGCGCCGGGACGAAGTGATGCCGAGGGACGGCTCGCAGCCCCGCCAGCCACGTGCGGCTGTCCGGCTCGGACGGGTCCAGCACTCCGGCGCCGATCAGATAGGCCGACAGCGCCGCTACATGCTCATGCTCGCGGGCATGCGTTCGCGTGGACATGACGCGCCCCTTACGGCCGACAGGAAACGTCGGGCTTGCACGGGTTGACCTGCGGCTTGCACTGCTGGTTCGGATTGCAGTTTTGCGCAGGCCGACACCCGTCGCCACCCCCCGGGGAAGTCATGCTCGGGTCGCACCCGGGGTTGCACTGCGGTTCGCATGGCGGCCGGCACGCGTGGGGGAGAGCAGGCATGATCTCCCGCTCGGCGATGTCCCGGGCGCGGGCCGCCAGCTCAGCCAGGGGCGTAGTGGGGAGTCGACCAGCCGACAGCCACCGGCTCAGAGGGCACGGGGTGACAGTGCCGTCCGGGAGGATCGCCGCGACCCCGTCCCCGCACCTACCGCACAACTCCGAGGCGTCGCACGCGGTTCGCGCGGGCCGGCCGAGGAGCCGCATCCGGTCGACGCCGACATCGGTGACCCCGAACTGGGAGAGGACCGCCTTGGCGTCCTCGATGCGCTGCCCGTCCACCACATCGATCAGGCCGACACGCAGCGGAATCTCGTAAGACCGGGCTTTGCGGATGTTGGACAGGGTCCGGGTCATCGTGTTGCGGCCAGTGATTTGCGCGTGCACGGCGGGGTCGAGCGTGTAGAACGAGGTGGCCAACTGCACCTGCGGGTGCCGGAACACCTCCCACATGGAGTCCGGCACGTGAACGAGGTTGCTGTACACCTCGACCCGCAGATCCGCGTCGACCGCGTGACTCACCAGCGCGGGAAGGTCGGGGTGCAGGATCGGCTCGCCGCCGATGAACTGCACCATCCGAGTACCCATGGCCGCGGCCTGGTCGATCGCGTCCACCCAGTCCGGTAACCGCATCGTGCCGTGGGTGCCTGACGGGCCGGAGTCGGCGTAGCAGTGCGTGCAGGAGAGTTGGCACTTGCCGGTGATCTCCAGCCATAAGAAGTCGGTCGTGACCATCGTTCCCTCGCTCTGGTGTTGTGGTGGGTTGTGCGGGGTCAGTGCCTTCCGAGTGAGCTGGTGAACCACACCGTCTTCCCGCCCCGGGGTGCGGGGCTGAACCCCCAGGCAGTGGTCAGGCTGGAGACCATGACAAGGCCACGGCCGCGCTCTGAGAGGGTCACCAGCAGGTGTGACGGGTCATCCGGCGCCGAGCGTTGCGGCGGCACGAAGACGGCGCCCCCGTCGGTCACTTCGCCGTCGATGTGCTGATCGACCAAGTGCAGGGTGAGCGTGATGGGCGGCTGCCCGTAGCTCATGGCGTTGGCACACAGCTCGCTGACGACGATCACAATGTCGTCGGCCACCCCGCCGAGTCCCCAGGCGTGGAGAGTGCTGTGAACGATCTCGCGGACCTTGCTGAGAGCCGCGACGTCCTGGGGAAGGTCCCAGCAGGCTTCTAACGGTGGATGCATGGGGTCTCCGGAGAGAGCCGTGGGGCGCGGTGGTGCTCTGCGATGGAATCGGCACCACCGCGCCTGTCCGGCTTCCCGGGCGGATGCCCGGGAGAGTTTCGAATACTGCGTGCCATGCCCTGCTACGAACTGCTACGAAAGGGCATGCCTTGCCTCGCCAGGATGGGCAAGGTTGAGGTCTACTACGGTCTGCTTCATGATCAATTTCGACGCCGACCGCAGGGTTTGGGAGCAGGTTTACGAGATTCTGCGCGAACGGATCGAAGAGGGTGCATACAAAGAGCGCATGCCGATCCCAAGCTTGATCCATCTCCAACAGGAACTTGGAGTCTCGCTCGGGACGGTGCGCAAAGTGGTGAAGGTGCTGGCCGAAGAGGGCTTTCTGAATCCGATCTCCGGCCGAGGAACCTATGTCCTCCCTCGGGAGAGGTGGCCGAGCGCTGAATGAGGTCGTGCCCCTGCTGGGCAGCTTCGGTTGCCTGTCGACTTCCCTGGCGCTTGTGGCGACCAGTTCCGGTGACGGGCGAGTTCATCGGTCGCTACACCCCTCCGAAGGTCAGTCATCGATTCGGTACTGCGCGTAGTTGCCTGGGTCGCTCCATCGTCGTACCCTCACACTGAAAATGCAAGACCCAACTTGTATAACCCAAATGTCTGCCTTGTCCTGTGCGTCCGGGATTTACCATCGATCAGTCGATGGCAGGAAGGCGAGCAATGAGCAACAGCCCCACAGTGAAACGCAGACGCCTCTCCGCTGAACTGCGTGCCCTTCGCGTAGATGCCAAACTCACCGCCGAGCAGGCCGCCCACCAGCTCGAATGGGCGCCAAGCAAGGTCACTCGCATCGAACGAAACGAGTGGAAGCGCCCTGATGTCCGCGACATCCGGGACCTTCTTGATCTCTACGGGGTCACCGATGAAGCGCGACGCGAAGAGCTTCTCGCCCTAGCGAGAGACTCACGCCAGCGCGGCTGGTGGGTGGACTATCAAGACGTTCTCAGTCCAGGGAGCGTCGCCGAGTTCGAGGCCACGGCCGCCCAGATCCACATGTTCGAGGCGCTCCTCATCCCGGGCCTCCTCCAGACTGCGGACTACGCCGCCGCGGTGTTCCGCGGGGGACAGGTGCTCGATCAGGCGGTCATCGACCGTCACGTCGCTGCGCGCCTGGCCCGCCAGGAGATCCTCGAACGCGAAGACCCCCCTCACCTGTGGGCGGTCATAGACGAAGCAGCTTTGCGCAAGCAGGTCGGCGGCGTAGAAGTGATGCGTCACCAGCTCGAACACATCGTCGCGATGTGCTCTCGCCCCAACATCGCCATCCAGGTGGTCCCGGACGCTGCCGGCGCTCATGCGGCCATGGCTGGGCCGTTCGTGATCTATGAGTACGCGAGCACCGAAGACGCGACACTGGTCTATCTAGAAACAGGCACGGGGGATGTGTTCCTGGAGAAGCCACAGGAGGTCATCCGCTATAACGTCAAGTTTGACCACGTGTGCGCCTTGGCGCTCAGCGAGGAGGCCTCGGTGTCACATCTCCGGCAACTTGCCAACGACCTGTAAGGCGAGGACGACATGGCGTTTACCCAGCCAGAAGCACTCACTTGGCGGAAGAGCACCTACAGCAGCAGCGAGGGGAGCAACTGCGTCGAGGTAGCAGCTCTCCCCGGCGGCGGGCGAGGTGTCCGCGACAGCAAGATTCACGACAGCCCGGTGCTGCGCTTCACTGCCAACGAGTGGCAGGCGTTCATCGGCGGCGTGGTAGACGGCAAGCTCCGCTAAGCCCTGAGCACCGAAGCGGGCCCCCGGTTCCACCACCGGGGCCCGCTTCGTCGCGTTTACCCGTTTTCGAGCATACGCATGGGATCGGTTAGACGACAGAGGTAAGTGTTAACACGTACGAAACCTTGGCGACATGTAAGAGAAACGCGGGCGAGGCTGTCGATCCCCGGCCATCGCTCCGGGGCCGCAGCCTCGCCGGCGCCCTGCGCCGCAGGCCCCTGGGAAGACCCGCAGGGGCGGCGAGGACCCCACCGTAAGCCTCGGGGCGCCTACTTGGGGAGGTTTCCGTTACCTCGGGTGCGTCTGACCAGCAAATATTCACAGCAACGGATTGGTTGCATTCACAGAGATGCCCACCTGCGTATTCGCAGGTGGGCACACACATCGACACGAAAAGTATTATGAGTCCGCTGCTCTGACCGGCTGAGCTACCGCCCCGCAACGCTGGAGTCTGCCACAAGTTGGGGTCCATGTGAGCATGGGGAGTTGTTCATTTTGGGTCGTACGGGGGCAAGATTCGGCGGGCTCGGTGGGGCTTGGTGGGGTGGGATGGGCGGGCGGGTGGGGATGTGAAAGGAGTGTCGTGATAAAGGGGGCGTTGGTAGGGTGCCCCGATGGACGAGCGGTCGGCGCGGGAACGGGTGTTGCTCGGCGGTGGGGCGGTGGGGGCCGCGTTCTTCGTCGTGGTCTTCCTGGTCACAGGGGCGGTGCGGGAGGGGTACGACCCGGTGCGGCATCCGGTGAGCGCGCTCGCGCTCGGGGAGTTCTGGTGGACGCAGGCCGTGAACTTCGTGGTCACCGGGGTGCTGTTCGTGGGGTTCGCCTTCGGGCTGCGCACGGCCCTGCGGCGGCTGGGGGGCGGGGTCTGGGCGCCGCTGCTCATCGGGCTGGTGGGCATCGGGCTGATCGGGGCGGGGGTGTTCCCGACCGATCCGGTCAGCGGGTATCCGCCCGGGACGCCCGGGACGCCGGTGGGCACCCTCGACGGCTTTCTGCATGATCTGTTCTCGCTTCCCGTCTTCGTGGCGCTTCCCGCCGCCTGCTGCGTGGTCGCCGTCCGGTTCGCAGCCCTCGGGCGCAGGGGGTGGGCCGTCTACTCCGTGGCGACCGCGGTGGTGTTCCTCGCCGGGTTCGTGGTCGCCGGCCTGGGGTTCTCACAGGAGCCGGGGTTCGTGGCGATCGGCGGGCTGACGCAGCGCCTCACCCTCGTCGTCGGGTGGACGTGGATCGCCCTGCTGGCACTGCGCCTCCTGCGTGGAGCCGACCAGCCGTCACCGCTCAAGCGCTGAGACGAAGGAGTAAGCGCGACTCCGGTCTCAGGAGGGGGTCTGCTTCGGCAGGGTGAGGATTTCGGCTCCGTCGGCGGTGATGGCGATCGTGTGCTCACTGTGGGCGGTCCGGCAGCCTGTCGCGCTTCGGAGCGTCCAGCCGTCGGGGTCGGTGACGAGCTCGCTGGTGTCCGCCATGACCCACGGCTCCAGCGCCAGCAGGAGCCCGGGGCGCAGCTTGAACCCGCGGCCGGGCCGGCCCGTGTTCGAGACGTGCGGGTCCTGGTGCATCGTCGATCCGATCCCGTGACCTCCGAACTCGGTGCTGATGGAGTACCCCGCCTCGCTGAGGACCGAGCCGATGGCATGGGAGATGTCGCCGATGCGGGCCTTGGGGCCGGCCGCGGCTATGCCCGCGTGCAGCGCGCGTTCGGTCGCGTCGATCAGCGCGACGCTCTCCGGCGGCTTCGAGCCGCCCACGATGAAGCTGATGGCGCAGTCCGCGGCGATTCCGTTCTTGGAGACGGCGAGGTCGAGGGAGAGCAGGTCGCCGTCGGCGAGCGTGTAGTCGTGGGGCATCCCGTGGAGCACGGCGTCGTTGACGGCCGTGCAGATGTAGTGGCCGAACGGCCCGCGTCCGAAGGACGGCGCGTAGTCGACGTAACAGGACGACGCCCCGGCCTCGGCGATCATGATCTTCGTCCACCGGTCGATGTCCAGGAGGTTCGTGCCCACCCCGCAACGGCTCTTCAACGTCTGCAAGATGCCCGCGACCAGGGCGCCCGTCTCCCTCGCTCGGGCCACTTCGGCGGGGTTAAGGATCTCGATCATGCGACGCCTCTCTCAGGTGACCAATAACTATCCCGGCCATACTATCCCGGTACTAGTATTGGAAGCATGGTCAGACTGCCGCTCACACCCGCGGACGTCGAGCGCGGGCAGCGCCTCGGTGCCCTGTTGCGTCGTGCCAGGGGGGAGCGCTCGATGCTCGAGACCGCGCTCGACGCGCGTCTCTCACCGGAGACCCTCCGGAAGATCGAGTCGGGCCGAGTGGCGACCCCCGCCTTCCCGACCATCGCCGCGATCGCCGACGTCCTCGGCCTCTCCCTCGACGCCGTGTGGGCCGAGATCAACCGGCCCGAGCACGACGTCGAGCCGACCGGCGACGGTCACGACGCACCCGAGTGGCTGGCCTCGTAGGTCTCGATCCCGCCGTCGCGCCGGAGCCGTCGTCGAGCGAGTGTAGGCGCGGCCCTCAAACGATGTTCCCCGGTCGGTGCGAAGGCCCCATGGGTCAGGGGGACGTGCAGACGACCCGGGTGGGGACGGTGTTGGCGCCGGTCCAGGTGGCGCCGAAGCCCATGGTGGTGGAGGCGTTGGGGGCCAGGGTGCCGTTGTAGCCGGCGTTCTTCACGGTCACGGCCGCGCCCGACTGGGTGGCGGTGCCGTTCCACGCCTGGGTGATGGTCTGGCCGTCGGCGAAGGTCCAGCGCACGGTCCAGGCGGTGATCTGCGACGGCCGGGTGTTGGTCACCGTCACCTCGCCGTTGAAGCCGCCGGGCCAGGAGTTGGCGATCCGGTAGGTGGCCGAGCAGCCGGCGGGGGTGGTGGTCGGCGTCGGCGTCACGGTCGGGGTGACCGTGGGGGTGACGGTCGGCGTGGGCGTGGGCGTGGGTGTGGGTGTGGCGCCGTCGAGGAAGGCGGTCAGGGCGGGGAACCACTTGTTCGCCATCTTCTGGTCGCCGGCGCTGTTGGGGTGGACGCCGTCGTAGGTGTCGGACGAGGTGCTGAAACCGGACCACTGGTCGACCACCACGATGGGCGACTGCGCCGTGCTCTTCGACTGCGCCCAGCCGGGGATCGCCGCGTTCAGCGCGACGGCGCGCTGGGCGCACTCGCCGCAGGTGCTCGGGTTCATCGGGATGATCTGCGCGACCAGGATCCTCATCGCGGGGTTGCTCGCCCGCATCTGGTCGACCAGCTTGCCGAACGCGGCCAGGATCGTCTGGGTGGGCCGGTTGCTCCACACGTCGTTGGTGCCGAAGTGCATCATCACGATGTCGGGACGGGTGGCGGACAGCCATCCGGGGAGCTGGTTCTGGTCGGCCACGTTCGTGGCGAGCGCGCCGCCGTGCCCCTCGTTGTCACCGTCGTGCGTCTGGCCGCAGCCCTGCGGCGGCAGGGTGCCGACGAAGTCGAGGCCGGAGTACCCGGCCTGGACGAGCCTGTTCCACAGCATGGAGCGCCAGCAGCCGGGGGAGCCGGTGATGGAGTCGCCGAGCGGCATGACGCGCACGGTCGCGGCCCGGGCGGGCTCCTGCGGGCCGACCGCCAGGAACGCCAGCACGCCGGCCAAAGCCGTCACGATCGCGAGGAACGCACGCCTCACGGCCATCCTCCACCTCCGGGGTCTCCGTGATGGTAGGGACCGGCGGCTCACCCCGGGAAGCACGACCGGCCCGCCACCGGCGTGACCTGCGGATCGGCCCTCCGCGGGCTGAAAGTTACAGTTTGACGGGACGCCGGTTCACGACGGGTCGCCGGGGGAGTCGGGGCCGGGCTCGTCCGGGCTCGCGGGGGTGACCTCCAGCGGGCGCAGCCGCTCCCAGAGGAGGAACACGCCGCCGACGGCGATCATGGCCACGCCCATCCACAGGTTGATGCGGACGCCTTCGGCCTTGGCGATCGCCGCGTCGCCGTCCAGCAGGCCGGCGACCGTCAGGATCAGGCCGTAAAGCACGAACAGGCCGCCGATGATGCGGCGGATGTCGAACAGCCGGGCCGCGCGCTTGCGGCCGGTCTCGTCGGTCACGGTGATCTCCGATCACGAGGGGGAGCGGGTGGGCGCCCGTCACAGGAACGGCAGGTACAGCAGGCCGGCCAGCGCCAGCGCGCCGATTCCGAGCACCACGGGGGAGCGGTACCAGGCCTTGTCCCCCGACAGCGCGTCGTCGGCCAGCGAGGCGTCGCTGAGCCCGTACACCAGGCCGCGCAGCTCGCTCTCGGGCTTGGGCGTGGTGAACAGCGTGACCACGACGGACACCACGACGTCCACGCCGAACGCCAGGCCCGCGCCCCAGAAGGTGGCGTTCAGCTCGGTGCCGAAGTCGATCAGCCCCGCCTTGAACCCGATGTAGGACGCGAACGCCACCACGGTGCCGGACAGCAGTCCCCAGAAGCCGGCCCACGCGGTCATGCGGCGCCAGAACAGGCCGACGATGAAGGTCGCGAACAACGGCGCGTTGAAGAAGGAGAACAGCGCCTGCAGGTAGTTCATGATGTTGCTGAACCCCGCCGCGATCAGCGCCGTGCCGATGCCGAGCACCACGCCGCCGACGGTCGCCCAGCGCCCCAGGTTCAGGTAGTAGCCGTCGGGCCTGTCCTTCTTCACGTGCGACTTCCAGATGTCGTAGGTGAAGACGGTGTTGAAGCCGCTGATGTTGGCGGCCATGCCGGCCATGAACGACGCCAGCAGGCCCGTGACGGCGATGCCGAGCACGCCGTTGGGCAGCAGGTCGCCCATCAGCAGCGGGATCGCGTAGTTGTACTGCGGGCCGTCCGGCTTGCCGAGGTCGCTGAACAGCACGAGCGCCACCAGGCCGGGGATCACGGTGACGACCGGGATGAACAGCTTGGGGTAGGCGGCGACGATCGGCGTGAGCCGCGCCGCGTTGGTGTTGCGCGCGGACAGGCCGCGCTGCACCTCGGCGAAGTTCGTCGTCCAGTACCCGAACGAGAGCACGAAGCCGAGGCCGAGCACGATGCCGATCCAGTGCGCGCCGAGCGGGTTGGCGTCGGCGGAGCCGGTGTTCGCCCAGGTGTGCAGGCCGGGGTCGCCGAGCGCCGACTGCTTCACCCTCTCGGTGAGGCCCGACCACCCGCCGACCTTCATCAGGCCGAGCACCGTCACCGGGATCAGGCCGGCGAGGATGACGAAGAACTGCATCACCTCGTTGTAGATCGCCGAGGACAGGCCGCCGAGCACGACGTACGCCAGCACGATGGCGGCCGAGACGACGATCGACAGCAGCAGCGGCCAGCCCAGGAGCGCGCCCATCACCAGCGACAGCGCGTACAGGTTGATCCCGGCGATGAGCACCTGCGCCATGGCGAAGGTGATCGCGTTCAGCAGCTGGGTCTGGCCGTTGAACCGACGGCGCAGGAAGTCCGGGACGCTGTGCACCTTGGACCGGTAGTAGAACGGCATCATCACGATGCCGAGGAACACCATCGCGGGGACGGCGCCGATCCAGTAGTAGTGCACGGTCGCGATACCGTACTGCGCGCCGTTGGCCGCCATGCCGAGGATCTCGGTCGCGCCCAGGTTGGCCGACAGGAACGCCAGGCCGGTGATCCACGCGGGCAGGGACCGTCCGGACAGGAAGAAGTCCAGGCTCGTCTTCACGGCCCGGCGCGCGGCCAGGCCGATGCCCAGGACGGTCACGAAATACAGTGCCAGGACGGCGTAGTCGAGCAGGTTGACGTCGAGGCGGAGGTCCGGCGCCGCGACCGTGAGGAGTGGAGGCACGGAACCGCCGCTACCCGGATTTTTCCAGGTCTCACCTGGTGTGTCCTGTCCGCTGTGCGCTCTTCGCCACACGCGGTTCACGGGAGATGTTGACGGGCCCGCCGGGGCTGTGTGACCCTGCGGCCGAGGCTGTCAGGAGCCTCGTCTTCACCATGCACGCTCGGAGTAGACGGTCAGGGTCCCCCCTTGATCGTGCATGGCGGTCGTCCGTTCCACGAAGGGACCGTTCATGCGCAGGAAGCTTCTCAGCATGCTCGCGATCGCCCTGGCCGCGTGTCTCGCGTCGGGCGTCGAGGCGCCGCCCGTGGCGGCCACGGCGAAACCCCACCGGGCCGCGGCCGTGCCCTCCGACCCGTACACGTTCAAGAACGCGCAGATCGGCGGCGGCGGATTCGTGCCCGGCATCGTCTTCAACCAGACCGAGAAGGACCTGATCTACGCGCGCACCGACATCGGCGGCGCCTACCGCTGGAACCAGAGCTCGCGCACCTGGACGCCGCTGCTCGACTGGGTCGGGTTCGACGACTGGGGGTGGAACGGCGTGGTCAGCCTCGCCACCGACTCGGTCGACCCGGACAGGGTCTACGTCGCCGCCGGCATGTACACCAACTCCTGGGACCCGAACAACGGCGCCGTCCTGCGCTCCGGCGACAAGGGCGCGACCTGGCAGGCCAGCCGGCTGCCGTTCAAGCTCGGCGGCAACATGCCGGGCCGCGGCATGGGCGAGCGCCTGGCCGTCGACCCAAACCGAAACAGCGTCCTGTACCTGGGCGCGCCGAGCGGCAACGGCCTGTGGCGCAGCACCGACTCGGGCGTGACCTGGTCGAAGGTCACCTCCTTCCCCAACCCGGGGACGTACGTGCAGAGCCCCGGCGACGCCTACCTGGGCGACAACCAGGGGGTGGTGTGGGTGACGTTCGACAAGCGCACCGGCAGCGCGGGCACCACGACGCGGACCATCTACGTGGGCGTCGCCGACAAGGCCAACACCGTCTACCGCAGCACCGACGGCGGCGCCACCTGGGCGCGGGTCGCCGGCCAGCCCACCGGGTACATCGCGCACAAGGGCGTGCTGGACACCGCCAACGGCTACCTCTACATCGCCACCAGCGACACCGGCGGCCCGTACGAGGGCTCCAAGGGCGACGTGTGGCGGTACGCCACCGCGACCGGCGCCTGGACGCAGATCAGCCCGGTCCCCTCCAGCAGCGCCGACGACTACTTCGGCTACAGCGGCCTGACCGTCGACCGGCAGCGGCCCGGCACGCTGATGGTCGCCACCCAGATCTCCTGGTGGCCGGACGTCATCTTCTTCCGCAGCACCGACTCCGGGGCGACCTGGACGCGGGTGTGGGACTTCACCAGCTACCCCAACCGCTCGTTCCGCTACAAGATGGACATCACCGCCGCCCCGTGGCTGACCTTCGGCGTCAACCCGGCCCCGCCGGAGACCTCGCCCAAGCTCGGCTGGATGACCGAGTCGCTGGAGATCGACCCGTTCGACTCCGACCGCATGATGTACGGCACCGGCGCCACCGTGTACGGCACCACCGACCTCACCGCGTGGGACACCGGCGGGCAGTTCACGATCAGGCCGATGGCCGCGGGGCTTGAGGAGACCGCCGTCCTGGACCTGATCAGCCCGCCGTCCGGGCCGCCGCTGGTCAGCGGCCTCGGCGATGTCGGGGGCTTCCGCCACGACGACCTCGCCAAGGTCCCGTCGATGCTGTTCACCTCGCCCGTCTTCACCACCACGACCAGCCTCGACTACGCCGAGGCCAACCCGCGTGTGATGGTCAGGTCGGGCAACTTCACCGACGCCGACCGGCCCGGCGACAGCCACGTGGCGTTCTCCACCGACGGGGGCGCCAACTGGTTCCAGGGCACCGAGCCGGGCGGCGTCAACAACGGCGGCACCGTGGCCGCCAACGCCGACGGCACCCGGTTCGTCTGGGCGCCGGGCGACGCCGGGCAGCCAGTGGTCTACTCCGTAGGGTTCGGCACGAGCTGGACGGCGGCCTCCGGCGTCCCGGCCAACGCGGTCGTCGAGGCCGACCGGGTCGACAAGAACAAGTTCTACGCGTTCTCGGCCGGCGCCTTCTACGTCAGCACCGACGGCGGGGCCACCTTCGCCAGGACCGCCGCCACCGGCCTGCCGTCCAGCGGCAGGTTCAAGGCGCTGCCCGGCGTGGCGGGCGACGTCTGGCTGGCCGGCGGCACCGCCGGAGGCGTCTACGGGCTGTGGCACTCGACGAACTCCGGCGCCTCCTTCACCCGGCTGGCGGGCGTCGCCGAGGCCGACAACATCGGCTTCGGCAAGGCCGCGCCGGGCAGGACCTACCCGGCGCTCTACACCGTCGCCGAGATCGACGCCGTGCGCGGCGTCTTCCGCTCCGACGACGCCGGGGCGAGCTGGGTGCGGATCAACGACGACCGGCACCAGTACGGCAACATCGGCGAGGCGCTCACCGGCGACCCGCGGATCTACGGCCGGGTCTACCTCGGCACGAACGGCCGGGGGATCATCTACGGCGACCGCACCGGAGCGGACCCCGACCCGGGCACGCCGGACGTCACCGCCCCCTCGCGGCCCGGCACCCCGGTCGCGTCGGCGATCACCGCGACGGGCGCGACGCTGACGTGGACGGCCTCGTCCGACGCCGTCGGCGTCACCGGCTACGACGTGTACCGCGAGGCCGGCGCCACCGACGTCAGGGTGGGCACGGCGACCGGCGCCTCGTTCGCGCTCACCGGCCTGTCCGCCGGCACCGCCCACACGTTCTACGTGATCGCCCGGGACGCGGCCGGCAACTCCTCCGCGGCGTCCGGGCCGGTGACGTTCACCACCACGACCGGCGGGGGCGGTGACGGCTGCACGGCCACCTACCGGATCGCCCACTCCTGGCAGGGCGGCTTCCAGGGAGAGGTCACGGTGCGCAACACCCGCACGACCGCGATCACCGGCTGGACCGTCCGGTGGGCGTTCGCCGACGGCCAGACCGTCGGCCAGGCGTGGAGCGCCACCGTCACCCAGGCGGGCGCGGGCGTCACCGCGCGCAACGCCGGATACAACGGCAACCTGGCCGCGGGCGCCTCGACGTCGTTCGGCTTCAACGGCGCCTGGGCCGGGACCAACGGCGTCCCGTCCCCGGTGACCTGCACGGCCGGTTGATCGGCGGGCGGCGCGCGCCCGGCTCGCGGGAGCCGGGCGCGCGCCGCCCGGGTGGCGTACCGGGGACCGCGGCCAGACCCGCGGGGGACCCGTCCTCCACCTGAAGGACGAGGCGGACATGGCCGAGCGCCAACTATTGTGGACGGTGACACTGTCGGTTCTGGGGGTATGTGGGTGGCCGTGACCGGTGAGCGGCAGGACGAGGCATTGGCAGGCCCTCCCCGCCACGGGGGAGTCAAAGGCTGGCTGGACGGCGTGCGGGCGACCCGCACCGGCCGCCTCACGCTGAAGATCGTCATCGGCGTGGTGGGCGCCGCCCTCGTCATCGGCGGGCTGCTGCTGGTGCCGCTGCCCGGCCCCGGCTGGCTGATCGTCTTCGCGGGCCTGGCCCTGCTGGCCACCGAGTTCGCGTGGGCGCACCGCGTGCTGGAGTTCGGCAAGAAGACGCTGTCGAGCTGGACCGGCTGGCTGCTGCGTCAGAACTGGGCGGTGCGCATCCTGGTGAGCGCCGTGACGCTCGCGTTCGCCGCCGTGCTGGTGTGGTTCATGCTCAAGCTGAGCCTCGGCATCGACCTCGTGGAGTTCGGCCGGAACTTCCTCACCCGCCCGTAGCCCGAGCGGGCCGGCCGGGGCGGGTCCTCACAGGTACAGGCCGGTGCCCTGCTCGGTCTGCGGCGTGGCCACGGCGTGCAGGTCGCGCTCGCGCATGACGAGGTAGACCTGGCCGTGCACCTCCACCTCGTACTGGTCGTCGGAGTTGAACAGCACCCGGTCGCCCACCTTGACCAGCCGGGCGTTCGCTCCGACCCCGCACACCTCGCCCCAGACGAGCCGGTTGGCCATGGTGACGGTCGCGGGGATCACGATGCCGGCGGAGCTGCGGCGCTCCTCGGAGTCCTGCTGGACCTTGACCATGACGCGGTCGTGGAGCATCTGGATCTCGAACTTCGGGTCGGTCACACCCCGCAGCTTAGTGAACCAGGGTGGCCGTGCCGTGCCGCGCTGCGTGAGAGCGCTCCCATATAGCGAGCCGGTAGGGTCGCGGCAGGTTCGCTACAGCCGAGAAGGAGAACGCGATGACGGTGGACGTCGGCCGGTGGCGCTGGGAGAACGAGCCGGCCAAGTGGGCGGTCGGCGACGACCTGCGGATCACGGCGGACACCGGCACCGATCTGTGGCGGGTCACGCACTACGGCTTCACCCACGACAGCGCCCACATGTTCGGCGAGGTGACCGCGGACGACCTGCGCCTGAGGGTCACCGTCGAGGCCGACTACGCCGAGCAGTACGACCAGGCGGGCGTCGTCCTGTGGATCGACGGCGAGAACTGGATCAAGGCGGGCGTGGAGTACGTCGACGGCGGGATCAACCTCAGCACGGTCGTCACCCGGGACTTCTCCGACTGGTCGATGACCCCGGCGGCCGGGCCGGTCGGCGCGGTCGCCCTCGAACTGGAGCGGAAGGGGGACACCGTGATCGTGCGGTACGGGCTCAACGGGGCCGAGCCCGTCACCATGCTGCGGCTGGCCTACTTCCCGCCCGGCGTGCCCGCACTGACCGGCGTCATGAGCGCGGCGCCGCTCGGCGGCGGGTTCGAGGCGCGTTTCAGCGGGGTGGAACTGACCCCTTTGTCGGAATGACGGTGCCCGGGCGCAGAGGAAAACCATCTCCATCCATCGGTGGAGTGTCAGAAACCCTCTTCACCCGTAGCATGTCCTATGTTGAGGTTCTCCGTTGGTTTTAGGAGAACACGGGGGGTTTTGAGAGAAGTTGCCATATCAAGGCGCTCGCGACCCCCTTAGTCTCAGCGGGGCTGAGGAGTGAGAGCGTGAGCGACGACGTCCGTCGGACGGGTGCGAGTCTGGACACCACCGTGCCCAACATCGCGCGCGTCCACGACTACTTCCTCGGCGGCAAGGACAACTTCGCCGCCGACCGGGCGGCCGCCGAGGAGATCCTCGCCATCGCCCCGGAGATCCGGATCATGGCCAGAGAAGCGCTGGAGTTCCAGGCCCGGGTGGTGAAGTACCTCGTCGGCGAGGGTGTCACGCAGTTCGTCAACATCGGGTCGGGCATCCCGAACAAGCGCAACACCCACCAGATCGCCCACGCGCTGACCCCCGACGCCCGCGTCGTGTACGCGGCCAGGGACCCGGTGGTGCTGTCGCACTCCCGCGCCCTGCTCGCCACGGACGAGCGCATCGGCGTCGTCGACGGCGACATCATGCACCCGGTGGAGCTGGTGGCCGACCCGGTGGTGCGGCGGCTGATCGACCGCGAGCGGCCGGTCGCCGTCCTGATCACGAGCGCCCTGCAGTACCTGCCCGACGAGGACGATCCGTTCAAGCGCGTGGCCGAGCTGCGCGACTGGATGGGACCGGGCAGTCACCTGGTCATCGTGCACGCGGTCTTCGACTCCCGCCCCGAGGTGGCCGGGCCGATCGGCGACGTCTACCGGCGGGTGCTGAACCGCCCCGAGAAGGCCGACCGCACGCTCTCGCAGGTCCGCGGCTTCTTCGACGGCATGGACCTGGTCGAGCCGGGGCTGGTCTACATCCGCCAGTGGCGGCCGGAGAACCCGCTCAACGTCCACCGGCCGGAGAAGATCTGGCTGGCCGGCGGGGTCGCCCGCAAGTCGGACGCCTGACCGGCGCACCTGCGCCCCGGCCGTCCCCCGCCGCGCCACATGGGCGCGGTTACGATACGGGCCATGGCCACCGCCTTCGCCGTGCTCGCGGAACCGCACCGCCGCCGCATCCTCGACCTGTTGCTGGAGCGGCCCAGGGCGGTCGGCGAGCTGGTTACGGAGCTGGGCCTCACCCAGCCGGGCACCTCCAAGCACCTGCGGGTCCTGCGGGAGGCGGGGCTGGTGCGCATGCGCACCGACGCCCAGCGGCACGTCTACGAGCTGCGCCCCGAGCCGCTGGCCGAGGTGCACGCGTGGCTGGAGCCCTACCGGCGCATGTGGACCCGCCACCTCGACGCCCTCGAACGCCACCTGGATACCATGCCCTCCCTCGGGCCGCACTCCGGCACGACCCCCGCCGCCGACCCGCCCGGCGGTGCGCAATGAAAGGCACAGCAGTTGAGGATCGCCCCCTTCGCCCGCCTGCCCCGCCCGCTCCGCTGGGGAGCGCGTGTCCTCGCCGTCCTGCTCGCGCTGGCCGTCCTGCTGGCGGGCACCGTCACCTGGACGGTGCGCAGGTCGTTCCCCCGGCTTGACGGGGAGCTGCCGCTGCCGGGGCTGAGCGCCGAGGTGACGGTGCTGCGCGACCGGTACGGCATCCCGCAGATCTACGCCGGCAGCCCGCGCGACCTGTTCATGGCGCAGGGCTACGTGCACGCCCAGGACCGGTTCTGGGAGATGGACTTCCGGCGCAAGACCACCGCCGGCCGCCTGTCGGAGCTGTTCGGCCCCTCCACCCTGGAGGTCGACAAGGTCGTCCGCACGCTCGGCTGGCGGCGCACCGCCGAGCGGGAGCTGCCCCTGCTCTCCGAGCAGACACGCCAGGCCCTGCAGGACTACGCCGCCGGCGTCAACGCCTGGATGGGTCAGAACAGCGGGTTCGCCCAGCGCAGCCTGGAATACGCCGTGCTCAAGCTGACCAACGGCGCGTACACGCCCGAGCCGTGGACGCCCGCCGACTCGCTGGCGTGGCTGAAGGCGATGGCCTGGGATCTGCGGTCGAACATGGACAGCGAGCTGGAGCGTGCCATCTACGCCTTCGTCCTGCCCCGCGACCGCGTCGACCAGCTCTTCCCGTCCTACCCCTACGACCGGCACCGGCCGATCGTCGCCGGCGCCCCCTCCCCGCGGGAGGGCGGCACCCGCGCCGTGGCCTCCCCGGCGGACGCCGGCCCGCCGGCCGCGTCGCGGGCGACCCCGGTGGAGCCGGGCGGGACGGCGGCGGCCGTGCCCGGCGCCGCGCGGGCGCTGGCCGGCGCGGCCCGCGCGTTGCGCGCGGTGCCCTCCCTGGTCGGCACCGGCGGAGCCGACCAGTCGGGCATCGGCTCCAACTCCTGGGTCGTGGGCGGCGCCCACACCGCCACCGGCAAGCCGCTGCTCGCCAACGACCCGCACCTCGGCCCGCGCATCCCCTCGATCTGGTACCAGGCGGGGCTGCACTGCCGGGTGAAGTCGGCGGCCTGCCCCTACGACGTCGTGGGCTACACCTTCTCCGGGCTGCCCGGGGTGGTGATCGGCCGCAACGACCGCGTCGCCTGGGGTTTCACCAACCTCGGCCCCGACGTCACCGACCTGTACCTGGAGCGCACCGAGGGCGACACCTACCAGGCCGGTGAGGAGTGGACGCCCATGGAGGTCCGCACCGAGGAGATCAAGGTCGCCGGCCGCGCGCCGGAGAAGCTGGTCGTCCGCTCGACCGCCCACGGGCCGATCGTCTCCGGCGTGCTCGGCGACGCGCGCGACGCGGTTCCCGGCGCCGCCGCCGACGCCGGCGAGCCCGCGAGCCGCCGGACGGAGATCGCGCTGCGCTGGACCGCCCTCGACCCGGGCCGGACGGCCGACGCCCTGCTCCTGCTGGACACCGCGACGAACTTCGAGGAGTTCCGGCGGGCGGCGTCGTTCTTCGAGGCCCCCGCCCAGAACATGGTATACGCCGACGTCGACGGCAACATCGGCTACCAGGCGCCCGGCCGCATCCCGATCAGGTCCGAAGGCGACGGCCGGTGGCCGGCCAAGGGCTGGACCGGCAAGCAGGAGTGGACCGGCTTCGTGCCCTTCGACGACCTGCCGCGGGTCTACAACCCCGCCGAGGGCTTCATCGTCACCGCCAACAACGCCGCCACGCCCGCCGGCTCCGGCCCCTACCTGACCTCCGACTGGTCCTACGGCTACCGCTCCCAGCGCATCACCGAGCGCATCGGGCAGGCCGTCGCCGCGGGGAAGGTCACGGCCGACACCATGTCGAACATCCAGGCGGACTCGGCCAACCTGCTCGCGCCGGCGCTGGTGCCGCACCTGCTGCGGGCGGGCGTTCCCGGCGACGACGGCGGCGAGATCCTCGCCGTGCTGCGGGCGTGGGACTTCTCCCAGCACCGCGACTCGGCCGGCGCCGCCTACTTCAACGCCGTCTGGCGCCACCTGCTGCGCGGCACCTTCGACGACGAGCTGCCCGCCGGCAGCCGTCCCGGCGGCGGGGGCCGCTGGTACGAGGTGGTGCGCGCCCTGCTCGACAAGCCGTCCGACCCCTGGTGGGACGACGTGCGCACCAAGGACAGGGCCGAGACCCGCGACGACGCGCTGAAGGCCGCCATGGCCGGCGCGGCCGGCGAGCTGCGCGCCAAGCTGGGCGACACGCCCGCCGACTGGCGCTGGGGCGACCTGCACACGCTGGAGCTGACCAACGAGACCTTCGGCACCTCGGGCATCGGCGTGGTCGAGTGGCTCTTCAACCGCGGCCCGCTGCGCGTCTCCGGCGGCTCCGACACCGTGGAGGCGACCGGCTGGAACGCCGCAGTGGGCTACGAGGTCGACTGGGTGCCGTCCATGCGCCTGGTGGCCGACCTGGCCGACCCCGACCGCTCCCGCTGGGTCAACCTCACCGGGGCATCCGGCCACGCCTTCCACCCCGACTACGACGACCAGGCCGACCTGTGGGCGAGCGGCGGCTGGACTCCCATGCGCCAGACCGAGCGGGCCGTGCGCGCCGACACCACGCACACCCTCACCCTGCGCCCCTGAGGGCGGGGTGCTACCCGCTGGTCACCGAGGAGATCTCGGCAAGCGGGAACTCCAGGTAGTCGCCCGCCTCCTCGCACCACGCGTCGAGCACGCCGCGGCGCAGCTCGCCGTGGCTGATGGTGGCGGTCAGGCCGTCGGACAGGGTGATCAGTGCGCGGACGCCGCGGTCGACGACGAAGCCCAGCAGGGACTGCTGGGCGGTGGGCAGGCGGGTGGCCAGGCGGCCGATCACCGCCCAGGTCTGCCCGGCCTGGCGCTCCTCTGCGCGGGTCTCCACCAGGCGGCGGGCGTGCTCGTGCGGGTCGGGCGGCGGGTCGAAGATGGAGGGCGGAGCCTCCTCCAGCTCGGCGACGCGGCCGCCCGGGAGCAGGATCAGCCGGCCGCCCTGCGGCTCGCGCCGCACCGCGATCTCCCCGGTGTCGTCCACCGGCACGGGGGCGTACCCGGCCTCGCGGAGCGCGGCCAGGGTGCGGTCGGCCGGGGCGGCGCCCGCGAGCACGGTGGGGGCCAGCAGGCGCAGGCCGAGCCGGGCGAGACGGCGGTGGGCGGCGATCTCGGCGAGCAGCGCCGGGTCGGAGCCCTGGATGATGCACCCGACGGTGGTGACCGTGACCTCGCCGTGGCGGCGGGCGACGTCCCTGATCAGGTACGTGAGCGGCTGCGGCACCGTGCCGGCCGCCGACAGCTCCTCCAGCAGTGATTCGGCCGAGTGGCCGGCGTCCAGCGCGCGCCGCACGCTCGCCGGGGAGAACCGCCACACCGAGGCGGCCCCGCGCGACTCGCGGTCGGCGGCGCGGTCGAGCAGGCTCGACAGCTCGGCGGCGGGCGGACCGGTGACCACGGCCGTCAGGTCGGCGCCGAACAGGGCGGTGCGCTGGGCGCCGGCGAGGGCGTGCACCGAGCACTCGACGAGGCGGGGGTCGCGCTCGACCTCGGGCACGGTCTCGTCCTGCTCGTCGCCGGCGGCGGAGGCGCCGAGCGAGGCCAGCGCCCGGCCGAGGTCGGTCAGGGTGTCGCCGGAGGCCAGCCCCAGCAGGCGCGCCTCGGCGAGCACGGCCGGGCAGCACTCGGCCAGCAGCTCCCGGTCGAGCAGCGGCGCCCGCCAGTGCACGGCCTGGACGAGTTCGGGCATGCTGGCGAAGGCGGCGTCGCGCGGCAGCGTGGCCAGGGTCGCCAGCACGGCCCAGCGCACCCGGGCGACGGTCTCGCCCGCGGGGTCGTCCCCGAGCACGGTGGGGTAGCGGGCGGCGGCGCGGCGCAGCGACGAGCGCTCCATGCGCCACCACGCGGACACCAGCGCGCGCAGCCGCGAAGGGGCGTCCTCCAGCCGCCAGGCGTCGAACCGCTTGGTGGGGATCAGCCCGCCGGCGGTCTCGTCCAGGGCGAGCAGCCGGGCCACCGCGCAGACCTCCAGCAGCAGGCGGGTCTCCTCCTCGGTGCAGCCGGTCTCCTTGGCGACGCGGCGCACCTCGCGGACGCCGACGCCGCCGGCCTTCAGCAGAGGCAGGGGCGTCTTGTCGGTGTTCTCCAGCAGCGCGGCGGCGCGGTCGACGGCGTGCGGCGCGGCCAGGCACATGGCGTGGTCGACGGCCTCGGGGGCGACCGGCACCGTGCCGAGCTGGGGAGGCTCGGGCGTGAACGGCGCGTGGTAGTCGGGGCCGCGCAGCGCGAGGGCCACCTCGCGCGGCATCTCGGCCATGTCCCACTGGGGGCGGAACAGCAGGCCCCGGTCGGCGGCCCACTTCTCGGGCGTCTCCGGCGCGACGAAGCGGTTGCCGTCGACGCCGCGCACCGGCCCGTCCCAGGCGAACTCGTCGAGCAGGCTGACCGTGCCGTCGGGGGCCTCGCCGAGCATGGCGGTGAGCCGGTCGGGGTCGGCGAGCGCCGCCGTGACGCGCGCGACGAGCTGGCGCCTGCCGCCCTGGGCGGGCACGCCGAGGGCGCGGCTCATGCGGCGCAGGCCCTCGGTGTTGAGCGTCCAGGACTCCAGGTAGGCGGCGAGCGGCTCCCCGAGCCCGCAGGGGGCGGTCCACCAGCGGGCCACGGGCTCGGCGAGGTGGACGCGGCCGTCGGGCCCCGGCCAGGCGAGGGCCTGGTCGTAGAGGTCGTCGAGCCAGGGGAGCAGCTCCGCCTGGGTGACGCCGAGGAAGCGGGCGAGCCCCTCGGGGGTGGCGCGGGTGCCGGCGACCAGGCTGGCCTGCAGGATCTCCAACGGCGGCAGCGGCAGGGCGCGCATGACCTCCATGACGGCGAAGGTGTCGCTCAGGCGCCGGGCGAGCGTGTCGAGCCGGCGCGGCCAGGGCGCGGCGAGGGCGTCGGGCCTGCGCGCCAGGACGCGCGCGAGCCGGTTCTCGTCAAGGGTCGTCAGCCAGGCGAGCAGGTGATCGTTCATCACAGCTCTCTCGAAGGTCTCGCGGGAGTCGCCAAGAGGCCACCGTAATGCAGAGCATCCGCCGGCCGGGATCGGCGTTGCGGAATCGGACCCGGATGCGTGAGCCTCGAGATCACATCTTTCTCCGCGGATCGGGTACGGGCGGGGTGCCCTGGGGGCCGGTGCTTCTGGCCCCGGGGACGATTCGCCCGTTCACCGGCATCCGCGTGGGCGGAGCCCTGGTGTGGGCGAGGTGCGGGCGAAGGGGCTCGGCGCACCGGCGGCCGGGGGAGCCTGGCTCCCCGGGAGGGCCTCCGGCGTGGAGGTTCCGAGGTTCTTCGCTGACGATGGGAGCTGTCGGTTGTGTTCGAGTATGGCATCCAACGCCGGACGTCTCCGGCGACTTGGCCCGGCCGGTCCCGATTTTCGGTCGTTCAGCCGCGCAGGACGGCCCAGACGAGCTTGCCGCAGGGCGTGAGCGGGTTCCAGCCCCAGCGCACGCTCAGCGACTCCACGATGTGCAGGCCCATGCCGCCGGGTTCGAGCGGCTGGGGGTGGCGCATGACCGGGGCCGCCGAGCCCGGGTCGGCGAAGACGCAGGCGGCGAGCGGGCCCCTGCGGATCATCGACATGCGGATCGGCTCCGCGCCGCTCCTGCGCAGGTTCCTCGGGTCGAGCACCAGGCCGTGGCGCAGCGCGTTGGTGGCGAGCTCGGACACCACCAGTTCCATGTCGCCGGCGGCCTCGCCCATGCCCCATCCGATGAGGCTGCCCGAGGCGAAGCTACGCGCCGCGTGCACCGACTCGGCGCGCGGCGCGAGCACGAAGGTGGCGCTGGAGGTGCCCGCGCCGGGCGGCGCGAGGTCACGGGCGGGTTGGGGCCACCAGCCGACGGGGGGCCACCAATCGAAGGCCGACCACTGGCTCTGCCCACGTGTCAGGTCCGTGGAGTGCACGAGATCATGATGCTGCACACTGCTGTGCAGGTGCAAGAGCGAATGCACGTGCAGCAGTCTCGTGCAGGCGCTACGGTTGGCATGCGAGTAACGCCGAAAGGGGATCACAAGCGCGATCTTTGACAGACTGTGAACCAGTCCACAACGGGAGGAATGCACGTGTCCATCGATCCGCCCGGGTCCGGCTCAACGGTTCGGCGCATCATGCTGGGCGCCAGCCTGCGCAGATTGCGCGAGGCTCGTGGGCTCAGCCGCGACGTCGCGGGGTTCCACATCCGAGCCTCGGAGTCCAAGATCAGCCGGATGGAGCTCGGCCGGGTCGGTTTCAAGACGCGTGACGTCGAGGACCTGCTCACGCTGTACGGCGTCAACGACGACGCCGACCGGCGCATGCTGCTGGAGATGGTCCGCGAGGCGAACACTCCCGGGTGGTGGCACAAATACAGCGATCTGCTCCCCGCATGGTTCTCCACGTATGTCGGGCTCGAAGAGGCCGCGTCGGTGATCCGCACCTATGAGGTGCAGTTCGTCCCCGGCCTCCTCCAGACGGCGGCGTACGCCCGGACGGTCATCAGGCTCGGCTATCCGGACGTCCCCGAGGCGGAGATCGAACGCCGTGTGCATCTGCGCATGCAGCGGCAGGAGCGTCTCACCCGCCCCGACGGGCCCAAACTCTGGGCCGTCATCGACGAGGCCGCGCTGAGGCGGCCCATCGGGGGCAAGGAGATCATGTACGAGCAGGTCCAGCACCTGATGGCGGTCGCGAGCCTGCCCGCCATCACCCTGCAGGTGATGCCGTTCCAGTTCGGCATGCACGCGGCCGAGGGTGGAGCGTTCACCATCCTGCGTTTCCCCGAGTCCGACCTGTCGGACGTGGTCTACGTCGAGCAGCTCTGGGGTGCCCTCTACCTGGACAAGCGTGAGGACATCGACCCCTACCTCACCGCCATGGAACAGCTCTGCATCGAGAGCACAACGCCTGGGGGCACCGCCGAGGTACTCGGCGACATACTCAGAGAGATCTAGATGACTCAGCCCTATAACGGAATGCCGGCCACGAGCCTCACCGGCGTGGCGTGGCGGAAGAGCGTCCACAGCAACTCGCAGGGCAACTGCGTCGAGCTCGCCAAGCTCCCCGACGGAGGCGTCGCCGTCCGGAACTCCCGTTTCCCGGACGGTCCCGCCCTCATCTACACCAGCGACGAGATCCGGGCGCTCGTGCTCGGCGTCAAGGACGGCGAGTTCGACAACCTGGTCGCTTAACATCCTGTTCACATATGGCCCGTCCGGTTAACGGGAGAGCGCGCATCGGCGTAACCGGGCTTGCCCATCGATCCGGCACACTGGGGACATGTCCACTTCCTGAGGATTTCGGGGGCCGGTGATGCTGGACCAGATGACGCTTTATCCCGTGGCCGACGACGTGCTCTTCGCGCCCGGAGGCCGCGTCGTGATCCGTACGTACGGAGTCGCGTCCGCGGCCTCCGAAGAGGACGGCGTCCGGTCGGTCGCCTACCGCACCTGGGTGACCGGAGTGCGTGACCAGCCGCGATACTGGCGCTGGGGTCACTTCGAGGACGCCCGCCGCGGCCACAGGCGTGTGCTCGAATGGCTGACCGGCCGCGGTCCGCAGCCACAGCCGGTGCCGCTCGCCTGACGCCGCGCCCTCACCACCCCGCCCGCGGCGCTCCCGTGCCGGCCACCCCGAACGCCGGACCCCGCCGCGGGCCTACGCCCCGGCACCGCCGGGCCCCCGTCGTCACCGCGTGCCCACCGGCCCGTTCCAGCGGGTGACCACGTGCTCGCCGTGCTCGAACCCCATGACGGACACCGTGCCGGTGTCCAGCTTGAACAGCCGCCCGTCCTGCGGGGGCAGCCCCAGCCACCGGGCGGTCAGCACGCGCAGGAAATGCCCGTGGGAGACCACCACCACGGTGCCCTCGGCCTGCGCGATCCGCGCGATCACCTTGTCGGCCCGTTCGCCCACCTGCCGGGCGGTCTCGCCCGGGTGCTCGGCGTCGCCGGGCACCACGCCGTCGCGCCACAGGTACCACCCCGGCCGTGTCTTGCGGATGTCGCGGGTGGTGATGCCTTCGTAACCTCCGTAGTCCCACTCCCACAGGTTCGTGTCGACCTCGCACCGCGCGAGGCCGGCGAGCTCCGCCGTGCGGCGGGCGCGAAGGGCGGGGCTGGTGAGCACCAGGGAGACGGCCAGGCCCTCCAGCGCGCCGGCGAGGGCGCGCGCCTGCTCCTCGCCCCGGGGCGTGAGCGGGATGTCGGTGCGCCCGGTGTGCAGCCCGTCGCGGCTCCACTCGGTCTCGCCGTGCCGCAGAAGTATCAGCTCATCCATAACCGCCCATCCTCCTCCCTCTACCGCCCGGCGAGCTCTTCGACGATCGGGGTGAAGGCGTCGAGGTCGGGCTCGTCGTGCAGCACGTAGTACGACACGTCGTGATCGTCGCGCCAGCGCAGGAGGCGGTCGACGACGTCCCGCCGGGTGCCGAGCAGCACCTGGGGGGTGTCGTCCCGGGTGTCGGCGGCGGCCGGCGCGCCGGGCTCGCGCACGCCGAGGTGCATGATGGTGGTGCCGAGCTCCAGCGTGTCGTAGCGGTCGCCGGCGGCCTCGCGGACGGCGGCGAGCTTCGCCAGGAAGGCCCCGGGAGCGCTGTCGGCGGGGTCCGGTCCGGAGCCGTCGGGCAGGACACGCGTCGTGATGTTCAGCACGTCGGCCTCCCGCGCGCCGAGCTCCAGCAGGCGGGGCCCGCCGCCGCCGACCGTCAGCCGGGGGCCGGGCCGCTGGACGGGCTTGGGCCACTGGTCGAGCTCGGTGACCCGGTAGTGCTCGCCCTCGAAGGTGAAGGGGCCGTCCGACCACAGCCCCCTGAGCACGGTGATCGCCTCGGCGAGCCGGGCGACGCGGACGCGCGGCGTCTCCAGCGGCAGCCCGGCCGAGGCGTAGTCGGACGCCATCCAGCCGGTGCCGACGCCGAACTCCAGCCGGCCCTCCGACAGCACGTCGAGGGTGGCGGCCTCCTTGGCCAGCACGGCCGGATGGCGGAAGTCGTTGGCGAACACCAGCGTGCCGACGCGCAGCCTGCTGGTGGCGCACGCGGCGGCGGCGAGCGCGGCGACCGGCGCGAACCGGGCGCCCACCAGGTGGTCGGGGACGAGCAGCACCTCGAAGCCGGAGTCCTCCAGGCGCCGGGCCTGGTCCGCCCAGCTCTTGGCCGACTCGGCCTCACGGATGACGGCGGCGAACCGGAACGGCCTTCTCACGGCTTCTCCTCTGCGGGGCGGGCCGGCCGCCGGAGCGGGAGGCGGGGGGACGGACGCCCGACCAAGATATGGCGGCGGACGCGCGCCGGGAAGCCTCGGGCGCCGCGCGCGGGGGACGGACGTGCGCGAGATTGGAGTCGGCGGGGGACCGAACCGGACGCCCGGGACCGGCGACCACGTCTCCGCCCACGACGGAGAGGATCGGCGCGCATGCGTGGCAAGGGCATCAACTACGACACGGGGTTCTTCCCGGGCGGCTCCTCCTCGCGGGAGTCGTTCGACCCCGAGACGGTCCGGCGCGAGATGCGGATCATCGCCGACGATCTCGGCTGCACCGCCGTCCGCGTCTCCGGGGGCCTGCCCGAGCGGCTGTCCGTCGCCGGGCGGTACGCGGCCGAGGCGGGGCTGGAGGTGTGGTTCGCCCCGTTCCCGTGTGAGATGACCCGCGAGCGGATGCGCCCGTACTTCGCCGACTGCGCCGACCGGGCCGAGCGGTTGCGGGCAGGCGGCGCCGAGGTGGTGCTGGTGACGGGGTGCGAGATGAGCGTCTTCGCGGCCGGCTTCCTGCCGGGCCGCACGTACGCCGAGCGCCTGGAGTTCCTGGTCTCCTCGATGAGGGACCCCCTCGCCCGGGAGCGGCTGCGCACGCTGCCGGACGAGGTCGACGCCTTCCTGGCCGAGACGGCGGTCGTCGCGCGGGGGCGGTTCGGCGGCAGGGTCACCTACGCGGCGGGGCCCTGGGAGCAGATCGACTGGAGCCCCTTCGACGTCGTGGCGGTCGACAGCTACCGCGACCGGCGCAACGCCGCCGGCTACCTGGAGGAGCTGCGGGGGCACTTCCGGCACGGCAAGCCGGTGGTGGTCACCGAGTTCGGCACCTGCGCCTACAAGGGGGCCGCCGACCGGGGCGGCATGGCGTGGGCGATCGTCGACCACGACGCCGACCCGCCCCGGCTCACCGGCGACTTCCAGCGCGACGAGGCCGAGCAGGTGACCTACCTGCACGAGATGCTGGAGATCTTCCGGCGGGAGGGCGTGGAGGCCGCCTTCTGGTTCACCTTCGCCGCCTACAACTCCCCGCACCGGGCCGACCCTCGCCACGATCTGGACCTGTCGTCGTACGGGGTGGTCAAGATGCTCCCCGGCGGCAAGGGGACCGCCTACCCCGACATGGACTGGGAGCCCAAGCAGGTCTTCCACGCCCTGGCCGCCTACGACGCCTGACCGACCTCGGTGCGGCCCTCGCCGGCGCCGATTGCGACAGTGGAGGGAGAGGCGCGCGAGCGCGGGGCACGGCAGGGAGGGACCGACCACCATGGGCGAGAAGATCGCGGATGTGACGATCCCCGACTCGGCGCTCGCCGCCGAGGCCACCGAGCTGGTCAGGGACGCCGCCACCCCGCTGGTGTACGACCACTCCCGCCGGGTCTTCCTCTTCGGCACCCTCCAGGGGAGGCGGCTCGGGCTGGAGGCCGACCCCGAGCTGCTGTACGTCGGCGCCATGTTCCACGACCTCGGGCTCACCGAGACCTACCGGCGCACCGGCCAGCGCTTCGAGCTCGACGGGGCCGACGAGGCCCGCCGGTTCCTGGCCTCGCACGGCGTGCCCGAGCACGACGTCCGCAAGGTGTGGGAGGCCATCGCCCTGCACACCACCCCGGAGGTCCCCTACCGGCTGGAGCCGGAGGTGGCGCTGGTCACCGCGGGCGTCGAGACCGACGTGCTGGGCATCGGCTACCGCGGGCTCGACCCGCGCGACGTCGAGGCGGTCACGGCGGCCCATCCGCGTCCCGGCTTCAAGCGCGCCATCCTCGCGGCGTTCACGGCCGGGTTCAAGGACCGGCCCGAGACGACCTTCGGGACGGTCAACGCGGACGTGCTGGAGCACTTCCTGCCCGGCTTCCGCCGCGTCGACTTCGTCCAGGTGATCCAGGACTCCGACTGGCCGGAGTGATCCGCCTCGGACGGTGGGACCGGGACGTCAGTGCGCGACGGTGGAGGAGGCGACCCGGGTCTCCATGGCGTGCTGGACCAGCGTGATCAGCACGTCCTTGCTCGACTGCCGCACGCGGGCGTCGCACAGCACGACGGGGATGGCGTCGCCGAGGCCGAGCGCGAGCCGGATCTCGCCCAGCTCGTAGGTGGGGGCGCCGTCGAAGCAGTTGACGGCCACCACGAACGGAGTGCCGCGCCGCTCGAAGTAGTCCACCGAAGGGAAGCAGTCGGCCAGGCGCCGGGTGTCGGCGATCACGACCGCGCCCATGGCGCCCAGCGCCAGCTCGTCCCAGACGAACCAGAAGCGCTCCTGCCCGGGGGTGCCGAACAGGTAGAGCACGTAGTCGGCGCCGAGCGAGATGCGGCCGAAGTCCATGGCGACCGTGGTGGTCCCCTTGGTCTCCACGCCCGAGACGTCGTCGACGCCCATGCCGCGGTCGGTCAGGGTCTCCTCGGTGCGCAGCGGCCGGGTCTCGGAGACCGAGCCGACCATGGTCGTCTTGCCCGCGCCGAAGCCGCCCGCGACCAGGATCTTGATCGCGGTGGGCAGCTCGGCCCGTCCGGCGTCGCGGCTAGAGCGCGCGAAGGCCATTGAGCACCGCCTTGTAGGTGTCCAGGTCCAGGATGTCCGACTCCCGGTGCGGCTCCTGGAGCACGACCAGCCCCCGGTCGACCAGGTCGCCCAGCAGGACGCGCACGGTTCCGGCGGGCAGGTCGAGGTGGGCGGCGATCTCCGCGACCGACAGGACCTCGTCGCACATCTTGACGATGGAGTGGTGCTCGGGGCCCAGCCCCGGCTCCGCGGGGGCGGCCGAGCCGGTGGTCATCACGAGCGTGATGAGGTCGATCTTGCCCCGGCTGGGCTGGGTCCGGCCACGCGTCATCACGTAGGGCCGGACGATCCTTCCCGCTTCCTCGTCCAGCCATTGTTCCTGTCCGGGGTCGTTGGCGAGGCTCGTCATCACGCTCCTTCGTGCCTGGAAGTCGTCTCGGGTCGTGCTCCGCCGGACGCGAGGGCGCGTCCGGGGCCGGTGCGGCCGCCCCGCGGGACGGCGCCCGATCCCCGCGAGCACGGTGCGGGGAACGCCGGAGGTCGTCATCGGCGGCGCTTGGGCAGGCCGCCGCCCTTCTCCCGGCCGTCGTCGGGCCCCGGCAGCCGCTCCGCCTCGGACCTGCCGCGCTCGGTGCCCGACTGGAAGGCGCCCATCAGCCTGCGGATCTCCTCGGGCGAGCGGTCGTCCTCCCGCGCCCGTACGACCGGCTCCGGGGCGTCCTGGCGCAGCGCGGGGGCGATGTGGGTCTGCGCCACGCGGCGCGGCAGCCCGGAGGGCGTGTACGCCGCCTCGGCGGTCACGGCGTCCGGAGCCGCGTCGAGGACGGGCTCGGGCTCGGGCTGGGGCGGCGTGCCGGACCGGCGGCCCGGGAGACCGGGGGCGGCCACCGGTTCGGCCGGGGGAGCGGGCACGCGGCCCTGCTCCGGCACGGGGCCGAGACCGGCCTCGCCGGGTGCGGGGCCCGAAGCGAGGCCGGCCTCGGGCAGGGGGCCCGGCGCGTGGCCGGGCTCGTCGTGGCCGTCGTCAGGGGTGTCGTCCCTCAGGATGGGCGGCGCGACCACGGCCGGCGACTCCAGGGCCCGGTCGTCGCGTTCGAGCCGGGTGAACCACTCGGGGCGCTCCACCCGGCCGGGGGCGGCGTCCAGGCCGGGCGCGGGGCGCGTGCCCGAGCCGGCGGGGACGGCGCCGGAGGAGGTCTCGCTCTCGTCGCCGGTCAGCTCGCGCGGCAGCAGGACCACGACGGTCGTGCCGCCGTAGGGGGACGGCTTCAGCGTCACCTGGATGCGGTGGCGGGAGGCCAGGCGGCTGACCACGTAGAGCCCGAGGCGCGGGGTGTCGGTGAGCTTGAAGTCCGGCGGGTTCGCGATCTGCTCGTTGGCCAGGGCCAGGTCGGCGGGCAGCATGCCGAGGCCGCGGTCCTCGATCTCGATCACGTACCCGTTGGCCACCACCTGCCCGCTGACCTGCACCGTGGCGTAGGGCGGGGAGAAGGAGACCGCGTTCTCGATCAGCTCGGCGAGCAGGTGGATCACGTCGCCGATCGCCCGGCCGGCCAGCTCGGTCTCGCCCATGGGCATCAGGACGACCTGCGTGTAGTCCTCGATCTCGGCGAGCGCGCCGCGGACGACGTCGACCATGGGGACCGAGCGCCGCCACGCGCGGCCGGGCGAGGCGCCCGACAGCACGATCAGGTTCTCGGCGTTGCGCCGCATGCGGGTGGCGAGGTGGTCGACGCGGAACAGGTCGGCCAGCTCGCCGGGGTCGGTCACGCGCCGCTCCATGCCGTCCAGGACGGTGAGCTGACGGTGCACCAGCGACTGGGTGCGGCGGGCCAGGCTGAGCAGGATGCCCCGGTAGCTGCGCCGCAGCTCGGCCTGCTCGACCGCCACCCGGATCGCCGTCTCCTGCACGGTGTTGAACGCCCGGCCGACCTCGCCGATCGCGTCGTCGCCGACCGCGAGCGGCGGCGCCTCGGCGGCCACGTCGACGTCCTCGCCGCGGCCCAGGCGCTCGACGACGCCGGGCAGGCGCCGCGCGGCCAGGTCCAGGGCGGCGGTGCGCAGCTCCTCCAGCCGCCGCACGAGGGCGCGGGCCGTGGTGATCGACAGGATGATGGAGGCGATGACGGCGAGCAGCCCGAGGCCGCCGGCCAGGACGAGCCGGACGATGACCCCGGTGGCCAGGGGCGTGGCGCGGTCGACCAGCGCGTCGCCGCTGGCGGTGACCAGCCGGTCGAGCCGGGTGAGCACGGTGTCGGTCGTCGTGCTCCAGGTCTCGGCGTCGACGGGCGCGCCGCCGGCCCGCCACCTGGCCTGGACCAGCCGGTCCTCCAGGTCGCGGAACCGCTGGAACGCGTCGCCGGCGAGCAGGTCGTCGAAGGAGGCGCGGTCCGACTGGGGCAGCTCGGCCACGGCCCGCTCCAGCGACAGCCGCTGGGCGCCGACGATCTGGGTGAACCGGGTGCTGTCGGCCGGGCCGAAGCCGCCGGTCTCCAGGGCGCCGGCCGCGAACGCGTCCTCCTGTGCCAGCAGCTCGCGGGCGCGGGCCAGGGCGACCAGGGTGCGGGTGTCGTGGGCGAACTGCTGGTCGTCCAGGGTGGCCAGGCCGTCGTAGATGTTGTAGATCGACTCGATGACCTGGGTGAAGGTGTCCCCGGCGGCGTAGCGGTCGGCCTCGCCGGCGTCGATCCGCTCGCGCAGGACCGTCAGGCCGCGTACGGCGCGGTCGGCGGCCGACAGGCGCCGCAGCACCATGTCGCTGGCGGCCCGCCGCACGCCGCTGTCGGAGATCAGGGGGTGGAACTCGGCCCCGGCCTGCAGCGACCGGACGCGCTGGGCGGTCAGGGCGCTCTTGCGCCCGGTGGACACCGGGCCGCCCAGGAGCACCAGGGTGAGGCGGCGCTCTCGCTGCAGCTCGATGATCAGCCGCTCGGCGGGTTGTGAGACGCTGGTGTCGAGTGTGGAGACCCACAGCAGGTTCAGGCCCTCGCGCAGCGTCACCCAGGCGGCGAAGCCCCACAGCGCGACGAGCGACAGGAGAAGGGCTGTCACCTTGGTCCGGACCCGCGAGTTGCGGAAGCGCATAACTCCATCCCTGGCGAAAGTCAGGAAACCACACCCGGTTAACGGGGATTAACGTGGTGGCGCGGCTGCTCGGTACAGCCTGCCAGGACGCCGTATGAGAAGTTAATACGGCATACCGTGGCATCACACCCGAGAAACCCTAGCATGGGACTAATTACCGCGCGACAAGATGGAGTTATTTAAGTAAAGATGTCTAGTTAAGGGTTATTTAGTATCTCGCTGCACGTTCGCCGCCTGCCGACCCGTATCCCACTGTTAACCCGGAATGATGGCGCACCAGGTGCAGCGCCGCCAGGACCGCGGCGTGCACGACCGCCAGCGGGGTGTACAGGTCCTTGTCGACCCACATCGGCGGGTCGTCGCCCGGCACGGCTCCGCGCCGAAGGTACAGCCCGCCGCGGACGGCCGCCCGCGCGTGCTCGGGGTCCTCGCGCCCGGCCCCGGTGAGCAGCAGCACGTGCATGGCGTACGCGGTCTCCTCCGCGGTGCCGCGCCACAGCCCCCACGAGCCGTCCGCGCGCTGGGTGGACAGCAGCCAGCGCACCGACCGCCGCACCTCGGGCGAGGGACGGCCCGCCGGGCCGGCGGCGTCCAGCGCCAGGGCGCAGCACATCGTCGCGTAGTAGGGGGAGGTGTGCCACCGGTCGGTCCAGCTCCCGTCCGCGTGCTGCCGGTCCCGCAGCCAGCCGGCCACACCCCCGGCCGTGGCCGCGTACCGCGCCCGGATGGCCGGGTCCGCCGGGCGGTACGCGCCGAGCGCGTCGAGCACGTGCGCGTTGGTGGTGGTGGAGACGCCGTTCTCGCCGCGCCAGGTCTGGTAGTGCGGGCCCACGCGGTAGCCCGCCAGGCTCGCGGGGTCGCGGGGCGCCCCCAGCAGGGCCAGCGCGTATAGCGCGACGGAGGTGGTGTCGGCGTCGGCGGGCAGGCCCGGTCCGGCGGCGATGCCGTCGGGGTCGATCCCGTGGCGCAGGGACGCCACGAGCGGCTCGGGCGCGCGCACCGGGACGCCCGCGCGCAGCAGCCAGCTCAGCACCCACCCGCGCTCGAACACGGTGATGGGCAGGCCGCAGGGGACCGGCCCGCCGTGCGCCGCGACGACGGCCTCCAGGTAGCTCCGGGCGGGATCCCCGGGCTCGCGGCGCACCCGGTCTCCCAGCCACGCGGCGGTCGCCGCCGGTGACGCCCCGACGGTGCCGGCGGGCGTGCGGGCGACGCCGCGCGCGCCCTCGGCGGCGTCCCCGGCCACCTCAAGCGCGTGCGCCAGCTTCTCGGGCATGGCTGCGCCGGCCCGCACCAGCGAGCGGACCTTCGCGAGCCTGCCTTCGTCCATGCCCTCCGGCAGCGGCAGGTCGCGTCCCGCCCACCCGGCGAGCGCGCCGGCGGCCGGGCCCAGGTCGCGCAGGTGCCGGTTGATCGCGCCGGTCAGGTAGGGGACGACCAGCTCCACGGCGGGCAGGTCGGGCGGCGGCGGCGGGCCGCCGCTCCCCGGCCGGCCGAACAGCGCCCGCAGGCCGCGCTCGGCGCGGGCGGCCAGGTCGGCGTGGCCGGCGGCGGGTTCACGCCGCAGCTCGCTCAGCATGGCCTCGGTCGCGCTGAGCGTGGGCACCAGGCGGTAGTCCTCGTGCGGGCCCCACCCGCCGTCCGGCCGCTGCGCGGCGGCCAGGAAGCCCAGGCGCTCGGCGTGCCCGGCCAGCCAGGGGGCGATGGTCACCAGCCGGCCGGTCTCGTAGACCGACGGCGTCACCCGGCCCCAGGGCTGCGCGAGAAGCCCGGCCACCAGTCCGGCGGCCTCGCCGGTCTGCGCGGCATGCGCGAACGCGGCGGGGTCGCCGGGCTGCGCGGAATGGGCGGACCCGCCAGTGGCGGGGTGGATGGACGCGCCGGGGGCGGGGTGGGCGGAGTGCGGGCCGGGCCGGGCCGGGTGCGGGGCTCCGGCGGGCTGACCGGGGGGCGCGGACCGGCCGGGCCCGGTGGGCTCGGTCATTCCGGTCGCCGGGGCGGTGCCCGCGGGCCGGGCGCGGCTCACAGACGGCCCCAGTACTCGCCGGCCTGGTAGAAGCCCGCACAGAAGTCCATCTGGCGCTCCATGTAGTCGGCGGTCTCCGGATGCCCGCTCCGCAGCTCGGCGAGCAGCCCGCGGGCCTCGGCGGCCAGCGCCCCCACGCGCCGGGTCACCTCCTCGCGGGTGGTGCCGAGCAGGAGCACGTTCACGTCGCCCCAGCTCACGTCCCTGTCGTAGGAGCTGACGTCGTTGAGCAGGCGCATCACCCGCTGCACCGCCCGGCTCGCCTCACGCACCCGGTCGAGCCCGGCGGCCGCCCCGGGTTCGGCGACGGAGATCCAGTGGCAGGTGAACACGAAGCAGAAGGCGTGGTTGTCGGCGTTGGCGAGGTACTCCTCCACCGTCGGGGTGGTTCCGGACGCCTTCCACTCCCACTCCCTGATCATGGCGTCCAGCGTGCGCCCGAGCTCCTCCAGCCAGACCCGCTCCAGCTCGGCGAACGCCGGGGCCGGGGCCAGGTCGCGCCGGATGTCGGCCAGCATGAGCGCGAGCTCGTCGCCGGGGGCGGGCTCGGCGCCGGCGGCCACCGCCGCGCACCGCTCGCGCAGGCCCCGCATCTCGGCCGGCGACCCGCCGGCGTAGTCGACCAGCCAGTCCAGCGCGAACGCCCACAGCGTGGCCTTGTTGGCCACGGCGAGCCGGTCGGCGGTCAGCCACGGGCCGCTGAAGGCCATGGCCAGGGCCACGGTGCCGTACAGGGCCTCGTCGAACGGCTTGGCCGCGAACAGGCCCGGGTAGGCCGCCGCCCACCGGCGCATCTCGCGCTGGGAGCGCCCGGCCGTGGCGCAGATCACACCGCTCTGCACGGCCGGCGGCCAGGGCCCGGTGGCGGTGGCGGTCACCGGGCCGCCTGCCTGGCGCGCGCGGCGGGCACCAGAACCAGCTCGACCTTCTCCCTCGGGCGCAGCGACCCCGCCGGGGCGGGCGTGTAGCGACCGTCGCCGCGCAGCAGCGGGCGGAACCGGCTGAGGATCGCCGCGACGATCAGCGGCGCCGACATGAGGAACAGGTGCTTGCCGAGGCACTGGTGCGGGCCGCCGCCGAACGGGAAGTACGCGTAGCGGTGCCGCCGCTCCTGCTCGCCGGGGGCGAAGCGCTCGGGGTCGAACTCCAGCGGCCGGTCCCAGAACTCGTCCAGCCGGTGGGTGGCGTACGGGGTGATCAGCATCTGGGCGCCGGCCTCGACGCGCACGCCGCCGACCGTGTCCTCCCGGACCGCCATGCGGGGGAACAGCCAGCCCGACGGCCGAAGGCGCATCACCTCGTCCAGCACCATCCGGGTGTACGTCAGCTCCCGGACGTGCTCGGCGAGCACCGGGCCGGAGCCGACGACGTGCTCCACCTCGGCGTAGAGCCGGGAGGCGACGTGCGGGTGGGCGTCCAGCAGCGTCCACAGCCAGGTGAGGGTCGTGGCGGTCGACTCCGCCGCGGCTCCGTAGACGCTGACCGCGTCGTCGCGGAGCTGTGCCTCGACCTCGGCGGGCCGCGCGGGCCGTCCGTCCGCCGGCAGCTCGGCCCGGCGGGCGCGCAGCAGCGCCGACAGGACGTCCGCGCCGTCGTCCGGCATGGTCAGCGCCCGGCGGACCATGGGGAGCATCACGTCGTCGATCGTCTGGACGGCCGCCATGAACGGCCTGTCGCCGGGCAGCCTGGCCGAGTAGGGCATCGACGGCAGCAGCAGCCGGAAGGCGATCGACCGGGCGGCGTGGTCGTAGGCGGAGGACAGCCGCCGCCCGTGCTCGCGGGAGAGCCTGCCGCCGAACAGCACCTTCACGACGGTCTCGTTGACGACGTCGGCCATCTCCTCGCCGGCGTCGAACGCCCGCCCCGACCGGGCGTGCTCCTCCAGCTCGCCGACCCGCAGGTCGACCACGTCCGCCGTCCGCTCCGCGAGCGAGGCGACGTACCTGGCGGTGAACAGCGGCTGCAGGATGTCCCTGCTGGACCTCCAGGCCGAGCCGTCGTCCAGGACGCTGTGCCCGAGCAGCCGTCGCAGCGGCCGCCAGAACATGCCCTCGCGGACGTAGTTCTCCCACCGGCCGCGCAGGACGTGCTGGACGTCGTCGGGATGGCTCACCAGGTAGACGGGCACGCGGCCCGACCGCAGCCGCACGATCCCGCCGCCGGAACGGCGTCCGAGGTCGGCGAGCATGTTCACCGGGTCGCGCGCGAGCCGGGGGAGCAGCCTGATCAGCGAGACGGTGCCGGGCCGCGCCGGCTCGGCGGCGACCGTCATCGCGGCGCCCTCCGTCCCGGCCGACGGCGTGCACGCCCGCCACGTCCGGACACGCAAGGTGAGCGGCCGGCGTCGCCGTACCGCGCGGAGACCTCGGGCCCGGACGGGGGACGGCATGCGTCCCGCGCTCCCGCGAACCCTGACGGTCGTCGTATCCCCACATCAACCGCCACTCATGCCGCAATTCACCACTCTTGCGGCATATGCCGCAGCTATCATGAAGTATCACGATCACTTACGCCGATCAAGTGACTCTTGTCAGGATGGCTGTCCGGATACGGACGGTGACGGAAACCACCCGCCCCCGGCCCGCGAGCGCGGGGGTGGTCGCCGGCTCGGACGGCGTGCGGCGAATGTCCGGGCTCGGCTAGGGTCACCGGCAGTCATCCGGATGCGTCGGGGGAGCTGAGCGCCGTGGAGCCAGTGTCGGTAGGTCTGATCGGAGCCGGGCCGTGGGCCGAGGCCGTACACGCCCCCGCGCTGGCCAAGGGCCCGCACACGCGCCTGGCCGGGGTCTGGGCCCGCAGGCCCAAGGCGGCGGCCAGGCTCGGCGCGCCGGTGTACGAGCGCGTCGAGGAGCTGTTCGACGCCTGCGAGGCCGTCGCGTTCTGCGTCCCGCCCGGCGTGCAGGCCGAGCTGGCCGTCAAGGCCGCGAGGGCCGGCAAGGCGCTGCTGCTGGAGAAGCCCCTGGCTGCCGACCTCGACGGCGCCCGGCGCCTGGCCGACGCCGTCGGCGAGGCCGGCGTGCCCTCGCAGATGGTGCTGACCTTCCGCTACTCGGCCGCCACCCGGGCCTTCCTGGAGCGCGCTCGCGCCATCGAGGTCTTCGGCGGGTACGCCGTGAACATCTCCGGCGCGCTGCACAGCATCGACTCCCCGTGGCGGCAGGAGCGCGGCGCGATCCTCGACGTCGGCCCGCACATGATCGACATGCTCGACGCCGCGCTGGGCCGCGTCGTCGGCATCCGCGCCCACGGGCACACGCTGGGCTGGGTGGGCCTGATGCTGGAGCACGAGAGCGGCGCGGTGAGCGAGGCCTCCCTGTCCATGGCCGCCCGGGTCGAGCGCGGCTCCTCGCAGGTGGCCGTCTTCGGCCGCCACGGCAGCGAGGTGCTCGACGGCGGCGACCTCGGTTACGACGTCTTCCCCGACATGGTCGCCGAGTTCGCCCAGACCGTGCGCCGAGGCGGCGGCCACCCCCTCGACGCCCGCCACGGCCTGCGCCTCCAGGAACTCATCGCCGCCGCCGAGTCCCAGCTCGCCTGACGCCCCAGCCGCCGCCCGCGACCAACCGGACCGCCGCGAAACGGCGCCCTCGGCGCGCCCTCTCAAAGGCGACCCTCGCCCGGCCCGCCCTCTACCGTCGCGCAGGCACCCGCACCGGGACTGTCCCGGGAGGGCGTCATCGGCACGATGCCGGTCCACCGGCCGGACGCGGGTGGGGTGCGACCCCGGTCGGTCGCTGGGCCGCTCCTTCGGTCCTTCGGCGGGCTGAGGGCGGGTGCTCGCGCCACCGTGGGGGTGGGCCGGGTAGAGGGTCGCCCTTGAGAAGACGTGCCGAATGCGCCGTCTCCAAGGGCGGCGACGGAGGTGCCACTGGCCGCGTTGACGGAAATGCGCGGATCACCGGGCTGCGCGCCGCAGGGCGGCGCCGGCTCGCCGTATCATGTCCCGTCGTGTCGGCGCCGGGAGCGGACACTTCGCGGGTGGAGCGATGGCCGGTCGTCCTGCTCCGGCTGACCCGTCGTATCCGTATACGCAGGTCGTTGATACGGTTCCCCTGACGCGTGGCACGCAGCGAAGTCCGGTGGGAAACCGGCGCTGTCCCGCAACTGTGAGGCCCCCCGGCCGAGCCAGGTCGCCTGCGAGCCGCGCCGACGCCGTCAACCCTCGTGGAAAAGGGTGATCCGTCATCTCGCGGGTCCCTCGCTTCCCGGCGACTGGAGGACTCTCGTGAGGCCCGTACGCACGGCCCTGGCCGGCGTGTTGCTGGGTGCAGTGGCGCTGGCCGGATGCGGCCAGACCGCCGGCACCTCGGCCACCCCCGCAGCCCCCACCCCCGCGGCGTCGCCCGCCGCCTTCCCGGTGACCGTCCAGGCCGGCAACGGCGCGGTGACCGTCCCCCGCAGGCCCGAGCAGATCGTGTCGCTGTCGCCGAGCGCCACCGAGAGCCTGTTCGCCCTCGGCGCCGGCCCGCAGGTCGTCGCGGTGGACGACCAGTCGACGTACCCCGCCGAGGCGCCCAAGACCGACCTGTCCGGCTTCAAGCCGAACGCCGAGGCGATCATCGCCAAGAAGCCCGACCTGGTGGTGCTCGCCAACGACGTCGGCGGCGTGGTGGCCGCGCTGTCCAAGGTCGGCATCCCCGTCCTGCTGGAGCCGGCCCCCACCAAGCTCGACGACGGCTACGACCAGATCACCGACCTCGGGGCCGCCACCGGTAACGTGGCGAAGGCCGCCGAGGTCGTGGCGGGCATGAAGAGCCGCATCGAGGCCGCGACCGCCGACGCGCCCCGCGACCGCGAGCTGACCTTCCTCCACGAGCTGGACAACACGCCCTACTCGGTGACGTCCGAGACCTTCATCGGCCAGATCTACGCGCTGTTCGGGCTCACCAACATCGCCGACAAGGCGCCCGACCCGGCGGGCGGCTACCCCAAGCTGTCCAGCGAGTTCGTCGCCGAGGCCGATCCCGACCTCATCTTCCTGGCCGACACCAAGTGCTGCGGCCAGTCCAAGGAGACCCTGGCCAAGCGCCCCGGCTGGGGCGGGCTCACCGCGATCGAGAAGGACCAGGTGATCCCGCTCGACGACGACGTGGCCTCGCGCTGGGGCCCCCGGGTGGCCGACCTGGTGGAGGTCGTCGGCGACGCCGTCACCAAGGCGGCCCGCTGAGACCAGAGGCGGCGCGCGCGGCGAGGTCACGCCCGGTGGCGCTCGCCGTCGCGCTCGCCGTCCTGCTCGTCTGCGTGCTCGCCGGCCTGATGACCGGGGCGGCGGGCATCCCGGCCAAGGGCGTCGTGCTGGAACTGGCCGACCTGCTGCCGTTCGTCTCGGTCGACTCGGGGCTGTCGCCCGTGGAGCAGGGGCTGCTCTACCAGCTCAGGATGCCCCGGGTCGTGCTGGCCGCGATCGTCGGCGGCCTGCTGGCGCTGGCGGGCGCGGGCTACCAGGGTGTGTTCCGCAACCCGCTGGCCGACCCCTACCTGCTGGGCGCCGCCGCCGGAGCCGGGTTCACCGCCACGCTGGTGATCGTGCTGGTGCAGGCGGACGGCCTGGTGCCGCTGGCCGCCTTCGCGGGCGCCGTCGGCGGGGTCATGCTGGCGTACGGGCTGGGCAACACGGCGGGGCGCGGCGGCGGCACGGCCACACTGGTGCTGGCCGGGGTGGCGGTCGCCTCGTTCCTGTCCGCGTTGCAGGCGTTCGTCCAGCAGATCCGGGTCGAGCAGCTCCAGCGCATCTACGCCTGGATCCTCGGCGGCATCGGCGGCGACTGGTCGCAGGTGTGGCTGATCGCGCCTTACGCCCTGGTGTCGATCGGCGTGATGCTCGCCCACGGCCGGCTGCTCGACGTGCTGTCGGTCGGCGACGACGAGGCCACCAGCCTGGGCGTCAGCGCGGCCCGCGTCCGTCTGGTCATCCTGTGCGCCGCCTCCCTGGCCACGGCCTCCGCCGTGGCGGTCAGCGGCCTCATCGGGTTCGTGGGCATCGTCGTCCCGCACATCGCGCGCCGGCTCGCGGGCGGCTCCTACCGGGTGGTGCTGCCGCTGTCCCTGATCGGCGGGGCGGCGTTCCTCGTCCTGGCCGACATGGTCGCCCGCACCGTGCTCGCCCCCGCCGAACTGCCCATCGGCGTGGTCACCGCCTTCATCGGCGCCCCGTTCTTCGTCGGCGTCCTGCGCGCCACCCGCGCGGTGGAGCCGTGAGCGCGGCGGGCACGACGGTCGAGGTCCGGGATCTGTGCGTGGCCCTCGACCGGCGGCCGGTGCTGGCCGGGGTCGGGCTGTCGGCGTCGGGCGGTGAGTGGCTGGCGGTCGTCGGCCCCAACGGGGCGGGCAAGTCCACGCTGCTGCGGGCCATGATGGGCCTGCTGGAGAGCGAGGGAGAGGTGCTGGTCGGCGGCGTGCCCGCGCGCACGCTGAAGCCGCGCCGGCGGGCCAGGCTGATGGCCTACGCCCCGCAGACGCCGCTGATGCCGGCGAGCCTCACCGTCTTCGAGTACACCCTGCTCGGCCGCACGCCGTACATCTCCCACCTCGGCAGGGAGAGCCGCCACGACCGCGAGGTCACCGGGGCCGTGCTGGAGCGCCTCGACCTCGCCGAGCTGGCGGGCCGCACCCTGGGCCGGCTGTCGGGCGGCGAGCGCCAGCGGGTCGTGCTCGCCCGCGCGCTCGTCCAGCAGGCGCCCGTCCTGCTGCTGGACGAGCCCACCACCGCCCTGGACCTCGGCCACCAGCAGCAGGTGCTGGAGCTGGTCGACCGGCTGCGCCTCGCCGACGGCCTCACGGTGGTGACCACCATCCACGACCTCGGCCTGGCCGGCCAGTACGCCGACTCGATGCTGCTCATCGCCGACGGCCGCACCGTCGCCTCCGGCCCCGTCCGCGAGGTCCTCACCGAGCCGCTCCTGGCCCGGCACTTCGGCGCCCGCGTCCGCGTCACCGAAGACCCCACCGGCCGCCCCCTCGTCAACCTCATCCGCCCCACCCCACCCGTCTGAGAGCTCAGCCCTCGATCAACCGGCCGCCGTCCCAGAAATGGTGCCTCGGCGCAGCTTTCTTGAGGCGACCCTCGCCGAGTACGCCCATTCACCGTCGCGCGAGAGCGGCGGGCCCATCGCCTCCGGCCGCGGCGGGTCGAGAAGGCCGGGCCTGTGAGGGGCGGCGCGAGGTCGAGGCGGCGCGGCCGGACCTTGTCGCGGGGCGCGGGCCAGGGGGCGGGCCTGGACAGCCTCAGGTGAGGCCAGTGGAGTCTGCCTCGGCGGCCGGCCGGGTCTCGGGGGCGCGGCGCCAGGCGTGGGCGCCCTCAAGGACGGCCGCGTGGACGGCGCGAGCGGCCCGGGCGCCCCAGGTGGACCTCGGGCCGCCGAACGGCTCCTCGGGGCCCTGGGCGCGCACGGCGACGCAGACGGCGTCCGAGGCCGTGCCGGTGCAGGCGTAACCGGCCTCGATCAGGGCCTGGGTCTTGGCCTCGGTCACGGTCATGACCAGGTTGACCAGGGCGGCGTCGCTCACCGCCACGGGGACGGCCACGATGATGTTGACCGTTCCCGGGGCGGGCGGCGAGGGCGGCGGGATCAGCGAGGCGGGTTCGGGTTCCGGTTCGGCGGCCCAGGTCGGCAGCCCGAGGCCGACCGTGGCGACGGCGTCCACTCCCCGGTCGTGGGCGCGGTTGTAGCGCGCGACCGGGGCGGCCGTCATCATGCCGACCCCAGGCCCATCCGGAGCCAGCTCGCGCAGGTGGTCAGCGGGGTCCATGCGGGCGTAACCGCCCCGCACCTGCGCGTTGAGCACCCACCCGGCCGTCCCCGTGCCGCCGCCCAGCAGCGCCGAGGAGATCATCCGCCACCCGGGGCCGAACTCCCACAGCAGCGACGCCAGCCGCTCCCCGCCCTCCACCCGGTGGCTCAGCGACAGCATGCAATCTCCTCGGAACGGGGGTCGAGGGGAAGCGTATCGGCGCCCCCGTCCGCCGCCGGAGGGGCGGCCGCGAGAAGCCGCGGGCGGGGGGAGTTGGCCGGGCGGGGTGGGAGGGGGCGCTGTGCCCGGGGGGAGTCGGGGGCCCGTATGGCCGGGGGGTGTACCCCGGCCCGTAGGTCGCGTGCCGCTGGGGGCTTCCCGGGTTTGGCTGGATACTGTGTATATTTTCCGTATATAGAACGGACCAACCGTAGATTTTCGTGTGTTGAGGGGGTAAAGGATGAGGGCTTTCCCGCGGGTGCTGTTCGACGAGGCGCACAACGAGTCCTGGACGATCCGCCGTGAGGTCGCGGAGAGGATCAACCCGGCGCACCCCGACGACAACAGCTACACGCGCGCGGCCGACGCGCTGCGGCGGCTCGGGCACTCCGTGGCCGCCCACACCGAGGGCGCGGTCACCCTCTCCCTGCTCAACGCCCACGACGCCTTCGTCATCGCGCACCCCTCGGGCGAGCGCTGGGAGCGCACGACCGGGCACGGAAGCCCCGCGCTGCCCGTCGAGGAGATGGACGCGATCGAGGAGTACGTCGCCGCGGGCGGCGGCCTGGTCGTGCTCGCCGAGTGCGAGCAGGAGAAGTACGGCAACAACCTGGACGAGCTGCTCGCCAGGTTCGGGGTCGGCGTCGAGCACGCCACCGTCCACGACCCGGTCAGCCGCTACAACGGCGTGGCCGCGTGGGTGCTGGGCGTGCCCGTCCCCTCGGCCGGGGACGACCTCACGGCGGGCGCGCGCGAGGCGTGCTTCTACCGCGCCGGCGTCCTGAACCCGCCACCCGGCGCGACCGTCCTGTTCCAGACCTCGCCCACCGCCGACCTGCCCGGCCGCGCCCTCGCGGTGGCCCTGCGCCACGGCCTGGGCCGGGTCGTCGTGTTCGCCGACTCCGACCTGTTCGGCGACGACTCCATCGGCGACCTGCGGCACGAACGCCTCTGGGGCAACGTCCTCACCTGGGCCGCCCGCGTCCCCGCGGGCTCCGACCGGACGCGCAGGGCCGACGAGGGCTTCGACCGGCTCAAGGACGCCGTCGAGCTGCTGCGGCCGCTCACGGCCAAGGACGGGTCGATCGAGGACGCCGCCGCCGCGGCGCCGATCGTCGACGAGGTCGTGGCCGGCGTCCAGAGGCTGGCGCCGCTCTTCCCGCACGACGCCGCCTACCTCGACGCCGTCGTGGCCGACCTGCGCGCCTGGCGGGACGGCGGCTTGGGCGTGCCCGACTTCGGGGCCTCGCTGGACGCCTTCCACCCCGACACCCAGCGGGCCGACGGCCTTGAGCACCTGGTCGTCTTCCCGATGTACACCCAGAACGGCAACCCCAACCGCAACCTCGAAGCGGTCTGGATCCGCACCGTCTGGCCCGAGTGGCTGGCCGCGCTGGAGCGCGAGCGCTACGACAACGCCATGTTCGTCCCCATCGAGTTCGTCGACTTCACCGCCGGGTACGACACCAACTCCGCCGTGCTGTTCCCCGAGACCGTCGCGGTGCGGCAGGCCCCGGCCCGGTTCACCTGGGGCGGCATCTTCTGCGACCGCGAGGCCGCCCGCTTCCGCGCCGTCAGCCGCGCCGCCGCCGAGACCCTGAAGCTCGCCCTCCCGCCGGACGCCTCCCGGCTGCTGGAGAGCCAGGACCTCGCGCAGGACACGTTCGTGCTGTGGGACCTGGTGCACGACCGCACCCACAGCCACGGCGACCTGCCCTTCGACCCGTTCATGATCAAGCAGCGCATGCCGTACTGGCTCTACTCCCTGGAGGAGCTGCGCTGCGACCTCACCGCCTTCTGCGAGGCCGTCACGCTGGAGGGCGAGGGCGTGCCGCACGCCCGGTACGTGCAGTACGCCATCCTGTTCGACCGCCTGTTCCGCTTCCCGGTCACCGGCGAGCGGGTGCGCAACTACGACGGGCTCGGCGGCCAGCTCCTGTTCGCCTATCTGCACCGCAACGACGTCGTCCGGTGGACCGACAACCGGCTCGCGATCGACTGGGACAGGGTCGCCGGCTGCGTCGCCGACCTGCGCGGGGAGGTCGAGAAGCTCTACCGCGACGGCATCGACCGCTCCAAGCTGGCCCACTGGCTCGCCGCCCACCAGCTCGTGGCGGCGTACGTGGCGCCGCACCCGGCCTCGGTGTGGGCGCGCGGCGTCGAGGCGCTGCCGGTCGACGGCTTTCCCAAGGCCGTGGTGGACGCCGTCCTGCCGGACGAGTTCCCCCTGAGCATGTTCTACGAGGCCCTGCGCCGTAAGCTGTCCGGCGTGATCGAGGCCACGAGGGGAATCCGCGCGTGACCGGCGCGGCCGTGGGAACGGAGAAGGTGCGATGAGCAGGGTTGTCATCGTCGCCGGGGCCGGAGGGCCCGCGGGGCGGGCCGTCTCCAGGCGCCTGGCCGCGCGCGGCGACACGGTGATCGGCCTCGGCCGGCACGCCGGGGACGGCGTGACCGCCGTCGACCTCGCCGACGCCGCCGCCACGCGGGCACTGGCCCGCGCGGTCGAGGACGAGCACGGCCGGGTCGACGGGGTGATCCACCTCGTGGGCGGCTGGCGCGGGTCCAAGACCTTCGCCGACACCGACCTCGCCGACTGGGACGTCCTGCACGAGCTGCTGATCCGCACCCTGCAGAACGTCTCGCTCGCCTTCGAGCCCGCGCTGCGCCGCGGCGACGCCGGCCGGTTCGCGATCGTGTCGGCCAAGGCCGCCCAGCAGCCGACGCAGGGCGGCGCCGCCTACGCCGCCGCCAAGGCCGCCGCCGAGGCCTGGACGCTCGCGCTCGCCGACGCGCTGCGCGGCACGCGCGGAGCGGCCACGATCCTGGTGATCAAGGCCCTGGTCGACGACGCCATGCGTGAGGCCGCCCCCGACCGCCGGTTCCCCGGCTACACCGACGTGAACGACCTCGCCGAGGTCGTCGCCGGCCTGTGGGACCGCCCCGCCGAGGAGCTCAACGGCACACGGCTGGACCTGAGCACGTGACCGACGCGCGACGCCGTCACGACCCCGAGGCGCGCTCGTTCGCCAGCGACAACTACGCGGGCGTCCACCCGGAGATCATGCGGGCGCTGGCCCAGGCCAACGGCGGCCACCAGGTCGCCTACGGCGGCGACGTCTACACCGAGGCGGTTCGCGAGGTGTTCCGGCGGCACTTCGGCCCCCAGGCCGAGGTGTGGCCGGTGTTCAACGGCACCGGCGCCAACGTCGTCGGCCTGCGCGCCATGACCGCACCGTGGGAGGCCGTGGTCTGCGCGCGGACCGCGCACATCCACGTCGACGAGGGGGGCGCCCCCGAGCAGGCCGCCGGCCTGAAGCTCTGGAGCGTGCCCACGCCCGACGGCAAGCTCACCCCCGAGCTGGTCGGCGCGGAGGCGTGGGGGTTCGGCGACGAGCACCGGGCCCAGCCCAAGGTCGTGTCGATCTCGCAGAGCACCGAGCTGGGCACGCTCTACACGCCCGGCGAGATCGCGGCCGTCGCCGCCCACTGCCACGGCCTGGGCATGCTGCTGCACATGGACGGCTCGCGCCTGACCATCGCCGCCGCCGCCCTCGGCGTGCCGCTGCGCGCCCTGACCACCGACGCCGGCGTCGACGTCCTCAGCTTCGGCGGCACCAAGCACGGGCTGATGTTCGGTGAGGCCGTCGTCGTGCTGAACCCCGGCGCCGCCCGCGGCGTGATCTACCTGCGCAAGAGCTCGATGCAGCTCGCCTCCAAGATGCGCTTCGTCTCGGCGCAGTTCGAGGCGCTGCTCGCCGGCGACCTGTGGCTGCGCAACGCCCGCAACGCCAACGCCATGGCCGCGCGCCTGGCGCGGGCCGTGAGCGAGGTGCCCGGCGTCACCGTCTCGCGCCCGGTGGAGGCCAACGCCGTCTTCGCCGTCCTGCCGCCCGACGCCGCCGACCGCCTGCGCAAGCGCTTCCGGTTCTACACCTGGGACGAGACCACGGGCGAGGTCCGCTGGATGACCGCCTTCGACACCACCGAGGCGGACGTCGACGCCTTCGCCGCCGCCCTCGCCGAGGAGATGGCCTCCGGGCCTCCCGGACGCGAGGGCTGAGGGCCGCAGGAACGGGCCGGGCCACCGAGCCCGGCCCGGTGTCCTACTTGAGGATCGACGGGTAGGGCTGCCCGCCGCGGGCCTTCAGCAGCTCGGTCATGAACTTGATCTCGCCGCTCTGCGACTGCACGATGTGGCGCGCCATCGTGCGCACCTCGTCGCGGCTCGACAGCGTCAGCAGCGCCTCCGCCATCTGCACGCCGCCCTCGTGGTGGCGGATCATGAGCTGGAAGAACAGGATCTCGGCGTCCTTGCCACGTGCCGCCTCCAGCCGGTCCATCTCCTCGTCCGTCGCCATGCCCGGCATCCTCCCGCCGGCCGGCGCGGCCCGGCCGTGGCCGTGGCCCGCCATCCACGCCATCGAGGGACGCGTGCCGGCCTGGGTGAGCTCCCACTGCTGGAGCCACCCCATGAAAATTCCACGCTGGGCGGTCTGGGTGGTGATGATGTCGTAGGCCAGCGTGCGGACGCGCTCGTCGGTGCTGGCGTCGCGCACCGCGAAGCTCATCTCCACCGCCTGCGCGTGGTGCACCGCCATGTCGCGGGAGAAACCCGCCTCCGGCGAGGCGTCTCCCGGGGGAGCCGAGGCCGAGGTGACCAGCAGCATGACGACCGCCGTCGCCAGACAGGAGATCAGGGCGACCACGATCAGTCGCGTTCGTGAGGTGCTCATCGGCCGCCAGGATAGTGAGTTGCAGGGCGTTAAACGCAAACGTTATTACTCACCCACTATCCTCCACATAAGACTGGCGGCATAAGCATCCACCGGCGTGGACAGGTGTTGGAGGACCGATGGTCAAGGAGAGGACGCAAGCGCGGCGGGAGCAGCTCGCCAAGCTTCAAGCGGCCCAGAAGCGCAAGGAGCGTCGCACCGCGATGCTCATGTGGGGAGCCGGCGCGTTTGTCATCGTCCTCCTGGTGGGCATCGTCGGCGTCTACGTGATCAACGAGCGGTCGCAGTCGTCGCTCGACGGGGTGAAGACGTTCAAGTACGAGGCCTCGCAGCACACCCAGGTGAAGGTCTCCTACAAGGAGAACCCGCCCGTCGGCGGCGAGCACAACCCCACCTGGCAGCAGTGCGGCGTCTACCTGGAGCCGATCAACAGCGAGAACGCCGTCCACTCCATGGAGCACGGCGCGGTCTGGATCACCTACCGCCCCGACCTGCCGCAGGCCGGCATCGACAAGCTCAAGGCGCTCGTCACCGGCGACTACATCCTGCTGAGCCCGTTCCCGAACCTCGCCGCCCCGGTCGCGGTCAGCTCCTGGAACAACCAGCTCCTGCTGACGGGCCCCGACGACCCCCGTCTGCCCAGGTACATCACCAAGTACAAGCAGAACCCCACCACCACTCCGGAGTACGGCGCCACGTGCACCGGCCGGGGCAGCACCGACGCGCCCGCCGCGGCGAACCCGCTGCCCGCGACGCCGCCGTCGGCGGCCCCCAGCGGCGCGGCCACCCCGGCGCCCAGCGGCGAGGCGACCCCCGCGGCGAGCGAGGCGGCCCCGAGCGCCACGCCGTCCTCCTGACCGCGTGCCCCGGCCCCGGCCGGGGTCAGCGCAGCAGTTCCGCGAGGTCCACCGCGTCGAGGCCGTGCGCCTCGCCGACCGGACGGTTGGCGAGGCGCCCCGCGTGGACGTTCAGGCCGAGCGCCAGCGCGGGGTCCTCCAGCAGCGCCCGCCGCCAGCCCTTGTCGGCGATCGCCAGCGCGTAGGGCACCGTCACGTTGGTCAGCGCGTACGTCGAGGTGTGCGGCACGGCGCCGGGCATGTTCGCCACGCAGTAGAAGACCGAGTCGTGCACCCGGTAGGTCGGGTGGGCGTGCGTGGTCGGCCGCGAGTCCTCGAAGGCGCCGCCCTGGTCGATCGAGATGTCGACCAGTACGGAGCCCTGCTTCATGCGGGAGACCATCTCGTTGGTGACCAGCCGCGGCGCCTTGGCGCCCGGCACGAGCACCGCGCCGATCACCAGGTCCGCGCCCTGGACCGCGCGCTCGATCTCGTAGGCGTTCGACGCGACCGTGCGCAGGTGCCCCCGGTAGATCGTGTCGGCCTGGCGCAGCCGGTCGATGTTCTTGTCCAGCAGCAGGACCTCCGCCTGCATCCCGAGGGCGATGGAGGCGGCGTTCATGCCGGACACCCCGGCGCCCAGCACCACCACCTTGGCCGCGTACACGCCCGGGACGCCGCCCATCAGCACCCCGCGGCCGCCTCCCTGGCGCATGAGGTGGTAGGCCCCCACCTGCGGCGCGATGCGTCCGGCCACCTCCGACATCGGCGCGAGCAGGGGCAGCGCGCCGCTCGGCGCCTGCACGGTCTCGTAGGCGATCCCGGTGACCCCGGCCTCCAGCATCGCCACCGTGAGCTTGCGCGAGGCGGCCAGGTGCAGGTAGGTGAACAGCACCTGGCCCGGCCTCATCAGCGGGTACTCGGTGGCGACGGGCTCCTTCACCTTCAGGATCAGCTCGCCCTCGCGCCAGACCTCCTCCGCCGAGTCCACGATCCGCGCTCCGGCGGCGGCGAACTGCTCGTCGGGGATGGACGACCCCGCGCCGGCGCCGCGCTCGACGAGCACCTCGTGGCCGTGGCCGGCCAGTTCGTGGGCCCCGGCGGGGGTGAGCGCGACACGGTGCTCGTGGTCCTTCACCTCTCGGGGCACTCCGACCTTCATGAGATCCTCCCTCGACCCCCGGGACGACGTCCTCGCCCCGCCGCGGCGCGGCGGCGGCCGGCCGGGACGGCGGCGGCCGGCGTGACCCGGGGACCCGCCCACGGGCGTGGCGGGGGTGGAGCGCCTCGGGCGGCCCCGGCCGTTTCCGGCCGGACCTCTTACCACGTTCCGTTCCCCGAAAAACGCCTGATACGGAGCAGATTCCCAGGAATGACTCTATTAGCTGGCAAATTGTCAGAGGGCTCGCCGGGCCCGGTGGCCGTCTCCGGTCGCCGCCCGGCGGCGCGGATTCCCCGGTTAGCCCGAACCCGGCAGCCTCGATAGGCTCGCCCGAGCGATGTCAGTGACAGGAATGGGGATGCCCGGTCATCCGCCGGCGGACGACCACGCCGATCGTCCCGCCGAGACGGATCACGCCGCCATGCCCGGCCCCGGCACGGCCGCCGCCCGTTCCGGCGGCCGGTCGCCCTTCGAGCGCCCCGAGACGGCTCCGCCGTCCGGCAGCCCGCCCGATCCCGGGGAGCCGCCCGCGGCCGGAGGGCCACCCGGGCCGGGCGAGCCCCCGGCCGGCCCCGGAGGGCCGTCCGGCCCCCCGCCCGGCCCGGGGGCCCCGGGCGGGCCGCCGTCCGGGCCCGGGGCGCCGCCGCGGGCCGCGCGCTCCACCACCATCGCCCTGATCGCCGCGCTGGCCGTGGTCGTGCTGGTGACCGGCGTGCTCGGCACGATCGCCGTCCTGATGACCCGCCAGCCCGACGTCCCGCTCGGCGCGGCGCCGCCGCGCCGCCTGGCCACCGCGATCCACTTCGCCCCGGTCACCGGCACGCGGCCCGCGCCGTGCCCTGGGGCCGAAGCCGTGCTGGACGACGCGGGCACCACCTGCTACCAGGTGGCCCCCGGCGTCACCGTCACCTCGGTGCTGAAGGTGGAGGCCGTGGCCGACACCGGCGGAGAGTACGCCGTGCGGGTCGTGCTCGCCCCCGAGAGCCGCCAGCGGCTGGAGGATCTCACCCGCGACGCCCTCAACCAGCTCCTGGCCGTGGTCGTGGACGACAAGGTGGTGGCCGCCCCCCGGGTCGCCCAGCCCATCACCCAGGACAGCCTCAGCATCACGGGCCTCGACGAGCAGCAGGCCGACGCCCTCGTCTCCCGTCTTCTCGGCACGCCCGGCCCGGTGCCCGGAACCGACGGGGCCGTCCCCTCGGCGTCCCCCTCGGCCGCGGCCTCCACCTGCCCGCCCGGCACGGGCACCGCACCTCCCGGCGGCACCGGCGGCGTCACCTCGCCCGGCGGTCCGATCACCTCGCCCGGCGGCACGGCGCCCCCGGGCACGCCCACCTGCTCTCCCACGACCGCCCCCACCGGCGCCCCGGGCTCGACGCAGTCCCCGGCCGGCGGCGGCCCCGCCCCGCTGACGCCCCCGGACGGCGCGGGCACGGGCGGCGCGGGCGGCACGGGCGTGGGCGGCGCCGGGACGACGCCGTCGCCGCAGGCGAGCGCAAGTCCCCGCGCGTCCGCGAACGTGCCGGTGAACCAGCGGTCCGAGGCCCCGCGCTCGGCCGCCACCCGCTCGCCCGACCCCCGGTACCGCACCTGCAGGGAGGCCAACGCCGCCGGCCGCGGCCCCTACACCGAGGGCGTCCACCCCGAGTACGCCTGGTACACCGACGGCGACCGCGACGGGGTCGCCTGCGAGCGCGGCGACCTCGGCTAACCCGCCGTCTCCCGGGCGAGCGCGATGTCGTGCGGCCTGATGGGCACCCGCGACAGCGCGAGCCCCGTCGCCGCCCGCACCGCCGCGGCGACGGCCGGGGTGGACGACAGCGTCGGCGGCTCCCCGGCCCCGCGCAGCCCGTAGGGCGCGGCGGGGTCGGGATTCTCCAGGATCGACAGCCGCATGGGCGGCATGTCGAGGATGGTGGGGATCAGGTAGTCGGTGAACGACGGGTTGAGCACCTTGCCGTCGCGCACCTGGATCTCCTCCATGAGCGCCAGCCCCAGCCCCTGCGCCGAGCCGCCGTGGATCTGACCCTCCAGCGCCAGCGGGTTGAGCATCTTGCCGACGTCCTGCACGGCCGCCAGCTCGACCACCTTGACCAGGCCGAGCTCCACGTCCACGTCGACCACGGCCCGGTGGACGCACAGGGCGAGCTGGGTGTGGGAGTCGCCCTGCCCGGTCAGCGGGTCCATCGGGTACGTCTTGCGGTGGCGGTACTCCCGGGTCTCCTCGACCGGCCCGAACCGCTCCAGCAGCTCCTCCAGGGGCATCGCCGGGTGCTCGGCGCGCAACTCGTCCAGGCGGGCGCGTACCGCCTCGCTCGCCGTCTTGACGGCGCCGCCGGTGACGTACGACTGGCGCGAGGCCGAGCTGGAGCCCGCGGAGCCGACCCCGGTGTCAGCCGGGGCGACGGTGACCCGCTCGACGCCCAGCTCGGTGCGGGCGATCTGCGCCTGCACCGTCAACAGGCCCTGCCCGACCTCGGCGGCGGCGGTGTGCACGAGCACGTGCGGCTCGCCGCCGAGCAGCTCCAGCCGCACCCTGGCCGTCGAGTAGTCGTCGAAGCCCTCGGAGAAGCAGATGTTCTTGATCCCCACGCCGTACCCGACGCCGCGCCGCACGGACTCGCCGTGGGTGGTCTGGGCCACGCCGCCGGGCAGCGACCGCAGGTCGGTGGCGGGGGTGGCGTCCGGCAGCGGCATGGCGGCCAGCTCGCGCAGCATGCCGGCCAGCGGGGCGGGGGAGTCGACGAGCTGGCCGGTGGCCAGGCGCGACCCCTGCGACACCGCGTTGCGCACCCGGATCTCCACCGGGTCGAGCCCGCACGCCTCGGCGAGCCGGTCCATCTGCGACTCGTAGGCGTAGCAGGCCTGAACGGCGCCGAAGCCGCGCATCGCCCCGCACGGCGGGTTGTTGGTGTAGGCGCCGTAGGCGTCGATCGCGATGTTGGCGGCCTCGTACGGACCCACGCCCAGCGACGCGGCGTTGCCGACCACGGCGGGGGAGGAGGAGCAGTAGGCCCCGCCGTCCAGCACGATCTCGGCTTTCACGTACACCAGCAGGCCGTCGCGGGTGGCGCCGTGCTCGTACCGCATCACGGCCGGGTGGCGGTGCACGTGCCCGAAGAACGACTCCTGCCTGCCGTACACCATCTTCACCGGCCTGCCGGTGCGCAGGGCCAGCAGGCCGGCGTGCACCTGCATCGACAGGTCCTCCCGGGCGCCGAACGCCCCGCCGACGCCCGCCAGCGTCATCCGCACCTTGTCCTTGGGCAGGCCCAGGCAGGGCGCGATCTGCTCCTGGTCGACGTGCAGCCACTGCGTCGCGACGAACAGGTCGAGGCCGCCGTCCTCGGCGGGCACGGCCAGCCCGGACTCCGGGCCGAGGAACGCCTGGTCCTGCATGCCGACCTCGTACTCGCCGGTGACGACGACGTCGGCCTCGAACGTGCCGCCCACCCGCACCGGCTGGTGCCGGACGAGGTTGCCGTTCGCGTGGACCTTCGGCGAGGCGGCGTCGAACAGGGCGCGGCGCGCGTCGGTCACGGCCTCGCGCGGCTCGTACTCCACGATGATCGCCGCCGCGGCCCGGCGCGCGGTCTCGGGGTGGTCGGCGGCCACGACCGCCACCGGCTCCCCCTCGTAGCGCACCTGGTCGACGGCGAGCACCGGCTGGTCCTTGAGCTCCAGGCCGTAGAACCGCTCGCCGGGGACGTCCTCCCAGGTGAGCGCCGCGTAAACGCCGGGCATGGCGAGGGCGGGGGTGACGTCGACCGAGCGGATCCACGCCGAGGGATGCGGGCTGCGGAGGGTGGCCCCCCAGAGCATGTCCGCCAGGTAGAGGTCGGAGGAGTAGGCGAACTCGCCGGTCACCTTCAAGGTGCCGTCCGGCCGGAGCGCGCTCGCCCCGACGCCCTGCTCCTGCTGGCTGCGGCTGGTGCTGCGGGTGGTGTGACTCACCCTCGAAGTACACCAGGCATGGCCATGAGCGCCAAAGGGGGACCGGTGACCGGGGGGCCGCAGCTTGACCGGGGGGCGTCGGAGAGCCGGTGGCTCGCGTCCGGGGCCCTCGTGACGGCGGCGCCGGACGGGGAAGGGCACTGTCTCGCCCCGGCGATGGAATCGTCCCCTCCAGGGAATTAAATAAAGGGGGAAGGGTGCGCGTCGGGCGCCCGTGCGGAATACTGTGCAGATGCAAGGCCAGGCGCATGTGCAGAATCGCGTGCGCAGGCTTCGACACCTGTTAGGGGAACGGGTAGCGATGCTCCACACCGCTCAGTTCATGAGTCCGGTGTCCGGAGGCCAGAATGCCGATCACGTCGGCCCGGGGGGGCCAGGGGACGGCGTCGAGGAGCCGGCCCGTGCGCCCGGCCTGGCCAGGGCGCCGCACAAGGGTGTGGTGACCAGCGATGAGGCTCATGCTCACTTGATGCTGGTCACCATGACCGTCGATGTGCCGCGATCGTACGCGGGCCGTATGCCGGCCCCGGTCACCGCCTGCCTCCGGCGGCACCCGAGTGGAGGCTGTTGCCGTGCTCAGCGCTCTGCAAGCGGGCGTCTGCACGTGCAGCTGGGGGCGAGTAGCTTGCGCCTCCGACGGGTCGAGGAGTTGACCGGGCGAAATGTCTCCTCTGTGGTGGGCTGGGGCTTTGCCCTGTCTTGCTCTACGTACCGAAAAGGTTACAAATCAGCAGCAGCCTGGAACGACGTCCGCCCGGGCGGAAGACGAGATGGCTTCTGTAGTCGTAGCATTGGCTCCAGTACCGGTAAGGGCGAGAAACGCGATGGCTAGGGTCGTAGCGGCGAGGCGGAAGCGACGCATGGCTAACTCCAGTCGGGGGCTGTCCGTCGGGGTCTACATCTTTCAGGGGTGCCAGTGACCAGTCAAGATCTTATTGGACAGCGAATCAAGACGATTCGTCGCCAACGCGGTCTTTCCCAGGCCCAGTTGGCCCACCCCGAACTCTCGGATAGTTATGTATCACTGATCGAGAGCGGCAAGCGAACCCCGACCACCGCGGTATTGGAACTGCTGGCGGCCAAACTCGACTGCTCCATAACGTATCTGATCAACGGCGTCACCGCCGAGCAGATGCACGAACTGGAGCTGGGCCTGGGCTACGCGAGCCTCGCCCTGCACAACGGGGAGGCCGCCGAGGCCAGGCGCCGTTACGCCGACCTCCTCTCGGACGGCGGCCTGGTCAGCCTGCCGTCGCTCAGCCACAAGGCGCGGTACGGCTACGCTCTCGCGGCCGAGGCCTGCGGCGATCTGGACGAAGCCATCGAGGTGCTGTCCCGCCTTCGCGACTCCGCCGCCGAGGCGGCCGGCGAAGAGCGCGCGGTCGCGGTCGTGCTCGCCCTCTGCCGGTGCTACCGCGAGCGCGGCAAGCTGACCGAGGCGGTGCAGGTGGCCGAGGAGGTGCTCTTCGGCACCGGGCGCCCGTCCTGGAACAGCGACCTCATGGAGCTGGGCTCGACCCTGCTCACGGCCTACGTCGCCCGTGGCGACCTGCTGCGGGCTCAGCAGTTCGCCCTGGAGCTGCTGGGGGCGGCCGAGATGCTCGGCACCCCCCGCGCGACCGTCGCCGCGTGCTGGAACGCCGCGCTCGTCGCCGACGAGGTCGGCCAGGCGGAGGAGGCCATCGCCCTGGCGGAGCGGGCGTTCGCGATCCAGTCCGAGACCGGCGACGCCCGTAACCTCGCCAGGGTCCGCAACGCGACGGGGGTCCTGCTGATGCGGGCGCGCCCGGACGAGGCCGCGAAGGCGAAGGACCTGCTGGTGCGCGCCAAGCGCGACCTGACCGAGTCGGCGGCCAGCGTGGTCGACGTCGCCAGGTGCCTGGCCGGGCTGGCCAATGCCGAGATCATGCTCGGTGAGGCGCAGGAGGCCGTCGGGCACGCGACCAAGGCCGTCGACATGCTGGACGACGGCAAGGGGTTCCTGCTCACGGAGACCCGGCTGATCCTCTCCCGCGCTCTCATCCTGCTCGGCAAGCGGGATGAGGCGATCGAGCAGATCACCCAGGCCGAGAAGCTCCTGCAGAACGGTCACCAGACGCGCAAGACCGCCGCCAGCTGGCTCGCCGCCGCCGAGATGCTGGAGGTCCTGGACGACGAGGCCAGCGTCGACGCCTACCACCGCGCTCTGGCCTGCGCCGGCCTGTGAACCCGCGCGCCCGGCCGCGGACGCGGCCGGGCGGGGCGGTCCGGCGCCGGGCCGCGCCCGCGGGGCTCTGTCCGCCACACCACTCTCGCGGACCTCTCCGCGCGACCGGCCCGGCGACCGGCCACACCATGGGGGCGACCGTCCGCCGACCGCGGGGGCGACCGGCCCTCCGGCTGAGTAGCCTTAAGGGGCTATGAAGACATCCCCGCTCGCCGCCGTGCTCGCGTTCGTGGTCGCCGCCGTGCTCGGCACCTCCTTCGCCGCGCCCGCGCTGGCTCACACGACGTTGAAGAGCAGTGACCCTAAGAAGGGGTCCACGGTGGAGGGCGTCGAGTCGGTGACGCTCACCTACACCGAGTCGGTCAGGTTCCCGGTGGTCCTGGTGCGGGACGCCGGCGGCCAGGCCTACCACGACGGCAAGCCCGAGGTCGACGGGCCGGTCGTCACCCAGAAGGTCTCCGGCGACCTGCCTTCCGGCGAGTACACGATCGCCTGGCGCGTGGTCTCCGCCGACGGGCACCCCATCGAGGGCGAGATCCCCTTCACCGTCAAGGCGCCCGAGGCGGCGGCCCCCTCGCCGTCCCCGTCCCCCTCGGCGGCGGCCCCGAGCCCCGCCGAGACCGCCGTCGCCGCGCCCTCCTCCGTCGCGGCCACCCCGGCGTCGCGGCGGGAGGAGCAGTCCGGCGGCATCCCCGTCTGGGTGTGGATCGTCGTCTTCGGCATCGCCGGCATCGGCATCGGCATGGCTCTCAGCATGCGGAAGAAGACGTGAGCCGAACCGCACGCCTGGCGGTCGCCGGCGTCCTGGCGGCCCTGGCCGCCCTGGCGCTGGCGATGTTCGCCGGCGGCGCGGCCACCCCGCGCATCATCCCCGGCCTGCCCGACGAGGGCACGCTCACCCGCTGGGCCCTGCCCGGGTCCAAGCTGGCCATGGACATCGCCGGCGTGCTGACCGTCGGCATGCTGCTCACCGCCACCGCCCTGCTGCCCAGCGACAAGGGCCTGCTCGGCAGGTCCGCCCTGGCCTACCTGCGGGGAGCTTCGTGGGCGGCGCTGGTGTGGGCGGTCGCCGCGGCCTCGACCATGGTGTTCAGCCTGTCGGAGACCCTCGGCCTGCCCGTCGCCGAGGTCGTCGGCGGCGAGGCGCTGACCAGCTACGCCAGCCAGGTCTCGCAGGGCATCGCGCTCACCCTGGTCGTGCTGTTCGCCACGGCGCTCGCGCTGTTCTCCCGGGGCGCGATCACCGCGGGCGCCGCCGGCGGCCTGCTGGCGCTGGCGCTGGTCACGCTGTTGCCGCCCGCGCTCACCGGCCACTCCTCCTCGGCGCCCAACCACGGCCTGGCCACCACCAGCGTCGCGATGCACCTGCTGGTGCTGTCGCTGTGGGTGGGCGGGCTGCTGCTGCTGTGCGCCCACGCCTTCCGCGGCGAGCCGCACCTCGACGTCGCCGCGCACCGCTTCTCCCGCATGGCGCTGTGGTGCTTCGTCGGCGTCGGCCTGTCGGGCCTGTTCAGCGCGCTGGCCCGCCTCACCGCCGTCCAAGATCTGTTCACCACCTCCTACGGCGTGCTGGTGCTGGTCAAGGCGGCCCTGTTCACCCTGCTGGGCGTCGCCGGCTGGTGGCACCGCGGCCGCACGCTGCCCGGCGTCGCGGCACGGCGCCCGGGCGCCTTCACCAGGCTCGCCGCCGCCGAGGCCCTGGTCATGCTCGCGGCGACGGGCGTCGCCGTGGCGCTGTCACGCACCGCGCCGCCGCCGCTCGACCTGCCGGTCGACCGGGCGTTCGAGCTGCTGGGCTACCTGGTCCCGCCGCCGATCTCGGTCGGCAACCTGCTCACCCTGTGGTGGTTCGACCTGTTCTTCGCGGTGATCGCGGCGCTGCTCGGCGGCCTCTACGCCGCGGGCGTCGTACGGCTGGCGCGCCGCGGCGACCGCTGGCCGGTCGGCCGAACGGTCAGCTGGGGCATCGGCGTGCTCGCCCTGGTGCTGGTCACGCAGACCGGCGTCGCGCGTTACGCCCCCGTGCTGTTCAGCGTGCACATGGCCGAGCACATGGTGCTGTCCATGATCGTGCCGATCTTCCTCGTGCTGGGCGCCCCGGTGACGCTCGCCCTGCGCGCGCTCAAGCCGGTGGCACGGCGCGGAGACCGGGGGCCGCGCGAGTGGCTGACCGTGGTCCTGCACAGCCGGGCCGCCAAGGTGATCACCCACCCCGCCGTCGCCACCGCCCTGTTCATCGTCTCCACGTACGCCCTGTACTTCACGCCGTTGTTCGAGGCGGCCATGGAGGAGCACCTCGGGCACATCGTGATGACCCTGCACTTCCTGCTCAGCGGATGCCTGTTCTTCTGGGTGATCATCGGCATCGACCCGGCGCCCACCCGGCTGCCGTACGTCGGGCGGCTCCTGCTGCTGTTCGTCACCATGCCGTTCCACGCGTTCTTCGGCATCGCGCTGATGAACATGGGCACGGTGCTGGCCTCCGGGTGGTACGACCAGCTCGGCCGCACCTGGGGGGCCTCCGCGCTGTCCGACCAGAGCACCGGCGGGGCCATCGCCTGGGCCTTCGGCGAGATCCCCACGCTGATCGTCCTGATCGCGCTCGCCTTCCAGTGGTACCGCGACGACGAGCGCCACGCCCGGCGCGCCGACCGCCGCGCCGACGCGCGCGCCGCCAAGGAGGGCGGCACCGGCGACGCCGAGCTGGACGCCTACAACGACTACCTCGCCCGCCTCGAACGCAACGACCGCAGGTAGCGGCCTCTCGGCGCGCCGGCGCCCCGGTGCAGGTAGCGTGGCATGCAGGAGGGTGGGGCATGACACGGTGTGCGGGGTCTGTCACGGCCCGGGCGGGCCGCCGATCCCCGCCAAACGGATCTCAATCGCTCGTTGAGCACGCGCCGGTAGCGTCATAAGTGGACCTTCGTCCACGGGACGCGGTGGGGCCGGGACCACGATGCCCGGAGCGGTGCGCCCAGGAGGGTTGGGGCAGTTGTTCGAAGAGTTGCGCATGCGCGAAGGACGGAGTCTGGCTCAGGCCGTCGAGGACTACCTGACCGAGTGGTCGGATCGCACGGGGCTCACGGTCGAGGTCTGGGCGATGCCCAAGGAGAACGTCACCGGCCCTGTGGCGGACGCCGTCTACGCCGTCGTGCGTGAGGCTCTCGCCAACGTCGAGCGGCACAGCGGCGCCCACACCCTCTCGTTCGCCCTCACCACCGGCCGCGGCGGCCTGCGGCTGACCGTCAGCGACAACGGCGTCGGGTTCGCGCCCGGGCGCACCGGACGGGGGATCGACACGATGAAACGCCGCTTCAGCGAGGTCGGCGGCACGATCACCGTCAACAGCGTGGTCGGCGAGGGCACCACGGTCACCGGCCAGATCTGACCGGCCGGGCTACGGGCGCCCGCAGGTCGGGCTCGGCGGCTGCTGGGCGTACAGGCGGCCGCACTGGCGGACCACCACCTGGCGGCCGTCGGGGTCCACGGCCACGAGCAGCACCGGGCGGTCGAGCGCGTGCGCGCCGTCGCCGGCGCCGTGCAGCTTGACCAGGCCGCTGTCGCCGTCGATCTCCTCCAGCTTCTCCAGGGCCAGCAGGACCCCGCCACGGTCGACCACCCCGGGATCGCCCGGCGGGGCCGCCGGGCCGCCCTGGCCCGTGTAGGCGGCCTGGGCGGCCTGCATCAGCGTCTCGGCGGCGTCGCGCGCCTGCACCGCGTACTCCCTGGACGGCAGCTCGATGGCGGGCAGCCCCTTCATGCCGAGCGAGGCGAGGAAGGCGTCGAACCGCTGGTAGAAGTCGGTCCGGAACTGCCGGGGCACCGCCTCCCAGGCGTTGGGAGACGCCAGGGCGACGTACATCACCCGCACCCGGTTGTTCGCCCCGAGCTGCGGGGCGTGGTCGTTGACGTACTGGGTGACGTCGTCGTTGGCCAGCACCGTGAGCCGGTGGCACTGCGACTTGGAGATCGCGTCGATGAACGCGCCGAACTGCGCCGACCTGCCGGCGTAGTAGGCGAGATCGGGCTCGCCGCCGCCCTGGGCCGAGCACACCTCGCCGACCCGGGTCTCCAGCTCCGCGGCGTTGGCGTACCCGACCGTCCTCGCGCCGTCGCCGAACGCGCGGGCGAACCTGGCCCCGAGGTCGCGGCCCAGCAGGTCGGCGACGCTGGTGTCGGCGAAGACGACGGCCGTCCGCGCGGGCGGCACCTCGCGCCCGGGCAGGCCGGCGCGGGCCCAGCGGGCGGCCGTGGCGGCGAGTTCGCTGTTGGGCGGGGCCAGCGGGAAGAACGAGGGGATGAAGGCGTCGCCGCGGCGCCCGAGGTCGTCGAAGGTGGCCGTCGTGGTGATCACGGGCAGGGCGGTGCGGCCGAGGAGCTGGATGGCCTTCTGGACCTGCGGGCGGCTCTCCCCCAGCCCGACGACGCCCACCACCGACGGGTCGCGCCGGGCCTGCCGGAGCACGTCCCCCGCCACCTGCTCGGCGTAGCGGAAGTCGGCTCCCGCGTTGGCCACCAGCACCCGCATCTGGAGCTTGCTGCCGTCCCCGCTGTTGGCGATCAGCCTGTCCTGCGCCATGGTGATGCCGGCCAGCTCCCCGTGGATGTCGGTGAGCGGGTCGGTGAGGCCGATCCTCGCCTCGCCCTGGACGGTCAGCTTGCCGAAGTAGACCACCGTGGCGTACGGACGCCCGGAGGACAGGACGGCCTCGTTGTTCTCGTCGATAGCCCCGAGCACCCGGGCGAGCTGCGGGGCGTAGACGAAGCCGTCCTCGCCCAGCCCGACGCACTCGCCGGTGGCCGCCCTGCGGATGTCGGGCCCGCAGTTGCTCGCGGCGGTCGCGACGACGTTGACCAGTGAGAGCGTCACCACGGCCGCGACCGCCAGCCATGGCAGCACCGGATGCGCCAGCAGCGGGCGCCGGCGCCCGCGCACCGGCACGGTGACCGTCTCGAACAGCGGGGCGTCCTGCGGCCGCATGTCGACGCGTAGCACCCGGGCCGACCCGATGGCACGGTCGCGGGCGAGGTCGCCGCGCCAGCGCCGCCACAGTCTCTCGGCCTGCTCCGGCCGCCCGGCCGGGACGACGGCGCCCGCCGCGTCGCCCCCGGCCCCCCCGGGGCGCGGGAACGCGGGGGGCCGCTCGGCGGGCCCGGCCAGGACGACCAGCAGCGGGTCGGGCAGGCAGGTGCCGGCGCGGACCTCCTCCACCCGGGCGACCAGGTGGCCCGCGCCGCCGTCCGCCAGCAGCACGGGGTAGGAGGTGCGGGCCCAAGCGACCCGCCGCCACACCTTCCACGGCCGCCGCTCGTACCCCTGTCGCAGGTCCTCCAGGAAGGCGTTGACCAGCAGGTGCTCGATGCCCTCGGCGGCCTGCGCCGCCTCCGGGACCTTGCGGTCCTCCGCGCTCTCCTCCGGGGCCTCCGGCACGCCCTCGACGATCGAGAGCGGAGCGGGCGCGGGCGGGTCCGCGGGCGGCCGGGTGGCGGCCGCCGCCCAGACGGCCGCGACCTCGGCGGCCGGGACGGCGGTGGCGCGGCGGCGGGCCTGCAGGACGCGGACCGCGAACCTGGTGAAGTCGGTCGGCTGGTTGCGGCGCTCGCCGGGGATGAGGTACGGCTGGCGGCAGAACCACCCGTAGCGGCGCCGCCCGGCCCAGCTGCGCGACAACAGCAGCACGTGGACCGCTCCGATGACCAGACCGGCCAAGATCGCGCAGACGCCGAGCAGCGTGCTGAGCTGGTCGGCCCACCCCGCGCTGAGCAGCGCGGCCGCGGCGGCCCAGGCCGGCAGCGGGCCCTCGGCGTAGGCCCGCACGTTCGCCCAGAAGTTGCGCCGGTCCTGGGCGGTGCCGCCGCCGATCTGCCGCCGGCGCTGCCGGACGGCTCGCTTGACGCCATCGTGCAGGCGGTCGGGCTCGACCTCGTCGATCTGCAGGTCGAGCAGCCACAGCACCTGCGCGAGCAGCGGAAAGCGCAGGTGGGCCTCGCCGGGCGGGGCGACGGCCGCCAGGTCGCGGGTGGCCTGCCGGAGCCAGGCCACCACCGCGGCGTACGGCGGGGCGTGCCGGTTCCCGGCCGGGAGCGGCCCCTCGGCGGGGTCGGGGGAGGGGCCGAGATGCGCGAACGGGGTGCCGTCGCAGCGGGCCTCCAGCTCCTGGGCCACCGCCGCCGTCGCCGTGTACCTTCCCGCGACCCACAGCACGGGCAGAGGGACGTCACCGTTGCGCCAGGTGGGGCGGACGCGCATCTGGTCGAAGACCCGCAGGAAGTCGCGGACCCCCTCGTAGGAGCGCCGGTAGCTCTCCTCGGGGTCGCCGGGCGGGGGCGACGCGCCCGGCGGCAGCGGCGACACGCCGGGGAGTTCCGCGGCGCGCCCGGGCCCGGCGGAGGGTGAACGCTGCGGTTCTCCCGGTGCGGAAGGCGGTGCTGTCGTCACTTCCCGGCCGATCGTCATCGATGAGGGTGGCTCCATGGCGTCGTGCATCCAGCATAAATCGCCCAGTGCCGACGCGCCCGGCTCCGCGGCCCTTCCCTACCGGGAGGGCGTCGTCACAGGTCGCGTCGCATGCACACGCGCGGCCAGCGGTCGAGGCCGAGCTCGGCCTCGTGGCGGCGCAGGGCCCGCAGGCCGGGGGTGAGCTCGGCGTCGTCGAGGCACCAGAAGCCGCAGCGCTCGTAGTAGGGGGCGTTCCACGGCACCCGGGTGAAGGTGATCAACGTGAGGGCGGGCAGGGCCTGCTCCTTGGCGTACGCGGCGGCGTGGTCGATGAGCGAGCGCCCCATGCCGCGGTGCGCCGAGGCCGGGTGCACCGACACCTGTTCGATGTGCAGGTTGCCGTCGACGAGACCGGCGATGAGGTAGGCGACGGGACGGTCGCCGGCGTCGACCCGCACCCACGCGCGTCCCTCGCGCTGGTAGCCCGCGAGCACGTCGAGGGCCAAGGGCTCGTCCTCGGCGACGGCCGACATGCCGATGTCGCGGAAGGGCCGGCCGGCCGCGCGCTCGATCTCCTGGAGGACGGGAAGCTCGTGGACGCCGGCCACTCGGATGCTCATCTGATCATTGTCACCGGCATGAGCCGCCCTGACCAGCCGTGTACCAGCGGGTGAGAGCGGGCGCCGGGCCGCCGGGGAGAGCCGGACGGCGGGCGGTGAATTCGGTGGAATGGTAAGAATGCCGAAAATGCGGTTAAGTCGGGCGGGCTGGCGGCCGACGCCGGTTAATCGGCTCCCCCTGGAAGTTCCGTGGAACGGGTTGGTCGTCGAGGAGGAAGTACGCCCGATTTTTACGGTTCTTACGAATAATCCCCATTCACCGCGACTGGTGACAACGGCGGGCGCGCCGGGGTTCTTGGAGTCGCGGACCGCCACCACGCCCGCCAGGTTGCTCGCCACCTCGACGCAGTGACCGCCGGTGTCCCCGCTGAATCTGGATTTACGCCAGTTCGCCCGGCTCAAGTCCATCTTTCGGCGGTTTGCTGGATGACTTTGAGGGAGAGCGATGTCGGGTACGCCTCCGCTCTGATGGCGTCGTAACGCGCGGTCAGCGATGCGATCACCCCTCGTTCGGTCAGCGTTCGTCCGTCAGGTATGGAATCCACATATACCGCATATGGAGTGCCGCGCTGTTCGGCTATAACAAAAGCGGCCAGTAACCCTGGAACGGCCTCGGCCTCGAAGGGAACTATCTGTATGGTCACCCGGGGATGGTGCGCGATTTCGAGGAGGTATTCCATTTGCCGGCGCATCACTTCGGGGCCGCCGATCGGCCGGCGGAGAACGCCTTCGTCGATGATGCTGAGGATCATGGGGGGCTTTTCCTGGGAAAGGATGTTCTTGCGCTGCATCCTGCCGACGAGACGCTCCTCGACCTCTTCGGGGGTGATGCCGGGCGCGCGCTCGAACACCCGCCGGGCGTACTGCTCGATCTGGAAGATGCCGGGCACCAGCAGTGGATCCCAGATCTGCAGCGCCGTGGCGCGGCGCTCCTCCAGCGTCCAGTTGCGGAAGTGCTCGGGCACCGGGGGAGGCGGCGGCCAGCCTTCGACGTGCAGCGCCGAGAGCACGCCGTCGAGCTGGAGGGCGCGGTCGCAGCGCCGGGCGAAGTCCTCGCTGGGCGTGCGCTTGAGGTTCTCCACGGCGCCGACCAGGCTGCCGGAGAACCCCATGCGACGGCCGAGCTGCCCCTGGGTCAGGTGGGCCATGAGGCGGTGACGCTGGAGCTCGTACGCGAATCGGGCGCGCGCGGAGTCCTCGGGATTGAGTTTCGTCATATGTGGCATTTGCGTCCCTTTTTGGTTTCGCAGGGGGATATCGGCACCCGGCGCTATCGGGAAACCGCGCGACGACTCGACGCGGACGCCATTGCGGCGTGTAGTCATGCGACTACCAAAGGTAATCGATTGTCCGCACCGGAGGAAGATGAAAGTCCCGCGCCCGTTGGCCCCGGGCGGCGCGCACGCGAGTGCGGTACGCCGTCGCGGCACGAGGTCCGGTGGGCGACATGCCGGGCGCCGTCACCCGGGGCGGCCGGATGGCGACGCGCGACATAACGGAATCGCATCATGCGAGGTGGCGGGGCCGGCGCCCTCTCGTGGCCTTCCGGTCGTGCGGCGGTGGGCGTACCATTCTATGATCTAGGTCATAGCAAATCCGGAAATACCGGTGAAGCTCGCTTTGTCGGTAATGCCGTATACGTTCGTTAATCGGGTATCAGGTACCGGGTATCGGCCGCACCGAAGTCAGTCATGGAGGACGGGTGTCCCTGCCTCGTTCGAGCACGGGGTTCTCCCCCGAGGTCGCCGCGGTGCTGAGCCAGGCGGACCGGGGGATTCGCGCCCGTATGGGCAACCACCACGCCCTGTTCGACTACTGGCGTTTCGCCATGGGGACGATCTGCAGCGTCCAAGCCTTCTACGTGGGCTTCTACCGGGAGGGACGCAAGATCGTCTACCCGTACACCTTCGACGACACCCTCCAGACCAAGGAGTTCGTCCCGCCGGAGGTGCTGGGGTACGGGCCCGGGGGTCAGGCCGCGTTCATCCTGGCGCATCGGCGGCCGTACACCTACGCCGAGGACAACGGCGCCCTGCTGCGGCACGGCGTGTCGTTCGGCGACGAGCGGCGCGCCTCCGCCGACGCCGTGACGATCCCCGTCTTCGACAAGCGGGAGGAGGGGCCCGCGATCATCGGCCTGGCCTCCATCCAGACGTACCAGCCCCGCGCCTACACCCGCGAGCACGTCCGGGCCTTCGAGTGGACGGCGCGCTCGGTGTCGACCGTGCTGGCCCGCGAGCGTGAGGACGACCTCAACCGCGAGGAGCTGGAGGTCCCGGCCGGGACCCCGCAGGGCGAGCAGCCGTCGGTGGTGGAGGTCGTCCAGGACGTCTCGGAGATCCTGCGGTCGCTGCACGCGCGGATCTGCGCGGTCGAGGACGCGGTGCCGGTGGGCGAGCGCGAGCTCTACGGCCTGGTGCGTGAGCTGCGGCGGCGGTGCGAGCAGGCCCAGACCGAGACCATGGACATCATCTCGCGCCCCTCGGTGCACGCCGAGACGCTGCTCAACTCCCTGTCGTCCAAGGAACGCGAGATCGCCCTCCTCATCGCCCGCGGCGGCATGACCAACAAGGAGATCGCCGCCGCGGTGTTCGTCACCGAGTCGACCATCAAGGGCCACGTCTCGCGCATCCTGCGCAAGCTCGGCGTCGAGCAGCGGTCCGGCATCGCGGTGAAGCTCGACGAGTTCGTGGGTTAGCCCCTTTCCCGCGCCGCCGGCACCCTGCCCGCCGGCGTTCCCGCCCCCGGCGCGCGCCGCTTCCGGCCCCGGGGGCGAGGCCTTTCACGAGGGTGGACGGGTAGTACTTAGTACGGGGCCGGTGGCGGAAAAACCCGTCCCCGACGCACGGTCTATGGGCAATCCCTCCATATATCGTCCATATGTCAAAAGGGAGGCATTTGTCGTACCTGGCGGCTGATCGGCCGTCGCTTCGATCGTCGACGCGAACGGTGCGCCAGAAGCCGTCCGGGCGCGGGCACGAGCAAGGAGCCTGGCCATGGAGGCCCTGACCATCGCCATCCTGAGCACGATGCTGTTCGCCGGGGTGGTCATCGCCCGGTGGAGCCGCTTGGGGCACGTCGCGATGGCCCCGGTCGAAGGCGAGTTCCGGCTCTCGCCGCAGAGGGCGGCGTCGATCGCGGCGCGTTCCGGTCTGACGGTCCGCGAGCGGATGTCCGGCAGGACGGTCCCGGTGCTGCCCACCGCCACGGGCGCGCGGGTGGACCTCGTGTGCCGGGCCGGGCTGATGTCCTTCGAGTTCACGGCGGGACCCGAGGGCTCCGCCTGCCGTGTCGTCGCCCGCGCCGGGGAGGTCGCGGCGTTTGGGCTGCCCCGGGTCGGCGGCCTCGCCGCCTCCTCGACCAACGTGCTCTATCTGAAGATGAGCGTCCCCCGTAACCCCGCCCGGCTGCTCCGCCGCCGCGATCGCGCCCTGCGCGCCATGGCCCGGGCGGCCGGCGAGGACTCCCGGCTGCTGGAACCGGTCGACGCCGGCCACGCCTGACCGCCCGCCTCGCCACCGTGGCCGTCCCGGCTCCCCTCCGCCGTCCCCGCTCCCGCTCCGCCCGCCGTCCCGGCCCGCCCCGCCGACCCCGCTCCGGTCGCCGGCGTGGGCGGGCACCCGTGGCCTGGATATTGCATCTGCACGTGCATCGGCAGGTTCGTCAGTCGCGGGCGATGTGGACGTCCACCACGGCCGACCGGCCGGCCTCCACCGCCTCCAGGCCCCGCCGCAGGGCGCCGGGCAGGTCGGCGCGGTCGGTGACCGTCTCGCCGTGGGCGTGGCAGGCCCGGGCCACCGCGGCCAGGTCGGGCGGCGCGCTGAACCGGGTGCCCTCGGCGTCCCCCCGCAGCGCCGACAGCCCCTGCGGGAAGAGCTCGAAGACCGGCAGCCTGCTCGCCCGGTAGCCGTCGTTGTTGAGCACGACGACCATGATCGGCGCCGCCGCCTCCGCGGCCAGGCACAGCGCCGCCGTCGGCACGCCGAACATGAAGGCGCCGTCGCCGACCACGGCGACCACCCGGGTGCCGGGGGACGCCATGCTCACCCCGACCGCGCCCGCCAGCCCCCAGCCGAGGCCGGGCGAGCCGGTGCCGAACAGCGTCGCGGGCCGGGTGCGCTCCAGCACCTCGTGCAGCACCACGGCGCTGGTGACGGCCTCCTCCACGACGGCGTCCTGCGGGCGCAGCACCGCGTTCAGCGCCTCGACGACCTCCCGCGCCCCGATCGCGCCGTGCGCGGGCGGGGCCGCCGGGCGAGGCTCCCGGGGCGGGCGGGCCTCGGGCATCGTGTGGCCCATCTCCTCCAGTCGCTCGGCGATCTGGGCGAGCGCGGTCGGGCCGTCGGCGGTCACCGCGACGTCGACGGGGAACGTCCACAGCGGGATGTCGGTCTTGAGCGGGTCGTCGGCGATGTGCACCACCGTGGCGTCCTCGGGGGGCCCGCCGAACCTCGGCACCCACGGCACGTCGGCGTCCGCGACGATGACCAGGTCGGCCTCGGCGACGGCCCGCCGCGCGCCGTCGGCGGTCAGCACGTTCATGGGATGCGTCGTGGCGATGTTGAGGCAGCCGCTCTCGGCGAGGTCGACCACCCGCATCCGGCCGAGGTCGGCCAGCCGCGTGACGGCGAGGAAGCCCTCGGGCCGGCGTCCGGTCTTGGCGGTGACCAGCAGCGGCCGCTCGGCCGCAGCCACCCGGCCGGCGATCCACCGCACGGTGTCGGGGTCGGCCGCGGGCGGGCGCGGCAGGGCGTACCCCGTCGTGCGGCCCGGGTCGGCGGCGGGCGGGTCCATCAGCACGTCGCGGGAGACCATCAGGTAGGCGGGCCCGGGGACGCCGCCCGCCGCCACCTGCACCGCGCGCCCGACGGCCCGGGCCAGCATGTCGGGCCGGGTGATCTCCATCACCCACTTGGCGTACCCGCGCACGATGCCGGCCTGGTCGGGCACGTCCTGCTGCCAGTGGATCGGGTGCGAGCGCCCACCCGGCGCGCCGGGTTCCTCCGCGTAGGGCGTCCTGCCGGCGATCACGACGACGCCTGCCCGGTCGCGCAGGGCGTTGTGCATCATCGCGCCCAGGTTCTGGGTGCCGACGTCGACGTGGACGAACACGCACTGCGGGCGCCGGGTCACCTGCCAGTAACCGTGCGCGGCCGCCAGCGCGACCGACTCGAACGAACAGGTGACCACCTTGGGGATCACCACCCCGGCCTTGCCCAGCACGGCCACGGCCTCCTGGAGCGGGGCGGAGTCGGTGCCGGGGTTGAGGAAGAGGTGCTCGACGCCGTGCCGTCCCAGCAGCCACAGCAGGTGCTCGGCGGTGGTCGCGGGCTGGAAGTGGTCCACGCGGTCTCCGGTCATAGGTCGCCTTGTCCGCCCATGGGCTGACGAAGATCGAGCGTAGAAGATCGGATGGCGTGTGTCTGCCCCCGTCAGGAGCCCAGGTAGCGCAGAACGGCCAGCACCCGGCGGCTGTACCCGGTGACGTGGGACAGGCCGAGCTTGTCGAAGATGGCGTTCACATGCTTCTCCACCGCGCTGACCGAGATGTGCAGCCGCGCGGCGACCGACGCGTTGGTGTATCCCTGCGCCATGTGGCCAAGCACGTCCCGCTCGCGGGGGGTGAGCGTGCTCACCGGGTCGGCGTGGGTGGTGCGGGCGAGGAGCTGGCGCACCACCTCGGGGTCGAACGCCGCGCCCCCGGCGCCGACGCGATCCAGCGCCGTCAGGAAGTCGGCGACCTGGGCGACCCTGTCCTTGAGCAGGTAGCCCACGCCGTCGACGTCGCCACCCATCAGCTCGGTGGCGTAGCGCTTCTCGACGTACTGCGACAGCACCAGCACCCGCGTGCCCGGCCAGCGGCGGCGGATCTCCAGGGCCGCGCGCAGGCCCTCGTCGGTGTGCGACGGCGGCATGCGCACGTCCGCCACCACGATGTCGGGCCGGTGCTCGGCCACGGCCTCGACCAGCGCGGCGGCGTCGCCGACGGCGGCAGGGACCTGGTGGCCCTCCTCCAGCAGCAGGCGCACCAGCCCTTCGCGCAGCAGCGTGGAGTCCTCGGCGAGGATCACGCGCACGGCAGCTCCGCGGTGACGGTCGTGGGCCCGCCGGGCGGGCTGGCCACGCCGAACCGGCCGTCCAGCGCGGCGACCCTGCGGGCCAGCCCGGACAGGCCGACGCCGCCGGGGTCGGCGCCGCCGCGACCGTCGTCGCGCACGGTGACCTCCAGGGTGGCGCCGCGCCTCGCCAGCCGCACGGCGACGCGGGTGGCCCCGGCGTGCTTGGCGGCGTTGGTGACGGCCTCGCACACCACGAAGTAGGCGGCGGTCTCGACCGGGGATGGCAGGGGCCCGTGCGGCCCGTGGTCGACCGCCACGGGCACGCCCGCGCGCTCGGCGACGGCGGCGACGGCGTCGCGCAGCCCCAGGGAGTCCAGCCCGGCCGGGTAGATGCGCCAGGCGACCTCGCGCAGGTCGCCGATCGCCGCCGTGGCCTCCTCGTGCGCCTGGAGCAGGAGGGTGTCGAGCAGCTCGGGGGAGCGGCCGCGGCGGGCCCGGCCGATCAGCATGGCCAGGGCCACCAGCCGCTGCTGCACCCCGTCGTGCAGGTCGCGCTCGATGCGCCGGCGCTCGGCGTCCACGGCCGTGACGATGCCGGCGCGGCTCTCGGCCAGCTCGGCGATCCGCCGCTCCAGCAGCGCGGTCGGGCCGGGCTCCAGCAGCCGCCTGGCCAGGGCGCGGTCCAGGGCCATGACCCCGGCCATGCCGCTGATGTCCAGGAACAGCAGCAGGGCCGCCGTCGCGCCGAGGTAGGTGACGATCAGCGGGGTGGGCTCGATGCCGTCCAGGTACACCCCGTGCGCCCAGCCCCACAGGAGCCGGACGACCAGGGCCGCGCCGAACACGAGCAGCGCCAGCACGATGCCGCCGAGGATGCCCACCGGCCACCGGGCGGCGACGTAGGCGAGCGCCTGGGAGCGGCCGGGCAGCGGGGGCACGCCGTTGAGCGGGCGAAGGCGCCGCACCTCCAGCGCCGCCAGCCGCCGCGCCCCCGCGTGCGCCAGGCGCGCGGCGGCCCGCCGCCCGCGCGGGCTGGGGGCGAGCACCAGGGCGGCGAGACCCGCCGCGACCAGGTGGAGCAGCTCGGCCAGCGCCGTGACCGTGCCCAGCAGCAGTGCCAGCGGCACTCGCCCGGCGCGGCCCAGCACGGCGCCGGGTAAGCGGACGGGCGCCTCAGCGAGCGACATGCCTGCCTTTACGACGGTCGAGCACCCGCCTGCCGATGAAGACCACGACGGCCAGCACGACGACCACGATGACGACCCTGGACAGGATGCCGGCGTAGCCCTCGACCAGCGACCAGTTCTCGCCGAGCTGGTAGCCGGCCAGCACGAAGATCGTGTTCCAGATCGCGCTGCCCAGCGTGGTGAGCAGGGCGAACTTCATGATCGGCATGCGCTCGACGCCGGCCGGGACGGAGATGAGGCTGCGGAAGATCGGGATCATGCGCCCGAAGAAGACGGTCTTCGTGCCGTGCCTGGCGAACCAGGCCTCCGACCTCTCGATGTCGGCGATGTTGATCAGCGGCAGGCGGCTGGCGATGGCGATGGTGCGCTCACGGCCGAGCAGCGCCCCCACGCCGTACAGGGCCAGGGCCCCGACCACCGAGCCCAGGGTCGTCCACACCAGCGCCGCCACAAGGCTCATGTCGCCCTTGCTGGCGGTGAACCCGGCCAGCGGCAGAATGACTTCGCTCGGCAGGGGGGGAAAGAGGTTCTCGAGCGCGATGGCGAGGCCCGCGCCGGGCGCTCCCATCGTCTCCATGAGTCCGATCGCCCATCCGGCGACCCCGTCAACGGTCGTGTCCATGGCCGTCAGGTTATGCGTGTTCGGATATCAGGGTGCATGAGGATGACCTTCCGGGTTGGTGCCGGTACGCCCCAGGTGCCGCCCTGTGGGAAACCGCACCCCTGTCTGAGCCGCTCACGGCAGGGTGAGGATCTCGCTGCCGGAATCGGTCACGACGATCGTGTGCTCGAACTGGGCCGTGCGCTTGCGGTCGCCGGTCACGGCGGTCCAGCCGTCGGGCCACAGGTCGTACTCGATCGTGCCGAGGGTGAGCATCGGCTCGATGGTGAAGGTCATGCCCGGCTCCAGCGTCACCGTCAGGCCCGGGTCGTCGTAGTGCGGGACGATCAGCCCGGAGTGGAACGAGGTCGAGATGCCGTGGCCGGTGAAGTCGCGCACCACGCCGTAGCCGAACCGCTTGGCGTACGCCGAGATGACCCGCCCCACGATGTTGAGCTGGCGCCCGGGCGCGACGGCCTTGATGGCGCGCATCATCGCCTCGCGGGTGCGCTCCACCAGCAGCCGGGACTCCTCGTCGACCTCCCCGACCAGGAAGGTGGCGTCGGTGTCGCCGTGCACGCCGCCGATGTACGCCGTGATGTCGATGTTGACGATGTCGCCCTCGTTCAGCACGGTGTCGTCGGGGATGCCGTGGCAGATGACCTCGTTGATCGAGGTGCACAGCGACTTGGGGTAGCCGCGGTAGCCGAGCGTCGAGGGGTAGGCGCCGTGGTCGCAGAGGAACTCGTGCCCGACCCGGTCGAGCTCGTCGGTGGTGACGCCCGGCACGATGTGCCTGCCGACCTCCTCCAGCGCCTGCGCGGCCACCCTGCCGGCGACGCGCATGCGCTCGATCGTCTCGGCGGTCTGCACGTCGGAGCCGCCCTTCTTGGGCTCCTTGCGACCGACGTACTCCGGCCGCTCGATGTGCGCGGGGACCTTACGGGTGGGCGAGAGCCGTCCTGGCCGGAGCAGAGTCGTCATGGCGCCAAGTCTAGTTCCGCACCAGGGGGGCAGGATGTGCCTGAGAACGGGCATGGCGGGCGTTACGGGGGGCGATCTCCCGGATGTCCCCCGGAAGGAGCGGCACATGAGCGGCGACCAGTGGTGGTACTGCCTGAAGCACATGGCGGTCGAGCCCGACAAGGGCTGTCCCAACAAGGACCGCCTGGGCCCATACGCCACCCGCGACGAGGCCGCCGCGGCCCTCCAGACCGCCGCCGCCCGCAACAAGACGTGGCAGGAGTCCGACAAGCAGTGGGACGACGACTAGCGAGAATCACCTGACCAGTGGGGCCGGGCGCTCAGTCGGGGACGCGGGGGCCGGTGATGCGTTCGGCCAGGCGGGCCAGGCGGTCCATGAGCTTGCCACGGGTTCGGGAGGACTCGCCGGCGGCCATGCTGACCAGGTGCTGGGCGGCGTCGAACGTGAAGAGGGAGTCCTGGGGCGGGACGGCCAGCGCGTCGTGGGCCAGGCCTTCGAGCTCGGGGTCGCCGCCGTCCAGGGCGAGGATCGTGGCGCCGGTCTTGCGGGCGTCGTCGACGCGTTCGAGCAGCGGCACCGGGGCCTTGGCCTCCGACACGACGAACAGGGTCTCGCCGCGCCGCGCGGCCAGGAGGCGGTCGACGCCGACCGACAGGTGCGGCGGCGCGCCCGGCGGCGGCTCCCAGCGCACCAGGGTCGGCGCGAGCTGCGAAAGGCCCGACAGGCGCGCCTCGTCGTCGAGATGCGCGGTCAGGTGCCAGGGCTCCTCCCGCGGCGTGCCGACCACCAGCAGGCCCCCGGGGGTGCGGGTGGCGCGCAGGCCCATCGCCAGCTCGCGGGTGCGCTCCACCCACCCGGTCGTGGAGAGCACCTCGCGCAGGAAGGCCACCGACGCAGCGTCCATGACACCCATGGTGCATCACCGCCCCCGCCGCCGTCCCGCGAAGCGCCGCCTGGCATGATCAGGGGAATTGCCGTCGAGCGAGGAGGCGCCAGGGCCATGACCGATGAGCTTCGGGACGTGAGCGACCTGACGGTCGGGATCCTCGGCGGCACGGGCGACCAGGGCAAGGGCCTTGCCCGCCGGTTCGCGCTGGCCGGGCAGACCGTGCTGATCGGCTCGCGGGACGCGTCCCGCGCGCAGGACGCGGCGGCGAGCCTGGGCGAGGGACTTCCGGTGCGCGGCGCCGACAACGCGAGCGTGGCGTCCGAGGCCGACATCGTGATCGTCGCCGTGCCGTGGGACGGGCACCGCGCCCTGCTGGAGTCGCTCGCCGGCGACCTGGCTGGAAAGATCGTCGTCGACTGCGTGAACCCCCTCGGGTTCGACAAGCGGGGCGCCTTCGCGCTGCCGGTCGAGGAGGGCAGCGCGGCCGAGCAGGCGGCGGCCGTCCTGGGCGACAGCCGGGTCGTGGCGGCCTTCCACCACGTGTCGGCCGTGGTGCTGCTCGACCCGGAGGTCGAGGAGGTCGACCTCGACGTGCTGGTGCTCGGCGACGACCGCGAGGCCACCGACCTCGTCCAGGCGCTGGCCGCGCGCATCGGCGGCGTGCGCGGCGTCTACGGGGGACGGCTGCGCAACGCCGGGCAGGTGGAGGCGCTGACCGCCAACATCATCTCGATCAACCGCCGGTACAAGGCGCACGCGGGGATCCGGATCACCGACGTCTGATCGGGCGAACGGCGAAGCCTGCCGCCGGCACGATCGACCGGTACGAGGCCTGCCGGGATCGGGATCACCGGCGGCCGGCCGGGACCGGCGAATCTGACAAACACCCCCTAAAGCGGCCATTCTTGACGTCATGAGCCCTCTGCACCGGGAGACCCGGGCCGTCCACCTGCCGAAGCCGCCCCTGAACGGCAGCACGCCGATCTCGACCCCGATCTACCAGACGTCCGGCTTCGCCTTCGACGACCCGGCCGTCTTCGCGGACGGCATGACCCGTCCCGACGGCGCGTTCGTCTACGGCCGCCTGTCCAACCCGACGGTGCGCGCGCTCGAAGAGGCGGTCACGGGCCTGGAGGGCGGCGCGGCCGCCATCGCCGCGGGCTCCGGCATGGGCGCCATCAACATCGTGCTGCTCGGCCTGCTCAGCCCGGGAGACCATCTGATCGCCCAGCGGGCGCTGTACGGCGGCACGGCCGCCATGGTCGCCGAGCTGGCCGCACGGTTCGGCGTCGCGGTGACCTACGTCGCGCAGGACGACCCCGCCGCGGTGCGCGCGGCCGTCCGGCCCGAGACCAAGATGCTCTACCTGGAGACCATCGCCAACCCGATGACCCAGGTCGCCGACCTCCCCGGCATGTGCGCCGCCGCCCGCGAGGCCGGGCTGGTCTCGGTGGTGGACAACACCTTCGCCTCCCCGATGCTCTGCCGCCCCCTGGAGCTCGGCGCCGACGTCGTCGTGCACTCCACGACGAAGTACCTCGGCGGGCACAGCGACGTGCTCGGCGGCGTCGCGGTCTTCGCCGCCGACGAGCTCTACCGCAGGGCGTGGCGCTTCGCCATCGAGCTGGGCGCCACCGCCGACCCGTTCGCCGCCTGGCTCACCCTGCGCGGCCTGCAGACGCTGCCGCTGCGGATGGCCAGGCACTGCGACAACACCCGCCTGCTCGCCACCCGCCTGGCCGAGCACCCGGCCGTCGCGGCGGTCCACTGGCCGGGCCTGCCCACCCACCCGTCGCATGAGCTGGCGGCCAAGCTGCTGCCCGACTTCGGAGGCGTCTTCTCCTTCGACCTGGCCGGCGGGCGCACCGCGGGCGAGCGGTTCATGAGCTCCATCCGGCTGGCGCTGCTCGCGCCGTCGCTCGGCGGCGTCGAGACGCTGGTGCTGCACCCGGCCTCGTCCTCGCACCGCTCGCTGAGCGCCGAGGAGTTCGCGGGCGTGGGCATCGGGGAGGGCACGGTGCGCGTGGCGGTCGGCATCGAGCACCCCGAGGACCTGTGGGCCGACTTCGCCCAGGCGCTCGGCGACGCCCGGTGACCGTCACCCGGGGGGACGTCGAGCGGGCCGCCGCCCGGATCGCCGGGCGCGTCCGCCGCACGCCGGTGGTCGAGGGCGACCCGGGGGTCGTGCTCAAGCTGGAAGGGCTCCAGCACTCCGGCTCGTTCAAGGTCCGCGGCGCCTTCAACCGCGTCCTGGCGGCCGGCCGCCTGCCCGGGGCGGGCGTCATCGCGGCCAGCGGCGGCAACCACGGGGTGGCGGTCGCCCACGCGGCGCGCGCGCTCGGCGTCCGGGCGGAGATCTTCGTGCCGGAGATCTGCGCGCCGGTGAAGGTCGCCCGGCTGCGCGCCCTGGGCGCCGCCGTCACGCTGACGGGTTCGATCTTCGCCGAGGCGTACGAGGCGTCGGCCAAGCGGGCGGCCGAGACCGGCGCGCTGGAGATCCACGCCTACGACCACCCCGACGTGGTCGCGGGCCAGGGCACGGTGGGCCTGGAGCTCATGGAGCAGGCCGGGGGAGTGGACACCGTCCTGGTCGCCGTGGGCGGCGGCGGGCTCGTCGCGGGCGTCACCGCGGCACTGGACGGCGCGGCCGAGGTGGTCGCCGTCGAGCCGGAGCGCATCCCCACCCTGCACCGGGCGATGGCCATGGGCGAGCCGGTGCTGGTCGAGGTGGGCGGCGTGGCCGCCGACGCGCTGGGGGCCAGCAGGATCGGGCGCATCGCGTTCGACACCGTGACGGCCGCGGGCGTGCGGAGCGTGCTGGTCACCGACGACGCGATCGTCGAGGCGCGCGAGGAGCTGTGGCGCGGCCACCGCGTCGCGGCCGAGCACTCGGGCGCCGCCGCGCTCGCCGCCCTGCGCTCGGGAGCGTACGTGCCGCGCCCGGGGGAGCGGATCGCCGTCGTGATCTGCGGCGCCAACACCGACCCGTCGACGCTGGGCTGAGCGCCCGGGGGCCGTGCGCGCCTGCGCGCGCACGGCCCGGGCTGGGGCGTCGCCTCGGGGCCGGCGGTGGCCGTGCCCGCCGGGGCCCGGCCGGTCAGCGGTAAACGTGCTCTGGCCGGGGGCGGTGGTCGTGCTGGCCGGTCAGCGGTAACTGTGCTCCGGAGCGGGGAAGACGCCGGTGGCGACCTCGTCGGCGAAGGCCCGGACGGCGTGGTCCATCTCGCCGGCCAGGTCGAAGTACTTCTTGACGAACTTGGCCGGCCGCTGCGTCAGGCCCATGAGGTCCTGCCAGACCAGCACCTGCGCGTCACACGAGGGGCCCGCGCCGATGCCGATGGTCGGCACCGACAGGGCGGCGGTGACGCGTTCGGCCAGCTCGGCCGGCACGCATTCGAGCACGACGGCGAAGACGCCGGCGTGCTCCAGGGCCTTGGCGTCGGCCATGAGCTCGTCGCCGGACTGGCCCCGCCCCTGGACGCGGTAGCCGCCGAAGACGTTCACCGACTGCGGCGTGAGCCCCAGGTGGCCCATCACCGGCACACCGGCCGCCACCAGCGTCTCCACCTGCGGCAGGGTGCGGCGGCCGCCCTCCAGCTTCACGGCGTGCGCGCCGGCCTCCTTCATGAACCGGGCCGCCGATTCCAGCGCCTGCTGGGGGGAGGACTGGTAGGAGCCGAAGGGCAGGTCGGCCACGACCATCGCGCGGGAGGAGCCGCGGACGACGGCCGCGGTCAGCGGGATGAGGTCGTCGACGGACACGGGAAGGGTGGAGTCGTAGCCGTACACCACCATCGCGGCCGAGTCGCCGACGAGCATCACCGGGATGCCGGCCTCGTCGAAGACCCTGGCGGTCATCGCGTCGTACGCGGTGACCATCGGCCATCTCTCGCCGCGTTCCTTGGCGGCGGCGATGTCACGGACGGTTACGCGTCGCCCGGTCTGGCCGCCGTAGAGAGCGGTCGGCGAACCGGACATGCTTGGGACAGAGGACATCATCGATCCCTCCAGGCCTCGAGGCGCCCTTGTGGCGTCCCCGGACGGTCAGATCATCGCACGCCTGACCCTTGGAGCAACACCCGGAGGACCCCGTCCTAGTCCCCGTTCCTGCGGCGATGCGGGTCACACCCGCGGCCTGGCAGGGGTCGTCGCCGCCGGTCGCGCGGCGCCGCCTCCTCGGTGTCGAAGACCCGGGCCGGCGGGTGCGCGGGCCCCTAATCGAAACGAGACGGTTGCGTATCGAATCAGGGAGCGCTACGGTAGCGTTGCGAAACTACACCGTATCGAAATTTGCGCAAAAGTACCTATGGGGGACGAAGTGCACCAACCAACGGGCCACCCACGCAGATGGCAGATCCTCGGCGTGATGGTGTTCAGCCTGCTGGCCATCGTCTTGGACAACACCATTCTCAACGTGGCGCTGAAAGTCATCTCCGACCCCGAAGCGGGGCTCGGGGCGACGCAGGGCCAGCTCGAATGGGCGATCAACTCCTACACGCTCGTCTTCGCCGGCCTGCTGTTCACCTTCGGGGTGCTGGGGGACAGGTTCGGCCGCAAGCGCATGCTCCAGGTCGGCATGATCCTCTTCGGCCTGTCGTCGCTGGCCAGCGCCTACGCGCAGGACCCCGCGCAGCTCATCGTCGCCCGCGCGGCCATGGGATTCGGCGCCGCCGCCGTCATGCCCGCCACCCTGGCGATCATCTCCAACGTCTTCTCCCCGCAGGAGCGCGGCAAGGCGATCGGCATCTGGGCCGGCGGCGTCGGCCTGGCCGTCGCGATCGGCCCGATCATCGGCGGCCTGCTGCTCGAGCACTTCTGGTGGGGCTCGGTCTTCCTGGTCAACGTGCCGGTCGTCATCGTCAGCTCCCTGCTGATCGCGTTCCTGGTGCCGGAGTCCAAGAGCGCCGACCGGTCGGGGCTCGACCCCGTCGGCGTCCTGCTGTCGATCGTCGGCATGGTCGGCCTGGTCTACGGCGTCATCCGGGGCGGCGAGCTGGGAACGATCGCCGACCCCGAGGTGTGGGCGCCGGCCCTCGTCGGCGTCGCCGTGCTCGCGGCCTTCGTCCGGCACGAGCGCAGGACCCCGCACCCCGCCTTCGACGTGCGCTACTTCGCGCTGCCGAGGTTCTCCACCGCCGTCGCGAGCATCGGCCTGGTCTTCTTCGCCATGATGGGCGTGATGTTCTTCCTGGCCTTCTACCTGCAGATCGTCAAGGGGTTCAGCCCACTGATGGCCGGTGTGCTGCTGCTGCCGTTCGCGGCGGCCCAGCTCGTCTTCTCGCCGCTCAGCACCGGAATGGTCAAGCGCTTCGGCGCCAAGCTGGTCGCCACGGTCAGCATGCTGCTCATCGCGGCGACGCTGGTGGGCTACGCGTTCATCCAGGTCGACACGCCCATCTGGGCCTTCCTGCTGATCATGTTCGTCCAGGGCGTCGCGATGGCCAGCATCGGCGCGCCCGCGACCGAGGCCGTCATGTCCTCGCTGCCGCGCGAGAAGGCCGGCGTCGGCTCGGCGATGACCAACACGATCCGACAGATCGGCGGCGCCCTCGGAGTCGCGATCCTCGGGTCCATCCTGTCGGCGACCTACCGCGACAACATCAGCGGCTCGCTGACCGCGCTGCCGGAGGGCGTCCGGCACGAGGCCGGGGAGTCCATCACGGCCACCATGGGCGCGGCCCAGCAGCTCGGCGCCCAGGGCGCCTCGCTGATCGAGCCGGCCAAGCAGGCGTTCATGGACGGCATGCACGTCAGCGCCGTGGTCGGCGCGGCCGTCGCGCTCCTGGGGGCCGCGGTGGTGGCGAGGTGGCTGCCGGGCAGGGAGAAGGCGGCACCACCCGTGCGGCAGCCGGATCACAAGGAACCCGCAGTAGTGTGAGCGCACCATGGTGACTGACGAGATGGGGGCGGTCCGCACGCCGGGCCGTCCCCGCAGCGAGAAGGCGGAGAAGGCGATCATCGACGCCACGGTCGAGATGATCGCCGAGGGCTCGGGCGTCTCCGAACTGTCGATCGAGGCGATCGCGGCGCGCGCGGGCGTCGGCAAGACGACGATCTACCGCCGCTGGGCCAACAAGGAGGAGCTGGTCGTCGACGCGATGGCCACCCTCAAGGCCCCGATCCCCGAGCCGGGTGGCGTCTCCGCCCGCGACGACCTCGTCAGCTTCCTCGCGGCGATCCTCAAGGAGACCGGCCACCCGAGGCACCGCTGCATCATGAACCTCGCGATGAGCGAGTCCGAGCGCTTCCCGCACCTGCTCGAACGCTTCCGCGAGATCGCGATCCAGCCCCGCCAGGCGGCCCTGCGCTCCCTGCTGCGCCGCGGCGCCCAGACCGGCGAGCTCCGCGCCGACATCGACGTAGAGGTCGCCATGGCCACGCTGAACGGCGCGATGGTCTACTTCACCAAGTGGCGCGACAAGGACGAGGTCCTCTCCCCCGACCTCCCCGAACGCATAGTCGACCAGGTCCTCACCGGCCTGCGCCCCTGACTCCGTCCGTCACCGCCGGCGAGCCTCCCAGGTGACGACGCGACGCGATCACCACCCGTCACTTCGATGGCGGCTCCGCCGGTGAACCGGCGTGAGCCGCCCGCCGGACGAGCGACGCGATCACGGGCTGCGTGTGCTCTTCGTCCGCACGGCGTTCGCCGAGATCAGGGTGCTGATCGAGGTCAGGAGGTCGGGGTCTCGCGCCAGCGGTTGGTTATGGGGAGGCGGCGGTCGCGGCCGAAGTTCTTGGGGGTGATCTTGGGGCCGGGGGGGTACTGGCGGCGCTTGTACTCGGCGAGGTCGACCAGGCGGATGACCCTCGCCACCAGCTCTGGGTCGTGGCCCGCCGCGATGAGGCCGGCCTTGCCCATGTCGTGCTCGACATAGTCGGCGAGCAGGCGGTCGAGGACGTCGTACGGCGGCAGGGAGTCGGTGTCGCGCTGGCCGGGGCGCAGCTCGGCGCTGGGCTCCTTGGAGATGGAGTTCTCGGGGATGGGCGGGACGGCGAAGCCGTGCAGCAGCTCGCTCTCGCGGCCGGCCTGGGCGTTGCGCCAGGTGGAGAGCTGCCACACCGTCGTCTTCAGGACGTCCTTGATGGGCGCGAAGCCGCCGGCGGAGTCGCCGTAGAGGGTGGAGTAGCCGGTGGCCAGCTCGCTCTTGTTGCCGGTGGTCAGCACCAGGTGGCCGTGCTCGTTGGACAGGCCCATGAGCAGCATGCCGCGCACCCGCGCCTGGAGGTTCTCGGCGGCCAGGCCGGTCAGCTCGACCTCCTTCTCGAAGGCGTCGACGATGCCCTCGATGGGCACCACCCGCGAGTGCAGCCCCTGGCGCTCGACGAGGTCGCGCGCGTCGCTCACCGAGTGGTCGGAGGAGTGGCGCGACGGCATGAGCACGACGTGGACGCGGTCGGGGCCCACGGCGTCGGCGGCGATGGTCGCGGTCAGCGCGGAGTCGATGCCGCCGGAGAGGCCCAGCACGACCGACTGGAAGCCGTTCTTGGTGAAGTAGTCGCGCACGCCGAGGACCAGCGCCGAGTAGACCTCCTCCAGGTCGTCCAGGCGCGGGGCCAGGGACGGCGGCTCCGCCGCGTAGGCGGGCACCGGCTCGGCCGACACCACCAGCCGCTCGACGGTGATCGTCGTGCCGTCGCCGGCGTCGACCGGGAACGAGCCCGGCCGGGCCGCCGGGTCGGCGAGCGGGAGGTCGAGGTCGGCGAACAGCAGCTCCTCGCGGAACTGCGCCGCCCGCGCCACCAGCGCCCCGGCGGCGTCGACCACGATGGAGTCGCCGTCGAAGATCAGCTCATCCTGGCCGCCGACCTGGTTGGCGTAGGCCAGCGCGCACCCGGCCTCGCGGGCGCGGTCGGCGCACAGCTCCAGCCGCACGTCGTCCTTCTCGCGCTCGTAGGGCGAGGCGTTGGGCACGACCAGCAGCCCGGCCCCGGCCTCGGCGACGGCGCGCACCGGGCCGCCGTCCTGCCACAGGTCTTCGCAGACCGCGATCGCCACGTCGACGCCGTGCAGCCGGAAGATCGGCAGGCGGTCGCCGCGCAGGAAGTAGCGGTACTCGTCGAAGACGCCGTAGTTGGGCAGGTGGTGCTTGGCCGTGCGCGTGACCACCCGGCCGCGGTGCACCAGCGCCGCGGCGTCCAGCGGGGCGCCCTTGGGCTGGCCGAGGCGCGGCGCGACGCCGGAGCGGTCGACGTAGCCGACGACGACGGGCAGCTCGCCGAGGCCCTCCTCGGCGAGGCGGGCGGCCGTGGCCTCCAGCGTCTCGATGGACGCGTCGACGAAGGACGAGCGCAGCACGAGGTCTTCGACGGGGTAGCCGGTCAGGAACATCTCGGTGAACACGACCAGATGGGCGTCGTTCTCCGCCGCGCGGCGCGTCCACTCGACGAGCTTGGCGGCGTTGGCGGAGAGAGCGCCCACCGCCGGGTTGGTCTGGGCGAGGGCGATACGCAGTTGTGGCACGGTCTCCACCTTACGTGTGGCGGTCGGGGGAGGACGGCGGCGCGTCGAGCCCGCGGACGGTGGCGCTCCGGTGCGCCGGCCCGCTTCCCGGCGGTCTCATCGTGCGCCCGCCGGACGCCGATGTCGACCGGGCGGTGCGCCCGCGCCTGGGGGGCGCTGCCGGACGCCGAGCAGGTGCGGGCCGAGGTCGGCTCGCCCGCCTGCGCCGGTACCCAGCGGGACGGGTCTGGCTCACTCGCCGGAAGGGGTTTCGGGCGGTCCTCATCCGCGCGGGGCGTCGCGGGCGGTCCTCATCCACGCGTGTCGCGGGCGGCCTCACCCGCGCGGGGCGTCGCGGGCGGCGGCCTCACCCTTGCGGGGGGTGTCGCGGGCGGCCCCTCACCCGCGCAGGGCGTCGCGGGTGGCGCGGCGGCGGATGGCCGGGGTGAGGGCGAACTGGCCGGCGGCGGCGACCAGGCCCACCGCGCCCACGGTGAGCCAGAGCGTGGCCTGGCCCCCCGAGAGCAGGCGGGTGCCGGCCAGGGGAGCCAGGAGCGCGCCCGCCGACCACGCGAAGCCGGCCGCGCCGTTGTAGCGGCCCCGCAGGTGCGCGGGGGCCATCGAGGCGACGAGCGCCCCGGTCGCCCCGGCCGTGACGATCTCACCGGCCGTCCAGACCACGACCGCGGCGGCGTAGCCGGCCGTGGTCGAGGCGAACGCCATGAGCCCGAAGCCCACGCCGACCACGGACATGCCCGCCGCCAGCGTCAGGCTCTGGTCGCGCTTGGCCAGCCAGTGGCTCACCAGCGGCTGGACGGCGACGATCAGCACGCCGTTGACCGCCATCGCCAGCCCGTACGCGGCGGTGGACAGCCCCTGACCGGTGATCGCCAGCGGCAGGGTGGTGAAAGCCTGGAGGTAGACGAAGGTGAACGCCAGGTTGGTGAGCATGAAGCCGATCATCAGCCGGTCTCTGAGCACCGTGCCGAAGCCGCCCGCCCGGCGCTCGCGCGCGGGCCGCGTCTCGGGGACCGCGCGCCACACGAGCACGCCGAACACCACGCAGGTCACGGCGTCGATCCAGAACAGCCAGAGGAAGCCGGACTGCGCGAGCCACCCGCCCGCCACCATGGCGACCGCGAAACCGAGGTTGACGGCCCAGAACAGCAGCCCGAACGCGCGGGGACGGTCGTGCGGCGGGATCAGGTCGGCCACCAGGGCCTGCGAGGCGGGACGGTAGGCGTCCATCACCAGGCCGAGCACCGCCATCGAGGCGACGATCGCGGGCAGGGAGGTGCTGTAGCCGAGCACGATCATGGCGACGGCCGTGGCCAGCATCCCGCCGGTGAGCACGGCGCGGCGTCCCAGCCGGTCGCTCAGCCACCCGGCGACGAGCTGGGAGACCAGCGATCCCACGCCGAACACCGCCATCACGGCGCCCGCCGCCAGCAGCGACAGGCCGCGCGCCTGGGTGAGGTAGACGCCGATGAAGGGCTCGACCATCGTGCCGAGCCTGTTGACGAAGGTGCCGCCGAAGAGCACCCAGAACGGTCTCGGCAGCCCTCCGAGCCTGGACTGGAGAAGGGTGGGCTTGGCGGTCGCGGTACTGGTCACGGCTAAACCTTGGACAGGTGTTCGCATCGGCGCCATTCTTTTAGGGCTGGCTAAATCTCGGGGGTGGGGGCCGTGGGAAGGGTCGACTGGCGCTTCGACGCCGAGGACGTCGCGCGCGTGCGCTTCGCGTTCTCTCCGCTGTGGGAGCTGGTGGCGAGCCTGCGGGCGCTGCGCGCCCCCGCGAGCCACTCGCCGCACCTGCCGTGGCTGCGCGCCGTACGCCCCCGGCTGGCGTCGCTCGACCTCGCCGAGTTGTTCGCCCTGGTGCCCGCGCACGGCTACATGGCCGACTTCCTCACCCCGCCGCCCGAGACGCCGCTGCCCGACTTCGCCGCCGAGCTGGCCCGGGTGCGTCTGGCGTCTCCGGCGCAGGCCGCCGAGGAGGCCGCGTGCGTGGAAACGCCGGACGCGGGGTCGATGGCCCGGTTCCTCGCCGACCCCGCCGCCGGGGTCCGGCGGGTCGCCGACACTCTCGGCGCCTACTGGGAGCTGGCGCTGGAGGAGTTCTGGCCGCGGGTGCACGGCCTGCTGGAGGCGGACGTGCTGTGGCGGCTGCGGCGGCTGGCCGCGGGCGGGGCCCGGGAGCTGTTCGCCGACCTGCATCCGTCCGTCCACTGGGAGGGCGGCCGGCTCCGCACCGCGACGACGGGGGAGTGGTGCCACAGCGGCGACGTGGGCGGCGACGGCCTGCTGCTGGTGCCCAGCGTCTTCCGCTGGCCGGGCATCGCGGTCATGACCGAGCCCTACCAGTCGATGCTCGTCTACCCCGCCCGCGGGGTCGGCACCCTGTGGGAGAGCGGCCCGCCGCCCGCGCCCGGCGCGCTCGCCGCCCTGATCGGCAGCACGCGGGCCCGGCTGCTGATCTGCCTGGGCGACCCGGTGTCCACCACCGCGCTTGCCCGGCGGCTGTCGCTCACCCCCGGAGCGGTCTCCCAGCATCTGTCGGTGCTCAGCGGCAGCGGCCTGGTGACCCGCAGCCGCCTGGGCCGCGAGGTCCTCTACCGCCGCACCCCTACCGGCGACACCCTCGTCGCCGGCTCGTGAGCCCCGCGCGGATTCAGCACTCGTGAGCCCCGCGCTTGCTCAGCAGAGGAAGGGGGGCGCGGAGGGGAGCGCGGTGAGCGGGGCTCGCTCGGGGAACTCGGGCATGGCCTGGCCGGCCTCGCCGCCGGCCGCGCGAGCGGCGGCGGCGCTGCCCTGCGGATCTTCGCCAGGCCCCGTGCCGAGGCTCGTACCGGACTCCGTGCCGGGGCGCGTTCCGCCTGCCGTGACCGTCCCCTCGTGTGGGCCGGTCTCCCCGCCGGGCCCCGCCCGGTCGGGGGCCCTCTGGCCCGCGCCTCCGTACGCGTCGCCCGGTGCGCCCGGGCCCTCCGGCGTGCCGGCGCCGGGCGGGGACGGCGTCTGCCCGGGGGGCGTGCCGTGCCGCCGCACCGGAGTCGCCGTCGGGCCGTACAGACGGCGGCCGGTGCGCTGGAGCCGTTCGGAGCCCAGGGTGATGCCGCCGGCCGTCAGCCGCTGGCCGTGCACGTCGGTGATGCGCACGGTGTACGGCCCCGCGCCGGCGCCCCGGCCGGCGACCCAGTAGTTGCCGGAATCGCGGGTGAGCGCGCGCCAGCGCCCGTCGTCGAGGATCTCCAGCGAGCGCAGCGGATTGCCGTGGTCGACGGCCTGGATGGCCAGCCAACGGGCGGAGGAGCCCTTCTTGAGGCGGAACGCCACGGGACGGGGCACCGCCGGGTTGTGCACGGTGTGGTAGCTGACCGCCACCGCGCTCTCGCCGGGATCGGCGATGCGGGCGAACGCCGCCGGGCTCATGTCGAGCCGGCCCGGCGGGCACGCCGGGCACTCGTCGATCACCTGCACCCGCACCGTGCCGCGCGGGCCGGTGACGTCCAGGTAGGCGCCGCAGGCGGCGGAACCGGCGTACTCGGCCGAGGACACGGCCGTCACCATGTCGCCGCGCACCGCGCCCGTCAGCGAGCACGTGCCGGCGACCACGCCGGCCGGGTCGGGGACGGCCGCCTCCCCGGCGCAGGCGGCGTTCCTCCCGGCCTGCGCGCCGAGCGCCAGGAGCGTGAGGGCCGCCGCCATGGAGGCGGCCCAGGCCACCCGCTGCCGCAGGCCCGGTTGCCGGGCGTGCCGCCGCTCCGCGTTCATGTGCTCTCCCTGGCCGGTCGTCAGCCTTGACCAATACACACCGAGACGATGCTGTCACTTTACGTGATGTGACCCGGGGTCCGTCATACGCATGGCGGGATCGCGTGTTGCCCGGGGGTCCGGCCCCGGACCGGGTGGGGCGGGATCCTTCTAACATCGAACCCACGTAACGTGTAAGAAACACCAGGCGGGCAGACTGGTAGATGACCAGACAAGTCTTCCGCCGACTCAGAGAATGGCTCAGCGCGACGACGAATGGTGTCCGATCACGTCCGGCAGAATGGGGATGCCTTGGACCGCCAGCAGGAGTTCGTGCTCCGTACCCTCGAAGAACGCGACATCCGGTTCATCCGGCTGTGGTTCACCGACGTACTCGGCTTCCTCAAATCGGTGGCCATCGCGCCGGCCGAGCTGGAGGGCGCGTTCGCCGAGGGCATCGGCTTCGACGGGTCGGCGATCGAGGGCTTCGCGCGCGTCTATGAGTCCGACATGCTCGCCAAGCCCGATCCGGCGACCTTCCAGATCCTTCCGTGGCGCAGTGAGACGCCGGCGGCGGCCCGCATGTTCTGCGACATCCTCATGCCGGACGGCTCGCCGTCACACGCCGACCCGCGCTGGGTGCTCAAGCGCACGCTGGCCAAGGCCGCCGACATGGGCTTCACCTTCTACACCCACCCCGAGGTGGAGTTCTTCCTGCTGAAGGAGCGGCCCGGGGACGGCGCCAGGCCGGTGCCGATCGACTCCGGCGGCTACTTCGACCACACGCCGCACAGCTCCGGCCACGACTTCCGCCGCAACGCGATCATGATGCTGGAGTCGATGGGCATCTCGGTGGAGTACAGCCACCACGAGGGCGGCCCCGGCCAGCAGGAGATCGACCTGCGGTACGCCGACGCGCTCACCACGGCCGACAACATCATGACCTTCCGCCTGGTCATGAAGGAAGTGGCGCTGGAGCAGGGCATCTGGGCGTCGTTCATGCCCAAGCCGTTCACCGAGTTCCCCGGCTCGGGCATGCACACCCACATGTCGCTGTTCGAGGGCGACCGCAACGCCTTCTACGAGCCGGGCGCCGACTACCAGCTCTCCAAGATCGGCCGGTCGTTCATCGGGGGCCTGCTCAAGCACGCGGCGGAGATCACCGCGGTGTGCAACCAGTGGGTCAACTCCTACAAGCGCCTGTGGGGCGGCGCCGAGGCCATCGCCGGCCTGGGCGGCGAGGCGCCGAGCTACGTGAGCTGGGGCCACAACAACAGGTCGGCCCTGGTGCGCGTGCCGATGTACAAGCCGCACAAGGGCAACTCCACCCGCGTGGAGTTCCGCTCCCTCGACTCCGCCTGCAACCCGTACCTGGCGTTCGCCGTGATCCTGGCCGCAGGCCTGAAGGGCATCGAGGGCGGCTACGAGATGCCCCCGGGAGCCGAGGACGACGTCTGGGCGCTGACCGCCGCCGAACGCCGCGCCCTCGGCATCGACCCCCTCCCGCAGAGCCTCGACGAGGCCATCACCACCATGGAACGCAGCGAACTGGTCGCCGAGACCCTCGGCGAGCACGTCTTCGACTACTTCCTGCGCAACAAGCGCACCGAGTGGCACGAGTACCGCCGTCAGGTCACCGAGTTCGAACTGGGCAGGTACCTGCCGGTCCTGTGAGGCCGGTCCGGTGAAGTGAGCACGACAGACGTGGGGCCGGCGGTGTCAGACCGCCGGCCCCACGTCGTGTCTCCCCAGGCCGTCGCGGGGCGGCTCCGCCGGCCCTCTTCGCCTGCCGGGCGGGCTGGTTCAGGTGCGCTTCAGGACGCCGGTGAGGCCCGCTACGACGGCGGTGGTCAGGATCCAGCCGGCGGCGATGAGGGCCCAGCCCAGGTAGAGGGCGCCCGCCTGGGGGCGCCAGGCGCCGTCCTGGCCGAGGTCGACGATGGGCAGGAGCACGTCCAGGGTGTAGGCCAGCGGCACGAAGGCGGGCGGGGAGGTCACCGTGGGGGTCATGGGGGAGTGGGCGAAGACCCAGGTGCCGACGGCGGTCAGCGCCGCGAGCCACACGCCTGCCAGCCAGGTGCGGTAGCCGTAGCCGACGGTCAGGTACAGCAGCCAGTTGACCAGTCGTCCGCCGGGGTTGAGGACGCGCCTGCGGTGCCACAGCTTGGCGATCGCGACCTTGCGCGCGTCCTCCTCGCGGCCCGCCCGGCGGTAGACGGCGGAGAGCTGGTCGTAGATCTGGGGCGTGTAACCGTCCTGGTGGAGGCCGAGCCAGGTCAGCCTGGCCCGCACTCCCACCCGGTCGTGGGCCAGGGAGTCGTAGGCGAACCCCCGCAGGTGGAGCCGGGACGGCCAGCTTCCCTGGTCGTCACTGAGCACGCCGACGCGCGCGCTGGTGAGGTCGATCGCCCCGTCCGAGCCGCGGGCCGGGTGGAGGGACAGATAGGCGACCTGGCAGCCTTCCAGGTCGAGCGCGAGCCCGCCGGGGTTGGCGAGGGCGGCGCCGCTGAGTTCGAGCCGGCCGCCGATGTGGGCGCCGGCGAGGCGGACCTGGCCGGTCGCGGTGAAATCCCGCCCGCAGAGCATGTTCTGCCCGACGGTGAGCCGATCGGCGGTGAGGGCGTCCGCGCCGGGGTTGGCGAGCGTGGCGCCGGTCAGGTCGAACTGGCCGCCGATGTGGGCGCCGGCGAGGCGTACCTCGCCGGTGGCGGTGAAGCCCTCACCGCAGAACACGCCCTGGTCGACGGTGAGCCGGTCGGCGCTGAGGGCGTGCCCGCCGGGGTTGTCGAGTGCGGCGCCGCTCAGGTCGAGCGTGGCGCCGATGCGGGCGCTGACCAGGCGGACCTGGCCGGTGGCGGTGAAGCCCTCACCGCAGAACACGCCCTGGTCGACGGTGAGCCCGTCGGCGACCAGGGCCACTCCTCCGGGGTTGGTGAGGGTGGCGCCGTTCAGGTCGAACTGGCCGCGGATGTGGGCGCCGATGAGGCTGACCTGGCCGGTCGCGGTGAAGCCCTCCCGGCAGAACACGTCGCCGTCCACGGCGAGCCCGTCGGCGAACAGGGCGTCCCCGCCGGGGTTGGCCAGGGCGGCGCCGTTCAGGACGAGCTGACCGCCGATGCGGGCGCCGACGAGGCCGACCTGGCCCGTCGCGGTGAAGCCCTTTCCGCAGAACATGCCCTGGTCGACGGTCACCCGGTCGGCGATCAGGGTGTCGCCGCCGGGGTTGGCCAGGGTGGCGCCGCTCAGGTTGAGCGAGCCGCCGATGTGGGCGCCGACGAGGTTGACCACCCCTTCCGTCGCCGTGACCGCGCCGAGGTCGAGGTCCCCCCTGGTCTGCAGCTGCCTGGCGTTGATGGACGGGAACCGGGAGCCGGGAAGCCGTACCGCCGGGACCGTCGCGCCGCTGAGGTCGACGGGCTCCTCGATCAGGCAGTCCTCCAGAGTGAGGGGGCAGATGACGGTGCAGGCCTCCAGATCGAGCGAGCCCGTCACACGTGCCCCACGCAGCTTGACGCCCCGGATCCGCCCGTCGGCGGGTGTCCGGACACCGGTGAGAAGCTCGACCAGCAGCGCGGCCCGAACCGTACGGCCCTTCCCCCGTTCACCGGCGTCCCCCGGCTCCGGGCGACGCCCCCCGAGATCGAGGAGGGTGCCAGTCCCCACCGCCCCGACCAGCCGGCGTTCCGGCTCACTGAGCTCCTCGTCTCCCAACGCCCGGCCCTCCCGCTGACGATTCACCCGCACCCCAAGGACGCGCGGCCCCCCCGTTCGGAGCACGCTCCGCCCCCACGACGTGGCGTTCGTGTGCGCGGCGGAGCGGTTGTCGCTCTCGCCGGGAGTGGAGGTCGCCTCGACGACGTTGGCCGGGGGCCGTCCCCAGGGTGCTGACGCGGTCCGTGCGGGGGCGGGGGCGTTCGTCCCTCTGTGCCGACTCGGAGCGGCGGCTCGGACGCGTGGCGTCATGTCGCTGTTACGGGCGGCTAACCGGGTGGTCATGCGTGCCTGGTTTCATAGGGGTTGGGACGCGCGGGATAAAATGTGATGGTTTCTAGCGTTATTTACCAATAGAGGCTCCGCGATGGCGCGGGGCAGCATGGGGGTGTCGCTACATGCCGACTTCCGCCGGTCTGCAGACCGTGCTGAACGTTCCAGCCCGTTTCCGCGGCCCGCGGGACGGCGTGGCGAACGGCGGCTGGGTGGCGGGCACGCTGGCCGGCGCTCTCGCCGAGGTCGCGGACGGGGCGCACGCGCTGGAGGTGACCCTGCACCGGCCGGTCCCCCTGGACACGCCGCTGACGGTCGGCCCGGTGGTCAACTGCGTCTCGCTCTCCCACGGAGACCAGGTGCTGGCCGAGGCGATCCCCGTCGCCGAGGAGATCACGCCGCCCCCGTTCGTCCCCTTCAACGACGCCGCCAAGGCCGAGGCCGGGTTCGCCGGCATGGCCGGCGGCCATCCCGCCCCCGGCTGCTTCGTCTGCGGACTGCGCGGCCCCGGCGACGGCCTGCGCATCTTCCCCGGCCCGGTCGACGGCACCGACGTGGTCGCCGCCGGCTGGCGCGTCCCGGTCACCGTGACCGACCAGGACGGCGGCATACCCGACGCCCTCATCTGGGCCGCCCTCGACTGCCCCACCGGCTGGTCCCACGCCCGCCCCGGCCAGGGCCTCCCCGGCGTGCTGGGCCGCATCACCGCCCAGGTGTTCCGCCGCGTCTACCCCAACGGCACCTACTCCGTGGTCGCCCGCCCCACCGGCCGTGAAGGCCGCAAGTTCTTCGGCACCTCAGCCGTCTACGAACTCGACGGCACCCTGGTCGCCGCCGCCAAGACCACCTGGATCACCCCCCGCTGACGCGAGAACGCACTTCATCGTCCGCGTGTCACCCACCGGGCGGCCCCGTCGGCTTGCCCGTGCTCCGGTGTGCCGGGGGATGGAGCGCGGCCGCGGCCGAGGTACCTGGGCCCGTGTCGGCGGAAGGACCGTCACCCGCCGGACACGCGTGAGGCCCGACCTCGAAGGCGGCTCCCCCCATACCGGGGAAGGCGGCGGCGTTGTGCGGCGAAAGGCTCCGCGGGGGCGGGCTAGATGATGCCGGTGCTGGTCAGCAGGGTGACGAGCCACCTGGTGAACAGGGCCAGGACCGTGAGGACCGCCAGGGCCGAGGCGCCGAAGACGGTCCAGCGAAGCATTCGGTGGGCGAGCGGGACGAGTGCGGGGGGGCGCCTGCTCGGGGTCCACGGGCGGCGGAGGTCCGCCGTCTTGAGCGGCTCGGCGTTGCCCGGGCCTGAGGGTTTGACCGGCTCGGCGTCGCCGGAGTGTGAGGGCTTGGCCGGCTCGGCGTGGGCCGAGTCCGAGGGCTTGAGCGGTTCGGCGCTGTCCCGGGCCGCCGTTTCGGGTGGCTCGGTGGCGTTCAGGTCTGCGGGCTCCGAGGGAGCGGTCCTGTGCGGGTCCGCGGGGTCCGGAGAGGCCGTGCCGTTCAGGTCCGCGGGGTCCGAGGGGGCGGCGCTGCGCGCGTCTGCGGGCGTGGGACGTCCGGAGGTGTCCGGGAGCCGGGTCTTGGGGGTTCCGGCGGGCGCGGGGCTGGGTTCGGGGGTGGGCGGGGTGTCGTCCGCGTCGGAGAAGGTCGGGGCGGGGCTCGGGGTGGTGGGGCGGCCGTTGGCGCGGGGGGGCGGGGAGGAGTCGGGGAGGGGGAGGCCGGTCAGCCAGGTCAGGAGGGAGCTGATGGCCGGGTAGTCGGGGGGCAGGCCCGAGGCCAGGTAGCGGACCTCGGTGGCCGTGCGGGCCAGGTCGCGGACCATGTTGCCCAGGCCGACGCCGTCGAACCACGCGGGCAGGTGGTCGGCGTCGCGGCCCACGCCGGTCTCGCGCAGCAGGTCGGCCTTGGTGACGACCACGGCGACACGACGCTGCCGGGCACCGTCGGTGCGGCCCGCCAGCTCGTTCCTGACCCGCTGGAAGGTGTCGGACGGGTCCTCGGGGGACAGGACGACGCCGGCGCGCTTGAGGGCGCCGCGCTCCGCCGCCGACAGGCCGTGCTGGACGAGCGGCAGCGCGAACGGGTCGACCACGATCAGCATGGCCTCGCCGTGGGCGAGGTAGCTCATCGCCTCCACCTTCGCGGCGCCCGTGAAACCCTCCCCGGACGGGTCGAACAGGTACAGGATGCGGTCGCCGCCCGCCGCCTTGGAGCGGGGCAGCGCGATGTCCACCATGGTCGCCGACGGCGCCAGGCTGGCGGTCTTGGTCACCTTCCCGGCCCGCAGCTCCTCGCGGAACCGGGCGAACGCCAGCTCGTCGCCCTGGACGACGAACCCCGCCCGGCCGTCCGCCGCCTTCACCGCGTCGTGCAGGGCGTTGATCGCCAGCACCATGAACGTCGTCTTGCCCGCGTCGGGCCCGCCGACGAAGGGCAGCGGCTCGATGCGGGCGCGGCCGATCCGATGGGGCAGCGCCCGCCCGCACGACGGGCAGTACGCCCGCAGCCGGAAGCGGCCGAGCACGATGGCGGTGGGCAGTCGCGTGCCGCACCGGCACACGTGCCGGAACGCGCCGTCGAGGTTCGGCGTCAGGTGCCGGTGGCGCTCGCCGCACGTCGGGCAGGCGTACTCGGGCAGGACGATCTCGGCGTAGCACTGCGGATGCGGGCAGGTCTGCAGGATCCGCCGCACCAGCATGAAGACCCGTTCGGCGCCGCGCAGCAGCAGCAGGCCCGCCACCCACACCGGCGCCGCGACGCAGAACACCAGCGCGTACGCCACCGCGACCGCGACGCCGGCCGCCGCGAGCGGGACGGTGGCCACGGCCGCCCCGGCCACGAGGCCGAGCCAGACCGGAAGCGTGAAGAACCCCTGCGGGCCGCCCATGAGCGTCTTGGTGACGCTGGTCAGCAGCTGGCCGGCGGTGCGCGCCATGACGGGGACGGCCGACCGCAGGGCACGCCAGCCGTCGAGCGGCATCTGCCCGAACAGCGGGTGGCGGTAGGCGGGGTCCCTGCCGGGCCCGGCGCCCGGCGGCGCCACGGCGGAGGCTCCCACCGCCCGGGCCGGCAGCAGCACCCGCGCGGCCGCCAGGAAGTAGTACCCGGCCGCGGCCAGCGTGGCGGCGACGACGGCGAGCACGACGACCACCGGGAACACGTACAGGAACCCGAAGTACATGCACGCGCACCACACCACGAACAGGAGGATCGCCGCCAGGGGCATCAGCGCGCCTCCCGCTTCCACGGCGGCCCGCGCCGGCCCTTGGCCATCTCCCTCAGCCCGGCGGCCAGCTCGCCGTCGCGCCTGAGGCGGGCCTCCAGCGACCCGAACAGCGACCAGCCGTTCAGCCGGGACCTCGCCCAGGAGTCCAGCGTCGTGACGACCACGCCCGCCTGGTGCAGCCGAACGGCGACCTCCACCAGCTCGGCCTCCTCGGCGCGGTCGACGCGCCCGTCCAGCCACGCGTCCGCGAGCCGGGCGCGGGCGCCGCCGGGCAGGGCGGCGACGGCCTCGGCGCGGAACCGGGGATCGCGCCGCGTCAGGGCGCGCGCGGCCGCGGCGATCGCCTCCCGCAGCAGCTCCTCGTCGGCCTCAAGTGCCAGCCCGTCCAGCCGCTCCACCAGCGCGGCGGCGGCGGCCGGGTCGCCCGCGTCGTGGACGGCCGCGGCGAGCAGCACCGCCTCGGCGTCGGTGGCGGGGTAGCCGGGGACGGTCGCGCGCACCAGCTCGGCCAGCCGCACGACGTCCGGATCGTCCACCCCGTCCTCCAGGTACGCCCGCGCCGGCAGGTCGCAGAGGTACGCCGACGCCGCGACGCCCGCCCCGAGCATGCCCACCAGCGCGACGCACTCGGCGGTCGCCGGGGCCGCCTCCCACATCGCCTCAAGCGCCGCGTCCACCTCCGCCGCGACGTCCCCCTCGGCCTCGACGGCGTGCCCGCCCCCGCCGTCACCGGAGTGCCGCCCGTCGCCCCGGGGGACGTCCCCGCCCGAACCGGTGTGCCGGTGGCCGCCCGCGCCGTGGTGCTGGTGGGCGTCCGGGATGACGTGCCCGTCGCTGTCGAGCTGCCGGCCGGTCTCCGGGTGTCCGCCCGTGCCGCCGGGAGCGTGTGTGCCGCCGGGCCGGTGGGCGCTTGGCGTGTGGCCGGGGCTGGGTGTCCGGTCGTGTTCGGCCGCGCCGGGGCGTCCGCTCGGCGGGGCTGGGTCGTCACCGCTCGGGGGGACTTCGGCGTGCTCGGCCGGCCAGGCGCCTTCGTGCGGTGCCTGGTCGTGACGGGCCGGGCCGGCGTGCTCGGCCGGGGTGGCGGGGAGGTGCGTTCCTTGCGCGGGGTGGCCGGTCCGCCATCCGGTATCGGGGCCGGTCGTCGTGGCCCGGGGTGAAGCGGCCGGTGGGGGTGGGGGCCGGTGTCGTGCTTCGGAGGCGAGGTGGACGAGGCGGGCCGTCGCGTCGACGCGGGACAGGTGGCCGTTGCGGGCCTGGGAGAGCAGGACGGCGGTGGCGGTGCGCGGCGCGGGCGACAGGTCGTGCCGCTCCAGGCGGGCGCAGACGGCGTCCGTCAGGGCACGGCGGCGGATCGCGGGCGATGCCTGCTCCAGCCCGGACACCAGCCCGGTGAGCACGGCCCCGCGAAGCTCCACGGGGGTGCGTTCGAGTAATCGGGCGACGTCGCCGAGGCCCGCCCGGGCCAGCGCTTGGACCGCGCTCTCGACGGCGGGCGGCGAGAGCGGCGCGCCGATCGCGTGGGCCGTGCGGACGACGTCCGCCAGCCCGTCCATGTCGCGCGCGGCGGCCAGCGCCCGCGCGGCCTCGGCGCGCAACGCCTCCCCGGTCTCGCCGCGCACGGGCGGCGGGGGCGTCGGCAGCGACGGGTCGCGCAGGGCGAGCACCGCGCAGCGCGCCGCGAAGGAGTCGGACCAGTCGGCCGGCGCCAGGGCGCGCGACGCCGACGCCAGCTCGAACGTCATGTCGCCGGCCATCACCCCGAGGTCGCGCCAGACCCACGCGGGCAGCCCCCGGTGCAGCGTGCGCGCGATGGCCGACTGCTCCTCGGCGTCGACGTCCGAATCCCCCCGGCAGAAGGCCAGCAGCGACGCGGCGGCCTGCGGATCCAGAACCGTCTGCCCCGCCCCGCCGGGCGCCACCTCACCGGGCCGGGCCTCACCGGGCCGCGCCTCGCCCGGCCGCGCCCCGGCGCCGGTGCCGCGGGTTCCGCGCCACCTGCCGGCCCTGTCGTCACCCGGAGCCGGGGCGGACCGTCCGGAACCGTGGTGACCGCCGAATCCCGCTGGCGGCCCCGTGAAGTCGTGTCCGGCGGGCCGTCCGGCGCGGTCGTGTCCGGCCGGTTCGCCGGGGCGCGCACCGCCGCCGCGCCCGGACGGTCCTCCAGCGCCGTAGTGCTCGCCGGTGTCGTATCCGGCTGATCCGCCGCCGCGCACCCCGGTGTCGTACCCGGCCGGTTCGCCAGGGCGCACCCCGGTGTCCTGCCCGGCTACTCCTGCTCCGCCGTCGGACACGGCCGGTCGTCCGCCGGTGTCGTGCCCGGCTGGTCCGGCGGGCCGCGCGTCGACGGCGTACGCGTCCGGGGCTCCGGCGCCGTGGCCGGGGGAGGCGTGTCCGGTGTCGTCGTGGCTCCTCGCGGCCCGGCCGGGGGCGTCGTAGGTGCCGGGGTCGCCGGGAGCCTCGTGCTCGGGGGGCGGGGCGGGCTCGGTCAGTTCGGCGATGGCGTCGATGCCGGCAAGGTCCATGCGGCGCCAGCAGGCCGTCATCGTGCGGGCGAAGCGGCCGGGGGGCGCGGCGGGCCGCACGGCTTCGTCCAGGTGGACGACGGTGGCGTCGATGTCGGACGGCATCCACACGTCGGGGGTGGTGCCGACGACGACGTACGGGGCCGAGGCGGGGTCGGCGCTGTAGGTCAGGAACGACAGGCGGGCCGCCACCGGCCACGGCAGCGAGTAGGAGATCAGCCCGATCCACCGGACGATGCGCTCCACCTCGGCCGAGACCAGCACCACCCGCCCGTGGCCGCGCGCGAGGGCGCCGCCCACCGTCTCCAGCAGCCCGGCCAGCCGCGCGTAGGAGTCGTCGCCGCCGGTGGCGAGCCACTCGCCCAGCGACTCGGGGTCCACGCGGTCGCCGGGCACCAGGTCGGCCAGCTCGGGCAGGGCCGTGCCGGTCGCGGCGGGGGAGTCGGACCACACCGGCGACTGCCAGAACTCCACCGGCCGCAGCCCGGTCAGCTCACCGGCCGAGGCGACCACCGCGTGCCCGAGGAAGTTGCCGTACCTGCCCGAGTAGTCCTGCCCGAGGTACACGCACCGGGTGAGGACGCGCAGCTCGCCCAGCGGCCCGTACGCGAGCGCGACCGGCAGCGCGGCCACCTGCGCCGGGGTCGGGGCGAGCGGCGCCGAGGGCGGCGGCCGGTAGGCGAGGTAGGGCGCGACCCGCCCGGCCAGGCCGTGCGGCAGCCCGGACGACTCGGCCACGAACTGGAAACCGGCGCGCCCGGTCGGGCCCGCACCGGCGGAGGTGTAGTGAAGCTGCCAGGCCACCACGTCACCTCCGCAAGCCCTTGAGCATCCCGAACCGGTGCAGGAGCCACAGCAGGGGATCCTCCACGCGGTAGGGACGAATGCCGCCCGGGCCCACCGTGCCCGTGCCGGGCACCCCGCCGAGCGCGGACAGGCCGAACAGCGCGAAGTCGGTGAAGTGCTGCCGCAGGTAGCGGTCGACCATGCCCGCCTGCCACTCGTCGAGCAACGCCCTCACCTGCTCGTGCACGGCCTCGCGGTCGTCCAGGTCGAGGGCGCCGGTGGGCGTGCGGGCCCGGTGCAGCGCCGACTGGGAGTCCATGCCCTCCTGCAGCGCGTCGATCTTGCTCAGCGCCACCGCCACCGGCACCCTCAGTCGCCCCGACCCGCCGCGGTCGCGCAGCAGCTCGGTGACCCGGCTGATGACGTTGATCGGGTCGCTGTCGGGGTCGGCCGCGTTCGCGCCGCTGCGGGCCTGGGCCGCGCCGCTCAGCGAAGCCTTGGCCCCCGGCAGCTCCAGGGGGTCGATCAGGAACACGACGGCGTCGGCGGCGTTGAGGTAGCGCAGGTGGGTCTCGGTGGACTCGCGGCTGCGCAGGTCTTCGCCGGCGGTGTCGAACAGCACCAGGGTGAGCGACACCGTGCGGCTGCGCAGGCGGCCCGGCACGGTGCGCGTGAGCAGGTAGACCAGCGGGTCGCGCGGCTCGGTCGCCGCGGGCCGGGTGGTGCTCAGCAGCCGCTGCTCCCCGTACAGCGGCCGGGCGAAGTCCTGCTTGTAGCGGGCGATCGTGCGGTCGTCGCAGGCGACCAGCGAGGCGTCCAGCTCGGCCCCCACCCGGTTGGTCAGCTCGTGCAGCAGCACGGCGATGTAGGTGCTCTTGCCCGACCCCTTGGCGCCCACCAGCGCCACGATGCGCCCGGGGTTGGCGCAGTACTCGGCGGGAAGCCGGTTGTGGCACTCCGGGCACACCCGCCAGCCGGTGGAGCGCCCGCAGTCGGGGCAGTCGGCGCGCCGCCCCGGCCTGCGCACCGCGAACACCGGGGGCAGGGACGCGGCGGCCGGGGAGCCGAGGTAGTGGGCGAGGGTCTCGTCCAGACGGGGGTCGCAGCCGCCGCCGAGGCCGGAGCCGCCCAGGCAGCGGAACGCGATGCGGTCGCGCGCGACGCGCTCGAAGCAGTAGGGGCAGGTGATCACGGACTCACCCGACCTTCATCCGCCGCACTGGCGGATCCACCAGGGCGACCTCGCCGACGACCTCGCCGCCGCGCATCCTCGCGGCGCCCGGAGCGCCGTCGGCGCCCTCGGCGAAGCAGCGCAGCCAGTACGGCCGGGCCTGGCGCGGCGCGGCGACGACGAGCCGCGCGGGCACCTCCAGGTCGGTCCAGTGGTCGAGCAGGACGCCGTCGTCGGCCGACTTGGGCTGCACGTGCCCGGCCTTGAGCACCAGCGAAAGGCGGCGCAGCCGCACCGGCCGGTCGGACGTCAGCTCCACCACCAGCGAGCGCCGCCACGCGGGGCCCTGCTGCACGAGGTCGTAGTGCACCGGGACGCGGGCGGCCAGCCGCAGCCGCGCGGCCGGGCCGCGCACCCGCTCGCCGTGGACCAGCGCCGTGGGCGCGACCTCGACGGTGACCGGCTCGCCCTCCGGCGCCTCCAGCCGCACGCCGCCCTGGGCCTGGTAGGCGGCCGAGCTGACCAGCATGCTGCGCCGGTTCCATCGCACCTCCACCTCGGGCACGTCCACCGGCCACACGAACCCGACGTAGACGGTCACCCCGCGCCGCTGGGCGGTGAGCTCGGTGGGCGGGGCGAGGTTGACGTGGTCGAGGTGCCCGCCGACCGTGGCGAGGTCGCCGGCCACGGTGACGGCGAGCAGCACGCAGCGCCCCGAGCCCGGGCGCACCGACAGGCCGTCGCGCGTGGGGATGGACGGGACCGCCCGGCTGGCGCCGCGCAGCTCCGCGAGCGGCAGGGTGGTGCCCGGGGGCCACGGCGGCACGTCGTCCAGCGCGACGAGCTCCACGATGCCCGACCCCGGCTCGTCGTACCGGGCGAGCAGCGTGCCGGGGGCGGCGGGGTCGGGGTGCAGCGTGAAGCCGGTGACCGGCAGGGGGCGCCCGCGCGGCGTCACCGTGCGCCGCACCCCGGGCGTCACCGCCTCACCGCCGGGCGCGGGGTAGGCGGCGGCGACCACGTAGGTGTGCGCCGTGCCGTTGATCACGCGGGCGTCGCGGAACCCGGTGTCGTCGGCGGGCACCGGACGCCCGTCGCGGGTCACCACGACGCGGGCCGCCTCGGGCGGGCGCGACCAGCGGCCCCACACCACGCCGTCGCCGGCGGTCAGCCGGACGTCGCCGGGCTCGGGCCGCACGATCACGGGGCGGGCCGCGACGGGCGTGGCGGCCGCCTGGTCGCGCCGCGCGACCACGGCGTAGGTGAGCGGCACGTTGACCGGCGGCCGCTCGTCCAGGACCGGCGGGTTGGCGGTCGTCGCCACGGGCTCGCCGTTGCGGTAGACGTCGTACAGGATGCGGCCCGCCCGCGACGGCGAGGGCTGCCAGGCGACGGCCACGGTGTCGCCGTTGGCGTCGGCGCGCGGCGCCCGCGCCGGGTAGGGCGCCAGCCGCAGCAGGAGGTCGGCGGCGCCGGGAAGGTCGGGCACCCGCTGGAGCGCGTCGCGCAGCGCGATCCACGCGTCGTCGGGGTCGATCGCGGCGCGGGCGCGGTCTCTGAGCTGGACGGCGCGCTCCAGCCTGGCCCGCACCTCGGTCGCCAGCTCGGCGGTCTCGCCGGTGAGCGCCTCGGGGGCGATGGCGCCGGCGAAGTCGGCCGCGGCGTGGATCTCCCCGGCGTCCACCAGCTCGCGCAGCCGCGCCAGCGGCCCGCCGGAGACCCCGCCCTCGCCGCGGACCGCGAAGATCAGCCTGCGGGCGTCGTCGGGCGCCAGGTCGAGCTCGGCGGTCGCGTGCCGCAGCAGGGTGTCGTCGTAGGGATGCTCACGCACCCGCTCGCGCAGCCGGTCGACGATGTCGTACCGGATGAGCGCCCCGGGGTCGGGGCCGTTGCGCAGGGCGGCGAGCAGGGTGTCGGCGCCGACCGTCCACGGGCCGCGGGTGCGGGCGGCCCACTGCCGCTCGGCGGCGGCGACGGCCTCCTCGACGGGCCCGGCGCCGGGCACCGAGAGGCCGTCGAGCACCCGCATGCCCGCGCACCCCTCGCCGAAGACGAACCGGCCCAGGTGGTTCAGCCCCAGGGTGTCGAGCGCCTCGCGCACCCGGCCGTACCCGGGGTAGGGGGCGGCGCGCGGCAGCTCGTCGGGCTCGCGCACCTCGATCGACCGCTCGGCGGCCAGCCGGAGCGCCTCGTCGTGGCCCACGCCGCTGGAGCGGGCGATGGTGGCCAGCAGGGCCGGGGACAGCAGCCGCAGGCGCCCGGCGGCGTCCTCCAGCCGGCGTCCGGCGTCGGCCACCCGGCGCCCGGCCCGCCCGTGCGACTCGCGTAGGGCGGCGCGCAGCGGCACCAGGTCGCCCTCGGCGGCGGCCGTGAAGATCGGGGCGAAGCGGGCGTGGTCGGCCTCCAGGCGGTCGGCCAGGCGCTTGTACTTGAGCATGCCCCTGGCCCGCCGCCAGCACTGGCGGACCCGCTTGACCGTCTCGGAGACGTCCTGCGCCGTCATCCCCTCGCGGAGCTGGTAGCGAACCCCCAGGTCGGCGGGCGGGGTGCCGCCCGCCTCGCGCGCGGGTTCCAGCACCTCCCGGGTGTACCGCTCCTCGTCGAATGCCATTCAGCCGCCCGGCTAGCTCACCTGGACGCGGGAGAGGGCGGCGCGGGACTCGGCCACCTCCTGCTCGGACATGCCGCCGATCTGGATGCGCAGCTCCAGCTCCTCACCGGTCTCGCGCTCGCGCGAGGTCACCTGCAGCATGCCGGAGGTGTCCAGCGCGAACGTCACCTCGATCGGCCAGCCGGCGGGCTTGCCCGGCGGGATCTTCAGCACGCCCTCGGCGATCAGGCCGTTGTCCTCCAGCTCGCGCGACTCGGCGGTGCCCGCCTGCTCCATGACCTCGACGTCGACCCCGGCCTGCCCCGGGTCGACGGTGTAGAAGTCCTGGGTGACGGCGGCGGGAAGCGGGTCGTTGGCGTGCACGAGGTGCTCGACGCTGCGCCGCCGGCTCTCGCGGTCGGTGACCACGATGCCGAAGGAGCGCGAGGCGACCGTCCTGATGGTGCGCCCGGCGATGCGCTCCTGCTGGTCGGCCGACAGGCCCGCCCGGGCGGCCATCTCGAGCGCGCTCTCGCGGTCGCCCGCGCGCAGCAGCCGCCGGTAGGTCTCCTCGAACGCGTACAGCGCGGCGCCCTTGGCCACGGCCAGGTCGGGGTCCTGCAGGCGCGGGGTGAGCTGGAACTCCTTCTCCAGGGCCTCGGCCACCGCGGGCATCTTGGTGGAGCCGCCGACGAGCACCAGGTGGTCGTAGGAGTCGACGCCCTTGGCCGCGGCGGTGTCCATGGTGCGGCGGGTGATCTCGATGGTGCGGTCGAGCAGGTCGCGGGTCAGCTCGGTCAGCGCCTCGCGGGTCAGCTCGACCGTGGCGACCCTGCCCTCGTGCACGACCCGCACCCCGTGCTGGGTGCGCGTGGACAGCGTCTTCTTCAGCTCCTCGGCGTCGCGGCGGAGCTGCTGCTCGGACTGCTTGTCGAGCAGGGGGCTGCCGGCGTCGGGATGCTCCTCGACGAACCGCTCGGCCAGGTGCTCCACCAGCCGGTCGTCCCAGTCGGCGCCGCCGAGCTCGTGGTCGCCGTCGGTGCAGACGACCTCGATGTCGCCGCCGTGCAGCGTGATCACGGTGGTGTCGAACGTGCCGCCGCCGAGGTCGTACACCAGGATCGTGTGATCCTGGTCGGGGTTGAGCAGCCCGTAGGTGATCGCGGCGGCGATGGGCTCCGACAGGATGTCGATGACGTTGAGCCCGGCGATGTGGCCGGCCTTGCGGGTGGCGTCCCGCTCGGCGGCGCCGAAGTAGGCGGGCACGGTGATCACGACGTCCTCGACGGTCTCGCCGGTGGCGGTGCGGGCGTCGTCGGCGAGCTTGCGCAGGACGAAGGCGGAGATCTCCTCAGGCGTGTACGGCCTGCCGTGCCTGACCCGGGGCACCTCGTGCCCCATGTCGCGCTTGATGCGGCTGACGACGAGGTCGGGCTCCAGGACGGCGCTGTCCTTGGCCGTGGCCCCCACCACGACGTTGTCCGGCGACTCGAAGAACACCACCGACGGCGTGGTGTCGGTGCCCTCCAGGTTGCGCAGCACCGTCGGGCGTCCGACGTCGTCGACGTAGGCGATGCACGAATACGTGGTGCCCAGATCGATCCCGTAAACAGCCATCGCCTACTCGGTTCCCTTCTCCGTGCCGCCGTCCGTGTGGTCCATAGTGGCGTCTTCTGACCGGTTGTACGGGGGTTTGTTGTTATCGTGTTTCCGGTCGGAGGCCCGGCCCACGTCTTTCCGGGAGCCCGCCTTCTTCCCGTTCTTGGGGTCTTTCCGCTCATTGTCGCGCGCCTTGGCGTTTTCGCCGCCGGCGGAGCCGGGGGTCGGGGCGGGCGCCTCGGAGGGCCCGGACCTGCCCACCACCACGGTCGCCTTGCGCAGCACCCGCTCGCCCATGGCGAAGCCGTCGGCGAGGACCTCCACCACCGTGCCGTCGGCCTCGGGACCGACCGCGGCGACCCGGGCGGGACGGTGCAGCGCGGGGTCGTAGGCGGCGCCGGCCTCGGTGCCGGCGCGCTCGGCCCCGGTGCGGCCCAGCACCTCGGCGACGTCCTCGGCCACGGCCTCAAGCAGGGGGGCGGCGAGTTCGGCGGGCGGCGGCTCGGGCCCGCGCCACCGGGCGGCCTCACGCGCGACGGTGTCGTGCAGCCGGTACAGACCCGCGCGGACGGGGGTCAGCGCCTCCTGTAACAGGCCGTGCCGGAGCTGCTGGTTCTCGGTGTGCAGCCGGTCGATGACCTGCTCCCGATGGGCCGCCCGCTCGTGCTCGCGCCTGGCGGTCTCCGTGAGCGCCGCGACCTGCCGGGTGAGCTCCTCGATCTGGCGCGCGAGCTCTTTGACCGTGTCGGGCGGCCCGCCGGCGGCGGGCTCGTGCGGCTCTTGGGGGGGAGGCGCCAATCTATCTCCTTGAACTGGAATTACGTGAATTCCCGACGCCTGCAACTCTAGCCACCGATGCCCCCGCCCGGTAGAGAGAAACCTGTCCGGTAATGAGCCCAATGTCGTAATTGACGTCCGGCTTTCGGGCGGCCCGCCGGAGCGGCCGCCCGCACCAGATATACGCCCTGGCCTGCCCGTTGCGGGCCCTTCTGGCGAACTTCCCCGTTCCCTTCGGTAACACCAGCCCCAAAGTCGGCGTTCTGCTAAAGAGCCGGAATTTCGGTCGTTGTGTGGGATATCGGAAATAGCGTGTGGACGTCGCCCCGGGGCCCGCCCCCGCCCCGGGGCGGGCCGTCCCGCGCCCGCCCGTCCGCGCGGTGGCGAGACCTGCCGTCGGCCGGCCCGCCGCGCGGTCCCATAATCGAGTCATGGACAGCCGGATCCTGGTCATCGAGCACGAGGCCGAGGCGGGCCCGGGCTTCCTCGCCGACTGGCTCGCGGCGGCGGGCGCCCTCTGCGACGTCGTCCGCCCCTACCTCGGCGAGCCGGTCCCCCTCCCGCGCGAGGGCGCGTGGCACGGGCTCATCGTGCTCGGAGGCGCGGCCTCGGCCTGGCAGGACGAGGAGTACCCCTGGCAGCCCGCCACCCGCGACCTCCTGCGCGCCTCGGTGGAGGCCGGGGTGCCCACGCTCGGCATCTGCCTGGGCGCCCAGCTCCTGACCCTGGCCTGCGGCGGGCGCGTCGAACGGGGGCCCGGCCTGGAGGTCGGGCTGCGCCCCGTCACCCTGCTGCCCGCCGCCCGCGAGGACGCCCTGTTCGGGGCCCTGCCGCCGCGGGTGCGCGCGATCCAGTACCACCAGGACGCGATGACCGTCCTCCCGCCGGGAGCCGTCCCGCTCGCGACGGGCGCCGCCTACCCGCACCAGGCGTTCCGGCTCGGCGACCGGGCGTGGGGCGTGCAGTTCCACCCCGAGGCCACCCCCGAGATCTTCCTGTCCTGGACCGCCCCGAACGCCGAGGAGCTGACCGCCGCCGGTCACGTCCCCGCCGAGCTGGACGCCGCCGTCCTGGCGGGGCGCGCCGGGCTGGCCGCCGCCTGGCGTCCCTGGGCCGAGGCCTTCGCCCGCGTCGTCGCCGGCGCCCGTGAGGCCGTCCGTGACCGGGACGACGCGGCCGGTCACCGTTACGCACCCCTGTCTATTCACGGTGACCGCGCGATTACGGCGCGGAACCACTAACGACGACTTCGTGAGTGAACGGCTACGTTGAGCGTGTGAACGCCGAGTCCCGCATACAGACGACCGCCGGGCGTCTGGCCCGGCTGGGCTTCTCCGACGGAGCCCGGGCCGAACGGCTCCTGGACGAACTCGGGCCCGAGGCCGTGGGCGACCTCGACCTGCTCGACGCCCTGGTGGGCGCCGCGGACCCCGACCTCGCGCTCATCTCGCTGAACCGGCTGGCCGAGCGCGACCCCAGCGTCCTGGGGGCCATGCGCGCCGACCCGGGGCTCCGAGCGCGGCTGATCGGGGTCTTCGGCCTGTCGGCCGCCCTGGGCGACCACGTCGCGCGCCACCCCGACCACTGGCGCCACCTCGAAGGCGACCAGGCCGTCAAGCGCCTCCCCGAGCGCGAGGTGCGCGCCGAGCTGCTGGAGGCGGTCGGCGCCGACCCCGCCGAGAAGGAGCCGTACGCCGTCAACGGCAGCACCGACACCCTCTCGGCCCTGCGCGTGGCCTACCGGGGCAGGCTCCTGCGGCTGGCCGCGCGCGACGTCACCGGGCAGTCCACCTTCGGCGAGGTCACCTCCGAGCTGTCCGACCTCGCCTCCGCCGCCCTGGAGGCCGGCCTGGCCATCGCCAGGGCCGACCACCCCGAGGGCGCCGACGTGCGCCTGGCCGTCATCGGCATGGGCAAGTGCGGCGCCCGCGAGCTCAACTACATCAGCGACGTCGACGTGGTCTTCGTGGCCGAGCCGCGCCAGGGCGTCGACGAGACCAAGGCGCTGCAGGCCGGCATGCGGCTCGCGCAGGGCATGATGCGGGCGTGCTCGGCCAGCACCCCCGAGGGCTCGCTGTGGGAGGTCGACGCGGCGCTGCGGCCCGAGGGCAAGGCGGGGCCGCTCGTGCGCACCCTCGCCAGCCACCTCACCTACTACCGGCGCTGGGCCAAGACGTGGGAGTTCCAGGCCCTGCTCAAGGCCCGGCCCGTCGCCGGCGACCTCGCCCTCGGCGGGGAGTACGCCGCCGCCGTCAACGACCTGGTGTGGGAGGCCGCGGCCCGCGACCACTTCGTCGAGGACGTCCAGGCGATGCGGCGCCGGGTCGAGGCCCACGTGCGCGCCGGCGAGGCCGCCCGGCAGATCAAGCTCGGCCCCGGCGGGCTGCGCGACATCGAGTTCGCCGTCCAGCTCCTGCAGCTCGTCCACGGCCGCTCCGACGGGCTGCTGCGCCGGCGCGCCACCCTGCCCGCGCTCGCGGCGCTCTCGCGCGGCGGCTACGTCGCCAGGGACGACGCCAAGACCCTCGCCGAGGCGTACACCTTCCTGCGCCGGGTCGAGCACCTGCTGCAGCTGCACCGCATGCGCCGCACCCACGTCGTCCCGGAGGACAGCGCCGAACTGCGCCGCATCGGGCGCGGCCTCGGCATGACGGCCGATCCGGTGGGGGAGTTCACCACCCGCTGGAAGCGCCACTCCATGGAGGCCCGGCGGCTGCACGAGAAGCTGTTCTACCGGCCCCTGCTGCAGGCCGTCGCCCGGCTGCCCGGGGAGGAGATCCGGCTGTCGACGGCGGCCGCGTCCGCCCGGCTCGCGGCGCTCGGCTACACCGACCCCGAGGGCGCGCTGCGCCACATCGCCACGCTCACCAGCGGCGTCTCGCGCCGGGCCGCCATCCAGCGCACGCTGCTGCCGGTCATGCTCGGCTGGTTCGCCGACGCGCCCGATCCCGACGCCGGCCTGCTGGGCTTCCGCCAGGTCAGCGACAAGCTCGGCACCACCCCCTGGTACCTCCGCCTGCTGCGCGACGAGACCGCCGTGGCCGAGCGCATGGCCCGGCTGCTCGGCACCAGCCGCTACGCCACCGGCCTGCTGCTGTCGGCGCCCGAGGCCGTCGTGATGCTCGGCTCTGACGGCGAGCTGGCCGCCCGATCCAAGGAGGCGCTGCTGGCCGAGGCCGGCGTCATCGTGGGCCGCCACGCGGCCGACGCCGAGGCGGCGGTCGCCTCGGTCCGCGCGCTGCGCCGCCGCGAGCTGTTCCGCACGGCGGTCGGCGGGCTCGTCGGGCACGTCGACATCGAGGAGGTCGGGCAGGCGCTCTCCGAGCTCAACGACGTCACCATCCAGGCCGCCCTGGACGCCGCGATCCACAAGGTGTCGCTGGAGCGGCGCTCGCCGATGCCGACCCGCTTCGCGGTGATCGCCATGGGGCGCCTGGGCGGCTACGAGAGCTCCTACGGCAGCGACGCCGACGTGATGTTCGTCCACTCGCCGCTGGAGGGCGCCGAGGAGAAGGACGCCACCGACGCGGCGCACGCGGTCGCCAACGAGCTGCGCCGCCTGCTCGCCCGGCCCGCCGCCGACCCGCCGCTGGTGATCGACCCCGACCTGCGGCCCGAAGGCCGCCAGGGGCCGCTGGTGCGCACGCTGGCGTCGTACGAGGCCTACTACCGCCGCTGGTCCTCGCCCTGGGAGTCCCAGGCCCTGCTGCGGGCCCGCTTCTCGGCCGGTGACGTCGAGCTGGGGGCGGCGTTCACCGCGCTCGTCGAGCCGCTGCGCTACCCGCTGGAGGGCGTCGGCGAGACGGCCGTGCGCGAGATCCGGCGGCTGAAGGCCCGCATGGAGGCCGAGCGGCTGCCACGGGGAGCCGACCCCAAGCTGCACACCAAGCTGGGCAGGGGAGGGCTGTCGGACGTCGAGTGGCTGGCCCAGCTCCTGCAGCTCAAGCACGCGTACGCCGTCCCCGGGCTGCGCACCACCCGCACGCTCGACGCGCTGCGCGCCGCCGTGGGCGCCGGGCTGCTGGCCTCCACCGACGAGGAGGTGCTCGCCGACGCGTGGCGGTTCGCCTCCCAGATCCGCGACGCCATCATGCTCGTGCGCGGACGCGCGGGCGACAGCATCCCCGGGGACGTGCGCGACCGCGCCCTGATCGCCCGCGCGCTCGGCTACCCGCCGGACGGGTCGGAGGACTTCGTCGACGACTACCACCGCACCACCCGCCGGGCCCGCGTGGTCGTCGAGCGCGTCTTCTACGGCGGCTGAGCCGCCTCCGGCCGCGCCCGCCGGGTCCGGCCGGAGGACGCCCGCCTCGCCAAGCCCGCCGAGGGCCGCGTCCGTCGAGAAGCCCGCGCGGGGCGGGTGTGTCAACCGATGCCGCGCCGGTGGCGTCAGTTACTTGCGGCGAACGCCGCGGGCGCGTCCACTCTCGCGGGGTGATCCTTCTTGAACTCGGTCTACATCGATCTGGCCATCGGGCTGGTGCTGGCCTTCCTGCTGTTCTCGCTGCTGGTGAGCGGCGTGAACGAGGGCCTGGTGCGGTTGCTCGGCATCCGCAGCAAGTTCCTGTGGGCCTACCTGCGCGACACCCTGGACGGCGCCGAGGGCAAGAGGTCGTGGATCCCCAGCACGATCACCGAGGTCTTCGCCCGCCTGCCCTTCAGCAAGGACGCCCGTCCCGCCTTCATCGCGCTGCCGCCGCCCATGCGCAGCACCGCGACCACCTGGTCGGGCCGGCTGTACGAGCGGCTGCGGGAGATCGACCACAACAGGGCCGGCAAGACGAGCATCGCCGCCATCCCGCCCGGGCGGTTCGCCGGGGCCGTCGTGGAGATCAGCACGCTGGAGGGCGGCGTCCCCGCCCTGCTGCGGAAGCTGGAGGCGAGCCACAGCCCGCTCTACGGGCCGCTCAAGGGCCTGTGGGACGCCGCGGGCGACGACCTGGAGGCCTTCCGCAAGGGTGTGGAGGCGTGGTTCGACGGCGAGATGCAGCGCCTCACGCTGCTGTACCGCCGTTACGTCCGCTGGGTCATCGCCGCGCTCGGCCTGGTGCTGACCCTGGTGTTCAGCATGGACTCCCTGGAGTACGGCAGGTCGATCCTCACCGACAACGCCATCCGCGCCCAGGTCGCGGCTACGGCCGACGGCGGCGCGCAGGCGCTCGCGGGGCTGCGCGACAGGTGCCCGCAGCACGCGGCCGACCCGTACGCGTGCGTGACCGAGGTGCTGTCCGCGCCGGCGTTCGTGCAGATCGTCGGGAACGCCCCGGTGTCGGTGACGATCCCGGACGACGGCGACCCGCGGTGGGTCTGGAACGGCGGGCGCTGGCTCGACCGCCTGGTGACGCCCGGCCACTGGCCCGGATTCCTGGTCACCTTCTTCGCGCTGCTGTTCGGCGCCCCGTTCTGGTGGGACATCCTGCGCCGCCTCACCGGCATCCGCAGCCGGGCGGGGGAGACGGGCGCGAACTGACCAGCCCGTCATATTGTTACTTATCGTGACATAGCCCTATTTCCGACCAATGTCGAATATGGTGCGGAGCTTGGCCTTCGTACCACCTGTCGCGGGTGGAACGCGCAGGTCCGAGGGTAGAAGAGACGTATCTCATTCCTCGGTAGCGTTGGGGGGACCATGGGGGTCTCGGGGATACGTCACATCGGAGCGCTGTCACTGTGCGTGATCGCGCTCGCCGCGTGCGCGCGGGGTGAGGGCACGGTCGTGGCCCAACCGGCCGGCGAGAACAGGTCGCCCAAGGCCGTCTCGGCGCAGGAGGCCCGCAAGGCCGGCCTCGCGACGGCCGCCAGGGTCAAGGCCAACGAGCTGGGGCAGATCCCGGTGCTCATGTACCACCGCATCGTGCCCAAGGTCACCGCCGCCGACGACCGCACCCCCCAGCAGTTCCGCACCGAGCTGGAGCGGCTGGCGCGGGAGGGGTACGTCCCGATCACCGCCAGGGAGTACGCCACCGGGCGCATCGCCATACCGGCGGGCCGTCATCCCGTGGTGCTCACCTTCGACGACTCCTCGCCGTCGCAGCTCACGCTCGACGGGTCGGGCGCTCCCATGCCCGACACGGCCGTCGGCATCCTCATGGACGTCGCGCGCAAGAACCCCGGCTTCCGGCCGGTGGGCACCTTCTACGTCATCAAGGACATGTTCGGCACGTTCGGGCAGGAAGCCCAGGCCCAGACCCTCGGCTGGCTCCGCGACCACGGCTTCGACGTCGGCAACCACACCCGCGACCACCTGAACCTGCGCGGGCGGTCCAAGGAGCAGGTGGCGCAGCAGATCGCGGCGGGCCACACGTTGATCACCGCGCTGATCAAGGATCCGCCGGTTACGATCGCCCTGCCGTACGGCAACCAGCCGACCACCAAGGACTGGGCGCTGCGCGGCGCGGGCGGCGGCGTGAACTACAACTACAGCGGCGTCTTCCTGGCGGGCTACACCCCGGCGGCCTCGCCGTTCAGCAAGGAGTTCGACCCGCTGGGGATCCCGCGCATCCGCGCCATGGACAAGGTCGGCGACTGCGCCCGCTTCTGCTCGACGGCCTGGCTCGACTGGCTGCAGGCCCACCCCGACGACCGCTACACCTCCGACGGCGACGTCAAGACCGTGGCCTACCCGAAGTTCAAGGGCCCGTACGTCGCCCCACGCTTCACGCGGTACTCGCTCGCGTACTGACCCGCACCGGCGGCTAGTGCAGGTTGAGCGCCATCAGCACGACCAGCCCGACGAGGTGGGCCACCACGACGAACACGATCAGGAAGACGAAGACGAACTTCGCCGGGCCGTGCTCGAAGTGCTGGCCCTCCTTCAGGGGAGGAAGCTGGGCGCGCCGCTCGGCGAGGCGTTCCTCGATGGGCTTGCGGCCGAACAATGGACTGCCTTTCACGCGGAGGGGACGGGCCCTCCAGATCTGCCCGCTGTCTCCAGCCTATCCGGCGACCCACCGGGTACTGACCCGGTGGACGCCTGAATGCACGCGATATAACGTGATATAGGTGACATTCGGGCCTGACGGCTTCGCAGCTCAAGGAGACTCCATGCCGAGCACCCCCAAGGGACCCCGCTCCCTCCTCCGTGAACTCCTCGACGCGGTCGGCAAGATCTCCCGAGGGACGGTCGGCCGCCCGACCTCCCCCGGCCCCGTCGTCGACATCCACCACCACGACCGGCGCACCGACCCGCCGCGCCGCTGACCCGCCGCTCGGGCGGCGCCGGGCTTCGAGACGGGCGGCGCCGCGCCGAGCCGCTCGCCCGGGCGGGCCCGCGGCAGGTCGGCCCGCGTGACGTGGCGGGTGGCCGGGTCGTCGGCGATCCCCTCCCACAGCTCGCGGAAGACCGAGATGAGCGTCCCCGCGGGATCATGGATGACGACTCCCCCCATACCGCCATTCGTCCCCCAGACTCGTCGTATTCGTGGAATCGCACGACCATCGCCGCCCGATCCACGATGAAGAGCTTGAAGGGGAAACGTCTCCGGGTGACCTTCAGCGAGATGCGGTGCCCTTATGGTCGCGCAGGTCGAGCATGGACGCGTAATGGGCGAGCATCACCGGCGAGGTGCCCGGTGTCGCGGGGCCGCAGGTGCTCCAGCGCCTTCACCTGGCGGACCACCTCGGCGCCGGTCTCCTGCCCGGCCTCCCGAGCGCCGGGATCGCCGTCACCAGGCCGATGGTGAGAAGGCGCAGGACGATGCCATCGCCGCGAGTACGCGAAGGTTCGCGTCGGCCAGGCTCTGCGTCACGGCCCCGAGAAGAGCCCCGCCATCGCGCTGCCGATCGCCGGCACGAAACGCCAGCGCCTTCGTGCGACCCTCATCACGCCGCTCCCGAGGGAATCGGTGGCCGAAGAAACGCACATGATATCCCTGACAAGCGCGCCATTTCGTGGAACCAGCCGTTTGCACCGGAGACGATTGTGATGAGAGTGCACGTTGACGCCGAATGGGACCGTCTCACCGTGGCGGCTCTGGCACGCCCCACGAATTTCGAGCCGGTGGAGCCGGTCAATGCCACCCAGCGGATGTTCTTCGCCACCGCGGACGCGCCGCGCAGGGAGAAGATGCTCGTCCAGCACGACGCCGTTCGTGCGGCGCTCGTGCGCGAGGGGGTCGAGGTGGTCGACATCGCCCCGCTCGAAGGCGCGCCGTTGCAGTTCAACGTGCGCGACCCCGCCGCGGTCGTCGGCGAGGAGCTCGTGCTCGGCCGCATGGGCGCCGCCGTCCGCGCCGGGGAGCCGGGCCACGTCGGCCGGTCGGTCGCCGCGCCGGCCGCCCCGGTCACGGCCGGCGTCGTCGAGGGCGGGGACGTGATGGTCACGCCGGACGTCGTCTTCGTCGGGCTCGGCGAGCGCACCGACGAGGCGGGGTACGCGGGGCTGTGCTTCACCAGGAAGGTCGTCGCGATCCCGCTCGCCCCCGGCGTGCTGCATCTGGACGTCGCGATGAACCTCATCGGTCCCGGCCTGGGTGTCATCCACCCGCCCGCCGTCGAGTCGCTGCCCCCCGAGCTCGCGGGAGTCACCTGGGTCGAGGTGACCGAGGAGGAGTACCGCGAGCAGGGCGCCAACGTCCTCGCCCTCGGCCCGGGCCGCGTCATGATGGACGCCCGCCACACCAGGCTCCGCCGCGAGCTGACCGCCCACGGCGTCACCTGCCTCCCGCTGGACCTCGACGAGATCACCAAGATCGGCGGCGGCGTCCGCTGCATGGTCCTGCCGCTGAGGAGGGCCCCCGCCGGGCCGGCCGGCCGCAGGTGACCTCCGCGCCCGGGGCTGCACGACGTTCGAGGCGCGCTTGCGGGGGAGCGGATCCGCCCCGGGAGGACGTCAGCGGCGGGATCTCAGCCTGGGGCGGGCGACGTCGCCGCGGTGGGCGCGCCACCACTCGCCCATCACCATCGCGGCGGCGGCGGACAGCGCGGTCAGGGCGACGGCCACGAAGAAGAGCGGCCAGTTCTGCCCGATCGCCGCGTACACGGCGAGGGCGAGGAAGACGATCAGACCGACGCACGCGACGATCAGCCGGACGTTCACAGGTCTCTCCATGCCTGCCCACTACCCCCGCGCGAGACCGCCTACCACGCCCCGGGCTCGTCGCCCCGTGGTCAGCCGCGGTCGGCGGGCGTGCGTCCGGCGGGCGTGGAGCGTGTCCCGGACCGGGCTCAGCGCGGGCTCTCCGCCCGCAGGAACGGCAGCACCGCCTCGGCGAAGGCCTCGGGCTCGGCCGCGTGCACGAGGTGCCCGGCGGGGATGGTGACCAGCCGCCCGTCCGGGATGCGCCGCGCCAGTTCTGCCACACGCTCCTGGGGGATGTGGCTCGCCGGGCCGCCGGCGACGACGAGCGTCCGCGCGGTGATCCGGCCGAGCCGCTCCAGCCACCGCGGGTCGGGGGTGTCGATCTGCTCGCGGACGGCGAGCACCATCTCCCAGTCGAACGGCAGATCACCCTCCGGCCTGGCCGGGACGCCCGGCTCGCGGGGCAGCGGCACCCCGACGTCCTCCAGCACGAGCCGCCGCACGCGCTCGGGACGCTCCGACGCCACCAGGTACGCCACCAGCCCGCCCAGCGAATGCCCGATCACGTCCACCTGGTCGAGCCCGAGCGCGTCCATCAGGCCGAGCACGTCGTCGCGCATGGAATCCAGCGAGTACTCCCCGGGCCACTCGCTGCGGCCGTGCCCTCGCAGCTCGACGGCGTACACCCGCCGGTGCGCAGTGAACGCCTCGACCACCCCGGCCCAGTCGGCGGCCCCCTCGCCCAGCGCGTGCAGCAGCAGGAGCGGCCGGGCGTCCGGCGCGCCGGACACGCGGTAGGCCAGCCGGACGGCTCCGGCGTCGACCATGCGGTGATCTTCCCTGTTCACGTCCATGCCACGAAGATAACGCCGCCCGTGGCGCGGCGCCCGGTGCGGAACGCGTCAACAGCGGTCGGCGCCCGGGCCGGGCGATGCGACCCTCGACGCCCCACGACATGACCGCCGCTGCGCGGACCCCGATGCCTGGCCGTCGACCGCGGTGTCCGCCGCCGCCCCCGCCTCCAGCTCCGTCAGGCCGAAGCCGAGCTGACTGTACAGCTCAAGCTGGTCGTAGTACTCACGGTGCGTGGCGATCCTGTCGCCCTCGACATGCGCGCCGCAGGTGGCGCGAACGGTGATGCGTCGCCCCGTCGGCCCGAACTCCCGCCCGTCCGGCAGAAGGAGAGGCCCCGTGTTGGTGCCGGTGTACGTCCATTCCGTGATCGCCGGGTTGTCGCACTGGGCGGCCTCGAACCAGGCCGTCAGGTGAAAATCGGGGAACGCCTGCCAGACCTGTTCGTAGAACCAGGCGATCTGGTCATGCCCTTCCGCCACTCCGGCCGGTGTCACGTACACGGCGTCCGGGTGGTAGCAGGCGAGCACCGCCCGCAGATCGTGGACGTTGACCGCGTCGCTCAGCCGGTGCTTGACGTCCCAGTAAGTGGACACGGAGATGCCTTCGTCGTCGAAGTCTGGACCTGGCTTACCTGCGAGGTTACCCACCGGAGGGTCAGCCGCCGCTCCCACCGGCGTCTCACGCCGGCCAAGAGGCCCCTTGTGCTTCCCGGTTGCCCCAAGGCCGCCCGTCCTGCGGCCCATGCCGGGCCTTCGCCGTGCGCGCCGGGCACGCCACCCCGGCCGCTGAAGCGGGGCTACGCCGGAGGGTCCCGGTGCCCGTCAGCGCGACGGGCGCACCCAGTGGCGCTGGGCGGCCGACACCCCGGCCTGGAAGCGGCTCTGGGCTTCGAGGCGCTCCATGATCTGGGCCATCATGCGCCGCACCGTACGCAGCGAGAGCCCGAGCTTGCGGCCCGCGGCCTCGTCCGTCGCGCCCTCGGCGAGTATCTCGATGAGCTGCATCTCCAGCGGCGTCAGACCGTGCTCGTTGACCGGCGTGAACTCCCCGAACGGCGTCGCCGACGCCCAGATCTGCTCGAAGAGCGCGTAGACCGCCAGCACCACGCCCTTGGCGCGCAGCTCCACCGCCCCCTGCCCGGAGTCGGATGGATCCACCGGCAGCAGGGCGATCTCCCGATCGACGATGATCATCATCATGGGCAGGGTCGGGACGCTGCGTGTCTGGCCCCCCAGCTCGGTCAGCCAGCGCACGTAGGCGAGGGTGTCGGGATCGTTGCGGAAGCTGTCCTGGTAGAGCCCCCGGATCACGACCCCCCGCTCAAGGGCCCGCTGGTTCGCCGACTTGCCGGCCTCGTGCGTGTCGGGGCGCTGCGCGGCGGTGGGCGTGAAGGAGCAGACCTCGACGGCGACGCTCTCCGCGAGCTCCTCCAGCCGTCCGCGCACCTGGTCGAGCCCCTGCAGGTAGATCACGCCGTCACGTTCGCGGCTGGAGTCGTGCTCGGCCGCGATCGCGAGGATCGCCGCCCTCGTCTGCTCGACCTGGCGCTGACGCTCGGCGACGTCCGCCTCGGCGCGGGCCAGCAGGGACGAGAGCCCCACCTGCGGGCTCACCGGCCGCAGGACGCCGGGCTCGTCCCAGGAAGGCTGCAGCAGCGCCAGCTCCGCGAGCTCGTCGAGCGACTCCCGGACGAGCCGCTCGTCCACCTCCAGGTGCGCCGCGATTCTCGTGACGCCCCACGAGGGGTTGGCGAGCATAACGCGGTACACAGACTCGGTCGTAGCTGCAAGGCCTAACGATTCGAGCACCTTCAGGTTCACCTCGCGCAGCTGCCGGAGCCCCTCTTCTACCGAGCTGTGGTGGTGATTGTAGGCCGCGAGATCCCTCGAATGGGCTCCTTCGCCGCGAGATGGCACCAAGGTGCCAGGCACTCTCGTGCCATATCGGTAGTAGTGACATCACCCTCGGCGACGGCGATCGTGGAAGTAGCAGGAAAACGGAGCGGGAGAATCCGCGAAGACCCGGAGGAGATTGAGATGTTCGCTCACCACGAGAGCCCGGTCGCCGCCCTCGCCGCCGTCGCGATCAGCCTCTGCGCGATTACCGCGACTTTCGCCGCTCCGTTCACGGGCACGCCGGGGACCGGCGACGGCGCGAACTCCGGCGTCTCCGTCGTCGCGTTCTCCCAAGGCGACGACGACGGGCTCGAGTGGGGCTGAGATGAAAATGGTCGCATTGACGCTCAGTCATCCGGCCGAAAGAAAAGGCGATATCACGCCGAGCGGTCTCGTGGACCTGATCTGGGTGCACACGAGTATCGACGACAGACTTGAACACATTCACGCACGCGCCTGGCCCGGCGGCATCGACGTCGTGTTCTTCCTCGCCGTGACCAGTTCCGCGCTGGCGAGCACGAGAGCCGGTGCCATATCCCTCAGGGCCATCTCGTCCGCACCCGCGCTTCGCGGCTGGAGCGCGGAATTCGCCGGTGGGCAGACCACCGATCTAGTCGGGAGCAGTTCATGAACCGTCCGCACCTGTACGACTGGTTCTCGGCCGGCGCCGAGAAATGGCCGTCGGAGATCGCCATCGAGGTGGACGGCCTCCAGCTGTCCTATCGGCGACTGGAACACGCGGTGGCGCGCATGGCCGGGCTCATCAACCGGGCGCACGGTTCCCGGCCTCCGCGACGGGTGGGCATCCTGGCCGCGCGCAGTCTCGCCGCCTACGCCGGTTACCTGGCGGCGTTGCGTTTGGGCGCCACCGTGGTGCCGCTGAACCCCGCCTTTCCGCCCGACCGGAACCGGCTCCTGTGCGACCGGGCCGGGGTGGACGTGGTAATAACCGATGAAAGCGCCGCCGGCCAGGTGTCCTCCCTGCCGCCGGGAGTGACGCTGGTGAACCCGGCCGCGGACGCCTGGCGCGCCCTTCTGAACGGCCCGGTGCCGGATATCCCGCCGTGCGGTCGTACGAACGACGTCGCCTACATTCTCTTCACATCGGGCTCGACCGGAATTCCGAAAGGCGTGCCGATCAGGCACGAGAACGTCGCGCCCTACCTTGATTTCAACATCGAGCGATATCAGGTCGGGCCCGGCTGCCGGCTGTCCCAGGCATTCGACCTCACCTTCGACCCCTCGGTCTTCGACCTCTTCGTCGCCTGGGGGGCCGGCGCCACGCTGGTCGTGCCGCGCAAGGACGAGCTCATGGCGCCGGTCGACTTCGTGAACGCCCGCCGCGTCACCCACTGGTTCTCCGTGCCGTGGTACATCTCCATGACCTCCCGCCTCGACCAGCTGACGCCGGACAGCATGCCGGGGCTGCGCTGGAGCCTGTTCGCCGGCGAGCAGCTCACCGTCGAGCAGGCCGACGCCTGGCGGACGGCCGCGCCGCGCAGCGTGATCGAGAACATCTACGGGCCCACCGAGCTCACCGTCACCTGCACCGGCTACCGGCTTCCCGCGCGCCGCGCCGACTGGCCGGTCACGGCCAACGCGACGGTGCCGATCGGACGCCCGTACCCGTTCATGGAGACGCGGGTCGTGGACGAGTCCGGCAGGGAGGCGCCCGAAGGGGAACTGTGCGTCCGAGGGCCACAGCGTTTCGCCGGTTATCTCGACTCCGGCGACGACGCCGGCCGTTTCCTCGAAATCGACGACGACGGCGCGCGCCCGTACGACGGCACGGCCCCGCTGGAATCCTCGCACTGGTACAGAACCGGGGACCGGGTCCGGTGGGCCGACGGCGAGCTCGTCCATCTCGGCCGCCTGGACGCGCAGGTGAAAATCAACGGCTGCCGCGTGGAACTCGGAGAGATCGAGGCCGCGGTCCGCGGCCAGGAATGCGTTCGAGAAGCCGTCGTCCTCGTGGTGCCGTCCGCCCGCGGCGCGATGGAGATAGTCGCCGTATACACGGGAGAAGAGGCGCGCAGCCGCGATCTCGTCACCTCCGTCCGCCGGCGACTTCCTCGTTACATGGTGCCCAGTCGATTCAAGCGGCTGGCGTCCTTCCCGTTGAACGCCAACGGCAAGATAGACCGCCGGCGGCTGGCAGAAGAACTCACCTAGTCAGGAGCGACACCTTGTCCCACTCCATCGAAATCATCAACGACGTCGCCCGCGCCGAGGCGCGGCTCGCGGACATCTGGAGCGACCTGCTGGAAATCGAGGAGGTCGACGGCGAGGACAATTTCTTCGACCTGGGCGGCGACAGTCTCCAGGCCGTCGAGATGGTGTTCCGCGCCCGCGAGGCCGGGATTCACATGGAAGTGCGTCATCTGTTCACGAGTGAAAACCTCACGGAGCTGGCCGCGAAGGTCGGCTCGAATTCCCGGCCGTAGCCGAACCCCTCGCCCTCCCAGGACGGCTCTACCCAGGACGGCTCTATGAACACCGACACCGACAACGCCTTAAGTAATCACGGCGATTTCGACCAGAGGACACCGATGCGAACGAAGACGATCGCCGTGGTCTACGCCTTCGGCGCAGCCAGCCCGGTGCAGATCTCCAGAGCGGCGGACGGGCTGGCGGACATCGTCTTCGTCACCGACACCCGTGACGAGCACTCCGCATCCGTCACGTCGATCCTGCGTGACCTCTGCGTCGACCTGGTCGACCTCGCGGAGACGGATCACGAGTCGGCGGTCCGCCGTCTCCGCTCCCGCGTCGACGGCATCACCACGTTCTCCGAGCGGTGCATCACCCTGACCAGCCGGCTCGCCGCCGATCTGGGGCTTCCCTACCACGACGAACGGACCGCCCGCCTGCTCACCGACAAGCACCTGCAGAGGACGGCGCTGAACGCGGCTCTTCCCGTCGCCACGCCGACCCGTGTCGTCAGGTGCCTGGACGACCTCGCCGAGGCGGCGGAGTCGGTCGGCTTCCCGCTGGTCCTGAAGCCGCTCAGCGGGACGGCGGGCGCCTTCACCTACCGCTGCGACACCTACGACGTCCTGCACGAGACCGTACGGCGGCTCCTGCGGGACCGGCGGGGGCAGGACGGGCCGTCGTGGGTCGCCGAGGCCCTGTTGCGGCCCGGCAGGCATCCGGGCGGTGCGTGGCTGGCGGACTACGTCTCCGTGGAGTCGCTCATCCGGGACGGCGAGGTCCACCACTTCGCCGTCACCGACAAACTGCCACTGGCCCCGCCGTTCCGGGAGACGGGCATGGTCTCGCCCAGCGCGCTGACCGGTGAGCGGCAGCGGGAGGTCAGAGCCCTGACGTCCGCCGCGCTCCGCGCGCTGGGCGTCACCCACGGGGTCACCCACACCGAGGTGAAGCTGACCCCCGACGGGCCCCGGGTGATCGAGGTCAACGGCCGCCTGGGCGGGCGCGTGGGACGCCTGATCGATCGGGTGTCCGACCTCGACCCGGTGCGGCTGGCGATCGAGAACGCCCTGGGCGGCGCGCTCCTGACCGCCTCCCCGGTGTTCAGCGGGGCCGCCGTGGTCTACGGCGTCCTGCCGCCCTCCCGCAGGGTGAAGGTCGGCGCGGTCCCCACGGCCAAGACGCTGAGACGGATCGAGGAGGTGTGGAAGGTCGACCGGATGGCCGGCGTCGAGGAGGTCCTCGACTGGGAACAGGGCAGCGGTCAGCGGGTGTGCGACGTCTGGGCGGAGACCGGTGACCTCACGGCGGTGCCCGCCCTGCTCGACCGTCTCGAAGGCGCGGTCTCCGCGGCCGTCTCCTTCGAACCGGTCTGATGAGGATCGCCATGTCGACCTCCACGAGCTCCTATCGCATACTCGCGGCCGGGATGGCGGTCACCTCGCTCGGCCGCGGCCTGTACGTCCCCACCAGCGTCGTCTACTTCAGCTCCCACCTGAGATTCAGCGTCGCCGAGATCGGGCTGGCACTCGGGTGCGCCGGCGTGGCGGCCTTCCTGGCCGCGGTGCCGATGGGCAGCCTCATGGACGCCGCGCGGCGGCCCCGGAACGTCGCGATCGTGTACGCGCTGCTGCACGCTACCGCGATGGCCTGCCTGCTCCTGGTGGAGTCGAACCCCTCGTTCACGCTCGTCGTGGCGTTCCTGGGCGCCGCCGAACGCGGCAACTCCATCGCGCGGCAGACGCTGGTGGCGACCCTGTTCGAGAGCGCCGACCGGGTGAACGTGCAGGCCAAGCTTCGGACGATCGCCAACGCGGGGATCTCGGTCGGCGCGCTGATGGCCGCTCTCGCCTTCTCCACCCAGTCCCCGGACACGCTGAAGGCCCTGATCGCCGGCAACGCCGCGGCGCTGCTGGTGCTGGCGGCCCTGTCGCTCCTGCTTCCCGCCGCGGCGACGCCGGTCATGTCCATGGCCCGCGACAGCGGCGTCACCGCGCTTCGCGACACCCCGTTCCTCGCCGTCACGCTGCTGAACGGGATCCTGTCCGTCCATTCGACGGTCCTGCGGGTAGGCCTGCCTCTCTGGGTCACCCTCAAGACCGACGCGCCGACCTACCTCGTGGCGGTGCTCTACGCCACCAACACCGTCCTCACCGTGCTGATGCAGGTGAAGGTGGCACGGCGGGCGCAGACGGTGCCGACGGCCGCGGCGATGCTCCGCGTCTCCGGCGTGCTGACGGCGCTCTCCTGCCTCACGCTCATGACCACGCAGTTCCTGCCGGGAACCGGCGCGCTGGCCGTGCTGTTCGTCACCACCGTCCTGCTCACGCTGGGGGAGCTGACCCAGTCCGCCGGGGGATGGGGGCTGGCCTTCGGCCTCGCGCGAACGCGTTCGGAGGGGTCCTATCTCGGCGCCTTCTCCCTGGGGACCAGCGTCCAGGACTTCCTGGGCCCGATCATCATCACGACCTGCCTGGTGGGAATGCCGGTGACCGGGTCGATCGTCATCGCCCTGGCCCTGGTCGCGGTCGTCTCGATCGTCCCCCGGACGATCAGGTTCGTGCACGACCGCGCGCAGGCGTCACCGGAGCCACGCGAGGACGCGACCCTGTCGCGCGTGTAGCCCGATTCCACCAGCCCGACAAGGGGGAGACGACGATGCCCGTCGTACACGCCACCGCCACCGCCACCGGACAGGACACGCGGGTCCCGCTCAGCGCGAACCAGGCGGGCCGCGTCGCACTGGCCACCGGGCCCGACGGCTGGCTCAAACCGCCGTGTCACTTCGGCTTCTGGATCCAGGGGCCGATCGACCCCGGCCTGGTCGCCCGAACGCTCACGATCATCATGCGGAGGCACACGGCGCTGCGATACGCCTTCGACGGCCGTCCGGACACCGCGCTGTGCCGCGCCCCCTCCGGCGTCCACTGGCCGTTGAAGGTCGTCGATCTCCGCGGGCCGGCCACGGCCACGCGGGAGGACCGGCTGCGGGCGGAACTGGCGGAGCTGCGGACCCCCTTCGCCCTCGGCGACACCCCGCTGGCCAGAGCCGTACTCGTCCGCCACGAGGAGTCCAGGTCGCTGCTGGGGATCGCCGTGGACCACATCGTGTTCGACGGGGGATCCGTCTCGCCGTTCCTGCGCGACTTCGAGAGCCTCTACCAGAGCCTGGCCGAAGGCGTCCAGTCGGCATCGATGCGTCCCGGCTCGGACTTCGCCGACTTCGCGGCCAGGGAACAGCGGTGGCTGGCGAGCGGCGACGGCAGGGAGAGCATCCGTCACTGGGCCGGGCGCTGGCCGCGGCGCGGCCCCTTCCAGCCGATCCCGCTCCCCGCCCCGGGTGACGAGCCGGCCGGCGTGCCCCCGGCCGGCACCTGGTCCCGCGACATCGCGCCCGAAGCCCTGGACGCCGCCCGCCGGAGCGCGGGCGCGCCCAGAGGCGCCGGCCCGCTCTGCATGGTGACGGCGGCGCTGGTCACCGCGGCGAGGAGCGTGCACCCCTCGGCCGGTTACGGGCTGGTCTTCCCCTTCTCCAGGCGGGTGTGGCCGGGCACCCGCCACGGCATCGGCTACTACAACAACCGGCTCTTCCTGAGCGTCCCGGAAGGCGCGCCGGACTTCTCCTCGGCCGTCCAGGGTGTTCAGGAGGAGCTCGCCCACGCCCTGAACCATGGCATGGTGCCCTTCGAACTGCTGTTGCGAAGGTTCAGCCCCGAGTACTACGACCGCAAGCCGCCCGGGACGTACATGTTCGTCAACATCACCACCAACCCCGTGGCCCCCCGCCTGCCGGGCGCCCGCACCGACTTCACCTGGCTGAAGCCCGAGCCGGGGCAGGCGTCCGTACGCGGCCTCACGATCGACTGTGAAGTGCGCACGGACCGGTCGATCCACCTGAGCGCCGCCTACAGCACCCGGCGGTACGACCGGAACGTGGTCGAGGAGGTCCTCGGCGAGGCCGGACGGCTGCTGTCACCAGCCTGATCCGCGCCTGGATCAGTTCTCCGACTCCATGCTGCGCATGCTCCACAGAAGGGTCCTCATCGTCCTGGGCTGCGTGAGCACCGTCATGATCGCCTGGGCCACGTCGTCCGCGCGGAGCATTCTCGCGAACTGCGCCGCGGTTCCCTCCCGGCCGCGCCCGAGCGCGAACTCGGTCGCCACCGCGCCGGGACAGAGCGCCGTCACCCGGATCCCCCGCTCGCGCAGCTCACGGTCGAGGGAGCCCGCGAGCCCGGTCACCCCGTGCTTCGTGGCCGCGTAGACGGCCTCGTCCTTGCGCCCGCGAAGCCCGGCCACGGAGCTGACGAGCACGATGTCCCCCTCGGACGGGAGGAGGGGGACGGCGGCGCGCACGCACCAGATGGTCCCGGTCAGGTTGGTGTCGATGAGCTGCCGTACCTCGGCGTCGGAGTAGTCGAGAATCCCGCCGTACGCGCCGATGCCCGCATTGGCGATCAGCGCGTCGATCCGGCCGAACCGCTCGACCGCCGCCCCCATCAGCCGCCGCGCGTCGGCGGGGTCGCGGATGTCGACGTCCATCCAGTCGGCACGTGCCGGGCCCAACTCCTGGCATAACTCCTTGAGCCGCTGCTCGCGCCGGGCCGCCACGACGACGGACGCGCCGGCCCCGTGCAGGGTCCGGGCGGCGGCCTCGCCGATACCCGAGCTGGCTCCGGTGATGACCGCCACTTTTCCCGTCAGCGGCGATGCGTGACTGTCCATAGGCACCGACTCCCTCATTCCGGCGTGCTCCCGCTTGGCATGACCGCCATGAACGCCTCCACCATCCGCAAGTCGCGCTCGACGGTGACCTTGATGTTGGTGGGATCTCCCTCGACGATCTGTATGTCGCCGCCCTCCAGTTCGACCAGCCCCGCGTCGTCCGTGATCTGCAGGCCCTTCTCCCGGGCGAGGTGGTACGCGTCGGCGAAACAGCGTCTGCACACCACCTGCGGTGTCTGGCACGCCACCAGTTCGCTCCGGTTCACGGTGCCCAGGGACCGCCCCGTGGTCTCGGCCCTGCGCATCGTGTCGAACATCGGGATTCCGGGGAGCGCGCCCGCGAGGTGGCCCTGCTCGGTGGCCAGGCGTCCCACCAGTTCGTCGATGACCCCCGCCGGCGTGAGCGGCCGGGCGGCCTCGGCGATCGCCACGTACGGGGAGTGCCGCCGGCCGGCCTGGATTCCGAGCCAGGCGCTCTCCTGGCGCGTCGCACCGCCCAGGACGACCTTCATGACCAGCCGGTCGGGGAAGGCGCCGACCACGGCCCGGGCCGTCGCCAGCACGGACTCGGGAACGACCAGCACCACCTCGTCGACGGTGACGTTGGTCAGCACCGAACGGAGGATCCACCACAGCAGCGGACGGCCCCGCAGTTCCAGCGCGGCCTTCGGGCCCTGGCCGAGCCGTTCACCCTGACCGGCGCCGAGAATGATCGCTGTGACGCCGCCGGTCGACGGCTGGACGGACACGTGGTCCACGTGGTGCGCCAACACTCTCCTTCGGCCGTGCCGGCCAGTCGTGATCGCGAGCCGGGCCTCTCGGCGTCACGGCGGGACCCGCTCGATGCCCGGTACCGGACCGTGGGCGACCAGCACCCGCTCGGAACCGGTGATCTGCGACAGGTGCCGTCGCATGATGTCGGCGTGCTCCTCGGAACTCGCCAGGAAGGCGCAGGTGGGGCCGGTTCCCGAGACGACCGCGCCGGCCGCCGCGACCTCCTGGCCGAGGCCGAGGAGGTGCTCGAGCTCCGGGCGGAGCTTGAAGACGGTCGGATGGAGATCGTTCTTCAGCTCGGCCCCGAGCCGCCGCGCGTCCCCTCGGACGAGCGCGTGGGTGAGACCCGTGGTCGGCCCGGGAGGCAGCGCCGCACCGCCTCCCGCCGAGGCGCGTGACCTGCTGTGCGCCTGGTAGACCTCGGCCGTCGAAAGGCCGGTCTCGGCGCGGACGAACACCCAGTGGAAGCGCTCGGGGCCCGCCAGCGGCTCCAGCAGCTCGCCCCTGCCGTAACCGACGGCGGTGCCGCCCATGAGCATGAAGGGCACGTCGCTTCCCAGCCGCGCGCCGAGGTCGCCCAGCTCGCGGTCGCCCAGCCCGGTCTGCCACAGCTCGTCGCACGCCACCAGCGCGGCCGCGGCGTCGGCGCTTCCGCCGGCCATTCCCCCGGCCACGGGTATGCGCTTGCGAATGGAGATCTCGACGTTCGGCGGGCGACCGGTACGGGCGGCGAGAATCGCGACCGCCTCGGCGGCGAGATTGGTGCGGTCGCGCGGAACGGCGCGCGTCCCGATGCCGTCGTCCCCGTGGACGGTGACCCGAAGTCGCTCGGCCGGAGAGACGGTCACCTCGTCGTAGACGGACACCGACTGGAAGACGTTGACCAGGTCGTGGTAGCCGTCGTCACGGAGCGGACCGACGAAGAGCTGGAGGTTGACCTTCGCGGGCGCCCTGACCGTCACGCCCGTCACCCCCGTCACGGTGCTCACGAAAGCAAACATACAACCCATGAATAGTTGATGTCATGGGCTGAACAAGAGGTGAGCGTGAATGGCGAAAGGCCGCCAACCTGTTCCTTCAAGGGGATGGCCGGCGGCCTTCGCGGGTAAAGCCGAGCGCCCGGCCGGGAGAGCATCTTGATCCTGGTCATGCCCAGGCGCTCATACGTCGCGGGAGAGCTGACACATGGACATGGGTGGTGGCGGGCCGGTGGTCACCTTCGATGGGGACGAGACGCTGTGGGACTTTCAGGGGCGATGCGCCGCGCGCTGTCGCTCGCGGCCGGCATGTTCGCGGCCGAGGGGCTCTCGCTGAGAGGTGAGCCGGTCACGGGCGCGTGGCTGGCCCGGGTGCGCGAGGAGGTGGCAGCGCGGCCGGCGTTCGCGCGGGCCCGGATGGAGGACGTCCGGCGGGTGGCGTTGCGGGAGTGCGCCCAGCGGGCGGGTGCGGGGGCGGGGTTCGCCGATCGGGTGTTCACCGAGTACATGCGGGCCCGGCACGCCGAAGTACGGCTGTATCCGGACACGCTCGGGTGCCTGCTCAGGCTGCGCGAGATGGGATGCCGTCTGGGGTTGGTCACCAACGGCAACTCCCGCCCCGAGCCGCTCGGCCTGGGGGAGCTGCTCGAGCACACCGTGGTCGCGGCCGACTGCGGGCACCGCAAGCCCGACCCGCGGATCTACCGGTACGCGGCCGAGCGGTTCGGCGTGGCCCCCGCCGAGTGCCTGCATGTCGGTGACCATCTGGTCGAAGACGTGGACGCCTCGACCGAGGCGGGCATGGCCGCGGTGTGGATTAACCGGGGCCCGCCGCGCGAGGCCGAGCCGGGCCGCGCGTGGCGTACGGTCACCACCCTCGCGGCGGTCCCGGCGCTGCTGGACGAAAAACCGGCGGGCACCGCGTGAGCGGTGCCCGCCGGGGTGGAACTCAGGCTCGGAGCGTCGGCAGGAGGCCACGGACGTGGCCCCGCCGCCGTGCGGACCGAGGAGGCGTTCGTGTCGTGAACGCCCGGCACAGAGCCGGTTCGATCTTTACACGTCGTAGTAGAGCTCGAACTCGTGCGGGTGCGGGCGCAGGCGGATCGGGTCGATCTCGTTCTCGCGCTTGTAGGAGATCCAGGTCTCGATGAGGTCGGGCGTGAAGACGCCGCCTTCGAGCAGGAACTCGTGGTCGGCCTCCAGGGCCGCGAGGACCTCCGGAAGGGAGCCGGGGACCTGCGGGACCTGGCCGGCCTCCTCGGGGGGAAGCTCGTACAGGTCCTTGTCGACCGGCTGCGGCGGCTCGATCTTGTTGCGGATGCCGTCGAGGCCCGCCATGAGCTGCGCGGCGAACGCGAAGTACGGGTTGCACGACGGGTCGGGCACCCGGAACTCGATGCGCTTGGCCTTGGGGTTGGAGCCGGTGATCGGGATGCGGATGCATGCCGACCGGTTGCGCTGGGAGTACACCAGGTTCACCGGGGCCTCGTAGCCCGGCACCAGGCGGTGGTAGGAGTTCACCGTCGGGTTGGTGAAGGCCAGCAGGGCGGGCGCGTGCTTGAGCAGGCCGCCGATGTAGTAGCGCGCCATGTCGGACAGGCCCGCGTAGCCGACCTCGTCGTAGAAGAGCGGCTCGCCGTCCTTCCAGAGCGACTGGTGGCAGTGCATGCCGGAGCCGTTGTCACCGAAGATCGGCTTGGGCATGAAGGTCACCGTGTGGCCGTACTCCACCGCCGTGCTCTTGATGATGTACTTGTACATCATCAGGTTGTCGGCGGTCTTGAGCAGCGTGCCGAACCTGAAGTCGATCTCGGCCTGCCCGGCGGTGCCGACCTCGTGGTGCTGCATCTCGGTCTCGATGCCGGCGTCGATCAGCCGGCGCACCATCTCGGAGCGCAGGTCGGTGAAGTGGTCCATCGGCGGCACCGGGAAGTAGCCGCCCTTGTAGCGCGGCTTGTACCCGAGGTTGCCGCCCTCCTGGGCCTTGCCGGTGTTCCAGGCGCCCTCGATGGAGTCGATGTGGTAGTAGCTCTCGTGCTGGCTCGTGGAGAAGCGCACGTCGTCGAAGATGTAGAACTCGGCCTCGGGGCCGAAGTACACCGTGTCGGCGATGCCGGTGCCGCGGAGGTACTCCTCGGCCTTGCGCGCCACGTTCCGCGGGTCACGGCTGTAGGGCTCGCCGGTCAGCGGGTCGTGCACGAAGAAGTTGATGATCAGCGTCTTGTGGTCGCGGAACTGGTCGACCACCGCCGTCGAGGGGTCCGGCAGTAGCAGCATGTCGGACTCGTGAATGGCCTGGAACCCACGGATCGACGAGCCGTCGAACATGAGACCGTCGGTGAATACGCTGGCCCCGAAGTTCTCGACGGGAAAAGTGAAGTGGTGCGTCGTGCCCGGCAGGTCGGTGAACCTGACGTCGACGAACTGCACTCCTTCGTCCCGGATGAACTTCAGGACGTCGTCGCCGGAGCTGAACATCCAACCTCCCAAGGGCACGGTTTTCAGACTTGAAAACTAGGCCTGTGCCGTTTCCGCCCCATGTCTCGTTTGTTTCGCAGATGTTAAGGGGAGGGGGGTGGGCCGATGGCTGGACCTGTGCCGCCCCTGGATATCTTACCCGCATGAGCAGGGAACCGAGATGGACCCAGACCTGGCTCGGCGGCACCCGCGCCGGGGGCGTCGACCTCGGCCATCCGGGTGAACGACTCGGGCTGCCCGAGCAGGGGAGCGGGGCGGTCGCCGGCTTCGGCCGGCGCATCGGCGCCGTCGTCGTCGACTGGGTGGTCTGCACCTGGGCGATCGGCCGGGGCCTGCTGAACGTCGACCCCCGGTACGCGAGCTGGGTCGGGCTCGGCCTGTTCGCCCTGGAGTACGTGCTGCTCGCCGGCACCTTGGGCATGACGCTCGGCATGCGGCTGTTCGGCATCAGGATCGCCGCCCTCGGCGGAGGCCGCCCGTCGTTCGGGTCGATCCTGCTCAGAACGCTGCTGCTCTGCCTGGCCGTCCCCGCCCTGATCTGGGACCGCGACCAGCGCGGCCTGCACGACCGCGCCGCCGGCACCGTGGTGGTCCGCGCCTAGCCCGCCCGAGGTCGCCGCCACCCGGACGCCCCCCTCAGGCGTTGCCGTCTCCAGCCGGGGCCGTCCGCGCCCGCTCGCACGTGAAGATCGCCGTGCCGGGCAGATGACGGCCGCGGAGCGGGCTCCAGCCGCCCCACGTGCGGGTGTGGCCCTGAGGCCACTCGGGCTCGACCAGCGAGGTGAGCGTCAGCCCGGCCCCCACGATGGCGCCCACCCAGTCGCCGAGCGTGCGGTGGTGCTCCACGTAGGACGGCTCGCCGTGCTCGTCCTGCTCGACGTACGGGGCGCGGTCGAAGTAGGAGCGGTCGGCGGTCAGCCCGCGCTCGCCGGGATCGTCGGGAAACGCCCACCGGACGGGGTGGCTGACGGAGAACACGAAGCGCCCGCCCGGCCGCAGCACCCTGCGCACCTCGGCGAGCACGGCCCCGGCGTCGGCGACGAACGGGAGCGCCCCGAACGCCGAGCACGCGAGGTCGAACGACGCGCCGGCGAAGGGCAGGCGGCCGGCGTCCGCCTGCACGACCGGGAGCCGCGCGCCGAGCCCGTCGTCGATGCGCCGCGAGTGCTGGAGCTGACGGAAGGACAGGTCGAAGGCCGCGACCTCGGCGCCCTGACCGGCCAGCCACCGGCCGCACTGCCCGGCGCCGCACCCGATCTCCAGCACGCGCCTGCCGCGAACCTCGCCCAGCAGGCGCGCCTGCGCCTCGTCCAGCCCTTCGGGGCACCACACGAAGGCGGCGTCGCCGAGGAACGCGCCGTGCTCGGCCTGGTAGTCGTCGGCCGCGGAGTCCCACCAGCGGCGGTTCGCCCGTGAGGTCGGCGCGCCGGCCACCGCGCGCCGGGTGACGCCCGAACCGGACGTCACCGCATCTTGCCGCGGGGCATGCGCGCGCCCTTCGGCATCGGGCCCTTCGGCATGGGGACGGTCTGCGGCAGGGCCCGGAGGCGGTAGTTGACCTCCGACACCGCGGGCTTCTTCAGGTTGCGGGGCAGCTTCATCAGGTGGCGCTGCAGCTTCTTGAGCGGCACCTGGCCGTCGCCGTCGCCGCACTGCACGTCGTACACCGGGACGTCGGCGGCGACGCGCTGCACGCGCTTCTTCTCCGACAGCAGCATGCGCTGCACGCGCGCGCCCGGGCCCTCCGACACGAGCACGATGCCGGGGTAGCCCACCAGCCGGTGCACGACGTCCTGGTCGCGGGTGACGGCCACCGCGGGGGTGACCTGCCAGTTCCCGCGCATGCCCTGCAGGATGGCCGCGGCGGCGCCCGGCTGCCCGTCGAGCATGGAGTACTGCGCGCGCTGCGCGAGCTGGCCGAAGACGACCATGCCCACCGTGAGCGCGAACATGACCCCGAGCAGGATGAGCTGCCACACGAAGCCCGTCACGAGCCCGAGGACGACGAAGAGCGCCAGCGTCGCGAGGGCCGACGCGTAGACGATCGGCATCCCCTTGGGGTTGGCCTTCTGGATGATCTGAGCGATCATCCGGAGCTGCTTGATGCGCCCCGGGCGCTCTGGGTCTGCGGGCTGTTTGGCCATGGTTGAAGGATACAAACGCCGGGCCCAAGAAAGGAAAACGTGATCTGCCGGTGGTCCGTCCGTAACAGGCCCTCGACCGCCCCGCCGGCGCGTGACCGTGCCGTCGACGACCACCACAGACCTCGCGTCACCCCTGCCCCCGACCGGGTGCGGGCAGGGAGTGCGGGTCTGCCCCGTGCCCCGCGCCTTGTGGGGAGGGCGGGGCTGGGGGAGGGTCAGGCGGTCTGGCGGGCCTCTACGGCCTGGCGGTAGAGGCGGCCGGCTCGGTAGGAGGAGCGGACCAGGGGGCCGGACATGACGCCGGCGAAGCCGATCTCCTCGGCCTGCTTCTGCAGGTCGGCGAACTCCTGGGGCTTCACCCAGCGGTCGACCGGGTGGTGGCGCGGGGTGGGGCGGAGGTACTGCGTGATGGTCAGCAGGTCGCAGCCGGCCTCGTGCAGGTCGCGCATGGCCTGGACGACCTCCTCGCGCTCCTCGCCCATGCCGAGGATGAGGTTCGACTTGGTGACCAGCCCGGCCTCGTGCGCCATCGTGATCACCTTGAGGGAACGGTCGTAGCGGAACGCCGGGCGGATGCGCTTGAAGATGCGCGGCACCGTCTCGATGTTGTGCGCGAACACCTCGGGGCGGCTGGAGAAGACCTCCTCCAGCTGCTCGCGGTCGCCGTTGAAGTCGGGGACCAGCAGTTCCACGCCGCAGCCGGGGACCTCGGCGTGGATGCGACGGGCGGTCTCGGCGTACAGCCAGGCCCCGCCGTCGGGCAGGTCGTCGCGGGCGACGCCGGTGACGGTGGCGTACCGCAGGCCCATCTGCGTGACGGACTCGGCGACGCGGCGCGGCTCGTCGCGGTCGTACTCGGCGGGCTTGCCGGTGTCGATCTGGCAGAAGTCGCACCGGCGCGTGCACTGGTCGCCGCCGATGAGGAACGTGGCCTCGCGGTCCTCCCAGCACTCGGAGATGTTGGGACAGCCGGCCTCCTGGCAGACCGTGTGCAGACCCTGGTTCTTGACGAGCGACTTGATCTCGTTGAAGTTCGGCCCGTTCCTGAGCCGGGTCTTGATCCACGGGGGCTTGCGCTCGATGGGGGTCTGGCTGTTGCGCACCTCCAGGCGGAGGAGCTTTCGGCCTTCAGGAGCAACGGTCACGTGCTCAAGCTTACGTCTCCGCGCCGCCTGGCCCGGACGCCGGGGCGCCCGCCCCGGGGCCCCGGCCGCCGCCCCCACGCCGCAGGGGCGGGGGTGGTCAGGCGCGGCCTGAGAGGAGGTCCTCCTCCTGGACGTCGACGCCCTCGGCGCCCAGGGCTTCGGTCAGGCGCTTCTCGGCGAAGGGCAGCACCTCGTCGACGGTGATGCGCCGGCCGGTCTCGGCCGAGAGGGAGGTCACACCGGCGTCCTTGATGCCGCAGGGGGCGATGCGGTTGAACCAGCCGGGGTCGTTGACGCAGTTGAGCGCGTAGCCGTGCATCGTCACGCCGCGGGCCACGCGGATGCCGATGGCGCCGAGCATGCGGTCGGGCACGCCGCTGGCGGGGTCGCCCGCGGCCCACACGCCGCTGCGGCCGGCCACCCGCCCCGCGGCCACGCCGAAGTCGGCGCAGACCCTGATCAGCGACTCCTCCAGCAGCCGGACGTAGGCGATGACGTCCATGGTGTCGGACAGCCGGACGACGGGGTAGCCGACGAGCTGGCCGGGACCGTGCCACGTGATCTTGCCGCCGCGGTCGACGTCGACGACCGGGGTGCCGTCGGCGGGCCGCTCGTGCGGGGAGGTGCGCTTGCCCGCCGTGTACACCGGGGCGTGCTCCAGCAGCAGGACGGTGTCGGGGATCGCGCCGGCGGCGCGGCGGGCGTGGACCTGGCGCTGGAGCTCCCACGCCTGCTCGTAGGGGACGTCGACGCCAAGCCGGACCAGCGCGAGCCTCCTCGCGCCGCCCGTCGTGCTCTGGTGGATCCCGCGCTCGATCACGGGGCCAGCCTAACGCGAGGTCATGGGGTCAGCAGGCGGGGTTCGACGCGGAACTCCTTCACGCGCCCCTCGCCGTCGCGTTCGATCTTGTACGCGTACCCCGCGGGGTCGACCGTGACCGCCTGGATGAACTCGCGGTCGACGTAGTGCAGCGCGACGCCCTCGTCGGCGGCGTACCCCTCGGGCAGCTCGCCGGAGGCGATCGACTCGTGCAGCAGGGGGCGGCGCTGGGGGTCGGAGTTGTAGTGGACGCCGCAGGAGTACGGCAGCAGCGCAAGCCCCTCGGCCCAGGGCCGCAGCTCGGGGCCGAAGGAGTCGGTGTTGCCGCCGACGTGCCAGCACAGCGCCCCGGCGCTCTGGCCGGCCAGCACCACCCCGGACCGCCACGCCTCCTCGAACGCCTCGTCGAAGCCGTGCAGCCGCCACAGGGCGGCCAGGTTGGCGACGCTGCCGCCGCTGACGTAGATCATGTCCTGCTCGAGCATCCACTCGCGCGGATCGGCGACGTTGGGCATCGGGAACACCGTCAGGTGGCTGAGCTCGACGTCCCAGTCGCGGAACGCGCCGTACATCTTCAGCAGCCAGTCGCTGGCGTCACCGACGGCCGTGGCCATCAGGCCCAGCTTGGGGCGGTCCTGGCCGGTCAGGTCGAGCGCGTAGCGCAGCAGCCCCGAGGCGTCCATGAACCCGTAGCGGTCGGAGGGGCGGAACGAGCCGCCGCCGATGGCGACGATGTGGGATTGGCCGAGCCTGTTCATGATCTCTCCTGCTGCCTTCTCGGGGGGCGAACCGGCCGCCGCGAGGTCGCAGGCCGAGTCGTGCGGTCATCTCCCGTGTCATCGGAACGGCACCTTAGAGTATGGCCGCCAACGCCTCGTCGAGACGCGGATACCGGAACCGGTACCCCATCTCCATCAGGCGCCGCGGCAGGACGCGCTGGCCGATGAGCACGCCCTCGTCGGCCAGGTCGCCGAGGGCGGCGCGCAGCGCGAAGCCCGGCACGGGCACCGGCAGCGTGGGACGCCGCAGGGCGCGCCCCAGGGCCTTGGTGAAGACGGCGTTGGTGACCGGCGTGGGCGCGGTCAGGTTGACCGGGCCGGACACCTGCGGATCCGCCAGGAGGTACTCGACGGCGCCCACCCAGTCGGGCAGGGCGATCCAGGAGGTGTACTGCCGGCCGGAGCCGAGCGGCGCGCCCATGCCCAGCTTGAAGAGCGGCAGCTGCGGCCCGAGGAAGCCGCCCTCGGTGGTGAGCACGTGCCCGGTGCGCAACCACACCACCCGGACGCCGGCCTCCTCGGCGGGCGCGGTCTCGGCCTCCCAGGCCCGCGCCAGGTCGGCCAGCCACTGCCCGCGCGGCGGCTTGCCGCCCTGCCCGCGCGCCCAGACCGGCGGCTTGGACGACTCGTCGACCGGGTGCTCGCCGGTGTCGCCGTAGACGCCCATGGCCGAGCTGGACAGCAGCACCCCGGGCTTGCGGGACAGGCCGGCGATCGTGGTGGCGATCAGGCGGGTGCCGTCCACGCGGCTGCCGAGCAGCTCGCGCCGGTAGTCGTCGTTCCAGCGGCGGCCCGCGATGCTCGCCCCCGCCAGGTGGACGACGGCGTCGGCCCCTTCGAGGACGGCGGGATCCAGGACGCCCTCCCGCGGATCCCAGAAGGCCTCGTCGGGCCCGGCGGGCGGTTTGCGTATGAGCCTGACGACAGGACGGCCCCGGTCGCGCAGTGCGCGAACCAGGGCCGAACCGAGAAGGCCGGACGAGCCGGTGATGACGACAGCCATGCGATCACCCTACGGCGCGCCCCCGCCGGCCCCGCGCCCACGCGCCGCGACCGCCCCGAAACGACCTCGGGGCGCCCGCGGCAGGCCGGGCGGGACGTGCCCGGCCCCGCCGCGGTGGGGCGGCGGGGCGGGCGTGGGTCAGGCCAGGCCGAGCTGGCTCTCGAAGCGGCCGTCCTCAAGGCGACGCTTGATCGTCGTCAGGAAGCGGGCGGCGTCGGCGCCGTCGACCAGGCGGTGGTCGTAGGTGAGCGCGAGGTAGACCATCGAGCGGACCGCGATGACCTCGCCCTCGGGGGTGTCCACGACGACCGGGCGCTTGACGACCGCGCCGGTGCCGAGGATCGCGACCTGCGGCTGGTTGATGATCGGCGTGTCGAACAGCGCGCCGCGGCTGCCGGTGTTGGTCAGCGTGAACGTGCCGCCGGACAGCTCGTCGGGGCTCACCTTGTTGGTGCGGGTGCGCTCCGCCAGGTCGGCGATCTTGCGGGCCAGCCCGGCGAGGTTGAGGTCGCCGGCGTCCTTGATCACCGCGGAGGCGAGGCCGCGCTCGGCGTCGACCGCGAACGCCAGGTGCTCGTGGTCGAAGTAGGTGACCTCGTTGGTCTCGGTGTTGATCACCGCGTTGAGCTTCGGGTGCTGCTTGAGGGCCTCGACCGCCGCCAGCGCGAAGAACGGCGTGAAGCTGAGCTTGACGCCCTCGCGCCGCTGGAAGTCGGCCTTGGCGCGGTCGCGAAGCCGGGCGATCTTGGTGACGTCGACCTCGACCACGGAGGTGAGCTGCGCCGACGTCTGCAGCGACTCCATCGTGCGCTTGGCGATGGTCTGCCGCATGCGCGACATCTTCTCGGTGCGGCCGCGCAGCGTGGTGTCGGCCTGGACCGGCTCGGGAGCCGGGGCCGGCGCCTGGGCGGCGGGCGCCGTCTGCGCGGGCTGCGCCGGGGCGGGCTGGGGCTCGGCGGCCTGCGCCTGCGCCGCGCGCTCGCGCTGCTCGCGGGCGGCCTCCAGGACGTCCTGCTTGCGGATGCGCCCGCCGACGCCGGTGCCGGTCAGCGCGTCGAGGTCGACGCCGTGCTCGCCGGCCAGCTTGCGCACCAGCGGCGTCACGTACGGGCTGTCGCCGGTCGCCGCGGGCGCCGGGGGAGCGGCCGGGGAGGGCGCCGTGGCCTGCGGCTGCTGCGGGGCGGGAGCCTGCTGCGCGGGCTGGGCCGCCGGCGGCTGCGGGATCGAGGACGCCGGGGCGGGCGCGGGGGCCGGCTCGGGCTGCGGGGCGGGGGCGGCCTTGGGCTGCTCGGGCTCCGGCTCGGGCTCGGGTTCCGGCTCGGGCTCGGGCTCGGCCTGGGGCTCGGCCTGCGCGGGGGCGGCGGCGCCGCCCGCCGAGCCGTTCTGGTCGATGACCGCGAGCTCGGCGCCGACCTCGACGGTCTCGTCCTCGGCGACGACGATCTTGGTGAGGATGCCGGCCGACGGCGACGGGATCTCGGTGTCGACCTTGTCGGTGGAGACCTCGAGCAACGGCTCGTCGGTCTCGACCTGGTCGCCTTCCTTCTTCAACCAGCGGGTGACGGTGCCCTCGGTCACGCTCTCGCCGAGCTGGGGCATGGTTACGGAAACCGGCATGGTGTCTTCTCTCGCGTTTCCTGTGAGGGCTTAGTTGTGTACGTGCAGCGGCTTGCCGGCCAGGGCGAGCATCGCCTCGCCGACGGCCTCGGACTGGGTGGGGTGAGCGTGGATGAGCTGGGCGACCTCGGAGGGCAGGGCCTCCCAGTTGTAGATCAGCTGGCCCTCGGTGATCAGCTCGCCCATGCGCTTGCCCACCATGTGGACGCCGAGGACGGGGCCGTCCTTCTTGGACACGATCTTGACGGCGCCCTGCGTGCCGATGATCTGGCTCTTGGGGTTGCCGCCGAGGTCGTAGACGAGCTCGGTGATCTCGTGCCCGCGCTCCCTGGCGACGGCCGAGGTGAGGCCCACCGAGGCCACCTCGGGGTCGGAGTAGGTGATGCGCGGCACGCCGTCGTAGTCGATCGGCACCGGGTCGAGCCCGGCGATGTGCTCGGCCACCAGGATGCCCTCGGCGAAGCCGGCGTGCGCGAGCTGCAGGGTGGGGATGAGGTCGCCCACCGCGTAGACGCCCGGCACGCTGGTGCGGCAGAACTGGTCGACCACGACGGTGCCGCGCTCGATCGTGACGCCCGCCTCCTCGTAGCCGAGGCCGGCGTGGACCGAGCCGCGGCCGACGGCCACCAGGAGCAGCTCGGCGTCGAGGGTCTTGCCGCCCTCCAGGGTGACCACCACGCCGGTGTCGGTGGTCTTGACGCCCTCGAAGCGCTTGCCCAGCTCGTACTTGATGCCCCGGCGCCGGAACGCGCGCTCAAGGACCTTGGAGCTGGACTCCTCCTCCAGGGGAAGCAGGTGGGGGAGGGCCTCGACGATGGTGACCTCGGCGCCGAACGACTTCCACACCGAGGCGAACTCGACGCCGATCACGCCGCCGCCCAGGACGACGACCGAGGCCGGCACGCGGTCGAGCTTCAGCGCGTGGTCGCTGGTGATGACCCGCTCGCCGTCGATGTCGAGGCCGGGGAGCGACCGCGGCGCCGACCCGGTGGCCAGCACGATGTGGTGGCCCTCGACGGCCTGCCCGTCCACGGTGACGCGGTTGGGGCCGGCGAGCCGGCCCTCGCCCTCGAAGATCGTGACGCCCTTGCTCTTCAGCAGGCCCTGGACGCCCTTCCAGGCGCGATTGACGATCTTGTCCTTGAAGGCGTGGACGGCGGGCATCTCGATGCCCTCGAAACGGGCCTTGACGCCGACGGTCGCGGCCTCGCGCGTCTCGTCGGCGACCTCGGCCGCGTGCAGGAGCGCCTTGGTGGGGATGCACCCCCGGTGCAGGCACGTGCCGCCGATCTTGTCCTTCTCGACGAGGGCGACCGTCTTGCCTAGCTCGGACGCCCTCAGGGCGCACGCGTAGCCCCCGCTACCGCCACCCAGGACGACGACGTCGAAGGGGCCGCTGCCATCAGCCACTGGAAAGCTCCTTGTCGGATCGGTGGGCCCTCACGACCGGGTCGTGCCCGATTTCACCTCGCACCCGGCCTGCCCCACAGCATCTTTTCACTTGTCCCGCGTGCGCGTGACCCGCCCGGCCGCCGACTGGGGCCGGTGGCCGGGTGCTCGCGCGCCCTGCGCTCATCATGCCTCTCACGCGTCCCGGCCGGGCTCGTAGCGCTCGGCGAGGGCCACGAGCGTGCGGGTGATCACCCCGGTGCCGCCCTTGGGGGTGTAGCCGTGCGGCTCCTCCTTGTTGAAGGCGGGCCCGGCCATGTCGATGTGGGCCCAGCGCACGCCCTCGGGGACGAACTCGCGCAGGAAGATGCCCGCCGCCAGCATGCTGCCCGACCGCTCGGGGTTGAGGTTGGCGATGTCGGCGACCGGCGAGTCGAGACCCTTGCGCAGGTCGTCGGGGAGCGGCATGCCCCACGCGGCCTCGCCCTGCGCCACCGCGGCGTCGACCACCTGACCGCGCAGGTCGTCGTCGGAGGCCATCACGCCGCAGGTGCGCCAGCCGAGGGCGACGATCTGCGCGCCGGTGAGGGTGGCGACGTCGACGATGAGGTCGGGGTCGTCCTCGGCGGCGCGGGTGATGCCGTCGACCAGCACGAGGCGGCCCTCGGCGTCGGTGTCCAGCACCTCGACGGTCTTGCCGCTGTAGGTGGTCAGCACGTCGGAGGGGCGCTGGGCGCTGCCGCTCGGCATGTTCTCGGCCAGGCACATGTAGCCGACGGCGTTGACCCGCAGCCCGAGCTTGGCGACGGCGAGCAGCGCGCCGAGCACGGCGCCGGCGCCGCCCATGTCGGACTTCATCCACGGCATGGAGGCGGCGGGCTTCAGCGACAGGCCTCCGGAGTCGAAGGTGATGCCCTTGCCCACGAACGCGACGGTCGACCGCGCCTCGGGGTGGGTGTACTCCAGGCGGACCAGCCGGGGCGGGTTGACCGAGCCCTGGCCGACGCCGACGATGCCGCCGAACCCGCGCTCCTTGAGCACCGTCTCGTCGAGGACGTCGACGGTCAGCCCGGCCTTGCCGCCGGTCTCCTCGGCGATCTCGGCGAGCCGGGCGGGAGACAGGTCGGACGGGGGCGTGTTCACCAGGTCGCGCACGAGGGACACGGCCTCGGCGAGCGTCGCGGCGCGGTTCACCGACTCCTCGGCGCCGGTCGCGGCGCTCAGCACGACGACCTCCCCGAGCGGGGTCTTCTCCTCGCCGGTGCGGTACCGGGTGAAGGTGTACGCGCCGAGCAGCGCGCCCAGGGCGACGGCCTCGGCGTCCTCGGCCGTGGCGGTGGGGAGGGCGAACGCGGCCCGGGCGGTGCCGGCGAGCGAGCGTGCGGCGACGCCGGCCGCGCGGCGCAGGGCCTCGTGCTCGTACCGGCCGTCCTCGGGGGCGGGGCCGAGGCCGACGGCGGCCACCACGGGCGCGGGGACGGCGCCGAACGTGGGGAGCTTGACGAGCTCGCCGGCCTTGCCGGAGAAGCCGAGCGCGCCCAGAGTGGCCGCCAGCCCTCCGGTGAGCGCGGTGTCCAGGCCTTCGGCGCCGGGGGCGGGGCGCGGGCCGTCGGGGGAGGTATGGATGCCGACTACGAGCGCATCGGTCTCCACCGACCTCGAGTCAGACGCGTTAAGTCGCACTGTCGTCACGTACGCCGATGCTAGTCGTGCTTGACCGGTACGCATAAACGAGGGTTGATCCACGTCCGTCAACACCGCAGGCCGGGGCGCTGACAGGCGTACCGGCGCACCTTGTCAGGGCGCGGCCGCGCAGATCACGAGGGAGGCGGCGGCGGCCGTCTCGACGAGGGCGCCCAGGACGTCGCCGGTGATCCCGCCGAGCCGCCGCGTCGCGTGGACCCGCAGGGCCCACGCCGCCCCCAGGCCGCCCCCCACCGCCAGGACGTGGAACACTGGGGACCCGGCGGCCAGGCCGAGCAGGAGGGCGGCGACGGCGACGGCGACCGTGGCGATCACCGCGTCGCTCAGCCGCACCGTCCCCGCGACCATCGCGCCCAGACCCGAAGGCCGGGCGGGCGGCACGCCCTCCACGCAGGCCCAGGTGACGGCGAGCCGCCCGGTCACGCAGGCGAGCAGCAGGGCCGCCGGACCGGCCTCGGCCGCAGCCGAGGCCTGCACCAGCAGCGTGAAGGCGAGCGCCACCACCCCAAACGGGCCGATGTCGGAGCGTTTCATGACGTCGAGCGCCTGCTCGGCGGGCCTTCCGCTGCCGAGCCCGTCGGCGAGGTCGGCCAGCCCGTCCAGGTGCAGGCCCCGCGTCAGCACGGCCAGCACGCCCAGCCCGAGCGCCGCCGCCAGCAGCGAGGACACCAGGTGGCCGGTGAGGAACATGACCGCCGCGGCGGCCAGCCCGAGCGCCAGCCCGATCACCGGAGCCAGCGTCATCGCCCAGGCGGCGGTCGCGCGGTCGGCGCGCGGGGCGCCCACCGGCCAGATGGTCAGCGTCCCGGCGGCCAGGCGCAGCCCTTCGGCGACCGGCCGCTCCGGCGCGGCGGGGGGAACGGACATGCCCTTAAGTATCGGGCAACCGGTGCCGGGAGGCGCTCACCTGCCTCCTCACCGTCAGACCTTGGGTCAGACCCCGCCGGAAGGCGCTCAGCCACATCCTCACCGTCAGTCCTGCAGGGGGATGACGCGGCCGGCGACGACGAGGGCGGCCTTCTCGGACTCCGCCGCCAGGCGCTCGTTCAGGCGGCCGAGGGCGTCGCGGAAGACGCGCCCGCTCGCCGTGGCGGGCACCACGCTCAGGCCCACCTCGTCGCTGACGGCGATCACCTGGGCCCGGGTCTGCCGCCAGGCGGCCACCAGCTCGTCGCAGCGCGCGGCCACGGCGTCCAGCGCCGTGCCGAAGCGGCCAGGTTTGCGGCCCCGGGGGCGGTCGTAGGCGGGGTCGCCCCAGGCGCCGCAGCCGTCGAAGACCGCCGCGAGCCAGGTGCCCAGGCCGTCGACGAGCAGCGGGCCGGTGGCCGACCTGAGCAGGGCGGCCAGCTCGGTGGTCTCGATGGTCGTCCAGTAGGGGGGCCGCCGGCGCTGGTGGGCCCGGACGCGGGCCAGCCACTCGGGGTCGCGCCCGCCGGCGGGCCCGGTGGCCACGTACGTGACGTCGGGCTCGGCGATCAGCCGCATCTCGGCCTCGGCGGACTTGCCCGAGCGGGCGCCGCCGATGACCAGCGTGCGCCGGGGCGGCGCGGGACGGGCGGGAGCGGGCACGCGCGTGTCGAGCGTCGTTCCGTCCCGCACGGCCTGGGCGCCCCAGAACGCCAGCCGTCGTTCGAGCTCGGCCTCCGACGACAGCCGGTGGTCGAGGTGGACGGCGACGACCTGCGTGTGCGCGGCGACCAGGCCGCGGCGTCGCAGGTCGCCGAGGCGCTGCGGGCGGTCGAGCAGGTCGATGAGCACGAGGTCGTACGCCTCCTCGGCCCAGCTCGGCGAGGGCGCCCCGCAGTCCTCGCCGGCCGTGGCGTGCAGCACCCGGCCGTGGTCGGGCCCGCTGACGGCGTAGCCGTCGGGCGTGACGGTCATCCGGTAGCCCTTGGGCAGCGTGGCGGGCGGCGACAGGGGGAGGCCGGCGGGCGGCGACAGCCGGATGACGTCGTCGATGACGACGGCGGTCGGCAGGCGGTGGCCGGGTGACAGGCGGCCGCAGGAGGCGCAGCCGCAAGCGGGCTCGGGCCAGCCGTACGGCCCGGCGGTGCCGGAGAGCAGAACCTTCACCGGGCGCCCACGGGACGGGAGGTCACGGGACGGGCCGCCTCGGGACGGGCCGCGTGGGGACGGGGCGCTCCGGGACGGGAGGCCTCGGCGGGCCTGGGCGCGGTGGCTCGGGGGCGGAGGGCCGGGGCGGCAGGGGGGAGCGGGGAACCGGGGGCCGGTGCCGCCTTCGCGAGTCCGGGGCCGGCGGGTGAGGCCGGGCGACGGAACGTGGGCGGCATGAGCTGGTCTCCATCCTCGACGGGGGGCCACCGAGCGGCGTCCGGCGGCTCTGACGGGGCCTCCTGGCCTGTCCCGGCGCGCCGGCTGCAAGATCTGCGGGACACTCCCAGGAGATAGGGTCTGCTCAGCCTGTCGGCATCGGGCAAACCCCGCGAAAAGGAGCGTATGGCATGACTTGGCGATGGCGTTATGAAAATGCTAATGGCGGTGAGGTCACCGAAGGCACGTTGCCGCGCGAGATCTTTCCGAGTCAGGCCGACGCCGAGTCATGGCTTGGGGAGAACTGGAAGACGCTGCTTGAGGCCGGCGTCGAGAAGGTGACGCTGCTCGAAGGCGAAACCGTGGAGTACGCAGGCATGTCTCTACGGGTGGAGTGACCCCCGGGCCCTCTGTGCTTTCACGGTACGCAAGTGATGGAAAACACAAAGGGCCCAGACGTGCTAATGACCTTTCGGACCTGCCTTTAAGTTCCTTAAGGTCATTTGCTTTTCAGGGCCGCGAAGCCGGGCTCACCGTCTTCGCCGGGTCGCGCTCGACCACCGGCCCCAGCACGCCGTCGATCTTCGCCAGCACGTCGGCGCCGAGCTTGACCCCGGCCGCCTTGACGTTGTCACGCACCTGCTCGGGGCGGCTCGCGCCGATGATGGCGGAGGAGACGTTCGGGTTCTGCAGCACCCACGCGACCGCGAGCTGCGCCATCGACAGTCCGAGGTCGGACGCGATGGGCTTGAGCTCCTGCACCCGGGTGAGCACGTCGTCGCTCAGCATGCGGGAGATGAAGTCGGCCCCCGTGGGGTCGGTCGCGCGGGACCCGGCGGGCGGCTCCTGACCCGGCACGTACTTGCCGGTCAGCACCCCCTGCGCGATGGGGGAGAACACGATCTGACCGAGGCCCTCCTTCTCGCACAGCGGGACGACCTCGCCCTCGATCACCCGCCACAGCATGGAGTACTGCGGCTGGTTGGACACCAGCCGGTCGAACCCCATCTGGTCGGCGATGCTCAGCGCGTCGGCGATCTGCGAGGCGTTCCACTCGCTGACCCCGACGTAGAGCACCTTGCCCTGGCGCACGAGGTCGTCGAAGGTGCGGAGCGTCTCCTCAAGAGGCGTCTCGGCGTCGTAGCGGTGGGCCTGGTAGACGTCGACGTAGTCGGTCTGCAGGCGGCGCAGCGACCCGTGGATGCTCTCGGTGATGTGCTTGCGCGACAGGCCGCGGTCGTTCGGGCCCCGCCCGGTCGGCCAGTAGACCTTGGTGAGGATCTCCAGCGACTCGCGGCGCACGCCCTGCAGGGCGCGGCCGAGCACTTCCTCGGCCTTGGTGCCGGCGTAGACGTCGGCGGTGTCGAAGGTGGTGATCCCCTCGTCGAGGGCCGCGTGGACGCAGGCGCGTGCGGCCTCCTCCTCGACCTGGGAACCGTGGGTGATCCAGTTGCCGTAGCTGATCTCGCTGACCTTGAGACCGCTGCGGCCGAGATGGCGGAATTCCATGGATCGACCCTAAACGGTCATCTCACGGCCCCGTGCGAGCGGTAGCGGCCCGCGGGGGGCGGGCCGCACGCGTCACTTCTTCGGCGGAACCGGCTCGCCGCCGGGGAGCAGGGTCGGCGGCGGGAAGCGCAGGCGGCGGATCTGCATCGCCCGCATGGCGGCGTAGAAGCCGACGCCCTTGAGGCTCTCGCCGGGGAACTTCGCGGACGCCTCCTTCTTCACCCGCTGCGACACCCATATGGAGCTCGCGACCACGACCACGATCATGAGCGGCCACAGGAACGTGATGGCGTAGGAGTACAGCAGCATGCCGGTCTGGCCGCCGAACAGCGGGACGACCCAGAGCACGACCAGCAGCAGCAGGGAGACGGGCAGGAAGTACTGGCTGACCGTCCTGCGCGAGTCGACCCAGTCGCGGGCCAGCTTGCGCGCCGGGCCGCGGTCGCGGACGGGCAGGTAGCGTTCGTCGCCCCTCAGCATGCCCTCCCGCGCGCGCACGCGCTCGGCGGCCTGGCGCTCGCGGGCCTGCTTGTAGGCCTCTTTGCGGTTGTTGGGCGCGGTCACCGGCTGGCGGCGGCGCCCTTCGGCCTCGCGGCGCTTGGGGGTGGGGCGCCCCTTGCCCGCGACCTTGGCCATGGAATCGGGGGACGCGGAGGAGGAGTCGTCCGCGGGGGACTGTGCGCGACGTCGGAACACGACGTCAGCCTACCGGCGGTGCAACTTAATGACGCCCTCGCGCGTTATGCGTAGGGTGGACCCAGGCGACTTCGCCGCGGTATTCGAGGCTGCGACGAGCGGGCAGCCTATGGAGTCGCGGGCCTGCGCGAGGGAGCATGATGAGCATACGGCCGACCGGGGCGTCGCGGCGAGCGGGAACATAGGCACAGCACTACCTAAGAAGGGGACGGCCAACGCGCATGAGCGTGATGAAGAGACTTTCGATGATCTTCAAGTCCAAGGCGAACACCGCCTTGGACAAGATGGAGGACCCGCGCCAGACGCTGGACTATTCCTACCAGCGGCAGCTTGAGCTCCTCCAGAAGGTCCGCCGGGGGGTGGCCGACGTCGCCACCTCGCGCAAGCGCGTCGAGTTGCAGATCAACCAGATCCAGCAGCAGTCCAACAAACTGGAGGACCAGGGCCGCAAGGCCCTCAGCGTGGGCCGTGAGGACCTGGCGCGCGAGGCCCTGAGCCGCCGCTCGGCTCTGCAGACCCAGATCGCCGACCTCCAGGTGCAGCACAACAACCTGCAGGGCGAGGAGGAGAAGCTCACCCTGGCCAGCCAGCGGCTGCAGTCCAAGGTCGACTCCTTCCGTCACCGCAAGGAGACCATCAAGGCCACCTACACCGCGGCCGAGGCGCAGACGCGCATCAACGAGGCGTTCTCCGGCATCTCCGAGGAGATGGGCGACGTGGGTCTGGCGATCCAGCGCGCCGAGGACAAGACCGCCCAGATGCAGGCGCGCGCCGGCGCGATCGACGAGCTGCTCGCCAGTGGCGCGCTCGACGACTACAGCGGCCAGCGTGGCGACGACATCCAGGTCGAGCTCGACCGCATGGGCGGCGGCAGGGACGTCGAGCTGGAGCTCGCCCGCATGAAGGCCGAGCTGGGCCAGGGCCCGGCCCCGAGGGACGCCATCGAGGCGGGCCAGCAGGGCCAGCAGCAGGCTCCGCCGCAGCAGCAGGGCCAGCAGCAGCAGCCCTACCCCCAGCAGGGCCAGCCGACCCAGCAGTACCGGCAGCCGGGGGAGGGCCTGTGATCGCCCGCATCATGGGGGAGGGGCAGGTCGAGATCGCCGAGGGCGACATCGACGTGCTCAACCTGCTCGACGGCGAGCTGGAGGCCGCCATCGAGACCGGAGACGAGACGCAGTTCCGGTCGAAGCTGCACGCGCTGCTCGACAAGGTGCGCCAGGTCGGCAAGCCGCTCCCCGACGATTCGCTTGAGCCGTCCGAGCTGATTTTGCCGCCTGCTGACGCATCGATCGACGAGGTGCGGGGCATGCTTGGGGATTCCGGCCTCATCCCGGGATAACTTGGGCATATGACTCACGCCCGGTTCGCTCCCGACCGGGGTCTGGCCGCCCGCATGGTCGTCACCATGTTCCTGCTCGGGCTGCTCTACGTCGCCTTCATCGCCTTGCTGGTCGCCCTGGGAGCGCGGGCGATCGTCGTGCTCGTCCTGGCCGGCGGCCTCCTGCTGGCGCAGTACTTCCTGTCCGACCGCATCGCGCTGTTCGCGATGCACGGGCGGGAGGTCTCGCCGCGGGAGGCGCCCGAGCTGCACGGGCTCGTCGACCGGCTGAGCGCGATCACCGGCACCCCCAAGCCCCGCGTGGCGATCGCCGACACCGACGTCCCCAACGCCTTCGCCACCGGGCGCGACCAGAAGCACGCCGTCGTCTGCGTCACCACGGGCCTGCTGCGCCGGCTCGACCCGCCCGAGCTCGAGGGCGTCGTCGCCCACGAGCTGTCCCACGTGGCCCACCGCGACGTCGCGGTGATGACCATCGCGTCCTTCCTCGGCGTCGTGGCCGGGCTCATGACCCGCTTCGCGCTCTACTCCGGCTTCGGGCGCGACCGCGGGAACGGCAACGGCCCCCCGATCGGCCTGCTGATCATGCTGGTCTCGCTGCTGGTGTACGCCGTCAGCTTCCTGCTCACCCGCGCCCTGTCGCGCTACCGCGAGCTGGCCGCCGACCGTGCGGGGGCGCTGATCACCCAGCGGCCCTCGGCCCTGGCCTCCGCCCTGGTGAAGGTCACCGGCGAGATGTCGCGCATCCCCACCCGCGACCTTCGCGAGGCGCAGCCCTTCAACGCCTTCTTCTTCGCCCCCGCCCTGTCCGGCCGCGCGAGCCTGGCCACCCTGTTCGCCTCCCACCCGCCGCTGGAGCGCCGTCTGGAGCAGCTGCGCCAGATCTCCCTCCAGCTCGGCCGCGAGGTCTGAGCCGATGGGCTGGCTGGACGCCCTCCTCGGCCGCGGCAAGACGCCCGAGCCCGACCTGGACGCGCTGTTCGCGCTGCCGTCGGCCGCGCTGACGCTGCGGGCGTCCACCGGCCTGGCGTCCACCGGCCTGGGGTCGGTGTGCTTCCGGCCGGCCGAGGGCGGGGCGTTCGCCACGGTGGAGCGGGACGTCACCGACCTGCTCGGCGACGTGGTGGCCGAGCTCTCGCAGGACTCCTTCGGGTACACCTGGCTCGTGGTCCGCCGCCCGCCCGACGACCTCGCCGCGCTCGTCACCGACCTGCACGGCGTCAACTCCACGCTGGAGGGCGCGGGGTTCGGCCCGTCCCTGCTGTGCTCGATGGCGGTCTTCGCCGGCCCGTCCGGCCGCCGCCTGGCCCTCGTCTACCTCTACAAGCGGGGCACGTTCTACCCCTTCGCCCCGCTGCCCGACCGGCGGCGCGACAACCCGCTGGAGCTGCAGGTGCGCGCCGCCGTCGAGCAGGAGCTGCCGATCGAGCCCGACCTGTCGCGCTGGTTCCCCCTCTGGGGCGCCCCCGGCCTGTGACGCCGGTCCGGCGCCCGTCAGGTCGCCCGTAACGTAACGTCCTGGACCGAATACGATCAGTCATGGCCTTGTGGCCCTTAGGCGATGATCAGAGGGGTATACCACCCGGCAGATCAGCCATCGCCGGGGGGAAACAGGGTGGCAGTGACCGAACAGGGCCGGGCGGGGGCCGCCGTGGCGGCCGGCGCCGGAGGCCGCTTCAGGGCCGTGGTGCCGCGCGCGTTGTCCGTCTTCATGGCCGCCGCCGCGGCCTACTCGGCGGTGATAGCGCTGGTTCCGCCGATACGGCACGCGCTCAAGCCGCTCAGCGACCTCATCGAGACGGCACTGTTCCCCGTCGAGCCGAACCTCGGGTACGCGGTGTTCCTGGCCATCCTGGCCGGGGCCCTGGCACGCCACAAACGGGCCGCCTACTGGGTGCTCGTGGCCATCTTCGTGCTGCTCGTGCTGGGCGACCTCGCGGTGGTCATGTCCTCCTCGCTCATGCCCGACCTGGTGGCGGAGTTCGCCCTCACCCGGCAGGTCGTCGCCTCGCAGATCAACCTGGTGGTGTCCGCCGCCGTCCTGGGCGTGCTCGCCGCCGCGCCAGACGAGTTCTTCGCCCCGATGCGCCGCGGTTCCTTCAAGAAGGCGCTGCTCACGCTGGCGTCGCTGCTGGGCGTCTCCTGCGGCGTCGGATACGCCCTGGTGACCTTCTTCCCCGGCTCCCTCAGGCCCGGCCACCACCTGCCCTGGGCGCTGGAGAGGGCGCTCGGCGGCGCCGCCTCGCTCGACCTCTACCGCTCGGGACGGCCGCCCTCGTGGGTGAACTTCGTCATCGGGCTGTTCAGCGCCGTCGCCGTGCTGGTGGCCTTCGCCGTGCTGTTCCGGTCCCAGCGGGCCAGGGCCGAGCTTTCGCGCGACGGCGAGGAGCGCATCCGGGCCCTGCTGGACGCGTACGGCTCCCGCGACTCGCTGGGCTACTTCGCCACCCGCCGCGACCGCGCGGCGATCTTCTCGCCCAGCGGCAAGGCCGCGGTCTCCTACCGCGTGGTCGCCGGGGTGTGCCTGGCGGGGGGTGATCCCATCGGCGACGTCGAGGCGTGGGCGCCCGCCATCCGCGCCTGGCTGGAGGAGGCCCGGCGCTACGGCTGGGCGCCCGCCGTCATCGGGCCGAGCGAGGCCGCCGCCCACGCCTACGCGCGCGCCGGCCTGCGCGTGCTGGAGCTCGGCGACGAGGCGGTGATCGAGGTCGGCGCCTTCGGCCTGGAGGGCAGGGAGATGCGCGGGGTGCGCCAGGCGGTGAACCGCATACGGCGGGCGGGGTTCACGCTGCGGATCCGGCGGCACGCCGACCTGAAGGCCGAGGAGTTGCGCCTGGTCGCCGACCGCGCGGCCGCCTGGCGCGACACCCACGCCGAGCGCGGGTTCTCGATGGCGCTCGGCCGGCTCGGCGACCCGGCCGACGGCCGCTGCGTCCTGGTGGAGGCGTTCGACGCCGGCGACCGCCCGGCCGCGATGCTGTCGCTGGTGCCCTGGGGCGACGACGGCCTCTCGCTGGACCTCATGCGGCGCGACCACGACGCCGACAACGGCCTGATGGAGTTCATGGTCGCCGGGCTGGTCGCCGAGGCGCCCGAACTCGGGGTCAAGCGGGTCTCGCTGAACTTCGCGATGTTCCGGTCGGTGTTCGAGGGCGGGGCCCGGCTCGGCGCCGGGCCGGTGCTGCGCCTGTGGCGGTACACGCTGGTGTTCTGCTCGCGCTGGTGGCAGCTCGAATCGCTGTACCGGGCCAACGCCAAGTACCGGCCCCAGTGGGTGCCGCGCTTCCTGGCCTTCGACGACACGCGGGTGCTGCCGAAGGTCGGGCTGGCGTCGGTGATCGCCGAGGGGTTCCTCGCCCCGCCGAGGCTGCCCAGCCTGGCCGGGCTCGGCAGGCTGCCGATCGTGCCCGGCCTGCCGCGGCCCCAGCGGCGCACCGCCCGGCGCGGTGCAAGAAACGGTACCCGCGCCCCAGCGGGGATGCCTGCGATCGGTCAAGTTCCGGTCGCGCCCGCAGATGGCTCGGCGGCCGGGGGAGGGGCCGGTGGTGGCATGGCCTCATGACCAAGTTGAGCGCGGCGGCCACGGCCGCCGTCTTCGTCCTCGCGGGACTCCAGGCGGGTCCGGCGCTCGCCGACCCCGCCCCGCCGCCGGCCCCCGCCGCGACCGCGGCACCCCGCCCGGCCGCCGGTGAAGGAGGCGAGCTCGCCGTCACCGGGCGCGGCAGCGTCCAGGCCACGCCCGACGTGATGCGGCTCAACGCCGGCGTGGAGGTGCGCAGGCCCAGGGCGGGGGAGGCGTTCTCGGCCGCCAAGACGGCGGCGGGCAAGCTCACCGCGGCGCTGCTGGCCGCGGGCGTGAGCCGCAGGAACCTGCGGACCAACGACCTGTCGCTCGCGGCCGAGTACGAGAAGTACCCCAAGGTCGTCGGCTACCGCGCCTCCCAGGGCGTCGAGGCGCTGATCCGCGACCTGTCGGTGGCCGACGCCGTCGTCGAGGCGGTGGCGGCGGCCGGGGAGGAGGCGCGGCTCAGCGGCATCTCGTTCGAGGTCTCCAAGGGCGCCGCTCTGATGCGGCAGGCGCGGGCCGCCGCCTACGGCGACGCGCTGGCCAAGGCGCGGCAGTACGCCGCGCTGGCCGGCCGCCGCGTGGGCCGGGTGCTGAAGATGGAGGAGGAGGGGGAGACGTCCCCCTCCCGGTTCGCCGTCGCGGAGCAGGGCACGATCAACCCCGGGCAGGGCACGATCAACGTGGTCGTCCGCGTGCTGTACGAACTCGCCTGAGGCCCCTCACCCCGCCCCGGCGCGCGGGCGCCGGGGCCGGTGCGGGCGGACAGGGGTCAGGGCAGGGCCAGCATGCGCTCCAGGGCGACCTTGGCCCAGCGCGTGGTGCCGGGGTCGACGGTGATCTGGTTCACCACGTCGCCCTGAGCCAGCGACTCCAGCGCCCACACCAGGTGCGGCAGGTCGATGCGGTTCATCGTCGAGCAGTAGCACACCGCGCGGTCCAGGAACGTCACGTTCTTGTCCGGGTGCTGGGCGGCCAGCCGCTTGACCAGGTTCAACTCGGTGCCCACCGCCCACGAGGAACCGGCGGGGGCCTCGTCGAGCATCTTGATGATGTACTCGGTCGAGCCCACGTGGTCGGCCTTGGTGACGACCTCGTGGCGGCACTCGGGGTGCACGAGCACCTTGACCCCGGGGACGCGGTCGCGCACGTCGTCGACGCTCTCGGCGGAGAAGCGCCCGTGCACCGAGCAGTGCCCGCGCCACAGGATGATCTTGGCGTCCCTGAGCTGCCGGTCGGTCAGCCCGCCGTTCGGGCGGTGCGGGTTGTAGACCACGCAGTCGTCCAGCGACAGTCCCATCTCCAGGACGGCCGTGTTGCGCCCGAGGTGCTGGTCGGGCAGGAAGAGCACCTTGCGGTCGCCGCCGCCCAGCGCGGGACCGTCGGGGCCCTGGTCGAACGCCCAGGTGAGGGCGCGCCGGGCGTTGGAGGAGGTGCACACGGTGCCGCCGTTGCGCCCGCAGAACGCCTTGATGTCGGCCGAGGAGTTCATGTAGGTGACCGGGACCGTGACGTCGGCGAGGCCGAGGTCGGTCAGCACGTCCCACGCCTCCTCGACCTGGTCGAAGGTCGCCATGTCGGCCATCGAGCATCCGGCGGCCAGGTCGGGCAGGATCACGCGCTGGTCGTCGCCGGTCAGGATGTCGGCGGACTCGGCCATGAAGTGCACGCCGCAGAAGACGATGTACTCGGCCTCTGGGCGGGCCGCGGCGTCACGGGCCAGCTTGAAGGAGTCTCCGGTCACGTCGGCGAACTGGATGACCTCGTCGCGCTGGTAGTGGTGCCCGAGCACGAACAGGCGGTCCCCCAGGGCGGCCTTGGCCCTTCTCGCGCGCTCGACCAGGCCGGGGTCGGACGCGGGGGGCAGGTCTCCCGGGCAGTCGACGCCGCGCTCGCTGTGCGGGTCGGTGCCCTGGCCCAGGATGAAGAGCGGGAGCTCCGTAGTCGTCACGCCACACCTCTTAGGGGCTTATCGTCTCTTTGACGACTAATAATGACACATGAGGGGCGAGCGCTATTCCCCCGGGTGTGCCGACCACATCATGGAACAGGAATGTGTGGGGGTGCCCCGGTGTTGGTAGCGTCTGAATGAGACCTCAAGACCACAGGCCTCCGTCCGGAAGGGGCGGTTCGGGCAGACGGGGAGTCACACATGACGGTTGAGAGCAGCGAGACCACTCAGCAGGGCCTGGTCCTGACCGAAGCGGCGGCGGGCAAGGTCCGCAGCCTGCTGGAGCAGCAGGGCGAGGAGGGCTTGCAGCTCCGGGTGGCCGTGCAGCCGGGCGGCTGTTCGGGCCTGCGCTACCAGCTCTTCTTCGACGACCGCGCGATGGACGGGGACGTCGTCTCCGACTTCGGCGGCGTCAGCGTCGTCACCGACCGCATGAGCGCCCCGTATCTCACGGGCGCGACGGTCGACTTCGTGGACACCATCGAGAAGCAGGGCTTCACGATCGACAACCCGAACGCCACGGGTTCCTGCGCCTGCGGAGACTCCTTCAACTAGGCGGGCCCTCGGCGCCCCGCCCGCGGCTGACGCGCGGCGGGGTGCCGCCATGTCCGGGCGCCTGACGGCCGCGCCGGGCCGCGTGTCCGGGGCCGCGAGGCTCCTCTCCCAGGGAGCGGCAGGGGTGTCCCGCCATCACCGCAGGTCACGCTGGTGGTGAGGCCGGCGGTCCACCCGGCGGCGGCCCCGGCGGCACTCCGGGCGTGCTCGCCCTCCAGTGCTGTTCGAGTCCGGTGCCCTATTCTGGCGGCTAACCCCACTTGGACAACGAGGAGAGCGACCCCGTGCGCATCGCCGTCACCGGCTCCATCGCGACCGACCACCTGATGACCTTTCCGGGCAGCTTCGGTGAGCAGCTCATCGCCGAGCAGCTCGACCGGGTGTCGCTGTCCTTCCTCGTCGACGATCTGCAGATCCGGCGCGGCGGCGCGGCGGCCAACATCGCCTTCGGCATGGGCTGCCTCGGCCTGAACCCGATCCTGGTGGGCGCGGTCGGCGCCGACTTCGCCGACTACCGGTCCTGGCTGGAGCGCCACGGCGTCGACTGCGGCTCGATCCACGTGTCCGAGCTGCACCACACGGCCCGGTTCCTGTGCACGACCGACGAGCACCACAACCAGATCGCGTCCTTCTACACCGGCGCGATGGCCGAGGCGCGCGAGATCGAGCTGCGGCCGGTCGCCGAGCGCGCGGGCGGCCTCGACCTCGTGCTGGTCAGCCCCAACGACCCCGACGCGATGATCCGCCACACCGAGGAGTGCCGCCGGTACGGCATCCCCTTCGGAGCCGACTCCTCCCAGCAGCTCGCCCGCATGGACGGCGAGCAGATCCGCTCGCTGATCGAGGGCGCCGCGTACGTGTTCACCAACGACTACGAGAAGGCGCTGATCGAGCAGAAGACCGGCTGGTCCGACGAGGAGGTGCTCAGCCGCGTCGGCGTGCGGGTGACCACCCTCGGGCCCAAGGGGGCGCGCATCGACCGCCAGGGCGAGCCGCCCTTGCACATCCCCCCGGCCCCCGAGCTCGGCAAGGTCGACCCCACCGGCGTCGGCGACGGCTTCCGCGCCGGCTTCCTGTCGGGCCTTGCGTGGGGGCTGTCGCTGGAGCGCTGCGGCCAGATCGGCAACCTCACCGCGACCCACGTGCTGGAGAACGTCGGAGGCCAGGAGTACCGCCTGGGCCGGGCCGACTTCCTCGGCCGGTTCGCCGCCGCCTACGGGGCCGAGGCGGCCGCCGAGGTCGAGGCGCACGTCCGCTGCCCCCACCCCTGAGGGGGGGCGGGCTTCAGTAGTTGCGCCGCACGTGGATCGCCCAGCCGCCCTGCGGCAGGTCGTAGCTCGCCACGTGCTGGTGCGACTTGAGCCTGCACCACGCGGGAACGTCGGTGAACGCGGCGGGGTCGTCCGCGAGGACGGCGACCGTCGCGTTCAGCGGAACGTCGTTGATCTGCGCGGCCAGCATGATGATCGGGATCGGGCACTTGAGCCCGAGGGCGTCGATCGTGAGCGCGACCGGCGGCGCGGGCGTCTTCTCGGCCGGAGCCTGAGCCGGTGTCTCGGTCTTGCGCCGGCGCACCGTCATGAGCCAACCCCCGCCCTCGCGACCGTGTCGCGCGCCATCGAACCGTCTCCCGGCCCGCGCCTCACCTACGACCCCACTCCCACGCTCTCGCGGATGCGCCGCACGACGCCCGGCAGCACCGCGAGGAAACGGTCGACCTCCGCGCCGGAAGCGCCACGGGGCAGCGACACCCTGACGTTCCCATGCGTGAGCACTCCCATCGCCTCCAGCACGTGAGATGGACGTAGCGTACTCGCCGTGCACGAACTGCCGGACGACACGGCGAAGCCCGCCTTGTCCAGTTCCGTCAATATTGCCTCTCCTGGCACGTAGAGGCAGGAGAACGTGGTGATGTGCGGCGCGCGTTCCACCGGATCGCCGACCACCTCGACGTCCGGCACCAGGCGGGGCACCTCCCGGCGGATGCGGTCGACCAGCCCCGACAGCCGGGCGTTCTCCTCCCGCGCCTCGGCGACCCCGGCGCGCAGCGCCGCCACGGCAGCGACGACGGCGGGGACGTTCTCGAAGCCCGGCACCCTGCGCCGCTCCCGTTCGTCCTCGGGAAGGGGAGAGCTCCAGCGGGTGCCCTTGCGCACGGCGAGCAGCCCGACCCCGGCCGGCCCGCCCCACTTGTGCGCGCTGGCGGTCAGCACCGACCAGCCCGGCGGCACGGGCAGGCGCCCGGCCGTCTGCGCGGCGTCCACCAGCAGCGGCACGCCCGCCTCGCCGCAGGCCTCGGCCGCCTCCTGAACCGGCTGCAGCGTGCCCACCTCGTGGTTGGCGGTCTGCAGGCAGGCCAGGGCCGTGCCCTCCCGCGCGACGGCCCGCGCGAACTCGCCGGGGTCGACCCTGCCGGTGCGGCTCACGCCGACGACGTCCACGGTGCCGCCGTCGCGACGGTGCCGCTCGCCCGCCTGCAGCACGCTGGAGTGCTCCACCGCGCCGGTGACCAGGCGACGGCCGGCGCGCCGCCGGCCAAGCAGCGTGCCCAGCACGCCGAGGTGGACGGCCTGGGTGCCCGAGGAGGTGAACGACAGCTCCTCGGGCCGCGCGCCGATGATCTCGGCCGCCTCGGCCCGCGCCTGGTCGAGCAGGAGCCGCGCCCTGCGCGCCGATCCGTACAGCCGCGCGGGGTCGGCGCCCCCGGTGTCCAGGGCCGCCAGCAGCGCCTCCCGCGCGGCGGGATGCAGGGGGTGGGTGGAGGCCGCGTCGAAGTACGCCACGGGTTCATGCTCGCACCGGCCGCGCCGGGCGGGCGCACCGGGCCGCGCCCCGCGCCGGCCGGGAGTTCGCCGCCGCCCTCGGGCATGCCGGCGGCTCGCGGCCCCGCGCCCCCGCGCGGCCGCGCCGGGATGTTGCGGGGGTGGAAAGGAGGGCGGCCCTGATGCGCGCTAATGTGTCCCCCAGCGTGATGACAACCAAGAGCGCTTGTTGACGTGAAACTGGAAACGATCGCCCGGGAGGCAGACTCCTGGGCTTCAACTGTGGGGTAGGCGATCCGTGAGTCCGACCCGCCGTTCGACACGGCGTCCGTTGGCCCGCCGCAGGGTGCCTCGCGCCGCCGCCATGGCGACGCTGCTGCTCTCCCTGTCGGCGTGTGGAGGCGTTGGTACGTGGTCTCGTGGTGGCATGCCGGAAGGCGTCACCCGAGAGGCCGGCATCATGCAGAGCTTGTGGAACGGCGCGTGGATCGCCGCCCTCGGGGTCGGTGTGGTCGTCTGGGGCCTGATCATCTGGGCCTCCCTGTTCCACCGCAAGCGCAAGAACTCGCCGGACTCGTTGCCGCCCCAGGTGCGGTACAACCTGCCGATCGAGATCCTCTACACCACGGTGCCGATCATCATGGTGGCGGTGTTCTTCTACTTCACCGCCCGTGACGAGACCGAGGTCCTGAAGGTCTCGGCCAACCCCGACGTCAAGGTCAAGGTCGAGGGCTTCCAGTGGAGCTGGCGCTTCACGACCGAGTACGACGGCAAGAAGGTCCAGGTCGTCGGCACCCCGGCCCAGCGTCCGGAGCTCGTGCTGCCCGTCGACCAGAAGGTTCAGTTCGAGCTGAACTCCAAGGACGTGGCGCACTCGTTCTGGGTGCCGGCGTTCCTGTTCAAGCTCGACGTGCTGCCCGGGCTGACCAACCGGTTCGAGGTCACGACCCTCAACAAGCCCAGCACGTACGTCGGGCGCTGCGCCGAGCTGTGCGGCGTCGACCACAGCCGCATGCTGTTCACGGTGAAGCTCGTGCCTCAGGCCGAGTACGACCGATACGTCTCCACCCAGGCGGGGAGTGCCCAGTGACCGCCCTCAACGAACCCACGACCCAGGCGATCCCCGCGCCGAGGCGCGCCCGCAAGGGCACGGTCATCGCCAACTGGCTGTCCTCGACCGATCACAAGATCATCGGGCACCTGTACCTCATCTCGTCGTTCGTGTTCTTCCTGATCGGCGGCGTCATGGCGCTGGTCATGCGCGCCGAGCTCGCCCAGCCGGGCCTCGACTTCGTGAGCAACGAGCAGTTCAACCAGCTCTTCACCATGCACGGCACGATCATGTTGCTGATGTTCGCGACCCCGCTGTTCGCCGGGTTCGCCAACGAGCTGATGCCGCTGCAGATCGGCGCGCCCGACGTGGCGTTCCCCCGGCTCAACATGGTGAGCTACTGGCTCTACCTGTTCGGCAGCACGATCGCCGTCTCCGGCTTCCTCACCCCCGGCGGCGCCGCCGCGTTCGGCTGGACGGCCTACACGCCGCTGTCGGACGCCGTCTACTCCCCGGGCATCGGCGCCGACCTGTGGGTCATGGGCCTGTCGATGTCGGGCATCGGCACCATCCTGGGCGCGGTGAACTTCATCACCACGATCATCACCATGCGCGCGCCCGGCATGACGATGTTCCGGATGCCGATCTTCACGTGGAACATCCTGCTCACCAGCATCCTGGTGCTGCTGGCCTTCCCGGTGCTGGCCGCCGCGCTGCTGGCCCTGGAGGCCGACCGCAGGCTGGGCGCGCACATCTTCGACGCCTCGACCGGGGGGACGCTGCTCTGGCAGCACCTGTTCTGGTTCTTCGGCCATCCAGAGGTGTACATCATCGCGCTGCCGTTCTTCGGCATCATCACCGAGGTGCTCCCGGTCTTCAGCCGCAAGCCGATCTTCGGCTACATCAGCCTCGTCGGCGCGACGATCGCCATCGCCGGCCTGTCGGCGGCGGTGTGGGCGCACCACATGTTCGTCACCGGCCAGGTCCTGCTGCCGTTCTTCTCGTTCATGACCTTCCTGATCGCCGTCCCGACCGGCGTGAAGTTCTTCAACTGGATCGGCACGATGTGGCGCGGGCACCTGACCTTCGCCTCGCCGATGCTGTTCGCCGTCGGGTTCCTGGTCACGTTCCTGTTCGGCGGCCTCACCGGCATCATCCTGGCCTCGCCGCCGCTGGACTTCCAGGTCAGCGACTCCTACTTCGTGGTCGCCCACTTCCACTACGTCGTCTTCGGCACCGTGGTCTTCGCGATGTTCGCCGGCTTCTACTTCTGGTGGCCCAAGTTCACCGGCAAGATGCTGAACGACACGCTGGGCAAGTGGCACTTCTGGACGCTGTTCATCGGCTTCCACACCACGTTCCTGGTGCAGCACTGGCTCGGCGCCGAGGGCTTCCCCCGGCGGTACGCCGACTACTCGGCGCTCGACCAGTTCACCGACCTCAACGTGGTCTCGTCGATCGGCGCGTTCATCCTCGGCGCGTCCACGCTGCCGTTCCTGTACAACGTCTGGCGCACGGCCAAGTTCGCGCCCAAGGTCCTGGTCGACGACCCGTGGGGCTTCGGCAACTCGCTTGAGTGGGCCACCTCGTGCCCGCCGCCCCGGCACAACTTCACGACTCTGCCGAGGATCCGCTCCGAGCGCCCGGCCTTCGACCTGAAGAATCCGCACAGGCTCGCCCCGGTCGAGCAGCTTGAGGGGACACCATGAAAGTCCAGGGCTGGTTGTTCGTGCTGACCGGCGTCTTCTTCGCCGCCGTCGACCTCGTGTACTGGTTCTGGTCCAAGGAGCCGACCGGCACCACGGCGCTGGCGATCTCCGTCGGCCTCGCCCTGATGATCGGCTACTACCTGCTCTTCACGGCCCGCCGCATCGGCGAGCAGCCGGAGGACAGGAAGGACGCCGAGATCAGCGACGGCGCCGGCGAGCTGGGCTTCTTCAGCCCGTCGAGCTGGTGGCCGCTGTTCGTCTGCCTGGCCGTCGCCTTCATGACCGTCGGCTTCGTCATCGGCTGGTGGATGTTCATGATCGGCGTCGTCGCCGTGGTGATGACCTCCATTGGCTTCGTCTTCCAGTACTACCGGGGCCACTTCTCGCACTGACCCGGCCGCGCCGTCGGCGCGGGCCCACAACCTCATAGCTCACCGTTCGTCCCGACGCGGGCGGCCGAGGTTCCGTCAAGGAACCGTCGGTCGCCCGCGTTTCTTCTTTGCAGGACGTTTCGCCCGTATCTCCTTGGCTCTAGGTACACGACACGCTGTAACCGGGTAATAACTGACAAGGAGTGATCCATCGGAGCGGGGGAGACGTCAGTGGGACACGTCGAATTCCGGGTGATCGCCGTTGGAACAGGGGCGTTGGCCCTATTGCTGGCAAGCGGATGTTCCGGCTCCGGCACGGGGCCGGGCTCAGGAGAGGGAGAGCGCTCCGACGTCGCTGTGAGCGTCTCTCCGGTCGACGGGGCGAGCCTGGTGCCACCGGAGCTGCCCGTCACCGTCGGAGCCGTCAACGGGGCTCTCAGGAGCGTCACGGTGCGCGCCCAGGCGAGAGGCACCCCGGTGGAGGGGGTCGTCAGCGCCGACCGCACCCAGTGGCGCAACAAGCGCACCATGGCGCCGGGGGAGACCTACGAGGTGACCGTGGTCGCCGTGGGCCCGTCGGGCGCCACCAAGAAGGTGACCAGCCGGTTCTCCACGGTCCAGGCCACCCAGCGCTTCACGCTGAACACGATCATGCCGCACCGGGACCTCACGGGGCTCACCGTCGGCGTGGGCATGCCGATCATGCTGAACTTCGACAAGCCGATCGCCGACCGCGTGTCGGTGGAGCGGAACCTGCTGGTGCAGAGCTCCAAGCCCGTCGAGGGCGCCTGGCACTGGTTCGACGACAAGACGGTGGCCTTCAGGCCCCGGGAGTACTGGCCGGCCCACACCAAGGTCAAGCTGATCGCGCAGCTCGCCGGGGTGCACGGCGGCCCGGGGATGTACGGCGACCAGGACTACGTCCGCGAGTTCACGATCGGGCGGCACCAGGTCAGCACCGCGGACACCACGTCGCACCAGATGACCGTCAGGCAGGACGACAAGGTGGTGCGGACGATCCCGCTCAGCGCCGGGCGGGGAGGCGTCACCAAGTACTACACGACCAACGGCGTCCACCTGGCGATGTCGCGCGAGGACGTCACCACCATGACGTCGCCGGACGCCGGCCCGGGCAGCGCCGGTTACTACAGCCTCACGGTGTACGACACCGTGCGCATCTCCAACAGCGGCGAGTACATCCACGGCGCCCCGTGGTCGGTCGGCTCGCAGGGCAACTCCAACGTCAGCCACGGGTGCATCAACATCAGCCCGTCCAACGCCGAGTGGTTCAAGGAGACCACGCTCATCGGCGACCCGATCGTCGTCACGGGCTCGCCGCGCCCCCTGGAGCCCATGAACGGGTGGGGGCACTGGCAGGAGACGTGGCCGCAGTGGCTCCGCTGGAGCGGCCTGCGGTCGGGCTTCACCACCGAGGCCCTGGCGGCCCATCCGGCCGACTACACCGCCGCGAAGGTCGACGAGACGACCAAGAAGGAGCCCTCCTGAGCCGGAGGCCGCCCTCCCCGCCGGGGGAGACGGCAGGAGCGGACACGGGGAAGGCCCGGGCGCGACTCGCGCCCGGGCCTTCCCTCGTCCATCCGTGTGCGTCCGGCCTCCGGTGGCCGGTCGGCTCAGTGGCCGATGGACTTCTGGCCGTCCTCGCCGGCCCCGACGGCGGCCGGCGGGGTCTCGTGGGCCCCGTGCCCGTTGCCGTGGCCGTCCAGCGAGATCGCCTCGGTGTCGGCCGCGTAGGTCTGGCTGAGCTTCGCGCGGACCCTGCCGATCGGGCTGCGCATCCCGTTGGACGGGATGCCCTCGCCGTCGGGCCCCGCGGTGATGGCGGGGATGGGCTGCTTGCCCCTCATGTGCTCCACGAGGTCCTCGGCCGGGGGCACGTGGACCTCGATGTACTCCCCGCTGGGCAGGCGCTTGATGACGCCGGACTCCACGCCGTGCGACACCACGTCGGCGTCGCGGCGCTGCAGTGCGATGCACAGGCGGTAGGTGACGAAGTACGCCAGCGCGGGGCCGAGGAAGATGGCGACCCGGCCGATCTCGGTGGTGGTGTAGAGCGGGATGTGGAACTTCGCCGAGATCCAGTCGTTGGCGCCCAGCAGCCACAGCACGCCGTAGAAGGTGATCGCCGCCATGCCGATCGAGGTGCGGTGCGGGTTGTTGCGGGGACGGTCGGCGAGGTGGTGCTCGCGCTTGTCGCCGGTGATCCACTGTTCGGCGAACGGGTAGAGCGCCAGGCCCGTCATGATGATGCCCATGGGCACCAGGGCCGGTATCAGGACGCTCAGCGGCAGCGTGTACCCGAGGAAGTTGATCTCCCAGGCGGGCATGATGCGCAGGGCGCCTTCCAGGAAGCCCATGTAGAAGTCGGGCTGCGAACCGGCCGAGATGTCGGCCGGGGTGTACGGCCCGAACAACCAGATCGGGTTGATCTGGGCGACGGTGCCGAGCAGCGCCAGCACGCCGAAGGTGAACAGGAAGTACGCGCCCGACTTGGCCATGAACGACGGGTAGAACGGCGCGCCCACCACGTTGGTGTCGGTGCGGCCCTTGCCCGGCATCTGGGTGTGCTTCTGCACCCACATGAGGATCAGGTGGGCGGAGATGAGCGCCAGCAGGATGCCTGGGATGAGCAGGATGTGCAGGCTGTAGAACCGCGAGATCACGTCGTGGCCGGGGTACTCCCCGCCGAACAGGAAGAACGAGATGTACGTGCCGACCACCGGGATCGAGATCGCCACGCCCTGGGTGATCCGCAGGCCCGCGCCGGAGAGCAGGTCGTCGGGCAGGGAGTAGCCGGTGAGGCCCTCCAGCAGGGCCAGGGTGAGCAGCAGCACGCCGATCAGCCAGTTGAGCTCACGCGGCTTGCGGTACGCCCCGGTGAAGAACACGCGGAGCATGTGCACCATCATGCCCGCCACGAACAGCAGCGCCGCCCAGTGGTGGATCTGGCGGATCAGCAGGCCGCCGCGCACGTCGAAGGTGATGTGCAGGGTCGAGGCGTACGCCTCGGACATGTGCACCCCGACCAGGGGCGGATACGAGCCCTGGTAGGCCACCTCGCCCATGCCCGGCTTGTAGAAGAACGTCAGGAACGTGCCGGTGAGCAGCAGGATCACGAAGGAGTACAGCGCGATCTCGCCGAGCAGGAACGACCAGTGGTCGGGGAACACCTTGCGCAGGTTGCGCTTGAGGAAGTTGCCCGCGCCGATGCGGTCGTCGATGAAGGAGGATGGTCCTGCGATGGCCTTGGGAGGTGCGTCGAGACTCATGCCTGCCCCCTAGCTCTGGCTTCGGCCTCGGCGTCGCCGCGCTCCCAGAAGCTGGGACCGACCGGGACGGCGAAGTCGCTCTGTGCGATGAGGTAGCCCTGGCTGTCGACGCTGATCGGCAACTGGGGCAGCGGACGGGCGGCGGGGCCGAAGATGACCTTCGCTCCGTCGGCCGCGTCGAAGGTCGACTGGTGGCACGGGCAGAGGATGTGGTGCGTCGTCTGCTCGTAGAGCGCCGCCGGGCAGCCCACGTGGGTACAGATCTTCGAATAGGCGACGATGCTGTCGTGCGTCCAGTTCAGTTTAGTACCCGGCTTGATGTCCTCCGGACGGAACTTGATGAGGATCAACGTGGCCTTGGCCAGGGCGTTCAGGTCGTCTTCGTGGCCCTCGGGCACGATCGAGAGGATGCCGCCGGGGGAGTTGAAGTCGGCCGCCCTGATCGGCTCGCCGGTGCCCTCCACGATCAGGCGCATGCCCTTCTTCCACACCGTGTGCCGCAGCGTCGTGCCCGGCAGCGGGCCGAGGTCCTTCAGCAGCACCAGGGGGAGCAGCCCGAGCGGGGCGGCGGCCAGCAGCAGCGTGCGGCGCAGCAGCTTGTACTTGACGAAGCCGCTCTCGTTCGCGCCCTGCAGGAAGGTGGCGCCGATCTCCTCGCGCACCGCGGGCGGGGAGGCCATCGTGTGACGCTCCTGCACCAGGCTGTACTTGGGCATCATCATGCGGACCCAGACCACGATGCCGGCGGCCAGCGCCAGCAGCGCGACGGCCAGGGTGCCGCCGAGCGCCATGTTCGAGGTGGCGACCTTGTCGATCGAGCCCACCTGGAAGATCACGTAGGCCGCCACGAACCCCACGCCGGCCAGGAAGGCGACCAGGAACAGCAGGGCGGCGGCGCGCTCGCCCTTGCGGGCGGTGGCGGGGTCGGGGAACTGCACGCCCTCGTGGACGATCGGCTCGGCGTCCGCGACGGGCGCGCCGAGCGCGGAGCCGTTCCCCGGCGGGGGGGTGCCGAGGACGCGCCTGGGCACGCGCTCCTCCGGCAGGCCTGGGTCGTTCGGGTTCTCAGTCATGGGTGACCTGACGCTTCTTCGCGGTGATCCAGATGGCGGCGAGGATGAGGAGGCCGATGCCGGCGATCCAGGCCACCAGGCCCTCGGTCACCGGGCCGATGCGACCGAGGCCGTTGCCGCCCGGGTCGGTCTGCTCGCGCATCGTGACGATGTAGGCGATCATGTCGCGCTTCTGCTCGGGGGTGATCGTGCTGTCGTTGAAGACGGGCATCGCCTGCGGGCCGGTCGCCATCGCCTCGTAGATCTGGGTGGGCGTGGCGGGGTTCAGGTCGGGCGCGTACTTGCCGTAGGTGAGGCCGCCTCCCGAGCCGACGAAGTTGTGGCACTGGATGCAGTTGGCCCGGAACAGCTCGCCGCCCTTGGCGGGGTCGCCCTTGGCGGGGTCGACCTCCTCCAGCGAAGGCTTGGTGGGGCCGCCGCCCAGCGACTGCACGTACGCGGCGAGCTGCCGCACGGTGGTCGGGTTCACCCACTCCGGCGGGCGCTTGCGCGGGGCCTGGGGGGCCGGGTTGGCGAACGGCATGCGGCCGCTGGAGACCTGGAAGTCGACGGCGGCGGCGCCGACGCCGATGAGGCTCGGGCCCGACGCACCGCCAGACGAGTAGGTGCCCTCGGCGTTGAGGCCGTGACAGCTCGCGCAGTGCGCCGCGAACAGATCCTTGCCCGCCGCCACGTCGTCCGCCTTGCCGGAGGCGATCGCCGCGTCGGCCCGGTCTCCTCCGGGCGCCAGCAGGGCGTACACCCCTCCGAGGAGGCTCAGCGCCAGCAGGAGGACGGCGTATCGCGCGAGCGGATGCCGCCTCCGTGCGGTGATCGAGTTCACCGAAACCCTCGTTCCGATCATTTGATGATATAGATGGTCGCGAAGAGGCCGATCCAGACGACGTCGACGAAGTGCCAGTAGTAGGACACGACGATCGCGCTGGTGGCCTGCTCATGGGTGAAGCGCTTCGCGGCGTACGTGCGTCCCAGCATGAACAGGAACGCGATCAGACCACCGGTCACGTGCAGCCCGTGGAAGCCCGTGGTCAGGTAGAACACCGAGCCGTAGGCGTTGGTCGACAGCGACAGGCCCTCACCCATGAGGACGCTGTACTCGTAGACCTGGCCTCCGACGAACCACGCGCCCATGAGGAAGCTGACGATGTACCAGAAGCGGAGCTTCTGGACCTGACCCTTCTCGGCAGCCCACACGCCGAGCTGGCAGGTCACACTCGACAGGACCAGCACGATCGTGTTGACGAGCGCGTAGGGCACGTCCAGGTGGGCGCCTTCGGGCAGCGTCGGCCAGGGATTGCCCTGGCCGAGGGTGACCGACCGGATGGTGAAGTACATCGCGAACAGCGCCGCGAAGAACATGAGCTCAGAAGACAGCCACACGATCGTGCCTACGCTGACCAAGTTGGGCCGGCGGGACGAGTGTGCTGTCGTCGTAATTGCGGATGCTGTCGCCACGCGCAGCATTATTGCGGCTGGAGTGGTCGGTCGGCGCACGACCCCCCGGTTGAGGGCACTTCCGCGCCCAAAAACCGGACATACAGCAGGAACCACGTCAACTACGGCTGCCCTGGGCTTCCGTCGGCGGGGACGGGTACCATCCGTGGTGACCATACCTCCTCTTCGATCGATAGTGAGCGCCACCGTGAGCATGAGGGTTCTCGTCTACAGCGACGACGCAAGCACCCGTGAGAAGGTGCGGCTGGCGATCGGGCGGCGTCCCGCCGCCGACGTGCCCCTCGTCGAGGTCGTCGAGTGCGCCACGCAGCCGGCGGTCCTCAAGCACCTCGACTCCGGCGAGATCGACGTCGCGGTGCTCGACGGCGAGGCGGTCCCGGCGGGCGGCATGGGCGTCAGCCGCCAGGCCAAGGACGAGGTGTACGACTGCCCGCCGATCTGCCTGATCATCGCGCGCCGCGACGACCGCTGGCTGGCCGACTGGTCGCGCGCCGACGCCGTCGTGGCGCAGCCGATCGACCCGATGGCGATGGCGGAGGCCGTGGCAGGCCTCATGCGCCGCCGTTCGGCCTCCCGCATCTCCTCTCACTGACCGGAGCCGTCATGGACGCGCGCACCACCTGGCCCGCGCTGCTCACCGCCCTGCTCACGCGCGAGAACCTCAGCGCCGACGAGACCGCCTGGGCCATGGACGAGATCATGACCGGGGCGGCCACCCCGTCCCAGATCGCCGCCTTCGCCATCGCGCTGCGGGCCAAGGGCGAGACGGTCGCCGAGGTCACCGGCCTGGCGCGCACCATGCTGGAGCGCGCGACCCCGCTGTCGGTCGAGGGGCCGACGCTCGACATCGTCGGCACCGGCGGCGACCGCGCCCACACCGTGAACGTCTCGACGATGGCCGCGATCGTCGCCGCGGCGGCGGGGGCGCGGGTCGTCAAGCACGGCAACCGCGCCGCGTCGTCCTCGTGCGGCGCGGCCGACGTCCTGGAGCACCTGGGCGTGGTGCTCGACCTGCCGCCGGAGCTCACCGCCCGCACGGCCGGCGAGGCGGGCATCGCCTTCTGCTTCGCGCCGGTCTACCACCCGGCCCTGCGGTTCGCGGGCCCGGCCCGCCGCGAGATCGGCGTCCCGACGGTCTTCAACTTCCTCGGCCCGCTGACCAACCCGGCGCGGCCGTCCGCCCAGGCGATCGGCGTGTACGACGCCCGCATGCTGCCGGTGGTGGCCGGGGTCTTCGCCGAGCGCGGCGTGTCGGCCCTGGTCTTCCGGGGCGACGACGGCCTCGACGAGCTGTCCACCGCCGCGACCTCCTCGGTGTGGGTCGTCAGGGAGGGCACGGCCACCGAGACCACCTTCGACCCGCTCGCCATCGGCGTCCCGCGCTCGGAGCCCGACGCGCTGCGCGGCGGCGACGTCGAGTTCAACTCCCGCGCCGTCCACGACCTGGTCGGCGGCAAGCCCGGCCCCGTCCGCGACGCCGTCCTGCTCAACGCCGCCGCCGGCCTGGTCTCCCTGGACGCCCTGAGCGCGAACGCCCCCGCGTCCGATCACGCCGCCCCCGGCGAGGCCCTGACCGCCGCCATGTCGCAGGCCTACGCCCGGGCCGCCACCGCCGTCGACACCGGAAAGGCCGCCGCCACCCTGGCCCGCTGGATCGACATCAGCCGCTCCCACCGCGCCTCCTGACCACGGCGCGGCCCCGCGCCCCGGCCGGAGCGATGCCGCCGCGTACGTGCTCACAACCGGTCGCTGAGATATTCCGGCCATGGATGCGAGCGCGACGACGGATCCGATACGGCCGGTCCGGGCGGCGCCGTGGGCCGGGTCGGGCCGTCCCGTGGAGTGGGCGCTGCGGCCCGCGGAGCCGGCCGACGTCGAGGCGATCGCGGAGCTGCGCGCGGCGGTGATGCGTCCCGACCTGGAACGGCTGGGACGGTTCGACGAGCACCGGGTGCGGCAGCGGCTGCGCGACTCCTTCTCCCCGCGGCACACCTCGGTCATCGTGGCCGCCGGCGCCCTCGCGGGCTGCGTCGCCGTGCGCCCGGCCGAGGACGGGCGGTGGCTGGAACACTTCTATCTCGCCCCCGGCCTGCAGGGCCGGGGGGTCGGATCGGCCGTCCTGCGCGCCCTGCTGGCGCGGGCCGACGCCGACGGCGCGCTCGTCCGCCTCGACGTGCTGCGCGGCAGCGCCGCACGGCGGCTGTACGAGCGGCACGGGTTCGCCGTGGAGGCGCAGGACCCGATCGACGTCCACATGGTGCGGCGGCCGGGTGCGGGCGCCCTCGGGACGTGAGGGGGCTCGCGGGCGCGCGTGGAACGCGCCCTCCCCGCCGGGGCGTGAAGCGGCGGGCAGACGCCCGGCCCGTGGAGCCGCGCGCCGCGCGTCGGCCGGCCGTGCGTCAGCCGGTCGCGAGGCCGGCGGCGTGGTCGCTCACGGCCTCGTTCAGTCGGCCTCGTTGAAGCCGATGGAGAAGGCCGCTTCGAGGTCGTGCTTCGAATAGGTGCGGAAGGCCAGGTGGGTCTCGGTGGCCAGGACGCCGGCGACCTTGTTGATGCGGCCGGGGACGACCTCGGCGACCTGCTCGTAGGCGTTCACGCGCACCATCGCCACCAGGTCGTAGTCGCCGGTGATCGAGTAGACCTCGCTGACGCCGTCGAGCTCGGCGATGGTCTCGGCGACCTCGGGGATGCGGTCGACCTCCGCCTTGATGTGCACGATCGCGGTGACCATACGTGCTCTCTCCTTCGAGTGCGGCTTGCGCCCGACTCTAGCGCCGCGTCGCCGCCGCGCCGCCACCCCCTGGGCCCAACCCGGCCAACCCGGCCGCGGGTCAGCGCAGCGGGCGGCCCTCGCGCGGGTGGCGGACGTCGCGGCCCTTGTAGGCGAGGTCGATGCGTTCCTTGAGGCGGCCCGCGCCGCGGGCCGGCTGGCTCCAGGTGCCCTCGACGCGGACCAGGCGAACGCCGGGGGAGTCGAGCCAGCGCAGGATGCACTCGCTCTCCTCGGCGATCGCCGCGGGCAGCGGGCCGGGGCCGGGGGTGACGGTCTCGGCCGTGGCCACCAGGGCGTCGACGAACGGCGTGGGGTGCGCGCCCCTCGGCATCACGCCCGCCGCCGTCAGCCGGCCGTGCCGGACGACGTGGATCTCCCACCCGCCGTCGAAGGCGGGGCTGGCCGCGACCAGCTCGGGGATGCCGGTCAGCGACCGCAGCCGCTGCATGCGCGCCGCCGTGCGGACGTAGACGGCCAGCCGGTCGCGGTCGACGGCGGCCTCCTCGTAGCGCTGCTCGTCGGACAGGCGCCGCATGCGCGCCTCCAGGGCCGAGAACACCGGCCCCGGATCGTGCTCCATGGCGCCCCGGGCGTCCTCGACGTGGCGGCCGTAGTCGTCGGCGCTCTCGCGGCCCTCGCACGGCGCGCCGCAGCGGCCCATCTCGGCCAGCGCGCAGGCCGGGCGCCTGACGCGCGCGCTGAGGCGCTCGGTGCACTGGCGCAGCGGGAGCGCCTCGTGCAGGGCCGACCTGGCGTCCTCCGCGCCGCGCGCGGAGCTGAACGGGCCCAGGTAGGTGGCCCGGTCGGCCTTGACCTCACGGACGATCGACAGCCGGGGGAACGGCTCGTCGGTCAGCTTGAGCCACACGACCTTCTCGGGGAAGCGGGAACGGCGGTTGTAGCGCGGCTTGGTGGAACCGATGAGCCGCAGCTCGCGGACCTCGGCCTCCAGCCCGGTGGCGCAGACGATCGGCCGGACGCGCTCGGCGATGCCGATCATCTCGCGGATGCGCGGGCGCGTCTCGCTCGCCGTGAAGTAGGACCGCACCCGCTGCCGGAGGTCGCCGCTCTTGCCGACGTACAGCGCCTCGCCGCGCTCGTCCTCGAAGACGTAGACGCCGGGGACGCTCGGGATGCCGTCGGCCAGGTGCCGCTTGCGCTTCTGCTCGCGCGTGGGCGCCCGGACGAACCCCTTGAGCTCCTCCAGGGTCTGCACGCCGAACGACCCCACCCGCTCGATCAGCGCGTGCAGCACGTCGACGGTGGCCCTGGCGTCGGCCAGGGCCCGGTGGCAGGGCTCGGTGGCGCTGCGGAACACCCGCGCCAGCGTGGACAGCTTGCAGTTGGGCACCTCGTCGCGGGTGAGCACCCGCCGGGCCAGATCGGCGGTGTCGACCACCGGATTGGCGGGCGGCGGGTAGCCGTGCGCCTGGCAGGAGGCCTTGATGAAGCCGACGTCGAAGGGGGCGTTGTGCGCCACCAGGGTGGCGCCGCCGGCGAACTCCAGGAACGCGGGCAGCACCCGCTCGATCGGCGGCGCGGCGATCACCATGGCGTCGGTGATGCCGGTGAGCACGGTGATGAACGGCGGGATGGGCCGCCCGGGGTCGACCAGCGTGGCGAACTCGCCGATCACCTCGCCGCCCCGGACCTTCACCGCGCCGATCTCGGTGATGGCGTGCTCCAGGTGTGACCCGCCCGTCGTCTCAAGGTCGAAGACGACGAAGGTCACCTGCCGCAGCGGGGTGCCGAGTTCGTCAAGAGTGCCTTGAACGCCGATCTCCACGCCCATGACCATACGAGCACTCTCCGACAGTTTCGAGCGGACCCCACCCTCACCCGGGCACGCGCCGGAACCGCCCTGACCACATACCCGTCAGCCGTACCCTTGACGGATAGACAACTATTGAAGAGGCCGATAGCTAGGGGAAGACGGATGAGTTCAGCCGGAGAAGGCCTGTCTCGCCCGCTGCCCGAGCAGGTCCGTTTACATGTCGTCGAACTCGCCGCGCAGGTGCTCGGCACCATGCCGCCCGCGACGATCCCCGCCCCGCTGAAGGGCATCGCCAGGTTCGACCCCCGCAAGCGCGCCCGCCTGGGCAGCGCGCCGATCGCCGCGCAGCTGGAGACCGACAAGGAGTTCCGCGAGACCGTCGCCGAGTCGCTCCAGGAGGCGTGGCCCGAGATGGTCGCCAGCCTGCGGGAGGGCACCGTCCCGCCCGCCGCCGAGCCGGTGCTCGTCGCGGCCGCCGCCTATCTGACCCGCCCGCCCGGCTGGCCCGACCTGGTGGAGACCGCGCGCGCCGACCTGGAGCAGTCGGCCGCCGCGGCGGAGGGCAACGCCCAGGAGCAGACCGTCGTGCGGCTGCGCGAGCAGCTCGCCACGCAGCGGGTCGCGGCCAAGGAGGAGACCGACCGGCTGCGCGAGCAGCTCAAGGCGTCCCGCGCCGAGGTCTCCGACCTGCGCCGCCGCCTGCACGACGTCCGCGAGCGCGGCAAGCTCGCCGAGGAGCGCGCGGCCGAGGCCGAGGCCCTGGCCCAGGAGGCACGGGCCGCGGCGGCCTCCGCGTCGGGCGCGGTCGACACCGAGCTGCGCCGGCTGCGCGAGCGCCTGGCCGACGCCGAGCGTGCGCTGGAGGCCGGCCGCCGCGCCGCGCGCGAGGGCCGCAGCATCGAGGACGCGCGCATCCGCGTGCTGCTCGACGCCCTGCAGGACGCTTCGGCGGGGCTGCGCAGCGAGCTGGGCCTGCCCGTGGCGATCACCAGGCCGGCCGACTCCGTGAGCGCCGTGGCCCCCAGGGGCCCCTCGGTGCGGGCCGTGCCGGCCCGCGCCCTCGCCGACGACGACCCGGCCCTGCTCGACCAGCTCCTGGCCATCCCGCACCTGCACCTCATCGTGGACGGCTACAACGTCACCAAGTCGGGCTACCCGTCGCTGACCCTCGTCGACCAGCGTTCGCGGCTGGTCACCGGGCTCGGCGGCATCGCCGTGCAGACCCGCGCGGAGGTCACGTGCGCGTTCGACGGCGCCGAGCTGAACGGCCCGGTGCAGGTGTCGGCCCCGCGCGGGGTGCGGGTGCTGTTCAGCGCGCCCGGGGAGATCGCCGACGACCTCATCCGGCAGCTCGTCCGCGCCGAGCCGCCCGGGCGGGCGGTGGCCGTGGTCTCCTCCGACCGCGAGGTCGCCGAGTCGGTGCGGCGCATGGGCGCCCGCCCCGTCCCCGCCACCCTGTTGCTGCGGCGCCTCGGCCGCTCCTGAGCGCCGCCGCGGAAGCCCGGCGGGGCCGGTCGCCCGGGCCCGTCTGACCGCCGTTCCTGACCGCCGGCCCTGACCGCGCGGCCCCGCCGGGCGGTCGCGCTCCGCCTCCAGGTCACGGCGGCGTTTCGACCCACGCAAGACCAGAACATTTCATGGGTAAAGGTAGAGGCGTTCTTGACCCTTCTGTAGGATCACGGCCCAGGTTTACTCACTTGTCTCACCTTTGAGGGGGCTGGCGTCCCAGTGGTCGTGCGCATCCGGTCAGTCGCGCGTGTTTCGGTGACCGCCGGCCTGATGGCCGTCGTCATGGTGACGCAGGCCGGTGGGGCCGGGGCCGAGCCCAAGCCCACCGCCGCCCAGGCCAAGGCGCGGCTCGAGAAGCTCAGCGACCAGGCCGACAAGGTGGTGGACAAGTACAACGACGCGAGCGAGCGCTACAAGAAGGCCAGGAAGGCCTACAACGCCCTCAACGGCCGGCTCAAGGGGCAGCTCGAGCGCATCGAGGGGCTGCGCGCCGGCCTGGTGTCGGTCGCCGTCAGCAGCTACCAGACCGGCGACCTGCTCGCCTGGCCGAACCTGATCACCCAGGGCGACCCCGACATGCTGCTGAGCGGCCTCGCCTCCGTCGACCAGCTCTCCGCCGGCCGCTCTCGCTCGCTGGCCGAGTACGAGAACGCCATCAAGGGCCTCAAGGGCGACCGCGACAAGGCCAAGAACGGCTACGACGACGCGCTGAAGCTGCTCGACGAGCTGCGCGAGCAGAAGAAGGACGTCGAGAAGCTCGTCGGCGAGCAGGAACGCCTGCTGCGCCGGCTGAACGCCTTCAAGGCCGGCAACCCCAACAGCGGTGGCATCAAGTACACCGGGCCCGCCTCCGGGAACGCGCGGGCCGCGCTCCAGTTCGCCTACGCGCAGGTCGGCAAGCCCTACCGCTACGGCGGCACCGGGCCGGGCTCCTGGGACTGCTCGGGGCTCACGCAGGCGGCCTGGCGGGCGGCGGGGGTCTCCCTGCCCCGCACCGCGGCGTCGCAGTACTCCTGGGGGGCGTCCCGGCGCGTGCCGCTGAGCGCCCTGCAGCCGGGCGACCTGGTGTTCCGCTCGGGCCTCGGGCACGTCGGCATGTACGCCGGCGACGGCAAGATGGTGCACGCCCCCCGCACGGGCGACGTCGTCAAGGTCGTGCCGCTGTCGTCCTACCACGGCCTCATGGGCGCCATCCGCCCCTGACGGCCGCTCCGCTCCGCCGAGGCCGGGCGGGCCGGCCGGGCGGTCAGCGCGCGCCTGCCGGCTCGTGACCATGGCCGGGCGGTGCGGCCGGCAGGTCGCGGTGGCGCCGGATCGGCCCCGCCAGCAGCACGAGCGCCGACACCGCCGCCATCCCCGTCATGATCCACATGGTGGGGCGGGTGCCCAGGGCCGTGCCCAGCGTGCCGCCGAGCAGGGCGCCCAGCGGGATCGTCCCGTAGTTGAGGAACTGCATGCTGACGGTGATGCGGCCCAGCATGGGGCGCGGGCAGTAGACCTGACGGAAGCTTCCCTTGATCACGTTGCCCGCGACCACCGCCGCGGACACGACCAGCCCACCGGCCACCATGAAGGCCAGGCCGGCCCCCGGGCGGGCGAGCGGGATCAGCAGGCCCGCGGGCGAGCCGCACAGCAGGCACGTCAGCAGGGCCCGGGCCGTCCCGAGACGCCGGCCGATCCAGGGCGCGAGGGCGGCGCCGGCCACCCCGCCGAGGCCGGTCGCCGCGATGAGCCCGCCGACCACGCCCGGGCCCACGCCGACCTCGCGGACGAGGAAGACGACCAGGATCGCCTGGTACCCCGTGAGCGCCAGGTTGCTGGCGGCGCCGAACGCGGTCAGGACCCGCAGGTAGGGATCGCGGACCACGAACCGCAGGCCCGCGCCGATCTCCGTGCGCAGGCTCGTTGCGCGGCGGGCGCGTTCGACGGGCTTCTCCCGCGCCTTGACGGCCATGAGGCACAGCGCCGAGACCAGGAAGGTGGCGGCGTCGGCGAGCAGCCCGCTGACCGCGCCGAGCGCCTGGGCGGCCAGGCCGGCCGCGCCGGGCCCGGCCACCTGGGCGGCGGACTCGCTGCCCTGGAGCTTGGCGTTGGCCTCCGGCAGGTCGGCGGCGTCGACCACCGTCGGCAGGTAGACGTGGTAGGCGGTCTGGAAGAACACCGTCGAGACGCCCGCGAGCAGGGCGACGGCCAGCAGGTGCGTGATCGTCAGCATGCCGATCCACGCGGCGACGGGGACGCTGAGGAGCAGCAGGAGCGAGGCGAGGTCGCAGGCCAGCATCACCGGCCGACGGGGGAGCCGGTCGATCCAGGCTCCGGCGGGCAGCCCGACGACCAGCCACGGCAGCCAGGTGGCGGCCGTCAGCAGCGCGACGGTGAACGTGCCGGCTCCCAGCGTCGTGACCGCCACCAGGGGCAGCGCGACGCCGGTCAGGGTACTGCCGAACGCGCTGGTGGTCTCGCCGATCCACAGCATCCGGAAGTCGCGTTGTCGCAGCAGCCCGCCGGGACGCCGTCGCTCGGCGGGGGCCGGAGGGGGCGTGGCGGCGGCAGGGGCGGGCGGGCGGCTCACGGCGGTCTCGGAGGGAGGTGCGGGGGCGTTCGGCGGGTGCGGGGGCCTTCGCGGGGGCGTGGGGGAGCGGGACGGCGGGGTCACGGGCGGCCGGGCACGCCGAAGGCGAACAGGAAGACCGGGTCGCGGCGCTCGCCGTCGTCGGGGATCTCGCGGTCCGCCCAGCGGTCGAGGACCGCGGTGAGCTCCGCCGACAGCCGCGACAGCTCGCCGGGGGTGAGCCGCAGCCACTTGTCGGTGGAGAAGGGGGCGTCCTCCCACGCGGCGCGCTCTTGCTCGCCGGCTGCGAACCAGGCCCTGACCAGGCCGACGTGGTGGTCGAGGTTGAGCGACTCGGCCGCGCTGGCCACCGGGTCGTCGGCGAAGTCGGCGGTGGACCAGCGCACGCCGGCCGACACCAGCCGCCACCAGCGCTCCCGGCGGTCGCGGGCCAGCTCGGGGGCCTCCTCGACCAGCTCGCAGGCGGCGAGCACCCGCAGGTGGTGGCTGATGTTGGCGACGGCCTGGCCGGTCGCGGCGGCGAGGGCGCTCGCGGTGGCGGGCCCGTCGACCTTCATCACGTCCATGAGCCGGCGGCGCAGGGGGTGGGCCAGGGCCGCGAGCACCCGCGAGTCGGTGATCTGCCGCACGTTCCTCTTGTCCATGCGCTCACGCTGACATGCGCAACGGTTGTTGCGCAATGGCGATTTAGAAAATCTTGTTGCAGGTATACCGGATCGGACTGCCCGGTCACGATGCGTCGCCGTCAGGGCCTTCGGTGGACGAGGTTCGAGCGAGAGATATGTCCGCTTTGCGAGGTGTACTGGAGGGCCTCCGCGGATCGTTCCGCCGGGCAAGATCGTCGACAGATGTGACGTAAGTGACAGATGGGGCCAGTCGCAGGCCCTGTTCTGGAATGTGTGAGGGGAATCACATTCGCATAACAGGGGCGACCGTTATGCAGGGGTTTCCTGCGTCGATCATTCGTACTGATCTACGGCTTATGTCCCCGGCCTTTGCTTAGATTTGGCGTTCTGTGTAGCTTCTGGCCCGCAGCGAGCACGCCATGCCGCCGCGAGGAAAGCCGGTCGCCTCGACCGGTATGTCCAGACAAATCCATTGGTCACCGCCGTCCCAGTTATGCGCGAACAAGGACCGCGGTGGCGGTGACCAGCCGAATCCGTGCAGCCAGGAGCACGGAACCGGGGACCCAATTGATCCCCTCACCAGGGGATCGGGGGTGAATCGGCGCCTTTGCGGGCCGTAGGGCGACTTCCAAGCCCGAATCCGTCAGCTAACCCGGTAGGCGAAAGTGGAAGAACCAAGGAGCGATCCTGTCCAGCACCACCAACACCCCTCGCCTGTCTCGCTTCGCTCGTCTCTCCGGTGGGGTAGCTCTCACCGTGACGGCCTCCGTCGGAGCGGTCGCGGCACAGGCGACGGCGGCTGACGCCGCCACGCAGCAGGCCGGAGTACAGCAGGTAGCCCCGCGCGAACCGGGGGTGCAGCAGGTAGACCCGCAGGAGGCGGGGGTACAGCACGCAGCCCCGCAGGAGGCGGGGACACAGCAGGCCGGCACGCGGCAGGGAGCGACGCAGAAGGCGGCCGCCAAGCTCAGCAAGGCGGCCAAGCAGCGGATCAAGGCCACCACGGCGGTGACCGTGGCCAGGAAGCAGATCGGCGACCCCTACCGGTACGGCGCGAGCGGACCGCACGCGTTCGACTGCTCGGGGCTCGTGATGTTCTCCTGGCGCAAGGCCGGCGTGAAGCTTCCCCGGATCGCGGCGAGCCAGTACCGCTCGATCAAGAAGAAGATCTCCTGGAAGAACCTCAAGCCAGGAGACCTGATGTTCTTCCGCGGCCTCGGTCACGTCGGCATGTACGTCGGCAAGGGCAAGATGATCCACTCGCCGAACAGCGGTTCGCGGGTCCGGGTCGACAAGCTGAGCGGCTACCGCAAGTCCAGCTTCGTCGGCGCCGTCCGCCCAGGCATGTGATCCGCGCGCCGGGAGACCTCCCAGGGACGCCTTCCCAAGAGGCATCTCCAGGCGCACGCTGACACGCCCCCCGTGAAGGCCCCGTCCACCACCCCTCGCGTGGACGGGGCCTTCGCATGCCCCGTACCGCTCGCACCGCGGTGACGGCGGTAGATTGCCCGCATGCGTGTCATCTGGCTCTGCGCGGTCCTGGCGGGGCTGCTGGGCACGCTCACCGGCCAGCCGCCGGTCATCGCCCCCGGGCCCGCCGAGGCGGCGCCCGGCGGGTTCCAGAGCCGCGCACAGGCCGTGCTCGCCGCGCACCCCGAGATCTGGGCGGGCGCGGAGGTCGTCCGGGGCGAGCGTTCACTGGTGATCGGCCTGCCCGGCGCGTTCCCCGCACTCGCCGGGGCCGTCGCGGCGCCCGCGGGCACCGCCGCCCGTGCGGGCGCGGTCGCCGCGGCCCGGAGCCGGCTCGCCGGCATCGCCCGCGCGGCCGACCGGGCGAGCAGGGCCGTCGCCCGTCTCGCCGGGACGGTGCGGCCGCTGATCCTGGTGCCCGCCACCACCGAGCAGGCCGCCGTGCTCGCGGCGCCCGCCGCGCTCGGCGGGCTGGCGGCGGTGGCCGGCCCCGACCGCGTGATCGTCGAGCCCCGTTCCTTCGACCGGCTGACGGTCGCCGGGCGCGACGTCGTGCTCGCTCACGAGCTGGCCCACGTCGCCCTCGGCGCCGCCACCGACGGGCGGACGCCCAAGTGGCTCGTCGAGGGCCTGGCCGACTACATCGGCTACCTTGACGCCGGCATCCCGGTCCGCACGGCCGCGGCCGAACTGGCGGCCGACGTGCGCGCCGGGCGGGCGCCGCGGTCGCTGCCCGATCGCGCCGACTTCGCGACCGGCGCGCCGCGCCTGGCCCAGGCGTACCAGGAGGCGTGGCTCGCCTGCCGGTATGTCGCGGCCCGCTTCGGCGAGCGGGCCCTGGTGACCCTCTACCGTGAATCCATGCGAAGCGACCCCCGCACGGCCCTCCGGCGGACACTCGGGCTCACCCCGGCGGAGTTCACCGCCGCCTGGCGCTCACACGTCCGCGCCGAGCTCCGGCCGTGAGCCGGTCCACGGCGGGAGGGCTGATGGAGGACACCCGGCGGCACGGTGTGGGCGGCGCGGGGGCGCGGGCGGCCGGCGTGGGGCTGCTCGTGCTCGGCGGGGCGCTGGTCGTGGTCGCCGCGCTCACGACCCCGTGGCGTTCCCTGCCCGGCGGCGCGCCCGCCGTGGTCCCCGATCCCGCGCGCGACTTCACCGCGGCGCAGATCGCGCGCGCCGAGGCGTTCGACGCCGCCGTCAGCCTCCCGTCGTACCTGTCCCTGGCGGTCACGCTCGTCGTGGCCGGCGTGCTCGTGCTGACGCCGGCCGGAGCCTGGGCCGCGTCCCGCCTCAAGGGGCCGTGGTGGCTGCGCACGCTGCTCGCCGTGCCGCTGATCTCGGCGGTGAGCCTGCTGCTCAAGTGGCCGCTCGGCATGTGGTTCGAGGCGCGGCTGCGCGAGTACGGCCTGTCCACGCAGGGCTGGCCCGCCTGGTCCGCCGACCGGCTGAAGAGCTTCGCCGTCCAGACCGTGCTCATCACGATCATGGTGCTGGCCGTCGTCTGGCTGGCCCGGCGCGCGCCCCGCCGGTGGTGGATCCCGGCCGCCGGCGGCGCCGCCGCGCTCACCGTCGTGGCGTCGTTCGTCTACCCCCTGGTGGTCGAGCCGCTGTTCAACGACTTCACCCCGCTCCCGGCCGGGCCGCTGCGCTCGGAGCTGATCGCCATGGCCGCCCGCGACGGCGTGCCCGTCGAGGACGTCCTGGTCGCCGACGCCTCGCGCCGCACGACCGCGCTGAACGCCTACGTCTCGGGGTTCGGCGCCACCCGGCGCATCGTCGTCTACGACACGCTGTTGCGCGCCCCGGCCGGCGAGGTGAAGCTGGTCGTGGCGCACGAGCTGGGCCACGCCGACGAGGGCGACGTCCTGTACGGCACGCTCGTCGGCGCGCTCGGCGCCGCCGCGGGCGCGTGCCTGCTCTTCCTCGTGCTGTCCTGCGGCCGGCTGCGCCGCAGGACCGGCGTGGCGTCCGTGGGCGACCCGCGGGCGGCCGGGCTGCTGCTGGGGCTGATGAGCATCGCCACCGTGCTGTCCGGGCCGGCCGAGAACCTCGTCAGCCGGCACATCGAGGCGCGTGCCGACGTGCACGCCCTCGACCTGACCCGCGACCCCGCGACGTTCGCCGCGATGCAGAAGCGCCTGGCCGTCACCAACATCTCCGACCTGTCGCCGAGCGCGTTCGAGTACCTCATGTACGCCTCCCACCCCACCTCGCCGCAGCGTCTCGCGCTCGCCCGGTCCTGGGCACGGGTGAACGGGCTGCCGGAGCCGTGACCGGGCACCACGGCGACCGGGCGCTGATCGTGACCAACGACTTCCCGCCGAGGCCGGGCGGCATCCAGGCGTTCGTCCACGCCCTGGCCGTGCGCCGCCCGCCCGGCTCCGTGGTCGTCTACGCGCCCCGGTGGAAGGGATGCGAGGAGTTCGACGCGCGGCAGCCGTACCGGGTGGTGCGCCACCCGACGTCGCTGATGCTGCCGGGGCCCGGCGTGGCCAGGCGGGCGGCGGAGCTCGTGCGGGCCGAGCGGTGCCGCACGGTGGTCTTCGGCGCCGCGGCCCCCCTCGGGCTGCTGGCGCCGGCGATGCGCGCGGCCGGGGCCCGGCGGGTCGTCATGCTCACCCACGGCCACGAGGCGGCCTGGGCGGGGATGCAGCCGACCCGTGCCCTGCTGGCGCGCATCGGCCGGCACGCCGACGCCGTCACCTACCTCGGGGAGTACACCAGGAAGCGGCTGGCGCCGGTCATCCCCGCCTCCCGCCTGGTGCGGCTGGCGCCGGGCGTGGACACCGAGGTGTTCCGGCCCGGGGCGGGCGGCGCCGAGGTGCGGGTGGCGCTCGGCGTCGGCAACCGGCCCGTCGCGGTATGCGTCTCGCGCCTGGTGCCGCGCAAGGGGCAGGACATGCTGGTGAGGTCGTGGCCCGCCGTGCTGCGGCAGGTGCCGGACGCGGTGCTGCTGCTGGTCGGCGGCGGGCCGTCCCGCAAGGCACTGGAGCGCGCGATCGCCGAGCGAGGCCTCCAGGCGTCGGTGATCGTGACGGGCTCGGTGCCGTGGAGCAGCCTGCCGGCGTACTACGACGCCGGCGACGTGTTCGCCATGCCCTGCCGCACCCGCCTGAACGGCCTGGACGCCGAGGGCCTCGGCATCGTCTACCTGGAGGCCTCCGCCACCGGCCTCCCGGTCGTCGCCGGCCGTTCGGGAGGCGCGCCCGACGCCGTCCGCGACGGCGAGACCGGCGTCCTGGTCGACGGCACGCGCCCCGCCCAGGTGGCGTCCGCGGTGGCGTCCCTCCTCAAGGACCCGGCCCGCGCCCGCGCCATGGGCGAGCGAGGCCGCGCCTGGATCGAACGCGAGTGGCACTGGGACCTGGTCTCCGACCGCTTCGCCACGGTGCTCACCGGCGAAGACCCCCCCAAGCCCGACTCGGCCGAAACCCTTCCCTGACCCGCCCGCCGTGCACGGTGGTCATGGAGGAGTGCGGCCGGGCCGGCGTGGCACCGGCGGGCACCGCCTCGGCCGGAGGGCCGGGTGGCCCCCCGGCCTCGGGGTCAGAGCTCCAGCCAGCGTTGCATGCGGTCGATCAGCTCCTCGGCGTCCACGGGCTTGGTGACGTAGTCGCTGGCGCCGGCGGTGAGGGTCTTCTCGCGGTCGCCGTGCATGGCCTTGGCGGTGACGGCGATGATGGGGAGGTTGGCGAATCGGGGCATCTCGCGGATCGCGGCCGTGGCGGCGTAACCATCCATCTCGGGCATCATGATGTCCATCAGCACCAGGTCGACGTCGTCGTTGCGCATCAGCATCTCGATGCCCCGGCGGCCGTTCTCGGCGTAGATCACCTGCATGCCGTGCAGCTCCAGGATGTTGGTGAGCGCGAAGACGTTGCGGACGTCGTCGTCGATCACCAGGACCTTGCGGCCGAGCAGGTCGCTGTCGACCCTCTCGACCTCGCGCGGCGCCTCCTCGGGGCTCGCCTGCACCAGGGGGAGCACGTCGCCGGGGCCCTCGGCCGACAGGTGGAGCGTGATGCGCTCGCGCAGCTCGTCGAGGCTGGGCAGCCGCTCCAGGGGCTGGGTGCGCGAGCGGCCCTGGAGCAGGTTCTCCTGCGGGCGGGTCAGCTTGCGGCTGTGGTGCGCCAGCACCGGCAGCGAGCGCAGCGTGCCGTCCTCGTCGAGCTTGCGCAGGAACTCGGCCGCCGCGTCGTGCGGCATGCCGAGGTCGAGCACGATGCAGTGGTAGCGGTGCCTGCCGAGCGCGGTCAGGGCGGCGGCCGGATCGCTGGCGGTGGTCACCCTGACGACCCCGTGCGTCTCGCTGAGGTCGGCCACCACGCTCTGGGCGAGCAGCGACAGCAGGCCGTTGGTCTTGGACTCCACCACCAGCAGGCGCCGCCCGTCCTCTCCGTCGGAGCCGTTGGGGCGGTCGTCGACGGCGGGCGGGTGCTCGACGGTCTCCCCGGGCAGGTCGTTCAACCGGCCGGCGGAGGGCGCCTCGGGCGTGATCTGCCCGGCCGGCTCCCCTGAGGTGTGGTACATCGGCAGGTAGAGGCTGAACGTGCTGCCCTCGCCCAGGGCGCTGACCGCCCGGATCTCGCCGCTGAACAGGGTGGCGATCTCGCGGCTGATCGAGAGCCCGAGGCCGGTGCCGCCGTACTTGCGGCTGGTGGTGCCGTCGGCCTGCTGGAAGGCGTCGAAGATCTGCGACAGGTTCTCCTCGGCGATGCCGATGCCGGTGTCGACCACGTGGAAGGCCAGGACGTCCTCGGACGGGCCGCCGCGCAGGCTCATGCCGCCCAGCCGCTCGACGTGCAGCCCGACCGAGCCGGTCTCGGTGAACTTCACGGCGTTGGACAGCAGGTTGCGCAGCACCTGACGCAGCCGCTGCTCGTCCATCAGCAGCTGGGTGGGCACGTCGGGCGCGACCTTGACGTCGAACCGCAGGCCCTTCTCGGTGGTCATCGGGCGGAACGTCGCCTCGACGTAGTCGAGGAGCTGGCGGATGTGGAACGGCTCCAGGGTGAGGTCCATCTTGCCGGCCTCGATCTTGGACAGGTCGAGGATGTCGTTGATGAGCTGGAGCAGGTCGGTGCCCGCCGAGTGGATGACGTTGGCGTACTCCACCTGCTTGGCGGTGAGGTTGCGCGCGGGGTTCTGCGCGAGGAGCTGGGCCAGGATGAGCAGCGAGTTGAGCGGCGTGCGCAGCTCGTGGCTCATGTTGGCGAGGAACTCGCTCTTGTACTTGGAGGCGAGGGCGAGCTGCTGCGCGCGGTCCTCCAGCTCCTGGCGGGCCTGCTCGATCTCGATGTTCTTGGTCTCGATGTCGCGGTTCTGCCGGGCCAGCAGCTCGGCCTTCTCCTCCAGCTCGGCGTTGGACCGCTGGAGTTCCTCCTGCCCGACCCGCAGCTCGATCGCCAGGCGCTGGGACTCGGTGAGCAGGGCGTCGGTGCGGGCGTTGGCGACGATGGTGTTGACGTTGACGCCGATGGTCTCCACGAGCTGTTCGAGGAAGTCGCGGTGCGCCTGGGTGAACCGGGTCAGGCTGGCCAGCTCGATGACGCCGAGCACCTGGTCCTCCACGACGATGGGCAGGACGATCAGGTTGGCCGGCCCGGCCTGGCCGAGGCTGGAGGAGATCGTCAGGTAGCCGGGCGGCAGGTCCTTGACCAGGATGGTGCGCCGGGCCAGCGCCGCCTGGCCGACCAGCGAGTCGCCCAGGGCGTACCGGCGGGAGACGTCCTGGTGGCCGTAGCTGCCGACCACGCCCAGCTCGGTGCCGCTCGCGGTGTCCTCGGCCAGCAGGAACGTGCCGTGCTGGGCCGCCACCAGCGGCGCCAGCTCGTTCATCACCAGCTCGGCGACCACGGCGAGGTCGCGGTGGCCCTGCATGAGGCCGGAGATGCGCGCCAGGTTGGTCTTCAGCCAGTCCTGCTCCTGGTTGGCCCTGGTGGTCTCGCGCAGCGACTTCACCATGGAGTTGATGTTGTCCTTGAGCTCGGCCACCTCGCCCGAGGCGTCCACGGTGATCGAGCGGGTGAGGTCGCCGGAGGTCACGGCGCTGGTGACCTCGGCGATCGCGCGCACCTGGCGGGTGAGGTTGCCCGCCAGCTCGTTGACGTTCTCGGTCAGCCGCTTCCAGGTGCCCGAGACGCCCTCGACCTCGGCCTGGCCGCCCAGCCGGCCCTCGCTGCCGACCTCGCGGGCCACGCGGGTGACCTCCGCGGCGAACGAGGAGAGCTGGTCGACCATCGTGTTGATCGTCGTCTTCAGCGCCAGGATCTCGCCCCGCGCGTCGACGTCGATCTTCTTGGTCAGGTCGCCCTGGGCGACCGCGGTGGTCACCTGGGCGATGTTGCGCACCTGGCTGGTCAGGTTGTTGGCCATGGAGTTGACGTTGTCGGTGAGGTCCTTCCAGGTGCCGGCGACGTTGGGCACGCGCGCCTGCCCGCCGAGCTGGCCCTCGGTGCCGACCTCGCGGGCCACGCGGGTGACCTCGTCGGCGAAGGCGCTCAGCGTGTCGACCATGGTGTTGATGGTCTGCGCCAGCGCGGCGACCTCGCCCTTCGCCTCGACCGTGATCTTCTGCGACAGGTCGCCCTTGGCGACGGCCGTCGCCACCTGGGCGATCGACCTCACCTGGTTGGTGAGGTTGAACGCCATGACGTTGACGTTGTCGGTGAGGTCCTTCCAGGTGCCCGACACGCCGCGGACCGTCGCCTGGCCGCCCAGGTTGCCCTCGGTGCCGACCTCGCGGGCCACGCGGGTGACCTCGTCGGCGAACGCGGAGAGCTGGTCGACCATCGTGTTGATGGTCTCCTTCAGCTCCAGGATCTCGCCCCGGGCGTCCACCCGGATCTTCTGCGACAGGTCGCCCTTGGCGACCGCCGTGGTGACCTCGGCGATGCTGCGCACCTGGGCGGTGAGGTTGTCGGCCATGACGTTCACCGACTCGGTGAGCGCCTTCCAGGTGCCCGACACGCCCTTGACGTCGGCCTGGCCGCCCAGCCGCCCCTCGGTGCCGACCTCGCGGGCCACGCGGGTGACCTCGTCGGCGAAGGACGACAGCTGGTCGACCATGGTGTTCAGGGTGTTCTTCAGCTCCAGGATCTCGCCGCGCGCCGAGACGGTGATCTTCTGCGACAGGTCGCCCCGGGCCACCGCCGTCGCGACCTGGGAGATGTTACGCACCTGGTCGGTCAGGTTGCCCGCCATCGAGTTCACCGAGTCGGTGAGGTCGCGCCAGGTGCCCGCCACCTCGGTGACCTGCGCCTGCCCGCCGAGGCGCCCGTCGGTGCCGACCTCGCGGGCCACGCGGGTGACCTCGTCGGCGAAGGAGGAGAGCTGGTCGACCATGGTGTTGATGGTGTTCTTCAGCTCCAGGATCTCGCCGCGCGCCGAGACGGTGATCTTCTGCGACAGGTCGCCCTTGGCGACGGCGGTGGTCACCTGGGCGATCGACCGCACCTGGTCGGTGAGGTTGCCCGCCATGGCGTTCACCGAGTCGGTGAGGTCCTTCCAGGTGCCGGAGACCCCCGGCACCTCGGCCTGGCCGCCGAGCTGGCCCTCGGTGCCGACCTCGCGGGCCACGCGGGTCACCTCCGAGGTGAACAGGGAGAGCTGGTCCACCATGCCGTTGAACACGGTGGCGATCTCCTTGTAGAGCCCGTCGCCGTCCTCGGGCAGCCGCGTGCCGAAGTCCCCGTCGCGGACGGCCGTGAGGCCGGCCAGCAGCTGGCGCAGGTCGACCTCCGGGCCGCCGGCGCCTGCGCGCCCGGGCCTGCCGCGCTTGGCCGTGCTGACGCTCTCCACCATGTCCACCTCTACGGGTCCTTTGCCAACGCCTGGCCACGACATCGTATAAAAACAGCGCCGCGCGGCCAGGCCACGTCGTGGTGGTCCGGACGCGCGGCGGCGCGGCCGTGCGGCCGGGCGTGCGGGCGGCGGGCGGTCAGCTGTAGAGCGCCTCGATGTCCTTGGCGTGGTCGCGGGTCACCAGGTTGCGCTTGATCTTCATCGAGGGGGTCAGGTAGCCCGACTCCTCGGTGAAGTCGGTGTCCAGGATGGTGAACTTGCGCACCTGCTCGGCCCGGGAGACCTGGGTGTTGGCGTCGTCGACGGCGCTCTGCACGGCGGCGACGATCGCGGGCTCGGAGCACAGCTCGGCGAGCGTGGCGCCCTCCTTGCCGTTGGCGCCCTTCCACTGCTCCAGGGCCTCGGGGTCCAGCGTGACCAGGGCCGCGACGAACGGACGGTCGTCGCCGACCACCAGAGCCTGGCTGACCAGGGGGTGGGCGCGGATGCGGTCCTCCAGCGGCGCGGGCGCGACGTTCTTGCCCGCGGCCGTGACGATGATCTCCTTCTTCCTGCCGGTGATGCGCAGGTAGCCGTCGGCGTCCAGCTCGCCGACGTCGCCGGTGCGGAACCAGCCGTCGGAGTCGATGACCTCGGCGGTCGCCTCGTCGTTGTTCCAGTACCCGCCGAAGACGTGGCGGCCCTTGACGAGCACCTCGCCGTCGTCGGCGACGCCGATCGTCACGCCGGGGAACGGCTTGCCCACGGTGCCGATCTTGTTGGCGCCCGGGATGTTGACCGACGAGGGCGCGGAGGTCTCGGTGAGGCCCCAGCCCTCCAGGATCTCGATGCCCGCGCCGCGGAAGAAGTCGCCGAGGCGCTCGCCCAGGGCCGAGCCGCCGGACACCGCCCACCGCAGCCGCCCGCCGGTGGCCGCGCGCAGCTTGGCGTACACGAGCTTGTCGAACGCCGCGTGGCGCACGCGCTGCGCCACCCCGGCCCCGCCGCTGCTCTCGGCGCGGCTGAAGTCGATCGCGGCGGCGACGGCGCCGCGGAAGATCCTGGTCTTGAGCCCGCCCGCGGCGATGGCCTTCTGCTCGGCGGCGTTGTAGACCTTCTCGAACACGCGCGGCACGCCGACCAGGAACGTCGGCTTGAAGGACTGCAGGTCCGGAGCGACGTTCTTCATGCTGGGCGTGTGCGCGATGACCGTGGCGCTCTCGATGAGCACGACCTGGATGATGCGCGCGAAGCTGTGGGCCAGCGGCAGGAACAGCAGCGCGGCCCGGCCCTCGGTGTCGAACATCTGCTGCAGCGGGCCCTTGATGATGTTGCGCGCCGTGAACAGCAGGTTGTCGTGCGAGATGACGCAGCCCTTGGGACGCCCGGTGGTGCCCGAGGTGTACACGATCGTGGCGACGTCGTGGCCGCTGCGGGACCGGCGCCGCTCGGCGAGCGTCTCGTCGGACACCTGCGCGCCCCTGGCGGCCAGCTCGGCCATCGCGCCGCCGTCGATGCTCAGGATCGCGGCGTCGCCGGGGCTGTCGGCGCGCGCCTGCGCGACCGTCTCCTCGTGCGTGCCGGTCTCGACGATCACCAGCTTGACCGCGCTGTCGGACAGGATCCAGGCGACCTGGTCGGCGGAGGACGTCTCGTAGATCGGCACGCCGACGCCGCCGGCCGCCCAGATGGCGTAGTCGGCGACCGTCCACTCGTAGCGGGTGCGTGACATGAGCGCGACCCGGTCGCCGGGCTCGACCCCGGAGGCGATCAGGCCCTTGGCCACGCCCGCGACCTGGTCGCGGAACTCCGCCGCGGTGACCGGCTCCCAGCCCTCGCCGGCCTTGCGTCCGATGACGACGGCGCCGGGGTCCGCATCGCCACGTTCGAACACGATGTCCGACAGGTTGACGGACAGGGGGACGTCCACCAGCACGGGAACGCTGTACTCGCGCACGGTCACTCCTCGGGGCGCAACGGTGTGAAGCTGTTCTGACTCAAGGTTGCATGGACGTTACCGCGTCAGGTTACGCATGGGTAGATTCGTCACCCACCCTTTATCAGGGGGAATCCACGCTAGCAGCGCTCCTCGGTGCGGCGGGGCGCCCGAGGGCGCCGCCGGGCGTGTCGCCGGCGTCCCGGCCAAGCGGCCGGTCGGTACGCCGCCGGTACGATATCGGCCATGCGAGTCCATGTGGTCAGCGACGTCCACGGGCGCGCGGACGCCCTCGCCCGGGCCGGAGAGGGCGCCGACGTGCTGGTCTGCCTCGGCGACCTGCTGCTGTTCGTCGACTACGACGATCACTCGCAGGGCATCTTCGCCGAGCTGTTCGGCGCCGAGCGGGCTTCGCGGTTCATCGGGCTGCGCACCGCCGGCCGCCTGGACGAGGCGCGCGAGATGTCGGCCGCCCTGTGGGCCACCCTCGGCGGCGAGCCGCGCCAGCACATCGAGGACCGCGTGCGCGAGCAGTACGAACAGCTGTTCGCGGCCATGCCCACACCGGCCTACCTCACCTACGGCAACGTCGACCTGCCCGCCCTGTGGGGCGACTACGTGCGGGAGGGCCACCACGTCCTGGACGGTCAGACCGCCGAGATCGGCGGCCTGACCTTCGGCTTCGTCGGCGGCGGCCTGCGCACGCGCTACCGCACGCCCAACGAGGTGGACGACGAGGAGTTCGCGCGCAAGGTCGAGGCCGTCGGCGCCGTCGACGTGCTGTGCTGCCACATACCGCCCGCCGTGCCCGGGCTGCTGTACGACGTGGTGGCCCGGCGGTTCGAGCGGGGGAGCGAGGCCACGCTGGCGGCCATCCGCGAGACCCAGCCCCGGTACGCGCTGTTCGGCCACGTCCACCAGCCGCTCGCCGCCCGCACCCGCATCGGGCGCACCGAGTGCGTCAACGTGGGCCACTTCCGGGGGCGCGGCGTCCCCTTCGCCCTCGACCTGTGAGTGCGGCGGGCACGGGAACCCGCGCCACGCCATGATCAACCCTCCGGCGTTCGCGCGGGGGCGGTGAACGAGTACGGTAAGCCCATGGCTGATCGCACCACGTCCAGCATCACGATCGCCGCCGATCCCGCGACCATCACGGCGGTCATCGCCGACTTCCCGTCCTACCCCGGATGGGCCGGCCAGGTGAAGTCGGCGCGGGTCCTGTCCGTGGGCGACGACGGCCGCCCGGAGACCGTCCGCTTCGTCCTGGACGCCGGCGTGATCAGCGACGAGTACACGCTGGCGTACAGCTGGCGGGGCGACGAGGCCGTCGACTGGCAGATCGCCGAGCCGGGCAAGATGGTCTCCGCGCTGACCGGCAGCTACCGCCTCGCGCCCCGGGGCGCCGGCACCGAGGTTACCTACGACCTCGCGGTCGACCTCAAGGTCCCCATGATCGGCATGATCAAGCGCAAGGCCGAGAAGGTCATCGTCGACACCGCGCTCAAGGGTCTCAAGAAGCGCGTCGAGGGCCGATGATCCCGCAGAGCCCGCGCATCCTGCTCTTCACCGGCAAGGGCGGGGTGGGCAAGACGACGGTCGCCGCGGCCACCGCCACGCTCGCCGCCCGCCGGGGCCTGAAGACGCTCGTGGTCTCCACCGACACCGCGCACTCCCTGGCCGACGCCCTCGGCGTGCCCGGCACGCCCGAGCCGTCCGAGGCGGCCCCCGGCCTCCACCTCCAGCAGGTCGACACCCAGCGGGCGCTCGAACGCCACTGGGGCGAGCTGCAGCGGTACGCCAAGGGCGTGCTCGCCGAGCTGGGCCTCGACGCGGTCACCTCCGAGGAGCTCACCGTGCTGCCCGGCGCCGAGGAGGTCATCGCCCTCCTGGAGCTGCGCGAGCAGGTGCGCACCGGCCAATGGGACGTCGTCGTGGTCGACTGCGCCCCCACCGCCGAGACCCTGCGCCTGCTGGCCCTGCCCGAGGCCCTCGACTGGCACGTCAGCCGCCTGCTCCCGGCCGGGCGCAGGCTGCTGCGCGTGCTGTCGCCGCTCATCCGTCAGGTGGCGCGGGTCACGGTGCCCGAGGAGGACGTCGTCAACGCCGGCGAGCGGCTGCACGCGGGCCTCATGGGCGTGCACGAGCTGCTCACCGGCCCGAACGCCTCGGTGCGGCTCGTGCTCACCCCCGAGGCCGTCGTGGTGGCCGAGGCCCGGCGCACCTTCACCTCCCTGAGCCTGTACGGCTACCGCCTGGACGCCGTCGTCGCCAACCGCGTGTTCCCGGCCGAGGGCATGGACGAGTGGCGGCGCGGCTGGGTCGAGGCCCAGGCCAAGCACCTCGCGAACGTCCGCGAGTCCTTCGCCCCGCTGCCCATCCACACCGTCCCCTACCTGCCGGCCGAGCCGCTCGGGCCCGACGCCCTGGCGTCCCTCGCCGAGGAGCTGTACGGCACTGCCGACCCCTTCGCGCCTCCCGGGGGCGAGCCCCCGCTCACGATCACCTCCGCCGGCGAGGTCCACGAGCTGGTGCTCGCCCTGCCCCTGGCCGGCAAGGAGGACGTCGACCTGGCGCGCAAGGGCGACGAGTTGATCATCACGGCCGGCTCCTACCGGCGGGTGCTGGCGCTGCCCGCCGCCCTCGCCCGCGCATCGGTCCGCGACGCGGCGCTCCGCGACGGCCGCCTGCGGGTACGGTTCGAGGCAGGAGGGGCCCTATGACCGATATGGATGAGACCCAGAACGAACAGCCCGGCGCCCGCGGCCGGGAACGCCGCGCCCGCGCGACGGGCCGCCCGGGGGAGGACGTCTGGCAGCAGGTGCTGCGCGAGGCGTCCGGCACCGAGCCCGAGACGTCCGGCGGCAAGCCCGAGGCGGGCGGTGCCAAGCCTGAGGCGTCCGGCGGCGAGCCGGCCGCCGGGAGCGAGGGCCGCGCCGCCCGCGCCGCGGCGCCGCCCGTCGACCGCGAGCAGTGGTTCCGCCAGCGCGACCGCGAGCGGCAGGCCGAGGCGTCCGGCGAGCCGGCCGCCGACCCGCTGGGCTCCGCCGTCGACGAGGCGCGCAGGCTCTTCGACTCGGTGCAGCAGCGCGTCGGCCGCGAGATCGGCAAGGGAGTCGTCAAGGGTGGCGTGGCCGGCCTCGGCCACGGGGTCGGGCAGGTGCTCGGCGGCCGCGCCCGCGGCGACGTCTGGGGCGAGGCCGTGCGCCACGACGACGAGTACATCTGCCGCGCCTGCCCCGTCTGCAGGCTGAAGGCCGCCCGCCGCGACGGCGGCGGAGACGTCTCCGACCACCTGCTCGCGGCCGGAGGCGAGCTGCTCGCCGCGTTCCGCCAGGCGGTGGAGGCCGTCTCGCGGCCCGCTCCGCCGCGGTCCTCCGGCGACACGGACACCCGAGTCCAGCACATCGACCTCGGCTGAGAGCCGGGCGGCGGTTCGGGGGAAGGGATGAGACATGGCGCTGACGATCGGCGTTGACGTCGGTGGCACGAAGATCGCCGCCGGGGTCGTGGACGAGGACGGCCACATCGTGGAGAACCTCCTGCGGCCCACCCCCGCCGACGACCCCGACCAGGTGGCCGAGACGATCTCGTCGGCGGTGCTCGAACTGGCCGGGCGGCACGACGTCGAGGCCGTCGGCGTGGGCGCCGCGGGTTTCGTCGACGAGACCCGGTCGATCGTCCGGTTCGCCCCGAACCTCGCCTGGCGCGAGGAGCCGCTGCAGAAGAAGGTCGCCGAGCGGGTCAACCTGCCGGTGGTCGTCGAGAACGACGCCAACGCCATGGCCTGGGGCGAGTTCCGCTTCGGCGCCGGGCGCGGCGAGAGCCACGTGGTCTGCGTGACCGTCGGCACCGGCATCGGCGGCGGCATCGTGCTCGGCGGGTCGCTGTACCGCGGCCGGTGGGGCATGGGCGCCGAGCTCGGCCACATGCAGGTCGTCCCGGCGGGGCGCCTGTGCGGTTGCGGCAACCTCGGGTGCTGGGAGCAGTACGCCAGCGGCAACGCCCTGGTGCACGAGGCGCGGGTGACGGCCGCGGCCGACCCCGAGGAGGCCGCCCGCATGCTGGCCCTGGCCGGCGGCTCGGTCTCCGACATCGAGGGCAAGCACGTCACCGACGCGGCCAGGGAGGGCGACCCCGCCGCGCGCAAGGCCTTCGCCAGCATGGCCGAGTGGCTCGGGCGCGGCATGGCCGACATGGCCGCGGTGCTCGACCCGGGCTGCTTCATCCTCGGCGGCGGCGTCTCGCGCGCCGCCGACATGTGGATCGACAGCGCCCGGGCGGCCTACCTGCGCGCCCTGACCGGCCGCGAGCACCGCCCGCACGCCGCCATCCGCCCCGCCGAGCTCGGGCCGTCCGCCGGCCTGGTGGGGGCGGCCGACCTCGCCCGCCACCCCTGACCCGGCACGGCCCGGCGAGCCCGGCGAGCCCGCCGTGACGCCGATCCGCGTCGGCACCTACAACGTGCGCTCGATGTACGACGACAACGCCGCCCTGGCCCGGGTGATCAGGGCCATGGCGCCTGACGTGCTGTGCGTCCAGGAGGCCCCGCGCCTGCTCGCCTGGCGGGCCAGGCGCGCCCGCCTGGCCCGCGCGGCGGGGCTGCGCCTGGTGACCGGAAGGCGGTGGGGCGGGGTGGCCGTGCTGGCGGCCCCGGGCACGCGGGTGGTGCACGCCGAGAGCCACCTGCTGCGGCCGTTCGCGGGCATGGAGCGGCGCGGGGTGGCGATGGCGGTGGTGGAGCGCGGGGACGCCAGGATCACCGCCGTCTCGATCCACCTCGACCTGGTCCAGGGCGCGCGGGTCTGCCATGTGGCCGAGATCATGTCGCTGGCCGAGCCGGTCGCCGCGCGGTTCGGCGCCCCGCTCGTGATCGCCGGCGACGTCAACGAGCAGCCCGGCGGGGCCGTCTGGCGCTACCTCGCCCGGCGCCTGGCCGACTGCTACCCGCTGGCGCCCCGGGGTGACGGTCTCACGTTCCCCTCCGGGCGGCCGGGCATGCGCCTGGACGTGATCTTCACCGCTGGCGGGGTGTCGGTGCGGTCGTGCGGCGGAGTGGACGCCCCCGCGGCCGACCTCGCCGCCGCCACCGACCACCTGCCGGTGGTCGCCGAGCTCCTGGCGGGCTGACCGGCGGCCCGCCGTGCGGTGTCCGGGCGCCCGGCCGGGCCCGCCCGGCGGCGGGGGGCGGGCGCCCGGCCCGACCGGCCCGCCCGCGCCCGGAGGCGGCGTCCAGGTGACCGTTCGGACAACACTGCGGGGACCTCCCGCGGCGGCGATCGCGCGCCACGTACGATTTGGTCATGTCCCGCCGCCTCTCGCGGCGTGCGTCGGCGATGTGCGTGCTGCTGATCGGTATGTCGGCCGGTCTGCCCGCGCGCGCCACGCCTTCCGCGCACGCCCACGCCGACCCCGCGCGGCCGCACGCCGCCGACCGCGGCCACGTGCGGCTGCTGCAGGAGTCGGCGACCGCCCGGCTGCAGCCCGACGGCTCGCTGTCGGACGTCGTGGGGCTGTCGGCGTCCGACGTCTGGGCCGTCGGCCAGGAGGACGTCTGGGAGGCCTGGCAGAACCGCAGCGTGATCGCCCACTGGGACGGCTCCACCTGGACGGAGCTCGGCATCCGCAACGACGCCTCCGGCGCCGGGCACCTGCGCTCGGTGGCGGCGGCCTCCGCCAGGGAGATCTGGGCGGTCGGCGACGGCCACGACGGCCTGCCGTACGTCGTGCGCGGCGACGGCTCGGTGTTCGACCGCGTCAGCGTCCCGCAGTTCGGCACCGGCGACTGGCTGGGCGCCGTCGACGCCATCCCCGGCCGCATGGTCGCCGTCGGCAGCAGCAACCGCAACCGCAACCGCGCCGACCCCGTGGGCGGCGCCGACCCCAGGGCCATGATCGCCACCGCCACCGCCAAGGGCTGGACGGTCTGGGAGGGCGACTTCACCGGCACGCTCTACGGCGTCACGCTGACGCGCAAGGACGAGGGCTGGGCCGTCGGCGACTCCGAGGACGGGCCGGTGGTCGTGCGCCTGTCCGACGGCGAGTGGAAGGACGTCCCGGTGCCGTCCATCCCCGGCGGTTTCCTGCGTGACGTCTACGCCGACGGGGCCAAGAGGGCGGTGGCCGTCGGCGGCGTCTACCACGGGCAGGGCAAGATCGCGCCGCTGGTGCTGGAGTGGAACGGCAAGCGGTGGAGCCGGGCCTCGATGCCCCAGCGCCACGCCGAGCTGTACGGGGTCACCGGGGACGGCGAGGGCCACTACTGGATCTCGGGCTTCGACCCCGGGCACCCCGGCCAGGCGTTCCTGCTGCGCGGCGGCGGCTCGGGGTGGCGGGTGGTGCGCGGCCAGGCGGCCGCCAGGCCGCGCGCCGTGCGCCTGCAGGCCGTCACGCACGTCGGCGACCTGACCCTCGCGGTGGGGCACGCGGTGGACGAGCGCGACCGCTACACCGACATCGTCGAGCGCTTCCAGCCCGAGGACGCCGACGGCGCGGCGGCCCCGCGCCCGGAGGGCACCCCGCCGGAGCGATGACGCCCGGCGTCAGATGACCGCGCCGTCGTCCCACCCGGAGCCGGGCGGCGGGCCGTCGCCCATGCGCACGATGAGCGCGACGAAGCCGCCGATGAACGCCGCGATGGCGGCGAACACGATCCAGCCGTCCATCGGCCACGAGAGCAGGGCCGCCAGCAGCAGGTACGCCGGCCCGCCGAACAGCGCCAGCCAGGCGACGCGGGTGCCGGAGTCCATCTTGGGGAGCGGCGGGGGAGGCGGCGGGACGTAGTGGTCGTCCTCCTCCGCGACGGGCGCCTCGCGCTCCTCGGTGTCGGGGTCCTCCTCGTGCAGGCGCGCCGGCGCCTCCGCCTCCGCCTTCACCGGCTGCGGGGGGTCTTCGGCGGGGACGTTCTCGCGCTCCGGCCACGGCTGAACGGCCGAGGTCGGTTCGGCGGTCTGGTTGAACGAGGCGACGATCTGACGCCAGACCTCGTCCTCATCGCTCTGTGGCGTCACCGGTCACTTCGATTCGTTCCAATACTCATGATCACGGTCGCTGGCTCGACGGTGCTGCTGGGCGGTGGTCGCGGGCTCCTTCGCCGGGGCGAGTGCGCGTCGCGCTCCGCGGTGGCCCCCCGGCGGGCCCGCCGCTGACGACGGATCAGTCTCTTTGCAAGGGTACCGAGGCGTGGGTCCGGATGAAGTCGAGGCTCCCCTCGAAGATGGCGGGCGCATCGTTGTCGAGCGTCGCGACGTGGTAGCTGTCGAGGCACTCGCGGACCGTCAGGTTGTCGCCGAGTGATCTTCTCATCAGCTCGACGCTCGCCGGCTTCACGACGTGGTCCTCGGCACTGTGGTACACCAGCACCGGCTGTGTGATCAGATGAAGTTCCGACTGCACGAGCGACCACAGCTTGGGCAGCGTCGCCGCCGCCCTGACCGGGGTGCGCGTGTAGCCGAGCTCGGTGACGCCCTCGCGCTTGATGTCGTTCGCCACCCCGGGCACCGAGGCGATCAGAAACTTCAGCACCGGCGCCAGCTTGAGGATCGGCACGTCGTTGACGATCGAGGGGTTCACCACCACCGCGCCGCGCACCGACGTGCCGTGCACCTCGGCCAGCCGCAGGGCCATGCAACCCCCGAGCGACAGCCCCATGACGAACACCTCCTGACACCGGCTCCGGAGGCCCTCGAACGCCCGCTCCAGCTCGGCGTACCAGTCCTCCCAGCGGGTGCGGTTCATCTCCTGCCAGGTGGTGCCGTGGCCGGGCAGCCGGGGCAGCGACACGGTCAGGCCCGCGGCGGCCAGGTGCTCGCCCCAGGGGCGAAGCGACTGCGGCGAGCCGGTGAAACCGTGGCAGAGCAGGACACCGATCGGACCCCCTTCGTGCTGGTAGGGCTCCGAGCCGGGCATGAGCGGCATGGCGGTTCCTCTCCTGGTACGGCTCGTCCCGATCGTCGCACGTTCGGGGCCTCTCCGGCGAGATGCCCGCGCCCGGTGTCGCCCTCCTGTCACCGCTGAGGTGTAGGTGCGACGCGCCGGGCATGCGAAGATGACGCCACGCCCGTTACGGGGCGGTGAACATGAGTCGAGTGGAGATGGGGTGCCGGAGTGTTCTACTGGGTGGTGAAGGCCATCTTGGCGCCGTTCCTCCATCTGGTGTTCCGACCCTGGACCGAGGGCGCGCAGCACGTGCCCAAGGAGGGCCCGGTCATCCTGGCGGGCAACCACCTGTCGTTCGCCGACCATTTCTTCGGCGCGCTGCCGCTGCCCCGCAAGGTCATCTCGCTCGGCAAGGCCGAGTACTTCACCGGCAAGGGCCTGAAGGGGCTGCTGAGCCGCGCGTTCTTCACCGGCGTCGGCACTGTGCCGATCGACCGGTCCGGCGGCAAGGCCAGCGAGGCGGCGCTGCGCACCGGCCTGCGCGTCCTGCGCGAGGGCCACGTGCTCGGCATCTACCCCGAGGGCACGCGCTCGCCCGACGGCCGCCTGTACAAGGGCAAGACCGGCGTGGCCCGGCTGGCGCTGGAGTCGCGGGTGCCGGTGATCCCCTGGGCGATGGTCAACACCTTCGAGATGATGCCGCCCGGTCACCCGGTGCCCAAGTTCGGCATCCGCCCCGGCGTGAAGTACGGCAAGCCGCTCGACTTCTCCCGCTACTACGGCATGGAGGAGGACCGGCTGGTGCTGCGCGCCGTCACCGACGAGATCATGTACGCGCTGATGGAGCTGTCGGGCCAGGAGTACGTCGACAAGTACGCCGCGAGCGCCAAGGTCGAGCAGGCCCGCGCCGCCAGGAACGCCTCCTCCGGCACGGCCGCCTGACCTGCGGCGGCCCGGCCGGCAGCGGGCTCAGGGCCGGGTCGACTCGCGCACGATGAGCTCGGGCTGGAACATGACCTGCTGGTGGGCATGGGTCTCGGGGTTGTCGCACTCGTCGAGCAGCAGCTCGGTGGCGATCCGCCCGAGCTTGTAGGTCGGCTGCCGCACGGAGCTGAGCGACACCGCCGAGGCGGCGGCGAAGTCGATGTCGTCGTACCCGATGAGGGCGACGTCGCCTGGCACCCGCACCCCCGCCTGGAGCAGGCCGCGCAGCAGGCCGAGCGCCAGCAGGTCGTTGGCGCAGAAGACGGCCGCGGGCGGGCCGCCGCCCGAGAGCAGCAGCTCGGCCGCGAGCTGGCCCGCCTTGGCGTTCATCGCCGGCATCTCGACGACCTCCAGCGCCCGCGCGGGGTCGAGCCCGGCCGCGGCGAGCGCCTGCTCGGCGCCTCGCCTGCGGTCGAGGCACTGCCTGATCGTCAGCGGCCCGGTGACGTACGCCAGCCGCGCGGCGCCGCCGTCGAGCAGATGCCCGGCCGCCAGGCGCCCGCCCGCGAGGTCGTTGACGGCCACCGAGCACTGGTCGGGCCGGTGGGCCGGGTGGTCGACGAGCACGACGCTGATGCCTCGGGCGCGCAGGGCGTCGAGGCGGCCGGGGTCCTCGTCGGAGGGGGTGATCAGGAGCCCGCGCACCCGCTGCTCGGCGAAGACGCGCAGGTTGCGCTCCTCCTTGCGGCGGTCTCCCGAGGAGTTGCCGAGGATCACGGCGTAGCCCAGCGTGCTCGCCATGTCCTCCACGCCGGCGGCGACGTCGGTGAAGAAGGGGTTGCCGATGTCGATCACCGAGAGCCCGATCGTGCGGCTGTGCCCCGCCCGCAGCGTGGACGCCGAGCCGTGCCGGACGAAGCCCAGCTCCGCGATGACCTCCTCGACGCGCGAACGGGTGCCCGCGGCCACCTTGTACGGCCGGTTGAGCACGTTGGACACCGTGCCCGGCGACACCCCGGCCTGCGCGGCGACCTGCTTGATGCTCACCGCGCCGGCGTTGCCCGTGGTCATCCGGCTCCTCCAGTGGTCGGCGTTCATTAAAACGTGTGCGGGACGGTCGCGCCAGTGACCGGCCGGACGACCCCCGCCCGTCGCGGCCGGCGCCGGGGATCCCCACCCCGGCTCGCGGCCGGGCGGCGACGGCTCTGTATGGTGCCTAGGTCACGCGATCGAGGGGCGGGAGGGCCGAGTGACGCCACCTACCCCTGTCGGCGCACGTCCGGGCGGTTCGGGCCTGGTGGTCGCGGTGCTGGCCCTGTGCGGCATCGTCGTGTCGCTGATGCTGACCCTCGTGGTGCCGCTGGTGCCCGAGCTGCCCCGCCTGCTGAACGCCTCGGCCTCGGACGCCTCGTGGGTGATCACCGCGACGCTGCTCGCCGCCGCCGTGTGCAACCCCGTCAGCGGGCGGCTCGGCGACCTGTACGGCAAGCGCCGCGTGCTGCTGTGGAGCCTCGCGGTCATGGTGGCCGGGTCGGTGCTCTGCGCGCTCTCGGACGGCCTCGTGCCGGTGGTGGCCGGCCGCGTGCTCCAGGGGTGCGCCATCGGCGTGATCCCGCTCGGCATCAGCATCATGCGCGACGAGCTGCCGCCCGAAAGGCTCGGCTCGGCGATGGCGCTGATGAGCGCCACGCTCGGCGTCGGGGGCGCGATCGGGCTGCCGCTCGCCGCCTACGTCGCCCAGCGGGCCGACTGGCACGCGTTGTTCTGGATGGCCGCGGTCCTCGGCACGGTCAACCTGCTCCTGGTGGCGGCCGTGGTGCCCAAGGCGCCGCCCCTGACGTCCGGCCGGTTCGACGTGCCCGGCGCGCTGGGCCTCACCGCCGGCCTGACGTGCCTGCTCCTGGCGATCACCAAGGGCGGCGACTGGGGCTGGGGGAGCGGTCTGACGCTCGGGCTGTTCACCGGCGCCGTGGTGATCCTGCTGCTGTGGGGCTACATGGAGCTGCGGGTCAGGGACCCGCTGGTCGACCTGCGCACCACGGTGCGGCGGCAGGTGCTGCTGACCAACCTGGCGTCGGTGGTCGTCGGCTTCGGCATGTTCGGCATGTCGCTGGTGCTGCCCCAGCTGCTGCAGGCGCCCACGGCCAGCGGCTACGGGCTCGGGCTGTCGCTGTTCGAGGCGGGCCTGTGCCTGGCGCCGGGCGGGCTGTTCATGATGCTGCTCTCCCCGCTGTCGGCGCGCATCACGCGCCGGTGGGGGCCGAAGGTGTCGCTCATGCTGGGCACGGTGGTGATCGCCGCCGGGTACGCGGCCACGCTGGGCCTGATGAGCTCCGCGATCCAGGTCGTGATCGGCTCGTCGGTGATCGCCGCGGGCGTCGGGCTCGCGTACGCCGCGATGCCCGCGCTGATCATGACGGCGGTGCCCGCGTCGGAGACGGCGGCGGCCAACGGCCTCAACGCCCTCATGCGCTCGATCGGCACCTCCGCCTCTAGCGCCGTGATCAGCGTCGTGCTCGCGCACATGACGATCACGGTGGGCGCGTTCAGCCTTCCCTCGCTGCGCGGCCTGCAGGTGGCGCTCCTGATCACCTGCGGGGTCGCGACCCTCGGCGTCCTGATCACCCACTTCATCCCCGGCCGGCCCCCGGCCGTCGGCGCGCCCGGCGCCCGCTCCGGCACGCTCGCCCGCCCCGGCGGCTCCCAAGCCTGACCGGCCCCGGGTCAGCCGGTGACGCCGGGGATCCAGGTGGTGCCGGCCAGCGGGACACGGGCCATCGCGGCGGCCTCCACGGTGAGCGCCACCAGGTCGCCGGGGTCCAGGTCGTGGACCGACGCCTTGCCGCAGGCGCGGGCGAGCATCGTGGTCTCCATGGCCAGGGAGCGCAGGTAGTTGGCCACCCGCTCGGCCCCGAAGTCGGGGTCCAGGCGGTCGGCGAGCATGTCGTCCTGGGTCGCGATGCCCACCGGGCACCCGCCGGTGTGGCAGGCCGTGCAGGAGCCGGGCATGGTGCCGAGGGCGCGGTACCCCAGGCTCACGTCGGCGCCGGTGTCGTCGGAGGCGGAGTTGCAGCCCAGGGCGATCAGCGCCCCGACCCCGACCGACACGGCGTCGGCGCCGAGCGCCAGCGCCTTGGCGACGTCGGCGCCGCCGCGGACGCCTCCGGAGACCACGAGCTGGACCTCGTCCTGGACGCCGAGGGCGCGCAGCGTGTCGGCGGCCAGGCGCACGGCGGCGAGCGTGGGGATGCCGGTGTGCTCGATGAAGACGTTGTGCGCGGCGCCCGTGCCGCCCTGCATGCCGTCGACCACCACGACGTCCGCGCCCGCCTCGACCGCGTGCCGCACGTCGGAGGCCACCCGGGCGGCCCCCATCTTGACGTACACCGGGATGCGCCACGACGTGGCCTCCCGCAGCTCCTCGATCTTGACGCGCAGGCCCTCGGGCCCCGACCAGTCGGGGTGGCGGCTGGCCGCCCGCTGGTCGACCCCCTCGGGCAGGTCGCGCATGTAGGCCACGTGGGTGGTGATCTTCTGCCCGAGCAGCACGCCGCCGCAGCCGGGGGAGGCGCCCTGCCCGAGCACGATCTCGACGGCGTCGGCGGCGCGCAGGTGGTCGGGGTCGAAGCCGTACCGGGAGGGCAGGCACTGGTAGACGAGCGTCTTGGCGGCGTCGCGCTCCTCGGGGGTCATCCCGCCGTCGCCGGTGGTCGTGGAGGTGCCGGTCATGGTGGCGGCCAGGCCGAGCGCCTCCTTGGCGCCCGCCGACAGGGCGCCGAACGACATGCCCGCGATCGTGATCGGGATGTCGAGCACCACGGGCTCCTCGGCGTGGCGCGTGCCGAGCACGGTGCGGGTGTCGCAGGGCTCCCTGCGGCCCTCCAGCGGGGCCGGCGACAGGCCCGCGGTGAGGATGAGCAGGTCGTCGAAGCCGGGCACGGCGCGCCTGGCGCCCCAGCCGCGGACCTCCGAGCGGCCCAGGCGGGCCCGCTCCTGGATCTCCGCGACGACCTCGGGCGAGAAGGTGTGGCTCATCAGTACGCCCCGTTGTCGTGGAGGTCGAAGTGGTAGAGCCGCCGGGCCGAGACGACCTTGGTGACGTCCTCGGGGCGGATGTGGTCGAACCCGTACCCGTCCGCGAGGATCTTCACGTAGGTGACGTCGTGCTCGTTGAGCTCCTCGGTGACGGCGTCGGTGCCCAGGCCGGCGATCGTCCCGGCGACGTACACCACCGCCTCGTACAGCGAGTCGCCCAGGTGCGGGCCGGTGTCGCCGCCGACCAGGATGACGCCCGACTGGGCGAGGAACCCGCACAGCGGGCCGGCGTCCCCGCCGATGACCAGGGTGGCGCCCTTCAGCGAGATGCCCGCGCGGGAGGCGCAGCCGCCCTCCACCACCACCGTCCCGCCCCGGGCGGACGCGGCGGCGGACTGCCCGGCCGAGCCCCGCACGCGGACGGTCCCCGACATGAGGTTCTCCCCGACCCCGAACCCGGCCGCGCCGTTCACCGTGACGCTGGCCCGCTTGCCCAGGCCGCCCGGGTAGTGCCCCGCGGGCCCGTCGATCTCGACCCGCAGCGGGGCGTCCAGGCCCACGGCGAGATTGTGCCGGCCGGCGGGGTTGGTCACCACCGCCCTGCCGCTCGGGAGGGCGCGCAGCGACCCGTTGATCTCACGGGTCGTCATGGCGGCGGCGTCCAGCCATACCTCGGCCATGGGTGCATCGTCTCGCCGTCCGGCCCGTCGGTCAGGGGGGTGCGGCAGGGACGTCATCGCGCCTCCTGTTGACAGCCCTAGATCGGTGTCTGTCAGGAGTGAACCGTGGCAATGTTGCCGCCGTGGTGCTCGCGGATGACCGGGATGTTACTCGCGGACCACTATCTCCTCCCGATCCCCGGGCCGGGCGATCGGCGCAGGGCGTCGGCGATCCGGCGGATGTGCTCGGGGGTGGTGCGGCAGCAGCCGCCGATGATGGAGGCGCCCGCGTCGCGCCACTCCAGGGCGGCCTCGGCGAACTCCCCGGGGTCGGTCACGCCCACCCAGCGCCGGTTCTCCGCGTCCCAGTCCTCCCCGGAGTTCGGGTACGCGACCACCGGAGTCCGGCTCAGCCCGCCGATGTCCTGCCCGGAGTCCGGGTACGCGGCCACCGGGACCTGGCTCAGCCCGCCGACCAGGCTTGTGACGTGGCCGGGCGCCGTGCAGTTCACCCCGACCGCCACCACCTGCGGGTTGCCGGCGAACAGGGCGGCGCATTCGCGCAGCGGCGTGCCGTCGCAGACCCGCTCGCCGTCCCGGCACGAGAAGCTGACCCACGCGTTGACGTTCGGCGTCGTCTCCAGCAGCCGGGCGATCGCGCGGGCCTCGGCGTAGGAGGGGATGGTCTCGCAGGCCAGCAGGTCGGCGCCGCTGTCGGCGAGTACGTCCCATCGGGGCCGGTGCCAGGCGAACAGGCCGTCCTCGTCCAGGTCGTAGGCCCCGGTGTACTCCGAGCCGTCGGCCAGGTAGGCGCCGTAGGGCCCGACGCTGGCGGCCACCATGCCGCCGCCGGACTCGTCCCGCGCCTCCTTGGCGAGCTCGACCGAGAGCTGCATCAGGGCCTGCGCCTCGTGCTCGACCCGGCCGCGCCGGACGAACGCGGGGAAGCTCGCCTGGTAGCTGGCCGTGATCGCCACGTCCGCGCCCGCGTCGAAGTAGTCGAGGTGGGCGCGCAGGATCGCCTCGGGGTTCTCCATGAGCAGCCTCGCCGACCACAGCTCGTCGCTCAGGTCGTGGCCGAGCTGTTCCAGATGGGTGGCGAGACCGCCGTCGAGGAGGAGGACGTCGATCCTGTCGGCCTGGGGAATCACGCATATACCCTATGTGGGGCCAGGTCGGGCAGTCGCCACGCACGAGCACGATCCCCCGCCGCGGCGCCGCGGGTGCCTGGGCCGCGAGGGCGCCCGGTCCAGCGGGTCCCGTTCGTCCGGGGCGGCCGGTAACGTGCGGGGGCGAAGGGCGGCGCCACACCCTCCGACGAGCGGTGCCGGCGCCCACGGGGCAGGGGTTCTGGCGGCGTCGTCAGGCGGGGGTGGTCGGGTGCTGGTGCTCCACGGGGCGTGGACGGACGGCCGCCTGGCCCTGTGGGCCGAGGACACCTCGCCGCGGGGCGACGGCGCGGGGGCCGCGACGGGTGCGGCCCACGAAGCGACCGCCTCCGGGCGCCGGCGGGCGCCCGGCGGGGCCCGGCCGCATCCGTTCGCGGCCGAGCCGGCCGAGTTGGTGGCCGCCCTGGGCGAGGCCGCCGTGCTGGGCGAGGCCCCCGTGCGCGGCGAGGCCCCCGTGCGCGGCGAGGCCGCCGTGCGCGGCGAGGCCGCTGTGCGCGGCGAGGCCGTGCGGGGTGGGGCCGCCGTGTTGGGTGGGTACGCCACCGTCGAGCGGCTCACCCTGCTGCTGCCCGGGTCGGCGAAGAGCCCGTTGCCGTCCCCCGAGTCGGGCATCGAGACGACGGTCCGCGCGCCGAAGATCACCGCCTGGAGCGTCCCGGCCCTGCTGCTGCGGCCCGCCGAAGCACTCCGCCTCCTCGACGCCCTGGCCACGACGTCCACAAGCGGCCCCGCGCGGCCGCCCGACCCGCCGGCGGGCGAGTCCGCCGACCCGGAGATCTTGTCCGCCCAGACCACCCCACCAGGCACTCCAGCGAGCCGGCCCACCGCCCCGGAGGTCCCTGAGGTCCAGGAGGTGCAGGAGGTCCAGGAGGGCCGGGTGGCCGGGTCAGAGGCCCGGGTGGTTCAGGTGGCTGGGCCGCAGGCCCGGGTGGTTCAGGTGGCCGGGTCAGAGGCCCGGGTGGTTCAGGTGGCTGGGCCGCAGGCCCGGGTGGTTCAGGTGGCCGGGTCAGAAGCCTCGTCGGTTCAGGTGGCCGGGCCGGAGCGCCCGGTCGGAGAGCCGGCCGAGCCCGGCCCGCCCGAGTGGGGGCCGGGGGCCTCGCTGCGGTACTTCGCCGTGGTCGCCGAGCGCGCCCGTGGCCTGGTGCGGCGAGGGCGGGTGCTGCCGCAGCTCGTCACCGAGGACGGCGAGTACGCCGGCCGCTGGGTTCCCGTGCTGACCGGCGCGGACGCCGCCGCGTTCCGCGAGCTTGCCGTCGCGATGCCGCCGATCTGCCGGGCCGTGCGCGAGCAGCGCCCGGCGGCGCGGGTTCTTCGCGAGGCCGTCGGGGCGCTCGCCGACGGTGCCACCAGGCTGGCGATGCCCAGCAAGCTCCTGCTCGGCAACCGTCCCACCCCTAGGAGCCCGCTCACCGAGCGGTGGCTGTTCGCCCTCACCGCCGAGGACGCCGCCATCCCAGGCGCCGGCGCGGGCGAGGCCCGCGTCCTCGGCGGAGCCCTGCGCGAGTGGTTCGACGCCGCGATGCGCATGGACGGCCCCATCCGCGTGTGCTTCCGCCTCATCGAGCCGCCCTCCGGCGAGACCGCCTCCGGCGAGACCGCCTCCGGGGAGGCTGCCTCCGGACAGACCTCCGCCGGGGAGACCGCCTCCGGACGGATCCCCGCCGGGGAGACCGCCTCCGGGCTGACCGCCTCCGCGGACCAGGCGCCGGAACGCGGTGCCGGTGCCGACGCCCGGCAGGAGGCGGGAGCCGGTGGCGGAGGCGATGCGGGCGATCGGTGGGAGCTGGAGTTCGCGCTGCAGTCGGTGGACGACCCCAGCCTGTACGTTCCCGCAGCGCGGCTCTGGGAGGCCGGGCGGATCGCCGGGCTGCCCGAGCGCCCCGACGAGATCCTGCTGGCCGGGCTCGGCCGCGCCGTGCGGCTCTGCCCGGAGCTGTACCGGGCCCTGGGCGAGGCGCGGCCGTCCGGCATGGTGGTGGACACCGCGTGGGCCTTCGGCTTCCTGCGCCGCTCCGCGCCCCTGCTCCAGGCCGCCGGGTACGGCGTCAGCCTGCCCGCCTGGGCCGGGCGCAAAGGGCTCGGCCTCAAGCTCACCACCCGCTCGCACACGAGCACTCCGGGCCGGGCGGCCGCCTCCCAGGGGTTCGGGCTCGGCGCCCTGGTGGACTTCCAGGTCGACCTGGCGGTGGGCGATCACACGATCAGCGAGGAGGAGCTGGAGGAGCTGGCCCGGCTCAAGGTGCCGCTCGTCCGGGTGCGCGGCCAGTGGGTCGAGCTGGACGACCGCCAGCTCAAGGCCGCGCTGTCGGCGATCGAGCGGCGCCGGTCGGGCCGGATGACGGTCGCCGAGGTGATCCAGGAGGTCGTCAACGGCGGCGAGGAGGAACTGCCGCTGGTCGACGTGCAGGCCGACGGCCTCCTCGGCGACCTGCTCTCCGGCGAGGCCGACCGCCGCCTGGCGGCCGTCGCCACCCCCGGCACCTTCAACGGCACGCTGCGCCCCTACCAGGAGCGCGGCCTGTCGTGGCTGGCCTTCCTGTCGGGGCTCGGCCTCGGCGGCATCCTCGCCGACGACATGGGCCTGGGGAAGACCGCCCAGACGCTGTCGCTGCTGCTGGAGGAGCGCACGCGCGAGCGCCCCGCCCCGACCCTGCTGGTGTGCCCCATGTCACTGGTGAGCAACTGGCGCAAGGAGGCCGACCGCTTCGCGCCCTCGTTGCGGGTCTACGTCCACCACGGGTCCACCCGCAAGCGCGGCGAGGAGCTGGTGTCGGCCGTGGGGGAGTCCGACCTGGTCCTGACGACCTACGGCACGGCGCTGCGCGACGCCGGTGTGCTCGCGGCGTTCGAGTGGGGGCGCGTGGTCTGCGACGAGGCGCAGGCCATCAAGAACAGCGCCGCCCGGCAGTCGCAGGCCGTGCGCTCGATCCCGTCGCGCACCCGGCTGGCGCTGACCGGCACGCCGGTGGAGAACCACCTCGCCGAGCTGTGGTCGATCATGGAGTTCTGCAACCCCGGCCTGCTGGGCCCGGCCAAGCGGTTCCGCGAGCGTTACCAGGAGCCCATCGAGGCGCGGGCCGACGAGGACGCGGCCAGGGCCCTCAGGCGCGCGACCGGCCCCTTCGTGCTGCGCCGCCTCAAGACCGACAAGACGATCATCTCGGACCTGCCGGAGAAGCAGGAGATGAAGGTCTGGTGCACGCTCACACCCGAGCAGGCGAGCCTCTACCAGGCCGTCGTCAACGACATGATGGACAGGATCGCCGGCACCGAGGGCATCGAGCGGCGCGGCAACGTGCTGGCGACGATGACGCGGCTGAAGCAGGTGTGCAACCACCCGGCCCACCTGCTCAAGGACGGCTCCCGGCTCGCCGGCAGGTCGGGCAAGCTGGCCCGCCTGGAGGAGCTGGCCGATGAGATCCTCCAGGAGGGCGACAAGGCGCTGGTCTTCACCCAGTACGCCGAGTGGGGGTCGCTGCTGCAGCCCTACCTCGCCGCGCACCTCGACCGCCCGGTGCTGTGGCTGCACGGGGGGCTGTCCAAGAAGAGGCGCGACGAGCTGGTGGACCGGTTCCAGCACGGCGACGAGCCCACCATCTTCCTGCTGTCCCTCCGGGCGGCCGGCACCGGCCTCAACCTGACGGCCGCCAACCACGTCGTGCACGTGGACCGCTGGTGGAACCCGGCCGTGGAGGACCAGGCCACCGACCGGGCGTTCCGCATCGGCCAGACGAAGAACGTCCAGGTGCGCAAGTTCATCTGCGCGGGCACCCTGGAGGAGCGCATCGACGAGATGATCGAGCGCAAGAAGGCCCTGGCCGAGAGCGTGGTGGGCGCCAGCGAGGACTGGATCACCGGCCTCTCCACCGACCAGCTCCGCGAACTCTTCCGCCTCGGCCCCGGCGCGGTGAGCTGACGATGAGGATGGTCGGGGCGATGCCGGTTCCGCTTGGCGGCCCGAGGACTGTCGTGCGGGTTGCCGTGGCGCCCGATCGGGCGCGTCCGCCCTGGTGTGGTGCGTCGGTGACGGACGTGGGCGCGGTGTTCCGGAGTCGGCGTGATCGGGCGGAAGCTGACGTGCGGGTTGCCGTGGCGCCCGATCGGGGGCGTCCGCCCTGGTGTGGTGCGTCGGTGACGGACGTGGGCGCGGTGTTCCGGAGTCGGCGTGATCGGCCGGGGGTCGACGTGGGTGTAGGCAGGGCGCCCGGTCCGGGTCGCCGGTCCTGCTGCGGTGGGTCGGTGACGGATATGGGTGTTGTGGCTTGGTGTGGCAGGTCGGGAGAGGAGGGCTGAGATGCCCGTGGGCAAGGACGGCTGGTTCGAGGCTTCCGCGCCGATCGAGGTCGAGAACGGGCTGCGGGCGCGCGGGCGGCGGGGGACGATCGGCGAGCAGTGGTGGTCGCGGCGCTTCATCGACATCCTGGAGCGCGTCTGCGCGCCCGGCCGCCTGAGCCGTGGCCGCGCGTACGCCAGGAAGGGCCAGGTCCTGGGGCTCGACCTCGGCCCCGGGCTGGTGGTGTCCCGGGTGCAGGGCTCACGGCCCGAGCCGTACCGGGTGTCGGTGCGCATCGACGCCTACGACGAGGCCGCGTGGGGCCGTGTCCAGGACGCCCTGTCCCGGCAGGCGCTGTACCGGGCGAAGCTGCTGGCCGGCGAGATGCCGTCGGAGATCGTCGAGGTCTTCGACGCGCTGGGTCTCCCGCTGTTCCCGGCGGAGCTTGACATGGACTGCTCCTGCCCCGACTGGGGCGTGCCGTGCAAGCACCTGTCGGCGGTCCTGTACCTGCTGGCCGAGGCGTTCGACGACGACCCGTTCCTGGTCCTCGCCTGGCGCGGCCGCGCCCGCGACGAGCTCCTCGACGCGCTGCGCGCGCCCACCGGGGTCGCCAGCGAGAAGAGCGCCGTTACCGGGCTCGCGGGTGAGAAAGGCGCCCTGGCCGCCGCGGCCTCGGACGGCGACGCCGAGGATGACCCGCTATCCGTCCCCGACGAGCCGTTCGAGGACCGCCTGACCGACTTCTACACCCCCTCCACACCCCTGGCCCGCCTGCGCCCCCGCCCCGGCACCCCCAAGGCCCCGCCGGAGCTGCTCCTCCGCGTCCTGGAACCACCCACGGTCAAGATCCGCCACATCCCCCTGCTGGACATCCTCCGCCCCGCCTACCGCGAGCTGGGCCCCCGCCCCTAGCTCGCCGACCACCAACCCTCGCCCTCGCCGGCCCATCCTCTCGCCGCGTGCGATCGCCAGGGCCGCCCGCACCGCCGGGAATTCGCGTGGAACCGCAGCCGTTGTGGCCAATGCGGGCCCCGATCGGGGCTCGTCCGGACGAGACGCGCCGTACCCGGTCTGCGAAGACGACGCTCCTTAACGGGAGGTTGTCGTCATGGCATGGCTCATGATCGTCGTCGCGGGTCTGTTCGAGGTCGTCATGGCCTACGCGCTCAAGCTGAGCGACGGGTTCTCCGCACCGTTGCCGACGATCGGCTTCGTCGCCTCGGCCGCCGTCAGCTTCGGCCTTCTCGCACTCGCCCTCAAGAGCCTGGACGTCGGCACGGCCTACGCCGTCTGGACGGGCATCGGCGCCGTAGGCACCGCCGCACTGGGCATCGTCCTCCTGGGCGAGAACGCGTCCCTGCTCAAGATCGCCTCGATCCTTCTCATCCTCGCCGGCGTAGTAGGCCTCCACCTGGCAGGCACCGCCCACTGAACCGCGCCAGAAACCTGGGCCTACATAAACCTGAGCCCTACAGCGCCACCATTTCACCGCCGTCTGCCATCAACCGGTGACCATCCTGGGAACGGTGCCTTCGGCGCGCTTTCAAGGGGCGTCCCTCACTCAGTCCATCTCACCCGTCGCGCGGGCAACCGCCTTAGTCGTCCGAGCCAGGGCGGCCATCGACGCCACGCCCCGCTCACCAGCCGGTCGCGGATGCGGTGCGACGACGACCGCTCGCCCTCTCCCATTCCTTCGGCGGCTGAGGACGGGTGCTGCGCCACCGTGGGGCGGGTCAGACGGAGGGTCGCCCTTGAGAAGGGCTGGGCCGAAGGCACCGATCGCGGGGACTGGTGGGGGAAGCTGCCGGTCGGTGCCTTCGTGGGTGAAGCGCCGTGCGGCGGCGCCGACTTCGCCGTACTGGTGCTCGCCGCATCGGCGCCGAGTGGTGGTGCGGGGGCAGTTGCCGGGACGGGAGGCGCCTGCGCCGGGCCGGTGTTCCGGCTGTGCCGACCGGCTCATGCCGGTGGGGGCCGGAGGAAGGTGCCGGACGGCACCTTCCCCCTGAGGCCTGTCCCGCCCCACCGGTACGGCGCCGACATGGCCTGTACCGGTTCGGCGAGGTCGGCGCCGCCATGCGGCGGGTGCGCCGCCGGGTGGGGGAGTGGGTGTGATCAGGAGCGCTTCCAGAACGGGCGGCGGCTAGGAGGGGGGTCGGTGGGCTGGTCTTCGGCCGGGGTGGTGGGGGATTCCGGGGCGCCGACCAGTTCCGCCAGGACGGTTGTGGCGCGCTGCCACAGGGCGTCGACGTCCACGGGGGCTCCCGGGAGCTCGCAGGCGGCGAGTTCGCCGGCCAGGGCGGTCAGGCGGCCGTCGCCGCCCAGGAAGGCGGCCAGGGCGGCCACGCGGCTGGCCAGGTCGGCCAGGTAACCGCGGCGCTCGTCCTCCGGAAGCGACCGCAGGTCGCGCAGGCGGGCCAGTTCCTCCAGGAGCTGGGGGCGGGCGGCGTCCAGCGAGTGCGGCACCAGGCCGGGAGGGGCCGCGCCGGGTGCGACGGGACGGATCACCATCCGGCCTCGGGAAGAGCCGATCTTGGGAAGCGGCCCCGGCCACGAGGGCCCCTCGGGCCCGCCCGGCGCGTACGGCCCGCCAGGCTCGCCCGGTCCGCCGGGTGTGTACGGTCCGTTCGGGTCGCCAGGTCCGCCGGGTGTGTACGGTCCGCCCGGGTCGGCGGGGCCGCCGGGTGTGTACGGTCCGCCCGGGTCGCCGGGCCGGCCCGGTGTGTACGGTCCGCCCGGGTCGGCGGGGCCGCCGGGTGCGTAGGGTCCGCTCGGGTCGCCGGGCCAGCCCGGGGTGTACGGGTCGTTCGGGTCGCTGGGGGTGTACGGGTCGTTCGGGTCGCCGGGGGTGTGCGGTCCGCCGGGCTCGCCAGGGGCCGGGGTGTAGGGGCGTCCGGGGGTGCCGGGGGGGAAGGGGCTGTTCGGGTCGTCCGGGGACGGGTCGCCTGGGCCTGGGATGAGGGGGCCGTGGGGCTCGATGGGTGCGTCCGGAGAGGGGCCGGCGGGGGTGGGCGGCGTTGGCCAGGTGGGAGCGCCGGGGGACGCGGGGCGGGCGGGCTTGGGGTTCGGGCTGGGAGGGGCGCCCTGGGCGCTGGTCTGGCGGCGGGCCATGCTGAAGACGGCCGGGGTGGCGGCGGTGGTGTACGCCACGGGCGTGGCCATCAGGGGCGACGCCTCGGCGGGGGCTTCCCAGCCGCTGGGCGTCTCCACCGGCTGGACGACGCGGTGGCGGTGCCCGCCGTCGGTGACGACGCGGGTGTCCACGGCCACGAACGCGGTGAAGCGGCACAGCACCCCGTGCCGGAGCGACGTCGCGACGATCCGCTCCTCCAGATCGTGCTCGCCGATGACGTACCGGTCCTCCAGGCGGCGCAGGTGGGCGCGGGCCCAGATCGCCCGGGCCGACTGGTCGTCCGCCCGCGTGCCGTCGAGACGCCGTTCCCACGGCTGCCCCGCCGCGTCCAGACCGTGCACGGCCAGGGCACCGCGGGCGGGGCCGCGGAAGCGTCCGGACACCGTCAGCGGCACGCCGGGGTAGAGGGAGCCCAGGTGCGTCACCGTGCCGGGCAGCACGTCGAGGCCGTCGGCCTTGAGCGTGAGCCCGGTGACCAGGGGGGACCCGATGCGGCGGTGGATGTGCTCCATCGCCTCGTCCAGGCGGTCCTCCGACTCCACCAGTTCGCAGCGGCCCGAGCCGAGGCCCGCCAGCCTGCCGAGGAAGCCGGCGTTGACGGCCCGGTCGACGCCGACGGTGTGCACCCGCACGCTCGCCAGCCGCGTGCCGAGCCGTTCGAGGATCTGGTCCTCGTTGCCGACCTGCCCGTCGGTCACCAGGACGAGCACCCGCTCACGGGTCGCGTCGTCGAGCAGGGCGAGCGCCTGCTCCAGGGGGTCGAGCATCTCGGTGCCGCCGCGTGCGTCCAGCCGGGCCAGGTGCTCGACCGCGCGGTAGCGGTTGCGGTCGGTGGCCGGGACGAGCCCGGCGTCCAGGTTCTGCGGGCGTTCGACGACGGAGTCGAAGGCCAGGACCGCGAACCGGTCGCCGGAGGTCAGCGTGTCGACGATGCGCGCCGCCGCGCGCCGGGCGGCGACCATCTTCCAGCCCGTCATGCTTCCGGAGCGGTCGAGCAGCAGCACCACGTCCCGTGGACGCCGCGCCGCCGGCTCGTCCGGCGCCGGTGGCAGCACGGTCAGCGTGAACGTGCCGTCCCCGTCGCTTCCCGCGCCGGCCTGAGTGTCCGAGGCGGTCGTCGTGCGGGTGTCGTCCTCGGGAGCCCCGGTGGTCTCGCCGTCGGCGTGGGAGGGGGCGTGGTCGGGGATCAGGGCCAGGGAGCTGGAGGCGGTGAAGCCCAGGCGCAGGATGAAGTCGCGGTCGAGGCGCTCGCCGGGCTGGAGCCGGACGACGCCGTCCTCCCGGGTGACCACGTGCAGGCTCGACCGCATCTCGGCCAGGTCGAGCCCCGCCGGGTCGACGGCGACCGCGAGCGACAGCCGCACCGGGTTGGGGAAGCCGGGCAGCAGCACCGGGGGAGTGATGCGCGAGGCGTCCGGCACCGCGTCGGTGTCGGGCACGACGCCGTCGCCCGAGGACGCGTCGTCCAGCGGGTTGCCCGGAATGTACCGGGGGGCGACGACGAGCGGGAAGCGGAAGGTCGCCGCGCCGTCCTCGTACGGGAGCGGCTGGCTGAGGGTCAGCCGCACGGTCACCCGCTCGCCGGGGACGATGTTGCCGACCCGGATCGTGAAGACGTCCGGCCGGTCCTCCTCGGCGATGGCGGCCCGGCGGCCCTCCGAGAGCGCCTGGTCGTAGTCGCGCCTGGCCTGGCCGCGCTCCTTCAGCACCCCCTCCACCACGCGGTCGTCCGCCTCCATGCGGAACGCGGTGACGGCGGCGCGGTCGGGCAGCGGGAACACGTACGTGGCCTCCAGCGGCACGTCGTACGGGTTGCGGAACCCCTGGGCGACCTCGACGCCCGAGACCAGGCCGGTGATCCTCGCGTTCACGTCGACGCTCTCCAGCGGCAGGTTGCCCCTGCCGGTACGCAGCGCGCCGAGCCCGGCGTCCGGCAGCGGCGTGTACTCGCCGGGCTTCAACGAGGTGATCTGGACACTCATCTCTGGATCCCTTCGGAACGGGACGGGCGGAGGTCGTCGGAGGGCCGGTCGTGCGCCGCCGGCGTGGCGAGGAGAGGCGCTTGCCGCGCGGCCTCTCCCGTGAGGTCCCCGCCGGCGCCGGGCGCGACGGCGTCGCGGGTGGCGGGGGTGACGTCGCCGGGCGTCGCCAGGGAGCGGGCTTGGACGGCGGCCAGCAGCGGCTCGGCGGCCCGGCGCAGCGCCGCGACGTCCTCGGGCGACGGGGCGCGGCCCTCCAGCAGCAGTGTCACGCCCGGCGCGAGCCGCACGCCGTGGACGAGCCCGGCGGGCGTGCCTGCAGGGGACGCCTCCGGCGGTGTGTCCGTGAGGGACGCTTCCGGCGGTGTGCCGGCCGGCGGCGTCCCGATCGGTGTGACCGGCGCGGGCCGGCCGGCCGGCCGGGGGCGGCCGTCGACGGCGGGGGCCGACGGCGGGTGCGCGGGTGCGGGGGACGGAGCGGGCGCGGGTGCCGGAGTGGGCGGGGCGGTGGGGCGTTGCGCCCAGAAGCGCGGGCGGGCGGGGGGCGGTGGCGGGGGCGTGCGGCCGGCCGGGGGAGCGGGCAGGAGGGCGATGCCTTCGAGGGCGGTGTCGGTGGCGCCCGCGAGCTCGGTCTGGATGTCGGCGATCGACCGGCCCTCGGCCTGGCGCCGTTTGACCGCCACGAGCTGCAGGAGGTGGCGGCGCCCGTACAGCGCGACCCTGCCGCGCCGGGTCAGCGGCGGGTCGACCAGGCCGATCGTCGTGTACCACCGGATGAGCCGCTCGTTGGGCACGTCGCGGACCCGGCCGTTGGGCTGCTGCGAGGCGGGGCGCAGCGTCTCCGCCGCCCGCTCCGCGAGCTCGCCGATGGTCCAGGTGTCACTCATGCCCCCATACTGACACTGCAATGATTACAGTGTCAACGTTTAGAACTCCTGGAACGGGTTACGGCTTTTCACGTAAAAGGCACAAACAACCGCTTAAGGGGACATATCTCATGGCCCAGATCACCAGCCCGCTGACCGGCGAGAACCAGAGGATCACCGGCGAGTGCCTGCAGGGCGCGCTCATCGACCTGCTCGACCTGTCGCTCGTGGGCAAGCAGGCGCACTGGAACCTGATCGGCCGCAACTTCCGCACGCTGCACCTCCAGCTCGACGAGATCGTCACCATGGCCCGCGAAGGCGCCGACACCGTCGCCGAGCGCGCCGTGGCCCTCGGGGTCAACCCGGACGGCCGCTCCGCGACCATCGCCCGGGACACCCGGCTCGACCAGCTCGACGGGGGCTACATCGAGGACGGAAAGGTCATCGCCGCGTTCACCGACATCCTCGGCATGCTGATCGAGCGGATGCGCGACCGGGTCGAGGCCACCGAGGAGGCGGACCCGGTGACGCAGGATCTGATCATCGAGATCACGCAGGAGCTGGAGAAGCAGCACTGGATGATCCAGGCGCAGCGCTGACCGCGTGACGCGCCGGTGAACACCGCGACGGACGGGGGCCGGTCGCGGTGCGCCACGGCGTGCCGCCGTCGCGAGGCCGTTGCCGCCGCGCGGCGTCACGTCGTGGCCCTGCCTCATGCGCGCACCCGGCCGGGCCTGGCGGGTGACGGAACGGCCGGGGCGGCGGGAACCCCCCGGGCGCCGCCCGCCGGCGGGGCGAGCCGCCCCATGGCGCGCCGCCCGTCGATGGCCGAGCCGCCCGTCGCGCGGCGCGCGCCGGCCCGCCCGGCCGGGTCGTGCCGGGCGGCGGTGAGGCGCTCACAGCAGGTCGCGGGCGATGCGGGTGATCGAGGGGGCGGTCGACAGGAGCGTCCGCAGGGCCTCCCAGCGGAAGGCCTCGCCGGCGGGGGGACGCAGCAGCCCGGTCTCGGTGAGGACGCGGGCCCACTCGCCGTCGTCGCCGGAAGCGGCCTCCTCCAGCGCTTCCAGCACCGTTCTGCCCCGCGCCGCCGGGGCCGGGGGCCGGGGCCGGCGGCCGGAGTCCTGCTCCCGGGCCAGGGCCGAGAGCAGGTGCGGCCACCGAATCGTCAGCATCGCCAGCTTGGCGATCTCGTCCTCGCCGGTCCGGGGCGCGCCCGCCAGCGTGTGGCGGTAGGTGACGAAGGAGTAGAACCGGAAGACGTTGACGTACCGCTTGAGCTCCCGGGGGTTCCCGGCGGTGAGCGTGGGCAGGATCCGCCGGATCGCGTCGTAGGCGTTCTGGTCGCTGTACAGGTCGTCGTAGACACGGTCGGCGGCCAGCCGCGCCGCGGCCGACAGCCCGCCGATCAGGCCGCGGTCCTCGGCCGGTCCGCCGTGCGTCCAGGCGTCCCGGCCGCCGCCGTCCGCCCGTGACGCGGGCCGACCCGGGGTGTTCGCCGGCATCCACCGCGCGGGCCCCGCCATGGCCCTCGCCCGGAGCCGCGGCACGGGCCGTCCCGCGGCGTCCAGGGGGATCCGCAGCGCGGGCCCTTCCGCCGCTTTCGTTCGGATGCGCGGCGCGGGCCGTCCGTTCGCCCGCAGTCGCGGCCCGGGGCCGTCCCCTGTCTCCGCCCGGGCCCGTGGCGCGGGCCGTTCCAGGGCGTCGGCCTGGACCCGGCGGGCGACGGCGTCCAGATCGTCGGCCGTGGGGGACAGGGCCCTGATCGCGGCCTCCATGCGGTCCACCAGGCCGGGATCGGGCACCGAGGCCGCAGGCGCGGCCGGTTCCGGCGTGCCGGGCGGTGCGGACGGGACGCCGAGCAGCGTTCGCAGGAACGCGGGCACCCGGTCGGCGTCGTCCAGCAACGGGACGCTCAGCGGAAGCTGCACGATCTTCTCCAGGAACCGCCACCCCAGGCCCGAGCGGTCCTCGGCCGGGACCGGCAGTGAGCGGGCGAGGTCGGCGTAGGCCACCTCCACGTGCGCCGCGACCACCTCCGGCTCCATCGCCAGCACGAACACGCAGTTGGGGAACTCCCCGGCCAGGAACAGGTTGACCGCCTCGATCACCTGCGCCACCGTGCCCGGCGAGCACCGGTCCAGGTCGTCGACGAAGACCACCAGCGGACGCTCCACGGTGGCCACCATGCCCAGCACCCGGCGCATGTCGGTCTGCACCAGGTGCAGGAACCCCGTCTTGGCCCGGTAGCCGGGGTCGGGCGTCAGGTCGCCCGCCAGGCCGGGCGCCGGCCCGAGCAGGTCCGGCTGGCGCACCAGCCTGCCGAAGGCGGTGTCGGCCGACTCGCGCAGGAACCGCGTCAGCCGCACGGCCGCGGCGCCCAGCATGAGCAGCGTGCCGCCCGACCCGATCGCCGCGGCGGCGCCGCGCAGCACCGAGGCGATCGCGGGCACCAGGGCGGCCGACGCCAGCACCGCCGTGACGAGCAGGGCCGCGAGGAAGCCGAGGGCCACCGGCAGCAGTCGCGTCGCGGCCAGCCGGTAGGCCCGGCGGCGCACCGCCTCGCGGTCCACGCGCGACAGGTTGAGCGTGAGCCAGAAGCGCTCGCGCTCGCCGCGCGGGAGGCGGCCGGTGACCTGGCTGATGATCTCGTGGGCCAGCCCCGCCCACACCTGCTCGCCGTTCTGGTACATCCACGGGTTGAACCAGACGGTCGGCCGCCAGTCGCCGTCGCGCATCGGCAGCTCGCCGGGGACGGCCCGCTCGGCGCCGTGCCGGTCGCCGGCCGCCCCCACCTCGGCCAGGAGCTGCGCGTTGGTCAGCCTGGCCGTGCCGCGCGGCAGCCGGGCCAGGTGGATCTCGGCGGGCCGGTCCTCGGCGGCGCCCGGGTCCAGCAGGTCCTGGACCATGCGCATCAGGGACGTCTTGCCCGCGCCCCACGGCCCCTTGATCCCGATCGTCAGCGGCGGCCGGGTGTCGGGGTGCCGGATGAACGCGGCGACCGCCTCGGCGTGCACGCGGTGCCCGAGCTGGTCGTGGGTGGTCCACCGGTCGCCGGTCAGCCGGGCCCGGGGCCGCACCGCGCGGCGCGCGGCCCGCCGGCGCCGCAGCGCCGCCGAGACCTGCGCCTGCTCCTCGGGCTCCAGCCGCCGGGCGGCCTCCCGGCGGACCGCGGGGTCGGCGAACGGCGTGCCCCGCCCTAGCAGGCCCCAGTCGGCCAGTTCGAGCAGCGCCCGCTCCGCGCCGCCCCGCGCTCCGGGCGCGCCCGGCTCCGCGCCGCCCGCCGTCCCGCCCTCGTCGAGCCCGGCCCGCCCTCGCGCCGCCCCCTGTGCCGGGACCCTCCTGCCCGGCCCGGCCGGGCCCCGGCGGGCCGGCTCGGGCGGGTCTCCTGCGGGACGTCGTCCGTCCGAGTCGGGCGGGGCCTGCCCCGGGTGACGGCGGCCGGGCTCCGGCCGGGTCCCTTCGGGACGTCGTGCGTCCGGGTCGGGGGCGGGGGGTTCCTCCTCGGCCAGCAGGCGGGCCAGCTCGGGGGTGAGGGGCTCGTCCTCGGCGAGCAGGGCCGCGCGGCGCAGGAGCTGGCGGGCGTCCTCGCTGAGATGGACCTCGTAGACCCTGCCGACCAGCTCGGCGGCGGAGGCGGGCGGGACCGTGTCGCCCAGGACGGCCAGCCGCGCCAGTGCGGTGCCGAAGGCGGGGCCGAGGTCGCGCGCCGGGCCGCGCGTGGCGGCGACGCCGATCAGCTCGCCCTCCCCGTAGGTGAGCAGGTAGGGCCGGCGGTCGGCGCCGATCTCCGCGCAGCGCTCCTCGGCGTACCGGAACAGGTCGCCGACCGAGACGGTGCCGTCCCGGTCCAGGTCGGCCTCGCCCGACAGGATGCCGTCGGCCAGGATCGCGGTCAGCGACACCGCGCCCCCGGGGCGCTCGCCGGGCATGGTGGCGCTGGTCGTCAGCGCGGCGGCGGCCGCGACCGGCTCGCCCCTGACCCGCAGCCTGCCCAGCCCCTCGTGCGGCCCGTCGGGGTTGGCCGTCACCAGCCAGCCGAAGTCGACCACGAGCAGCAGCGCGGCGCCGTCCGAGCGCTCGACGCGGCGGGCGAACTCGCTCATCAGCGCGCCGAACTCGCGCCGCCCCCACCCCGACTCGGTGGACCAGCGGATCAGCAGCAGGTCGCCGGGCTGGACGGCGTCCAGGAAGGAGGCGACCCGGCGGTGGTCGCCGGCGTCGCCCTCGGCGGTCTCCACGGCGTACCCCTCGGAGGAGAGGGCGTGCACGAGCCGGCGGTCGGCCCCGGTCCCCGGCCGCGCGGCCCCGCGGCGCTCGGCGCCGTCGTCGCGGTCGAGGAAGACCAGGGCCCTGCGGGTCCTGATCGTCGGGGCGGGCGGCGCGGACACGATCATCGACGTCATTGGCGGTCTCCCATGGCCGGGGGGCGGGCTCGTCGCCCCGGGATCCGCACGGCCGCGTGGTAGGCGCACCGCCGATGCTGCCAGAGCCCCGATCGCCGCTCCGCCAGGCACGAGCGCGCCCGGCCGGATCTTTGCCCGCGGTTTGCGCACCCGCGCCGCGGCCCGGGGCGCGGCGGCCCGGCAGGCTCGCCGTATCGGCCGGGTGGACGGCCCGGGCGTCACGGCCCGCCGGCCTCGCCGCATCAGCCTGGCGGACGGCCCCGGCGGCTCAGGGCGTCACGGCCCGCCGGCGGTCACAGGTCGCGGCTCCAGGTCTGGTGGGTGACCTCGGTGCCGTAGGCCCGCTCGGTGTGCTCCTCGTCGAGGTGGAAGCCGGAGCGCTCGTAGATGCGACGGGCGGCGGCCAGGACCGCGATCGTCATCAGGACGATGCGCTCGTATCCGGCGGCGCGGGCGAACGTCAGGCACTCCTCCACCAGGCGCCCGCCCAGGCCCATGCCGCGCGCGGACGGCTCGACCAGGAGCAGCCGGAGCTGGGCGGTGCGGTCGTCCCTGCGGACGCAGAAGACCGAGCCGACGGGCTCGCCGTCCACCTCGGCGATCCACGCGGTCTCGCGCCTGGGGTCGCGGCCGTCGGCGTAGTCGGCGACGATGCGCGCGGTCAGCGCCTCGAACGTCTCGTCCCAGCCCTGCTCCCGGCCGTACAGGACGCCGTGGCGGTGCACCACCCAGCCCAGGTCCCCGGCGCGCAGCGGGCGGATCACGTACGACTCCGGCGGGGCGGCGGGGTCCAGGGCGCGCTGGACGGCGGCCATGGACGACAGCAGGCGGCGCCGCCGCTCCTCGGTCAGCGGGTCGAGCAGCTCGCGCACCGCCGAGGCCGATGCCTTGTCGAGCGTCTGGTAGACGGCCCGGCCCTCCTCGGTGAGGCGGACGACCTGGCGGCGGGCGTCGGCGGCCGAGCGCTCGCGGGTGACGAGCCCGGCGGTCTCGAAGCGGGTCAGCATCCTGCTGAGATAGCCGGCGTCCAGGCCGAGCGGCCCGCGCAGCTCTCCCGTCTCGGCCTCCTCGCGCCCGTACAGCTCGAACAGCACTCTGGCCTCGGTGAGCGAGTACGGGGTGTTGTGCATGCCGGCGCCGAGCACGCCGATGACACGCGTGTAGAAGCGGTTGAACGCGCGGACGCCCGCGATCTGCTCGTCCATCGTTGCTCCAATCAACAGATCAGTTGACTCAGTCAAGCATATGCGCGTGCCCGGCATCCAGACCCTCGGCGAGGCCCACGTCCGCCGGGGGCGCGCCGCCGGAGGCCCCGGCGTCCGAGACTCGGCGCGGCAGGATTCCGCTCGCGGGGGCGGCGCTATTCTCGATCACATGACTGCGGGCCTCGACGTGCTTTACATAGGCGGGTACACCTCCGGCACCGGCGGAACGGGCCCCGGGCTGACCGTCGCCCGCAGGGACGGCGGCGGGGTGCTCAAGACCGTCGCCCAGACGCCCGCCCCCGGGCCGTCCTTCCTGGCCCTGCACCCCCGGCTCCCGGTGCTGTACGCGGCCCTGGAGGAGGAGGCCGGCCGCGTCGCCGCCTTCTCGGCCGATCCCGGCGGCCCCCGCCCGCTCGCCGAGCGGTCCAGCGGCGGGTCCCACCCCTGCCACGTGGCGGTCGCGCCGGACGGCTCCTGGCTCGCGGCGGCCAACTACGGCGACGGCGTGCTCGCGCTCTTCCGGCTCGACGAGGAGGGGCTGTTCGACGGCCCGCCGCTCGTGTTCCCCGGCGGCGGCCGGGGGCCCGACGCCGAACGGCAGGCCGGGCCGCACGCCCACCAGGCCACCTTCGGCCCCGACGGCGTGCTGTACCTCACCGACCTCGGCGCCGACGAGATCCGCCGCTACACCCTCGGCCCCGAGCCCGCCCCGCACCCCGGCGGCCCGGTGCGGCTGACGCCGGGCTGCGGCCCCCGCCACCTGGCCCGCCGCGACGGCCGCTGGCACCTCGCCTGCGAGCTGGACGGCACGGTCAGGGTGTACGACGAGCGGTGGCACGAGATCGGCCACGTGGCGGCGAGCGGGGCCCCCGGCCCGAACCTGGCGTCCCACCTCGAGTTCTCCGCCGACGGCCGCCACCTCTACGTCGCCAACCGCGGCCCCGACACGATCGGCGTCTTCGAGCCCGGCGGCGCCGCCGGGCTCACCCTGGTCGCCGAGGTCTCCGCGGGCGTGGCCTGGCCCCGGCACTTCGCGCTCGTGGACGGCTACCTGTACGTCGCGGGCCAGCGCTCCGGCACGGTCGCCGCCCTGCCCCTTCTCGACGGCGTCCCGGGGCCGGTGGCGGAGACGTTCGAGGTCGGCAGCCCCTCCTGCGTCCTGGCGCCGCCCGCCTGACGCCCGGTTGACGCGCGCCCCGGCGGGCGGCTCTCCGGTGTCCTGGCGCTGCCCGCCTGACCCGGGCCCCGGCGGGCGGCCCCTCCGGTGTCCCCGCGCCGCCCGACCGACCCGCGCCCCCGCGCGTCCGGCCGCGGTGCCCGGACGGCGGGCGGGCGGCGGGCAGCGGCTAGGATTCATCGGCGTGCCGAGACCGCGGACGGCTTCTCACACGTTGGTCTAGACCAATGTTGGCGGCTCGGGCACAATGCCATGCGTTGGCGGCTCACATGCAGGTATGCCGGTATCGGTTTCCGGCGGCCGTGGAGCTCGACGTAGTCTGACTTTGACCCCATCGGGAGGGACCCGGCATGCGTATCGGAGTACTGACAGGGGGCGGAGACTGCCCCGGCCTCAACGCGGTGATCCGCGCCGTCGTCCGCAAGGGCGTCGGCGTCTACGGCCACGAGTTCGTCGGCTTCCGCGACGGCTGGCGCGGCCCGCTCGAGGGCGACACGATGCCGCTGGAGGTCTCGACCGTACGCGGCATCCTCCCGCGCGGCGGCACCATCCTCGGCTCCTCGCGGACCAACCCGATGAAGATCGAGGGCGGCGTCGACCGCATCAAGAAGAACCTCGCCGAGGGCGGGGTCGACGCGCTCATCGCGATCGGCGGCGAGGACACCCTGGGCGTCGCCAAGCAGCTCTCCGAGCTCGACGTCAAGGTCGTCGGCGTCCCCAAGACGATCGACAACGACCTGAACGCCACCGACTACACCTTCGGCTTCGACACCGCCGTCAACATCGCCACCGAGGCGATCGACCGGCTGCACACCACCGCCGAGTCCCACCACCGCGCGCTGATCTGCGAGGTCATGGGCCGTCACGCCGGCTGGATCGCGCTGCACGCGGGCATGGCGGGCGGCGCCAACGTCATCCTCATCCCCGAGAAGCCCTTCGACATCGACCGCGTGTGCGAGTACGTCGAGAGCCGGTTCAAGATCCGCTACTCGCCGATCATCGTGGTCGCCGAGGGCGCGCACCCGATCGAGGGCCAGATGGCCCTGCAGGCCGGCGAGCTCGACGCCTTCGGCCACGTCCGCCTCGGCGGCATCGGCGAGCACCTCGCCCACGAGATCGAGAAGCGCACCGGCAAGGAGGCCCGCACCACCGTGCTGGGCCACATCCAGCGCGGCGGCACCCCGAGCGCGTTCGACCGCGTGCTGGCCACCCGATTCGGCCTCCAGGCGATCGACGCCGTGCACGACGGCGACTTCGGCAAGATGGTCGCGCTGCGCGGCACCGACATCGTCCGCGTCGGCCTGGACGCCGCCACCTCCGAGCTGAAGACCGTGCCGGAGTCCCGCTACAAGGAGTCCGAGGTCTTCTTCGGCTGACCGGCCCCGCGGGCGCCGGCGTACCCCGCTCGGCGCCCGTGCCGGCCCAAGCGGCTCTCCGCGTCCGCACGATCGGCGCTCCGCCCCGCCCGCGGCGGGCGGGGCGCCGCGGCCGTGTACGGCCGCACGGTGGTGTGCCGGGCCGGTAGGGATCCGGCATCTGCTCATCCGGGATAAATTGATGGGTGCCGAGCACCGGATCCGAGTTCCGAGCGCGGCCCCGCCCGTTTCCCACCGCCCGGAGGCAACCCCATGTCCGTCGTGCCCCCGTCAGCTCTGGGCGAGCCCTGCGTGCTGCTCAAACTCGGCGAGGTCGTGCTCAAGGGCAAGAACCGCGAAGTGTTCGAGCGGCGCCTGCAGGCCAACATCCGGCACGCGCTCAAGGACTTCGACCTGAAGGCGGACGTCCGGCAGCGCCACGGCGTCATCGCCGTGCTGCTGCCCGAGGGCACCACGGTCGAGGTCGCCGAGGCCGTCGCCCGCCGCCTCACCGACGTGGTCGGCCTGGTGTGGGTCCACCGCGCCTGGCGGGTCGCCAAGGACCCCGACGCCGTCACCGCCGCCGCGCTGGAGCTGGTCGCCGGGCGTCCCGAGGTCGAGCGCCGCGCGACGTTCGCGGTCCGCTCCCGCCGCCGCGACAAGCGGTTCCCGCTGCGCTCCAACGAGCTCGACCGCATGGTCGGCGGGGAGATCAACGACAAGTACGGCCTGCCGGTGCGGCTGAAGAACCCCGAGCTGACCGTGCACATCGAGGTCGACAGGGACGAGGTCTTCGTCTTCACCGACGGCCTGCCCGGCCAGGGCGGCCTGCCCGTAGGCACCAGCGGGCGCGGCCTGGTGCTCATGTCCGGCGGCATCGACTCGCCTGTGGCGGCCTACCGCATGATCCGCCGCGGCCTCCAGGTCGACTTCCTGCACTTCTCGGGCATCCCGTTCACCACGTCCGAGTCGATCTACAAGGCGTACGCCCTGGTGCGGGCGCTGAACCGCTTCCAGCCGCAGGGCCGGCTGTTCGTGGTGCCGTTCGGCAAGGCCCAGCAGTCGCTCAAGACCTCCGGCGCCGACCGCCTGCAGGTGGTCGCCCAGCGCCGCCTGATGCTCAAGACCGCGGAGGAGGTCGCCCACCGCATGCGCCGCCGCGTGCTGGTCACCGGCGACTCCCTCGGCCAGGTCTCCTCCCAGACCCTGCAGAACATCACCGCGCTCGACGACGCCGTCACCCTGCCGATCCTGCGGCCGCTGATCGGCATGGACAAGACCGAGATCATGGCCGAGGCGCGGCGCATCGGCACCCTGGAGATCTCCGAGCTGCCCGACGAGGACTGCTGCACCCTGCTCACCCCGCGCCGGGCCGAGACCCGCGCCAAGATCGCCGACCTGCGCCAGATCGAGAAGCGCCTGGACGCCGAGGAGCTCGCCGTCCAGCTCGCCGACTCCATCCAGCACTACACCATCGAGTCCTGAGGCCGCCCACGCGAGTCGTCCGGCGAACACGATCGGCGAGGCACCGTTGAGAACACTGCTGGCGCGGCTCTGGCGCATGATCGAGGGCCCGCTGCAGTGGCGGGTCGTCCGGCTCCGGAACGCGACGTTCATGGTCGGGGTGACCGGCGTGGTCCGCGACGCCGAGGGCGGCGTCCTGCTCCTTGAGCACCGTTTCTGGCCCGAGGGCCGCAGGTGGGGCCTGCCCGGCGGCTACGCCAAGCGGGGCGAGACCCTGCGTGAGACGGTCGCGCGGGAGGTCCGCGAGGAGACCGGCCTGGAGGTCCGCGTCCACGGCCTGGCCGGCCTCAGGAGCGGTTACCGGCTCCGGGTGGAGGTCGCCTACGAGGCCGAGGTCACCGGCGGCACGCTGGAGGTCGACGCCTTCGAGATCCTCCAGGCGCGCTGGTTCCCCCCGGACGCCCTCCCGGAGGGCACGCAGGAGTACCACCGCCGCCTGGTCGCCGGAGCCGGCGAGCGCTGACCGGAGGCGGCCCGCACATGGCGCGGGTTCGGCGGTGGCGGCCCGCGCCACCGCCGGAACGGGCGGCCCTGGGCGCGGGAGGCCCGAGGGCGCCGTCCACGTCGGCCGCGCGGCCCCCGCGCGAGTGGGCGCGGGGGCCCGGCGCTGTGCCGTCCGGGAGCCGGAAGCGCGGCTCGGGTCAGGCGACCGGGGTCAGCGTGGTCGCCAGGGTGCGGCCGGTCAGCGGCGCGAAGGCCCGCAGGACGTTCGCCAGCTCCTCCAGGTCGCCGTCCACCAGGGCCTGCGGGCCGTCGCACAGGGCCTGCTCGGGCTGGGGGTGGACGTCGATGATGACGCCGTCGGCGCCGACGGCGATCGCGGCGCGGGTGAGCGGCAGCACCA
>NZ_JARWAC010000039.1 GCF_029846175.1 Sphaerisporangium sp. TRM90804 | reverse complement strand
GGGCGGCGGGGGGGGGGCCGCGGGGGGGGGCGGGGGGGCGCCCCCCCGGGCGGGGGGGCGGGGGGGCGGGGGGGGGCGCCGCCGGGGGGGGGGGGGGGGCGCCGCCGGCCCCCCGGCGCCCCCCGCGGCCGGCGCGCGGGAACCGGGCCCGCGGCAGCCGCTCCGGCCGGCCGGGACAGTCGGCCGGCCGGGCCGGTGGCCGGCCGGGACGACCGACCGGCCGGGTCGGTGGCCGGCCCGGTCGACGGTCGGCCGGGTCCATAGCCGGCCGGACCGGGGGCTCAGCCGACCGGGACCTGGTAGTCCTGGGCGAGGTCGGAGACGGCCGCCTCCTTGAAGACGACCGCGCCGCCGACCGCCGCCTTGTCGGGCTTGACGATGTAGGACGAGCGGGACGCCGGCTGGTCGATGCGGGAGAAGTCCATGGGCGTGCCGAAACCGCCGTCCCACGACGGTGTCGAGCGGTGCGCCTTGACGATGCCCTCACGGCTGAGGTCCTTGGCCTGGCACGCCTTCTTCAGCGCGTCGCCGACGATCAGCGCGGCGGAGTACCCGGCGCCGACGCCGCTGTCGACCGGCTGGCCGGAGAACTTCGCCTGGTACTCGGAGACCAGCTTCTTGATCGCCGGCAGCGGCGAGCTCATGGGCGCGGCGGCGGTCATGATGTAGTACTCCTTGAGCAGCGCCGGCGCGGCGGGCGTGCCGAGCAGCTGCGGGCTGTAGGCCGAGTTGCTGGCCACGAACGGGATGTCCATGCCGCGCGCGACCGCCACCCCCACCAGGGACGCCGCCTGGCGCGGCCCGACCGACACCAGCACGGCCTTGACCCCGGCCGCCTTGAACGCCGACACCTGAGCGCTCATGTCCTGGTCGGTGGCCTTGATCTTCTGCTCCACGACGCCGAGGCCGAGCTTGCCGGCCGCGTGCTTGGACCCGTTGAGCGCGCTCTCGCCGTAGTCGCCCTCGAAGTACAGGTGGCCGATCTTGTCGCCCGACTTGACGCCCTTCTCCTTGACCAGGAAGTCCACCCCGTTGATCATGTCCACGTCGTAGGTGGTGCCGGTCACCTGGATGGCCTGGCCGCCCAGCAGGCCCGTGGCCCACGCCATGGGCAGGGTGAGCAGCTTGTCGGTCTCGATGCGCTGCTTGAGCGCCATGACCATCGGCGACCCGATGAACTGGCTGACCGCCGCCGACTTCGGCCCGATCTCGGTGTAGGCGGCCACGGCCTTCTGCGCGTCGTAGCCGTGGTCGCGCACGACCGTCTCCACCGTGCGGCCGCATACCCCGCCCTGCGCGTTGAGCTGCTCGAAGTAGAGCTGCTGCGCCTGGGTGATGCTCTTGCCGAGCGAGGCGTACGGCCCGGTGAGGTCGGTGAGCATCCCGACCGAGATCTTGTCCGCGGTCACGCCGGGACCGGTCTTCACGCCGTCGCCCCCGGTGGCGGGGGCGCCGCCCGTGGCCTTGTCGCTCGCGCAGGCGGTGACCGCCAGCGCGAGCGCCGCGAGCGTCGCCGCTCCGGTACGGATGCCGAACTTTCCCATGTCGGTCAGCTCCTGGTGTCGGGGGTGGGGGAGGTGGAAGGGGAGGCGGGCGGGGGGGAGAACGGGAGGGCCGGCCCGCGGCCGAGGACGGCCCGGCGCCCGCCCGGCGCGCCGCGCAGCCGTCCGAGCAGCCCGAGCAGGCCCCCGGGCAGGAACAGCACCACAGCGACCACCGCGGCGCCGTACAGGATGCGGGCGGCCTCGGCGGGGGAGACCCCGCCGGAGCCGGGCTCGGCGATCAGCGGCAGCGTGCCGCTGTAGCGGGTGAGCAGCTGGGGCAGCACCGAGACGAAGACCGCGCCGAGGATCGCGCCGCCGACCGACCCCAGCCCGCCGATGACGATCATCGCCAGGTAGTCGAGGGACAGCAGCATGCCGAAGTACTCCGGCACGGTCCGCTGGAAGACCAGCGCCAGCATCACCCCGGCAAGCCCGGCGTACATGGACGACAGCACGAACACCCCGGCCCGGTAGCGCGCCACGGGCACGCCCATGACGCCCGCGGCGATCTCGTGGTCGCGGATGGTGTTCATCGCCCGCCCCGGACGGCCGCGCAGCACGCCCCGCGCGAACGCGGCGGCGCCCAGCACCAGGAGCAGGCCGAGGAACCACAGCCGCTCCAGGGCGCCGAACGGCACGTTCAGCAGCACCAGTTCGGGGGTGTCGGCGAAGGTCAGCCCGAACAGCTCCAGCGGCGGGACCGCGCGGCCGTTGTACCCGCCGGTGACCGGCTCGGCGTTGAACAGCAGGTGCTGCCCCAGGAAGATCAGCGCCAGCGTCGCGATGCCGAGGTAGGCGCCCTTCAGGCGGCCGGCGATGGGGCTGAACAGGCCGCCGGCGACGCCGGCGGTCAGCACGGCCAGCACCACGGCCAGCGGCGTGGGCAGGCCGAGGCCGCCGATCGCGTGCGCGCCGTCCTGCCCGGGGTCGGCGAAGTAGACGTAGGCGTAGGCGCCGACGGCCAGGAAGAAGGCGTGGCCCATCGAGAGCTGCCCGGTGGACCCGGTGAGCAGGTTGATCCCGATGGCGCCGACGGCCGCCGACATCGCGAACAGCCCGGTCTGCAGCCAGAAGCCGTCCAGGTAGAACGGCACGGCGATCGCCACGAGGGCGGCGGCGGCCCAGGCGGCCCACCGGGCCGTCCGCCGTGCCGTCCCGGCGCCGGAGCCCGGGCCCCGGGCGGCCCGCCCGGCGGCTGTCACGTCAGACACGGGCGGTCTCCCTCGTTCCGAACAGCCCGGCGGGGCGCAGCAGCAGGATCACGAGCATGACGAGGAACGGCGCCACGTCGCCGATCCCGCGCCCGAGGAACGCGAGCTGGTTCTGGTAACCGGTCATCAGCGCCTCGGTGACGCCGACGATCAGCCCGCCGGCCAGCGCCCCGGTGGTGGAGTCCAGGCCGCCCAGGATCGCGGCAGGGAACGCCTTGATCGCCGCGAACGAGGTGCCGCGGTCCAGGCCCGGGGTCGGGAACACGCACAGGAACAGCGCCGCCACGGCCGCCAGCGCCCCGGCGACCGCCCAGGCGCTCAGCGACACCCGGCCGAGCCGGATGCCCATCAGGGCCGCGGTCTCGGCGTCCTCGGCGGTGGCCCGCATGGCGACGCCCCAGCCGGTGTACCGGAACGCCAGCAGGAAGAGCGTGATCAGCGCCGCGGCCGTGCCCAGCGCCACGATGCGCACCTCGGCGACGGTCACCCCGCCGATGTGCACCACCGAGTCGCCCCAGGGGTCGCCGAGCGAGAGGATCTCGGTGCCCATCTGCCGGGTCAGCTCGGTGGTGATGACGATGTCGACGCCGATGGTGACGATCGCCAGCACGCTGTGCGAGCCGACGTTCGCCCTGCGGATGATGAGGAACTCCACGAGTGCCGCCAGCAGGCCGGCGAAGGCCACGCCGATCAGCAGCGCGAGCCAGAAGCCGGTGAACGGATGCAGCCGGGCCACCACGTAGCCGCCTGCCAGCAGCAGTGAGGCGTGCGCGAAGTTCACCACCTCGGTGGCCTTGAAGATGATCACGAATCCCAGGGCGATGAGCGCGTACACCGACCCCATGGAGAGGCCGTTGACCAGAAGCTCCAGAAACGTGATCACGCGTGCTCCCCGTTCGCGCTTGTGCCGAGATAGGCCCGGATGACCGCCGGATCGGCCTGGACCTCCTCGGGGGTCCCGTCGGCGATGCGGCGGCCGAAGTCCAGCACGGTGACCCGGTCGGCCAGGCGCATCACCACGCCCATGTCGTGCTCGACGAGCACCACCGAGATGCCGAGGCTCTCCCTGACCGCGACGACCAACTCGGCGATCTCCTCCCGCTCGCCGCCGGTCATGCCGGCGACGGGCTCGTCCAGCAGCAGCAGGCGCGGCTCCATGCACAGCGCCCTGGCCAGCTCGACGCGTTTCTGCACGCCGTACGGCAGCAGCCCCACCGGGGTGCCCAGCCGGTCGCCGATGCCGACGAACTCGGCGATCTCGGCCGCCCGCGCCCGGTGCAGCGCCGCCTCCGCGCGCGCCGACGGCAGCCGCAGGCCCGCCGAGACGAAGCCCGCCCGGGTCAGGCGGTGGCGGCCGAGCATCAGGTTGTCCAGCACCGGCAGGTGGCGCGAGAGCGCGATGTTCTGGAACGTGCGTGCCACGCCGAGCGCGGCGATGCGGTGCGGCGCCAGGGCGGTCAGCTCGGCGTCGCCGAAGCGGACGCTGCCCGACGTGGCCCGGTACACCCCCGACAGCACGTTGAAGCAGGTCGACTTGCCGGCGCCGTTCGGCCCGATGACGGCGTGCACCGTCCCGGGCCGGACGGTGAAGCTGACCCCGTCCAGCGCCGTGAGCCCCGCGAACCGCACGGTCACGTCCTTGACGTCCAGCACGGCCGGCTCCCACGGTGCCGGGTCCGCCCCGGCCCGTCCGGTCGCCGCGGAACCGGACATACCGTCTGGTTGGTATGACGTGGTCACGCGAACCACCTCGCCAGCGCCGGCCTCGGACGCGCCGCGGGGCGCCGCGCGCCGCCGTCGCCGGGCGGGCCCGGCCGGCCCGCGCCGTCGCCGGGGGCGTCGGTGACGCCGAGGTAGCGCCGCCGCACCTCGTCGCCGAGCGCCAGCTCGGTGGTCGGGCCTTCGAGCGCCACCTCGCCCACCTCCAGCACGTAGGCGTACGAGGCGAGCGACAGCGCGGTCGCGGCGTTCTGCTCGATGAGCAGCACCGAGGTGCCGTCCGCGTTGATCTGCCGGATCGTCTCGGCGATGCGGGCAGCCACCAGCGGCGCCAGACCCAGCGTGGGCTCGTCCAGCAGCAGCAGGGAGGGACGGGCCATCAGGGCCCTGCCGATGGCGAGCATCTGCTGCTCGCCGCCCGACAGCAGCCCCGCGCGCTGGTGGGCGCGCTCGGCCAGCACCGGGAACAGGCTGTGCACCTGCTCGCGCGCCTGAGCGGCGGCCCTGCCGCCTCCGGCGCCCAGCGCGCCGGCGCGCAGGTTGTCCTCCACGGTCATCCGCCCGAACACGCGGCGCCCCTCGGGCACCTGCGTGACGCCCCGGGCCACGACGGCCGGGGCGGGGATGCCAGAAAGACGTTCGCCCGCCCAGGTGACGGTACCCGCGGCGATGCCGCCCCGATGGAAGCGCAGCGTTCCGGAGATGGCCCGCAACAGGGTCGTCTTGCCCGCGCCGTTCGTGCCGAGGACGGTGACGATCGATCCCGGCGGGACCCTGAGCGAGACCCCGCGCAGCGCGCGGACCGGACCGTAGTTCACCACCACATCGCTGACCGCCAGCCCGCCGTCGTGCGGCGGGGGCGCCGTGACCTCCATCGCTCCTCCAGACATTCGGTGCAGGCACACGTAAACGCCGTACGCGCACCGCCGTCCAGATGCCGCCGTGAAGTCGGGACCGGTGCCCACCGGCGCGGAAAGGCCGTTGTGCGCCAGCACAACGGCACGTCACGAAATCAAACCGAACCTTGTTCCGTATGCGAGCGGATGGCAGTCTCGGGAGGATGGCCGCCAAGCGCACCGAGCACGTGCACCGGGAGGTCCGCGAGGTCCTGCGGCTCGCCGCCGCCCGCCTGCTCCAACGGCTGCCCGAGCTCACCGAGGAGCTGGTCACCCGGGTGCGAGAGGGGGACGAGGCCTACCGCAGGCTCGTCTCCCCGGACGACCACTGGCAGAGCACGCAGGACGGCCTGCGCATCGGCATCGAGGCGATCCTGCAGAAGCCCGAGGAGCGCCGTGACCTGGCGTTCGCGCGGCAGATGGCGAGCCGCCGCGCCGAGCAGGGCCTGCCGCTTGAGTCGCTCATGCGCATGTACCGCCTGTCCGCGCAGGTGACCTGGGCCGGGTTCGTCGACCTGGTCGAGCGTGAGCATCCCGAACGGCTGGGCGCGCTCGTGCGCACGGCGACGCACGTCTGGCACGCCATCGACCGGCAGGCCCTGACGGCCGCCGAGACCTACCGCCGGCGCGAGAAGGAGCTGCTCGGCCGCAGCAACGAGCGGGTGAACGCGCTGCTCGACGAGCTCCTGGAGGGCGCGGCCGACGGCGCCGCGGCGCGGTCGGCGGCCGCCGCGCTGGACCTGCCGGAGCGGGGGCGTTATGCGGTCGTCACAATCAGGCTCCCGCTGCGCCACGAGCACGAGGCTCACCGCCACGGCGGCCACGACGGCCACGCCTCCTGCGGGCCCGGGTACGCGTCGGGCTCCGCGCCCGCCGACGCCGCCTCCCCGGCCTCCCCGGCGTCCCCCTCGGCGACCGCGGACGCGCAGGGGGCGCACGTCCCCGCGCAGGCGGGAGAGCGGGCGTCCGCCCCGCAGCTCCGGGCGGCCGTCCCCGCGCAGGGCATGGCGGCCGTCTCCGCGCAGGGCATGGACGCCGCCGGGCACGGCGTGGACGCGCATCCGGAGGCCGTGGGAGCGATGCGGGTGCTGTGGCGGATGCGCACCCAGCACGAGGTGGCCGTCGTCGCCCTGGGGGACGGCACGCTGGACGAGCTGGTCGCGGGCATGAAACCGGTGGTGTACGGCCCGGCCGGGGTCAGCCCGGTGGTCGAGGGCCTCGGCGAGCTGGCGACCGCCCGGCGCCTGGCCGAGCTGGCCATGCGCACCTGCTCGGGCTGCGGTCCGGAGATCGCCCGGCTGGACCGCAGGCTCCCCTCGGCCCTGGTGATCTCCCAGCCGGAGCTGTCGGGGCACCTGGTGTCCGGCGTGCTCGGGGCGCTGCTCTCGCTCGACCCGGCCGACCGCGACGTCCTGCTCGCCACCCTTTCGGCCTGGCTGCGCTGCGAGGGCTCGGCCGCGCGCGCCGCGGGACAGCTGTACTGCCACCGCAACACGGTCTTCAACCGCATGCGCCGCGTCGAGCAGCTCACCGGGCGGTCGCTCTCCCGCCCGCGCGACATCGTGGAGCTGGCCCTCGCCCTGGAGGCGGCACGCCTGCTGCCGCCGGGATGAGCGGCCGAACCGCGCGCGCCGGAGCCGATCCGCGTGTGGAATGGAGGCAGTGGCCGAGCAGCCGTCTTGCGCGCCGCGCCGTGCCGGTGCCGCGCGAGGAGGGACAGCAGTGGACGAGGAATGCCTGAGGATCGACGCGCCCCCCAGAATCGTGTGGGAGCTGGTGACCGACATCACGCGTTACGGCGAGTGGAGCCCGGAGAACGTCGGCGGCCACTGGCTGGCCGGCGTCGGAGGGCATCTGGGCGCCTCCTTCCGGGGGCTCAACCGCCACGGCCTGCTCCACTGGGCCACCACCTGCACGGTGGTCGAGTGGGAGCGTCCCCGGCGGTTCACCTTCGAGGTGGGGTTGTCGCGCATGCGCTGGGGCTACCGGCTGGCCCCCGAGTGCGGCGGCACCATCCTGTGCGAGTGGCGCGAGCACATCGGCGCCCCGCCCGCGCCGGTGCTCGCCCTGCTCTCGACCGGGTTCCTCGGGCGCGACCGCGAGGGCCTGATGGTCGAGGGGATGCGCCGGACGCTGCGCGGCATCAAAGAGGCGGCCGAACGGGCCTGATCAAGGCCCTCGGGCGGCGGTCGAAGCGCTTGTGCGGGTATGTAATGCTGGCGTCATGACCTCGGGACCTTCGGAAATCCTGCCCGTGCGAGAAGCCGCCGAATCCAGCGAGCTGATCGACCAGACTCCCGGGTTGTGGGTGGACGCCAGCGACGACGACGACCCCATCCTGCTGTACTCCGACGGGCGCACGGTCGACACCTGGCGCGAGCACTACCCCTACACCGAGCGCATGTCGCGTTCGGAGTACGACCAGACCAAGCGCTTGCTCCAGATCGAGCTGCTGAAGCTCCAGTACTGGATCAAGGACACCGGCGGGCGCCTGGTGCTCCTGTTCGAGGGACGGGACGCCGCCGGCAAGGGCGGCACCATCAAGCGGTTCATGGAGCACCTGAACCCCCGCGGCGCGACCGTCGTGGCGCTGGAGAAGCCCAGCGAGCGCGAGCGCACCCAGTGGTACTTCCAGCGGTACGTCGCCCACCTGCCGGCCGCGGGCGAGATGGTGCTGTTCGACCGGTCGTGGTACAACCGCGCCGGCGTCGAGCGGGTCATGGGCTTCTGCTCTCCCGAGGAGTACCAGGAGTTCATGCTGCAGACGCCGCTGTTCGAGCGCATGCTGGTGCGCGACGGCGTCCACCTGGTCAAGCTGTGGTTCTCGGTGTCGCACCGCGAGCAGCGCACCCGCTTCATCATCCGCCAGGTCGACCCCGTGCGGCAGTGGAAGCTCTCCCCGATGGACCTGCAGTCGCTCGACAAGTGGGACCAGTACACCAGGGCCAAGGAGGACATGTTCCTCAACACCGACACCGAGGACGCGCCCTGGACGGTCATCAAGAGCAACGACAAGAAGCGCGCCCGCATCGAGGCCATGCGGTACGTCCTGAGCCAGTTCGAGTACGACGGCAGGGACGACAAGGTGGTCGGCACGCCCGACCCGCTGATCGTCCGCTCGGCCGCCGACATCTTCGACGAGGACAACGACGACTCCGGCGACCTGGACACCCCCATCCCGCCGCCATTGCCCGCCTCGGGGGTCTGAGCGCCGCGTCCGGTTCGCCGCGGGGCACGACCGGGGCCCGCGGCCACCGCACAGCGGCCCCACCGATCCCCGGCTCCCCAGCGGCGGCGCTTGACCTTCACTCAGGACAGTCGCACGCTCTCCGTGGCGACCAGGTTCCTACCTTTTCGCGACATCTCTACGGATGATTCCCGCGTCCTTACATCGTGCGGGCAGATCACTGACGGGGGGGTCGTATGACTTCATCGGGGTACGGCAGGGCCGAACCGGCCAGCGACCGCGTGTTACACCTGGCCGGCGATCCCGACGCGGTGGCGCGGGCCCGGCGGCTGGTGTCACTGGCGGTCGGGCCTCGGCACCCGCTGCACGACGACTGCGTCCTGCTGACGAGCGAGATCGCCACCAACGCGGTGGTGCACTCGGACTCCGGCGACGGCGGCACGTTCACGCTGTGCGTGTCCTACGCGGCCGACTGGGTGCGGATCGCCATCCAGGACGCCGGGTCGGTCGACCCGCCGTTCGGCTGGCGCCCGTCCTCGCCGCTGGACAGCGGAGGCCGGGGCCTGCTGCTGCTGGAGGCGCTCGCCCACCGCTGGGGCTTCATCCGCGAGGCGGGGACGAACAACGTCTGGTTCGAGATGCACATCGATCTCGCCAACACCGGGCCGGCCGCCTCCAACGGCTCCCGGCGCACCGTCCTGCGCCGGTGAGCCCGGCGCTCAGGGCAGGTCGAGGCGGCACAGCCCTTCGGCGAGGACCTTGGTGGTCAGCCTGGTGCGGCTGTCGCAGCCGAGCTTGGTGAAGATGTGCTCCAAATGGGTGGTCACCGTGCGGACGCTGAGCACCAGCGCCGCGGCGATCTGCGGGTTGGAGTCGCCCAGCGCCACCCGCGTGAGCACCTCTACCTCGCGCGCCGTCAGGTCGTAGGGCACCACGCAGGGGCGCTCGGCGACGACCGCCCCCTGGATGGCGCCGTGGAAGCCGACGCCGGCCCGGTGCACGCGGACCTCGCGCCACTGGCCCGTGGAGTCCAGCCACAGCCCCCGCCGCGACAGCTCCCGCGAGTCCAGGAAGTTGGCCGCCAGGGACGCCATCGCGGGCTCGCGCCCGATCGCCTCCGACAGCGGCCACCCGGCGACGGCGCGCCGGCGCCCGCCGCGTTCGAAGGCCACCGCGTGGAAGCCCGGCGGCAGGCCCAGCGGGTCGATGACGCACCGCGTGAGGTCGGTCACGTGGGCCAGGGTGCACGACACCGCGCTGAGCACCGTCGTCGTCTCGGGCGGCAGCGCCTCCCGGGAGTTGACGTGCAGCAGGCCCGTGTACCGCTCGTCGCCCACGAACAGCGGCGCGGTCAGGCCCGACAGCCAGCCGTAGGGCTGCAGGTGCCTGCGGTAGTACCGCTCGGTGCCCGGCGAGCCCATGGCCAGCGGGACGCGGGAGGCCATGGCGCGCCGGTAGGGGTCCAGCCCGGCGTACTCCTCGGCGGCGTCGTCGTCGACCCGCGTGTACCCGGAGGACACCAGGCTGCGGTGGCGTCCGGTGGCGGGGTCGAACGCGACGAACTCGTAGGCCTCGATCGGGATGATCTTCCGCAGGGCGGTCATCGCCCCGTGCGCCCCCGACCCTCCGGCCACCTGGAACCCCACTTCGGTGAACGCGTGGAGATGCCGGGAGTTGAGGGTGATCAGATCCATCGATCCTCCGTGATCAGCTTGCCGGACGCTCGGTGGCGAGGGGAATACGTAAACCTTCCGATGCAGACCCTTGTTCGGCTATTTAGCCTCTCCGGCATCACGCCGGGGCGACGGAGAGGCAGAGGAACAGTGACGGTAGTACGGAAGTCGAGAGGTGCCGCCGTCCTCCTCGCGGCGGCGCTCGCGGTGAGCGCGTGCGGCGGTTCCGGCGGCGACACGGGCGGCTCCGGCGGTGACCAGGGCGGACAGGCCGCAGCGCAGTTCTCCGTGGCACTCACCGAGCCCGACCACCTCACCCCCGGCAACACGTCGAGCAGCTACTCGATCACCGTACTGCAGGCGCTGTTCGACACGCTGGTGGTCATCGACCCCAGCGGCAAGCCGCAGATGCGCGCCGCCGAGTCGGTGACGAGCGACGACCAGCAGACCTGGACGATCAAGGTGAAGTCGGGGCAGAAGTTCCACAACGGCGAGGCGGTCACCGCCGAGAGCTTCGCCGACGCCTGGAACGCCGCCGCGTACGGCCCGAACGCCTGGACCAACAACTACTACTTCGCCAACGTCGAGGGCTACGACAAGCTCAACCCCGAGGCCGAGGGCGCCAAGCCCGAGACCGACAAGCTCAGCGGGCTCAAGGTCGTCGACCCCGCCACGCTGGAGGTCAGGCTCACCGCGCCGTTCAGCCAGTTCCCCATCACGCTGGCCTACACCGGCTTCGCGCCGATGCCGAAGGCCGCCTTCGCCGACCTGAAGGCCTTCGACCAGAAGCCGATCGGCAACGGGCCGTTCGCGCTCGACGGCGAGTGGTCGCACAACCAGCAGATCAAGCTCAAGCGGTTCGAGGGGTACGCCGGCCCGCGCCCGGCCAAGGCGGGCGGCGTCCTGTTCAAGATCTACGCCAGCCGTGACACCGCCTACACCGACCTGCGCGCCAACAAGGTCGACCTGCTGCAGACCATCCCGCCCGCGAGCGCCTCCGAGGCCGGGAAGCTGCTCGGCGAGCGTTTCGTGCCCACCCCGAGCGGCACGATGGACTACCTTGGCTTCCCGGTGTACGACAAGCGCTTCCAGAGTGCCGACCTTCGCAAGGCGTTCTCGATGGCGATCGACCGCCAGGGCATCGTGGACGCCGTCTTCAACGGCGCCTTCAAGCCGATGGCCTCGCTGGTGGCGCCGCTGGTGCCCGGATACCGCGAGAACGCCTGCGGCGAGGCCTGCGTGTACGACCCCGCCAAGGCCAAGGCGCTGTTCGACAAGGCCGGCGGGTTCAGCGGCACGCTCCAGCTCTACTTCTCCAACGCCGACCCCAGCTACGAGCAGTGGATGCAGGCGGTGGCCAACCAGCTCAAGCAGAACCTCGGCGTCGCCGACATCCAGTTCCGCAAGATCCCGGCCGCCGACTACCTGTCCACGCTGCGCGAGCACCGGCAGGAGGGCCCGTACCGCAACAACTGGGTGATGGACTACCCGAGCCCGCAGAACTACCTGGAGTCGATGTGGGGCGAGGGCAACCGCATGGGCTGGGAGAGCAAGGCGTTCACCGACCTCATCGCGCAGGCCAACGCGGCGCCGAGCATGGAGGCCAGCATCCCGCTCTACCAGCAGGCCGAGGACCTCGCGCTCGCCGAGATGCCGATGATCCCGCTGTGGAACTGGCAGGACCAGGCCGGTTACTCCAACCGGATCGGCGGCGTCAAGATCGACGCCTACAGCCCGAACCTCGACACGATCACGGTCAAGTAGGAATGCGCCCCACCGGGACCCCGCACGCGGCCGCGCGCCGCGCGGGGTCCCCCCGTGCCACGCCCCGGCCCGCGCCGCCGGGCCCTCCGGGGGCCGCTCGGTGAGGTACGCGGTCTACCGCCTGCTCCAGGCGGTCCCGGTCTTCGTGGCCACCACCTTCCTGATCTACGCCATGGTGTGGTCCCTGCCCGGGGACCCCATCCTGGCGCTCGCCGGCGACAAGCCGCTGCCGGAGTCGGTGATCCGGACGCTGCGCGCGCAGTACAACCTGGACGAGCCGTTGATCGTCCAGTACGGCCTCTACATGGCCGGGGTGTTCCTGCGCGGCGACCTCGGGCAGACCTTCACCGGGCAGGAGGTCAGCGAGCTGCTGCAGGACCGCTGGGCGGTCACCGCGCAGCTCGCCGCCACCGCGTGGATCTTCGAGCTGGTCGTCGGCATCGCGCTCGGCGTGGTGGCCGGGCTGCGCCGCGGCAAGATGGCCGACACCGCCGTGCTGGCCGGGACGACGTTCGTCATCGCGGTCCCGGTCTTCGTCGTCGGCTACACCGCCCAGATCGTGTTCGGCCTGAATCTGGGCCTGTTCCCGACCGCCGGCACCGACGAGGGCTGGCCGTACAGCTACCTGCTGCCCGGCATGGTGCTGGGCTCGTTCGGCCTGGCCTACGTCGCGCGGCTCACCCGCACCAGCGTGGTGGAGAACCTGCGCGCCGACTACGTGCGCACGGCCGCGGCCAAGGGCATGCCCCGCTCGCGGATCATCGGCAGGCACGCGCTGCGCAACTCCCTGATCCCCGTGGTCACCTACCTCGGCATCGACATCGGCAACCTGATGGCCGGCGCCGTGGTCACCGAGGGCATCTTCAACCTGCCCGGCATCGGCCAGCAGGTCTTCCAGTCCATCCAGCTCCAGGAGGGCCCCGTCGTCGTCGGCGTCATCACCCTGCTCGTCATGATCTTCATGGCCGCCAACCTCGTCGTCGACCTGCTGTACGGCGTGCTCGACCCGAGGATCCGCCGTGGTTGACCTCAAGGCGTCCGCGGAGGCGGCGGGCCCCGAGCCCGCGCACGAGCCGCGCGGCTCGCTGTGGCACGACGCGTGGCTGGAGCTGCGCGGCCGGGTGTTGTTCTGGGTAGCGGCGGCCATCCTGCTCGTCGCCTGCGCCATGGCGGCGTTCCCCTCGTTGTTCGCCAGGCTCGGCCCGCACGAGAACTGCAACCTGCGAATGTCCAAGAAGGGCCCCGGCGGCGGCGCCCTGTTCGGGTACGACCTGCAGGGCTGCGACTACTGGTCGCAGATGGTGCACGGCACCCGCGCGTCCGTGCTGATCGGCCTGTCCGTCACCCTCTTCTCCCTGCTGATCGCCGTCCTGCTCGGCCTGCTCGCCGGCTACTACGGCGGCGTGCTTGACGCCGTGCTCTCCCGGGTGACCGACGTCTTCTTCGGCATCCCCTTCGTGCTCGGCGCCACCGTCATCCTCGTCGCGTTCCCCGGCCACGGCATCTGGGCCATGACGCTCGTGCTGGTGCTGCTCGGATGGACGACCATGACCCGGCTCATGCGCGGGCAGGTCATCGCGGTGCGCGACACCGACTACGTGATGGCGGCCCGCGCCCTCGGCGCCGGCCACGCGCGCATCATGTTCCGGCACATCCTGCCCAACTCCATCGCCCCGGTGTTCGTGGTGGCCATGCTCAACGTCGGCAACGTCATCTCCGGCGAGGCCACCCTGGACTACCTGGGCGTCGGTCTGCAGTACCCCGACGTGTCGTGGGGGCTGCAGCTCAACGTGGCCCAGTCGTTCTTCGCCGAGTACCCGCACCTGCTCGTCTTCCCCGCGCTGTTCCTCACCGCCACCGTGCTGAGCTTCCTGCTGCTGGGCGACGTCGTCCGCGACGCCCTGGACCCCAAACTGCGCTGACCGCGGCCGTGACACCCCTCAACCCCGGCGATGGCCTGGACGGCGGGCCCCGCGAGGGATGTCATGGACCCGGGCGGGGTTGACGGCCGCCCACGCTCGGGGGCACCGCCGACACGACGAGGAGAAGCCGATGGAGTCACCGCAGGTCGTTTCCCGCGAGGAGTGGCTGGCCGCGCGCAAGGAGCTGCTCGCCAAGGAGAAGGAGGCGACGCACCTGCGCGACGCGGTCAGCGCCCAGCGCCGCGCGCTGCCGATGGTGGAGGTCGACAAGGACTACGTCTTCGAGGGGCCGGACGGCAAGGCCGGCCTCGCCGACATGTTCGCCGGGCGCCGCCAGCTGATCATCTACCACTTCATGTGGGTCCGCGACACCGACCAGGGCTGCACGAGCTGCTCCTTCGTGGTCGACAGCCTCGGCGACCTGCGCCACCTGCACGGCTGCGACACCTCGCTGGCGCTGGTCTCCCGGGCGCCGCTCGCGTCCATCGAGCGGTTCCGGACGCGGATGGGCTGGAACGTGCCGTGGTACTCCTCCCAGGGCAGCGACTTCAACTACGACTTCCACGCCAGCAACGACGAGGCGGTGGCGCCGGTCGAGTACAACTACATGGACAAGGAGACGCTGGAGCGCAAGAACATGGGCTTCTTCGCCCAGAACGACCAGGACGGCCACGCCCTGAGCGTCTTCCTGCGCGAGGGCGACCGCGTCTTCCACACCTACTCCACCTACGGCCGCGGCCCCGAGATCCTGCTGACCACCTACAACGCCCTCGACTTCACCTTCTTGGGCCGCCAGAAGCACGTCAGCCAGTTCCCGCACCACGACAATTACGGCGGCGAGTCGCACGCCTGCCACTGACCCGCCCGCACGGCCCACCCTCACCACGACGTCGAGCCCGGCCCTGCGCGGGCGGGTGTGCGTCGTCGTGACGGCGGGCCGGTCGTCCCGTCCGACCCTGCGCGGGCGGGTGTGCGTTCGCCACGACGGCGGGCCCGTCGCCCCGTCGGGCCCTGCGCGGGCGACGGCGTTGAGCCATGACGTCGAGCCTGTCGCCCCCCTTTCCGGCGGGTCAGCCGCCGGTGCGGGGGGTGACCAGGCCCGACTCGTAGGCGGCCACGACGAGCTGGGCGCGGTCGCGGGCGCCCAGCTTGGCCATCGCCCGGCTCACGTGGGTCTTGACCGTCGCGTGGCTGATGAACAGGTGGGCGCCGATCTCCTCGTTGGACATCCCGGCGCCCACCAGGACGAGCACCTCGCGCTCGCGCCGGGTCAGTCGCGTGAGAGCCTGCCCGACGGACGGGCGCGGCGGGGTGGAGACGTACTCCTCGATGAGCCGGCGCGTCACCGACGGCGACAGCAGGGCGTCGCCGCCCGCCGCCACCCGCACCGACCGCGTCAGCTCGGCGGGCTCGATGTCCTTCAGAAGGAAGCCGGCGGCGCCCGCGCGCAGGGCGGCGAAGACGTACTCGTCCAGCGCGTAGTTGGTCAGGATCACCACCCGCACCCCGTCCAGCTCGGGAGCGGCCCCGATGCGGCGCGTCGCCTGGATGCCGTCCAGCAGCGGCATCCGCACGTCGAGCAGCGCCACGTCGGGCAGCAGCCGCCGGCACATCTCCACGGCCTCCACCCCGTTGCCGGCCTCCCCGACCACGACGACGTCTCCGGACATCTCCAGCAGCGCACGGAAGCCGGCCCGGATCAGCGGCTGGTCGTCCGCCAGCAGCACCCGGATCACCGCGGGCCCGCCCGCCCCGTCGCCGGTCGCGTACCCGGCGCCGGTCACGGCCGTCTCGCGAGGGGCAGCTCGGCGCGGACGGCGAAGCCGCCTCGTCCGCGGGGGCCGGCGGTGAACGAACCGCCGAGGGCGACGGCGCGCTCGCGCATGCCGATCAGCCCCATCCCGGGCTCGACCGCGTCGCCCAAGGGCTCGCAGTCGTCCCCGTGGCCCGAGGGCTCGCGGTTGTCCTCGTCGCCCAAGGGCTCGCCGGCGTCCCCGTGGCCCAAGGGTTCGCCTTCGTCCTCGACGCGCAGGACCAGCGCGGCGGGGTGGTACTCGGTCGTCAGGGTGATCGACGTGGCCCCGGCGTGCCGCAGGACGTTGGTGAACGCCTCCTGCGCGATGCGGTAGGCCGCCCGGTCGACCTCGGGCGGCAGCGGGCGCGGATCGCCCACGACCCGCGACTCCACCGGCAGGCCCGCCGCCTCCGCCCGGGACACCAGGCGCCCCAGCCGCGCCAGCCCGGCCTCCGGGCCGTCGGGGTCGGCCTGGCGCAGCACGCCGAGCGTGGCGCGCAGCTCGCGCATCGCCTCCTGGCCCGACTCCCGGACCGCGACCAGCGCCGCCCGGGCCCGCTCGGGATCACGGTCGAGCAGCTCGGACGCGACGGCCGCCTGCACGTTGACCACCGAGATGGCGTGGGTGAGCGTGTCGTGCATCTCCTGGGCGATCCACAGCCGCTCCTCGCCTGCCCGGCGCAACGCGGCCTCCTCCCGGGTGCGCTCGGCCTCCTCGGCCCGCCGCTCCACCTCGCGCAGGTAGGCGCGGCGGTTCCCGGCCACGTCCCCGGCCACCACCATCGCGACCAGCCAGCCGCTCAGCAGGTTGACGCCGTCGCCGGGGGCGGGATCCCGGGTGGACAGGGCGACGAACCCGTAGACGCCCGCGCCGAGCGCCGCCGCCAGCCCGATCGCCGCCCTCCTGCGGCCGAGGGACGCGACGGTGTAGAGCGAGATGAGCGCGGGCGCCAGGGCGAAGACGCCGGGGTACCGCAGGCCGTAGTAGCCGACGGCGCACACCCCCGTCACCACCGCCACGGCCACCGGCGCGCCGCCCCGGAACGCGAGGGCCGGCGGGGCGCCGCGCCGGAACGCCAGGGCCGCCGAGGCCATGAAGATCAGCACCAGGCCGAGCGCGTCCAGGGGCCGTTCTCCCGGACCGGAGTAGGACAGCTCCCCGTAGGTGCCCGCGACGATGCCCGTCAGCACCCCCAGCGCCAGCAGCGCGTCGGCTCTCCGGCTGTCCACGCGACACACATTAGGTGACGCCGCCGCCCCCCTGGTCAGCCCCCGGGCGGAGATCGCCCGTACACCCCCGGGTGTACACCCGTCCCGCCACGCGCCCGTCTACCCCCGTGGGTGTAGCGCCGGGCACCATCCCCGGTGGGACGACCGCCACGCCTGCTCACGCCACCATTCCCTCATGAACGAACCCGCGTCGGGCCGAACCCCCGCACGCCCGTCCCCGCCCGCCCCCGCCCCGTCCCCCCAGCGCCCCTCACCCACGTCCACCGCGAACCGCCCGCCCGCACCCGCCACGGAAGGGTCGCCCGCGTCCGCGCCCGGCTGGATCCGCTGGGCGCTCAGGCTGACGGCCACCGGCCACCTGCTGGCCGTGCTCGGGCAGGCGACCCTCGCCGGGATGTTCGTCACCGGCGAGGTCGACCTGCTCGGCGTCCACCGCGACAACGCCAACACGACCTTCGCCCTGCTCACCCTGCAGCTCGCCGCCGCCGTACTGCTGTGGCGCCGGGGGAGGGGCCCGTCCCGCCCGGTCTGGGCCGGTGTCGGCCTCATGGTCATGGAGACCGGTCAGATCTTCCTCGGCCAGAGCCGGGTCGTCGCCGCTCACATCCCTCTGGGAGTGGCCATCTTCGGCGTCTCCGCCGTCATCACCGCCTGGACCTGGCGCGCCCTGCGCGCGGAGGCGAAGTGACGCCCCCGGCGACCTCCCGCCGGTGGGGCGGCGGGGCCCGAAAGACGATCTCCAGCGCGTCGGCCGTACCCGGCGCGTGGACGTGGCGTGCCAGCGAGGAGGACAGATGAGTGCCCGCGGACTTCCCGCCCCGGGTTCGGGGAAGGGGCGCACGCTCTCGCGCAGGGGCTTCCTCGGCGCCCTGGGCGGCCTCGGCGGGGCGGTGGCGCTGGGCGGCACGGGGCTGGCCGTCGGCCGGAGCGGGACGCTCACCAGGCAGACGTCGGGGGAGCTGCTGACCAGCGCCCTGCCCCTCCCGCGGCCGTACACCGTGCCGCTGCCCGTCCCACGCGTCGCCGTCCCGGTGCGGCCGGGCCGGTTCGAGGTGGTGCAGCGCCCGGCCATGGTGGAGATCATCCCCGGGACCCGGACGGAGGTGTGGGGGTTCGACGGCTCCTTCCCCGGCCCCACCTTCGACCTGCGCCGGGGCACCCCCGCCATCGTCCGCGTGCGCAACGAGCTGCCCGTCCCCACCTCCACGCACCTGCACGGAGGCGTCACCCCGCCCGGCTCCGACGGCTACCCCACCGACCTGGTGGTCCCCGCCGGGTACCGCGCCCCGGCGCCCGGCGCGCACGGCCACCACGCCATGCCCGGCGGCCCCCCGCCGCTGACGACGCACCAGGGCGCCAAGGACTACGTCTACCCGCTCGACCAGCCGGCGGCCACGCTGTGGTACCACGACCACCGCATGGACTTCACCGCGCCGCAGGTCTGGCGCGGCCTCGCCGGGTTCCTGCTGGTGCGCGACGAGGAGGAGGACGCCCTGCCGCTGCCGGAGGGCGAGCGCGACCTCCCCCTGATGATCTGCGACCGCGCCTTCGCCGAGGACGGCTCGTTCCGCTACCCGTCCCTGGACCCCACCCTGCTCGGCCGCCCCGGCGTCGAGGGCGAGTACATGGAGGGCGTCATGGGCGACGTGATCCTCGTCAACGGCGCCCCCTGGCCGGTGCTGGAGGTGGACGCGGCCCGCTACCGGCTGCGGCTGCTCAACGCCTCCAACGCCCGCCGCTACCGCCTGGAGCTGACCCCCGGCGGGAGCTTCGTCCAGGTGGGCAGCGACGCCGGGCTGCTGGCCGCCCCGGTGGCCCACACCGCGATCACCGTCGCCCCGGCCGAGCGGTTCGACGTGGTCGTCGACTTCTCCCGGTACCCCGTGGGCGCCGAGGTGACGATGGTCAACACCCTGGCCACCGGCTCGGCCCGTGATGTGATGCGCTTCCGCGTCGCCCGCCGGGCCGCCGACGACAGCGCGGTGCCTTCCCGCCTGGCCGCCGTCCCGCCCGCCGACCGTTCATCCGCCGCCGCCACTCGCCGCTTCGACTTCCGCAGGACCGGCCTGGAGAACGCCGCCTGGACCATCAACGGCCGCCACTTCACCCCCGGCACCCCGCTGGCGCGCCCCCGCCTCGGCACCACCGAGGTATGGCGCTTCACCAGCGACTTCCATCACCCCGTCCACACCCACCTGGCCCACTTCCAGATCCTGACCCGCAACGGCCGCGCCCCCGCCCCCACCGACACCGGCTGGAAGGACACCGTCGACGTCCGCCCGTACGAGGTCGTCGACGTCCTCGCCCGCTTCCACGGCTACCGGGGCCGCTACATGCTCCACTGCCACAACCTGGAACACGAGGACATGGCCATGATGGCCGACTTCGAGGTGATCTGACCCCGGCCACCCCTTGCCCTCACCCAGGCGGCGCCCTTGAAAGGTGCCTTCGGCGCGGTCTTCTCCGGGCGCCTCTCGCCTTGCAGGCCGGCGTCGTCGCGCAGGTGGTTGTCCTCGGTGGTCCGGGAGCCAGTCCTCGCCCAGATTGTGCCGATCCGCCCTCCGACCCCCGTGGAGCGTGACCCCCCATGGCGCTTCACCCGGCACCGGTAGGAGCCGGCGCCGCCACAGACGGACGCCCTCGCGGGCCGTGCCCACAGGCCGGGCAGGCCACCCTCCTCGCCGCACCCCACGGAACCCTCCACCGGCGCCGGGACGGTGAGTGGTGGTGCGGTGAAGTCGGCGCCGTCCTACGGCGGGAGACCTGGCGGCCGTTCGCGGTGCTCAGCCGGGGTGGCGTCGGCGGATGAACGACAGGAGGGCCATTCCGGCGAAGAACACGACCAGGGATCCGGCTGGCAGGCCGGTGGGGCCGTGGTACGACGAGCCCGCCAAGGCGATGGAGAGCAGGGCGCCGAGTACGGCGGCGGCCCCCACGACCGTCAGCACGGGATGAACGCCGAACTTCGGCCCGCTCGTGTGCCGGGCCATCGTCTGGTCCGGCCCGTGGACATCCGGCGGCTGGGACGTCGGGGAGGCGCTCACGTTCCGGCGTACGCTGCGCTGTTCGATGCGGCCGAAGACGAGGACGGGGACGGCGAGGATCAGCGCCAGGCACGCCAGCCAGGGGATGCGCAGGAGCAGCCAGGCGGCGGAGCCGGGGGCGGGCTGGGGCATGAGGCCGGTTCCGTACAGGGCCAGGACGCCGAACACCACGGCGGTCATATGCCAGAGGAACACGGTCATGATGACCGAGTTGACCCCGACCACGGCCGTCCACGGACCGGGGCGCCGGAGCCACCGGCCCGCGCGGTCGCCCAGCAGGAGCGCGATGCCCGTCTGCGTGACGGCGAGGGCCAGCAGCGCGAGCGTCGGCGGGGAGGTGTTCTGCACCTCCTCGCCCGCGAACGCCACCATGCTGACCGGGTAGGGGCCGGCCACCGTCAGCAACAGCAGCGCGGCCAGACCTGCCCCGGCCAGCGGCAGGGCGACCCCCGGCCGGGACGGCAGGCGCCCGTCCCGCCAGGCGAAGCCGAGCTGGTGCACCCCCAGCCACGCCAGCAGGAAGTTCGCCTGTCCCACGTACGGGACGCCGAGCACGAGCCGGGCCAGGTCGCCCAGCCCCACGAGCACCGCCAGGCCGATCGGGACCGCCAGCCCGGCGCGGCGGTGCAGCTCGAACATGGGCGGCGTCAGGACGACCACGGCGATGTAGGCCACCAGGAACCACAGCGGGATCGACGCGAGCCACACCGCCACGCCGATCAGCTCAGGGGCGACCCCCAGCCACCCGGCGACCAGAGCGGCCACGGCGAGCCCCGCCAGCAGCACCGCCGTCGGACGGACCAGCCGGGCCGCGCGGTCGAGCACCCAGCCGGTGGCGTCGCCGCCGCGCCTGAGGTGCGAGGTGAACGAGGCCGCGTTCGCGTACCCGCCGACGAGGAAGAACAGCGGCATGACCTGGAACGCCCACGTCAGCGGGTGCGTCCACGGCACGACCTCCAGGACGCTGCGCCCCTGGAACCGCCCGCCCTCGTGGGTGACGTACACGGCCAGCCAGTGCCCGACGACCACCGCCCCGATGGCGAAGGCCCGCACCAGATCGACATACCGATCCCGCTCCGGAGGCGTCCCCTCCGCCAGCCGCCGCACCTCACCCACCCGCGTCACGCCCCGCACCCGCTTCGCGTCATGGCAACGACGCTAGTAGGTCCGTGCCCACCCCTCCAGGCAGGACACGGCCCCCGATTGGTCCCTCCGTCTAGCTAGGTTCTGCCCGGTGTCTCGCTGTTCGTCTCCTTGACGGGCTCGGCATTCCACAGCCCGCACCGGCCCGCCGGCCCGATCCCTCGCCGCGCGCCTCGGCGGCGGCAGGGTTGGTGGTCGGTCCGGGCGCGGGTCGGGGGTTGATCCGACGGGTACGGCGTGAACCGTCGTGCCTCATGGTGCAGGGTGGGCGTATGGAAGTCGATCTGCGCGCCGCACGGGCGTTCATGACGGGACATGCCCGGGTTCTCGACCGGCGACGGTTCGAGCTGCTCATGGGGGGTGCCGGGGCGGAGGCGGCGCTGGGTGCGCTGGACGGGTACCGGAACGCCGACGGGGGGTACGGGTGGGGGCTGGAGCCCGACCTGCGGGCGCCGGAGAGCCAGCCGGGGGCCGCGTTGCACGCGTTCGAGGTGTTCGGGGACGCCGGGGCGGTGACGTGGCCGCACGCCGTGGCGCTGTGCGACTGGCTCGACTCGGTGACCCTGCCCGACGGCGGGCTGCCGTTCGCGCTGCCCGTCGCCGACCCCACCGGCACCGCCCCGTTCTGGGCCGGGGCCGACCCGTCGGTCTCGTCGCTGCAGATCACCGCCATCGTCGCGCTCACCGCCCACCAGGCCGCCGCGCACGACCCCGCCGTCGCCGCCCACCCCTGGCTCGCCCGCGCCACCGACTACTGCATGGACGCCATAGAGGCGATCGGCGACACCCCCCACGCCCTCGAGCTCGCCTTCGCCATCCGCCTCCTGGACACCGTCCACGCCTCCCGCCCACGGGCGGCCGTGCTCCTGGGCACCCTCTCCCGGCACATCCCCGCCAACGGCCTCGTGCACGTCCAGGGCGGCCTGGAGGACGAGATGATGCGCCCGCTGGACTTCGCCCCCGCCCCCGACGGCCCCGCCCGGATGCTCTTCGCCCCCGAGGTCGTCGCCGCCGACCTGGAACGCCTGGCCCACGGCCAGCAGGACGACGGCGGCTGGAGCGTCGACTTCGCCAGCTACTCCCCGGCCGCCGCCCTGGAGTGGCGCGGCTACACCACCGTGCACGCCCTCTCCATCCTCAGGCGCAACTCCGTCATCTGACCAGATCGCTCAGAACGCTGCCGTCCACGGAGACTCCGGCAGGGAGGTGGATGGATGACGGTCCGGCGGCGCGCACGTCCGCGTGACAAGCAGGCGTCCGGCACGTGCGCGAGAAGCGCCACCCCTTCGGCGCAGTCCCCGTCGGCCGAACCTACCGCTGTGGCAGTGCCGATGGCCCGGCCCTCCTCGCAACCGTCTTCAGCGGGTGAACGCCAGGTTTTACTGAGGGACAGCGGCAGCGGGGCGAGGAACACCAGTATCGGGCGGGTACCTCCACCTGGACATCATGGCGTCCTGCCCGTGGACGGTCGAGGTCGTCGACGTGCCGTGATCCCCGCGGGCGTCAGCGCCGCAGGACGGCGAGGGCTTCAGGCGCCGGGCGCCGGTTCGGGGGTGGGAGGTTCCAGGATGACGATCGGGATCTCGCGGGGGGTCGTGGCGGCGTACTCGTCGTAGGTCGGGAAGATCTCGCCCATCAGGGCCCATAGGCGCGGGCGTTCTCCCGGGGTGGCCGGGCGGGCTCGGGCGGGGAACCTCTCGGCCCTCACCTGGAGCTCGACCTCGGGGTCGGCCAGGAGGTTGGCGTACCAGTTCGGGTCGTGCGCGGAGGCGCCGTTGGAGGCGACGACGATGTAGCGGTCGCCGTCCCTGCCGTAGATGAGCGCGGTCCTGCGCGGGACGCCGGTCCTGCGGCCGCGGGTGGTGATCAGGAGCGTCGGATAGCCCAGGTAGTCGTGGCCTTGCTCGCCGTCGGTGGCCAGGTATCGCCGCACATGCTCGGCCACCCAATCCTGAGGGCTGTCGCGCACTTCAGGCCGCTGCTCCATGGTGGTCCTCTCGGTTCGCCGGTGAGCGAAGTCTTCACCCTCAATCGCCGTTGAGGTCAAGCCCTCGGGGCACGCGACTTCTCGCTTCTGATATGGGAAACGCTTGGAAAGGCCCTATAAGGCGATTTATAGACGCCTTGAGGAAGTTTTGTAGTGCTTTTGTAGTGCTGTCGAGGAGTTTGTGTCGTGTCAGGTTGACGACATGAAATGAGGAACTCCCGATGGGCGTCTCCCGAGAAAAGCGCCGGCGTACTCCTTTGCTCAGCGGTCTGGTCGGCGGGATGCTCGCGCTCGGCGCGCTGACCGCTCCGACGGCCGCGATGGCCGCCGGTCCCGAGCCGAAAGCCTCGGACGTCGCCGCGGCCAGAGAGCTCGCGGCGTGCGACCCGGCGGGGCCCACGTCCACCGACGCGAGCTTGGCCACGCAGCTCAACAGCCGTCTGAACGCCAAGATGCGCGGCTACATGTCGGCCTACCGCGTGTCCTGCGCCCGCATGGTCGTCAAGACCGTGAAGGACCGCGGGCTGGACCCGCGCGCCGCGGTGATCGCGATCACCACGACGATCGTCGAGGCCAGCATCGACAACGTCGCCGAGGAGCTCGACCACGACAGCCTGGGCCTCTTCCAGCAGCGGGCGTCCTGGGGCACCCGGGCGCAGCGGCTCGACCCCGTGTGGGCGACCAACGCCTTCCTGAACAAGATGCTGTCGCTGTACCCCGGCGACTCCTGGAAGACCGCGCCCGTCGGCGAGGTGTGCCAGCGGGTCCAGGTGTCGGCCTTCCCCGAGCGCTACCAGCCTCAGGCGGCGGACGCGCAGATCATCGTGGACACCATCACCCCCCACCTGGCCGGCCCCGACGGTCATCGGGTGCAGATGGGTGACCTGAACGGGGATGACCTGGACGATCTGGTCCAGGTGCGTGACAACGGTGATGTGGTGGTGTTCTGGAACAACGGTCAGAACCCGAACTACTCCTGGCAGAACAACCGGCTGGTGCTGGGTGGGATCACCGATCCGTCGCAGATCCGGGTGGGTGACTTCGACGGTGATGGTCTGGACGACCTGCTGCAGATCCGTCCGAACGGTGACGTGGTGGTGTTCTTCAACCAGGACCAGAACCCGAACTTCTCCTGGCAGGACAACCGGTTGGTGCTGGGTGGGATCACCGACAAGGGTCAGATCAACGTCGGGGACTTCGACGGTGACGGTCTGGACGACCTGGTGCAGGTGCGTCCGAACGGTGACGTGGTGGTGTTCTTCAACACCGGTCAGAACCCGAACTTCTCCTGGCAGGACAACCGGTTGGTGCTGGGTGGGATCACCGACAAGGGTCAGATCAAGGCCGGCGACTTCAACGGTGACGGCCTGGACGACCTGGTGCAGACCCGTCCCAACGGTGACGTGGTGGTGTTCTTCAACACCGGTCAGAACCCGAACTTCTCCTGGCAGAACAACCGGCTGGTGCTGGGCGGCATCACCGACAAGGCGCAGATCAAGACCGGCGACGTGAACGACGACGGCCTCGACGACCTGGTGCAGGTCCGCCCGAACGGTGACGTGGTGGTGTTCTTCAACACCGGTCTCAACCCGAACTTCTCCTGGCAGAACAACCGCCTCGTCCTCGGCGGAATGTACCTCTGAGCCGCCCGAGATTCCTTTCGGCGCGCTGTCCTCCTGAGTTCTCTGCTCTGTCTCCCCGAATTCCCCAGAAGGGCATCACCGTGAATCAGATTCTCAAGCGCCTGGCCACCGGGCTCGGCGCGTCCGCCCTCCTCTTGGCCGGCCTCGCCGCCACGACCACGCAGTCGGCCACCGCGGCCACGACCAGAAGCCAGATCGTCGCCGTCGCCCAGGCCGAGCTCGGCGATTCGGCCCGCAACGTCGAACGGCCGGCGGGCAGCAACTGCAACTTCTACACCGGGGTGTTCCGCACCTGGATACCGGCCTCCGGATGCGGGACCGGAGACGGCGTCCAGTTCCGCAAGAGCGAGTGGTGCGCGGACTTCGCCAAGTACGTCTGGAAGAACGCGGGCGTGACCCACGCCGACGTGGCCGAGGGCGACGGCGGCGTCCTCACCGGCTGGGCCGCGTCGTTCAAGGAGTACGGCACCGAGCACGGCACCTGGCACACCCGGGCCGGCGGCTACGCCCCCCAGCCCGGCGACGCGATCGTCTTCGACTGGGACCAGAGCGGCGACATCGACCACGTCGGCATCGTCACCTCCTCCGACGGCAGCACGGTCTACACCATCGAGGGCAACAGCGGCGACCGGATCAAGGCCAACAGCTACAGCAGGAGCGACGCCGACATCGCCGGCTACTCCGAGCCGGTCGGCGCCACCTCGGGCCCCGACGGTCATCGGGTGCAGATGGGTGACCTGAACGGGGATGACCTGGACGATCTGGTCCAGGTGCGTGACAACGGTGATGTGGTGGTGTTCTGGAACAACGGTCAGAACCCGAACTACTCCTGGCAGAACAACCGGCTGGTGCTGGGTGGGATCACCGATCCGTCGCAGATCCGGGTGGGTGACTTCGACGGTGATGGTCTGGACGACCTGCTGCAGATCCGTCCGAACGGTGACGTGGTGGTGTTCTTCAACCAGGACCAGAACCCGAACTTCTCCTGGCAGGACAACCGGCTGGTGCTGGGCGGGATCACCGACAAGGGTCAGATCAACGTCGGGGACTTCGACGGTGACGGCCTGGACGACCTGGTGCAGGTGCGTCCGAACGGTGACGTGGTGGTGTTCTTCAACACCGGTCAGAACCCGAACTTCTCCTGGCAGGACAACCGGCTGGTGCTGGGCGGGATCACCGACAAGGGTCAGATCAAGGCCGGCGACTTCGACGGTGACGGCCTGGACGACCTGGTGCAGACCCGTCCCAACGGTGACGTGGTGGTGTTCTTCAACACCGGTCTCAACCCGAACTTCTCCTGGCAGAACAACCGGCTGGTGCTGGGCGGCATCACCGACAAGGCGCAGATCAAGACCGGCGACGTGAACGACGACGGCCTGGACGACCTGGTGCAGGTCCGTCCGAACGGTGACGTGGTGGTGTTCTTCAATACCGGTCTCAACCCGAACTTCTCCTGGCAGAACAACCGCCTCGTCCTCGGCGGAATGTACCTCTGAGAATCCCGGCCAGATGACCGGCTCCGGCACACGGAGCCGGTCATCGTCGTATGCGAAGGGTGACGGCGGCGGGCCGTCGCGGCTCATTCCGGCAGGTCGAGCCGCGAGGGCGGCCCCTCGCCCTTGGTCAGCTCCACGTGCTCGCGCGCCTCGTAGCGGGCGAAGACCTCGTTCGCCCGATCCAGCAGCAGCCGCGCCCCCTCCGCTTCACCGGTGAGCTCCAGCACCGCCGCCAGGTCGCGCCGGGCCCGGGCGGACGCCAGCGGCGTGTTCAGGGCGTCCGACATGGCGATGGCCTCCTCCAGGTGAACCCGCGCCGGCTCCCACCGGCCCGCGGCCAGGTGCAGCTCGCCGATGGTGCGCCGTATCAGCGCCTCGCCCCACCGGTCGCCCTGGACGTGGCACAGGGCGAGGGCCTCCCGCAGGCACGGCCGCGTCGAGTCGCCCGTTCCCTGCCGGATGCGCGCCTTGGCCACCGCCTGCACGGCGTACGCCGACATGAACCGGTCGCCGACCTCCTGGAACAGCCGCAGGGCGCGAGAGGACAGCTCCTCGGCGCGCGCGTGGTCGCCGACCGCCCGGTGCGCCAGCCCGATCGTGCGCAGGGTCAGCGCCTCGCCGCGCTTGCTGCCCACCCGGCGGTAGGCGTCCAGCGCCTGCCCCAGCATGGCCGGCAGGACGTCGTAGTCGCCCAGCTCCAGGTGGACGCTGGCCGCCAGCCGGGCCGTCTGCCCGATCGCGGCGTCGTCGCCGAGCGTACGGAAGACGGCGGCGGACCTGTTCAGGTGGCCGATGGCCTCCCGCAACCGGCTGGACTCGCGGTACGCACCGCCCAGCCCCGCCAGGACGACGGCCTGCCCGCGCACGTCACCGGCCTCGGTGAACAGGGCGAGAGCCTGCCGGAAGTAGGCGCCCGTCTGCTCGTACTGGTCCATCTCGTAGCAGATCTGGCCGTGTGCGGCCAGCAGCATCGCCTCGCCCATGCGGTTGCCGGCGCGGCGCGCGGCGGCGAGCGCGGCCGTGTGGCTCCTGCTCCACTCGGCCAGCCGGTTGCGGACGAAGAACACCGAGAATGAGAGCGCCACCGCCACGTCGCACGCGGCCACGTCCAGGTCCATCGCGGCGGCGCGTTCGATCGCGGCGATGAGGGCCGGCGTCTCGGTCTCCAGCCAGGCCACCGGGTCGGCCAGCAGCCGCAGGGCCAGCTCGCCGCTGACCGGGCGGGCCGTCGCGTACTCGCGGCGGAGCTGGATCTCGCCGGGCGGGGTGCGCTCGGCGACGTGGGCCACCAGGTACAGCCACTGACCCAGCACGCGGGAGACGGCCTCGCGCAGGGTTTCGGCCGGTTCCTCGGCCTCGGCGCGCTCGTAGGCGTAAACGCGCAATAGGTCGTGCAGCCGGTAGCGCACCTGGCCGACGGCGTCCACCGCCGTGTGGTCCAGGAGCTGGGCGTCGACCAGCCGCTCCACGACGTCCTCGGCGTCACGCACCGGCAGGTCGAGCAGCGGCGCCACGATCCACGAGGGGAAGTCGGACACGCCCAGCGTGCCCAGCCGGCGGAACGCCTTCTTCGCCTCCTCGTCCAGCAGGCGGTAGCTGAAGGCGACGCTGGAGCGCACCTCCAGGTCGCCGGCCGACAGCTCGTCGAGGCGGCGGCGCTCGTCGCTCAGCCGCTCCACGAGCGTGGTGAGCGGCCAGTGCCGCCGGGTGGCCAGCCGACCGCCGGCGGTGCGTATGGCGAGCGGCAGGCGGCCGCACAGGTGGACGATCCGGGCGGCGGCCTGCGGCTCGGCGGCGATGCGCTCGCGGCCGACGATGGACGCCAGCAGCTCGGTCGCCGCCGCTTCCTCCAGCACGTCCAGGTCCACGGCCTGGGCGCCGTCCAGGCCGGGGAACCTGCCGCGGGAGGTGACCAGGACGGCGCAGCCCCTGCCGCCGGGAAGCAGCGGCCTGACCTGCCGCTCCGAGCGCGCGTCGTCGAGCACGATGAGGACCCGGCGCCGCGACAGGATGCTGCGGTACAGGTCGAGGCGTTCCTGGAAGGACTCCGGCAGGGACGCGGGCGCCACGCCCAGCGCGCGCAGGAAGCGCGCCAGGATCTCCTGCGAGGTGGCCGGGGAGTCGGTGCAGCCGCGCAGGTCGACGAAGAGCTGGCCGTGGGGGTAGGCGCCGGCGGCGGCGTGGGCGGCGAAGACCGCCAGCGCCGACTTGCCCACGCCGGCCTTTCCGCAGATGACGAAGACCGGCGGGCCGTGCCCCGGCGCCGCCAGCCTGCCGGCGATGTCGCCCGCCACGGCGGTGCGGCCGGTGAAGTCGGCGACGCAGGGCGGGAGCTGGGCGGGGACCACCTCCGGCCGCCATTCGACGGGCCCGGCCTCGGCGGGCGGCGCTCCGGCGGGCCGCGTGCGGGTGGGCGGTGACGCGGCGGGGTGTTCGCGGGCGGCCGGCGCTCCGGCGGGCCGGGCCCTGGCGGGCGGCGCATCGAGAGGGGCCGGCGACGCTGCGAACGGTCGTGTGGGGGCCGGGGACGCTGCGGGCAGTCGTGTGTGGGCCGCTGGTGCTTCGATGAGGTCTGTCCGGTCGGGTGGTGCTTTGGTGGGCCGTGTGTCGTGGCCGGCGGGCGCGCCGTTCGGGGTGGCGGGCTCGCCGCGAAGGATCATCTCGTAGAGGCGCCGCAGCTCGGGGCCGGGGTCGATGCCCAGCTCGTCGGAGAGCGCGCGCCTGCCCTCGTGGTAGACGGTCAGCGCCTCGCTCTGGCGGCCCAGGCCGTAGAGCGCCGTCATGAGCTGGCCGCGCGCCCGCTCGCGCAGCGGGTGCGCGGCGACCATCGCGCGAAGCTCCGCCGACGACCCGCCGTACCGGCCCGTCAGCAGTTCGGCGGCGATCCGCTCCTCGGTCACGTCCAGGCGCTTCTGGTCGAGCGCCGCCGCCTCTGAGCGCAGGACGTCCCCGATGCCGCCCAGCGCCTCCCCGCGCCAGAGCGCCAGCGCCGCCCCCAGCGCCCGCGCCGCCTCGGCGTGCCGTCCGTCGCCGGTCGCCTGGCGGCCCTCCTCGACCAGGCGGCCGAACATGAGGCGGTCGAGCTGCTCGTCCCGCAGCCGGATCAGGTAGCCGGGAGGCCTCGTCTCGATGATCTCCTCGCCGTTCGCCTCGCCGAGACGGCGGCGGAGCGTGGAGACGTAGGTCTGGATCAGCGCCCGCGCCGAGCCGGGGGGCCGCTCGTCCCACAGGAGGTCGATCAGCCGTTCGGCCGACACCACGCGGCCGGGCTCCAGCAGCAGGGCCGCGAGCAGCGCGCGGGGCTTGGGGCCTCCGAGCGCCAGCCGGACTCCCTCGTGCCACGCCTCGACCGGGCCGAGCAGACGGAACTCCATCGGCGCCTCCCCGGAACTGAATCAGGGGCAATATACGGTCAACCCTCTCGATCCAGCATCGGAATATTCGCCGGCCCAGGGGGTCCGGACGCGGGCGCCTCCCGTCTCCCGATCTCCCGGGCCGCAGGCGCGTCCGGTTTCCCGGTCTCCCGGGACGTGGGCGCGGCCGTCTTCCCGTCTTCCGGTTTCCCGGGACGTGGGCGCGCCCGCTCTCCCCGGGACGCGGGCGCGTCGCGCCTGCCCGGTCTGCCCTGGATGGACGCCGGTGGCCGGCTCAGCGCTCCGGTCGCCTCCGGGTGCGGCGCCAGGCCGCGAACGCCAGCCCCGACGCGGCCACCGCCGCGCCGGCGTACAGCCAGGGCGAGGCCGTGGCGGCCGGGGAGGGGGTGCCGGCCGAGGGCGTCGCGGGCGGGAGCGGACCGGCCGACGGCGGCGTGCCGGACGGCGTGTGTGAAGACGGCGCGCTGGAGGGTGTGTCCGACGGCCGCGTGGTGGGGGTGCCGGCCGCGGGCTTCCTGCCAGGGCCGAGGGCGGCGAGGTGCTCGGCGGTCAGTCTCTCCCCGGCGGTGAGGTCGTCGGCGACGCGGAGCGGGCCCGTGCCGGGGCGGATGTTCCGGTTGCCATGGCACAGTCCCGTCCGCAAGGCGATGTCCGCGTCGGGAGGGGCGCCGACCACGTCGCCGCCCGCCCGCGCGTACACCAGGTACCGCGACCCGTTCTCGAAGGTGTACCCGCAGGCGCTGCTGATGCTGCTGGACGCCACCGTCACCTCGGCGGACACCGGCCCCTTGTAGACGCGGTCGACGCGGAAGGTGTACAGGATCGGCGGCTCGGGGCCCATCGGGTCGCCCTCCATGCGGAGGGCGGCCACCGCCGTCCCGGTGAAGACGGCCGTCGACTCCTTCACCTGTTCGGCCGGTGGCAGCATCGCGCACGAGCAGGCGCACGCCGTGCCCGGGGTGACGGCCAGAAGCCCGAGGGACAGCAGCAGGGCGAGCAGCAGTCGAGACGCCATGGCCTTGGAACGTATGCCCGCGCCCGGCGGTTCACGCCCGGCCCTCCGCGTCCCTCTCAGGGTGCCGGGTGTTGACCTCAATCGAAGTTGAGGTTGCATCGTGAACGCCAGAACCCGATGAGAGGGGTGGGCGTCATGAGAGCCGCCGCGTTCGCGACGTACGGTGGGCCGGAAGTGCTGCGGGTGATGGAGCTGGACACCCCGCAGGCTGGGCCGGGAGAGGTCCGGGTCCGGGTGCGGGCGGCGGGGGTGCAGCCGTACGACCTGGCCGTCCGGGCGGGGTGGATCCCGTCGGGAGCGTCGGGGGAGCTGCCTGGGATTCCCGGCAACGAGTTCGCCGGCGTGGTCGACCAGGTGGGCGCGGGGGTGAGCGGCGTCACCGTGGGCGCCGAGGTGCTCGGCTTCGGGCGCACGCAGGCGTACGCCGAGTACGTCGTCGTCGCCGCCGACCAGGTGGCGGCCAAGCCGGCCGGCGTGCCATGGGAGGTCGCGGGCGCCCTGACGGCGGCCGTGCAGACGGCCGAGCTGGCGGTGGACACCATCGGCCTTGGCCGGGGCGACACCCTGCTCGTGCACGCCGCCGCAGGCGCGGTCGGGGGCGCCGCCGTGCAGATCGCCAGGATGCGCGGCGCCGAGGTCGTCGGCACCGCCCGCCCCGAGAACCACGACTACCTGCGCGATCTCGGCGCCGTCCCCGTCGAGTACGGCGACGGCCTGGTCGAGCGCGTCCGGGCGGCGGCCCCGCGCGGCGTCGACGCCGCCCTCGACGGCGCCGGCGGCGCGGCCCTGGACGCCTCGCTGGAACTGGTGAAGGACCGCGACCGCATCGTCACCCTCGTCGAGCACACCCGAGCCTCAGAGGTCGGCGTGCGAACCGTCCAGGGCGAGCGCTCCGCCGAACGCCTGGCCCGCTACGCCCGGCTCTACAGCCAGGGCGATCTGAAGTTCCTCATCCGCCGCGCCTACCCCCTGGCCCAGGCGGCCGACGCCCACCGCGACGTCGAAACCGGCCACGGCCGAGGAAAGGTGGTAATCACCATCGACTAACCCATAACCCTCGCCCCCCCGGCGCCGGTGAGGGTTCCCCGGAACACAGGTTGCGGCGGCTGCCGGGCCGGCCGCCGTATGGGGCGCCGTCTTCGCCGTCCCGCGCCTCGCCGCCCCGGCGCCGGGAGGGGGCCGGGGGGTTGGGATCGGGGGCTGGGGGAGGTGTGGCGGCTGTGATTCGGGGTGGAGGTGTCTGCCGGTCCGTTGGGGTGGATGTCGGTGGTTGGCGGGCCGGCCGCCGTATGGGGCGCCGTCTTCGCCGTCCCGCGCCTCGCCGTCCCGGCGCCGGAGAGGGGCCGCAGGGCGGGGCAGAGGGCTCGATGGGCGGGGGCGGGCCCGGTGTGGGCTCGGTGGGAGTGGTGAGGCGTCGGTTGGGGCCGGGTGGGCGGGGGCTTCGTGGGAGTGATGGGGGTCGGTGGGGCTGGGGTCGGCCTTGCTCGTTGGTCCGGGTGGGGTTTTCGAGGGGGCGGGTGGTTGCCGTGGTCGATGGGCGAATACCGCGATCTCCTCGTGCGGGCCGCGTGGGGCTGTCGCGGTGAGGATGGCCGGTTGGGTGGTTATGCGTCCCTCAGGTGTATAGGGGGGCCAGATCGATGGGGGGCTGGGGGGAGGGTTGGTGGGGGTTTGGCGCGAAGGGGTCAAAGGCCGTGGGGGAGGCGGGGGGTGGGCGGTGTAGTGGGTACGGGTGCTGTATGCAAGGCCATGCTGAAGGGGGGAAGCACGGCCTCTCCATACGGTCCGCCGTGGCGTTCTCCGCGGTGGGCGGAGCCGGCCGGCGGACAGGCTGAGCAGCATTCCTAACCGGGTCGCCGCGCGAATCCGGGCGACCCCACCCCCGCGGCCCAGCCCGGTCGCGGGGACACCGGCCGCCGGTGCGATCGACGTCACCGGCCGAAGACGGGCTCCCGGTCACGTGCCTCCGCGCCGCGGACGGCTCACCGGCTGACACTCGATCGTGGTCACTCGTCGAGTGATCCCAACCCAGAAATACCAAAGGGGACAGACGCCATGAAATCTCGTCTTCTCACCCTCCCGATAGCGGCAGCGACCCTGTCGATCTCGGCGGCTTACGGCGCCGCCGCCATGACCGGCGGTGGTACGGAGACGGCCATCTCGCCACTGGCGGCCGGCGTCCGCGCCCAGCCCACCGAGTCACCCGCCACGACACCCACCGAGTCGGTCCCGGCCACGCCCACCGAGTCGCCCACCACCACGCCCACCGAGTCGGGGTCGCCGGGGGCCACCGAGTCGCCCAACGGCACGTCGACGGCCACGCCGTTCGGGCCGGGCTGCGGCTCGCTGCCCCAGTCGGGGCCGGGCAGCGTCGCCGACCTGGCCAACCAGCCGCTGGGCACCGCCCTGTCGCAGATCAAGGAGACGTCGAACCTGGCGGCCGCCGCGCAGAAGGCCGGCCTGGTCGAGACCCTCAACTCCGCGCAGGACGTCACCGTCTTCGCGCCGGTGAACAAGGCGTTCGACGCGGTGCCCAAGGAGACCGTCGACCGGCTCCTGTCGGACAAGCAGGCGCTCAGCGACCTGCTGAAGTACCACGTGGTGCCCAAGCGCATCGGCCCCGCGGACCTGGGGAACGGCGACTTCACCACCCTCCAGGGCGGAAAGCTGACCACCAAGGGCTCCGGCGAGGACTTCAAGGTCAACGACGCCAAGGTGCTCTGCGGCAACATCGCCACGAAGAACGGCACCGTGTACCTCATCGACGCGGTGCTCAAGCCGAGGAGCTAGCTGGAAGGCGGCCCTGCGGGACGGCGACGGCCGTTCCGCGAGAGGGCCGGAGACGCGCCGGCGGCCGACGACCGCCGGCGCGTCTCACGTGGTGCGGGACCCGCGAGATCCGCGTCTCACGTGGTGCGGGTGCGCGGCCCCGCATCCCACGTGCCGGGGGTCCGAGGCCTTGCGGGGTATGGGGGCCGCCGGTTCATGTTCCTGTGGCGTCTCGCGTGCGGGGGCTCAGGCGGCGGGCGTGGCCAGCAGGCGGTCCAGTACGCGGACGCCGAACTCCAGGCCCGCGACGGGGACACGCTCGTCGATGCCGTGGAACATGCCGAAGTAGTCGAGCCCGGGGTCCAGCAGCAGCGGCGCGAAGCCGTACCCGCGGATGCCGATCGTGGCGAACGACTTGGCGTCCGTGCCGCCCGTCATGACGTAGGGGACGGGACGGCCGCCGGGGTCCTCCGCCACCAGCGCGGCGCACAGCTCCTCGAACAGGCCCTCGGTCGGCGACGCCACGCCGCCGCCGAAGCTGACGAACTCGCGCGTGATCTTCGGCCCGAGGAGCCGGTCGACCGTCTCCAGGAACTCCTCCTGGAAGCCGGGCAGAAACCGGCCGTCCACGTGGGCCTCGGCCGTGCCGGGGATGACGTTGACCTTGTAGCCCGCCTGCAGCATGGTCGGGTTGGCCGAGTTGCGGATCACCCCGCGGAACAGCGCGCCCGCGCGGCCCAGGCGCTCGGCCTCCTCGTCCAGCCGGTCGAGGTCGATCGTCGTCCCGAGCGCCTTGCCCAGCCCCTCCACGAGCGAGGCGACGGCGGGCGTCAGCCGCACCGGCCAGCGGTGGTCGGCGATCCGGGCCAGGGCCCGGCACATCTCGGCCACCGGGTTGTCCACCGGCGGCTTGGAGCCGTGCCCGGGCACGCCGTGCGCGGTGACCTTCATCCACGCCGTGCCGCGCTCGCCGACCGCGACCGGGTACACGCGGACGTCCGGCGAGGCCTGGACGCTGAAGCCGCCCGACTCGCTGATGGCCTCGGTGCAGCCCTCGAACAGGTCGCGGTGCCGGGTGACGGCGTACTTCGCCCCGTAGTCCCCGGTGGCCTCCTCGTCGGCGAGGAACGCCAGCACGATGTCGCGCCGGGGACGCACCCCGCGCCGGGCCCAGTCGCGGACCAGCGCCAGCGTCATCGCCAGCGTGCCCTTCATGTCGACCGCGCCGCGCCCGTGCACGCAGCCGTCGGCGATCTCGCCGGAGAAGGGGTGCAGCCGCCACTCCGCCGGGTCGGCGGGCACGACGTCCAGGTGGCCGTGCATGAGCAGGGCGTCCGGGCTGTTCCCGGGGATGCGCGCGACCACGTTGGCGCGGCGCGGCGCCGATTCGAAGATGTGGGGTTCTATGCCCACCTCGGCCAGCAGCCCCGCGACGTGTTCGGCGGCGAGGCGCTCGCCGGAGCCTTGCGGGGTCCCGTCGTTGGTGGTGTCGATCCTGAGCAGGTCCGAGCAGATGCCGGCGACCTCTGTCACGTTCTCCCTTTCAACGTCAGCGGCGGCACCTCGGGGGTGGGAAGGCCGAAGACGAGCCCGTAGAAGGCGAGCTCGGCCTCCAGTGCCGCGACGATCGTCTCCTCTTTCCTCCAGCCGTGCTGTTCCCCGGGGAAGGTGAGGTAGGCCCACCGGCCGCCGTGCGCGTCCAGGGCGGCGACGAACCGCTCCGCCTGGACGGGGTCGACGATGGCGTCCTCCAGGCCGTGCATGAGCAGGGCGGGGCCGGACGCCTGGGCGGCGTGCAGGGTGGGGGAGCGGTCGAGGTAGCGCTGGCGGGTCTGCGGGAGCGGGCCGATCAGGCCGTCCAGGTAACGCGACTCGAAGTCGTGGGTCTCCGCGGCCCAGCCCTCGGGGTCGGTGATGGCGTAGTGGGCCACGGCGCCGCAGAAGGCGTCGCTGTGTACCAGGGCGGCCACGGAGGTCCAGCCGCCGGCGCTGCCGCCGCGGATCGCGATGCGCGCGGGGTCGGCGAGCCCGGCCGCGGCCAGGCCGCGCGCGACGGTCTCGCTGTCGCGCACGTCGACGACGCCCCAGTTGTGCCGGAGCCGTTCGCGGTACTCCCGGCCGTAACCGGTGGAGCCGCCGTAGTTGACGTCGGCGACGCCGATGCCCCTGCTGGTGAAGTAGGCGATCTCCAGGTCGAGCACCGGCGGGCTGGACCCGGTGGGGCCGCCGTGCACGAACACCACGTACGGGGCGGGGCCCTCGGCGGCGACCGGCGGGTACACGTGGGCGTGCACGCCGTCGAACGTCACCGCCTCGGGCGTGGGCAGCACGGCGCGGTCGGGCAGTTCCTTGACCGGGGAGAGCACCCGGTGCGCGCCGGTCGCCAGGTCGACGCGAACCACCTCGTACGGCGTGTACGGTGTGGCGGCCACCCCGGCCACGGCCGCGCCGCCGGGGGAGGCCGAGAGCGTCGCCCCCCAGTAGGTGTAGGCGCCGCCGACGTCGGTGAGCTCGCCGGTCGCCGGGTCGAGCACGCCCAGGCGCCTGCCGTCGGCCGTGCCGTACATGCACACCAGGCGGTCGCCCGCCGGCGCGAACCAGGTCAGGCCGGGCTTCCAGGCGGCGTCGCCGAACTCGCGCGACATCGGGGCCAGGTTGCGCGGGGGCGTCCCGTCGAGCGGCACCAGGTGTACGTTCCACCAGCCGGTCGGGTCGGTCACGGCGTACAGGGCGTCCTCGTCGCGCCACTCGGCCTGGACCACCGCCTCCGACGGCCCTCCCGCAACCACGCGGGACGGACCGGCGGTGCCGTCCTCACGCAGCGGCGCCACGCACAGCTCGGTGCCGTCCCAGGGCATGTTGGGGTGGTCCCAGCCGATCCAGGCGATCTGGCGCCCGCCGGGGGAGACGCGCGGGTTCATCAGGAAGTGCTGCGCGGTGACGACCACACGGGGCGTCCCGCCGTCCAGCGGCACGGCCACTAGGTCGCGCGCGTCCTCGGTCTCGCGCACGCACCACACCTCGTCGCCGTGCACCACCAGGTCGGCGTACCGGGACGGGCCGGGCGGGGTCAGCGGCGCGGGCTCGCCGCCGGGGGACACCCGGTACAGGCGCTGGTCGGCCCAGTTGGTGAACACCAGCCCGCCGCCGGGCAGCGGGCGCCACGACCGGCCGCCGTACTCGACCACGCGGTTGCGGGCGTTCCAGCCCGGCGGCAGCACGTCCTGGACGACGCCGCCGGCGCCGTACCGGACGACGCAGCGCCGGCCGCCCTCGGCAGGGCGCGGCTCGTCCCACCACACCTCCTCGCCGTCCGGGGCGGGCACGATCTCGACCCAGAAGGGGCGGTCGTCGACGCGAGCGACATCGGCCGCCGTGACAGGAGAGTGGATCACCAGTTGCCCTCCGAGGGTGGGAGTGGGACGTCGTGCGGGTGGACGACATGAACGATTCCCCCGCTGCCGGTACCTCGTAACCAGACGTGCTCGAAAGCGGCCCGAGGATATGTCCTCTTGACCGTCTCGTCGGACAGCGCCGCCGGATCGTTGGCGACGACGTCCCCGCCGGGGGTGAACCCCGTCACGACCATGATGTGGCCGCCGGTCGAGTACCCCGAGCCCGGCAGCTCGCCGTCCCGGAACGACTGGGAGGTCAGCACCGGCACCCCGGCGGCGATGAATCGTTCCACCTCGGTGAGCGAGCGCAGCCGGGTCACCAGGCCGCGCAGCCCGTACCGCCCGGCGTAGGCGACGCCGAACGGCCAGTTGCCGGTGCCCTGGTAGCTGTGGTCGTACATGTCCCGGGCGGCGTGGTCGACGGCCGGGCAGGGGTCGGCGGGGTCGACGAACGCCAGCTCGGCGGGGTCGGGCCCGCGGCCCCAGTACTGCATGACCATGGTCATCGAGGCGGGGCTGCACCAGGACTCGCCGCCCCCGCCCCACTGCGGGTAGTGGCCGGCGTGGGTGCGCTGGGAGCGCGGCGGCACGTCCAGCTCGACGCCGCGCGCTTCGCCGGGCGCGCTCACCGGCACGCCGACCCCGGTGGGGACGGCCGAGGCCATCACCCCCGCCTCGTGCACGCGGGCCCCGGCGCCGTGCAGCGTGACGCGCAGCCGGTACGCCGTGACGGGCCGGGTGGCGACGAAGGTGTCGACGGCGACGTCGCCGTCCTCGTCGCCCTGGCCGGGCAGGGAGGTGCGGTGGATGTCCTCGCCGCCCTCGGCCCACCGCCCCATGTCGTACCACTTGGTCAGCCGGCCGCCTTCGGTGCGCGCCCGCAGCTCCACCCGTATCCAGGCGCCCTTGGGCGCGGAGGCCACCCAGGAGGGGACCAGCTCGGTGGCGGGGAACCCGACCGCCCGCTCCTCCGACGTCCACCGGGTGTACGCCCAGGTCGCCGTCTCGCCGCCGAACGGGTCGAGATAACCGGTCGCGCCGGTCTCCGAGGGGACGACCTCGGTCCAGCGGTGGAAGGCGACACGGCTTCGGCCGGGGCGGTTCTGATCGGCGGGTGACGGGGTGACCACCCGGCCGATTGTGGGTTCGAGGTGTTCTGGGCGCATCGGAAGGTTTACGTATCCGTGATCAGCGCCGGGCCGGCGCCCGCGCCCCGGCGGGAGGCCGGCGCCCCGGTCGCCGCCGCGTTGCGTCGGCGCAGGTCGGAGTGGGTATCACCGGGGCATGCACGATCTCGCAGACGTGCGGGTGTTCGTCTACCGGCGGTTCGCCGAGCGGGGGGACCCGCCGCGCCCGGAGGAGGTGGCCGCCGAGTTCGGCGTCGGGGCAGCCGAGGCGCTGGAGGCGCTCGGAGCCCTGCACGACGCCCACCTGCTCGTGCTGGACGAGGGCAGGCGGCGCATCGTCATGGCCCACCCGTGGTCGGCCGTGCCGCTCGGGTTCGTCGTCGCCGGCCGGCGTGCCAAGTGGTGGGGCGGCTGCGCCTGGGACTCGTTCGCGATCCCGGCGCTGGTCGGCGAGGAGTGCCTGGTGGCGACCCACTGCCCCGGGTGCGGCAGGGCCCTGGCTCTGGACGTCTGCCCCGGCGAGCCGCCGACCTCCGACCTGATGGCCCACTTCCTGGTGCCCATCCCGCGCATGTGGGACGACGTGATGTTCGCCTGCGGGCACCAGGCGCTGTTCTGCTCGGAGGAGCACGTCGGCCGGTGGCTGCGTGTGACCCGCAGCCCCCGCGGAGCCCTGCTCGACATGCGGACGCTGTGGCTGCTCGCCACCCGCTGGTACACGGGCCGGTTGACCAAGGAGTACCGCCGGCGCACTCCGGACGAGGCACGCGCGCTGTTCCAGGAACTCGGGCTGGCCGGCCCCTTCTGGGGCGACGAGGCGCCGGAGCGCGACTCCGGCGACCGTCCCGTGTCCCAGGGGCTGCGCCGCACCGAGCCGGCCCTGCTCGCACGGTCCGATCCGGCCGTCCTGGCCCCCGCGGCCAGGCCCGCGACGCGGGGCGGCGCCCCCGGCGGCCGGAGCTGACCCCGGCCGGGGCCACTTCTGCGCGGCTTTACCGACTCATCGCGATGCTTGGTCAGATCCATACCGACATCAGGCAAGCCGTCCATATGCGTATGTGCGGCTGGCTAGGGTAGTCCCTGCGGATTCGACCGCTGCGCAGCACAATGTGGTGTTTTGCAGGGCCTGGAGAAGCGCAGCGGTGGATTAAATCCGGATATATCCGTTCCCCCCGGGAGAAGTTCGTGGCTATCGACCTCGTGTCGCGCAAAGATTGGGGCGCCCGCGCCCCTCGCGGTTCCTATTCGACGCTGACGTCTACCAAAGGCGTGAAAGTCCACTACACGGGCGGGCGGGTCGAGCCGGCGATCGTCGACGACCACGCCAAGTGCGTGGCGCTGGTGAAGTCGATCCAGAGTTTCCACATGGACGGCAACGGCTGGATCGACATCGGCTACAGCATGGTGGCGTGCCCGCACCGCAAGGTCTTCGTCGGGCGCGGCCCCCGCCGCGTGCCCGCCGCCAACGGGGCCGGCCTCAACTCCGGCCACTACGCCGTGCTCGGCCTGGTCGGGTCCTCAGGGCTGGTCAAGCCGCCGGACGCGATGCTGCACGGCATCGTCGACGCGATCGAGTACCTGCGCGCCGAGGGCGGCGCCGGGCGGGAGGTCAAGGGCCACCGCGACGGTTACGCGACCTCCTGCCCGGGCGATGCGCTGTACTCCTGGGTGAAGAGGGGCGCCCCGCGTCCCGGCGGGCAGCCCGACCCCACCGACCCGCCGGAGGAGCAGCGCCCGCAGTGGCCCGGCAGGCTCCTGAAGTACCCGCCGGTCATGCGCGGCGACGACGTGCGCACCTGGCAGGCCCAGATGGACAAGCGCGGCTGGACGATCGACGTCGACGGCGCCTACGGCCCGGCCTCGCGCGAGGTGTGCATCGGCTTCCAGCAGCAGCAGAACCTCGACGACGACGGCGTCGTCGGCCGCAACACGTGGGACGCCGCCTTCGACGCCCCGATCACCTGACCGCCGCCGGAGGCGCCCGTCCGCCGGGCGGCGCGGCCGGGACGCCCCGCACGGAGCCGTGACCAGGCGGGGACCCCGGGGATCCCGGGGATCCCGGTCGCCGACAGGGGTCCCCGAAGTGTCGTCCTCGAGCCCGAACGCCTACCATCCGGGGCATGACCGTGCAGCCTGAGGAGTTCCATCCGGGCGCCGCCTTCCCGCCGAGCACGCGGGACGACTGGCGGCGCCTCGCCGTGGCCGTGCTGCGCAAGTCCGGGGCCGAGGTGGGCTCGCCCGAGGAGGCGCTGGCCCACACGACCTACGACGGCGTCACGGTGGCCCCCCTGTACGACGCCGGAGACCTGCCCGGCGACCCCGGCCTTCCCGGCTTCGCGCCGTACGTGCGCGGCGGCACCCCCATCGGCGGCACGCCCACGGGCTGGGACGTCCGCCAGCGGCACGCCCACCCCGACCCCGCCGTCACCCGGGAGGCCGTGCTGGCCGACCTGGAGAGCGGCGTCACCTCCCTGTGGCTCGTCCTCGGCGACGGCGGCCTCGACCCCGCCGCCCTGCCCGCGGTCCTGGACGGCGTCTACCTCGACCTGGCGCCCGTCGTGCTCGACGCCGGCGCCCGCACCGCCGAGGCCGCCGAGGTCTTCCTGCGGCTTGCCACCGGCGGCGGCGCCGCCCCGGCGGGCGGCAACCTCGGCGCCGACCCCCTGGGCCTGCGCGCCCGCACCGGCGCCGCCGTCCCGCTGACCGGCCTCGCCGGCCTGGCCCGCCGCGCCGCCGAGGTGCCCGGCCTGCGCGCGGTCACCGTCGACGCCACGCCGTACCACGACGCCGGCGGCGGCGACGCCGAGGAGCTCGGCTGCTCCATCGCGACCGGCGTCGCCTACCTGCGCGCCCTCACCGACGCCGGCCTGTCCGCCGAGCAGGCACTGGCGCAGTTGGAGTTCCGGTACGCGGCCACGGCCGACCAGTTCCTCACCATCGCCAAGTTCCGCGCCGCGCGGCGGCTGTGGGCGCGCGTCGCCGAGGTGTGCGGCGTGGCCGGAGGGCCGGGCCAGGCCCAGCACGCGGTCACCTCCTCGGCGATGATGACGGCCCGCGACCCCTTCGTGAACATGCTGCGCACCACGCTGGCCTGCTTCGGCGCAGGGGTCGGCGGCGCCGGCGCGATCACCGTGCAGCCGTTCGACGCGCGCCTCGGCCTGCCCGACGCCTTCGCCCGGCGGATCGCCCGCAACACCCAGGCGCTGCTCGTCGACGAGGCCCACCTGGCCCGGGTCGTCGACCCGGCCGGCGGCTCCTGGTACGTCGAGCGGCTCACCGCCGACCTCGCCGAGCGCGCCTGGGAGTGGTTCCAGGAGATCGAGCGCGCGGGCGGCGCCGAGGCGGCCCAGGACCGGCTGGTGCCCGAGCGGCTCGCCGCCACCCGCGAACGCCGGTTCCGCGACATCGCCCGCCGCGCGACTCCGATCACCGGCGTCAGCGAGTACCCCGACCTCGCCGAGCGCCGCCCGGTGCGCGAGGCCGCGCCCGAGCCCGCCGGGGGCGGCCTGCCGCGTGTCCACTACGCCCAGGACTTCGAGGCCCTGCGCGACCGCGCCGACCGCGCGCAGGCCCGGCCCGAGGTGTTCCTGGCCACGATCGGCCCGCCGGCCGCGCACGGCGCGCGGGCCGCGTTCGCCGCCGGCCTGTTCCAGTCCGGGGGCGTCGCCACCGTCACCTCCGGCCCGGGCACCGACCCGGAGGCCGTCGCGAAGGCGTTCACCGGCGCGGGCGCCCAGGTGGCCTGCCTGTGCTCCAGCGACGCGCTGTACGAGGAGCACGCGACGGCCGTCGCCGCCGCGCTGCGGCGGGCGGGGGCCAGGAGGATCTGGCTGGCGGGGAAGGGGCACCATGAAGGTGTGGACTCCCGCCTGTACGCCGGATGCGACGTGCTGGAGGTGCTCCGCACCACCTTCGACGACCTGGGAGTGGCCCCATGATCCCCGAGTTCTCCGGCATCCCCCTGAGCGACGGCCCCGAGCCGGCCGCGCGCGAGGCCGCCGGGCTGGGCGACTGGGCCGAGGCCGTACGCGAGCAGGCCGGCGAGAGCCCCGCCGACCTGCTGTGGGACACCCCCGAGGGCATCGGCGTCAAGCCGCTCTACACCGCCGCCGACCTTGACGGCCTGGACTTCCTGTCGGCGTATCCGGGGATGGCGCCGTTCGTGCGGGGGCCGTATCCGACGATGTACGCCACGCGGCCGTGGACGATCCGGCAGTACGCGGGGTTCTCCACCGCCCAGCAGTCCAACGCGTTCTACCGGCGCAACCTGGCGGCCGGGCAGAAGGGCCTGTCGGTGGCGTTCGACCTGGCCACCCACCGGGGGTACGACTCCGACCACCCGCGGGTGGCGGGTGATGTGGGCATGGCGGGGGTGGCGATCGACTCGATCTACGACATGCGGGAGTTGTTCGACGGGATCCCGCTGGATCGGATGAGCGTGTCGATGACGATGAACGGCGCGGTGCTGCCGGTGCTGGCGCTGTACATCGTGGCCGCCGAGGAGCAGGGGGTGGCGCCCGACCGGCTGATGGGGACGATCCAGAACGACATCCTCAAGGAGTTCATGGTCCGCAACACCTACATCTACCCCCCGGGCCCGTCGATGCGGATCATCTCCGACATCTTCCGTTACACCTCCCGGGAGATGCCGAGGTTCAACTCGATCTCGATCTCGGGGTACCACATCCAGGAGGCCGGGGCGACCTGTGACCTGGAGCTGGCCTACACGCTGGCCGACGGGGCGGAGTACCTGCGGGCCGGGGTGGACGCGGGGCTCGGGATCGACGCGTTCGCGCCGCGGCTGTCGTTCTTCTGGTGCATCGGGATGAACTTCTTCATGGAGGTCGCCAAGCTGCGCGCGGCGCGGCTGCTGTGGGCCGGGATGGTCAAGGACTTCGGCGCCGCCGACCCCCGTTCGCTGTCGCTGCGCACCCACAGCCAGACGTCGGGTTGGTCGCTCACCGCGCAGGACGTGTTCAACAACGTGGTGCGCACCTGCGTGGAGGCGATGGCCGCCACCCAGGGGCACACCCAGTCGCTGCACACCAACGCCCTGGACGAGGCCCTGGCGCTGCCGACCGACTTCTCGGCCCGCATCGCGCGCAACACTCAGATCCTGCTGCAGCAGGAGTCGGGCACCTGCCGTGTCATCGACCCCTGGGGCGGCAGCGCCTACGTCGAGCGGCTGACGTACGAGCTGGCGCGGCGGGCGCGCGGCCACATCCAGGAGGTCGAGCGGGCGGGCGGCATGGCCAAGGCCATCGAGGCCGGGCTGCCCAAGCTGCGCATCGAGGAGGCCGCCGCCCGCGCCCAGGCGCGCATCGACTCCGGCAGGCAGCCGGTGATCGGTGTCAACAAGTACCGCTCGACGGCCGCCGACGAGGTCATCGAGGTGCTCAAGGTCGACAACACCGCGGTGCGGGCCGAGCAGATCGGCAAGCTGCGCCGCCTGCGCGAGGAACGCGACGAGCGGGCCTGCCAGGACGCGCTGGAGGCGCTCACCAGGGGCGCCGCGGGGGACGGCAACCTGCTGGCCCTGGCCGTGGACGCCGCCCGCGCCATGGCCACGGTGGGCGAGATCTCCGACGCGCTGGAGAAGGTGTTCGGGCGGCACGCCGGCCAGGTCCGTACCATCACGGGCGTGTACCGCGACGAGGCCGGCGACGCCGCCAACATCGAGAAGGTCAGGGCCGCGTGCGCGGCCTTCGAGCGCCAGGAGGGTCGCAGGCCGCGCATCCTGGTCGCCAAGATCGGCCAGGACGGGCACGACCGCGGCCAGAAGGTGATCGCCACCGCCTTCGCCGACCTCGGCTTCGACGTCGACGTCGGCCCGCTGTTCCAGACGCCCGCCGAGGTGGCACGCCAGGCCGTCGAGGCCGACGTGCACGTCGTCGGCGTCTCCTCCCTCGCCGCCGGGCACCTGACGCTGGTGCCGGCCCTGCGCGACGCCCTGGGCGATCTCGGCCGCGACGACGTCATGATCGTCGTGGGCGGCGTGATCCCGCCGGACGACCACCAGGCGCTGCGCCACGCGGGCGCGTCCGCGATCTTCCCGCCCGGCACGGTCATCGCCGACGCCGCCCTCGACCTGCTGCGCGACCTTTCCGCCCGGCTCGGTCATGCCGCCGCTTGACGACTACGTGCAAGGCGTGCGCGCGGGCTCGGTGGGCTGGATCGCCCGCGCGATCACGCTCGTGGAGTCCACCAGGCCCGACCACCGGGAGCTGGCCCAGCGGCTGCTCGTCGAGCTGACCCCGCTGTCCGGCAAGGCCAGGCGGGTCGGCGTGACCGGCGTGCCGGGGGTGGGGAAGTCCACCTTCATCGACGCGCTCGGCGTCCACCTGACCGGGCTGGGGCACCGGGTGGCGGTGCTCGCCGTCGACCCGTCCTCGACGCGCACCGGCGGCAGCATCCTGGGCGACAAGACCCGCATGGCCCGCCTGTCGGCCGACCCCGCCGCCTACATCAGGCCGTCGCCGACCTCCGGCACCCTGGGCGGCGTCACCAAGGCCACCCGCGAGGCGATGGTGGTCGTCGAGGCGGCCGGGTTCGACGTCGTCCTGGTGGAGACCGTCGGCGTCGGGCAGTCCGAGACCGCCGTCGCCGAGATGGTGGACACCTTCCTGCTGCTCACGCTGGCCAGGACCGGCGACCAGCTCCAGGGCATCAAGAAGGGCGTGCTGGAGTTGGCCGACGTCGTCGCCGTCAACAAGGCCGACGGCCCGCACGAGCTGGACGCCCGCAAGGCCGCCCGCGAGCTGGCCGGGGCCCTGCGCCTGCTGCGCGCGGGCGGCGGGGGCTGGGAGACGCCGGTGCTCACCTGCAGCGGCATGACCGGCGCCGGCCTGGACGAGCTGTGGTCGCGGATCACCCGCCACCAGGACCTCATGGAGGCCTCCGGAGAACTGGCCGCCAAGCGCCGCCGCCAGCAGGTCGGCTGGACGTGGACGCTCGTGCGCGACCGCCTGCTGTCCGGGCTCAGGGAGCACCCCGACGTCGCCGCCATCACCGGCGAGGTGGAACGCGAGGTCCTGGAGGGCACCCTCACGCCGTCACTGGCCGCCGACCGCCTTCTGGCCGCCTTCGCCGCGGGCGGGGCCCCGCTCAGGGCACCGGCGGCTCCGGCGGAGCCTCCATCGAAGGGGTGGGGCGCGTCTAGGTGAAGCCGCCCCCGTCGCTGACGATCCGGGGCCGACCAGGGGGGACAGGTGGGGCAATCTGCCCGGCGAGTGTCTGGCGGCGGCTCTCGTGGGCATCAAGGTGTTCATGCGGAAGGCGACGGGGCCCGGTGCTCGGGCGAGGATGAGGAAGCGGCTCGGAGCGGTGGACCGGCGCCTGTTCAAATCGGTGGCCGACGCGCACCTGCCCGGATGCGACCGCGTGCTTCCCCGGCTCTCCAGGGCCGCCGACAACTCCCTGCTGTGGGTGGCCGTGGCGGGCGCGTTCGCGCTCACCGGGCGCAGGCGGATGCGCCGCGCCGCCACCCGGGGGCTGCTGGCGATCAGCCTGGCCAGCCCGGTGGTCAACCTGCTGGGCAAGCAGGCGTTCGCCCGGGCCCGGCCCTCGATCGCCGACTTCCCCCTGGCACGGCTGGCCAAGGTGCCGACCTCCCACTCGTTCCCCTCGGGTCACTCGGCCTCGGCGGCGGCGTTCGCCGCGGGCATCGCGATGGAGGCGCCCGCGCGGGTCGCGGTGCCCGTCGGGCTCGCCGCCGGCGCCGTCTGCTTCTCCCGCGTCTACGTCGGCGTCCACTACCCCGGCGACGTGCTGGCCGGCATGGCGCTCGGCATGTGCGCCGCCATGGTCACCAGGCGCCTGTGGCCGGGCCAGACGGTGATCGGTGAGGCCCGCGTCGCCGCCACCGCGCCGCTGCACGACCTCGACCCCGACGGCAAGGGGCTCGTCGCGGTCGTCAACAGCGCGGCCGGCCACGAGTGCGGCACGGCGGCCGCCCTGCGCAAGGTGCTCCCGGAGGCCGAGGTGCTCGAAGCCGGGCCCGGCGACGACCTGGCCGCGTTGCTGCGGGACGCCGCCGCCCGTGCCCGGGTGCTCGCCGTCGCCGGGGGCGACGGCACGATGAACTGCGGCGCGCGGGCCGCCCTCGACCACGGCGTCCCGCTGCTGCCCATCCCGTCGGGCACCCTCGACCACTTCGCCCGCACGCTGGGCCTGGAGACCATGGAGGAGGCGGTCGCCGCCTACCAGGCGGGGCACGTGGTCGCGGTGGACGTCGGGGAGGTCGCCGGGCGGGTCTTCCTCAACACCGCCAGCCTCGGCGTCTACCCGGCGGTCGTCGACCAGCGCCGGCGCTGGGACGGGAGGATCGGCAAGTGGCCCGCGCTGGTCGTCGCGATGGCGACGGTCATGGCGCGCCGCCATCGTCCCGAGGAGCTGCTCGTCGACGGGCGGCGGCACAGGGTCTGGCTGCTGTTCGCGGGCAACTGCGCCTACCAGTCGCGCGGCGTCGCCCCCACCCACCGCGACCGGCTGGAGGACGGCGTGCTGGACGTCCGCCTGCTGACCGCCGCCTCACGGCTGCCCCGGCTGCACGCCCTGGCCAGCACCGTCGCGGGGCTGGCCGGCATGTCGCGGCACTACCTGCAGTGGCGCGCCGACACCGTGCACGTGGAGTCCCCCCAGGGCGCCGGCGCGCGGATCCGGCTGGCGCGCGACGGCGAGACGTTCACGGCCGCGGGCCCGGTGACCTTCGGCAAGCGCCCCCGCTCGCTGCTTGTCTTCCGGCCCGTCGACTGACGCGAAGAGCCGGCGGCCGGGGGCGACGCCCCCGGC